>CAWJGD010000001.1:0-108510 GCA_963842345.1 uncultured Acidobacteriota bacterium
TCAACGCGGTCCGGACCTGCTCCAGACCGATGCCATACTTATTCAGGGCTGTCGGATTCAGCTCGATCCGAACACCCGGAAGTGAGCTTCCTCCCACGGTGACCTGTCCTACTCCGCTCACCTGGGCCAGTTCTGCGCCATGATTGTCGAGGCGGCGTCGTACATCTGGCCCCTGGTAAGAACGGGCGAGGTGAGTGCCAACATGAAGATGGCGAGTCGGCCGGATTCACTTTCCGGTACGAAGGGTTGTTGGGAAGATTGGATCGGAAGATAGCCGCGGGCGGCGTTGATGGCGGCTTGTACGTCGCGCGCGGCCGCGTCGATGTCTCGATCCAGATCGAATTGCAGCGTGATGCTGGTAGATCCGAGGGCGCTCGACGAGGTCATCTCGGTGACCGCCGCAATCCGTCCGAATTGGCGCTCCAGCGGCGTCGCCACCGATGAGGCCATCGTCTCAGGACTCGCCCCAGGCAAACCGGCGCTCACGGAGATGGTCGGAAACTCCACCTCAGGTAGCGGCGACACCGGGAGCAACCGGTATGCCGCGGCGCCGGCCAATGTAATCGCGACCACCAGAAGTGTGGTGGCGACGGGCTTCCGGATGAAGGGTTCCGAAATGTTCATCGATTACTCTGCCGGAAGCCGGCTCGGCCCCGGCAGGGACTTGCTGGCCTCGGGCTGCCGCGAGAATCGCGCTGCCAGCCGATCGAACCAAATGTAGATAACCGGCGTCGTGTAAAGCGTCAACAGTTGGCTGATGAGCAGCCCGCCGATGATCGTAATTCCCAAGGGCCGGCGCAACTCCGAGCCGCTGCCGGAACCGAGGGCCAAAGGCACCGCGCCGAGCAGCGCCGCCATGGTGGTCATCATGATCGGACGGAAGCGTAGAAGGCATGCCTGATAGATGGCCTCTTCCGGTTTCATGCCCTCCTTGCGCTCCGCCGCGAGGGCGAAATCGATCATCATGATGGCGTTCTTTTTCACGATCCCGATCAGCAGGACGATGCCGATCAAGGCGATCACGCTGAAATCGTTCCGGAAGATGATCAGAGCGAGCAAGGCGCCGACGCCCGCGGAAGGCAGCGCGGACAGGATCGTCAACGGATGAATGTAGCTTTCATAGAGGATGCCCAAGACGAGATAGACCGTAATCAGCGCCGCGGCAATCAGCACCGGCTCGTTGGCCAACGATGCCTGGAAGGCCTGGGCCGTGCCCTGATAGGCGGCCTGGATACTCGGCGGC
Organism: uncultured Acidobacteriota bacterium; assembly: GCA_963842345.1. Classification (GTDB taxonomy): domain Bacteria; phylum Acidobacteriota; class Terriglobia; order Terriglobales; family Acidobacteriaceae; genus CAWBRT01. The sequence continues at coordinate 1,244 of CAWJGD010000001.1, forward strand.
ATGCCCATTTCGTCTTTCACTTTGTTCACGGCCGTGACGGCGTCACCCAAGGATGCGTTTGGGGCCAGATTGAAAGAGAGCGTAACCACAGGAAACTGACCTTGGTGGTTCACGGTGATGGGAACGGTGGTGGTCTCCACGTGGGAGAAGGTATTGAGCGGGATCTGGCCGCCATTCGGAAACGCCGAGGAGGATTGAATCGAAGGAGCGCCGGAAGCATGCTGTGCGCTGCCCGGATAAACAAATCGCTCAGGTCGGAAGGATTCCTGTCGAACCCGGGCTTCACTTCCAGCACCACGTGATATTGGTTCAACTGCGTAAACATGGTCGACACTTCCCGCTGGCCGTAGGCGTCATATAAGCGTTTGGTCGATCGCCGATGTCGTGATCCCTAAGCGCGAGGCGGTGTTGCGGTCGAACACCAGCTTCGCCCGAAGACCAAGGATTTGTTGATCGCTCGCCACGTCGCTCAATTGCGGCAGCTTCTGCAGCTTGGCGAGCATCTGCGGCGCGAAGGCATTCAACTCGTCCACGTTCGGATCTTCCAGCGTGTACTGGAATTGCGTACGGCTCACGCGGTCTTCGACCGAGAGATCCTGCACCGGCTGCATGAACAGCGTGATGCCCGGCACCTTCGCCAGTTCCGGCTGCAAGCGGCGAATGACATCGCTCGCGCTGATCTTTCGCGCGGCAAGCGGTTTCAAGTTGATAAGAATGCGTCCGCTATTCAAGGTGGTGTTGGTTCCGTCGATTCCGATGAAAGAGGACAGATTATCGACGGCCGGATCTTGCAGAATGATCTTGGTCAACTGCTGCTGCTGCCTGGACATTTCCGGAAAGGACACCGACTGGGCCGCTTCGGAGACCCCCTGGATGACGCCCGTATCTTGAATGGGGAAGAATCCTTTGGGAATTACGAAGAACAGGAAGATGGTCAAACCGAGAGTCGCGGCCGCGACCAGCAGCGTCGCGAGCTGCCAGCCAAGCACCCACTTTAGCGTCTTGCCATAGAAGGCGATGACCGCATTGAATGCGCGCTCCGAGGCGCGATAGAAGCGCCCTTGGCTCGCCTCGGGCGTGTGCTTCAACAGTTTGGAGCACATCATCGGAGTGAGGGTGAGCGAAACCACGGCCGAGGCCAGGATGGTCACGCTCAGCGTGACGGCAAATTCACGAAACAGGCGGCCCACGATATCGCCCATGAATAACAAAGGGATGAGAACGGCAATCAGGGAGACGGTCAACGAGACGATCGTGAAGCCAATTTGCGCGGAGCCTTTGAGCGCGGCTTCCAGGGGTACTCGCCCGCTTCGATGTAGCGGGTGATGTTCTCGATCATGACGATCGCATCGTCCACCACGAAGCCGGTTGAAATCGTCAAGGCCATCAAAGTCAGGTTGTTCAGGCTGTAGCCGAGCAGATACATCACTCCGAAGGTGGCGACCAGCGACAGCGGAACGGCGATGCCGGGAATGATGGTCGCGGCAATGTTGCGCAGGAAGAGGAACATGACCATCACCACCAGCGCCACCGTAAGCATCAGCTCGAACTGCACGTCGCTCACGGAGGCGCGAATGGTGGTGGTCCTGTCGGTCAGGATGCTGACGCGGATGGAGGACGGCAGGGACGAGGTGAGTTGAGGCAGCAGTTGTTTTGATTCGATCGACGACCGAGATGATGTTCGCTCCGGGCTGCCGTTGAATGTTCAAGATCACCGAGGGGGTCTGGTTCATCCAGGCGGCCTGCCGGATGTTCTCGGTGTCATCGAGGATTGTGGCAACATCGGTCAATTTGACCGGGGCGCCGTTCTTGTACGCGATGATGAGCGGAGCGTAATCGCTGCTGGAGAGCAACTGGTCGTTGGCTCCGATCTGGTAGGCCTGATGCGCTCCATCGAAGTTCCCTTTGGCCTGATTGACGTTGGCGGCGACGATGGCGGTGCGCAGATCCTCCAGATTGAGGCCGTAAGAGGCCATCGCCGTGGGATTCGCCTGAATCCGGACGGCCGGTTTCTGTCCGCCGCTGATGCTGACCAGGCCGACGCCGGGCAACTGCGACATCTTCGGCGCCAGCCGCGTGTCGGCGAGGTCCTCAACCTTCGACAGCGGAAGTTCGGTCGAGGTCAGGGCGAGCGTCAGGATCGGGGTATCGGCCGGATTGGTCTTGCTGTAGACCGGAGGGACCGGCAGGTCCGCCGGGAGGTACGTACCCGAGGCATTGATCGATTGCTGCACTTCCTGTTCGGCCACATCGATACTCAGGCTGAGGTTGAATTGCAGGGTGATCACCGAACTGCCGTCGGAACTGGTGGAAGTCATCTGCTGGAGTCCGGGCACCTGCCCGAACTGGCGTTCGAGCGGCGCGGTCACCGAAGACGCCATCACGTCCGGGCTGGCGCCGGGATAGAACGTGGTGACTTGAATGATCGGATAGTCGACTTCCGGCAAGCGCCGAAACGGGCAGTTGGGTATACCCCACGGCGCCTGCCAGCAGGATGCCGATCATCAGCATCGTGGTGGCCACCGGCCGGAGAATGAAGATCGCGGGAAGGATTCATCTAATTCTCCTTCCGTAACCTCGTTGCCCTGACCGATCGTCATCGGGAGGCTGTAACATTCTGCTCGGTGGGCAGTTGGGACGCATTCCATCCTCCGCCCAACGCTTCGATCAACAGCACGCTCGCCGTCAGGCGGCGGGTCAACAGGTTTACCGCTGTCACTTGGGCGTTGAGCAGCGTTGCCTGTGCGGTGATGACCGTCAGATAACTTGCCGTTCCGGCGCGGTACTGCGCCGTCGGATATATCCAGAGAGCCGATTGGCGGCTTGAACGGTTTGCTGCACTTTGTCCGCCTCCCCCGCCAGAATGCGCAATGCGGCCAGATTGTCTTCCACCTGCTGCATCGCGGTGAGCACAGTCTGCCGGTAGCGCGGCCACCGTCGCATCATAGGCGGCCCGCTGTTCCGCGATCACGCCGCGGCGGCGGCCAGCGTCAAAAAGCGTTTCCGCCAGTTGCGGTCCAACCGACCAAAAGCGGCTGGGCCAGGTGAACCATTTTGCCAAGCTGGAATTTTCAAGTCCGGCGCTGGCAGTCAAGCTCAGATTCGGATAGAAGGCCGCCATGGCGATCCCGATCTGCTCGTTGGCCGCGGCCACCTGCCGCTCCGCGCTGGCGATGTCCGGCCTTCGTTCCAGTAGTTCGGATGGAACCCCGAGCGGCACGGGCGGCGGAGGCGTGGTCAATGCCACGCTGGAATCGTGAGTTCCGCCGGGCGCTTTGCCAATCAGGATGGCGATGGCGTGTTCAAACGCCGCGCGCTGTACGCCCAGGTCCATCAATTGCGACTGCACGCCGTAGAGTTGCGATTCTGCCTGGGAAACGTCCAGGTCCGACGCGACTCCGGCGGTGAAGCGGTTCTGCGTCAGCGTGAGGTACTCCTCATAGGATGCCTCCGTGCGCATGAGTAGGTCGGCTTCGCCGTCGGTCCCGTGAAGGCCGAAGTAGTCTTGTGCGAGTTCGGCTTGGTACAGCAAGCGCGCATTTCCCACGTTCGCCGCCAAAGACTGGGCCGTCGCGGCGCTGGCCGTCACACCGCGGCGGATGCTTCCCCACAAATCCGGCTCCCATGCGACATTGAACGGCAGATTGAAACGTTCGCTCCGGATAGTCCCCCGAGCCTGGGTCAGTGCGTTTCCGCCCCCCGACCCGCGGCGGTGATCGCCGGAGACGTGGTCGACGGTCGGGAACAATGCGGCACGGGCCACGCTTACCGCTGCTTTGGCTTGCCGGTATTGCGCCTCGGCTTGCATTACGTTCTGGTTCGAAACACTGACCTGTTCTTCCAGCGCGTTCAGAGCCGGATCGTTGTACAGTTCCCACCAGCGGCCTTTCGAGTACGCATCGCCGGGCTGGGATTGCTTCCAGCCGGCCGCTTCGGCTTCCTTGAAGTTCTCGGGCGGCTGCTCTTTGAACGCGGGCGGCGCGGCGGCTGAGGGCCGTTTATAATTGGGCCCGACCGTGCATCCGGCCGAAACCAGCAGTGCGAGGAGGAGCGCCGTGACCGGAGGTTCGGAGTCCGCTTCATCTACTTCCCCTTTTGGGCCTTGCCGCCCTTCTTGGCGGACGGGTTCACTGGAGGACTGCCGCCGGCGGGCTAGCCGGAGCATTCGCAGAGGGGATCTGGGCGGTAACCTTGCTCCCTTCCTGCAGTTTGTCGACGCCGGTCATGACCACGACTTCTCCCGGCATCAGCCCCGACGTGACTTCGGAGTCGTCGCCTTCCGTGGTGCCGATGGTGATCGGACGCACGGTCACCGTTGAATCCGGCTTCACCACGTATACATAGGTCGCTTGAGAGTTGCGCTGTATGGCGGCGGTTGGCACCAGCGTTACTCCGCGCTTTTCCTGGACCAGCAATCGCGCGTTTACGAACTGATTGGGATACAGCGTGCCCTTCGCGTTCTCAAATGTTGCTCTTAGCTTAAGCGTGCCGGTGGTCGGATCGATCTGATTGTCGAGCGTGGTCAATGACCCTTGCGCGAGCTTCGTCTTGGCGCGCGATCGTAAGCATCGACTTCAAGCGTCTGCCCGGCCGCCATCTTCTGGAGCACGACCTGAAGTTGATCTTCGGCAGATCGTAAAGATCACGCTGATCGGGTCCATCTGGGTGATGACCAGCAATCCGTTGGTGTCGGCGGCTTGAACGATATTCCCTTGATCGACCAGCCGCAATCCAATTCGTCCAGTGACCGGGGCCGTGATCTTGGTGTACGCCAGATTGACTTTGGCGCTTTCGATTTGGCCCTGATCGAGTTTCACGACTCCCTCGTCCTGATGCACGCGTCGCCATCTTGGGTGGCAAGCTGTTGCTCCGGAATGGCCTTCAGCGGGGCCAACTGTTGATAGCGGGCCAGATCGATCCGCGCGTTCTCCAGCGTGGCTTGGTCCCGGATCAGTTGCCCTTCGGCCTGGGTCAGCGCGGCCTGATAGGGCCCGTCGTCGATTTCCACTAACAGATCGCCTTTGTGAACCATGTCGCCTTCGCGATAGCGAACGCTGATCAACTGCCCGTCAACCCGGCTTCTTACCGTAACCGTAGCGAAAGGCGTAACGGCGCCAAGCCCCGTATAATATACGCCGATGTCGCCCTTGCGGGTTTTCGCTGCAACCACTGGTATGGGAGCCGGACCTGTCCCTCCGGCTTTTGACGGCGTGCTTGCGGATTGCAGCCGAGCAATCTTCGGCCACAGAAAATACACGCCTAAACCCAGCAGGAGAAGAACGAATAGCGACAGCCCAGCCAGCGCCGGCGGGAAGGCTTGGTCTTCCCGGGGCGTGCGCTCTCTGTCGGGGCAGGGATGACAACGGGTGCGGATGGAACTTCTATTGCCTCATCCCTGTCGAAAGGCTGTTCTATTAGCGTCTTGGGGCTTTCGGGCATGTGCTTCCTGGCGCGGGGTGCCGCGATGACCTACTTTTGTCTGCAAGCTTCTCGTTTTGCTTTTCAGCTGCCAGGTTAGGGTTGTTCGTAACCTATCCCGCCTACTCTCTCGAGGAAAACAATGCCATTTCCTGGAGTTCACGTCTGAGCAATATTGCTCATTTTGTCGTCGAATCATGCTCCGGAGATCAAAGGGGAGCCGTCGTCTGAGTAAATCCCATATATCGTCGATTCGATCTCGAAACCCCACGCCTCAAGAAGAGGTTCGGGAATGTATTTCGAGTTCTTGTTGCGATTCGCCCACTCACGAAGACGAATTGAGCGGATGTACTGATCGGGTTGCAGATTGAATTCGCGAACAACCTGCTCGAATTCAGTGATCGCGGAGTCACCGGCCCAATTGGCTCCGGCTTGCCCCAATTAGGATTGCCTCGTCTCTTTGCCATAACCTAAGTCCACCGCAGCGATAAATTCGATAATGTACGGGGAGGCCGCACACCACGCCTAACTGGCTCACGGACACACGCAGCATGCGGTTCATAGCGAAGGTGAAGCGGCAAAACTGCATGCCGACCGCTTCCGGCACGTCAATCATCGCGTCACGTCTGGGGCGCGTGCCGACGAATCAGGAGACGGGAAACAGAGTGCCGCTTAGGACAGACTTGCTGGTTTAGGTCACGGCGAAAGTCCCTGCGACCGATCCAAAGATCGAAACTCGAGCGCAGGGACTGTGCGAACATTTTGTTTTGCTATGAACGCCCGTTGACTATTGCTGCGTGTGTTCCGCGTGCTGTTCGTGGGTCTCTGTGCTCGTCGTTGTACTTCTCTGCTCGTCATTGTGCTGTGGCTGGGTGGTCGTGGTGGTTTTTTCGCTTTCCTTTACTTTATGGTGGTGGTTCTTGTACTTCTTCTTAGTCTCAGTCGTCTGAGTGGTTTCGGCCTGTCGCGGTGCATCTTGCGACGTGGTTGTCGTGCTGCTGTCGCTGCGGGATTCCGTGTTGGTCTGCGCCATTACAGGCAACGATAGGGCGAGCATAACGAGCGGCCCCATAGCGGCAGCAAATAGTTTCTTGGAAGTCATGTGATTCTCCTTTGGTACGTGTTCAGAAGGGATGATAGAGCCCCATCACCGCTGAATCTGTGCACATTTGCTCACAGCTCACAAATATCCCAACCTTTAGTCATTTCAAGGTTTTTGGAGGAGAGCGTGGCCGGGTGCATTCTGAAGGTGACAGTAAATCAAATGCAGCAACAGGAGAAAAGAGCGCAGCCAACCCATCAGGGCGAACACCAATGGGAATTTCCGAAAGAATCATTCGGATCTATCGGAGATTTGTCGATTGCGCGAGCCATCCCCGCTTTCGCCGGTCACGGGAGCCGCTACTGTGGTTTCGGTGTTGCGGCCGCAGAAGCCTGCACCGGTTGGTCTGAGGTTGTTTTAGACGAGATACCCGCCGGCGTTTGCTTGTTAGGTGGAATCTCGGTCCCGGCTGGATAGATGAGAATCCGCACCGTACCCCAGCCGGCATCCGAATTAGCGCCCGTCTGCTTACCCATTCCCAGGGTTTTAAGCTGACTATCATCGAAGCCGAAGTTCTCGACCAGATACTCGCGAACAACCATAGCCCGAGCTTCCGTCAGCACCAAGTCCTTCTGGGTGTCGCCTTCCATGCCGGCGGATACGACGACCAACGCAAACCCAAACTGGTTATTCGCCAGAAACTCGCCGCCCGCGTTTAGAGATTTCTGGTTCTTCAGCTTGGCCGAATCGCGTTTATCGAAAAGCTGCTTCGACGGGTACGTAAATTCCTTTATCGGTGTGCCTTGCGGCAGCCGTTCGATAGCATTCTTTGCCAGCTCGGAGGAATCTTCGTAGCCGCGGGTCTTGAAATACCCGCGCAGGAAAAAGTTGTGTTTCAAGGCTTCCATATTCTCCTGAAAGTCGGTAACCCCTGCTTGCGCCTGGACCATCGTGTCACGCATAGAGCTCGTCGTTTGTTCGAGGTTGTTATAGAGCTGTTTATCGTTGACCAGCGCTCCTGCGGTTCCCTGTCCCCTATCGATCTTGGCGCTTATCGAGTCCAGATTTGCCGTCGCCCGAGTGGCGTTCTGTATGGCTTGCTGGCTGCCGTCCAGAATGTCGCTCGTCTTTCTGAGCAGGTCTGACATTTCAAGTGGTGTCCGGCTGGCGATGATATCGCCATCATGCACGTCGGCTGACCGAGCGGATCCAAACGAGATTGCCATATACTGGTTGCCCAACAGCCCCTCGGTTTCGATTGATGCTACGGAGTCTTGCTTGATGATCTCATGCGTTGACCTGCCAAGATCCATGACTACGGTGACCTTTTCGCCCGGCTTGTGAGGCAATACGATATTGCGTACGGTTCCACTGTGGACCCCGCCCACCCGCACATCTCCCCCGGCGTCCAACCCCACCACATTGTCGAATTGCGCCTTCAGTTGGTACGTGGAGCTGAAAAGATACTGCTTGCTTCCGATGATGAAGACACCGACCACGAGAATTGCAAGTGTCACAACGATGAAAGCTCCTAACCGCGCCGCTCTCGACATATGTTCTCCTACGAATGCTTTAGAAATTCCCGAACAAACTCGATGTCACTTTTTTGAAGTTCTTCAAAGTTGCCTTCGATCACCACATTTCCCTCATTGAGCAGGGCCAGACGGTTTGCAATCGTCTTTGCGCTGTGCAGATCGTGAGTCACTACGATGGATGCCATGTGATGTTCCGCTTGGAGCTTGAGGACTAAATCATCGATCTCCGCGGAACTGATGGGGTCGAGACCCGCGGTGGGCTCGTCGAGCAGCAGAATATCCGGCTCCAAAGCCAGCGCACGCGCCAGCCCTACTCGTTTCTGCATTCCGCCCGAGATATCCGAAGGCATCTTGTCAAGGTTCCCTTCCATGCCCACTTCCGCCAGTAATTCCTTGACCCGGTCGCCCTGCTCAGACCTCGACATATTCTTCTTATGGTGCTGTAGCGGAAAGGCCACGTTCTGCGCGACGGTCAGCGAATCGTAAAGTGCGGCGTGCTGAAATAGAAAACCCATCTTCTTCCTGATCTTGCCCATCTGGTCGAGAGCCAAGCCGACAATGTCTTGACCGTGAATGCGAACCGATCCAGAGTCAGGCTGCTGCAGGCCGATGATGAGCTTCAGCAATACGCTCTTCCCGGTTCCACTGCGTCCCAACACCGCCAGCGTCTCGCCACGGCTCACGGTCAAGCTAATCCCGTTCAGCACCTTTTGACTTCCGAATGACTTATGTAAGTCCTCGACGGCGACAACTGGTGCACTGTCACCTTCAGCGGCTTCTCCGGGCTTCATCGCAATTTGGTCGATTGTGTCCATACTTGTTTCGCGAGCTGTTTAATCAATGTTCACGGGAAAAATATGATAATGAATTTCACCAGCACGACATCGGCCAGGATCACGAACAGCGAGGACAAGACTACCGAACTCGTGGCCGCACGACCCACGCCCGCGGCACCGCCCTGTGTCCGCATTCCCTGAAAGCACGCGATCAGCCCAATGATCAGGCCAAACACAGCGGTCTTGAACGTGGGCGGCAGGAAATCGTTAAAATCTGCGCCCTTAAAACCACTGTTGATGAACTGGTGTAACGAAAGCGGCTCAACCAGGGCCTGCGCAACCCAGCCCATAATCAAGCCGCATAAGTCGGCAGCGAGAGTCAGGAATGGGAGCATCAGGATGCAAGCCAGGATGCGGGTCGCCACCAGCAGCCTATAAGGGTTGACCGCAGATGCCTCGATAGCATCGATCTGCTCGGTGACTTTCATCGACGCCAACTCAGCGCCAATGCCGGCGCCTACTCGGCCACTCACTACCAGACCGGTGATGATCGGACCGGTCTCGTGGATAACGGAGAACACGATAGCCGCCGGAAGCAGCGACTTGGCGCCAAATCGAGTCAGGCTGTAACGGGCTTCCAAAGAAAGTACAGCTCCGGTGGCGGCGCCGGCCAAAGCGACCAGCGGCAGGGACTTTGATCCGATCTCGTCGAGCTGTCGAAACAGTTCGCGGAATTCAAACGGCGGCGTCACTGCAGCCCGCACAACTTGCCAGAAGAATATGCCCAGATCGCCGAACCACTCGAAAAATTCATTGATCAGGCCCATGGAGGAACTCAAGGCGCGGGACATGAGCAACATCCCTCGCCCCGGAAGTGGAGGGTCCACGCCTGCGACCGCCATGAGTTTCCGGTCGCTCACCGATTTGGACCCTGATCTGGCGCCCCGTGCGCATTGTTCAAGTGCATGCGAGAGAGCAAGGAGTGGGGGCCGCTATAGAGGAACTCCAGGGCGATGTTCTCGCCCGCAAACACCAGCAGGTTGTAGTTGCCCATGCGGAGCGCATCCCTGGCGCCGTAGCGGCCGGGGTACCAACCGTAGACGGCTGTCATCGTGCCCGCATACGGCGCGACGAGCGCAGGGAAAGAGAAGACGCGGTGGCCGTCTTCGCCGCGGCGTGCTGTCAAGGTCGAAATCACGGCATGGCGCAGCCGCGGAAACACGCCTTTGCACTCACAGCGGTAGTACAACGTGTCTTCCTTGAAGGCTTCTGCTAGCGCATAACGCGTCGTGGTGCTTACCGCTGCGATTGCCGAAGGCGGACCCGAATCGCTTGCCGTAACCCTCGGCGCCTTGCTTCCACTCCGGCGGCGCGTTATCTGCCTGGCTGATGCCAGCCGCGAGCGCAGCGCCGACGATGGGATACGGGCCAAACGCGTCGAAGAAGTAGTTGCGGAGCTTCGTAGTCTGCGTCGGACGCGTATAGGTCAGATCTCGTTGCGCCGGGGCTATGCTTGCAGCAATGCTAGGAAAGTTTCCCGAATCGGCCAGTGATTGAGCCTTTGCCAGCATGGGTAGAGCGGCGAGGCCCACAATTATCAATAGCACGCTTCCTATCCGCGTAATGACTTGGCGCAGATGGGACAGTTGATGTTGCTTGGGACGACCTTCGTCATCTATTTGCGACCAGGCTATTTCGTCGCGGAGTCGCTCTTCGCCTTGTTCGCGGGACCCGGTAGCGTCGCTCAATTCAACGTGTTCGAAAGTGTGTTTCATGAGGAAAGGGCCATGGTCTACGTTTAGGCTGAACTGGCACTTCGGGTTCGGTAGTCGAGGTTCTGGGATGCCACGAGCAGACATTACACACCTCCGCAAGGTTGGGTTGGGCTAACAAGAGCCCTCCGGCAACAAGGGGTAGAGTTTCAGATCGGCTCACGCCGTCCTACGGACTAAGTTAACGATCAGAACCACCACCGCAATAACGAGCAGCAGGTGGATCAGGCCCCCGGCGATATGAAAGCTGAAACCGAGAAGCCACATGACCAGGAGGATCACCATAATTGTCCAAAGCATATTCGCCTTCTTTCCGCATCGTGGGCACCCGAGAGCTGACAGCTTTCTCGGGTGCACCCGCGCGTTCTACATCCAACTACTATCTTGCAGCTATGGCCTCTGCCTTTGCGTTCCGGACTGCGTGGAGGAACGACCGCGCCGCAGGCGTCGCCGACACGTTACCCATTAATACGTTCCGGGTCGAAACATGACGCCCGTAAACGGCCTGCATGGAATCGTCGTCGCGACGAATCGAAGCGCCGGTCAACGTCAGTCCAGCAAAAGCGCCCTTGGCGCGCGAGTAGGTCAAAATCTCGGTATTCAGCTTCCAGTCGGTATCGGCCGAAGCATGACGTCCTACCGGTCCGGCGGCCGCCGAGGCATCCGCTCCAAGCTGGAATTTGCTGGCAAGCAACCGCTGCATGCCTTTTTCATTCTGGATGATCATGACCAGATCTACGCCTTCGATCCCGATCTGAAATCCCCAGCTACCACCCGTGATCGCAAAAAACGCCGGTGCACTCCAGCCATCGGCAGTGCGGCATGTAGCTACGCCTCGGCCGCCCTCAGCGCCAAACACGAAGCCGCCCTTGATCATGTGCGGTACTACGGCTACGCACTTTGCATGTTCCAATACCTCTTCCGGAATACCCCTGTCGGGCGCAGCCATAATCTCGTGCAGCACTTTGGCTGCGTTATCCATGCGATCGTTCGATGATTCGAGCTTCGACTCCGCCCAGCCGAACGTGGCCAGACTCAGCAACGCAACTAACAGCATAAGTTTCTTCACAGTTTCCGCCTCTTCTTCTACCCCTGCGCCGCGTTTCTTACTTCGGTTGCATTCGCAGCGCACGAGGTATTTCTTACGTTAGCGGGTTCGGATGGAGCTGTCTGAGCAATACCGCTCACGAGGCAAGAGGTGTTACAGACTCGTCCTTCGCGAACCTCACCCTGCAAATTCCGTTATGGAACGCGAGCAAGTGTCTTTTGTTGGCAGGTGAGCCGAATCCCCCCTGGAACCTCATCCCGGCTCAAGTCTCTGCAACAGCATTTTGGCAAGCTGTATTGAATCCGAAAATGGTGGCGACCACCTTGGGCGAACTGCTGAAAGCGAAAGTCAATTTTGCGAATGAGCCGTGAATTTCCGTTTTGAGGGCTGTGGGGCACCCTACGCTTCAACGCGATTCGAGACCCGGATTTACGACTTCATGGCAATTTATGCCCAGTGTTCACTTTTGACCAGACTTTGACTTCCAGCACTTCGATAATAAGCGCCGACACCACGCGGCATACGCCAGAGGGGGGATTTCCATGGCTGTCAAACGTTCCGTCGTTGCTGATCACGGCATTGTGCCAACAAAAGTCATCCAAGGGAAGAAGAGCCGGAAGCATCCTGGTAAGCAGATCGTTCCTTCGCGCCCGGGTACAGCTTCACTCAGTTCGGTAGAGATTGATGCGTCACCTAAACGGACAACCCCATTCGATTCCCTCCTCTTCCTAGCAAAACTCGCGGCTGGAAAAACCAGTCAGGAGTACCGAGCTGGTGAATTCGTCTTTTCGCAAGGGGACGCGGCAGATGCAGTGTTCTTCATCCAGAGCGGCAAGGTGAAACTCACGGCTGTATCCACGCATGGCAAAGAAGCCGTGGTTGCCATCCTGCCGAAAGCTAGCTTCTTTGGCGAGGGCTGTCTGGCGGGCCAACCGCTTCGCCTCGCGACCGCCAGCACAGTCGAACGGAGCACCATCATTCGGGTGGAGAAGCTGGTAATGGTAGGCCAACTCCACCGGGAACCGGAATTTGCCGAACGCTTTCTCGCCTACTTGCTTTCCCGGAACGCTCGCATGGAAGTGGACTTGGTGGATCAGCTCTTCAACTCCAGCGAAAAACGCCTCGCTCGGCTTCTCCTGCTGATGGCCAACTTTGGTCAGGAATCCAAGCCGATACCGCTCATCGCAAAAATGAGTCAGGAAACCCTTGCCGAAATGATTGGCACAACCCGCTCACAAGTAAGCTCTTTTATGAATCGGTTCAAGAAGCTTGGCTACATAGACTACAACGGCGGTGGCATGCACGTTCACAGCTCGCTTGTCAGCGTTGTGCTACATGACTAGCAAATGTGGTGTCGGTATTAAGTGGTTTACCAGTTACCCACTGAGTTGTGCGAGGAATGCTCCCGCAAGTGTCTGGATTCGAGTTCCTCTCTGTCGTGCGCCGTCGCTTTCCTGAAATTCCGGTGGTTGCGGTCAGCGGTGCATATGAGTCCGGGGATCACGTTCCGCGCGGTGTCATCGCCGATGCATTCTATGCCAAGGGGCAGCATCATCCCCAAGAACTCTTACGCCTGTCACCAAATTGATTCGAACCTCAGTGGCACGGGCGATGAACCATCTTTGGGCACCCGATTCCCCCTCTCGGCACCAGATTTTCAGCGGTGCGTTTGAGAGGTCTTCATCGGTGCGGCGCTTTGCGCATTTGATTTGCTGTCGAGTATGGCTCTGCCCCGCGGAGTTAGAATCACGGCGCACTGATTCATCGTAACGCCGCTCTCGAGCTGGATGAGTCCATCGATGAGCGCATCTTCCCATACGGTATGCCTTGGGCAGTTGCTCCGCCAGGCTTCCATGGCCTCGGCGTAGGTCCGCGGGCGAGCGGCAATCCATCTGAGAAACTCTACTGTCAAGAGGGGTACGGGCTCATCCATGGTCTTCCTCCATTGTTTTCCTCTGAGATGCGAACAGACGCTAGATACAATATTTCATTTTACCTGCCTGCCGGGCCGGCATATGGCCAGGCACCTCGCATCTGGCGTATTCTGACACAGGATATGGACCGCCCCGTATCAGGTCAGAGCAAGACGACGACCAGCGATGGTGCCGCCTCGGGCAACCGCGACGCCGTTCAGGCTAGCCAGCGCTCGCTCGAAGGGATGCACGGTACCGTGGAGGTGCCTCCGCACGAAGCGGGCTTCTGGGCGCAGTGGAGAGCGTACGTTGGACCAGCCCTGCTGGTGAGCGTCGGGTACATGGACCCAGGCAACTGGGGAACCGATCTGGCCGCCGGTGCGCAATTCAAGTATGGCCTGCTGTGGGTGGTGGCCCTGGCCAGCCTCATGGCCATTTTTCTGCAGGTGATTTCCGCTCGCTTGGGCGTGGTCACGGGTAAGGATCTGGCGCAGTGCTGCCGCGATTGGTATCCCCGGTGGACACGCTGGCCGAATTGGCTGCTGTGCGAGGTCGCCATCGGCGCCTGCGACCTAGCCGAGGTCCTTGGAAGCGCGGTTGCGCTCAACTTGATGTTCCACATTCCGTTATTGTGGGCCGTCCTCATTACGGCAACGGATGTGCTGCTATTGCTGGCCCTGCAGCGCTTCGGGGTACGAACAGTTGAAGCGGTAGTGCTGCTGTTGGTCGCAACCATCGGGGTCTGCTACTTCATTGAAATCTTTGTCCTCCCGCAGACCGCTCCCAGCTTTTTGGAAATGGGGCATGCCCTCATCACTCCCGGCCTTCGCCAGGTGGGCATGGCTTATGTGGCAATCGGCATCATTGGCGCGACGGTTATGCCGCATAACCTCTACCTGCACTCGGCGCTGGTGCAAAGCCGCAAGCTCGAGAAAGATGAGCGCTCCATCCGCAGCGCCGTCCGCTTCAATACGCTCGACTCGACGCTTGCCCTCTCGATCGCGTTTTTCGTCAACGCCGCCATCATGGTGCTCGCGGCGATGGTTTTCTACGGCAAGGATAGCGTGACCGTCGCCGGTGGCCAGGTGGTCAAATTCGGAAACGACGCCGATTGGATTCGCGTGGCATACCTCACGCTTGCCCCGCTGCTGGGCACGGCCGCAGGCAGCATTCTGTTTGCCGTCGGGCTCCTGGCCAGCGGGCAAAGCAGCACCATCACCGGGACGCTGGCGGGGCAGGTCGTGATGGAAGGATTCATGCACTGGAAGGTTTCGCCGTGGATCCGGCGACTGATCACGCGCGGGTTGGCCATCCTCCCGGCGGTGCTGATCATAGGTATCCGCGGTGATAGCAGCGTCAACGACTTGCTGACCCTCAGCCAGGTTGTGCTCGCGCTTCAATTACCGTTTGCGATGTTCCCGCTTCTGCATTTCACCAGTTCCCGTAAACGAATGGGAGCGTGGAGGAGCGGCTGGTTCCTGCTGATCGCCGGATGGGGTAGCGCTATCGTGATTACCGCGATGGATATCTACGGCCTGCCCGAGTCGCTGAAGTCGGCATGGCACGTCATCACCGGCGGATGAAGTTTGGCAGGCTGCTGAAAAACGCGCCGAAGCCGGAGTCCCCGGCACGCGCAGTAGTTGCGCGTGATGGGGCAGACCAAGCAAGGCGCTACGGAAGGTGTGAGCCACGGAGTTGCAGCGCAACTGCTAGTATGCTCACAGCAGTCCAGACCTGTTTTTCAGCAGCCCGTTAGTTAGGATGCTACGGAGAACAGCTATGTACGACACCATTCTCTTGTCCTTGGATATTTCACCAACAGACCGGCCGATCATCGAACATATCAAAGAGCTTGCCGGCATCATGCACAGCCGAGTCATCCTCTTGCGCGTGGCAACAGGCGCCGCGGCACAATTTCACGGCAAGAACGCGGCAGGCGAGGAGATCGCCGAGAGTCGAGCCTACCTGGATAAGGTCAAGGCGGAGTTTGAAGCCGCCAGCATCCCGGTTACGGCGGAACTCGGCTACGGAGAGCCGGCAAGAGAAATCATCAAATGGGTCAACGAGAAAGGCTGCGACCTTTTAGCCATGGGCACCCACGGGCATAAGCTGGTGGCCGATCTGGTCCTCGGCACAACCGCCAGCCGGGTGCAACACAATGTCAGCATTCCGGTCCTGCTCCTGAGGGCTCGTTAAGCGACGACCCGAGATGTGCGCACGAGCACCCGCTGTAGCCGAATGCCCGAGCAGGGGGTCCGTCATCATCCTTGTAAGTTGAAATCTGGGCCAGACCCAGCTCCGAGGCTTGGTCTTGGCGACCATCGTTGGCATGCTTCTCGGCTTTTCTTTAGAGAAGCTGGACTGAGGGTTCGACAAGCGCGGCTGACACTCACCGTTGGCGCAATCTGGCTGATCGCGCCAACGGTGAGCATCTTCGGCAAAGGAAGGGAGACTTCGCTTTAAGCTGACTTGCGGCGGGGCTCGCCTTCCGCTTCCACCAGGGGCATATTGACCAAGTGCTCGCTCAGGAACCAGACCTGCATTTCGTTGCCCCGCAAAACCTGGCTCACTACCAGATCGTTGGTTCCCTCATCGCCCGATCGCGAAGCGCGGCGCGCCAGTTCACGGCAGTCGCCAATGATGATCTGGTGCGCATCGAGCAAACGGGAAAGCTGCACCGGAACCTCCTCGCGGCCGCGGGGCGGGCGGGGGATTTGCGTGGTTTCCGCAACGTCGGCGGCCATCGCGAGACTGATTCCGCCGAGGATTTGAATTCGTTCCGCAATGGCGTCCACCAGTTCTGCTTGTGATTCGAAGTGCTTATCAAACAAGAGGTGAAGCTGGTAAAAAGTCGGACCGGCTACTTGCCAGTGGGACTTCTTGTAGAGGTCGCGAAGTGTGATCGTGTCGGCGAGCAATTGATTCAGGCGTTCCGTCATCTCCAGCCGCACGGTTTCTTCCAGTTCAAGTGGCAGCATGTGACTGACTGTGCCATAGGCCTGGATCTCGGGAGCGCTCTGGTGAAACCGTGGCTGGGCACTGATTTTGCCGCGATTGCTCGAGAAATCTTTTTTCGTCATGAGGACTCCTTTTCATCTTCGCAGGTGGGGTTAAAAACCCTGAAAGGCTGCTTTGCTAGCGAGCGGCTGTCGAAGCTCAGTTCGTATCTGGCAAGATGCCGCGCCCTTTGGCGCTGTTGCCTTAAAATGTGCTGATGCCCGGGTCCCGGCATGCGCCGCGGTTGAGCGCGTTGGGTCGAATGAGCGAGGCGAATAGAAGAAGCAGCTCGCGCCTACAAAGCTTGAGAATTCAATCCATTGATTGATTTGGAAGTATCGCAGCCGCCGTGTGGGGCATTCTTGGCTGGGTTATCCGCAACTCTTCTCCAGGCTGCTGCTTTCTGCGAAAGTTGACTTTCCGCAAGAGTGAGCTGCCGATGAGTGGGGTGATGCGGCTGTTGTTCATCCCAAATGATTCGGCGCAGTCTGTGTCATCGACATCGCCGCCAGCGGCGCATACTATACGTTCATTGCTATGAAGTCGAACGTGGCCGCACTCTGCTGCCGAGTGAAGGAGCCTGTTCCTTGTCATCTGACAATAGAAGGGGAAGGTAATGAAGACTCGTTTCTTTTCGGCGCGCCTGTTAGCCGCGGTCCTCATAGCGTGGGCCGTCATCGCCGTGCCGTTAGCCGCGATGGCGCAAACCGCTAAGCCCAAGGCAACTGCCAAGCCGCAGCCAATGGCGGCGGATAAAACGGCGGCAGAACCGGGAGATGAGTTCCCCCGTCCGCCCAAGCCGGCCAAGCAGTACACGATTGGGGTTCTGCTTCCTCACCTTTCCAGTGCGCACTTCGTGGGTCAGGCCTACGGCTACATTGACGAGGCGCAGAAGCTCGGGGTCAAGATCATCATGTTCGAAGCCGGCGGCTATGAACACCTGGATCGGCAGATTGCCCAGATCGAAGACCTGATTGCGCAGAAGGTCAACGCCATCGTGATGGGAGCGGTTAGCGGGCCGGGTACGGTGGGCGCGGTGGACCGCGCCGCTGCCGCCGGCATCCCGGTCATCACCTGCAATTCTACGAGCGACAGCAAATACGTGGTGAGCCGCATTCGCTCCGATGATGACACGATCGGGCAGATGCAGGCGGATGTTATGGGTCAGGCTCTCCGAGGCAGGGGAAATGTCGTGATGCTTCCCGGTCCGGCAGGGACTTCGTGGGCGGAAAACCGAGGCGGCGCCTTTAAGAAACGCCTGGGGGAAAAGTTCCCCAGCATCAAGGTAATCGGCATGCAGTATTCACTGTCCTCGCCGGTGGATGGCCTGCGGATCATGGAAGATTTCCTGCAGACCTATCCGAAAATTGACGGTGTCTACAACGGAGCGGACACCATGGCAATCGGCTCCGCCCAAGCTGTTTTGGCGTCGGGCAATGCCGGCAAAATCGCGATTACCACCACGGACTTTCAGCCTGACACCGAGAAGTTTTTGCGTTCGGGGGTGATTACCGCGGCCGTCATCCAGCAGACCGTCGTCATCGGTCGCTGGGGCATCCGCGCGGCGGTCAATTACCTGGAAAAACGTCCGGTTCCCGCAAACATCTCGGTGCCGCTGCTGCTGGCCACCAAAGACGATGTCGGGAAAATCGACATGCGCGGGGTTCGCGCTCCGGACGGCTGGAAGCCGCCGACCAGGTAATTTTTCGTTCGCAGCTCTTGTTGGTTAGTTATTAGTAAGAATTACGACGTTCGGGCATCCGGGTTCGCTCCGCTAAGAAACTCTTTTGAGACAATCCGCGCAGCCTGGCGGGTTGTGCTCCTATAGCGAAAAGCTCCTTTGGCGCTTCGGCGCCAACCTGGGTGGGCTGGGAAGGTCCCCACGCTTCTGCCCCTAATAATGCTGTCTGATTGCGGCAAGCAATTGGAATATATTGCGAAAGTATTCCGAATCTGATTCAATCGCACACACCACCCCAAGGCAACTTGGAAGTTGTTGGCGAAAGCATATACTAGAGCAGTTTCAAAGTTGATGTACCCAGTACTAACACCACCGGGCGGAATGTCACCCCAACAAACGCTGAAAGCAGCGCTTGTCGAGGACTCCGCCTGCCCGGCTGTTCGCGGGGTATACCTTCCGCGAATCTGGCCTGACTGGCAAAGCAGGTTGCAAACTTACGTTAGCCAACTCCAGTGATGGATGGCTGAATTGACGGAAAAAAGAGGAGTGAGTCTTGAGAACTATTACTCTTAAAACGCTGCTGTTCGGGAGTCTCTTGACGATGTTAACTATTCCATCGGTTATGACAGGTTCCGAGATAAAGGTGTTGTGCACGCACGCTTTCGAAACGGCGATGACCAAGGTCGGCCCCGAGTTTGAAAAACAGACCGGAAACAAACTTGCAATCACCTACGGCACCACGGGCGACCTCGTGAAGCGCCTCACGGGCGGCGAACCCGCCGACCTCATAATCGCCACCGCCCCGGCATTGCAAAACCAAGTAAAGAGCGGCAAGGTCGTCGAAGGAAGTAATCGTTCGATCGCGAGCACCGGCATCGGCCTCGCCGTTCGCACCGGCACGCCCAAGCCTGACATAAGCTCGGTCGAGGCATTGAGGAATGCACTGCTTGCCGCAAAGTCGATCGCCTATTCCGATCCGGCTGACGGCGCGGCGAGCGGCATCCATTTCGCCAAGGTGCTGCAGCGTCTTGGAATAGCCGACCAAGTGAAATCAAAGTCGAAGTTGATAGGGGGCGGTGGGGATGTAGGCGAGCTCGTCGCAAAGGGCGGAGCCGAAATCGCGGTGCGAATGACCAGCGAACTCTTGCCTGTGCCTGGCATAACATACGTTGGCCCGTTGCCCGGGGACCTGCAAGACATGATAGTTTTCGCGGCGGGCATTTGTACGAATGGAACTCAGCAGGCGGGGGCAAAGTCACTCATCGATTTTCTCTTGTCGCCGGGGGTGGCGCCCAAGTTAAAGGCGACCGGGTTGGAGCCGGAGCTGCGTACCGTGCCAGCCGTAAAAAAGCGCGATTATGTCAAGTGAATGATCTTGTAAAAAAGTGATTGCTTAACCGGGGCGCCCCTGCAAATATCGTCGCCGCTTACGGTTGCTTACAGGTTTTGGTGTAGATAACTAACGAGTCTTAACGGAGTGATGACATGTCAGAACAATGGTGGCTTAGCCCGTATAACGTGGTCCCTGAAGTAGCGAAGGAACTGATCAATCTGCCCAAGCAGGTCAAGTTTTATGACACCACGCTGCGCGACGGCGAACAATCGATCGGCGTCAGCATTGGCGCCGCAGACAAGGTGCGGATAGCTAAAGCTCTGGCGGAGGCGGGCGTGGACCGCATTGAAGCCGGTTTCCCCAGCAGCACGCTGGAAGATAAAGAAGCGGTCATTGAAATCGTCAAGCAGGTGAAGAACGCGGAAATCTGGGGCTTTTCCCGCTGCAATGTCAACGATCTCAAGACCTGCGTGGAGACTGGAGTAAAGGCCGTGGTGTGTGAGATTTCGGTCAGTCCGGCCAAAATGCGGGCATGGGAGTTAGACGAAGCGACGGTGCTGACGCGCATCCGCAACGGCATCAAGTTCGCCAAAGAACAAGGCCTGTACTGTTCGTTCTTCGCGGTGGACGCCTCGCGTGCGGAGCTGCGCTTCCTGAAGCAAGCCTACGACCTCGCGGTGAAGGAATGCGGGGCGGACGAAGTCGTGCTGGTGGACACCCTGGGGGTGGCCACTCCGGAAGCGATGTTTTATCTGACCGCCCAGGTTAAGAGCTGGCTGAAGGTTCCGGTGGCGGTTCACTGCCATAACGATTTCGGACTGGCGTCGGCTTGCACCATCGCGGGCTTGAAGGCGGGCGCCGATTCGGTGCACGTGACGGTGAACGGGTTGGGAGAAAAGAGCGGGAATGCGGACATTGCCGACATGGCGCTGGCGCTGACCGGTCTGTATGGGGTCAAGACGAACATCAAACTGGACCATTTGTATCCCTTGAGCAAGCTTGTCCAGGAAGTGACCCGGATTCCTGTATCGCCGCTCAAGTCGGTGGTGGGCGACACGGTGTGGGTGAAGGAAACGGGCTCGGTGGTGGCGCAGTTGATGGTCTATCCGCCGTCGGTGGAAGGTTACGCTCCGGAACTGGTGGGGCGCACGCGCGACATCTACCTGAGCAAGAAGAGCGGCAAGAAATCGATTGAATATGCGCTGAACCAGATTGGCAAGACGGTGCCGGCGGAGAAGGTCGACGGACTGCTGGCGGAAGTCAAGCGGCGGGGCGCGAAGAATCGGGGGATCGTGACCCTGGACGAATTCCGCGGACTGGTTCAGGAAGTGAAATAACCGTTGAGCGAATCGCAACAGCGGGATTCGCCCTGCAACAGGGAATGGCAGATTCATCTGCATAGATAAAAGGAAAAGGAGTCGTTCATGTCAAAAGGAATGATGGGTGTTGATTGGGAAGAGAGAATCGATTTCGACAGGATGAGAAGAGAACGCCTGCAGAAGGCGAAGAAAGTGTTAGCGGAGTCGGAAGCAGACGTTCTGTTCGTGTTCCGCACCGAAGATGCCCGCTATCTGACCGGATTCAGAACCCACATGCACCCGAGTACGCAGTTGGGCAATGCCACGGTTGTGCTGGCCAAGGGCGGAGAGCCCTTCCTGTTTTCGATGGACCATGAGCACTGCAAGGCCAGAATGCCATGGCTGACGCCGAAGCAGATCAAGCCGCGCGCCAATTTCCGGGAGGCAGTTGGCATTCAGCTCTTTGCGGACATGGTGAAGGAGGAACTGGGCGACCTGAAGGGCAAGAAGATCGGCATCGACCTTTGGACTCCGGTGATGACCCGCGAATTCGCCAAGGCCTTCCCGAACTCCGAGATCATCGATGGCCTCGAGATCCTCGGCAGGGCCAAGATCATTAAGACCAAAGACGAGATCGATTGCATCAAGATGGCCAACGTCATGACCGAAGCAGCCATGGACGCCGCCATCCACATGCTCAGGCCGGGCGTGAAGGAGTGCGAGGTTTTGGCCAAAGCGTGGGAAGTCGATGACCGCGCTGGGCAGCGAGTGGACACAGTGCGCCAACATCGTTGCCTCCGGCCCGTACACCGCTCCCTACCGACGGTACACCTCGGACCGCGTTATCCGTATGGGCGATCCGGTCATCATCGACATCGGCGCGTGCTTCAACGGCTACTGGGGCGATCTGACCCGTACCTGGATCTGCGGCAACATCAGGCCGACCAAGGAACTGATCGACGTGCACATGAACTGCTACAACGCGCTGTTCAACGCCTGTGACAAGTCGCGGGCGGGCAACACCAATGCCGACGTGTTTGCCGCCGCCTACCCGTATGTGCTCGACAGCCTCGGCCACGGTTCCGGCGTGCACCCTTGGGAACCCCCGGCGTTCAGCCCTTCCTCGGCCAAAGCGCCGCTCACTCTGAAGCCCGGCATGCAGTACAACCTCGAGCCGTATGCGGGTGTCGTGGGAGTTGGCGGAGTTCGCCTGGAGAATTGCCTGGTCGTGACCGAAGGGGAACCCGATATCTTTACCCCGTACCCGTTCGACGAGAGACTGGTCAGGGATGTTCACCCGTTGGATGTATCGACCGGCAGAACGCGCGCGCAGCAGGCTTCCGGCGCGGCCGCCCGCTAAGCTGCTTTGCAACGGACAGGAACTGCGCTTGTGGATGAAACTCCATGAGTGCAGTTTCTTCCATGAGCTAGTTAAAAATTCAGCCGCTTCAACTTGTTTACGACGGGAAGTCAGAACGTAGCCCATCAGGAGGTAAGGAAATGTCAACGGCTGGAACGTCCACGACCCCGGCCCTATCGCAGACTTCGGAGTTGAAGCGCCTGGCAACAACACCGGCAGTTCTGTGTCTAATGTTGTTTTCCGCCGCCTATATTACCAACGCCATGGATCGGTCCATCTTCTCGACCCTGCTGCCGATGATCAGCAAGACCCACGGCTATGGTCTGAAGACAGGCGGATTTCTGGCGACGATTTTTAACCTGGGAATCGGCTTTGCCGGCTTCCCCACCGGGTATCTGCTGGACCGCTGGTCCCGCAAGTCCGTCCTGTCGCTCGGTATGATCATCTACTCGGTGGCCACACTGGCGACCATCCTGGCTGTCGCGGTCCCCGATATGGCGTTGTACCGCGCCATCACCGGCATCGGCGAGGGCATGCAGATCGCGGCGCTCTATGTTGCGGCGGGCAGTTATTTCTACAAGAACAAGGCCTTCGTAGTAGGGTGCATCAACGTCGGTTATGGTATCGGCACGGTAATTGGGCCTCGTTGGGGCGTCCACCTGGCGCTAACGGCCGGAAGCTGGAAAAATCCCTTCGTTGTCTTCTGTGTCCTGGGCCTGGTCATGGCCGCCGCCGTCTGGTTCATCATTCCCCGGAACTTCAGCGAACAGCGGGCAATTTCCCCGGCGCAAGACAAATCCATCATCGTGGATAACATTCCGGAGATCTTTTTCAACCGCAATATCAAGCTCCTGATCTTTTCCGTGTTTGTCCTGGGCACGGTGGGTTACGGCTACATGGGGCTGTACGTCAGCTTCCTGGTCAAACAGCTCCACTACGCCCCTGCGATGGCGGCGGCGGCTTTCAGTTTTTACGGTTTCGGCTGCATGCTTCCCATGCTCGGTGGCTGGCTCGGTGACCGCTTCTCCAATCGCGGGGCTGTCATGATCGCCTGGGGCGCCCAGGCCATCATCCTCTACCTGATTTTCAACGTGGCCACGCAGTACACTACGCAGTGCCTGCTGACCTTCCTGCAGGGCTTCTTCTACAGCAGCACCTGTCACGTGAATCACCTGGCGCTGTTCCAGAGAAGCGTGCGGCCGGGGATGGTCGGCCGGGCCACAGGTCTGTTCACCTCAACCCACTTCCTCTCCGGCGCATTTGCCGGGTACCTGATGGGCGCACTGGCCGACAAGTTCGGCTGGGGTACGGCCGCACTGATTCAGGAGACGATGCTATGCGTTTGCGCCGTCTTCGCCATTCTGGCGATCAACCCCAAGTTGCAGCTCAGCGTAAAGCAGAAGCTCGCCGGTGGACACTGAGAAGCAGCGGCACGACCACGCGGCGGCAAACACAATGCTCAAAGAGGATGTTCCGATCCAATTGAACATCCTCTTTAATCATTAGCGTCGCCCGGGAATTCGCCGTCCGCAATCTGCTCTAGACAATCGTACAGAATGGTTTCTTCCCGCTCAACACTTCCAGCACCATCTTGGCCGCGAACTCACTGGTCAATTTCAGAGACTCTTCCGTATAGGCTCCCATGTGCGGAGTCGTGATCATATTAGGAAGGCTGAGCAAGGGCGATCCCAGCGGCGGCTCCTTGGCAAACACATCGAGGGCCGCGCCAGCGATTTTGTTGCTGGAGAGCGCTTCGAAGAGCGCTTGCTCGTCTACGATGCCGCCTCGGGAGGTGTTCAACAGGTATGCCGACGGCTTCATTTTTGCGAGTTCATCTTTGCCGATCAGGTTTTTGGTCTGCTCAGAGTAAGGAATGTGGATGGTGACGAAGTCCGCGCGAGTCAGTACCTCGTCCAACGATGCCTTGCGAACCTGATTGGCGTCGGCAAACTGCTGATCGAAAAATGGGTCGTAAGCCAACACCGTCATGTTCAATCCGCGGACGCGACGGACCACCGCCTTGCCGATCGCTCCCATGCCTATAATACCGGCCATAGCCCCCCAGACGGACTTGCCCATCACGCGGGGCCATTCTCCCGCCCGAAGTTTCGCGTTGGAGTCAGGTATCTTTCTCGCCAGTGCGAACATGAATCCAACCGTCAGGTCGGCTACTGCCTCGGAGTTCGTACCCGGAGCATTGACAACTCGCACGCCACGTTCTTTCGCCGCATTCAAGTCGATATTGTCGACGCCAATCCCATGTTTGGCGATCACTTTAAGACCTGGCGCGGAGTTTATTACTGCTTTCGTGATCGGCTCCAAGCCGACGATCATTGCGATCGTATTATCGTCTATACATGCCAACACATCGGCTTCGCGCGCGCCCGCCTGGGGAGTTCGAACAATCTCCAGGCCGCCGTCACGTAGGCATTGCAGAGGCGCTTCGCTGAATCTGGCAAACGTCGGTGTAGTAATTAGAACTTTTTTCATGAGTTTGTTCCTATGGATATTTACTTTCTCGTGAGACAAATTGTCCTGCTGTGTTCCGCTTTGATAGTTAACAAAGTACGGCAGCCCTGAGGACATTGTCCAGGCGCTTGTCCATCACCTCAAAAGCTTCGCCGACTTTATCCAGGGGATACTGATGGGTTATTAGAGGCTCAACCTTGAGGGCATGGCGATTCAGCAGGTCGATGGCGGTGGGATAGCAGCCGTATCCGCCTTTCGTGCCGATGATCGAGATTTCCCTGTAGTAGAAATCCTTCTGAGGCAATCCGCTGACACAATCGTAAGACGTGCCGAACTGCAGAACGATGCCGCCCTTTCGGACGGCCCTCACGGCCGCCAGCAGCGCGGAAAGCGTGCCGGCGGCTTCAATCACAATGTCAAACCCACGGGGCGCGTGTTTTTCAAGGACGGTTTTTTCCCACTCGGCATTCTCCTTGATATTGCAGGTAAAGTCGGCCCCAACCTCCGCGGCAATAGCAAGCCTGTTGTTCCGGGTTCCAACGATCCCCACCTGAGCACCCGCAAGCTTGCAAAGTTGGAGGAGGATCAACCCGCCGTAGCCGGGACCAATGATCAAAACTTGTTGGCCCACGCCAACCCCAGCGCGGTGCACGGCCCTGAGCGCCGTGGCAACACCGACTACTCCCTGCCCCTCACGTGGCGTCACGCTTCTGTCGAGAGGATGCAGCATCTTTACCGGCACCAGAATGTACTCGGCAAGCGCCCCGTCGATAGTGCGGGCTAACGAGTTGAGCGCCTCGCAAAACGATCCTTGCCCTCGCACACACCATTCGCAGACGCCGCAGCCCCAACTCGCTTCGGAGGCGACATAATCTCCTGGCCTGTATTTTGAAATGCCTTTCCCGACTTCGGCCACTTCGCCGCAATATTCGTGACCCAGGATGACGTCCTTCTTCGCCTGGTGCTCCCCGCGATAAACCGCAACATCGGTTCCGCAGACTCCCACGCACTTCACCTTCACCAACACCTGGCCTTCGGACGGGCGGGGATCGGGAACTTCCCTGATCTCTAATTTTTTCGTCGCGATCAAAACACTAGCCTTCATTTTGAAATCCTCCGTAGAAGACTTTTCGCCGTACTTAATCTTGTTTTAGGACGAAACAATAAAGATACTATCGCACTTGGCATCGATCACCCACCCTCTGGAACTGAATTGAGCCTCCTTCGCCGCGAAGTGCGCCGGAAACAGGCGCCTGGAGGAACGGTTGCACCACCCGGAAAACGATCAGCCTGTCCCGCCGAGGCAGGCAGTTAGAAGATGTCCTTTTTCTATTACCGACTGCGGTGTCCCCTCCAGCACGATGCCTCCAACGGAGAGTACATAGACGTAATCACAGATCGAGAGTGCCAAGTTTACGTTCTGTTCTGTCAGCAGCACACCCGGCACGACAATTCCTGCCACCCCGTTTTTACGCACAATTTATACACACTTTATTTCATCTTTACGCGTTTCAGTATCCAATCGAATGATGGCTGAGTTGTTGCAAGGGAGCTTTCCGGGACAGCCTTGGCAAAGATATGCCACCGCTGCAACCGCGAAGTTTGCCTGCAAGATGCTAGCGACAGACAAGGAACGCAATATTTTAGTTGTGGACGATGAGCCGCAGATCACGCGGGTGCTGATGACTACGCTGACAAGCCACGGGTATACGATCCGCATCGCAGCCGATGGCGATGAGGCGCTCGCGGTCATGAAAGATTGGCCGCCCGACCTGTTGATAACCGATCTCTCGATGCCCAACATGGATGGATTGGAACTGTGCCGCAGCGTCAGAACCAGATCGACGGTCCCGATTATCGTGCTTTCCGTAAGAGACGAAGATGAAGCAAAGATCGAGGCGCTCGACGCCGGCGCCGACGATTATGTGACCAAGCCCTTCGGTATTCACGAACTGATGGCGCGGATACGGGCCGCTCTGCGGCGTGCCTCAGCAGTGGAGAGCCAGCCGGCAGGCGTGATCGAGATCGGGAACTTCCATATCGACACGCAACGCCGTGTGGTCCTGGTCAAGTCGCGCGAAGTTCATCTCACTCCAAAGGAATTCGACCTTCTGGTTTATCTCGTGCAACGTGCGGGTAAGGTTATCACGCATCGCGCCCTGCTCTCCGCTCTCTGGAATGAGAGCAGCAGCGAGCAACTCGATTCTCTGCGCGTGTTCGTGGGGCATTTGCGCAAGAAGATTGAGGCGGAAGGGCCAGCTCGCTATATCCGCACCGAACATTGGATGGGTTACAGATTTGAACCCGGCGATTAGGCCGGTTTCGCAAAAGGCATATCTCATGAATCCCGGCTTCCGGATGCATCTACTCCAAACATTGGTCTCCGTGTCCGGCAAAGTTTGTTTACGTTCTTTTTACGAACTTTTTAGGCGGACTTTATGCACTCAGGAATCCAATCAGAGTGGGTGAGCTGAGTGGGGATGGGTCAGGCGCGGGCCAGACTTCCCGAGAGGGATGAATAAGGTCGCGCTCTTGCAATGACTGGAGCAAACGCAACCCTCCAGGAGGGATAAACAATGCAGGATCTTGTGTTCATAGCCATCACGATTGCGTTCTTCGCGCTCTCGTTAGGGTACGTCCACTTCTGTGATCGAGTGAAGTGAGGTAAAGACCATGCACTTTGAATCGTTCGCCATGCTCGTCGTCAGTATCTTGATGGGGATCTATCTGCTGTATGCGCTGTTGCGCCCGGAGAAGTTCTGATGACCGCCAATGGGTGGTTTCAAATCGCGTTTTTCACTCTCTTGGTTCTTGCCGTCACCAAGCCGCTCGGCGTTTTCATGACGCGGGTGTTCAACCGCGAGCGCACGTTCCTGGACCCGGTGCTGCGGCCCATCGAGCGTGTGATTTATCGCGTCACCTGCGTCGACGAGAATCACGAGATGCGCTGGACCGAATACGCCGTGTCGGTGCTGCTGTTCAGCGGCGTTTCCATGGTGGTGCTTTATCTCATCATGCGCTTGCAGGCGCACCTGCCCTTCAACCCGCAGAAGCTGGCGGGAGTAGCCAAAGACCTGTCTTTCAACACGGCAGCTTCGTTCACGACCAATACGAACTGGCAGGCCTACACGCCGGAAACCACGATGAGTTATCTGTCGCAGATGGCCGGACTGGCGTATCACAACTTTGTCTCAGCGGCCGCCGGTGTCGCGCTGGCGATTGCTTTCATTCGTGGCATAGCGCGCCGGGAGATGCAGACCATCGGCAACTTCTGGGTGGACTTGGTTCGCTGCTGCCTCTGGGTGTTGCTGCCAATCTCTATCGTGGGCGCGCTGCTGCTGGTATCGCAAGGCGTTCCGCAGAACTTGAAGCCCTATGACACGGCGAAGCTGCTGGAGCCGCAGCAGGTGCAGAAGGTCGGCCAGGATGGCAAGCCCGTCGTTGACGCCGCCGGCAAGCCGGTGATGGATACCGTCACCGATCAGGTGATCGCCCAAGGTCCGGTGGCCTCGCAGGAGATCATCAAGGAATTCGGCACCAACGGCGGCGGGTTCTTCAACGCCAACAGCTCTCACCCTTACGAGAATCCAACTCCTTTATCCAACCTGATCGAGATGTTCGCCATATTCGCGATCGGCGCCGGCCTCACCTACACGCTGGGACGGATGACCGGCTCGCAGCGCCATGGCTGGGCTGTCTGGGCCGCGATGGCGATTTTGTTCATCGCGGGCGTGAGCACAGCTTACTGGGCCGAATCGCATGGCAATCCGCTGCTGCCCGGTGCCGATTACCGCGCCAGTGCGCTCCAGGCCGGCGGCAACATGGAGGGCAAAGAGGTCCGCTTCGGCGTCGCCAACTCCGCACTCTGGGCGACGGTGACCACCGACACCAGTTGCGGCGCCGTCAACAGCATGCACGACTCATACACGCCGCTCGGCGGCATGGTACCGCTGGCCAACATGATGCTCAGCGAGGTGGTCTTCGGCGGCGTCGGCTCCGGAATGTACGGGATGATTATCTTCATCATTCTGGCGGTCTTTATTGCCGGCCTCATGGTGGGCAGAACGCCGGAGTATATGGGGAAGAAGATCGAGGCCTATGACGTCAAGATGGCCATGCTCGTGGCACTCATCTTCCCGCTCATCATCCTGACTTTCACCAGCATCTCGGTGCTGCACCCATTTGGCACCTCGAGCATCAGCAACCCGGGGCCGCACGGATTCTCCGAGATTCTGTACGCGTACACCGAAGGCGCTGGCAACAACGGCTCCGCATTCGCCGGGCTCAACGCCAACACCACTCTGGTACAACGTCACGATCGGCTATAACGATGTTGCTGGGGCGCTTCTGGATGAAGATCCCGATGCTGGCGATTGCCGGCAATCTGGTGCGCAAGAAGTCGGTTCCACCCTCGCTTGGCACTTTCCCGGTCACTACGCCGTTGTTCACCGTGCTGCTGGTTGGCGTGATCGTGATTGTGGGTGCACTGACCTTCTTCCCGGCGCTTAGCCTGGGCCCGATTCTTGAGCACCTGCTGATGGATGCGGGAAAGACCTTCTGAGGATAATATGGCAGATATGGCATCCGAAAGCAGAAAGACGGTTTGGGAATGGAAGATTGTCCGCCGCGCGGTGCTGGACTCTTTCGTCAAGCTGAACCCGCGCAAGATGATGGGCAACCCCGTCATGTTCGTCGTGGAAGTCGGAAGCGTTATCACCACGCTGCTGCTGTTTCACGGCAAGGATGCCTCTTTCGGGTTCAACCTGCAGATCACGTTGTGGCTGTGGTTCACCGTGTTGTTCGCGAACTTCGCCGAGGCAATGGCCGAAGGTCGCGGCAAGGCGCAGGCTGACACGTTGCGCAAAGCACGCGCCGAAACGATTGCGAATCGCGTGCTCCCGAACGGGCAAATCGAACAGGTGCCGAGTTCCCATCTGCGCGCAAACGACCTCGTGGTCTGTTCGGCAGGCGACTTCATTCCCTCCGACGGCGAGATCATCGAAGGCGTGGCTTCGGTCGACGAGTCGGCCATCACCGGCGAGTCCGCGCCCGTGATTCGCGAGGCCGGCGGCGACCGTTCGGCCGTGACCGGCGGGACCCGCGTGTTGTCGGACCAGATTCGGGTGAAGATCACCTCGAATCCGGGCGAGACTTTCCTCGACCGCATGATCGCCTTGGTGGAAGGCGCCGAGCGGCAGAAGACGCCGAACGAGATCGCACTGAACATTCTGCTCGCCGGCTTGACGATTATCTTCCTGCTGGCGGTGGTCAGCTTGCAGCCATTCGCCATCTACTCCGGTTCGCCGCAGACTGTCTTTGTGCTGGTGTCGCTGCTGGTCTGCCTGATTCCGACGACGATCGGCGGCCTGTTGTCGGCCATCGGCATCGCGGGCATGGATCGACTGATTCAGCACAATGTGCTGGCCATGTCGGGACGCGCCGTGGAAGCGGCAGGCGATGTAAACACGCTGTTGCTGGACAAGACCGGAACCATCACGCTTGGCAATCGCCAGGCGTCGCAGTTCATTCCGGCCCCCGGCGTTACGCAGCAGGAACTCGCCGACGCCGCCCAGCTTTCATCCTTGGCCGACGAAACTCCCGAGGGCCGCTCGATCGTCGTGCTGGCGAAAGAAAAGTACGGTCTGCGGGGACGCGAGCTGTCCGAACATGAGGCTCGCTTCGTGCCTTTCAGCGCCACAACCCGCATGTCGGGCGTTAACCTCAACGGCTTCGAAATTCGCAAAGGCGCAGTCGATGCCATCACCAACTACGTAAAACAGAACGGCGGCGAATTCCCCGTGCAAGTGCAGGCCACGGTGGAGACAGATTGCCCGCTCCGGTGGAACGCCTCTGGTGGTCGCCGAGCGCAGCCGCGGCGCGCTTGGGGTAATCGAGCTGAAGGACATCGTCAAGGGCGGCATGCGCGAGCGTTTCGATCAGCTCCGCGCCATGGGCATTCGCACCGTAATGATTACCGGCGACAATCCCCTGACCGCTGCCGCAATCGCGCAGGAAGCCGGGGTCGATGACTTCCTGGCCCAGGCAACACCGAAGGACAAGATGGACCTCATCAAGCGCGAGCAGGCCGAGGGCAAGCTGGTCGCCATGACCGGCGACGGCACCAACGACGCTCCCGCGCTGGCGCAGGCCGATGTGGGTGTTGCCATGAATACCGGCACGCAAGCGGCGAAAGAAGCCGGCAACATGGTGGATCTGGATTCGAACCCCACCAAGCTGATCGAGGTCGTCGAAATCGGCAAGCAATTGTTGATGACTCGCGGCTCGCTGACCACGTTCTCGATCGCCAACGATGTCGCCAAGTATTTCGCGATCATCCCCGCCATGTTCGCCGGAACCTTCCCGGTGCTGAATGCGGTGAACATCATGCATCTGGAGACGCCGCAGTCGGCGATTCTGTCGGCCGTCATCTTCAACGCCCTGATCATCGTTGCTTTGATCCCGCTGGCGCTGCGCGGCGTGAAATACCGCCCCATGGGAGCGGCCGCGCTGCTGCGCCGCAACCTCTGGATCTATGGTGTCGGCGGCATCATCGTCCCGTTCATCGGGATCAAGCTGATCGACTTGATGATTACGCGCATGGGCCTTGCGTAGGAGAGGAATGCGATGAAAAAGAATCTTCTGATTGCCGTACTGATGACGATCGCGACGACCGTTCTTCTAGGGTTGATCTATCCCCTGGTCGTGACCGGGCTCGCCCAGGTTATTTTCCCCGACAAGGCCAATGGACAACTCATCCAGCGGAACGGGCAGGTCGTAGGCTCGCGCATCATTGGACAGCCGTTTGGCGGTCCCGGCTACTTTCACTCGCGGCCTTCAGCCGCGGGCAACGGCTATGACGCGGCGAACTCCGGCGGCTCCAACCTTGGACCGACGAACCAGAAACTCGTCGACCGCTTCAAGCAGGATCTTCCCAAGTTGCAGGCTGAGAATCCCGGCAAGCCTGTTCCCATCGACCTGCTTACCACATCTGCCTCCGGCCTCGATCCGGATATCACCCCCGCCGGTGCGGAGTTTCAAGTTCCGCGTGTGGCCCGTGAGCGCGGCATGAGCGAAGATGCCGTCCGGCAGTTGGTCGCGCGACATACGCAAGGACGGCAACTCGGATTTCTCGGCGAGCCACGTGTAAACGTCCTGGAACTCAACCTCGCACTCGACGCGACACATCCCATGGCAAAGGTCGCCATGACAACGGACCAAGCGCGCTGACGCAGATGCGTGCGCCGCACCTTGGCAAAGAGGTGGAAGGTCGCCACATTGGATGTGCCAAAAGCAAATAGCTTTCATCTCCCGCCTTCCGCGACGTCGAGATTCAATTTGACTTGCTCGCCATTGATCGGTACCAGTCCGGAACTGATCAGATACTGGCCGCTACAATCGTAGCGCGCGAAGCATTCCATAGCTTTGAAGGAAAAGTAGAACTCGATCGCTTGTGCGGAACCAGAGGGAAGCTGCGTCCCGGCGAGCAGCCACGGCGGATAAATTTCTATATCACTGGTCGGAGCACGTAGTGGCGGACGGAGCGAGCAATGCGATCGCAAGCCCAGATGAGCACGATTCGGGGCTGTTCGTGAATCGTGGTGCACACCAAAATTATAAATTAGACCACCTTCAAACATCGAAACGCATCTTGCCGTCAACATAGGAAGCAATCAGCGGCAGCTTCTCTCACTCGCAGGTTTTCCTTAACTAGAGCATTCATCAACCCCACGAATAAGGCGCCCATGACCCCGTACGGCAACTCCGAAGCGCTGAAGATAGCTCGGGACCTCGATGCGAAAGTTGAGACTCTGCTAACGGCTGCCGCAAGTGAGAAGCAAGTTCAGCGACTTGGTTCTGAAAGGAGTGCAGCATGATTCTCGGCATGTCTCTCGGTGGCCATAGCCGGGGCAACCTATAACACTCACGGGTTGCAGTCCGTCTGTTGCCCGTTGAAACCGGGTGGCTACGTGCTGCATCTACCACTCACGACTTATTCGCGCTGATGGAGAAAAATTATGTCTGCCTGGCCTTCACCTAGTGCGCTCGACGCTCGTACCCAAGCCTTTCCAGTCTTGACTGCTGCGCAGATCGATCGTCTGCGTCCCGGCAGCAAGTTGCGCAAGGTTGAGCCGGGCGAAATATTGTTTCAACCCGACGATACCGAGGTCCCTTTTTTCGTCCTGCTCTCCGGAAGCATGGAGATTGTGCAGCCGGGCCTCACGGGTGAGCGCCCAATCGTCACGCACCGGCCCGGCGGGTTCACCGGCGAGATCACGATGATCTCCGGGCAGCGCTGCCTTGTGCGCGGTCGGGTTACAGAGGCCGGTGAGTTTCTCGAGATCAGTGCAGATGGCTTACGGTCGCTTGTCGCCAGAGACGCCGAGTTGGGCGAGATTTTCATGCGGGCGTTCATCCTGCGTCGAATTGCGCTCATTTCCCGGGGGCTGGGCAACGTCATTGTGATGGGGTCCCGCCACTGTGCCAACACCGTGCGAATACGTGAGTTTCTGGGCCGGAATGCACATCCTTACACCTACGTAGATCTGGACACGGACAAGACATCGCAGGAACTGCTTGACCGTTTTGAAGTCAAAACCGGCGAAGTGCCCGTGGTTATTTGTAATGGCCAGACTGTGTTGCGTAACCCCTCAATTCAGGAATTGGCAGACTGCCTGGGCTTCAACGTCAGCATTGATCAATCTCAGGTACGTGATTTGATCATTGTGGGTGCAGGACCATCCGGCCTGGCCGCGGCTGTTTATGCGGCTTCGGAAGGTTTGGATGCCCTCGTGATTGAGACTGATGCTCCCGGCGGGCAGGCGGGATCAAGCTCCAAGATAGAAAACTACCTTGGCTTCCCCGTCGGAATCTCCGGGCAGGAACTGGCGTCGCGAGCCATCGCACAAGCGCAGAAGTTCGGAGCGAAGATGATGGTAGCGCACAGGGTCGTCCAGTTGGACTGCAAACGCCGCCCTTATGAGGTCGTTCTGGACAACGGTAACAAAATAGCGGCGCGGGCCATTGTCATCTCCACTGGGGCCCAATACAACAAGCCTCCTATCGCCAACCTGAAGAAGTTCGAAGGGCAAGGGATCTATTACGGCGCGACTTACATCGAGTCGCAATTATGCGAACACGAAGATGTGGTCGTTGTTGGTGGAGGTAATTCTGCCGGACAAGCCGCTGTGTTCCTCTCTCAGACAGCTCGCAAGGTACACATGCTGGTGCGCTCGGGCGAGTTGTCGGAGACGATGTCGAGGTACTTGATTCAACGGATCACTGATAATCCGGCCATCGAGCTGCATTACAAAACGGAGATTGTTGCCTTGCAAGGTGAGACACAACTGGAGCGGGTTAGTTGGCTCGATAAGGTGACTGGTGAAACATCAACTCATGATATCCGCCACGTGTTCGTTATGGCCGGGGCATCTCCACGAACCAAGTGGCTTCAAGGCTGTGTCGCTCTCGACGACAAAGGATTCATCCTCACCGGGCGAGATCTGGATGCATCGATGAGTCTGGTTCCGCCTTCCGCCTGGCCCCTTACCCGTCCTCCGCAGATGCTGGAAACCAGTCTTCCCGCGGTGTTTGCGGTTGGCGATGTTCGCTCCGGGAATGTGAAGCGCGTGGCCTCGGCCGTGGGCGAAGGGGCGATCGCCATTCACCTGGTTCACCGGGCCCTAGCAGAGTTCTAGACGCCACAAAGTTCGACCGCCGATCCAACGAGGACGACACGAGACAGGCAATGAATGCGAGATTCTCAGGCAAATTGGTGTTGATAGCCGGTGGCACGGGCGGCTTGGGGCGTGCTGTGAGCCTGGCGTTCCTGGAGCAAGGCGCAAAGCTTGTGGTCACATACCAGGAACAGAAAGAATTTGACGGCCTGAAGCGCTCTGCCGGGACCAGTGCAGCATTGCTCCAAGGGCATCGCGTTGATGTTACCGATGAAGCCGCGGTGGACCAGCTCGTCCAAAGAGTTCTCGCAGAATACGGCCGTTTGGACGTCGTGGTGAACACGGTTGGAGGCTATGCCGGTGGCGTGAAGTTATGGGATTTGGATGCGAAGATATTCGAGCGGATGCTGGCGTTGAATTTGCGGTCGGGTTACGCAATATCGCGCGCAGTGGTGCCAGCAATGCTTAAACAAAAATCGGGAGCAATCATAAACATTGCATCAAAAGCCGCAATCGATCATGCCGGCGGCGCTGCCGCCTACGTGGCTTCAAAGGCAGCAGCCGTGGCCATGATGGATTCGCTGGCCGCAGATTTAAAAGGTACTGGAGTGCGTGTGAACTCGATTCTGCCGAGTATCATCGACACCGAAGCAAACCGGAAAGCAATGCCCAATGCTGACTTTGCTCTCTGGCCGAAGCCCGAGGACATAGCGCGTGTCATCCTGTTCTTGTGCAGCGACGACGCCAAAGTGGTGCATGGTGCAGCCGTGCCGGTATATGGGGATAGCTGAAGCTTTGGTTCGCCCAATACAAAGGCGCCGAGTACCTGAGCGTCGCCGGCACTGCGCGGAGACATCCGCATTTCAGCCGCCTTTAAACACTGCGAACACAAATTGGAAAGTTACTTTCGTTACTTGTGAAGCATGTCCATATGCGCGATTCTCTTTAGGGCCTTAAGTACCTAACTCAAGATTAGAAGAGAACGCTATGAGCAGCAACACCAGTACCAGGGCCCTGACGGAATTTCCGCGGGCTGAACTTTCGAGCAGACTGGCTGTATCCCAGCGCCTGGATGCGCCCACCAACTCCAACAGAGGAGTTTTAGCACTGTTTCTGAACTTACTGGGTAAGCTAACGCCACCGACCTACTGTCCTTAAACACGCAGAGAGGCAGCATGCGCTAGCTGGCGTGGCGAAGAGTTTGCGGCGGTTGCGGCGGAGGTCCGGCGGAGCGGAGCCGTTACCGGTGCGCCAGCACTCTGCTGAGATAACAATTGCCCGCAAGTGATACTCATGCTGGCCGGCTTTGAATCCACCCCCACACCGCGACGCACCGCTGTCCCGCGCCGACGCGGCATCGCACCCTGCGGAAATGACAAAAAGCGTAGCAAGTAGAGCGCTGGCACAGGACAGGCGAACGAGCCTGATTGAGCCTCGAATCGCCAGGGTTGACGTTACTTAAGTGCTTCTCCCTGCTCGTTTTTTGTTGCGTACCTCTGACAGGCATGCTACGCATAAGCAACTATTGTTACATTGCGGTTAAGACGCAATCGCGGGGGTCACTTATGACTGTTCTAGACGCGTTACCGATGCGCAAAAAGCTCCTCTTGGCCCCAACCTTGGCTGCCGCCCTGATGGTCGCGTCTGCGGTAGCGGCCTATGTCGGAATAGCGCAGCAACACTCGTCGCTCCGGTCGATTCAACAGGAGCGCATCCCCGCCATGAAGACCGCGGCTGATATCGACCGGGCCTTAGCTGGCGTTCAGACAAGCACCTACAAGCTGCTTGCGATGATGGATGCCAATTACCCGGCAGCCCAGGTTAGTGTCGTGGCGAGAGACGTTCGAGCCGATTTGGACGGGGTCGCAAAGCGTCTGCAAATGACGGCCGATGCCCCCGGAACTCGAGCGGACGAGAGAGCGGGATTGGAGACCGCAGTCAAGTTGGTGGCTGAGTATCACAAGATTATCGATGACGTGATCGAGATCGCCGGCGCTCAGGTATCGATGGCAACCGTGTTCATGCAAAAGGCCCAACGCAAGTACGACGAGCTGACAGTACAGCTCAAGGTCTGGCGTGAGATCGAGGACCGTCAAGCTGACAACGCCTATGTCTCGGCGGAGGACGCTTCCTGGCGCGCGGCGTCAATCGTTATCGTTGCCCTGGTTCTCTCGGTGGCTCTCTTGGTCGCCACCGCGATCTATGTGGCTGGCAACATTGTCCGGTCGGTGGACGCGCTTCGGGCAGCAACCTCGAGACTGAGCGAGGGCGATCTTGGCCAGCAGGTTGCCGCCGGTGAATCCGGCGACGGCGCACCGATGGCAGGTGGCGATTACGACGCGCTTGAGCACGAGATGGCGGTTCACCGCAAAGACGAGATCGGTGAATTGGCCCGCTCATTTTCCAGTATGGTGTCGTATCTGAAGGAGATGGCGGCCATTTCCGAGGCCATTGCCCGCGGCGACCTGTCCGGCAAGGTCGCCCCCCGCTCCGAGCGCGACACCCTGGGCAAAGCCTTTGCCCGCATGGTCGAGAAACTGCGTGTGCTGGTGCGCAGCGTGGATGACAGCGCCGAGCAAGTGGCGAGCGCCTCAGGTCAGATCGCCAATGCGTCCGAGGAGTCGGCCCGAGTTAGCGTAAAGGCCTCGTCGGCCATAGACGAGGTCACAAGCACCATGCACGAGATGAAGGTAAACGCGCAGAACGTAGCTAAGAACACGCAAATGCAGGCATCCAGCGTTGCCGAGACTTCGGCTTCAATCGATCAGATGGTGACTTCCATCCAGCGAGTCGCGGATACCGCGAAGCTGCTGGTCGATATTTCGGACCGCTCGCGCGAAGAGGTGCACGGCGGCATCTCGAGCATGCGGAAGGCCACAGACGGCCTGAACCGCATCAACTCCTCGATCCACTCTTCCGCGGAGATCATTGACGCGCTCGGTCAGCGCGCTGACAACATCGGCAAGATTGTCGAAGTCATCGACGATCTCGCCGAGCAGACCAACTTGCTGGCATTGAACGCCGCCATCGAGGCTGCCCGCGCCGGCGAGCAGGGTCTTGGCTTTGCCGTCGTTGCCGATGAAGTTCGCAAACTTGCGGAGAAGTCGGCGCAGTCGACGAAGGAAATCTCCGACTTGATCCAGAACATTCAGAAGGAGGCGCGCAAGGCCGTCGAGAACATGGAAAAGAGCACCACGATTGTGAACGAGGGCCTGACTTTAGGTACCGATTTGAGCGCTGCACTCACGAGAATCTCCCAAGTTGTGACGGAGGTGCACAAGTTCGCGCAGGAGATCGGCGGGGCGACCAACGAGCAGTCAAGCGGGTCCTCGGAAATCTCTCGGGCGACCTCACAGTTGAACAACATCACCCAGGAGATCAACGCCTCCGTTGAGGAACAGGCGAAAGGCACCCAGGCAGTGGTCCATGCCATGGAAGGCATGCGGGAGCTGGTGCAGCAGTCCTCCTCGAGTTCGACCGAGCTGGCAGCCTCCGCCGAACAGATGACGAAGATGTCTGGAGGTTTGGTCGAGTTATTGGGGCGCTTCAAACTGGAAGCAGGGGAAAAACCGGAACATAAGGGGCGCTTGGTCCGGCATGCCAAGGCTAACAGTGGCGCGCATGCCTGAGGAATCTCGCAGTCAGTTCTCGAAGGATGCGGAAAAGCAGTTCTTGGGGAGAGTTTATAACCTCGCCCGTTGCGGCGCATAAGACATGGTTTGAACAATCCCCCCAAAGGAGAGTTGCAATGAAACAGTTGTTCAGATTGCTTCTGGTGATTTCGATTGTAGTTACACTAATTGTTGGGACAGCGTTTGCACAGCAGCACGGCAGCGCCGCCGAAGCGAAGCAGATGGTCCAGGAAGGGCTCACGCACATCGCGAAAGTCGGTCCTGAAAAGGCGTTTGCGGACTTCAATGAGAAGACTGGGAAGTGGCACAACAAGGATCTCTACCTGTTCTGTTACAAATCGGATGGCACCTGCGTTTGCAATGGCGACAACCCGATATTGCTTGGCAAGAACCTGATTGATTTCAGGTACGCCGACGGGCAAACACATATCAAAGAGATGGCAGACCTGGCCAACTCGAAGGGTAGCGGCTGGGTCGATTACCCATGGCCGCACCCTCAAACGAAAAAACTCGAGGCGAAGAGGTCATGGGTTGTCGAAGATCCCGAACTACGACGGGTTTATCGCCGCGGGTATCTACAAGCAGTAAGCGGATGCACCTGTTGCTGAAAGCGGTCGTGGCTCTAAGATAAGCGGTGGGCTGCGTCTCTAATCATCGCGCTCGGAGACGCAGCGAGCTGCTTCCAATCAAATATTTCTGCGATGAGGAAACCCGTCGGCGGAGAGATTGCCTTCATTGTAATCGTCTGTATTGGATTCCTTACATTCCTAGATACGCGCCTCTGACCTGTTCGTTATTCAGCAGCTCCTGGCCGGAGCCTTCCATCACGATCCGCCCGGTCTGGATCACGTATCCGTAATCCGCAATGGCCAATGCTTTCTGTAGTGCCTGCTCCACCAGCAGCACCGATACGCCCTGCTGGTTGATGAGCTGGATGGTATCTATGATCTTCGTGACGAACTTCGGCGCAACACCCCAGGACGGCTCGTCCAGCATCAGCAACTCCGGACGGGCCATCAAGCCTCGCGCAATCGCCAGCATCTGCTGTTCGCCACCGCTCATGGTGCCCGCAAGCTGTCTGCTCCGCTCTTTCAGAATGGGGAACAACGCGTATAGCCGCTCCACCGATTCGTCTATTTCCGCCGAGTTGTGACGGGTGTAAGCGCCGAGTTCCAGGTTGCGCTTCACGGTCAACTTCGAAAACAGGCGGCGGCCCTCCGGAACCAGCGAGAGCCCAAGGCCGACGCGCTTGTGGGCGGGCATGTTATGAATCGGCTGGCCTTTGAAGATGATCTCGCCTTGTTCCGCAACATTCAGTCCGGCGATGGCGCGCAAGGTCGTCGATTTGCCATTGCCGTTGCCGCCCAGCAGCGCCACGATCTTTCCCCGGGGACCTCCAGATCCACTTTCGATACAGCAACGATCCCGTGATAACTGACGCGAAGATTGCGGACTTGAAGCATGAATTATTCTCCAAGGTAGGCGGCGATTACGTGTGGATCATTCGAGACATCCGATGGGCTGCCGTCCGCGATCTTCTTGCCATAGTCAAGGACGACAATACGGTTGGCGATCGGCATAATGGCTTCCAGCACATGTTCCACGATCAGGCAGGAGATGCCGCTGGCGCGAATCTTCAGGACCACCTCCACCGCCTCCCTCAATTCAGACGGGTTCAGGCCAGCCATCACTTCGTCCATCAACAACAGTTTCGGATCGAGTGCCAGCGCGCGGGCGACAGCAAGCCTCTTCTGCTCGCTGATGGTCATGCTTCCGGCCGGCTTGTCGCTGCGGTGGCCCAGGTTAACGAACGTCAACAGCTCCGCTGCGCGCTGCCTGGCTGCTTTCACGCGGTGGTTTTTCAGTAATGCGCCCACCATTACGTTTTCCTGCGCAGTAAGGCTGGCAAATGTGCGTGGGATCTGGAAGGTGCGGCCGACACCGGCGCGGGCGCATTGTTCCGGAGACATGCCGGAGATATTCACGTCCTGCAGCCATATTTCTCCGGCACTGGGAGGGTAATAGCCGGCGATGCAGTTGAACAAGGTGGTCTTGCCGGCGCCATTGGGGCCGATGAGCCCGACGATCTCTTGCTCCCCCATGGTGAACGACACGTCGTTGTTGGCGACCAAGCCGCCGAATTTCTTGCTGACGCTCTCCACGCGCAACAGGTTCATCGGCTACTCCTTCCCCGGGCGTGATTGCCGCGCTTTGCGACGCCGGACGAGATCTCGAAACCAGCCAACGATGCCTGCCGGATAAAATACCGCGACCGAAATGATCAGCAACCCATAAATGATCTGATCGGTTCCGCGGCCGGTGCCCCAAACAGCATTCTTGTGATTTCCTCAATCGAGGTCAGCACCGTCGCGCCAACGACCGGGCCGATGAGCGTGCCCACCCCGCCGAGGATCGCCACTAATGCCATTTTGATCGACAGCGCCGTCGTCAATACCGAGCCGGGATCAATGTAGAGTTCCTTCTGCGCATACAGGCTTCCGCCCAGCGCCGTCAGAAAGCTGCTGACCAGCAATGCGGTCCGCTTGTACTTTGTGAGACTCACCCCTAAGCTGCGTGCGGCATCCGGCTCATCTTTAATGGCCCGGAAGTAGTAGCCGAGAAAGCTTTTCGAGATCAGCAGGTTGACCCCCAGGGTCAACGTTAACAGGGCCAGCGCCAGGTAGTAATATGGCTCCTTCGACGAGAAGATCATCACGCTCCATCCCTGCTTCTCCATCGGAAGATAAAGACCTACCGCGCTGCCGGCGTACTCCCAGTTGTTGAACACCACCTGAATGATCTCCGCAACGGCGATGGTTGCCATTGCAAAGTAGTGTCCCTTGAGACGAAAGCACGAGAACCCGACCGGCAGGCTAACCATGGCTGCCGCCGATCCGCCGACGAGCATGCCAATCCAGGGATTGACGCCGAAGTTGATGAACAGAATGGTCGAAGTGTAGGCTCCAACTCCGAAGAATGCCGCATGGCCGAGCGAAATCTGTCCGGCATAACCGCCTATGATGTTCCAGGACACGCCCATCTGAGCCGCCATCAAGATCAGTATGAGCAGATTCAGATGTAATGAGTTCTTGACGAACACCGGCAACAGCAGCAGTATGAGCGCTCCCAGCGCGCCTCCGGCCACTCTGATCGCCATGGCCTTCCTGGGGCTGGCGTGATCAGGACTCGCGATTGTTTCGGAGGTGGCAGACATTTGTGTTCCCAGGGCTTTCTACTAACTCGCCGCTTTGCCCATCAAACCTTGTGGACGTATCATCAGCACCAGCAGGAATAGCAGAAGCACGATAGCCATTTTGAACTGTGGCCCGACCAAAAGCCCACCCATTACCTCAATCACACCCACCAGCACGCCGGCGCACAGCGCGCCAGTTACACTTCCGAAGCCACCCAGGTTGACCACCACGAATGCGATCAGGATGAA
The DNA here is from genome assembly GCA_963842345.1 of uncultured Acidobacteriota bacterium. Lineage (GTDB taxonomy): Bacteria > Acidobacteriota > Terriglobia > Terriglobales > Acidobacteriaceae > CAWBRT01. The sequence continues at coordinate 42,634 of CAWJGD010000001.1, forward strand.
GTTGGCGCCGACTTCGGGAAAGATAGGAAAAAAGGTCGCCATCAGCGCACCCGCTATCCCCGCACAAGCCGCTCCAAGGCCCCAGGCCAACATGAACATCTGGCGCGAGTCGATGCCCATCAGCTTGGCTGCCTCCTTATCAGCCGCAGTCGCCTCCAGCGCGGCCCCGGTCCTGGTTTTCGTCAAGAAGATGTAGATGGCTGCCGTAATCAGCACCGCGCCGATGCCAGCAACGAGCTGAGGTGTGCCAACCTGGATGCCGCCGAATGAGATGTTCCCGTCGACAACCGACTTGTTGATCGTGCGGAAGTCGGGCTTCCACAGAAACTGCGCAAGGCCGCGGAAAAGTATCATCAGGCCGAATGTTGTGAAAATCTGAGAGAGCATCGGCGCCTCGATGATACGGCGGATTACAAGCTGGTAAACCAGCGCGCCAAGTCCGAACAACAGAATCATTGTCAGTGGCAACGTATAAATGGGATCCAGCGAGTACAGGGCAAACAGCCAGAAAGCGGAATACATGCCGAACATCAGGAATTCGCCATGGGCAAAATTGACGATATCCATAACGCCAAAGATGAGCGTCAGGCCAACCGCAACAAGCGCATAGATCAGCCCGATCAGAATCCCCGATACGAGGCTTTGGAGCAGGATTTCCGAAGACAAATTACACCCCTGGCTTCCGAATTCCGGGCATGTTTTGCCGCGCGGCGCGAACCGCGATTTGACCGTGTCCCGAAGCCGCTATAGCAAAACCAGGGATGATGTATCCCGGAGCCAGAGCGCTCCAGTCGTCGCGACCATCAGGGAGCGGCGACCTTGAATGAAACGAAAAAGAACATAGCGTCCCTGGTTTTGCCGTAGCCTTTATTGGCGCTGATTCCATTTCGGCATGGGCCACACCACATCGCGCGAGGCCTGGTCGAACGGCCACACAGTGTAGTATTTCCCGCCGATGATCTGCACGATGATCCCGGAGCCTAAAGTGTTCTGCCCGGTCTGATCAAACTTGACGCCTTTCCACGGCATGATCAATTTGTTTCCGGGAATGTTGGTTTCCGCCATGGCCTTGCGGATGCTGTTGGGGTCGGTGGAACCGGCGCGGTTCAGCGCATCGGCCATCACCATCATTCCGGTGAAAGCGCGCGCGGAGTTGCCGTTAAACACGATTTTGTAGCGGCTATAAAAGAGGTCGTTGACCTGCTTGATCAGCGGATTCCGGTCGGCGAGATCGATCGCCCAGACCTCGCGCGAGAGGATATAGTCTCCATCCTTGCCCAACGTCTTGGTGTATTCGCTGTCGGTGAAGCCGGCATCATTCGCCAGGATCATCTCGGGCAAGAATCCGAGATCCTTGTAAGTTTTCATCGAAAGGATGGCATCGCCCACGTACGAAGCCTGCATGATCAGTTGCGGATTAGCGGCTTTCAGCGATTGCACTTCGGAAGTCAGCTGCGTGCTTTTCGGCGGATAGCTGACCGATTTGACGATGTTGTATCCCTTTTCCGGACCCAGCTTGTTCTCCAGCTTTGAGGTTTCACTGCCCCACAAAGTGTTTTCGCTGAGCAGGCCAATCTGCTTGATCTTTATGTTTTTCTTCTTCTCCAGATCTTTCAGGAATTGGAAGGAGTTCTCGACAAACAAGCCATCGTGCGGCGAGATGCGGAAGAACCATTTGAATCCGCGTTGCGTCAGGTTCGCGGAGGAGGAGTCCGGATTCAAAAACGGGATCTGGTTGCGCTCCGCCACCTGGCTGGCCGTGGCCGTCACATTGCTCACGTAGCAGCCAATGATGGCCACCACCTTTTCCTGCGTGATCAAGCGCTCGGCCTCGGTGGCGCCAACTTGTGGGTTGCTCTGGTGATCGGCGAAGACCAGCCTGATCTTTGCGCCTTTGAGCCCGGGCAAGCCCCCGCCGCGAGAGAACGGCAAGTTCGGGATGTTCTTTGCGCCGTTGTTTATGATGTCAGCCGCCAATTCGACGGCGTTCTTTCATCTCAGCGCCGGTCGAGGCTCCGGGACCGGTCAGTGAATAGATTACCCCGATCTTGACTTCCTGCTGCGCATAGACGCAGATACTGAGGCACAATCCCAAAACTAGCCGCATCATCAACTTCATATACTTGAACATCTCTTACCCTCCTCCTTGCAGTTAACACCGTGTCCCCAAGAGTATAGAGGGGCGCCCATTCGCTCGTCGCGTATTCTCTCACAGGCCGCTGGTTTTGGACCTTCGCGAGTGTTTGCCGATAGGAACCTGTGCTTCGTGTCCCCATGCCGCGATCTCTCCGCGCCGGGTGCTCGTGTAGAGCTTCAGCAGGAAATCCTGGTCGGTCGGACTAATTGGGCGCAGAGTTACGAGCATGGAAGCGGCACACAACACTATACGACAAGACTGGCTGTTCTCGAAGAGGTCGCAGGCGCGATAAACGGCCAGGATTCACGGCACATGTGACAATCACGTGAAGCTTTGGACGAAAGGTGAAGAGCTTGCATTTGGAAAGTAACTGCCCAGTCGGACAAGACGGTACGGTGGTCATACGGCGCAGATCATTCAGGGTCGGCCTCAATAGCGGCCGGCCAATCCCCGATCCTTCATCAACCAGTGACACTCAAAGCAGAATTAGAATTTACGGTTCACCTTGACAATAAACTCGTTTGTCCGCAACCCCATACTCGCCGTCGAAGGAGCATTGGTGAAGCCAGGATTGACAAATATCACTGCTACGTTACCGAGATCGAAGGTCGCGTGCGCATAACCTGAATAGCGATATTCGCCGGCCACACGCCATTTCCCACGCACTGCATATTCGACGCCTCCGCCGATCGTGCCGCCGGTCAGCGTGTGTGTGTCCGATCCGGAAGAGGCCGGGAATGTAGCACCGCCATTGGTGACTGCGATGAAATTCGACTTGGCGTAGACGCCAGCAAACGCCAGGCCGCCGGTGGCATAGACCAGCAACTTATCCCACGTGTATCCGACACGCGGCCTGAGGGAAATTCCCCAGTGACTATGGGCAGCGAAGGAATCACCTGGGATAAGCTGCCCGATGCCAGTTGTAAGCGTCTCTGTCCCATTTAAGTTCATCAGGTTGAGTGCGCCCTCAAATCCGTAGACCAGCCGTCTACGCTGCCAGTTATAGCCCGCCTGACCACCGCCAGTGAACGAGGTACTGCTCACATTATATGAGACCGACGACGAAGGTAATGCGCTGGTTGCTGCGATCTGGACTGGATCCTGAAACGTGCCCCTGCTCAGGCCGAGGTTGGCGCCAGCGTAGAGGCCTTTCCAGTTATACCCGGGATTGGCTTGATTAGGTTTTGTGGCTTGCTCGGGTGGGTTTGTCGATTGGGAAGAGGCCGTTCCAGGGAAAGCTAACCCCAAGGCTACACAGACGCCTAACGCTAAAGAAGTGACGAAATTTCGCTGCATCTTTCCCCCCTTGGGTCCTTGGAATGCTCTGTGCAAATACGACTCACTTATCAGTTATCAGTGCTTGTTAGAGAGCGCGGCTCAATAGGTCACCTTCAGACTAAAGTTGATCGATTGGGTAACGTTTCCGGATGTTCCCGTCACCGTCGCCGTAGTCGTCGCCGCCAGGGCATTTGCGTGGACATTGGGGTTAGTGCTATTACCACCGCAGCCTACCGCCAATGCCATCAGGCTCAGGAGCACCAAAGCCATCATGATTATGGTTACTACTCGACGTCTCTTGGGGACCACAAGGATCATGCTGATCAAACCCACGCCAGCCATCGGCATCCACGACCCGAAAAATAGCCGCGGCGGACGCGCGAGTGCCCGGACAGACTGCATGGTGACTGTCATGGTGACGGTCGTCTGAGGGCTGCCTGCGGGTAAAGAGGCTGGTGTAAACGCACAACTGGCGAGTGCGGGCAGACCGGAGCAGGCGAACGTTACCGGAGCACCAACGGCCGGACTGGGAGCGAAGGTAAACTGCATGGAACCGCTTTGTCCTGTCGCCACCACCAGCGACGACGACAAATCCACTAGTGCAATACTGAAACCTGGGTCGGTCACGGTCACCGTTGCATCCGCCTGTGTGGTTGCGCCTTGCGAATCCACCACGGTAAGAATGACACTGTTGGTGCCGTGTCCATAAGGGCCGGGAGGAATCTGCGACACCGTAATCGGTTTGCCGTCGGGGTGGTACGAACCGCCGTCTACGTTTGCGTTCGCCGTGCCGCCCACATTAGCTGACACGACCGTGACATTCTGCGGTACGGCGACAGGCAGATGGTTGACATTGCAATTAAACGCGCATGAGGGAATCTGAACCGTATATGTGTTTGGCGGAGCCGGAGGCGGCAGCGGATTTCCGGCAACATCACTTACGACAATCGTGTAGAGGGTTGCGGCTGTCGTACTGATGCCGAATGACTGGATGTTGGTGCTAAGGCCGGCATCCCCCGCGTAATTGGTCCCAATGCTGGCGGGAGCATACGAGGGCGTATACGCGGACTCGAACAGATTGACTCCGGCGGCGCCTGCGTTGAGTTCCGGCTGCATACAGAACGCCTGACACGCAGTGAAGGTATACGAATCGAACGTGTGGCTGCCTGTGATTGCGCCGGGAAAAGCCTTAGGTGTGCCACACGCGCTGATCACGCCGTTGCGGTTGATTCTGTTGACCTGCGTGCCCGTGTCTGTGGTTACCCCGAGTAGCTCGGGCGGCTTGGTCCCTAAGGTATTGGCGATGGACAGCATTCCGGTTGGAACGCTGAAATCCAAGACCCTCGACCCTCCAGCAAAATTCACCGTCAAGATGAAATTGGCGAGCTGGCCGCAGGGATAATCGGAAGCCAGGGTAAAGGTAAATGGGCTCAGATTGGTGCCGCCAAGGGCGCCTACCGCCACGTCAGCATAAGCGCTGGTGCCGGGCCGCATGACGATCACTCCCGGAGTCGACGAGGTCAGCGTGGCGGTCACTCCGGTCAAGGCGTTGATGCCTCCGGTATTTTTTATTTGAATGCTCACGCTGGCGCCTTCGCCCCGTTCGATGATGCCGTTGCCATTGCCCGGGTTCTCATTTGCCGTAATGGTGGCCAATTCGGGGTTGGCAGTTCCGGCTACACCGAGCGATTGGATGGCCGAAAGCGCCATTACAATTCCGCTGCCGGAATTACGGTTAAATCCCGAACCCATGATGGGAATTGCGGTGCTGGTCAGCGCCGTGCGCATTTGCGCGGCAGTCACAGTGGGCTTAGCCGACAACACCAACGCCGCCACCGAGGCTGCCGAAGGCGCCGCCGCTGATGTTCCGAAGAAGGGGCTGCCGAACCCGCCAACCCCGGTAACCGAAACGCCATCCGCCGCCGTGATGTCCGGTTTGTTCAGCACAGTACCGCCTGTTGCCGAGAAATTGCCCGGCGTAACGGCCGTTGAATCGCCATTGAAGAAGATGTGGCGAAGTCCGTCTGAACTGAAAAATTCAGTCTGGTTGGAGGATGTGAACGGGCCGGGAAATGGTCCGTCGGGGGTGGGCGCGCCGGCGGAGGTTGCTGCGGGTGTAGCGGCTACCGTATAGGCCCCGGAAGCCGCTGAGTGCCCGTGTGTTTCTCCCGAAGTAGCTACTGCTAATTGACCGCGAAAGAGTACGAGATGGAAGAATCTGTTAGCCGCTCCCGTGTGCTGAAATACGACGAGGCGATTGTTGTTGATGACGTTGGCGCTCCCAATTAATTCCACCGGGTCCTGAGTCCCGTTTTGGATATTGGTGGAAGCCCCCAGGATGCTCGCACCCGTGCTGTTCAGGAGATAAAGATCGTAATCGTTACCAGAACCGCCCAGAGGATCTGCCCAGAACAAGCCGACCACCTGCTCTCCCGGTGACGTGATGGTGTCAAAACCATTGCCGCTGCCAAAATTGTGCACGTTCCCTGAAGGCAACGGTGAGGCGGCGGCTTGCGGCACAAAGTCGCCTTCAAACGTGCCGGAGGTGCCTGCATCCAGACCGCCTTCGTTACCGGCCGAGGAGAAGTAGAACACGCCAGCGGCGACAACATCATTGACCGCCTGTGTGACCACGCCACCCTGGCTGGTGGAGACTACAGCCGCGGTTTGTCCGTCTTGAAATGGAGATTCGACGAAGTAAAACACGTCATCGACAATGATTTGGCAACCTGCCGCTTGCAGGGCTCTGATGTTGGCCGCGAAGCTGGTAATGCTGTTGTCTGCGGTGGCGAAAATGAGGCTTGCACCTGGCACCATGTCATGGATGATCTCCATCATGGCCGTGCCCTCATCGCCGGCCCCGGCTTGGCCGGCAAGCACGGTAAGACATGGCGGCGTTCCACAGTTCGGAGGCAGGTCACCTGTCGCCTGGCTCAGCGCACGGCTGGTAACGCCATCGGACAGAACTCCAATCTTCAAACCGGCCCCGTTCACACCGTAGGACCCGCGCGCATCCAGTGCCTGATGGGTCAAATCACCTTCAGTCCCAACGCTGCCCTGCCAGGTGATTGGTGTTCCCGGAGTGGAAAATAACATCATAAATTGCCGGCGGATGTTGGCCGCCCTCTGCTGAAAGCCTGGGCCAAGCTTAAGGCGCAGCAAAGAGCCGCCAAGGGGAGCAAAGGGCTGCGCGCCCGCTGTTCTCGATTCTTGTTTCGGTGAAATGAAGATCACATCCGGCGAGGATGCGATGCTTTCAATCTGGTCGGGGGGAATAATTGCCCGTATGCTGCGCAGCGTTGCGTTCGTGTAAAGCACCTTGCGGCGGTTGCTCACGAATCGATCAACTATCCAGTGCCAGTTCAGTTGTTTTGCGCACCGTACGCAAAGCAAACGAAGACTGGACGCGGATCACCCCAGGCAGGCCGGTAAGTTTGTCATGGACGCGCATGTAATCCGTGTTGTCTTTAATGATCACCCGCAGTAGATAATCGAAGTCGCCTGACATGAGATAACACTCCATGACCTCCGGTACGGCGACTACCGCTTTTTCGAACTGCTGCAGTTTCTCCTTCTGCTGCCCCTCCAGGGTAACCCGGACAAACACATTGCCCGGTTTTCCGATGGCGGCCTGATTGATCAGCATCACATATCGATCGATAATGCCGCTCTGCTCCAGCAGGCGAACACGGCGCAGGCAGGCCGATTCGGAAAGTCCGACCCGGTCGGCAAGCTGCACATTTGACACGCGGCCGTCTTTCTGCAGCACTCTGAGAATGGCTCGATCGATCTTGTCAATGTCTTGGGTTGGCATATTCTGCATATAAGTCCTCATTTATTGAAATAATCAATCAATACATATGATTTTAATCGAATATTTGCAAGATAGCATTTTGTTTTTGTTGCTATGCTCTTACCGTAACTCATTACGTGTGCTGCCTGCTCCGTAAGCGCAACACCACCGTGATACGAAGGGAGTTTGAACATGATCGTCGGGATTCTGAAGGAAATTAAAGTTGAAGAGAATCGCGTCTGCATGACCCCGGCTGGAGTCGAGTTCATGACTGGGAACGGCCACAAGGTACTGGTGGAAACATCGGCCGGCGTTGGCAGCGGTTTTTCCGATGAAGCCTATCGTCAATCCGGAGCGGAAATCGTGAGCACCCCGCGCGAGATCTATAAACGCGCCGAGATGGTCATGCACGTCAAGGAGCCCCAACCGTGCGAATACGAGATGATTCGCGAGGGGCAGATCGTGTTTACCTATTTCCATTTTGCCGCCGCGGAAGGGCTGACCAGGGCGATGATCAAACGGCACTGCATTTGTATCGCGTACGAGACCATCGTGGGTCCCCACAACAGCTTGCCGCTTTTGACCCCCATGAGTGAGGTGGCCGGGCGAATGGCAGTTCAGCAGGGCGCCAAGTATATTGAACGGGCCCAGGGCGGGCGTGGCATCCTGCTGGGCGGTGTCCCAGGCGTGGCACCCGCCACGGTGCTGGTCCTGGGAGGCGGGGTGGTCGGCACCCATGCTGCACAAATGGCATGTGGCCTGGGCGCCAAGGTCTATCTGTTGGATACGAACCTTGACCGTCTGCGCCATCTCTCCGAGGTCATGCCCAAGAACTGTTTCCCGATGATGTCTTCGCCGGCAGCCATTCGGGAATTGGTACAGGAGGCCGATGTGGTCATCGGCGCGGTGCTTCTGCACGGAGCGAAGGCCCCCAAACTGGTAAGCCGCGACATGCTCAAGACCATGAAGAAAGGCGCCGTTTTGGTCGATGTGGCGATTGATCAGGGTGGCTGTTTCGAAACTTCGCGGCCCACTACGCATCAGGAGCCAACCTACGAGGTTGAGGGCATAGTGCATTATTGTGTGGCCAATATGCCCGGAGCCGTACCACTGACATCCACCATGGCGCTGACCAATGCGACCCTGCCGTATGCAGCGACTATCGCAGGCAAAGGTTGGAGAGAGGCTGCCTCGTCAAACCCGGGCATCAAGGCCGGCATCAACATCGCCGACGGGTTGGTGACCTACCGCGGAGTGGCCGAGGCATTCGGCCTGGAGTGTACCCCAGTGGACGAGGTCCTGGAGGGAGAGGCAGTTTTGGTTTCCTAACTGCGGAAAACCCTTCGAGGATGGGGGCACTTGCTATGGGTTTCCCCGGCGCTCTCCAAGTTGCCGACGCCGCCCGTAATTAGCTCTTCGGAACCTCGTTCGACGGCCGCGATGGGCACATCTACGCAGCGGACCGACTACGCTGTCGATTTCTAGCCAAGACCTGGGAAGCCGAGGCCACCTTCAGACTCTCGACGGGCAACTAATGAACCGGCCCAACCGCAATCAGTTGCCCCAGAGAAAGCAAAGACGATAACTGTTGGGCCTCATTGTCCGTTGTGGCGACAACGGCTGAGACGCCGTCCGGCAGGAAGTGGCAATCGAGTTGATATGCACTGCAACGCGTGCCCAGTGCTCGTCATCGCCCATGATGGGATCGTTTTGAGAGATGCGGCAACGCTATTCAAATCTCGTCATGATGCTTTTTCCAAGCGACTACCTGCCCAAATGGATGCTTTTCGCGCCCAAAGGCTGTTCGGAAAGTGCTGTTCCAATTCCTCACTGACTAGCGGCAGTACCGTGTGATCGTTTGTCCGTTTGTAGCTGGCCACACCCGCCCAGTAGATCGCCTCGGCAGCGGTCGGGCTGCTGCCATACCGCTGCACGATACTCCTGTATCTGCGTTCTGCCTCCTCCCACTTCTTGTGCATGAAGGCAATCCTTGCCAGACCTAATTCAAGCTGAGCCGCGAACTCGGCCCTCGGCAGGTATCCTTCGATGCGGTACCGTTCTTTTCCGCTTGAATCAAGCAGCAACACGGTAGGTGTCCACAGCACCTCGAAGCGATGGAATGCAGCAGGGGTTTTCTTGATGTTGACTGAGGCCGGGGCAAACTCCTCGTTGATGAAACTCGCAATTTCGTTGTCCGCGTATGATTCGGCTTCCAGCCGAACGCAACCACCTCAGGCAGGGGCGGCACTAAAATCGAGCAATACTGGACGATTCTTTGCGGCCCCCTCGTTCAACGCCGCATCGACGCTGTCAAGCCAATGAATAGACATGTAACTCCTCCTTTCGCTTAGATGATCCGAATCGGCTAAACTGTTGTGATCCGGGGCCACACCATGGAAAAAGAGGCTACATAACAACATGACAACTCTCGAATGGATGGAATCCAACATCGGTTACGGTTGCAGCCTGATTCGTTCTGGTCTGGAGGGTGCGCTCGCATTCGCCCCCGTTACTTCAGCCCTGATTAATTCGGTTCGCGACTCATGGATGCCCGCTGTCATCGGTGCCTACGTCGGTGCGCTAGGTGCATCCCTTGGACACAGACGCAAGCCTCACTATGGTGCGGTACTGGGAGCAAGCCTGCTCGGAGCGGCAATAGGTCTCAGTACGGGGATGGCTTGGGGCACCCGGCACTTGGCAGGAGACATGGCTCGGGGTGCGAAGAAAAATATCGCCGCTGCGCGGGATGCGCATTGGCTGGAGAAAAATCCGATTGACTATGCGTAATCCAGTGGGGTTGTGAAATTCGTCGGGTGACGAGGTTACCTCGGTTATGACCGCTGACCTACACACCCACATTCTTGCCCTGCTGGAGGGCTCCGGCATTCCGTTTGACCACTTTGAGCGCGCACGTCCATACCAGCCGTGAATCCGCACGCGCTCGGGGCACCAACGGCCGAATCACTCGGCCTCCATCGTTCGCCGGCAACTCGCCCTCAGGATGCGTGGAGCAACCTTTTGCCTTACCACTTGCCGTAAATTGTCTTGATGTTCGTGAAAAAGTCCTTGGCCGTCGGCCCAATGGAAAAAGCACCCTGGCCGGAATCCTTGCGCCCGCCGAAGGGGACATGCGCCTGGCTGGCGGTGCCATGATTAACATGGATCATGCCAGCTCGTATGCGGCGCATACACTTAGAAGCCACGTCGAAGTGCGAGGTAAAGACCGAAGCGGCAAGACCGTAACGCGTGTCGTTGGCAACGGAGATTGCTTCGTCGACATCCCGCACGCGAATGACAGGCAACACCGGGCCGAATATCTCTTCCTTCGCCAGCGCCGAGCTGGCCGGAACCCGATCAAAGAGTGTCGGGCTAAAGTAGTAGCCGTCCTGGTCTGGTTGCCTTCCTAGAGCTTTGCCTCCGTACAATAACTTACAGCCCGATTCGACTCCCTTTGCGACGTACCTCTCCACAGTGTCGAACTGCGACCTGTTAACAAGAGGACCCATCGTTGTGGTCTCCAGCATACCGTCGCCGACTTGAATCTTCTCGACATAGGAGAGGATCTTGGCGACAAGAGCATCGGCCTGCTCTTCGGTAACGATGACGCGGCTCAGGGCCGTACATCGCTGGCCACTACAGAGGAAAGCGGCCGACACGATTTCACGCGCGGCCTCATCTAGGTCCGCGTAGTCGATCACGATCGCGGGATTTTTGCCTCCCAGTTCAAGTTGTACGCTGGCCAAGTGACGCGCCGCGGACTCGTACAGGGGCACGCCCACATCCGTGGAACCCGTGAAACTAATTCCACGAACACGGCGATCGGCAACCAGATGATTGCCGACTCGAGCGCCCGGACCCATGACAAGATTAACGACTCCGGGGGGCACTCCGGCTTCTTCGAGCAGCCGCGTGACAAACACTGCCGACCATGGAGTAAGAGATGCCGGCTTGAAAACCACCGTGTTGCCGAAGGCAAGCGCGGGAGCAATTTTTCGCACCGGCGTCACTACGGGAAAATTCCATGGACAGATCGCCGCCACTACTCCGAGGGGTTCGAGCACCGTATAGGCAGAGAATCCGGGGCGTTCCGACGGGAAGCTTTGGCCACAGATCCGGCTGGCTTCTCCTGCCATGTAGCGGGCTTCCACTGCCGCGCGACCCACTTCGCCGGTAGATTCGCACAAAGCCTTGCCTTGCTCCCGTGTGATAATCTTCGCCAACTCGGTCTTGGACGCCTCCAGCAACTGTGCGAATCGGAACAGCAGAGCTCCACGTTGCGGCCCCGGCGTATCGGCCCAAGCGGAGGCAGCGGTCGCGGCCGCCTCGATCGCGAGATCGACATCGCGTTCAGCGGAGCTCGGGAAGTTACCCAAAGACTCCGACGGGCGGGCCGGATTGGTTCTCGCATAGTACTCGCCGCTTTGGGGAGCGACCCACTTCCCATTGATGAAATTTGCGTGCGTTTCCGTTATGGCTCTGGCTGTCGACATCGCCCCTCCTATAAGAGCTTCCGCAACATCTGTTCGAGATCGCTGGCTACGGTCCTCCGCGGGTTAACCGGAATATTCCCGCTCTTCATGGCTTCTTCGACCACCGGCTTGATATGGTCTTCGCACAAGCCATACGCTGACATGGAAGTCGGAATTCCTATGTCGCGAGCCAGGGCGCGAACGGATTCCACGGCATATCGCGCCGCCTCGAGTCGGCTCAGGTGTTCTACCGGTTCTCCCATTGCCCCGGCAACGTCGACAAAACGATCCGGCGCAGCCAGGTAGTTGAATTCCATGGCCATTGGCAGAAGCATGGCCAGGATGACCCCGTGCGGCACGTGCAAATTCCAGCTTCCCAGCGGCATGGCCAAGGCGTGCGCTAGCCCTAAACGGGTGGGGTTCATCGCAATTCCCGCCATCGTACTGGCAAGCATCATTCCGTAACGAGCCTCACGATTCCGCCCGCTCAGCACCGCTGTTCTCAAATGCTTTCCGATCAACCTGACCGCCTCCAGTGCGAGTGCACCTGAAATAGGCTGGCACGCGGTGTTGGTGTAGCACTCGATGGCATGAGCGAGAGCATCCATACCGGTGGAAGCGGTCAATTGGGCAGGCAGCTCGAGCGTCAGCTCAGGATCACAAAGTGCCACCGCTGGATAGTTCAGGAACCCGCCGATCGCCACTTTGAGGCCCTTCGTGTCATCCGTGAACACCGACCATAGCGTTACCTCACTGCCTGTGCCGGCGGTGGTTGGTATCGCGATTGTGGGCAAGGGCTTATTGCGCAGCTTGTTTAGACCGACGTAATCCAGACACGAGCCCGGATTGGTGGCTAGCGCCGCCACTGCTTTCGCCGTATCGAGCGAACTGCCTCCACCCATGCCAATCACGACGCCAGCCCCGGATTGCTTCAGCTCCGCGGTGGTGCAGTCGATCAGCTGCGATCCGGAATCAGGCTTGACTCGATCGCAGACATCGACCTGAATTCCACTAGTCTGCAACAGTGTCACTACCTTGTCGAGAATGCCAGCGGCGCGCAGGCCTGGGTCGGTCACAAGAAATGCTTTCTGCGCGCCGAACGAATTCACCCGCGATGGCAGGGCCTGTAAAACGCCGGCCCCAAAGTGAATATCCGTTGGAACAGGGAAAAAATTAAAGGTCTGCTCGGGATTTAGGTTCATAGGATTGCCTCGTAGTACAGGAGCCCAACCGGGTCAGATTCTGTGCGTTACCGATGGTAGATCGGGACCGGCCCGCGGAACGCCTGCCAGACCTCATCGCAAGCCTGGATGGTCTCCGGGCTAAGCGGACCTTCTTCACATGACTTGCGGTTTTCCTCCAGTTGCCCCATGCGCGCCGCGCCCAAGATCATTCCATCGACTGAAAGACAATTTGGCGTTGGTCCGGCAGCCTGCTGTCTTTCTGTTAATGGTCCCACATTGTCGAGGCGGCGGACAAGCTATTAATCCCAACTGTAGTGTTTGCCCCGTTTGTCGCTCCAGTTGTCAATGCCGTACTCCCGAATACACCGGTGGTTGTGTGCCAGAGAGGAATGCGCTCTAAAGAGCGGTGCCAGGAGATCGCAACTGGAGGCACTCGCACAATCCCAGCAACCGGCAATGCCCTTGTCCAAGACGCATTTCCTTATCCGGCAGGGGGAAGTGTTGGCTTCATCTCTACAGGTTACGCATGCCAAATCTTTGGCGCTTTTCAGCACGCGGAGGAAAGCAGGATACTCGGCAAACTGCGGATTCGTTGATGCCTTGTAGGCGGCATACTGATCAAATTTCAGGGCTGTCAGCCATCGCTCCATGTCCGCAATCAACCGAAAAAACTCGCTTTTCGATCGATTGCAATCCAAACAGTACAAGCCACAATAAGCGGTATAGTTGGTTGCCTCTGCCATGGGCTCACCTCGAATAGCTACAGGACCACAGTTCTATCACCAAGTAAACGACGACTTCCTCCAAAACGGGCAGCTGGGGCTCATCCACACCAAAGGAAAGATCGTTAACCAGCTTATTTTCAAACGCTTAACTTTCAGTCCTGGAATTACAAAAGCAGGGGCGAAGTGGTGAGGTCCCGGGGTATTGGGAAACGGGCATTTGCGACGGCACTGTTGAGAAGAAGGCTTCCCGATATTTGCTGAAACTCGTTGCCCCGCGGTTAGTCCAGCAGTATTATGTCAGCCCAATATCTCAATCCGCTGGGGGAATGAGCCTAGTCCGAGCACCGACGGCATGCGCGGACGGCTGCCACAGGAGGCGGCCTATCTCTTGGAAATGAGACTACACCGCTGCAGGCCGTTACCGCAGCCATGTCGAGCGGCACTGCAATCCGGGTCTGAGCAACGAACTGGGGAGCCTCAAGCCGGGAGAGGTCGCCGAGATCATCTGCGTGGCGGAAAATCCTGCAGAAGATATCACGGGTCTTGAGCGCATTACATGGGTCACGAAAGGCGGCCGGATCATGAAGGCCGTGGAGCGGGAAGCGTGTAGTTGAATTGTGTTGGGGAACTGGACACCTATACGAAATAGAGGAGAGAAGAAGATGACAGAATTGAAGAGAAAACCGTGGGTCTATCTTTTGTCGGCGGCGCTCTTGTTCGGCATGGTGTTTACGGCTGTGCCGTCTCAGGCAGACCCCCCCTTGCAAATGAGGATCTCACTGGTCAACCTGCCCGGAGACATCTTGGTCGATGGCGCCGAGTGGATGGGGAAAAAGATTACGGAATACAGCAACGGTTCCATCGTCCCCAAGGTCTATCATTCGGGCGTGCTCTCCGGGACGAATGGGGCGGCCGAAATCGAAATGACCCAGCAGGGAACGATCCAGCTGGAAATCACGAGTTCTGCCTATCTGGACAACATGGTGCCGCAGACTTCCGTTGTCAGCCTCCCTTTTATGTTCAAGAGTCTCGAACAAGAAATCGCCTTTGCCGACGCCAAGCCACCCATTCTCGATGAAATCGGCAAGCGGCTTGAGACAAAAAACCTCAAGGTAATTGCATGGTGGCCGCGGGGATTCCGGCAATTAACCAACAGCAAACAGCCGGTACGCAACCTTCAAGACCTGAAGGACATGAGGATACGCGTCCAGACCAGCAAGATTTATACAGATGTCATGAATGCGCTGGGAGCAAAGCCGGTGCCCATGGCTGTCGGCGAGGTGTATAACGCTTTGCAGCTCAAGACGATCGATGGTCAGGAAAACGCCGAGACTGTCATCTTCGCTAACAAATACATGGAGGTGCAAAAATACCTCTCGATCTGGGATTACGCCACCGACTTTGAGGTGGTCATGGTCAATCTGCCCTGGTGGAACAAACTGACCCCGCAACAGCGCTCAGTCCTGGAAAGAGTGGCTAAGGAGTCGGTTCAGTTCGAAGCTGTCTTGGTCAAGAAAGACGTCAAGGAGAGACGTGAGTTTCTGACGACTAAGGGCGGCATGCAGATGAACATTGTGGACGCACAGGCCAGGGAAGCCATGAAAAAGGCGGTGGAACCCGTCTGGCAGACTTACACCAGAATCTACGGCCAGAAATTCGTCGATGACTTTAAGTCTGCGGTGAATAAGTACTAGCATAGGCGTAAAGACGCGCCGGATGATCATATAAACTGAAGAGTGGTTCGCCCTTGTGCATAGAAGGGCGAACCCTTTTTCATAAAGTCTCACTGTCCTTACAAAGGGAGAATCTAACCTCCGTCCGAACTGTTTTCAAGAACAGGTGTGGAACGCTATGACGAAGCAACAGGTTGACTCAAAACGACGGGGATTCTGGTATACGATCACGGATCAACTGGAGCAAATCCTTCTCCTGCTTCTCGGCGTGTTCTTGTTGCTCGACATTCTGACGGGGATTATGTACCGTCACGTCCATTTCGACACGGTTTTCGCCGAGGAGCTCGGG
Organism: uncultured Acidobacteriota bacterium; assembly: GCA_963842345.1. Lineage (GTDB taxonomy): Bacteria > Acidobacteriota > Terriglobia > Terriglobales > Acidobacteriaceae > CAWBRT01. The sequence goes on from CAWJGD010000001.1 coordinate 58,242, forward strand.
AAATACCTTTTCATCTGGTTCTGCTGCATCGGAATTGCCGCGGCGGCTAAAGATAACCAGCACATCAGGGTCGATTTCTTTGCCAATAAACTCCCTCTAAATCCAAAAATCATATGGCTGAGCAGTCAAGTGCTCTTCCTTTGCTTCGCGGCGTTTTTCTTTTATGTCGGGTTCAATCTGACCTTGATGCACCACAGCATGGGCACTTCCGCGCCTGGTTTTGACTTCCCCATGTTTGTGTTTATAGCCGCCGTGCCCTTCGGCTACGGGCTGACCTGCATTCGCGTGGTCCAGGGAATAGTCTACCGGCTCCGCCATTGGGATGAAAAACTTCCCGCATCCGGCGATTCAGCCAAAGGTGAAGGTGCCGCATGAACGCGACCTATTTGACGGTCATTCTTTTCGCGTTCTTCATTTTTATCGGGGTGCCGATTTCCGCGAGCATGTTCCTGGGGATGATGGTTTCCGTCTTCGCCTTTGATACTTATCCGCTCGCAACTATGGCTATCCTGTTTTACCGTTCTTTGGACAACTATATCCTGGTGGCCATCCCCCTGTTCATGCTGGCTGGCTTCGCCATGACCTACGGCGGCATGTCACGCAGGATATTCGATTTTTCCGAATCCCTGGTGGGCTTTCTGCCGGGATCTTTAGGGTCCGTGAACATCGTGACCAGCTTGATATTTGGCGGCATGTCAGGATCTTCAGCGGCCGATGTGGGCGCCTTGGGGGCGATCTTCATCGGTGCGATGACAAAGGGCGGCTACCCCTTGACCTACGCTACTGCGGTTACAGTTGCCGCATCGACCATGGCGGTCATCGTTCCTCCGAGTCTTCTTCTCATCATCTACGCCACCGTCGCGGGACTCTCCGTGGGGACGCAACTGATGGCAGGACTGTTGCCAGGGTTTCTAGTCGCTATTGTATTGATCACCTATAACACCGTCCTTGGCGTTAAGAACAAATGGAAAAACACGCTGCCCTTTAGCCTCTCCAACATCTTGCACACAGCAAAATTCGGCTTTGTGGCATTGGTCACGCCGGTGATCATCATGGGCGGCATCATAACCGGGTATTTCACTCCGACGGAAGCATCCGCCGTGGCGCTTCTCTATGCCATTTTGGTGGGAGCTCTGTTGCTCAGGGAGTTGGACGGGAAGAAATTTTACAATCTGTTTTACCACGGTGGGCGCACCTGCGGCATTGTGGCCCTCGAACTGTCGGCTGCATTGCTGTTCTCGAACTTAATGACTATTGATGGCATTCCCCACACTGTTACGCAGTTCATGCACGGCCTTACCAGCAGTTCCTTCCTGATCATGCTGCTCATTAATCTGGTGCTGCTGCTGGCAGGCTGCTTCCTGAACCCCGGGTTTACCATAATAGTGATGACGCCGTTGCTCCTGCCCCTGGCCCAGAGCGTAGGTTACAGTCCCATTCATTTCGGCGTGATTATGGCTACGAATCTGGCGATCGGACTGCTTGCTCCCCCTGTGGGGATATGCCTCTACCTCGGCTCCGTCGTATCGGGGCTCAAGGTGGAAACTCTCATCAGGGCGCTTGGTCCCTTCTACGTGTTGCTGCTTGCCTGCCTGTTAGCCATCATCTGCTTGCCCTCTCTGAGCTTGAGCCTGAGTGGGGCGAAATAGGGCTCGCACAGATGGATCTTTTGTTGGTCCATGAGTCAACCAGCGCCCGCATTCAGGGCAGCGGCTCGTGCCTTCGCGCCGCTATTCTGCACGCCCCCCACGAGCATCCTGATGGATGAAGGCAGGTCACGTGCCCGCTCTTCGCGGACCGGTGTGTACGGCCTTCTACAGTTGCACTGGCAACCCTCGTACGAACTCCTCAATTTCTTTGCGAGTACCCAAGGAAGGCTGTGCCCCACGTCGAGTGACGGAGAACGCGGCGGCGGCACTGGCAAAATGCAAGCCCTCTAACATCGGACGTTCCTCGGAAAGTGCAAAAGCTAAGGCGCCTATATAAGCATCGCCCGCGGCAGTCGTATCAACAGCGTTCACCTTTAAAGCTTCTATGCAGTAGCTTTCCTCCTGACTACAGCACACGGCGCCTTTGCTTCCTAGCGTAATCACCACCCAACGCACCCCCGCATTCACAAACTCCTTTGCGGCCAGAATCGCATCCTGCTCGCTTTCTATACTTCTATCAGTCATAGCCTTGGCCTCAGTCTCATTGGGAATCAATACGTCAATCATCGATAACGTCTCCCTTGAGACCCGACGGGCAGGAGCTGGATTGACGACTATCATCCACCCTTGCGGATGAGCAGTACGAATTGCATATTCCACCGTTTGCTCGGGCAGCTCGTGTTGCAGTATCAGAATTCCCGGTTCTCTCACTCCTGACAAGGCTGCATCTACATGCGCTCTGCCACACCCATTGTTTGCCCCAGGTACGACGACAATTGTGTTCATTCCCGCAGCGTCAACTGTAATTAGGGCGATACCAGTTGCTTCGCCATGTCGCTCGACATATTGAGTATGGACCGCGTTACTTTGCAGGCTCGCCAAGAGCTTATCGCCAAAACTGTCGTTACCAACACAACCTGCCATGTATACCTTCGCGCCCAGCTTCGCTGCCGCCGTTGCCTGGTTGCCCCCTTTTCCGCCGGGAAAGGTCATAAACTTGTCGCCCAGTATCGTTTCTCCCTTGGCAGGCAGACGTTGGGAAACAGCCACAAGATCCATATTGAGACTTCCGATCACTAGTATTGGCTTCCCGGGTTTTCCCAACACGCTTCCTCCACTCTAGCCAGAGTAAAGACCGCACGGCCGGCGACCAACATGTACATTTCGATCAAGCAGATTTCGCTCTGCTACAGAAAGTCTCATTCTGCCCGCTCTAACTTCTCAGCCCGGCCTCTTCCAATCATCGGAACTGTTACACTCCGCGCGCAAATTCTTTTTCCATCTGGAGCAGTTTGTCGACCCGCCGTCTGCAATCTTCATCAGTACTGAATTCCGCTTGCAAGAACCTTTCGATCAAGTCGGACACCAGCCATTCCCCAACAATTTTGGCCCCCACACAAACTACATTCACATCATCATGCTCCACACATTGATGAGCAGTGTGTATGTCGTGGCACACCGACGCTCTAATACCTGGCATCTTATTGGCTGCGATGCTTGCCCCGACGCCAGTGCCGCAAACCAGAATTGCCCTGTCAGCTTTTTTCTCGATGACATCTTTACACACTCTTCGAGTTATATCGGGAAAGTCAACTGGCGTAAGATCGTGGCATCCGTGATCTGTAACCTCATGTCCTAAAGCTTTAACGGTCTCGATCACGCGTGCCTTCAATGGAAATCCGGCATGGTCTCCACCCACAGCAATTTTCATAGTCCTGCCATCCTCTTGTAACCTAAGGTTCAAGCTAACCCACCGCGATTTTCTCATCCAGTCAAAACTGGAGACTCTCAGTTGTGGGTTGACTTTTAGTATAATCCGCAGCCACATCGAACGGTGGAAAAGGAAGAAACGCACTGCGTTTTCCGAGGCGGCTGTACCACGGCTTTGCTACCATCCAGTGTCCGCCGGAAACTCCAAGTAACTGTATTGCACGATCGAAGGTACTTCACTAGCAACTAGCAGCCAGCAGATTCTGCTATTAATCTGATTATGGTTATCGTCGGTGCCATGGGGATGATTTCCTTTGCTTTCTGCTGTGCCCCGGCGTCAATGATTTTGGCGTTCCAAGCATCCGCGTCGGACAAAATACTTGCGCACCCCAGATGCCTCGCTGTCTGTTATGAGTTTGGTCATACAGGACTTGAGTGCGGGATTTAGGTGCTGGCGAACAGCACACCCAAGGCCCGGCCGGTCTCCGCAGCGGAGGCCCGCCGCGCGGCTACTTTGATGTGCAAGCGGTACCGGGTGCGATTTGCGCGTATTTTACCAAGTGAGTCAGTGACTCAATGACTCACTCATTGATCTCTTGTTCAACACGTCCATAACAGCGGCGCAAATTGTTTCCGCCGAGAACGAGTTCATGCAATGGGCAGCGCCTTGTGGACATTTGCTGGCATAAAACTCGGGATGTTCGGGCCCGATGCAGCCCGCAGGGTAGTCGCAAGCGAGCTTGGCTTGAAAGTGTATCTGCTCCGGATAGCCATAAGTCCGGTGGTCAGTCGGCCCCCATAAGACTACCGCCGGGATGCTGCGAAGATGCGCCGCGTGCATCAGGAAGCTGTCCGATGTAATCACCGCGTCGAAGCGCTTCATCATTGAGATTACCTGCCTGGGCCCAGCCAGGCCAAGCAAACTGAATGCGCCTCGGATGTAGCGGTCTTGTAACCTTGTGGCTTGCACCGCCAATACGCCTTCCCGATCCAGCAATGCCAGCAGCCGCTCCCAAATTTGAAGGGACATCTCCTTCCTGGGAGAGGCGGAGCTGTGCGAGATCAGAACATTTAGCTTTCTCCACGGAATGGCGCCGGTCAACAGAAAATCTTCTCGCAGTTCAAAGGGCGCGTATAGCCGCTCCTCGACCGGTGTTTCCAGCCCAAACAAGCCGGCGAGCACCTGATAAGCCCGATGATGCTCCACCTGAAAAAGGTGGCTAGCCCAGTAGTTGGTGCGCAGCAGCTTGGCTCCGGCGGGAGGATGGCCGATGCAGGTGATAGCAGGATGGCCCTCAAGGATCGCCCGGTACTTGGTGCGGTCCACCAGATTGAACTTGCGCGAGGGATCTCGGTCATTGACCTGCTTCAGAACGCCGGAAAGCATTAACGCATCGCCCAAGCCTCCGTAGGGATCGATCCAGGTCACAGCGCCGTCATCGCCGCCGGCCGCCGCGCTTTCGACCGTGCGAATTTCCGCCGGCTCCGGCTTTTCCGGCAGACATGCGCCTGCCCCGTTTGAACCATTGCCGCTTTTCTTTTCGCGCTCCAGCAGGGGCTCCAGATATTTTTCGAGGAACAGCTTCTTCTCCATGCACCACTCACTCTTGTGCAGGAAGGAGCCGGCCCAGGACCACGCGTCCAGCGGGCATCCGCCGTGACAGATATCCCAGAAGCGGCAGTCCTTGCACTCTCCCTCGGGAAGAACAGTATTGCGCTGCATCAACACCGCTCTCTGAGGATCGTCGAAGGCCTCCGCCAGGGATTTATTCAGGATAGAGCCGTAGTCCAGGAGATTCCAGTCAGACGAACGGCCACAGTGAGAGATCGCTCCGTCGGGCAACACGCTGAAATGAGTGCGTGCACAGATGCCGGAGTCGCAACACGTCAGACTTGTGTTTTCTTTCAGAAGACCGCCTACCAGCCAGTCGAAGGGATGCACCTGCGACAATTCCTCCCGCTGCCGCCACCATGTGGGAAGGATCGCTCCCAGAAAATCGGCGTACTCTTCGGCAGAAACCCGCAGGTAATCGAGATCGCGACCATAGAGAAGGACCGGGTTAAAACCGAAGGCACCCTTGCTCAAGTTCGCAAGATGCTGGAAGATTTCGAGCGGCCGCGCCAACGAGAGCTTGGTGACCACATAAATCACGCCCCAGCTGAAGCCTTCTTCTTCCAGCAGGCAGATGGCGTCCAGAAAACGGCGGTTATAATCAGCCGAATCGCGGCGGGGACCAGTCCCCGCACGTCCGGAACCACTTCGTAGCTGGACCCGAAACCTGTGATTCCCAGTTCCTTGAGCGGCCCAAGGAACTCCCGCGTCAGCAGGGTGAGGTTACTTTGGATGCAGTGCCGGATGCGTGTACGGGTCTGGGCGCAGTGCTTCTCTTGCAGCCGCAGCGCGTCGCTGAAGTATTTCGGGCCGAGCAGCAGCGGCTCTCCCCCGTGCCAGACGATCTCCATATTCTCATCCGGGCGCGCCAACAGAAACTCGTTAATGCGGGAGAAGAACACTTCCAACAGCTCCATCGGCATGCAGGCCGAGGATCGTTTTCCCTCACGCACGCCGTCACAATAGACGCAGCGGGAGTTACACTCAGCGGTGGGCTTGAGGATTACGGTCGCCATACTTGTTTGTCCTGCGGCATCGCATTCAGACGCTTGAATTGCCTGCTGACGTCAATCATCTCGCGGAAAAATTCCGCACAGCCGTTGTCCTTCGGAACAGACGCCGAGAACCTGCCCAGGCACAATTTCCAACCCGGGCAGAAGGAACAGGCATGATTGTCCAGGAAGTACTGCATAAAGGTCCGCTTCCGCTGCTTGATGGCGGGAAGCTCGGCGGCTGCACCGCATTCCGCCAGGCTCTGCGCCACGAATTCCCCTCGCTCCCGCGCCGCGCACGAGAGCGCAACCCGTCCCTGGTCGTCGAGGTGGAGAAAGTTCGTCGGGTCGTCGAAGTAACACGCACCCCAGTCGAGCCAGGCGTTGGGCTGATAATTAGTGGCGATAAAAGAGAAGGGGTCGATGCTGGCGTGGGGAAGCTGCCCAAGCACGGCATAGGTCATCAGGTCGCTCAGCGCTTCCCAATCGTCTTTGCCGCTTCCGAAGACAGCGCAAGTCTGGATCCCCAGGGAAGACAGTATGCGCAGGGCGGCGCGGTTGCCGGCGTCGTCGCAGCCAAGAAAGACGCGCAAATTAAAATTCCGCCAGGCCTTGAGCTTTGCCGTCAAGTTGCGGAATTTGCCAATTGTGGGAACCATTATCGCCAGCGGGATTTGCTTCCAATCGTCCGGCAGAACGATTTCGTCCAGCGGTACCGTGGTGTTGACGATTACGCAGAACAGCTCATGGTCCGAGCTGCGCACGTCTTGAGCGGCCTCGGCGGCTTTCTCCCAGTGGTCCACCTGCACGGCCACTGATTGCCTGCTGAAGCTCCGCAGCAGGCGCTGGTTATGTGGGCAAACGATTCTTGGCAAGCTCATGTTCAATCTCGGGTATCCTGACGGGCGCTTCGTCCACAAAGCGGAGGAGCACCTGGCATAATCCGCCTCCGCCGCAGATGCCATCTTCCTGATAATTGCAGCCGTCGCACTCCGGGTAAATTCCCGCGATCTCATCCTTGATCTGGTCTTTGATCCGGACAAAATGCTCGAGGATCTGAGCCATCGAATCAAATTCGAAAAGCGACTTCCTCCGGTAATTGCTCAGGGGGAAGCAATGGTAAACGCTCATGTCCGGGGTGATGTCGATGGCTGCGCTGCAACTGAATTGTGAGAGTTTCAGGCGGCGCAGCCAGCCCAGCTCTTCATCGCTAAACTGGCAGATGGGAAAACCGCAATCGAGTCCAGGTTTTACGCGGAAGGCGTCGAACTGCTCCCGATACGAGTAGAGCCGCTGGCAGACCTGGCGTATCTCTTGGGGCCGGATGAAGAGGTTTCCCTTCCCGGGGATCGGATGGGTTAGGCCCAGGCGCAAGTGCCGCCGCAGGCCATAGCGGTTGATGCAGTCAAACAGGAAGTCTAGCGTGAAGTCCGTCCGGTAGATGTTAAAACCGGGAGTGACCAATGGGCCCAGGACGGACAAAAAGGCGTTAATTCGCGCCGTCTCTTCCGGAGGGGCGGGGGGCATGACCGGATCGTTCAGATTGCAGACAAACCCGAGCTGCTCCACCTCGGCATCCGCGAAGTGTGTTTTGAATTCCTGCAGCCGGGCCGGACTCAACATGCCGTTGGTGAATACCGTGACACCGAAGTTGCGCTCAACCAGATACAGGATGAAGTCCACCACCTCGGGGTGAAGCGTCGGCTCGCCACCCAATAGCGAAACGTGCCGTTCTCCCGATCTCTCAAGAAAGTCCGCAATGTAGATCAGGTTTTCCCAGGACATGCGGCTGTCCGTGGAAGCGCTCGCCATTTCCCGCTGCGCGAAGCAATAGGGACAGGAACGATTACACACCGAGGTCAAAAGTATGTTTGCCATAATGCCTTCGACAGCGCCGCTTCAGCACGCAGCGGGTTGTGCCACGAGCCAGTGATAGTTGTTGTAAATCTTCTCGAAGTAAGCGGGAAAATCCTGCTCCGCGTTGTAGCGCAGCTCATTGGAGATGTTCTCGTAATCGCGCGCCTGCCGGGGTACGCGGAAGGCCGCGGCCAGGCTTTCCATCAAGACCGCCACATCCAGCTTGATTCCGCCCAGGCCCTTCGGCAGTGTTCCGAAGGGAAGGACGGTGCTCAGGACCACCGGCATATCGCCCCACAATTCCCCCGTACAGTGGCCCAGGTGGCGGCCCAGGCACTGGTCGTCATCAAGGAAATCGGCCACATGAAATACGCCTTTCTTACGTTTGGCCAGAAACTGATAGGTGATCGATCCGGTGCTCCGCAGGTCTTCCGCGTATAAGTTCTCGCCGTTGTCGAATAGCGCCAGCCGGTCGCGCAGACACTCCGGCCTGATGGCGAACAGGCAAGTATGAATTCGCCGTTCCCGCTCCGCAAAGATCCCGGAAAGCGCATACCCGCGCCGCAACGGCTCCAATAGCTTTTCGAGGGTGGTCACGTCGCGGAGGAAAAAATCGTCGTCCACGAAGACCAGATACCTGGCGGGAACCATGTAACAGGCCAGCGAGATCAGATTCTCCAGCAGGAGTTGGTGGCCGCAATCGATGTGCGGCAGCCGCATCTTCCCCAGGTACTTGAGGACCTTGGCGCGTTCGCCGAAATAGCACCGCCGCACGACTTCATGGACCCCATCGAGCGGCGCGTAGTCGAAAAAGAAGCACAGATGCTTCCTGACCCCAGATGCCTGGCGCTCGATGTTGCTCATGAACATTTTCAGCAACGGCAGGTAGAACATGTGGGGAACCACGGCGACATACTCGCGCGTTTTGCCGCCGGCCCACCTCGCGGCGAGCCTGGAAACCTGTACGTCATCGAGTGTTATTTTTCGGCGCGTCGCTGCAACCGGACGCGCAGGGCGAAACGGTAACGGCCGGTCCAGAAGCTGGCGAAGCACGGATTCCGCCCGGCGGGAAATGTTAGTCCCGTTGGCTCTTTCCGTGGTGCAGGCAGTCAGTTGAGCGGAGAGATTCTTACGCAGCAGCACGCCAATGGCTTTGCCCGCTTCCGCGGGGGAAACTTCCTCCAGACGGATCGCGACATGAATTTCGCGCGGCTTGGGTCGCACCGCCACCTGGTCACTTCCTTAAAATCCGCCGACGGCGGGCAAGCCAAACGCCAATTCCAAACACCCTTCGTTCCGTGCGCGCCTGCGCTAACGACTCTTGCTGGAGTGCGGGTTAAGGCTTCGATCCGCTCTTGTAGGAACCTTCGCCATCGGACGCCGTCGACCTGTATTCACTGTAGTGTTCGCTATACTCCGATCCACGGGAACGGGACGCCGTCGACCTATATTCGCTGTAGTGTTCGCTATACCGCACACTGTAAAGAGGAAAGGCGGCGAGAGGTCTGGGGCCCGCCAGCTTGGTACCGGCGGCGGCGACAGCCAATGCTCCAGCGATTCGCTTTATCGCCTTGCGCCGCGAAAGAGTTTCATGGCTCGACTCCTCCGGCTTTTTTACTTTTTCTTTTTCATCCATGCTGCAAACCTCCTGGCTCGCTTAAATGCTTCGCAATCCTCGAAACGTTTGGCGCTAACTTCTCAGGGATCCCTTTGAATCGAATTGGCGTGTAGTCTATCGGCGATCTGCATTTGTAGCAACAAGAAAATCGGCTTCTGTCATCGAAAGATCCACCTGCACCGGAACATTCGGGAGCAATTCAATCACGAACACGCGGAAACCATCCTCCACAAGAATGCTGTTGGTCGCCGGCGATTTCTCGCCCTATCTAACCGAGCCGCTGAAAACCGGCGAGGTCAAATCGGCTCCTCCATAGTCGCTACCACGATGAGGCACAGTGCCGCGCACACGCCGAAATAGGTAAACACCGCGCTGTACCCCTGGAAGTCATGGCCCTGACCAAAATTTCAAGTGGGACAACAATGACAACAATGGTAGACAGAGATGGAGATCCGGTTAGCGCTATGTGCCAGTTGCATTAATCCATCTTCGACTGCAAGGGTTGGATTAGAAGCTCAGTGGCTCAAAGGAACTTACTAATGCGCTCTCGTATGCACACATGACGGCGTGCTAATCTATGGCCCACATATGCTAGCCAACAAAATGAAAGCGAAACTGGCTGCCGGTCAGCCCGTCTTTGGCGTGTCGGTGATGATTCCGTCGCCGCAAATCGTGGAAATGGTTGGGCGGCTCGGATTCGACTGGGTGCTCATTGACTTCGAGCACGGCGCCATTTCACCCGAGACCCTGCAGGCGATGGTCATGGCCGCCGAGGCCAGCGGCATCACTCCGATCGCGCGTCCCGCCAGCCATGGCGAGCAGGAAATAACCAAGCTGCTCGACGCCGGAGTGCTCGGCGTTCAGGTGCCGCATGTAAACACGGCGGAGGAAGCGGCGGCGGTTGTCGCTGCGGTGAAGTTTCACCCCCTGGGGCAGCGCGGGCTGGCCGTAGGTACACGGGCCGCTCAATATGGCATTGGTCTGAGCCAGGCGGAGTTCGTCGTGCAGGCGAATCGCGAAACCCTGGTCTGTGTTCAACTGGAGGATCTGCCAGCGCTGGACAATCTGGAGGCTATCTGCGCGGTCGATGGCGTGGACGTGGTGTTTGTGGGACCTTCCGACCTGTCGCAGGCGCTCGGGTTCCCCGGGCGGCATGACGCTCCTGCAGTGCAGGAAACCATGCGCCGGGCATTCACCCGGATCATCTCCGCTGGAAAGTGGGCGGGCACAACCGGTGAGGCCGCCAGCATTCGAGCCTACCGAAACTGCGGCGTGTCGTATTGTTACACGCACGTGACCAGAATCTTGCGCGCTGGTGCTGCCGAATTCTTCAAAGGCGTGCAAGATTCGGCGTCGTAGGCTGATCTTAAACTTCTCGCGCTCGGCTTGCCTATGTTGGCTTGCAGTATAGCGAGAACCAGGGTGGCTTCACATCTGCTCACCCGCATCCCGCGCCATCGATTGCATAGGAAAGTCGCTCAAACAGCGGGCAACAGGCGACTATGTGCTACGGCCCGTCGAATGAGGTGCCTCATAACGGCGCCGACCGGTCATCTCCGCTACGGGCAGATCGGCAGGAAGGAAGATGGAAAAGCAGGTGCCTGAACGACCGGGCCGCCGCGTGCTCCATACGCGAATGAAACCACCGGCCCGGTTGATGATACCCAGACTTACCCACAGGCCTAACCCTGTCCCGTTTTCCCCTTTCGTCGTGAAGAATGGTTCGAAGATGCGCGAAAGGTGATGCGCATCAATGCCGATGCCCGTGTCGGCAATTGAGATTCGATATCCGCGCCGGTTACCGCTACGCCTGTCGGAGGATTCATACAAGTGAAGCATGACTCGCCCATCCTGGGGCGTGGCTTCGATCGCGTTGAGCAACAGGTTCGAAATCACTTGGCGAATTTCGCCGCTGAATCCCAGGAACTTTGCTTCGGTATCAAAGCGCTTGACTACGGTGACGCCGTGCTGCTTTGCCTTCGGCCGGTAGAACTCCACCAGCTCTCCGATCAGTCCCGCGAGACTGAACTCTGCGGGTCTGACGCTTTCCCGATGGAATTTCAGGGTCTGGCTCGTGATGCGGCTGATGGTCTGCAACTGTTTCTCGATAATTTCCACATACTCCCTTGTGCTCGCATCCGTGATGGACTGGCCTAAGAGGTACACGATGTTCGTCATCGCCTCCAGTGGATTGTTGATCTCGTGGGCCATCGTGGCGGCGAGTCTGCCGGTCACGGCCAGTTTTTCGGTACGAATCAAGGCCTTTTCCGCCCGTTTGCGCTCGGTAATCACATCGAATATTGCGACAAAAAAACCCTTCTCCGGGCTGTAGACCGAAATCGAAAACCACATCCCCAAGGCCTCGATGAACATTTCAAATTTCTCGGGGACTCCGTTCATAGCCACCCTGGCATAGATCTCGAACAACCCTGGATCGGCTTCCCGGATGCCAGGGATAACCTCGGTGACCCTCTTGCCAATGACCTCCTTCAGGCCGGTCAAGGTTGTGAACGCGGAGTTGACGGCGAGATAGATAAAGTCTCGTCCCTCGCCGTTCTCGAAGATCATCTTGCAGTAGGCCAGTCCTTCGTTCATGTGCTCAAACAACCCGCGATACAGCGATTCGCTCTCGCGCAGCGCCACCTCCGCCCGCCTGCGCTCAATGATTTCCTTCAGTAACTCGTCGTTAGCTGTCTGGAGTTGCACGGTGCGCTCGGCCACGCGCCGCTCCAACTCCGCGTTCAGCCGACGGACTTCTTCCTCGGCCCGCTTGCGCTCGATGGTCGTGCCCGCCAGCCCGGCGAGGGCGAGATAGATACTCAGCAATTCCTTCGGAAGCGGCTGGGCATCGTTGTGGCCAATCAGCATGACCCCGCTCGTTTGATGATTCTCGACGATGGGAAGGAAAGCGGTCATCGAGGGAGCGGGGGTGAGGAGGACGCGTGATGCCAGAAAGCCGCTTTCCAGCACGTCGGCGACAAGGCGTTCGAACTTCATCGTAAGGATGTTTTGTGCGGCGACTGCCTCGGGCAGCGTGCAGTAACGGAGCGAGAGGCTGTTGCCGGAGTCCCGCTCAACGAAGGCGAGCCAATCGGCCGGAAAGTGCGTCATAACAAACTTCCCCAGATGCTCCCAAATGTCTTGCTGGGTCTGGAGACGAACCAGGTACTGGGCCGATTTGAGGAAGGCTTCAAACAACTGAGGTTCGCGGATCGAAGACCTTTCATGTCTTTTCCACCTTCAGGGGTTGCTGGGCCTTGTCCACCTTCAGGGCTGCAGGTAGAGGTTTTCCAGGAACAGGGCATCAAAATCGGAGGTCTGGGAGAGATTGACGATAGCCGCCTGTTTTCGCAATGACGCCAACTCCGCGGTTCTTGCCGGCGACAGCAGCAGGCGTTCGCATCCGGCCAGCGCCGTATTGCCGCAGAGTTCGACACGCTCGGGCGGAATGTCCGGCAGCAGGCCGATGCGCTGGGCATTGCGGATATCCAGATGCTGGCCGAAGACCCCGCACACGCAGACGCGACTCAACTCCGCCGCGCTCAACTGCGCCCTGGCAGCAGCGTCTTGATTCCGACGCCGATCGCCGCTTTCGCGCGCTGGAACATATCCACGTCTCGCTTGGTGAGGCGAATGACCGGGTCCGCCTGCAGGACGACATAACCGTCCTTATGCCGAGGGCTGCGCAAAGCCGCCGGTGGGTGTCAGATCTCCGCTGTCGCGCAAGCAGGCGATCAAATCCACCAGGCCGGAACCGCAGAATCCCTTGGCTTCCCCCCCGCCGATCACCTGAAAATGCAAGTCCGTCGGAGTCCGGTGGTCCGTCCGAACACGATAGATGGCGCCGGGCTCGGCGGGCATGCCGCATTGGATTCCGCAGCCTTCGAAGGCCGGGCCGCCCGCGGCGGAGGTCACCCAGAGCGTCTGGCCGTCCCAGAGCGCCATCTCGGAATTCGTCCCGAAATCGATCAACAGGCCGCCCGGCTGATCGGTCAGGCGGGTGGCCAGCACTCCCGCCAACAGGTCGGAACCCACGAAACCGGCGCAGAGGAGAAATGACCTCCACGCGTGGCCTGCGGATGGATGCCCAGAACGCTCGCCCAGGTCTGGGGCTGCTCTACCTGGCACTCCATCGGGCGCGTCCAGAGTGGGGCTGCAACAGATTGCTGGGCATCGGCTCCCGTCAACAGGGCCAGCATGGCGGTATTTCCGACGATGGCAGACGCTGGGTGACTGTCTCCCGGGGCTGGATGCCGTCTCGCGCAGCACATCTCCTGCAAGGCCTCAGCCAATGGCATCCAAGGGCAGGCGGGCCAGCCGCTGCGCGTTTTCCGGCGATTCACCCGCGGCAATCAGGCGCGTCACCACGTCGCGCCGTAATGGGATTGCGGATTCGGCCCGACGCGGCCTGGAGCGCGGTGGCCGTGCTTGAGGTCCCAGAGCGAGAGGCTGATCTGCGTGGTTCCCAGGTCGATGGCCAGGCCGTAGGCGGTGTCCGCTGGCGGCTCGCTGCCGGCGGGAAGCGAGGCTGACGAGGGGTGCAAGGGAGAGAGTCCGGGGTCAGGTCCCGCCAACTGCGATTTCGAGACCGTGTTGATGATCCGCAGATGAAGATCGTTTTCCGGCATCAGCTGGCAGGCAAGACGAATGTTCCGCTCGAGCTGCTCGGGCGACAAAACGAGGCGTTCATTCTTCGTCGGGGCGGTCGACGTCTCCCGCTTCGATCTGCACCAGGCAGAGGCCGCAGGCCCCGTTTCCCCGGCAACCGGAACGGACCGAAGGCCGGCGCTCTCGAGGATTTCCCGCACGGAAGCGCCCGGCGAAAAGGGATCTCCCGAGCTGCGTCGTTGGCAATGACAGTGAGCTTCGGCATCTTCTATTCCACCCCGCCGTCGCGTGCACTTGACCATCGCGGCGACGTTCTCCGGCCTGGATTCGGGCGGAATCTCGCAGCCCGAGGAAAGAATAAAGCCTCCCCGGTCGCGAAAGGCGCGGAGAAGGTTCAGCGGCTTCCGCCTCGATCTCCGCGGGACTTCCCTCCACGAACAGGCAGCGACTTGATATTGCCGTCGAGGCAGGTGGCCGGAAGCACGGCTCCTCGCCTCGGCGGCGCTGACGCAGTAATCGAAATTCGCGATATGGACCCCGGCCTTCGCGTAATAAGGCAGGATCGGCGCCACCGGACCGGCGATATGCAGCCAGTTCGCGATCGCGCCGGCCTCGGCCAAGCGCCTGGAAGACCCGCTGCAGCCGGGGCAGCTCGAACTCCCGGAAGAACTGCGGGGGAATGACCGCCGGGGAGGCGGAGGGATCGAAAACCACCGGCAGATGCGCGCCCGCCTGGAGTTGGGCCTGGCCAAAGCGAATCACGACCTCGGTCGCAAAATCCATCAGACGCTCCAACCGCGGAGGATCATCGATCGCCAGGTAAAGCGTGGTTTCCAGGCCCAGCAATTGCGTAGTGAGAGTGAAGGGCCCCAGAACGCAGCCGACGACCAGCACCTCGTCCCCGAGTTCCCGTCTGAGGATGCCCAGGGCTTTGAGCATCTCCGGCATGCGTCCGGCCCGCTGTGGATCGGGAAGCGGCCAGGCCGTCCCAATCGCTCTCCGGGGACAACGCATGCCGTTCGATCACGGGATACTGATTCTTGCGGATAGCGCAGAACCGAGCCGGCGGCTTCCGTCTCCACATTGACATCCATGACCGAGAAGACGGCATCATAGCCATACTGTTGCCATGCCTCAGCTGGCACCGGGCGAGCGTTTCGCCATCCCGCACGTAGTCATCCAGCGGCACGCCGGCGAGCGTGGCGGCATGGCCGAACACCTGGGCGATGACCGGCACCCGGTCGGTTTCCTGAAACTGGAGGTGGCGGCGATCCGTTCCAGGCTGTTCATCTGGCCGCCTCCGGCCAGCGCCTCGAGATAGTGGAGGCCGTCGAAGGCCGAATCGGCCACGAAATCAACATTGAGTTTATCGGGGGAGGATTGCTTCAAGCGCCGCGCCCCCGGCGATGACCTTCACCCGCTCCAGAGCCTCGAAGTCGCAGCAGATCCTTCACCTGTCTCACCAGCGGGATGATCGTGGGTGATCAGGCCGCTGATCCCGATGGCCAAGGGCTGTTCTTTCTCCGCCGCTTCGATGAGCTTTGGCAGCGGGCAATCCTTGCCGCAATCCACCACGCGATAGCCGCTGCCGGTGAGGACCATTTTGAGGATGTTCTTGCCCAGATCGTGCACATCCCCTTCCAGGGTGGCGATGACGACCGTTGCCTTTGGTGCCGGCCACGGCGCTGCCGGCGGGATACAGGAACTTCATGACCTCCGTCACGGCCCGGCCCGCCAGCATGATTTCCAGCAGGTTGAATTGCTTCCAGCGTGCATTTGGCGTCCAGCGCCGACATGGCGGCCTCGATGCCGCGCATGACAATGTGTTGGGTGCTGACCCCGCCAGTGCGGAGCTGTTCGGCTTGAAAAACCGACTCCGCGCAATCGCCCTCGAGGATTGCTGCCACGAGCGAGTTCATCTGGGAATCATTCATGGTCAACGTCCTCACGGTAGTGCGGGGGGTTGGCTGGGCGCAGAGTTCTCGTCGACTGTTTTCAACTCGATCATGCGCAGTTCGCGGCCGGCCGTGCCGCGGTTGAGTTACAAAGTCTCCTCGTGGCTGACGCACAACTCCACCTTGCGCTCGGCCACGCGCTGCCGGCCAGTGTATGTAATTCTACCCTGAATTAAGCAGCGGGAAATAGGGTTTCGGCGATCACTAAGGTAACGTCGGGATGGTGCAAACCGGCGCTAGTCGCGGCGCAGTCAGGACCGGCAGCTCCACGCCGGTTAACTGTCAAAGGCCCGAGCACAGCACCAGACGAGAGTCACTGGCTGGGGTCGTCGTTGACATTCTTACTTTTGCGGGTGAGGCTTCGCTTCGGGAGTTCCAGCGCAAATGTATTCTTTCAGGTTCTTCCGGTTCCGCCTCTTCCGCCGGCCCACGCACATCATAAGAAGTGCGCAGGTCATTTGCTGAGGAGATACTGATGTCGTATCAGCCCATCGAAAACTACGGAATCATCGGCAACATGCGTACGGTCGCTCTTGTGGGCATGAACGGTTCGATCGACTGGTACTGTTACCCGCACTTTGATTCGCCCAGCATCTTTGGAGCGCTCCTGGACGATGTAAAGGGAGGCCGATTCCAGATCTCCCCTATCGGCGATGCAGTGCGGTACAAGCAGTTTTATTGGCCCTCGACGAATATCCTGATAACGCGCTTCTTGCTCGCGGATGGGATCGCCGAGTTGGAAGACTTTATGCCCGTGGGGCTTCCTCCCGACTCGCCGTGGTA
The DNA here is from genome assembly GCA_963842345.1 of uncultured Acidobacteriota bacterium. GTDB lineage: Bacteria > Acidobacteriota > Terriglobia > Terriglobales > Acidobacteriaceae > CAWBRT01. The sequence goes on from CAWJGD010000001.1 coordinate 75,026, forward strand.
TCAGCATCTTTATCGTCGCATCCGTTGCGTCAGAGGCGCGGTGCGCATGTCACTCGTTTGTCGCCCGGCTTTCGATTATGGACGCAAGGCCCACGAAGTATGGCTGGAGCCAAACGGTGTATTTTTCAAGTCAAGCGGCTTGAGCCTCGCCCTTTCCACGGCCGTGCCACTCAAGCAGGGGGAACAGGGTAGCGTGACCGCCGAGTTCTTGCTCGAGGAAGGCAAGTCGGAAGGGTTCCTCTTGAGAGCACACCTTGGGGAATGACACCGTCCCTTGCCCTCCTCTTCAAGAAGAGGGCGAGGAGTTGTTCCAGGGGACTGTCAGGTTTTGGCAGAAGTGGCTCTCTGCCTGTACCTATCGCGGACGCTGGCGTGAGCAGGTACAAAGATCGGCCTTGGCTCTAAAGCTCCTTACCTTCGAGCCCACGGGAGCGATCGTGGCCGCTCCCACCACCAGTCTCCCCGAGGTCATCGGAGGCACTCGCAATTGGGATTACCGCTACACCTGGCTTCGCGATGCCGCCTTTACGATTTACGCCTTTCTCCGCATCGGATTCAGAGATGAGGCGGCCGGCTTCATGAACTGGATTGCGAACTACGCGTCAAAGCACATGAGCCCCAATGTGGCCGCTACCGACGCTCTTCACGATCCAGGGCGACAGCGAAGTTCCCGAGCAGACGTTGGATCATTGGGAGGGATACCGTGGCTCCCGGCCCGTACGCATAGGCAATGCCGCCGTTTCACAACTCCAACTCGACGTCTATGGCGAGTTGATGGACTCGTTTTACCTCTACAACAAATACGTCAGCCCGATCTCTTACGACATGTGGGTGAAGCTCCGCAGCCGCCTTGAGTGGATCTGCGAGACACTGGCAACGTCCGGATGCAGGAATTTGGGAGATGCGGAATCGCGAGGAGCACTTCGTCTACTCGAAGGTCATGAACTGGGTGGCGCTGGACCGCGGCATCAGGCTGGCTGACAAGCGCGCGTTTCCCGCTGACCGGACGAAGTGGATTGCTGAGCGTGACCGCATCTACGAAGAAGTGATGACCCGTGGCTGGAATGAAAAACGACGCGCATTCACACAGTTCTACGGCAGCGAGGACCTGGATGCATCGCTGTTAATCTTGCCTCTGGTCTTCTTCATGGCTCCCAATGATCCGCGGATGCTTAACACGATCTCTGCCATCCTGCAGAATCCTCGCGAAGGTGGTTTGGTCAGCGACAGCCTCGTATACCGTTATCCGCCGCAGCCCCGCATCGACGGACTTCCGGGCGAGGAAGGCACTTTTAACATGTGCTCGTTCTGGCTGGTGGAAGCGTTAACGCGTGCAGGTCAGGCGATTCCCGAAAAACTGGATCAAGCGCGGCTGCTGTTCGAGCGCATGCTGGGCTATGCCAATCATCTCGGGCTCTACGCGGAGCAAACCGGACCGCAGGGCGAGGCACTCGGCAATTTCCCGCAAGCATTTACGCATCTTGCGTTGATCAGCGCGGCATTCAACCTGGATCGTATGCTGGGCACGCGGAATTAAAAACCAGTCCATGCCGCTGCAGTCGATTTGTCCCGGGCCGACGGGGCGTGAGTTCCACAAAACGACCTACCGCGCGTCCGGCTTTCTTGCACTACTTAGTCTGCGGCAGTTGCAGAATCATCCCGCCACCCTGGCCTGATTGAACAGTCGGCAACTGCCCGTTCCATTTTTCTATCTGCAAGCGGCTGTTCTCGATCCTCCGTAGCTCCAGTAGTTGCGGTGTCAAAGAACTCTGCCGAATGCGATTTGCTTCGGCCTCTCCCTTGGCGATCGTAACCAGCGACTTTGCTTCGCCGTCGGCTTGGGCTATTTTCTTCGCCGCTTCGGCCTGAGTCGTTGCAAGTTCATTCCGGGCGCGTTCGGCCTCCTGGATGGCTTGCGCTTTGGCTGTGATAGCCGAAGCGATGACCGCAGGCACACGTGGTGCGCCAATGAAACCAAACTGCTGCACGCTTACGCCAACAGGCGCAACTTTCTGCTCGATCATCACTCCAACTTTCTTCAGGAACTCCGCTTTCTTCTCACCATAGATGTCTTCGACGGCATAAGTGGAAGCGACTTCATTCAGAGAGTTGCGGACGATGTCGCGCAAGATACCGTGAGTGAACAGTTCGAGATCACTGACGCGGTATTTGATGTAAAACTCCGGAACCTTTTGCGGATCGATCGCATACGACAGTGACACGTCGGCAAAAATCGCCATCCCTTCTTTCGAATTGAATCCCATTTCTTCGTTAACCGGGTGCCCTTCGTTCGGATCACGCGTCCACTTCACCGTTTGCACGAATGTTGGGAACTGAATGATTTGGGTCCAAAGTGGACTATAAACAACCCACCCTGTGCGGATCGGAATGTCCGATGCGCCCCGCTGATGTCCCGCCAAATTGATTTCGACGCCTACGTGTCCGGCTTCAATGCGGGTGGCTCGCGTAACGAATGTCCCAACAACCAGCAGCAGCAGAAGCACGCCACCGCCTAACAACAACCACTTTACATTGTTGCGGGCCGGGCGATACTCAAGAGCGCGCTCGTATGATTTATCAATGATGCTCATAACCTGTTCCTTTCACTTACCGGTGTCCCTTCGTGCCTCGCTCTGCTTTTTTCGGACGAAGTACCTGCTCCCCTTCTCTTGGATACAGCTGGACATAAAGCCCGAATAAACAGTTCATAAATAATTCCTGAATGCAGCGCTTTGGGTAGCAGCTCTGGACATAGCAGCTCTGGACAACCCATTGGGCCCTTTTATCCTTCCGTAAGTCAAATGTGCGGTGGTGCGTTAGACGGCCGCGCCATCCGTCATGTGCATGCGAGGAAGTTCAGTATGAGCTGGTTGTTTGCGGCCCGTGGCAATATCGTTCAGTATATCCTTGCGCAGTTCGTTCTCCTAACATTCGTTGCGCTCAGGATGACACCCTCGGAGAAGAGTTTTTCAGCAGCATGCTAGACCGATGGGTAAAGTGGATAAGGTTGCGCGGTCTACACGCCGAGGTGGCGATGCATGAGCTCTTTGTTGGCCGTTAGTTCCGCGGGCAAGCCAGTGTAGACGATGCTGCCGGCTTCGATAATGTGAACCGTGTCAGCCACGCTCAACGCGCTGCGCAGGTTCTGCTCGACCAGCAGGATGGAGAGACCTTCAGCGCGCAGTGTTTGCACGGCCTCCTCCACGTGCTTGACCATGACCGGGGCCAGTCCCTCGGTAGGCTCGTCCATGAGGATCAAATCGGGGTTGATCATCAGAGCGCGGCCGATGGCCAGCATCTGTCGCTCGCCGCCGGAAAGCTGCTGGCCACGGTGGCTGCGGCGTTCGCCGAGACGCGGAAAGAGCTGGAAGACACGCTGGGGTGTCCAAGCGGTACGCCCGTGAGCTGCCGGGCGGCGTGGGCAAATGTCGAGATGTTCAGTGACGGTGAGCGAGGGAAACAAGCGGCGGCCTTGGGGCACGAGGCCAATCCCGAGCTGCGCGATCCGATGGGGCGGCATGTCACCGAGCGGTCTTGCCGCGAAAGCTCACGGTGCCTTGGCGCACGGTGGGTGGGCGCAGTCCCATGACGGAGCGAATCGTCGTGGTCTTTCCCATGCCATTGCGTCCGAGCAGAGCGACCACCTGCGCCTCGGGAACCGTCAAATCGATGCCGTGGAGCACGTAGGCTTCGCCGTAGTAGCTGTGCAGATTTCGGATCTCAAGCATGCTCGGCCCGCCGTTCCAAGATAAACTTCCTGCACGCGGACGTCGGCGCGGATTTCGTCGGAGGTGCCCTCGGTCAGGACCTCGCCATAGTGCAGGCAGGTGACTCGATCGGCGAGACCGAGCGCCAATTCCATATCGTGCTCAATCAACAGCACGGTCAGATCGTCAGGCAAGCTGCGGATCATGTCGGCCATGGGTGCGCGTTCGGCGGGAGACAAGCCGGCGGCAGGTTCATCGAGCAGCAGTATGCGCGGACGGCCGGCCAGCGCCAGCGCCAGTTCAAGCTGCCGCTGCACTCCGTAGGAGAGTGCCCCAACACGCTCGTCGCGGTAGGGGGAGAGCCCGCAACTGGAGAGCAGGCCGTCCAGTTCGGACGCCTCTTTCGGAGAGGCCGCACTGCTGCTCAGAAAGGCATACTTTGCCGGGCGCGTTCCGCGCAGGGCAAGCAGGATGTTCTCGGCCAGCGTCAGGCCAGTAAACACGTTTGAGATCTGGTACGTCCGGCCCATGCCGGAGCGCGCCCGCCGCGTGGCCGACCAACCGCTGACATCCTGTCCGAACATGCGAATGGAGCCGGCAGACAGCGGCAGTTCGCCCGAAACGAGCGCGAACAGCGTCGTCTTGCCGGCCCCGTTTGGACCGATGATGGCGTGCGTCGATCCGGCGGCAACATTGAGGTTCACGGCGTTGACCGCCCACAGACCGCCGAACCGCCGCGACACGCCGGACAGCTCCAGCGCCCAGTCTGGGCGAGCTGGAGCGTCGCCGCTGTCTGCTGCAAACGTCATTTCTTAATACCCTGGAACTGCCGGCTGTACGACGGCTGCTTGAGATAATCTTCCGGCTTATACTTCCAGAACTGCGACACCTGCGGATAGGTGGCGATCACGGTGTTCACCATCTTGCCGTCCGCGCGCCTGGTTACCTTGCGGATATAAATGTCATAGATGGGGTTGCCATAAGCATCGAGCTTCAGGTTCTTGCCGAGCGGCGTATCGGGCACCACCTCGGTCCGCAGCGTGCTGAGAAACAGTTTGCTGTCTTCGACCTTGCCGTTGATCTTTTTCATGGCGTCGGCAATCCATTCGGCGGCGGAGAAGCCTTCGGCGGCGAAGATCGCAGGCAGCTTGCCATACGCCTTCTCGTAGCTGGCGACAAAAGCCTTGGTCGATGGGTCGTCTCTGCCTTCGGCAAAGTGCGCCACCGAGACGATGCCTTCCACTTCGGCCGGAGTCAGGTTACGAATGATCGACTGGTCGGTTGTGTTTTGCGAAGTCACCAACGGGATGCGGTTCTTGAAACCGAAGGTGCTCCATTGCTGCAATAGGCGTGCCGCATCGGAGCCGGTTTCGACGGCGAAGACCACATCGGGCTTCAGTCCCTGCAACTGGCCGAGGTAAGGGCTGAAGTCGGAGGTGTTGATGGGATGCCAGAGCTGTGTAACGACCTGCCCGCCGCCCTCGGTGAAGGTCTGCACAAAGCCCCCGGCCTGCTCATGGCCGAAAGTATAGTCCTGGCCTATGGTGACGACCCGGCGGTAACCCTGCTTGAGACACCAGTCCGCCAGAGGCCGCGTCATCTGGCTGGCGGCAAAGCCGGCAATGCGCATGACGTTCGGGATGCGTTTGCGTTGCGTAAGATCGTCGGCTGCAATGACGGGCATGAAATACGGCGTGCCGGTGCCTTTCACGAATTCCGCGACGGCCAGACCGGTATTAGCGAGCACGTTGCCCACCAGCATGTTCACGTTGCGCTGCTGCACCAGTCGGCGCGCCTTCTGCAAAGCGATGTCGGGCACGGAACCATCGTCTTCGACGGTCACTTCCACCTGGCGATTGGCAACCGTGCGTCCGGCCTGCTTCCAATACAGCTCCCAGCCATCCACCAGTTCGCGGCCAGACGACGCGGCCGCTCCGGTCAGCGGCGCCAGCAAGCCGATGCGGATGGGGTTGCTTTGGGCAAGGGCGCCGGTGATCGACAACGCCACGAAAGCCGCGCCCAGTGCCGCACCAAGAAATCTACGATGAGTCATAGCAGTCTCCTTTACCGTCGTGCTAAGTCTAGACAGATTTTGAGGAACGGCTCGCAAGGCGTTTTTGCACGATTAGTTTTGCTTTGCCGACCAGGCCCTCAGAGGCAAACAGCATGGTGAAGATGAACATCAGTCCCAGGATGGTAGGCCAGCGCTCAGTATAGGCGCTGACCAGGTTCTCCAGGGAGATCATGACAGCCGAGCCCACGAAAGCGCCCCACAGCGTGCCTACGCCGCCGAGGACAACCATCAGCAAACCGGAGACGGACTGCGAAAGGGCCACGTTGTTCGGGCTGATGAAGTTGTTCAGGAACACGAACAGAATGCCCGCGACTCCGGCGAAAAAACCGGAGAGAGTGAAGGCGATCGTCAACGTCAGCGGCACGTTGTAGCCAAGCGTACGCATGCGCGAAGGACTTTCCTTGATGCCGCGTAACGCCATTCCAAACGGAGAATGCACAAGCGCGCCAGATGAGCAGCCCGGAGATCGCGACCGTGAACAAGACGAAATAATAGAACGTGTCCGGGCTGGCGATCAGCTCCGGCCGGTCGACACCGCGAATTCCGTTCTCGGCTCCGGTGACCGAGGTCCAACGATAACAGATGCCCCAGACAATCATGCCTTGCGCCAAGGTGAGCAACAGGAAGTAAACGCCGCTGGTGCGTACGGCCAGCGCGCCGAACAGAGCGGCGACGGCGACCGCCGCGAGCAATCCCAGCAGCATGCCGGTCCACGCATCGGCGCCCTCGATGGCGACGCGGTGCGCCACGACATACGCCGCGACCCCGAAGATTGAGCCATGGCCCAGCGGAGTGCGCCCGGCGATTCCGGCCAGGATGTCAATCGACATGGCGAACAGTCCGAGAATCAACGCCTCCGTGGCCAGCGTCTTGGGATATGCGGAAAGAAGAAAAGGCACGCCCAGAAGAAACAGGATCGAGATGGCGAGCATAATCCACAGCAGGATGCGCACGCTAAGCCCTCCCGAAAAGGCCGAGAGGCCGGAAAGCCAGGAGCAGCGCCATGGGACCGAAGATTACGAAGTAGGCGAGCTCGGGAAACCAGATCTGGCCGAAGGTGGCGAGGAAGCCGACCATCAGACTGCCGATCGCAGCTCCAGCGAGACTGCCGCGTCCGCCGATGATGACAATCGCCAGGCTGTAGACCAGGATCTCGGAATCGGCGCTGGGATAAAGAGTGAGGAATGCACCACCCAGCACGCCGCCAAGACCGGCCAGCGCGGAGCCTAACATGAAAGTGAGAAGAAAGAGCCGGCGAATGTCGATACCGATCGCCTGCACCATCTCGGCATCATCGACTCCGGCGCGAATCATCGCGCCTAAGCGGGTGCGGTTGTAAAGCAGCCCCAACAGCAGAAAGATGATGACGCCGCTGGCAAGAACCATGAGCCGGTACTTCGGATAGAAAATTTCACCGAATTGCGCGGCCCCCTGAAGAAATTCCGGTATGGGAATGGTTCGCGTATCGCCGCCCCACAGAACCAGCGCCAAATCGTTCAGTACCAGCGCAACGCCGAGGGTGAGCAAAACCTGCTTGAGTTCCTGGTTCTTGACGAAGTCGAGCAGCCCGCGGTCAAGCACCAGCCCCATGAAGGCGATGGCAACTGCGGCTGCGACTGCTCCGAGGGCGAAGCTGCCGCTTGCGACCGCGGCGGTCATGCCAATGTAGCCGCCCATGAGATAAAGAGCGCCATGCGCCAGGTTGACCACGCGCAACAGGCCGAAAATCAGCGTGAACCCGCTGGCAACGATGAAGAGCAAGGCGGCGAATGAAAGACTGTTTAGAACCTGGAGCCAAGTACCCGACATCCGGACCTCAATTTTCCCCGCCGCCTGCATGCCAGGAGTTTGCGAAAAGCAGGCCTCGATAATCCGTTTCGCCGGTGCGGAGTGACGTCCTCATGGCGGCATAAGTACGGACGGCAAGACCATGCACATTGAGTGGAACAAGGCGACAATTGCCCGGAATCATGCCCGTGCATTTCTGCAACTCGGAAGACTCGATTAGCCGGAATCTTCTTTTTCAGCACTGATTCGCTCGAATTGTACCGCTCTCGAGCGGTATTGCAAACGGGCAGAGAGCATCATTCGCCATAATCGCTTGCCACCGCCGGGGAGCTGGGGTCGTATTCGTTATCGTCGGGTCAAGTGCCACTACCTCGCACAGCGCGAAGGATGGCTCCCAGGCTTCGGTCCACATCGGCGTCGGTTGTGGCCCAAGAAGATACACTGATGCGCATCGCGGTTTTTCCCTGCCAAACGGTTCCGCCGCACCAGCAGGTACCTTCGTCTTGCACCCGACGAATGACTTCTTGCGTTTTCAATGCGTCACCGAATGAGACGAGCACTTGATTGATGACGACGTCATTCAACACATCGAACCCCGCGGTGCGCAAGCCCGCGGCAAACCGCTGAGCATGGGCGCATGTTCTTTCGACCAGTTCGGCCAGCCCCGAGCGGCCTAACGACTTGAGCGCGGCCCAACATTCCACGCCGCGGGCTCTTCGCGAGGATTCAGGCGTGTGGTGCATTGGCTCGCGCCTCGTCCCCGGCGGGAGATACGCAGCGGAAATTCCCATGCAGGTGCGCAGAGCCTCCCCATTCCGGACAATCGCCAGACCGCAATCGTAGCTGACGTTCGGCCATTTGTGCGCGTCTGTCGCCCAAGAGTCAGCTTTTTCGAATCCGCTCCAGAGGTGCTTGTACCTCGGCGATGTGCCCGCCCAGAAACCGAACGCGCCATCGACGTGGACCCAAGCGCCCTGCTCATGCGCGGCGTCGCAGATGGGAGCTGCGGGATCGAAGGCTCCCGTGTTGACGTTGCCGGCCTGAATGCAAACGATGGCGTGCCGGGAAAGTTTTGGCAATTTCTCCGCGCGCATTCTTCCTTGTCCATCCGCTTCGACGAGGGTCACGCGCTTACGGCCCATACCGAGCATGTTCAGTGCCTTCAGCAGCGAAGCGTGAACTTCTGCGCCCACCACAACTTCGATTGGCGGGGCCTGGAAGAGTCCATCTTCGACAACGTTCCAACCTTGGCGCGCAAGCAGCGCATATCGCGCCGCAGCCAGCGAGGTGAAGTTCGCCATGGTCGCTCCGGTCACCAATCCTCCCCCGCAATCAAGCGGTAGGCCGAGCGCTTCGCAGACCCAGCGAATCACGACCTCTTCCAATTCCGCGGCGACGGGAGACATGATGCGCAGAGCGGCGTTTTGATCCCACGCGCCTGCAAGCCAGTTGGCGGCCAGAGAAGCGGGAAGCGTTGCGCCGTTGACAAAACCGAAGTAGCGTCCGCCGGTGGTTGCCACGGTTGCGGGTGAGCCGATCTCATCCAGCATTGCGAGAACTTCCTCTGGATCGCAACCCGATGCTGGAAAAGGCTCATGAAATCTCTGGAGTGCGGCAAGCGCAGCTTCCGCCGGTGCGACTCTGCGTTCGGAAGTAGCGCTGACATAGCGCATGGCCATTTCCGCAGCGCGAGTTAAAAGTGCAGCCGTCTCTTGTTTGTTCATGGTGGAACTCTCCGGCTCTATCGAGAATTTCCCGAATGCATCTTACCTCATTGATTTCGCCCCGGCTCTGCCATGCTGCTGGCGCGGGGCGACGCGCTTCTGGCGAGGGAATGCCCCGGCGAAGTTTCCCCAGTGTTCCGAAAACCCTATGCGTTTACCAATTGCAAGCTGCTGATTTTGCGGTGGGTAGCCCATACCGATTGGACTGTTTCTGAATCATGTGTTTCCGGAACAGACGGAATTCGCGTATTGGCGGAGCCAATTCTGCCTTTGGACAGGGGCTCGGAGGCGATCCAAGGGGAGGCGGGTTTCTGACGGGAGGACGGTAGGTGACCAACTACCCCACCCTACGCAGAAGCGGCGTAGGATGGCTTACCCACAAGATAACTGTCGATAACAGGCGTAGCACTTGCGCCCAAAACGGTACTGCTGCCCGGGCAATTTAGAGATATTTCTGAGCAGCGGTGCGCCTGTCAACGGCTGCGGCCGAGCGGTTATCAAATACGGTACTCCCGTAACAGACTTTGGTTAATGCTGACCCCCAATCCGGGGCCATTCGGGATATCGACCAAGCCGTCGACAATTTCAATAGGGTTTTCCAACAGCTCGGTTCGAAGCGGATTAGGATTTGCATCAAGCTCCACTATTATGCCGCCTGAAATCGCCGCGAAAACGTGAAGCGTCGCTGCCAACCCAACTGCATTTCCAAAAAAGTGAGGTGCCCATTTTTTGCCGCAAGCGCCGGCCATTCGACAAATATGGCTCATTTCTGAAATGCCACCCGTCTTTGTAACATCGGGCTGGGCAATATCAAAAACCTGTTGTCTGAAAGCGCTCTGGAAACCATCACGGCAGTAAACATTTTCACCCCCGGCGATCTTAATCGCGCTCATCTTGGACACATAAGCTAAAGCGTCGCTATCATCGCATGGACACGGCTCTTCCAGCCATTCAATCTGGTAATCTTTCAGAAGCTCCACCATCTCAAGTGCTTCTTCTTTACTCCACGCCATGTTTGCATCGAGCATCAGTTTATCGGTCGTCCCGATCAGGTTCCTTGCTTGGCCGACATTTCTAATATCAGTGTCTTTACCGAAACCGACTTTCACCTTAAATGCTTTGATCCCATAGGGAATACATTCTTGGATTTGTTCTTCAAGGTTCTTCGGGCCTAACCCGCTCGCATACACCTCCGCCTTTTCTAAGGCTTTGCCACCCAACATTTCGTACACCGGCACTCCGAGGTATTTCCCTTTCAGGTCCCACAAAGCAATATCTATTCCGCTGATGGCTTGCATATATTGCCCTCTGGCTCCTGCCTGCAAGCCAATCCTATTAAGGGCACCATACATTTTGTTCCATAGCTTCTCTATGTCCAACGGGTCTTCACCAATGACCAGTGGTTTAACGCCTTTATCAATGGTGATTTTCCGTTCTTCCAGTGCCCAATAAGGGTGGTTCACAAAACTCTCCCCCCAACCATCAGTACCTTCGTCGGTTTCAAGATGGACAAGGCAACTTTTCCTATGGGTCATTGTTCCAAACGACATTAAAACGGGTCTTCGCAGAGGAACTGCAAGGCAGATTACTTCAACATTCGTTATTTTCACGTATTGGCAGCCCCTTATCTGGATGTAATCTCCGCATTGCGCATCTCGTTTCGCTTGCCCGGAATACAAACTATTATGCCGGGTTATCATGGTTGGGGTTTAGTGAAATCCTTCTCTACTTCTTTCGGGCCGGCGTGAGGCCGCGCACCTGGGAATTGATCTCCCGGTAAGGGAGGTAATCGCGTCCAGGGTATTGGCAATGGCGACGATCCTCGCTCCGGCCGCCTTCTGCGGAGAGTCCGGGACCAGCAGTGATAAACAGGCAAGGTGAGCTGCGGTGCGCAAGCCGAATCTTCGAATCGCAAAGAGGATTGCTGCCCTCGCTCACCGCTGCGCCAGTGGCTTTGTTCTGACGGGCAAACCGGACGGTGACTCGTAACCGCGAAGATTCTGCTTGACAGAGGTTATATGGCCGGTATGCCATCTTTAAAGTGAGCGGCCCGCGCACCGAATTGGGAAGCCACTGAAGAGAAGAAAATGGCAGAAAAGCGAGGTGCGCTGTCGACGCAGGAAGAAGGTTCCTGGAGTGTCGACTGTTTCGCGTGCTATTTTTGCAGGGCGTTGTTGTTAAAAGACCTCGATACCACTTTATGATGAAGGCGCAGTGAGAGAGAGGGGTTGCCATGAGCTCCGAATTCAGAGTTATCGGAACGCGCCAGCCAAGGGTTGATGCATTTGAGCGAGTTAGCGGACGCGCCAAATACACCTCCGATTTCTACCTGCCGGGAATGCTTTACCTGAAGATTCTGAGGAGCCCCCATCCCCACGCGCGCATCGTGAGCATCGACATTTCCAAAGCACAGGCGTTGCCGGGCGTGAAGGTGGTGCTCACATACAAAGACATGCCGCTGTACCGCTGGAATCCATGGATGCCGGTTCTCACCGATGTCGCCCGTTTTGTGGGTGATGACATCGCGGTAGTCGCGGCGGTTGACGAGGACACGGCTGCCGAAGCTATTGACTTGATCAAGGTGGAGTACCAGGTACTCCCCTATGTCCTTGATCCTGAGCAGGCGCTAAGCCCGAACGCGCCCAGATTGTACCCGGAGGGCAATCTGATAGGTGGCAAGCCGACGATAGTCAGCAGGGGCGATCTGGCGAAAGGTTTCGCGGAGGCTGATCTGGTCTACGAAAGCAGATACCGGACTCCTCTTCTGCAGCATGCCACCGCGGAGAGCAGGGTTACAGTCGCACAATGGGAAGCCGGCAAGCTGACCCTCTGGGACTCCACGCAAGGGACATTTGAGGTACAGAAGGGTGTCGCCAAAGCTCTTAAGCTCCCCATGAGCAAAGTGCGGGTGATATGCAATTTCATGGGGGGTGGGTTCGGGGACAAAGGTTCGGCGCAGCGGCACAATGTTCTGGCTGCCCTGATCGCGCGTCAAACGGGGCGTCCCACAAGGATTGAGCTTGACCGGGACGAACTCTACGTCGCCGCTTACCACCGCTATCCCGTAATCAGTGAATTGAAGTATGGAGTCAAAAAGGACGGTACTCTGACGGCGATCCAGGCGAAGACGATCGCGGACATGGGCGCCTATAATCACACGCCCGGCGCCGACGGAACCATGCAAATGATGATGTATACCTACCGTTGTCCCAACATGAAGGGAGTGAGCTATTCGGTCAACACCAACAATCCGGACAGCGGATCTATGCGGTGTGTGGGGCATCCCCAGGGAACTTTCGCTCAGGAAGTCCACATGGATGCGATCGCCGAGAAGCTGGAGATGGACCCGGTTGAGTTCCGTCTGAAGAATTACGCGCGCCTGGAAGATGGCGACCAGTTCAACAAAATTCCTTTCACCAGCAATGGCATGGAGGAGTGCATCAGGCGTGGCGCGGAGAGTTTCAGATGGAAGGAGCGGTGGCAGAAGCCGGCGTCTGGCGCAGGTCCGGTGAGACGAGGGGTGGGCATGGCTATCCACGCCTGCCGGCACGGCGGCATGCCTCCAGGGCTTTCCTGCTCCGGCATGGTGCGGGTGAACCTGGATGGAACCGTCAACGTGCTCACCGGCACAACGGACATCGGAGGCGGGCAGAAGGGAACCATGGCGATGATCGCCGCCGAGGAACTCGGCGTCCCGCTGTCCTGGGTCTCCGTAACCTCTGCCGATACCGAAGTGACCACAGACACCGGCAGCACCGGCGGCAGCAAACAGACGATTGTCGGTGGTACCGGAATCAAGCTGGCGGCGGCGGATGCCAAAAACCAGTTGCTGGATACTGCCGCAGCGGAACTGAAGATCGATAAGAAGGACTTGACGATTCGCGACGGTCTGGTGTTCGTCAAAGGGTCCGAAAAAAGAGTTCCGCTGGATCAGATTGCGGCTAAATCGCCGGGACCGATTGTCGGAAAAGGCATCTATAAAGTCCCTCCGAATCTTGTGTTCCATAGCCCAGGAGCAGAGTTCGCCGAAGTCGAGGTGGACATTCGAACCGGTGCCGTCAAGGTCTTGCAACTGGTGGCGGTTCACGATCTTGGCCGAGCCATCAACGCGGTGACGGCGGAAAACCAAATCGAGGGTGGCGCCATTCAAGGAATGGCCTTCGCATTGATGGAAGAGCAGATCCTAGACAAAAATACGGGAATTTGCGTCAATCCCAACCATCTTCACTATCGATTGCCCGGCATCAAGGACGTACCGGAGATTGTGCCAATCATGGTGGAATCGGTTGATCCTTATGGGCCCTTCGGCGCCAAAGGTATTGGAGAACCACCCTACAGCCCGCCCGCGCCAGCTATAACCAATGCGATTCACAACGCGATAGGTGTGCGCTTTTCCGAGCTTCCCATCACCAACCGTGCAATCCTCACCCGATTGAAGGTAGTCAAGGGATGAGAAGAAATCTGCTGGCTTCGCCTCCACGTTAGCGGTAGGCATGGCTACCGCGGAGAATGAACCGCAGGGGCACCCGCACGGCTGCGCAACAAAAGTATCGCTTTCCCATCACTTAAGAGGTAAAGTTGCTTTTCCATTTCAAGTTTATTGCAAGTGCCCGGCTGAGGTTTCCGGGTGCCGAGTTCGACTCCAAGTCCCCTTCGGTGAAAGGAAAGCACGCATGAACCGTAGTCATCGCCTCATCACGCGACGGATCACGATGTTGTTGACGCAGGTTGTCGCTGCCGCCATCGTGCTCACCGTTTTCATCGCTCCCGCAGCCGCCGAGGAGCCATTATCCGGCACGATGAAGAAGATCAAGGATACGGGCGCCATCACCCTTGCCGTGCGAGAGTCGGCCATACCGTTCTCGTACTATGACAACCAGCAGAACATCGTCGGCTATTCCGAGGAATACGCGTTCAAGGTGGTCGACGCCCTCAAGCAAGAGCTCAAGATGCCGGGGTTGAAGGTGAACATGATTCCCGTCAATCCGCAGAATCGGATGACCCTGCTGCAGAACGGAACCGTCGATCTCGAATGCGGCTCGACCACCAATAACCTGGAGCGCCAGAAACAGGTCGCCTTCTCGACCACGATTTTCGTGATCGGCACGCGGCTGTTGACCAAGAATACCTCGGGGATCAAGGATTTCCCGGACCTCAAAGGCAAGACGGTGGTCACCAACGCCGGTTCGACCTCGGAGGTCCTGCTGCGCAAGATGAACGTCGAGAAAAACCTGGGCATGAATATCATCAGCGCCAGAGACCATGCGGAGTCCTTCCTGACCCTGGAAACTGGCCGCGCCGCGGCGTTCATGATGGATGACGTTCTTCTCTATGGCGACAGGATGACCGCTAAGCACCCCGCGGAATGGATTGTGGTCGGCACGCCTCAAACGTTTGAAGCGTACGGCTGCATGTTGCGCAAGGACGACCCCCAGTTCAAGAAGTTCGTGGATACACTTTTCACGAAGATCCTGACTTCGGGCGAGGCAATGCGCTTCTACAAGAAGTGGATGGAATCACCGATACCGCCCAAGGGGCTCAACATGAACTTCCCAATGACTCCCGCGGTGGCCGAAGCTTTCAAGCACCCGAGCGATAAGGCGCTGCAATAAACGCTGTGCACACGCGGCGCCAGGACAAGCGAGCACGGACGCAAATGTGTTACTCGGGACATGAGTGAATGCGTTTGCGTCCGAATCGCTCGGGCGGCGGAAACCGCGTAAGTCAAGCGCGCGGGTAGTGGGTCGGTTTGAATTCCGAGCCGCTTTCCGTATAATAAAATTGACGAGTAGGGGTGGTAGTTCAGTTGGTTAGAATGCAGCCCTGTCACGGCTGAGGTCGCGGGTTCGAGTCCCGTCCACCCCGCCATTCTTTTCAAGCACTTGCGAGAGAATGGCTCCCCGCAAAAAAGTAACAGAGGTAACCCTAAGCATGTCCTACCCCTTCCTGACCTGCTGCGGCTGCCCTGAACGCTGGCGGTAAAATCTGCTTCAACACCCGCTGCCGAGTCTGCCTCTTTACTATCGTCACTGCCTGAGCATATCCACCTGACCCGGTACGTTTGTTAGGGCCAATTAAAAAGCTCTGATACCAGTCCGGGCCACGGTAACGCGCTCATCCTCGTATGCTTGACAAGTCGGCTTTGACCGCCGACAATTCGCCGCTATAGGTTATCTCAGGAAAAAGGAGATAAACATGAGGCCGAGAATCATGATCGCAGTGATGGCTATCTTGGTCGCCTTGACAACAGCGGCACTGGCAGACGGTGCCCTTGCGGTGGGGGAGGGTGAGAGATTTGGAGTTTCGCGCAATCACCCCAGCAAGCACCGCGCCGAACAGATAGCGATGGACAATTGCGGCAGAGATTGCCGCATCGTGTTGAACTTCCGGGACGTATGTGCGGCTTTTGCCCATTCACCCAATGGCCACAATGGGTGGGCAACCGGAAGAGATGAGCATTTTGCCCGCGAGCGGGCTCGTGAATTTTGTGAGGAGCATGGGGGCCACCACTGCCGAATCGTCACTGTACAATGCGACGGGCGGTAGGCTTGACTTCACGCGGTAGTTCAAAGTTTCCCGGTCGCTTAATCACCAGGAATAACCTAGCCCAGGCAGGTTTCGGCAAGCCCCTGCTGGGCTATTTTTATGAGTATCTGCTCATCACCCCGACATGTGTGTCGGTGACCGGGATCTCGGGAGTCGCATGTCTAAGAGCTGACAAGTTCCATTCTCGAAACACATCGGCAGAGTTCATGCTCTTCTTTAGCGCAGCTTCAGTGGCAGCTTCAGTGTAGGTGTATGCGCAGCCATCTGAGCCGGCAAAAGGGGGCGGAGCTCTCAAAAGAGCTGCTGGCATTAACTAAGTTGCCAATTGTAAAATACCTGCTAGAGTGAAATTGTGAGCCGTTGTGTCGGGCTTCCGGGCTTTGGCCCCAGGCTCCAGTTGTGGTTTTTTGGCCGGATTTCTTTCCGTAAGCGTGGTCGGAACTCATTGCGAAGGATGTGATGCTATGGCGGATATTACAGTAACGCTGCCCTACGGGCGCGAGATGGTTGAAGTAAAAATTCCTGGCGCAAATCTTGTCGGAGTCTACTCTCCCAGGGATTTCACTCCGGTGGCCGATGTGAAGAAAGAGGTGGTCCGCGCCATCAACCATCCCATTGCGTCGAAGCCACTCAGGCAGTTGGCGAAGGGAGCCGGCAAAGTTGTGATTCTCGCCGACGACAATACGCGGCTGACTCCGACCGACAAGATCATCCCGGTCATGCTTGACGAGATGAATGCCGCTGGGGTCAAGGATACGCAGATCACGGTGATCATCGCGCTCGGCACCCATCGATTCATGACCGAGCATGAGATCCTGGAGAAGTTCGGCAAAGAAGTTGTGCAGCGGGTCACGATCAAGAATCATGACTACAAGAATCCCGCGGCTCTGATCGACCTTGGAAAGACACCGAATGGAACCAGCGTCTGGATCAACCGCGAAGTCTACGAAGCCGATTTCAAAATTGGCATAGGCAGCATTGTTCCGCACCACATTCCCGGTTTCGCGGGTGGAGCAAAGATCGTGCAGCCGGGCATCTCCGGCGAAGATACGACGGCGGAAACGCATCTGCTCAGCGTCCGCGCGCCCCGCTCCTACCTGGGCGTCGAAGTTAACCCGGTGCGCGAGGAGTTGAACAAAATCGCCCGGCAGATCGGGATGAACGTCATCGTCAACACGGTTCTCAACCGGCACGGCGAGGTGGTTGGCGCCTTCTTTGGCGATACCGTCGAAGCCTTCAACGAAGGCGTGAAGTTGTCCAAGGAAGTGTATGCCGTCGAGATTCCGGAAGAGGCCGACATCGTCATCTCCAGCTCTCATCCTTGCGATCTTGAATTCTGGCAGGCGCACAAGACGCAGTATCCATCGGACCTGGCGGTGAAGGCCGGAGGTACGATCATCATCGTTACGCCTTGCTACGAGGGCGTTGCCGTCACCCACTCCGACATCCTGGAGATCACGCACTACTCCGCCGAGGCTCTGCGCAAGAAGGTGGAGGCGAAGCAGGTGCACGATGAGGTTGCGGCGGCGTTGGCGATTGCCTGGGCGCAGGTCAAGGAGCGCGAGAGCGTCTTCCTGGTGTCCAAGGGCATTGGCCCGGAGAACGCCCGCAAACTCGGATTCACCTACTTTGGCACTGTCCAGGCGGCGTTTGACGCGGCTTTCGCGAAATATGGCGCGAAGGCCAGAGTGACAGTCCTGACGCACGCTCCCGACATGTTGCCCATCATCAAGGCAGCCGCCAAGCCGGCCGCCTCTGAACTGCAAACGGTCGGCTCGGCAAAGTAGCGAAAGGGCTTTAGAAACCAAAGGCTCCCGGATGGTCCGGGAGCCTTTCTTTTTGCCATCAACCGGGCGCTCCGACTCACATGGTCATCAGGGCGGCGATCGTTTCAATCCCATCCCAGATGTTCTGTATCCGGATGTTCTCGTTAAAGCTGTGCTGATTGTCGTCGTGGTTAGCGGTCGAAATTTCAATGGTGGCCGATCCCAGAACCTCCTGAATCATAAACAGCGGCACGCTGGCTCCCGACGTCGGCAACTTGATGACCGGCCCGCGGGCATTTTCAACCGCCTGGATCACCGCCTTGCTGATTGGCAAGTCCATCGGTGAACCTGCCGCGTTGTAACCACCCGCGTCGACCACAACCTTCGCCACCTTTGGATGGCTCAGCCGGGTTTGTTCGTCGGGGTCTTTGTCCACCACGAAGTAGCCCTGCTTGCGGATGTGTTCAATGAACCGCTGCACCTGCACCTGTTTGTCTATTCCCCTCACCAGGCGAAGGTCGATCGTCGCCGAGGCAGTCGCCGGAATCACGTTACTGGCCTGTCCTCCCATGCGCGCGCTGGCCATGCCGCGAATGTTTAATGACGGTAACGCAATCAACTCGAGCAACGGCGCGCCGTTGCCATCCGTGCGCCCAAGCCATAAGTCATGCTTCAGCTTCGCGTCGTTCTGGGGAGCTTCGGCAATAGCTTTCTTCTCGAGCTCGCCGAAGGGCTGAACGCCGTCGTAGAAGTGATCGATGAGAACTCTCCCGTTCTCATCCTTCATCGAGGCCAGCAGTTGAGCCAGCATCATGGCCGGATTTGGCGCCCAATTCCCGTAATGTCCGCTGTGCAGTTCGTGTCGCGCACCGTAGACGGTGACATCGACGTTCTGTACGCCCCTGACGCCGAAGACAATGTTCTGCCGCCGGCTCTGGTCCATGGGGCCATCGCAGATCAGCCACGCATCGGCACTTAACAGCGCTTTGTTCTGCCTCATGTAATCCGCCAGATGCGTAGACCCGGCCTCTTCTTCGCCCTCGACGATGAACTTTATGTTTGACCTCAGCGGAACCTTGTTTGCCCGTAACGCGTCGAGCGCAGCCATGAACAGCATGATGTTGACTTTGTCATCGCCGGAGCCGCGCGCGTAGATGCGCCACTCGGGACCGAATGGCTGGCCCGGAGCCGGAAACGGGATCACCTTTCCTCCGTTATCAAGCGGAGCGTCGCGCAACGTGGGCTCAAACGGCGGGCTCGCCCACTCCTTCGGATCGAGCGGCTGGCCGTCGTAGTGGGCGTAGAGCATTACGGTGCGGGTTGCGCCCGGCGTCATGATCTCGCCGTAGACCACTGGCGCAACGCCGGGGAGTTCGAGCAGACGGCTCTTGACTCCCCGCTTCTCAAACATCTGTTGAATGGTCGTGGCATTTCTCCGCAAGCTCGCGGGATCGGCCGCCAGGTTTGGAATCTTGAGAAATTCGACGTACTCGGAAATGATGGCGTGCTCGTTCGCCTGGCGCCAACTGCGGGTCGCCAGCGTACGCGCATCCTGCGCGAAGCAAAGAGAGGACAGCAACAGCACGGAGAGCAAGGCCCAACGCGGCTTATTCATTTGTCTATCCCTCTGGAGTAGAGCTGGCTGGCGTGGACGGAAATACCCGTTCTGGCAGCGATTTGCGCCGCACCCTTCATCCGCCGGCTTTCAGCTTTGAGGTATAGCACTACTACAGACGGCGGCAGAACACAAGCAGCTTTGCCCGGCTTCCCGCAATTCTTTCCCGAAGTGCCCCAGGCTTGAGGAGCCGACACCACGAACAACCGTATCTTGCTACACTGTTTAGCGTGAACGCAGAGATCATCGCGGTCGGCTCCGAGATGCTGACGCCGTACCGCCAAGACACCAATTCCCTTTTTCTCACCAAGCAGCTTAACGACTTGGGCGTCGAAGTTGTTTTCAAAGCCGTGGTCGGCGACCACCGTGAACGCTTGGTTGAGTGTATCCGGCAGGCCTTTTCGCGCGCCGAGATCCTCATCTGCACCGGCGGGCTCGGGCCTACAGTGGACGACCTCACGCGCGAGTGCGTGGCGGAGGCGCTTGGGCTCGGCTTGCGGGCCGATCCCGACATTCTGGCCGCGCTCTATGCCCGTTTCGCCACGCGCCGCATTCAGATGTCGCCCAACAATGCCCGCCAGGCCGATATCATCGAGGGCGCGGAAGCACTGCGCAATCCGCGAGGCACGGCTCCCGGCCAGTTCATGACCGCGCAATTCGATGGCGAGCGGAAGATCGTTATTCTACTGCCCGGCCCGCCTTGGGAGCTGGAGCCGCTCTTCCAGACCGAGTGCATACCGCGCCTGAAAGCTCTGCTTCCGCCCAGATTCATTGCCATCCGGGAGCTGAAGCTGGCGATGGTTCCGGAGTCGCAGGCTGATCTGCGCGCCGCGCCCATTTACAAGCGCTACACCGACGTCCAGACGACGATTCTGGCCGGTTTCGGCGAGGTGCAACTGCATCTGCGAACCGAAGCCGATACGGAAGAAGAGGCCCAGTCCAGAGTCGACCGCCTGGCATCGGAACTCGAGGACGAATTTCAGGAGTCCGTTTTTTCCACCGCCGGCGAGTCGCTGGAAAAAATCGTCGGCTACTACCTGCAAATGCGCGACGCGACGATCTCAGTCGCCGAGTCGTGCACCGGCGGATTGCTTGCCGAGCGCATCACGTCCGTCAGCGGAAGCTCACGTTACTTCGTGGGCGGAGCCGTCGTTTATTCCAACGATTTGAAGTCGCAGTTTTGCAACGTGCCGCCGTTGCTGATTGCCGAACACGGGGCCGTGAGCAAGCAGGTGGCGATTGCCATGGCTGAGGGCATTCGCAAGCGCTGCCGCTCTACGCTCGGCGTGGGTATTACGGGCGTCGCGGGACCAACCGGAGGCACGGACGAAAAGCCGGTCGGCCTGGTTTACATTGCGCTGGCCGACAACTTGAAAACCGAGGTGTCCGAGCGCCGCTTCCCCGGCGACCGCGAGCGCATACGCCACTGGGCCACGCAGCAGGCGCTGGACATGATTCGCCGCCGGCTTATTTAGAAGCTGTTTCATAACTCTGTTAGAAGCCGTTTCATAACTCAGTTTTGAAGGGGCGCGGCTTTGCGGGGTCCCCAGCAAGCCTGTATTTGGCTTGCTGGGGTGCCTTGAGCCGCGCCGTCCAGAGTCAGTAATAGCGTGGGCTTTAGCCCCTGAGGGACCGCCGTTGACTCCAGTTCCAATGAGTTATGGAACAGCTTGTGGAGCAATTCCGGAGCCTGGTGTATCGCGAGTATCACACTATGCGTTTGTTCGTCGCCCTTGACATCGACGCGGCCATCCGGCAGCGGCTTCAGGAGTTCGTGAACGATCTCCACGCGCACGTTCCCGGGGTACGCTTCGTTGGCCCGGAAACGTTTCACGTGACGCTCAAGTTTCTCGGCGAGACCAGGCAGGTTGAGGAGATTGAGCGGGCGCTTGCCTCGGTGCGCGGCGTGCTATTCGAGATTTCTTTCCGCGGCAGCGGTTTTTTCCCGACGGCAAACCGTGCGCGGGTGTTTTGGGCCGGAATTGAAGCGCCGGGAGAGCTTCAGGCGCTGGCCGCCCGCGTCGATGAAGCAGCGCGCACACTCGGCTTTCCGCCCGAGCGGGGGCCATACACGCCGCATCTGACGCTGGCGCGTCCCGGCTCCGGTAATCCTCGGGGCCAACCCGGTGACCGGCCAGACGTGGGCCTTCGGGCCATTCAACAATACTTATCCGGCAAACCCGCGCCCGAGTTCGGTACAATGACGGCTCACGAATTCTTTTTGTTTGAAAGCATCCTGTCTCCGCGCGGAGCAACCTACAGAAAAGTTCGACGGTATCCGTTGACTTGAACTTTGCTGTTGCGCGCCAGGATGCATGAGGTGTCCCGGCCAGTGCCAATTTCAACCTATATTTTCTTTGCCGTGTTCGCATACCTTCTGGGGTCGATTCCCTTCGGATACATCCTGGTGCGGCTGTTCCTGGGCGCCGACGTGCGCCAGACCGGAAGCGGCAACATCGGCGCCACCAATGTGGCCCGAACCGGTTCCAAGGGGCTCGCCATCGCCACGCTCGCGCTCGATATCCTTAAGGGCTACGTCGCGGCGATCGTCGCCTATGCCTACGGCATGCTTGTGGCTTGGCGGCACACGCCCCAAGTCAGCGGATTTCCGCCGAACGCCCCCGCCGATTCCGCCGTGCAGCAGGCATTCCTGCTGGCTGCTGTGG
The DNA here is from genome assembly GCA_963842345.1 of uncultured Acidobacteriota bacterium. Lineage (GTDB taxonomy): Bacteria > Acidobacteriota > Terriglobia > Terriglobales > Acidobacteriaceae > CAWBRT01. The sequence continues at coordinate 96,912 of CAWJGD010000001.1, forward strand.
CCGCATTTTTTGCCATCATCGGACACATGTTTACCGTCTGGCTGCGCTTCAAGGGAGGCAAGGGCGTCGCCACCGGCCTGGGGGTTTTTCTGGCGCTTGCCCCCAAGGCGGTGTTGATCGTGGTCGCGGTTTTCGTCGCGATTGTGGCCGTCACGCGCTACGTTTCGCTGGGCTCGATGGTGGCCGCCGCGTTGTTTCCAGTCTGCTTCTATTTCCTGCAGCCTGCGCACGCCACGCCCGGAGTGCTCGTCATGCTCTCCGGCGTCTCCCTGCTGATCATTTACCGCCATCGAGAAAACATCAGCCGGCTGCTGGCCGGCACCGAAAACCGCTTCGGGGCCAAGTAAGGAGAAACAGAAGTGAGCAGAATCGCGGTCATCGGTGCAGGCGCATGGGGGACATCCCTCACCATCGTGCTCGCGCGCAACGGAGTTCACCAGGTCCGCCTCTGGGCGTACGAGGAGGAGGTTCGCCGGTCCTTCGAGAGCTGCCGGGAAAACGCGCTATTCATGCCCGGAGTGGCGATTCCAGCTTCGGTTCTCGTCACCAATTCGCTCGCCGAAGCGCTCGACGACGTTTCAATCGTGGTCGGCGTCATGCCCTCTCACCACGCGCGCCATCTTTACCGGCAAATGAAGCCATACCTGCGGCCCGAGATGTTGTTCATCTCGGCGACCAAGGGGTTGGAGACCGGCTCGCTGCTGCGGATGAGCGAAGTGATCCAGGCAGTGCTCGGTGCGGAACCGTCGGGGTTCAGCCCGCGCCTCGGTGCGCTTTCCGGCCCGTCGTTCGCGCTGGAGGTCGCCAAGGGCGATCCCACGGCGATGACCATTGCATCCGATGACGACGAACTGGCGCACACCGTGCAGCGCGAATTCAGCGACCCCAAATTCCGCGTTTACCGGCACCATGATGTTATCGGCGTCGAACTTGGCGGCGCGCTGAAAAACGTTATCGCGATCGCGGCCGGCGTGGTCGACGGACTCGGGCTCGGCCACAACACTGCTGCCGCGCTCATCACCCGCGGTTTGGCGGAAATGACCCGCCTGGTGGTGGCCTGCGGTGGACAGTCCGAGACCATGGCCGGGCTCGCCGGTCTCGGAGACCTGGTGCTGACCTGCACCGGCAGCCTCTCACGCAACCGCAGCGTGGGAGTGGAACTCGGCAAGGGACGTAAGCTCAACGAGATTATCGGCAGTATGCACGGCATGGTTGCGGAAGGCGTGCTCACCACCGACGCCGCCCTCGGACTGGCACTCAAATACCAGTTGGAGATGCCGATCACGGAGCAGACGCACGCCCTGCTCCACGAAGGCAAATCGCCGCGCGAGGCGATTCACGAGTTGATGACACGGCCGTTCACCACCGAAGTCAAGCTGGACTGAGGCCGCTTCCTAACGGCATCCCCGCGGCGTCCCGTATAATGTGCGATTGCGATGATCCAAACTTTATTTGGCAATACGGAAGAAGAACCCTCGTTTTTTGAGCGCATGAAGCAGGCCGTCACGCGCACCCGCGAGAACCTGATTGAGCGTATCGACGAGGTGGCAGGCTTCCGCGGGGAAATTGACCGCGACACCCTCGACGACCTGGAAGCTACGCTGCTGGCCGCCGATCTCGGCTCCGCCACCACCGGAGATGTGCTGGCGAACCTGCGCGCCAAAGTCGATCGCAAGCAGATTGGCGACGTCGAGGAGTTGAAGCGGGTTCTGAAGGAAGAGCTGCGCGGCATTCTTACGGCGGCGGAAAAACCCGTGAACAGCGTTGACGGCGAGCCCGAGGTGATTCTCGTGGTCGGCGTGAACGGCACCGGCAAGACCACCACCATCGGCAAGCTGGCGCACAACTTGCGCGCGCAAGGCAAGAGCGTGCTGCTGTGCGCGGCGGATACCTTCCGCGCCGCCGCCATCGAGCAGCTTGAAATCTGGGGCGAGCGCACTGGCACGGAAGTGATCAAGACCAAGCCGGGCGGCGACCCTTCGGCGGTGCTATTTGACGCGCTGCAGGCCGCGCGTGCCCGCAAAGTCGATTATGTGATCGTCGACACCGCGGGCCGCTTGCATACCAAGGCGAACCTGATGTCGGAACTCGACAAGATGCGGCGAACAGCGCAGCGCATCATCGCCAGCGCGCCGCACGAAACCCTGCTGGTCATGGACGCCACCACCGGCCAGAACGGTTTGCAGCAGGCCAAGCTGTTCACCGAATCGGCCGGAGTGACCGGAATCGTGCTGACCAAACTCGACGGAACTGCAAAGGGTGGAATTGTCATCGCCATTTCGCGCGAAATGGGGCTCCCCGTGCGTTACGTGGGCGTAGGCGAGAAGCAGGGCGATCTGCTGCCGTTCCGCGCCGAGGATTTCGTGGAATCGCTCTTCGCCAAGTAAGAATTTCTATTTCATCGAACCCAAGGCAAACGATCATGGTACGGCGCACGGCAGACGAACTCTTCATGACACAGGCTCTCGAACTGGCGCGCCAGGGTGTGGGGCTTGCCTCGCCCAATCCTTGCGTCGGGGCTATCGTAGTCGACGAGCGCGGCCGAATTGTCGGGCGCGGAGTTCACCACTACGCCAAACGCAAGCATGCGGAAGTGCTCGCCCTGGAAGAAGCAGGGCCGCTGGCGCGCGGCAACACTCTCTACCTGAATCTCGAGCCTTGCTGCCACACCGGACGCACCGGCCCGTGTACGGAGGCAATACTCGCGGCGGGAGTCGGACGCGTAGTGGCGGCCATGCGCGATCCCAATCCGGCGGTCGGCGGCAAGGGATTCGAACAGCTTCGCCAAGCCGGGGTTGAAGTCAGCGAGGGCGTGCTGGAACTCGAAGCACGCAAACTCAATGAGGCGTTCGCGCACTTCATCCGCACCGGCGCGCCGTTTGTGACCCTGAAATCGGCGATGACGCTCGACGGCAAGATCGCGGGCGCACCGCTCAACCCCGCCGCCGGCAAGGGCTCTACGACCTACATTACGGGAGCCGCGGCGCTGCGCCAGGTGCACCGGCTGCGGCACGCTGCGGACGCGATCCTTGCCGGCATCGGCACCGTCCTAGCCGACGACCCGATGCTCACCGACCGCAGCGAACTTCCGCGGCGGCGGCCTTTGCTGCGCGTGATTCTCGATTCGCACTTGCGCATTCCCGTCGATTCCCGCCTCGTCGCCAGCGCGGCCGATGACTTGATCGTGTTTTGCGTCGATGCCACTGACGAAGAAATAAACGAAAAGAAACACGCGCTTGAATCCCGCGGCGTCCGCGTTGAGCGGCTGCCAGCGGGCCCGGAGAAACGCTTTCCTGATGTGCAATGCGTCCTCGACCGGCTCGGGAAAATGCAGATCACGAGCCTGTTGGTCGAAGGCGGAGCAAGTGTGAATGGGGCATTTCTGAAGGCCGGAGTGATCGACAAAGTCTGGTTCTTCTATGCGCCGAAGATCCTTGGCGGCAGCGCCTCCGTCGGCTTCGCAAGCGGCGAAGGCTTTGGCGCGATCGCGCATGCCGCGACGGTCCGCGACGCTTCCCTGCACCGCTACGGTGAGGACTTTGCCGTCGAAGGATATCTCCGCGATCCGTACGCGTAAACTATCGTTTCCCGTTTCCCATTGGGTGCCCCATTCAAGCGAAGCTTGGGTGGGGCTTTTGCGTTTCCCGTTTCCCGTTGGGTGCCCATTCAAGCGAAGCTTGGGTGGGGCTTTTCGTTTCTCGTTTCTCGCTGGGTGTGCATTTCACCCGGCCGGGCGCCGTCCAACGTCCCATAATCCCCAGTGCCATGCCGCCTTGCGCCATGTGTTGCAAGTCACATATCCTGCACAACCGGCCGTCTATAATTTCTTTTTGCCGGAATTTCTTTTTGCCATCATTGGAGAGTCTCTTATGTTCACTGGAATCGTCGAAGAAGTCGGCCGCGTCGCCCGCATCGAGCAGAAGGGCGAGAATCGCCGCATCGTCATTGCGGGCCAGAACACGCCGAAGCAGTTGAAGACCGGCGATAGCTGCGCCGTGAGCGGCGTTTGCCTTACCGCTCTCGCCATCACTCCAACCTCTTTTGCCGCCGACCTTGCGCCGGAAACCTGGGTGCGCACTTCACTCTCCCGCATCACCGAAGGCGCGCTCGTCAACCTGGAATTGCCGCTCAGGGCCGATGGACGCATGGGCGGCCACATGGTGCAGGGACACGTCGACGGCGTCGGCAAATTGAAGGAATTCGAACGCATTGCCAACTCGGACGACTACTGGCTGCACATAGAGGTTCCGCCGAGTTGGAGAAATACATCGTCTTCAAGGGCTCCATCGCCATCGAGGGCATCAGCCTGACGGTGGCTCGTCTGGAAGGGCTGATCTGCACCATCGCCATCATTCCTCACACGGTCGAGATGACGAACCTGGGCTCGCTGAAGCCGGGCGACCCGGTCAACATCGAAACCGATATCGTTGCCAAGTACCTTGAGAAGTGGATGCGCCGGCCCGAAACCGCTCCGCTGAAGGCAGAGACGCTGGTGGCAAAAGGATTCTGAGGCATCCGCGGGGAACTGCTGGCCGTAACTTACGCTAAGGGGATTTTTCGTCAGTCGGGTTGAAGTTGGTACAACACAGCCTGGAGTGTCATTCTGAGCGAAGCGAAGAATCCCATTACAGTGTGGCGCTAATGAGCGGCCATCGGATTTCATAGAGAAGTCGCCAGTGGCGGGTGCCCCATTCAAGCGCCTTAGTTGCGCTTGAGTGGGGCAGTTTTCAAAGCTTAAGCAACCACCCCACACAAGCAAAGGAAGGGCCACCTCCACTCGGGCCGGGTGCCCTACGCATGAACCCCCGGCGCTTCGCCGCCCAGATCATGCAGGTTCACGCTGTCCAGCGCCAGAAATTCCTGCACGATCTTTTCCTTCGAGTGTTCCATCCCATCCACCGTGCCGAAGAACACCACCCGGCCTTCGTGGAGAAACACCAGCCGGTCGGCAAGTTTCTTGGCCAGAGTCATGTCGTGCGTGACAACGACGCTGGTGAGCTTAAGCTGAGACTTCAACTTCTGGATGAGATCTCCCAGCAAGTGTGCCATCAGAGGGTCGACCATCGTCGTTGGCTCATCGTAGAGGATGGCCTCCGGCTGCGCCGCCAGCGCGCGTGCAATCGCCACTGAGCGCTTCAGGCCGGTCGAGAGTTCCGAGGGTATCTGGTCGCGGTGGTGCGAGACGCCTACCATTTCCAGCAGTCCGTCGATGATCTGGTACATCTGGTCTTCGGTGAGATCGCCGCGCTCGCGCAGCGGGAAGGCGACATTCTCGCCGACTGTGAGCGAGTCGAAGAGCGCGCCATTCTGGAAGACCATTGTCACCTTCTTCCGAATGCGCTCCATCTGTTCCTCGCTGTAATTTGTGATGTCTTCATTGGCGACCCACACGCTCCCGGAGTCGGGCCGGAGAAAGCCCATGATGTGATGCAGCGCCACCGATTTTCCCACGCCGCTTCGGCCCAGGATGCAGACGGTTTCGCCCGGCATGACGTCGAAGCTGACGTTGTCGAGCACGACCTTCTCTCCGAACGCCTTGCAGACATGTTGAAAATCGATGTACGGTTTGTTCTCGCCGTTCATGGTTGCAATCTCAGGGTCAGGGCTGCGAACTCCGCCGGAGTATTCACGTTGGCGAACAACTCTGCTCCGAATCCCGCGTCGCGAAGTTCATCTTCCTCTACGATACGGCTCGGCACCTCGGTAAAGATGCCATCGATGCGAGTGCCGCTGCGTTTGCCCGTGTTGCCGGTGGAGCCGGGTCCCCAACATGCGCCGCAGTTGCGCATGGTGGGGTGAAATGCCGCGCTGCCGGCCAAAATTCTCTCCGCTATTTTCGCAAACTCTCTTCGATAAACCGCGCACACATTGTGCAGATGTCCCGCCACTCGCGGCACCGTCGCCAGTTTATCGGTGCCGGCTGCGACCCGCACCAGGAATCGCAGCAGTTCGGGCGTGACCAGCGGGCAATCGACTCCCAGCACCAGATTCAGCTCGGTTGCAGACGCTGACAGCGCGGCGTGGATTCCGGCCAGCGGCCCGCATGCCGGGTAGATGTCTTCCACCACCGGCACGCCAACCCTTCCAGAATAGCGCGCATTGGGAGCCACCAGCTTTACCGTGTCCGAAACCGTCTTCGCCAGACGCAGGGCTCTGCGAGCAGGGTCTCGCCCGTGGGCAGCACGAGCAGAGCTTTGTCGCTGCCCATACGGCTGCTCTCGCCGCCTGCCAGCACGAATGCGGATACGACCGCCGATGCGTCCATTGCCCAGAATCTTACACGAATGGCAGAAGCCGCTTGGAAGATGCATTGAAAGGCGGTTGCCTGCCTGCTGGCGGAAGCCAGGTTCGGCGAAGCGCGGGGCTCCACGCGCCGCCGATGACGCGTTTGCTTCGGCAGCCAGAGTGTCTATCGTACATCTCAAAAGAGGTCACAGTTGCGCGCGTGTTGGGGCAGTCAGGCCCACATGTGCGGCGAAGGAACTCCCTGTATCTGTTCGGGAAGCCACTGGATTTCCATGCCGACGATCCTGCCGGCAAAATCGAGATCCAGCGTTGCGGGAAGATCAATCGCGGCTTCGCCACTCGAGCCGGGAAGCGCGATGAAGACGCGTGGCTCGGCGTAATTGGCTGCGCCTTGCTTGCAGATAAACTTCAGCGCCTGCGAATTGCGGCATTGCTTTGGAACCTCAAACGTAAACTCCGCAAGATTACTGGTCTCCGAGAGCCAAACGACCGCTTGCACGACCATCTGGGCGGAAATCTCCTCCCCTGCAATCGACAGGTCGGGCTTAAACGAAACATAGTAGGAGAATCCGCTCTTCGGGTCGAAATCCGATCGTTCTACTTGGAAATCAGTGATCATTTTACTCGGCACCTATTGCGACCGCCTCTTGTATCACATAACCCGGCTCTGCTCAAAAATATTCTTCTGGCACTCATGAGCCATGGAATCTTTTTGGGCAACTGACAGGCGAAGTTCCGGCCGGCGGCGGGTCAAAGAGATCAGGATAGGCTGTAGAACGGGCAAAAGCGGGGACAAGAGTGCGGAAATGGGCTGGGGTGCGACTCTGCCCATTTTGGGTTGCGCCGCACGCAAGAGCCTGCCCGGAGTTCGTCAACTCAATGCCGAATCGGCTTGTACCCACGAAAAAGCCGGGCGTACAGCCCGGCGGTATAGGGGTATGCCGACATGGAATTGCTCTGCTTGGGCTGAGGCCGACTGACCGGGTATCCAACTGTTAAGCAGCGAAGGCGCGGGCCAGCCGTTATAATCGCAGTTCACTTCAGCCCGGAAGGGCTCCCTTGCGACGCTGTGTTCGCGTCTGCCGGGGTTGAAAGTGTTCCCGTGGACCTTCAGGTTCTCAACAACACTCAACAGAGTCTTCGGCGGCGTGGTCTTTGCCTTCGGGCTGATCTTCGGCAGCTTCCTGAATGTCTGCATCTACCGGATGCCGCGTGGCTTGTCGGTGGTGAGCCCGCGTTCGGCGTGCCCCAATTGCGGAAAGCAAATTGCCGCTTATGACAATGTTCCCGTCCTTAGCTGGCTGTGGTTGCGGGGACGCTGCCGCCACTGCCATGCGCGCATTACGCCCCGATACATGGTCGTCGAGTTGCTGCTGGGCTTGCTGTTTCTCGCCTGCTTCGCCGAATTTGGGCTGCGGCCGGAAACTCTCAAGTGGTGTACCTTCTCGTTCCTGTTGCTTGGCCTGATTTTCACCGATGCGGAAACCCATCTTCTTCCCGACAAACTCACTTTGCCCGGCTTGGCGCTTGGGAATCGCCTGGAGCCTGCTGACCGTGGTTCCCGGTCCGCTGGGGTTTTACTATGACCGGGGTTCATCGCCCGCACCGCTTCTCTCGCTCGGAGACGCATTGATCGGGGCAGCCGTCGGCGCCGGCTTCATCTATGGAACGGCTGCCATCTACCTGCGATTGCGCGGAGCGGAAGGAATGGGGATGGGCGATGTCAAACTAATGGCGATGGTTGGAGCGTTTCTGGGCGCGCCTCTCACGCTGTTTGTGCTGGCCACCGCCTCCGTCCTCGGCGGTTTCTACGGCGCGAGTGGTAGTCCCCAATATCTTTCGCAAACGTCTTTCGCGCTACCGTCGCGGCCCGAACCAAAGCCGCCCGGCTGCGCGCGCCTGGCGGTCGGCTTCGTTAAGCCTGCGCTTTTACGAGATGCCTTTTGGGGTGCTCCTGGGATCAATGGCGTTGTTTGCCCTGTTTGCCGGCCAACGAATTCTGCTCTGGTATCTCGGGCGATTCTAGGGCAGATTCGCGGAAGGTATACCCGCGAAGAAGCCGCGCGTCCGGGACCGGTAATTCATAGTATTTTTTTGACCTGGATGCGGAGCCGATTTACTCTCTTTGGGAAAAGCCATGCACCCGAAAAACGACACCGAAACCTTGCCCCCGCCGGGCGGGCTACAGCGGTTTTTCAAGCTGCAACAGCACGGAACGACCGTCAATCGCGAGATCATCGCCGGCCTGACGACTTTCACGACCATGTCGTACATCGTGGTGGTCAATCCGGCGATTCTGAAAAACGCCGGAATCCCGCCCGAGCCGTCGATGGTGGCTACTGTCCTCGCCTCCGTCTTCGGATGCCTGCTCATGGCGTTTTATGCCAACCGGCCCTTCGCCATCGCTCCCTACATGGGTGAGAACGCCTTCATCGCGTTCACTGTTTGCGGGGTGCTCGGCTACAAATGGCAGACAGCCTTGGCTGCCATCTTCATCGCGGGCGTCATCTTTGTGTTGCTCACTTTATTCCGGCTGCGCACCTGGATGGTGGAGAGCGTGCCGCTTTGCCTGCGCTACAGTTTCGCGGTGGGCATCGGGCTGTTCTTGAGTTTCATTGGACTGAACCAGACAGGAATCGTCGTGCTGGGCGTTCCCGGAGCGCCGGTGCATGCGGGGGCCCTCACCTCTCGCCCGGTGCTGGTCGCTATCTTCGGCTTCGTGCTGATCTCGATTCTGATTATCCGCAAGGTCTACGGAGCACTCCTGATTGGAATCGTGGTCACCGCATTCGTCGCCTATGCAACGGGAGTAGCCCCGGCGCCGCATTCGTTCCTCAGTGTGCCGCCTGCCATAACCCCCATTTTTATGCGGATGGATATGCGCGGCGCCCTTAGTTGGGGCGCTTTCCCCGTCGTGCTCACCATCTTCATCATGGCCTTCGTGGACACCATGGGCACCTTGATTGGGCTCTCCGCGCGGGCTGGGTTCCTGGACAAGAACGGTAATCTGCCGGAGATCGAAAAGCCCATGCTGGTCGACGCACTGGCGACCACGCTCGCGCCTATGCTGGGAACAACGACCTCCGGAGTGTTCGTGGAATCGGCGACCGGCATTGAAGCCGGCGGCAGGACGGGGCTCAGCACATTGATTGTGGCCGCATGCTTCGCGCTTTCGATCTTTGCTACGCCATTCGTGGCGGCAATTCCACCCCAGGCGTACGGCCCCGCACTGATCGTGGTCGGCCTGTTCATGCTGGCGCCCATCCGGCAGATTGATTTTGAAGATTATTCGGAATCGGTTCCGTCATTCGCCGTAGTGGCGCTGACGTGCTTCACCTTCAACATTGCGATCGGCATTACGGCAGGATTCGTTCTCTATCCACTTTGCAAACTCGTGGCCGGCAAGGCGCGTGAAATTCGCCCGGGACTGTGGCTGCTGACGGCGCTCTCGTTGCTCTTCTTCGTGTTCTATCCGTACCGATAGGGGAGGCGTATGCGCAGGTGCACGCAGTCTAGTGCGAACTTGTCTCTGCTACAAGTTCCCTGTAACAGGGAAAAATACAGGGAATTTCAGGAATTTTGGCGAATTAAATGGCAGCTGTTCCGCCGGAAATCCATTTCCAGAGCCATTCTTCAGCCCATCCGCCCCTGTTTGATGGAAAATAGAACAGGGAATTCTAATCGGCTAAGTTGGTCATGTACATGGCAGCATGCACTGGATTGCCGAGCTTGATTGCAAATTTTTTCCGCCTTGCATTATGGCTATGGTCATTATATTATGACTATCACGTTGTGGCCACTCTGGAAAACATTACTTATGAAGGAAATTCCCGCAGGTCAATTCAAATCTCAATGCCTCGCCATCATGGACCAGGTGCAGCAGAGAGGCGAGCCTGTGCTGATTACAAAGCACGGCAAGCCCGTCGCAAAGCTCGTCCCGGCCGAAACGACGGGGATGACGTTTTTGGGTATATGGCCGGAAAAGTGAGATTCTCGGTGACATCGTGTCGCCCGTCACCCCGCTGGACGATTGGGAATACAAATGATTCTCCTCGACACTCACGCCCTCATCTGGATGTCTGCGGATCCGAAACGGCTCTCCAAGAAGGCCCACGAAGCAATCCGCAAGGCACGCCAGAGCAGCGGCCTCGCCGTAGCGACGATCACGCTATGGGAACTGGCATGGCTCGCGCAGCACGGGCGCATCCACGTTGCCGGCACGGTGGAATCGTTTGTCCGCGAAACCGTCTCAAGGGTTATTCTCTGTCCCATAACCCCCGAGATCGCCGCCCTGGCGGTACGGCTCCCCGCAAACTATCCAAAAGACCCCGCAGATCGCTTGATTGGTTCCACCGCGATCATCGAAGGATTTCCGTTGGTTACGGCCGACGAGAATATCCGGGCAGCAAAGGTCGTTGACACCATCTGGTGAACCACGATCGACGATCGACCGCAGTTCCTACCTAGGTCGTCCAGCGGCTACTACAACTGCCGCCAGGGCTTCTCTTTCCGCGACTGCACCAACTCCACTGGGCGCAACCTGTAATTAGAACCCACAAACTGGGCGACGCACTGGTAGCTGCTGCGGCTTTGCTAAACAGCGCTGAGCTTTGGACACGTAAGCGGAGGCATTATCCAATGAATGAAGGAGCTGTCGTTCTATTGACTGTCGCGTGGAAGGCTTGGCGGAGAACCTGTACTAAGCCATAGCGTTGCATGGTTTTCAGCGTGCGCGATAGGGTTGGTGTCTTCCGCGTTCGGCCAGCTCCGCCAAAGATTGACTTGGCTGCACCCTGGATTATACTTATAAGAGCATGATTCCTAATCACTTACATGCGTTGTTCTGGGATACTAACCTTGGCACCTTCGCCCCAGAGGCCTACCCGACTACACGATCTTCCGGGTCCTGGAGTACGGCGATGAGCAAGCGATCACGTGGCTCAGAGAGAAATTTTCTGAAGGAGATATTCGAAGAGTGCTCTGCACGGAGCGACGCCTTTCGCCAAAGTCCGGCAACTTCTGGGCGCTGGTGTACGGGGTGTCCTCCCGAGAGATTGCGGCCCTGAACGAAAGCTGCTAATCAAACCTCCTCTCATTCAAGGAACCTACTACGACCACCCATGGAGGCGGCGCGGGGCACAGGGAGGTGATCACCGCCTCGACCGAAGCAACACTCCGTTCTTGTCGAGACGCCTCCCTGCTTGACGGCTTTTACCTTGCCGGGGGTACCGGCTTGGCCCTCCAAATTGGCCACAGGTTATCCCTGGATCTCGACTTTTTCGCGGCTAATTTGTTCGACGAGGAATCCTTGCTCCAACGTATTCAGGCGCTCGACGACTTCTCGCTGGTCGCG
>CAWJGD010000002.1:0-44602 GCA_963842345.1 uncultured Acidobacteriota bacterium
ACCACAAGCGACGGGCATGCCTGGATTGCGAATACCCGGCTTGCCATTCTCGATCTCAGCCCCGCAGGCAGTCAGCCGATGTACGATAGCGCCACCGGCAACTACATCGTATTAAACGGCGAAATCTACAACCACCTCGAGATACGCCAGGCATTGGCCGGTCATGTCGACAGTGGAACTCCAGCAGCGATACCGAAACTATCCTGCGCGCTTACGCCGTTTGGGGCGCCGAGTGTGTTCATCGGCTTCACGGCATGTTTGGCGTTGCCATTTTCGACGCTGCGCGCAACATCCTTTGGTGTGCGCGCGACCGCCTTGGCATCAAGCCGTTCTACTTCTGGCGGGGATCGCTTGGGTGATCTTCGCATCCGAGGTGCGTGCGATTCTCGGTTCCGGATGCGTTCGGCCCACCTGCGATCAGACCGGGCTCGCTCATTTCATCCGGTTTGGTTCGGTCTCCGAGCCTTACACGATGTTTGAAGATATCGAGTCGCTTCCGGCCGGCTGCTGGATGGAGATTCGCGCCGGCGAAGTGGTCGACACAAAGCGATTCTGGCGCCCCGACACTCTCGGGGAAGATCATGACCACTTGGCGCCGATGTTGTCATACGCCGGCACCTGGAACGCGCCGTCCGCGAGCATCTGCTCTCGGATGTGCCCGTAGCTTCGCTGCTCAGCGGCGGCATCGATTCTTCAATCATTACGGCCTTGGCGGCGCAGCAATCCAGCCGGCCCATACGCACTTTTACCGTGGGCTTTGCGGGTCACAGCCTGGATGAATCGAAATTCGCCAGGGCGGTTGCGAAGCGGTACGCCACCGAGCACCACGAGGTGAGACTTTCGGACGAGGAAGTGATCGCATCGGTTCCGGCAGCGGTTGCCGCCATGGATCTGCCCAGCGCTGACGGCGTGAATACCTACATTGTCGCCAAGGCCGTGGCGGATAGCGGTACCAAGGTGGTGCTCTCCGGCCTGGGCGGCGACGAATTGTTCGGCGGATACCGCAGCTTCCAAATGCTGCCGCTGTTGCATCGGTGGTCTCCCTTGCTCGGATTCATCCCCGGTTTCGTCCGTGAATTTGCGCCGGGTGGCAAGCGAAGCGTGGAGCTGACGAGCGCAGGCACCTCATTCCGCGACAGGTATCTCAGCTTGCGCTCCTTCTGGTCGCTGAAAGAATTGCATGGCATGGGCATATCCGGCCGCTGGCAGGAGGAAACGTTCGCAAGTCTGGCGGGAGAAGTTTCGCTCCCGACGGCGGTCAGTTGGCTGGAACTCGGTCACTACATGCGCAACGTTCTGTTGCGCGACGCCGATACGATGAGCATGGCGCATTCGGTTGAGATGCGCGTTCCATTCCTCGACTCCGAACTGGTTGAGTACTGTTTACGCGCCGGAGTCGTGCGCAGGCACAAGGAGATTTTGCAACAGGCCACGCGCGACCTGCTGCCTGTGACGACCTACACTCGCCGCAAGCAAGGTTTCGAACTGCCAATGGACGCGTGGATGCGCGGACCACTGCAAGGCTTCGTTCGTGAGGGGATCGGCAAACTGCAAGAAGCGAACCTGCTGCCGCAAGTGGATATTTCCCGCATGCAAGCAGATTTCGATACCCGCCGCTTGCCCTGGGCCCGGCTCTGGCAGATGGTCGTGCTCGGCCACTGGGCAGAGCGGCATCTGGGTGGCCGTTTCGAGCTGGACCCGCGGTTAACGCGGGTTGCAAGCAAATCCTGAAGCCATGATTGTTCTTGGAATCAACGCGTATCACGGCGATGTGTCGGCGGCGCTGATCCGCAATGGCGAACTGCTGGCCGCGGTGGAAGAGGAGCGTTTTCGCCGCATCAAGCATTGGGCCGGTTTTCCTCGCGATTCGATCCTGGCGTGCGTGGCGATGGCGGGGATCAAGCCTTCCGAGATCGATTATTTTGCCGTGTCGCGTAACCCCAAGGCAAACCTCTTGCGAAAAGCTCTGTTTACACTTCGCACAGGGGCCGAAGCTGTCCCTGGTCAAAGATCGCGTAAGAAACTCGGTGCGTCTGCAAGAGCTGCCGGCGCGCATCGCCGATACCCTGGGGCTTGAGCGCAGCCACGTGCAGCGCCGTATGCACTGGGTCGAGCACCATCCTGCCCACCTGGGGAGCAGCTATTTCGTGTCGCCGTTCGATGAAGCCGCAGTCTGCGCGATTGACGGCTTCGGCGATTTTGTCAGCACCTCGTTAGCCGTCGGCAGGGGTTCCCGCCTGGAGTTGATCGAGAAGGTGTATTTTCCGCACTCACTGGGACTGCTGTACCTGGCGATCACGCAGTACCTGGGATTCATGAAGTACGGCGACGAGTTCAAAGTGATGGGCCTTGCGCCCTATGGCCGGCCCGAATACGTTGAACCGCTCCGCCGCTTGCTGCGTTTGTTTCCCGGCGGCCTTTTTGAACTGGATCTATCGTATTTCCGCCATCACAACGAGGGCGTTGCCATGACCTGGGACGATGGCGAACCGGTCATGGGTTCCGTGTACTCGCCCAAGTTGGAGCAATTGCTCGGCCCCGCCCGCAAATATGGCGAACCGCTGGAGCCCAGGCATGAAGCCATCGCCGCGTCGCTCCAGGTCGTGCATGAAGAGGCTGTCTTCCACGTCTTGAATCGGTTGTACCAGTGCACTCGCCTGGAAAACCTCTGCCTGGCTGGCGGCTGTTCGATGAACAGCGTGGCCAACGGTAAAGTCCGCGAGCGCACGCCTTTCCGCAATGTCTATATCCAACCCGCCGCCGGCGACAATGGCACTTCGCTCGGCGCGGCATACTACGTTTGGAACCAGGTGCTTGGTAATCCGCGCGCGTTCGAAATGGAGCATGGTTACTGGGGGCCGAGTTTTGAAGATGCCGCGATTCAACAGGCACTGGCGGCCCGCCAGACTGATCTTCAGGCACAGCATTGTTGCGCGCAGATGGTGGCCGCCGAAGATGAACTCTGTCGCTGGACGGCCGAGCGGATTTCGGAAGGCCATGTGGTCGGCTGGTACCAGGGGCGAATGGAATGGGGCGCGCGTGCACTGGGCAACCGCAGCATCGTTGCCGATCCGCGCCGCGCCGATATGCGCGAGATCATCAACACCAAGATCAAGTTCCGCGAGAAGTTCCGTCCCTTTGCGCCGTCGATTCTGGAAGAAGCGTTAAACGAATACTTCGTGGATGGTTGCCCAGACCCGTTCATGGTGCAGGTCTATCCGGTGCGCCCCGAGAAGCGCGCGGTTATTCCCGCCGTGACGCACGTGGACGGCTCGGGACGCCTGCAGACGGTAAGCGGGCGCTCCAATCCGCGCTATCACAAGCTGATCAAGGCATTCGAGCGCATAACGGGAGTGCCGGTGATTTTAAACACGTCCTTTAACGAGAATGAGCCGATCGTGCTGACGCCCGCCGAGGCTCTGGATTGCTTTTTGCGGACCCGCATGGATCACATCGTGCTTGGCAATTGCACCGTTTCCAAGCAAACTAGCGCCTGAAGGCGTCCTGTTGAATGAATGTTGACCTCAGCGTTGCAGGGATGCCGAGGCTGCAACCTTGAAGGCAGATTCGGACGCGGCCCGCCGGTTGCGATACGTGATACGGGCGGAGAGTCGCTGTGAGGGACGTTCCACCGCCAGGTACATGAGGAACGCCGAGAATATCGAGACCGCAACCGCTCCTGCCAACACGAGGCATTGCAATGGCAAGGAGTGTGCAAAGCGCGTTCCGAGATTGACGACCCTGCCCCCGATCGGGACGTGCACGAGATAGAGCGAATAGCTGATCAATCCCAATCCGGCCAGAATCCTGTTGCCAATTGTGACCCAGGCTATAAAAGCCGCCGTAATCACACCTACACTGGCGGCTTCAGGACCAGGAGCGCACCCACGCCAAAGCAGCAGCCATGATTGCCAGCGCCGCGAACCACTGTTGCGGAACGAGGCCAATTCTCTCTGGAACACCGTATCCCCAGCACAAAAAAAGGAAGGTGCACGAAGAGAAACGCTTCCTTCGGATGAACATGCCGGGCATGAGCAGCGCGGCGATCGTCACTATGCGCACTGCCAGACGCCTGTTCACCAGCAGCGGGAACATGCAACCGATCAGTAAGTAGTACTGGAATTCGACACCGAGGCTCCAAAACACCGGATTTATCCACGGCTTACCCGCCACGCTGTTTAGGTAGCCGAGATGCAGCGCGAGTTGGGAGAAGGTGAAATGCGGCCTTGCGCCACGGAAGCTGCTCGAAGTGGCGCTCAGATACGCCAATGCTACCACCAGGAAGATGCCGGCAATATAGGGTGGGTCAAGCCGCGAAACCCGCTTGACCAAGAACCTGCTGAAGTTCTTCAACGAGTACCGGCCTTTGTAAAGTGAGTATGGAATCACAAAGCCGGAGATGACAAAGAACATCTGCACCCCGAGCCAACCCCAGGTGCCGCTTGCTTTCAGCCATCCGGCAGGCAGGAATGTCGGATTTCCATGGGTGAAATGGAACCAGGCGACGGCGAAAGAGGCGATGCCGCGCAAGCAGTCGGGAGTGGGCATCCGTTTGGAATCATCTGAAGCCGGGCCTGGGCAATCGTTGGAAACGGGATCATCCATCGTAGGCAGGCTCTGCTGGAAGCGAGCGAATTGTCGATGGCCTGAAGTGACCGTTGCAAAACTCGCGTATCATTTGGCCGCGCGCTCGTGGGACCGCCGCCAGCCGATGTCGCGCGCGACGCACAAAATTATGAGCTGGTTATTGTTCACGACGTTCGCGACGCTCCTGACGCTTCTGTTGACTGCCGTCCTGTCCGTTCGAGAACATGAAGCCATCGTCGGTGAGATTGTAGTCGGCCGCATTTAATCCCTGGTCGGCCGCCTTGCGGTACCACTTTACGGATTTCTTGTGGTCCTTCTCCCCTCCAAGTCCAGATCCCAGCATTACGGCGAGATTGTACTGGCCCTTGGCATAACCCTGCTTGGCCGACAACTCAAACCAGTGGTGCGCGGCTGTCTTATCCTGCGCAATGCCGTCTCCAAGCACGTACCTGAGTCCCAGCGCATTCTGCGCTTCCGCCTCGCCGCGTTCAGCGCGGGTTCGCAGGTCGTCGATAGCGGTTTGCGCAAACGCCAGGCCGCAAGCCAGGATGCCTATCCCGAAGACCAGCGCCACCAGCTTTTTCATCCCATACCTCATCTTTTCGATCAAGATCGCGAAGCGTACGGCGAGAGCGCGACGATGCGCCACGAAACTTGCCGCGCGATTTTCCTCGCACCATCTCAACGCGCGTGAGCGTGAGTTGCACGAAATGTAACTGAGCGCCAGATCAGTGTCAATTGGGTTGCGCAGCACCGAGGTAACCACTGCCTTCAAGGATTGCTCTCTCGAAGGCCCACTACTGTTGATCGGAATGATCTTTTTGTCCCACGTTCGCGAAGCTAACGTGGACGATAGCTGAACTTCGGTGCGGCACCGCGGTGCCCCAGACTCGACTGATGCGAACAGCTTCGAGTGCTTTCAATCGCCGTTTCCGTGCCGGCGATTCGGTGAAAACGGCGATGGAGTGGACACGATTGACTGCCCCTAAGGGCAACACCTCAGATTTTGGATTTATATGTTAACTAACCATGTCCGACTGCATTACGCATTGGTGTACCTCTCTGGTTACGTCCGTAATCTTGTTGATCAGGCTTTCAGGACGATATAAGTCTCTTATGCGATTGAGATTAGTCGCGATCTCACATTGTCGGCTAGGTAATGCTCTTCCGGGTTGGTTCGGTTCTTGCTTGGCACCCGTTGCCACCACCAGGGAGCGTGACGGACTGGTAGTAGCGTGATGGTTACATCTTCAACATCGTCGACAGATAGATATGTGCGTTCAGACGTAGTGGTATCGCGTTTGATTGCCGGTGAGACGCTTGTCGTGCCGGTGCGGGGAGGGATAGGCGATCTAGCTTCGATCTATACCTTTAACCCGACGGGAACAACGATTTGGGCGGCACTGGATCACCCAAAAGATGTGGAAGAACTGGCGCGCCTGATTGAACAGGAGTACGAAGTCAGCGGGTCGGATGCCCGCGCAGACGTCCTCCTGTTCCTGAATGAGATGCGCGCGACCGGGCTGGTTAAGGTGGTGAGCGGAGATAGCGGTAATGAGGCTGCCGCTCCAGGATCAGATCAGAACCGGCTTGGAGATTGATCGTATCTTGCGCGTGGCGCGCAGAAGGGCACGGAGTGGACTCGAGTACTTACAGTCAGTTTAGCCGTTCCATCCACGAACGCTTTAGCGGTAAGCGTGCGCCGCTCGAAGTGTCTATCGAACTGACCCACCGTTGTCCGCTGCAATGCCAGCACTGCTACAACAACCTTTCAGCCGGTGACCATGCGGCTCGCGCTCGCGAGTTGAGCACAGACGAGCATTTCCGTCTTCTGGACGAGCTGGCGGACCTGGGTTGCTTCTGGGTTCTGTACACCGGCGGCGAGATCTTCGCGCGCAAGGATTTCCTCGAGATTTACACCTACGCGAAGAAAAAGGGCTTCCTCATCACCCTGTTCACCAATGGCGTGCTGATCGACGAAGCCATTGCCGACTACCTGGCGGAATGGCCTCCGTTTGCGATTGAAATCACCGTCTATGGCCGCACCAGGGAGACCTACGAGGCCTTAACCAGTGTCCCCGGCTCCTATGCCCGCTGCATGCGGGCGATCGAGTTGTTGCTAGAACGCCGGCTTCCGCTGAAGTTGAAGACCGTTTGCACCACCGTCAATAAGCACGAAGTGCATGCGATGAAGCGCTTCGCCGAGGAAGAACTAGGCCTGGAATTCAAGTTCGACGCGATCATCAATGCCCGCATTGATTGCTCGCAAACCCCGCTCGCGGTGCGGCTCACCCCAGAGGAGGTAGTCGCGCTCGATCTGAGCATGCCGAAGGTCGCGGCCGAATATCGCGCGATGGCCGAAAGAGACAACAACCAGCCGCCGCCGCTGGTGCGCAACGATCGCGTGGTTTTCTGCGGTGGCGGCATGTACTCGTTCGCCATCGATCCCTACGGCAACATGAGCATCTGCGTGCTCGCGCGTCGCGAGATGCACGACATTCGCAAGTCGGGCTTGAGGCAAGGATGGGAAGAGTTTCTGCTGCGGGTGCGGACGCAAAAACGAAAGCGTACGACGAAGTGCGTGAACTGCCGTCTTCTGAAACTTTGCGGCATGTGTCCGGCCAACGGAGAGTTGGAGAACGGGAATGCGGAGTCTCCCGTGGACTTCTACTGCGAAGTGGCGCACCTCAGGTCGATCGCATTGGGCGCCGAGGTGCCCGTGCACGGGAACTGCGAATACTGCGCAGGCGGCTCGCAATACGCCAGATTGCAAGAGTCAGCGCGGCGCATTGTCTCCAGGGATATTGATGTCGAGAGTTGGACGGGCACGGCTTTACCGGTTGTGAGCAGTTGCATGGCGGCAGAATCTGACTGCCCCGGGTGCGCAAGCCAGCGGGCCGGGGTCTAGAGGATTGAGATGCAAGCAAACGAGCCCAAATCCGAGAACAAAAGCGGAACTCGAAAGCCTTACGAGCCTCCGGCACTGGTGACCATCAGCTTGCGTCCAGGAGAAGCCGTGCTCGGAACATGCAAGAGCAGTTCTCATCAGGGGCCCATGAGTTTTCCTTGCACGGCTTTGAGTGTCCCATCGCGGGCTCGTAGCGAGGAAAGGACTTCCGGCTTCTGCTGTCGAACTTATGACAATTCAATTCCAACCCGAGATTTCGCCGATTCCGATGATTAATTCAGCCTCATCCCTGTACCGCACCAGTGTTTCTATCGGTGAGATTTCCGTCGGCATTAGCGGTGGTTCAGAAAAAGACATTTGCCTTGACGAGGAGATGTCGTTGTTTCGGGTGGCTGCGCCGTTTTGCGACATCGAGATCACGGTCGAGCGAGTTCGGCAACTGCAGCACCTGACGACCAGAAAACACTTTGATTCCGGCTCCGTCTGGACGGTACACGAAGATGGCGACGGATTCGCCTTCGACTTCACGACCCCGGTTTTAGGCGAGAATCCCTACAAGCGGCTCTGTGTGGACCGTCAATTAAGCCGCGCATCCGTTCTTGTGAACCGCCAGTATTTCGCCGATGACAGCCGTATATACCCTCTCGATTTCCCTCTTGACGAATTGCTGATCACGCACCGCCTGGCGTGCGAGAAGGGAATCGAGGTTCACGCTTGCGGACTGGTGGATGCCGAACGCGGCGGATTCCTCTTCCTTGGGCACTCGACGGCGGGCAAGAGCACTACGACGCTTCTTTGGAAGTCACTGCGAGCTGTAACCGTCCTGAGTGACGACCGAATCATCCTGCGCCACCACGGCGGCCAAATCTGGATGTATGGCACCCCCTGGCACGGAGAGGCCGCCTTCGCATTGCCGAAAAAGGCCACCATCAGCAGGATTTTCGTTATCGAGCACGGCCCGGAGAACGAGATAACCCTTCTTTCCAAGAGCCGCGCCGTAGCCGAAATTTTTGCTCGCTGTTTTGTCCCCTTTTATAACAACGACTATCTGGAAGCCACCCTGGCGTATTTAAACGAACTGGCCGACTCCGTTCCTTGCTACCACTATCGTTTCCTCCCTGAGCCGAGCGCAGTCGAGAAAGTTCTCAACTTCGATGACTGAAGAGAGATCACAATCGACGCTTTTTGGATTGTTAAGCAAGGAATTGCTTGCGGGCGGAATGGGATTCCGTTTCCAGGCCCGGGGCAGAAGCATGGCCCCGTCGATCTGGGACGGAGAAATCGTGCATGTGCAGCCTGTCGCCGTGGAAACGCTGTGTAAAGGCGACATCGTGTTGTTTTCCGATGGCGCGCACTTCCGGGCACATCGCCTCCTTAAGGCAGGGCCGGAAGCCTTTGTGACGCAGGGAGACGCAGCACTGGAGAGCGATGGCATTATTCGCCCCGAGCAGATCCTGGGAAAAGTCATCGCCAAGGAAGAGAGTGCGGATGGAGTAACGCGCGTCGTGAAGCTCAGCGCGGCACTAGCGCGACGCTACCGTGTACGGCGTGCGTTTGCGGGTCTTGCCGGCCGCGTGGTTGGCGTGCCGTCGAAATTGGAAAATCGTTTGTTTGCGCGCGGAATCTCCCGCCTTGCCAAACTGCTGGTTGTGCTGTTCGCGCTCGCTTTGGCTCTGCCGGCGTTGGGACAGGGGTTGCCTTCGACTCGACCAGCACGGCACCAACGGACCTGACCGGTGCCGCGCCCACCATCACTGTTGCCCACACGACCGCAGGCACGAATACCCTGATGTTAGTCGGTGTTTCGCTCAACATCAGCGGCAATACCGGCGCCAATGTCAGCGGCATTACCTACAACGGAATTCCCTTGACGTTTGTTGGCGCACACAATGATTCCGGCACCACACTACCATGCGGGTGGAGATCTGGAGCCTGATTGCGCCGGCAACTGGAGCCCACAACATCGTCACCACCCTTTCCCTGCCAGGCGGGGCCGGAACCGTCGGTGCGGTCGTGGGCGCCAACACTTTTACCGGCGTCGATCAGTATCAGCCCTTGCGGACGTTCGTGTCCGCCGATGGCGGCGCGGCGAGCACCTATTCCCAGCTCGACATTCCCAGCGGAATCAACGAGTACGCGATGGATGTCCTGGCCGTTGCTGGCACCGTGACCATCACCGGATACACAACCGCCCACCTTACCGTCCCGGACACCATAGAGTGGAACGCCAATTCAGGCGGCAACGGGACGGACGTTTCGGGGAGCAGCGCCACGCACGCCGGAACCACGAGTGTTCCGATGGCCGAAACTTTTGGAGCCTCCATCTGGTCCGTAGCGGGAATTTCGGTCAAACCGGTGCAGGCGGACGTTGGAGTTTCGGTTACCAGCACCTCGGCAGTGTACCCCGGAACGCTGACCTATAACGTCACCGTCACCAACTACGGGCCCACGCCGGCGACGAATGTGGTGCTCACCGATGCGCTGGCGACTGGCTTGACCAATGTGCAGTTTTCATCCAGCCAAGCCAGTTGCACTGGCACGTACCCAACTTACACGTGTGCCATCGGCAATCTGGCCGCGAATGCCAGTGTTCAAGTTGTGGTCACGGCGACGCCAAGCACATACGGCACGTATACCAATACCGCCTCGGTCACGGCGACCCAATCCGATTACAACACCTCGAACAATTTGTATACGGCGATAGCGAGCTCCGAGCAGA
Organism: uncultured Acidobacteriota bacterium; assembly: GCA_963842345.1. Lineage (GTDB taxonomy): Bacteria > Acidobacteriota > Terriglobia > Terriglobales > Acidobacteriaceae > CAWBRT01. The sequence goes on from CAWJGD010000002.1 coordinate 10,215, forward strand.
TCACCTGCGCCAGCTCATCTGCAACCATGGGCAGTGGTACCTTGACGGGCGTAGTTAACACGTATTTTCCGGGGAACGGAAGCGTATCCAGTGGCGCCTTGTCCATTCCCGTCCTCGCCGCTACCAGCGGCGGCGGCGCGGGCATTGCAAGCGGTGACGTGCTGCTGGTTATCCAGATGCAAGGCGCCAGCATTAACAACACCAATACTTCGAGCTATGGCAATGGCGTCGGCGGCGCAGGCTATACGCTTGTGAACAACACCGGCAACTATGAGTATGTTACTGCCACATCGGCCTACGGCTCGGGGGCAGGGTCCATACCGATCAAAGGCGCGGGGCCGTTCGGCGGACTGTTGTTCAACTACGTCAGCAGCGCCGCGACGGCTACCCAGGGGCAGTTCACGTTCCAGGTGGTTCGCGTTCCGCAATACTCGACTGCTACCTTGAGTTCCACGTTGAGCGCCTTGGCTTGGAATGGTTCAACGGGCGGCATCCTTGCGATGGACGTTGCCGGAGCCCTTACCCTTAACAGTGCTACGGTGTCACTCGATGGTTTCGGCTTCCGGGGCGCTGCCGGTCTGCAATTGTCAGGTGCCGGCGCAGCCGCTGACGATACCGACTACGTCTACACATCACCAGCGGCTTACGCAGGCGCAACCGTGGCGGGAGCGCATGGCGGCAAAGGTGAGGGCATCGCCGGAACGCCGCTCTGGGTCATGTCCGGCGGCACTTATCTGAATACGGGCACGGATTATCCTGATGCCACTACCGGTGCAGCCAATGGCGGCAGGGCGCGCGGCGCACCCGGCAACGCGGGCGGTGGCGGTACCGACGCCGATGCCCCAGCCAATGACGAAAATTCGGGTGGTGGCGGCGGCGGTAACGGCGGCGGCGGCGGTGGGGGCGGCGATAGTTGGAACTCAACCCTCGGCGTCGGCGGACTCGGCGGGTCGGCTTTTCCCGCCAACATTAACCGTATCGTGATGGGCGGTGGCGGCGGTTCCGGCACACGCAATAACAGCCCCGGCGACGCTCTGGCCAGCAGCGGCTCGGCAGGCGGCGGCATCGTGATTATCCGCGCCGGCGGCCTCAGCGGGAGCGCCACCATCACGGCAAACGGGCTTGCCTCGTACAACGGCACATCCAACGACGCCGGCGGCGGCGGCGGTGCCGGCGGCAGCATCATCGTGCTCTCCAGCAGCGGGGGCGAAAGCGGACTTACGATTAGTGCTCACGGCGGCAGGGGCGGAGACGCATGGGATACTGATCCGTTTGCACTGGTCGACCGCCATGGACCGGGTGGCGGCGGTGGTGGCGGCGTCGTCCTGCTCTCTGGGGCGGCCAACAGCCTCCCGAATGTGAGCGGTGGGGCGAACGGCACCACGCTGGCAACCCCAGTTCCCTACGGAGCCACCAGCGGCTCTCCGGGAATCTATCTTTCGAATGCCTCGCTCGCGACAAGATCTACGGAATTCCGGGCGGGCTGCAGTGCCTTCCCGATCTCACGATCACGAAATCCCACAGCGGCGCGTTTGTCATAGGCTCGACCGGCAGCTACAGCATCGTGGTGAGCAACGTGAGCGCGCTTGGCTCCACCAGCGGCACGGTGACCATGACCGACACGCTTCCCACCGGGTTGACGCCGGTGACGCCTACGTCAGCGTCGGGCTCGGGTTGGAACTGTCCGACGCCGTCGGGGCAGACGATAACTTGCACGACCTCTACCGTGTTGGCCCCGGGAAGCAGCTATCCGACGATCACCCTGAACGCTAACGTGGTGGCCAGTACACCAACCAGTGTCACCAATACTGCGACGGTCTCCGGCGGCGGCGAAGTCAACACCGCCAATAATACCGCCAGTGACGTAACCAACATCGTTGGTTCTGCAAGCAGCGCCGACCTTTCGATCACTACCTCGGCCACGTCAGGCACGTGGGTATATGCGGGCAACAACATCACCTTGGTGCACACGATCACCAACTTTGGCCCAGCCGTTAGCGATATAAACTTTACCGAGGCGGTCCCGGCGAACTCGACTTTCCAGTATGTGACTGCGCCCGCCGGTTGGACGTGTACTACGCCCGCGGTGGGAGCGACCGGGACGATTAGCTGCACCAACTCGAGTGTGGCCGTTAACAGCCCGGTGAATATCACGGTTGCGGTCAATACCAACGCGAACACCGCGAATGGAACGAACATTACGGCGACCGCCTCGGTCGGGGCCGCGACGACGCATGATCCGAATCTGGCCAATAACACCGCTTCCGTCACTACCCTGGTAAACGCGGCGGTGAACCTGACCGTAACCAATACGGGTGCGCCCAGTCTGGGTCTTGGCCGGCGGTAACATCACCTTCACGCAAACGCTCACCAATAATGGACCGAGCGTGGCCACCGGCGTTCAATTCACCGAACAAGTTCCGACCAACACAACTTTCGTATCGCTGGCGCCGCTTCCGGCCGGCTGGAGCTGCTCAACTCCTGCCGTCGGGAGCGCCGGAGCGATCACCTGTTCGATTCCCTGTACGAGCCCTGTACGGTTTCCAGCATGGCGCCCGGCAACATGGTGACATTTCCCGTCGTCGTTAAAGTCACCGCCGGTACGGCCGCTGGCACGGTCATCACCGATACGGCTTCGGCGACCTCGATCACGCAGGAAACCAGCCCAGGGGATAACCAGCGGCCAGCTCAGTTACGGTGACCTTGAGTACCTATGCCGATCTGGCGGTATCCGTCGTCGGTCCACCAGACCCCGTCCTTGCCGGCACCAATCTGACTTATGCATTCACCGTCACCAACAATGGTCCGGCGAATGTGACTTGGGTGACCAATAATTCCCTTGTGCTGGCGACTTCGACGCCGGGGACCACAACCTTCATGTCGGTGACGCCGCCAGCGGGATACAACTGTACCGCCCCGACTGTAGGAAGCACGGGTGCGATCTCGTGTAACCTCACAAATGGCAACAGCCTGCCGTCAGGTACATCCGCCGGCCCCTTTAAGGTGATCGTCGCGCTGCCGTCGGTAACACCAAACGGCACGGTTCTGAGTGACACTGGGACTGTTTCCACCACCCTTACCGATCCGGTTTCGGCCAATAACACCGTGACAATATCGGACTTTGTTGTTGCGCAAGCCGACCTGTCGATGGCTGCGTCTGCGACGCCCTCGCCTGTGGGTATAAACAGTACTCTTACGTATACGCAGACGTTGACAAATAACGGGCCGAGCGATGCCTTGAATGTCACATTCACCGATGTCATCCCGACCGGTACGACGTTCTCGTCTATGGTAGCTCCGACCGGTTGGACTTGCCCCGCGCCGTCTGGGAACCCTCTGACCCTTACCTGCACGAAGACAACCTCCCTGATTTCCGGAGGCACCGCGAGTTTTCCACTTATAATCAAATCTGGGACGACCAGCCCCATCAGCAACACCGCTTCAGCCACTTCGTCGACCACCGACCCGATCCCAGCCAACAACAGCGCAACTACGATTACGAACGTTTCGATAGCGGGCGACGCGGACCTTTCAGTTACGAATACTCCCTCGGTAACAACCGTACGCGCGGGCGACCCCATAACGTACACCCAGGTAGTGACCAACAATGGTCCGGCCACTGCCGCCACCCCGGTAACTTTCACCGAGGCAGATTCCCGCATACACGACCTTCCTGTCCTTACCGGACTGTCGCCGGTTGGACGTGCACCACGCCCGTCAGTGGGAGCGACTGGGACGATCACTGCACGAAGACCACCGCGCTGGCTAGCCCTGGCTACCGCAACGTTTACAGTAGACCGTGCAGGTGACCGCCGGTACGCCAGACGGGACTGTCATCAGCGACCAAGCGACAGCGACTTCCAATACACCCGACCCCAATGGCTGCCAACAACACCTTAATCACGGCTAACACCACCGTTCGGACGAATACCGCTGACGTCGCCGTTGCCATTTCCGCCCCCAGTAGCGTGAACCAGGGAGACACCCTGACGTACACCATTGCCGTGAGCAACAATGGGCCCTATCAAGCTACTAACGTGACGCTCACCGACCCGCTGCCCTCGGGCGTTACCTTTAGTTCGGTTTCCACCACGGCGGGCACTTGCTCGCAAGCGAGCGGTACGGTGACTTGCGCGCTCGGCACCATAAGCAATGGCGGTTCCGCTACGGTCACCTTGCTGGTGTCGACCGGGTCTCCCGCCTCGATTACCAACACCGCGTCTGTAGTTGCCGATCAGAACGATCCAAATACCAGCAACAACTCGTCATCCGTGATGACCACCATCGCGACGCCGACCGAAGGTAACACTGCGGTGGTTCAAGGCTGGCTACAGCGGCAGCGACGTTGTATTGCAATGGAAAACGGGCGGCGAAGCGCATAACCTCGGATTCAACGTCTACCGCGAACAAAACGGGGAGAGGATTCGCATCAACCCCGCGCTCATCGCCGGATCCGCGCTGAGGATGCGTGACGCGTCAAATACTCATTCGGCGAAGACCTATGCTTGGGTGGATCATCAACCCCCATCCGGTAGCGTGTATTGGCTTGAAGATGTCGATCTGAATGGCACCCGCACCTTCCATGGCGCTGCGTATGTACAGGCGGCGAGCAGTGTAAAAGCCGTGTCGCGCGCCAGAATGGTCACGGAACTCAGTGCGGCAGGCGCGAGCAATGGATCGCCCATCCTCGCCGGACTCCGCTCCGCCAAGAGGGCCTTCGCGGCCTCGCCGTCTACTGCCCAACAACAACAGACGCAGTTCACGCTGGCGGCGAACCCCGCGATGAAGATCCAGGTGCAGCAAGAGGGCTGGTACCGGATCACGCAGGCGCAAGTGGCGGCGGCGGGCTTGAACGTCGCGCAATTAGGCGGCGCTCGCCTTTACGCGGAAGGGGTCGAACAGCCGATTCAGGTTAGCGGTGCGGGCATCCGAACTTGAATTCTACGGCACGGGAATAGACACTGTTTCGTCTAACGTGCGGGTCTACTGGCTGGTTGTGGATGGAGGTTCTGGAAAGCGCATCCGCCAAATAGCTGGTGTCGGCCGCGGCGGCGTGCAACCGCAGAGCTTCCCCTACGCGGTGGAGCTGAAAGATCGCACGACGTACTTCGCCGCGCTGCTGACTTCCGACGGCAATAATTTCTTTGGAGCACTGGTTTCTACTACACCGGTGGACCAGGTGCTCGCGATTCAGGATGTCGCTACCACGGCGGCTGCCCCGGCTCAACTCGAGGTCGTCCTGCAGGGCGTTGTCGCCGATACTCCTCACGACGTGCTCGTGAGCTTGAACGGCGTGACCGTGGGAGATGTCACATTCAACGGCCAGAACCAGGGCAAGCTCGACATAGAGGTTCCGGTTAACCTGCTGGTGGCGGGGAACAGCACAGTTACACTGACGGCTCAAGATGGTGATAACGACGTTAGCCTGGTCGACCACATCACTCTGACCTATCCACATTCCTACACGGCGGAGTCAGATGCCCTCAAGTTCACCGCGGCGCCGGGCGACCATATCCGGGTGCAGGGATTCACGCAGACGCCTTCACGCCTGATGGATATCACCGATCCGGCGAATCCTATCGAAGTTGTGGCCCGTGTCGTTACTCAACCTGCGGGCTTCGCCCTCGATATTCTGGTGCCGGCGGAGTTAAGCGGAACACGCACGTTCCTGGCCGTGGCCGACGACGCAATGGCCTCGCCGGTTGCGCTGGTGTACAACCAGCCTTCCAACTGGAACGCCAGCCAGGCCGGCACCCAGGTCGTGATGATCTCGGATCCGGCGTTTGTGTCGCAATTAACCCCACTGGTTAATCTGCGCCGCAGCCAGGGCTGGTCCGTCGCCGTGGTTCAGACGGACGATATCTTCGATGAGTTTAACTTTGGCGAACGAAGTCCGCAGGCCATACGCGATTTCCTCCAGAACTCCACCACGCAGTGGCAAACCCCACCACAGTATGTGTTGCTGGTGGGTGACGCCTCTGTCGATCCCAACAACTACCTGGGATTAGGGTACTTCGATTTCGTCCCCACGAAGATCATTGCCACCTCCCAGCTCATGACTTCTTGCGACGACTGGTTCACCGAGTTCGCGAACGACGGCATTGCACAGATCCCCACCGGTCGCCTGCCGGTGCGCACAACCAGTGACGCCGCGCTGGTGGTTGGCAAAATTGTCGGCTACGAAAATAACACTGCCTCCGGGACCTGGATGAATCAGGCTCTGCTGGTTGCGGACCAGGACGACACTGAGAGCTTCACAAACGACACCCTGTCGGTGGCGGCGTTACTGCCCCAATCTATGCAGGTGACAGAGGTTTTGGCCAGCACGATGGATCCCGGCACAGCGAGTCAGCAGATTTTGGCCGCCATTAATAGCGGCCAGTTGCTGGTCAACTATCTCGGCCATGGCTCGGAGGAAACCTGGTCAAATGGAGACCTGTTCGATAGTGACGCTGCGGCTTCCCTGACGAACAGCAATCTATCTTTGTTTCTGCTGATGGATTGTCTCAACGGTTTCTTCCACGATGTTTATTCGGAAAGCCTGGCGGAGGCTCTGCTGCTTTCGCCGAACGGCGGAGCGGTTGCCGTGTGGGCCTCCTCCGGACTGAATAATTCCCCGCCGCAGGTGCAGATGGATCAGCAGTTAATTCGAGCTCTGCTCGCTAATCCTGGGATAGCTTTAGGGGATGCTGTTCAGCAAGGGAAGATGAACATCACAGATCCCGACGCCCGGCAGACATACATTCTGTTTGGAGACCCATTACTGCACCTGAAATCGAAGTCCGCTGGGCCTGTGGCAGCTCCGCAGCCTCATCGGCCTGTGCCAGTCCGCCAGCCTCGTTGATGAGCACAGTGCTGCAAACGCACAGAGACTCATGGGGAGTAACTCTGCTTGAAGTCGTTGGTGGCTTAAGTCGGGGGTGGCGTCTCAAACAGCAGCGCAGAAACGATGTCGGTTCCAGCTTTTCGCTGCGCTCGGGATCGGGGCAGCATGCTGAACTTCCATAGCGCCCCAAAATAAATCAGCGGTCGAGGGTTCTCAGCGCCACACGAGGGCTGCGCTCATCGCAACGCCCATGATCATATCGCTACCGCGCTTGCCAAGTGCCTTGCTCTTACTGCCCGGCACGAACAGGACGTCATTAGCTTGGAGCTCGGTGTCCTTAACTTTCGCCGACAGAATAGGCTTCAACGGGACGTGGATCTCTTCAATGGTCAGCTGTGTCCTGCGCAGGATTCTCGCCCCGTTCAGCGACGCGGTCGAGGATACGCCGCCCGCCATCGCGATAGCTTCCAGGACCGTCATCCTGCCATTTTCCATGATGATGCCGGCGGGCCGATTGACGTCTCCCACCACGTAAACCACACCAGCGCGCGGGACGATAACCCTATCTCCGGGCTCGATTGTCACGGTGGAAGCAGGGGTCGCCGAGTCGATGTCCAGTTGAACCCTGACCGGGGGCCCTGAATCATCGCGATGGGTAATCAGGACGGTCTTCCCGGCCTTGGGAGTTATGCCGCCGGCCGCCGAGATCTGATCCATCAGGAGCCGCGAATTGACCGGCTGGTACGTGCCGGGCTTCGCGACCTCGCCCATCACTGATACGGTTTGGCCAGCCACGTCTTTCGGTGTCAAGGTGACACGTGGCTCGTTGATGAAGCCCTTCTCGCGAAGAGTCTTTTCGATTGCCGAGCGGGCTTGCTCGATCGTCACACCCGCGACATGCACGGCGCCAATCCACGGCAGGTCCAGTTCGCCGGCATCGTTGACGGAAACCTCTTGGCTCATCTCGGGAACACCGAAGACCTTCATGTCCAGCGTGTCGCCCACATGTAAACGGGCGGCAACGCGATGAGCTGCCTCGGGTTGTGCTGTTACCGCGGCACTGGCTGTTGCGGATTGATCCGGCGCTAACTGACCCACGGCGCGAGAGATGCTGAATCCTATCACCATCAACAACGCGCCCGTAGTGAGGCTGAACGCAACTTTAGAGGGGCAAGAACCCATCGCGGAGATTCCTCTTCAGTACGAGCTACTCGAGAGTTTAGCACAGGAAATTGCTATCTTTAATAAGGGGAAGTGCCATCTGGCGTCTCAAACTAGTTACTATCGTGCCAGCTACATTGGGAGGCGCCCGCTCCTGCCAAGAGTCAGCATAAGAAAAATTGAGGCGCTCACATATCGCCGAAGCATCTTAGTACTAAGGGCCTTTAAGTGCTGTTTGGGATTGATTTTCAGAGCAGATACTTTAAAATCGTGAGTAATGGCTCATGATTTATTGTCAACTTCCGGAGAAAAAGTGCCTCCATCGCGGAGCTTCCCCTTCGACCTCCTAGCCGTCCTGGAACGGCCCATTCTCGCTTACGGCTTGGCCGTGGGCAGTTGCGTGAATGCACTGCTGCTCACGTTGGTAGTGGGAGCGCCGGGCGAGAAGCCGCTCTTCTTTGCCTTTCTGGCGGCAATAGCGATCAGCAGTTGGTTTGCCGGTTGGCGTCCGGGTCTGGCAGCCATGCTGCTCAGCTTTGCGGTCGTGGCTGTTTTGGAATACCGCGGCGCGCAGGGTCGCGTGACTGCATCGGTCGCGCTCGACATTGCGTTTGCTTTCACCTCTGTTCTCATCTGGGTCATTGCATCGGCGGCGCAGGCTTCGACCGCGGAGCTGCGAAAATCGAACACCAAATTCAGCGGTGTAGTGCAGATTTCCGAGGATGCGATTGTGACCGTCGACGAGTCGCACGCAATCACCTTGTTCAACCCTGGGGCGGAGAAGATCTTCGGCCACCGCGCGGAGGAAGTAATCGGCAAACCGATTCACCTGCTGCTGCCGGAGCGCTATCGGGCGATGCATGCGGCGCATATGAAGGCATTTTTTTCGTCCGTCGACAGCTTGCGAGCCATGGGCGAACGCTCGATGATCTATGGGTTGCGCAAGGATGGAGGTGAGTTTCCAGCCGAGGCTTCGATTGCAAAGTTCAAGGCCGGCTCGGAGATGATCCTCACGGTCAGGCTGCGCGACATCAGCCAACGCGTGCAAGCCGAGCAAGGGCTTCGTCAACTGGCGGCGATCGTCGATTCTTCCGAGGACGCAATCATCAGTCAGAACCTGGACGGCGTGATCACCACGTGGAATTCCGGGGCGGAGAAGATGTTCGGGTACGCTGCCTCGGAGATCATTGGCCTGAACGCATCCATTTTGTTGCCGCCGAAGCTTCGCGAAGAATTGTCGCAGCAGGTTGAACAGGTGAAAAAGGGCGCGAGCTGGAGGGGCGAGACGGTGCGGGTCCGGAAGGACGGCAGACACATCGACGTAGGGCTCAGCATATCGCTCCTCAAGGGCGAGAAGGGCACCCGTCCCGGGCTCTCGATGATCGCGCGCGACATCACCGAGAGAAAACGGCTCGAAGAGCAACTGCGCCAGTCGCAGAAGATGGAAGCGGTCGGCAGGCTTGCGGGAGGCGTGGCCCACGACTTTAACAATCTGCTGAGCGTCATTGTCGGCTACGGCTACCTGATTCACGCGAACACCACGCCCGATCAGCCGGCGCATTCGTCGGCGCAGGAAATCATGACGGCTGCCGGGCGCGCCGGAGCGTTGACCCGGCAATTACTCGCATTCAGCAGAAAGCAGGTGCTGCAACCCGAGGTGCTGGACTTGAACTCGGTTCTCAAGAACATGGACGAGATGCTTCCTCGCCTCATTGGCGAAGACATCGACTTGCGCATTGTGCGCGGGCAGGATCTCAGGCGCGTCAAACTGGACCCGGTTCAGATCGAACAGGTCATCATGAACCTGGTGGTGAATTCGCGCGACGCCATGCCGAATGGCGGCAAGTTGACGATCGAAACGGCGGACGTTTCCTTCGACGAACGGGACGCCACGCATCACGGTGTCTCCCCGGGCCAGTACGTCTTGCTGGCGGTCAGCGATACGGGCGAGGGCATGGACGAAAAAACGCAGAAGCTGATTTTCGAGCCGTTCTTTACCACCAAGGAACCCGGCAAGGGAACCGGACTCGGGCTTTCCACCGTTTACGGGATCGTTTCACAGGTAAAGGGCCACATATGGGTTTACAGCGAGCCTGGAAACGGCACGACGTTCAAGATCTATTTTCCGGCCACAGCGGAAGCGGCCACCGAAGACCATGTAGCCTTAGGTTCCAAGCCTACGCTGTGCGGTACGGAAACGGTACTTGTGGTGGAAGATTCGGAATTGCTGCGAAATCTTATCACGCAGTTCTTGCGCGATAGCGGCTACAAGGTTCTGATCGCGCCCGATGGACAGCAGGCGCTGAAAGTTGCCGACGAATGCGCTGGGGCCATCGACCTTCTGCTCACCGACGTGGTGATGCCGGTGCTCGGTGGGCAGGAACTTGCGGCTAAACTCTCGGCTAAGTATCCCGACCTCACGGTCCTTTTCATGTCCGGATATACCGACAGCGCCCTGATCCACCAGGGCGCCATGGAGGGCGACAGGTCGTTCCTGCAGAAGCCATTCTCCCCCGACGTGCTCCTGGCGCGAGTGCGCGAAGTGCTGGACCGCGCCCGGGAAAACAGAGCCGCCAAACGACTTGCGGTGTGAGGCGCACCCGAACATGAGATACGCGGAAGACCGTGAGAGCCAGGCAGTGACTCTGGAATGCAGCCTGGCAGGCCGCCGTTCGCGCCTTCCCCGGGCGGCAGTGATCTCGTCCGGGTGTTCGCGTTACCCCTTGTAATCTAACTCCTTTCCTTGGCGTTTCGACGCGCTGACACCCGCCGCAACTTGCGTCAGTTGTCACATCTATACGTGATTACGATCACGAAAAGCCATTCCAGACCCGTAGTAATAAAGATGTTCAGGGCTCCCCGCCATGGGTCACGACCCGTCTGTCAAAGGAACAGTGCCACGAGTTTGTTTAGCAGGCTGCTGAAAGGCGCGCTGAGGCAACCAGCGAGGTGCCGCCTCGCGGGCTTATCGCGTACGAAACCTGTTTTTCAGCAGCCGATTAGGAGAGGTGGACGAAAATGAAATTGATCTCCTTGAACCCTCTTGTCGACCAGGACGCATGCAATGGCTGCGTGGTATGCAGCAGCGTTTGCCCCACGCTGGCAATCACCCTGGTAGACAGGAAAGCAGTTGTAAAAGAAGAGGATTGCCGGGGTTGCGGCGCTTGCGATCAACGTTGTCCGGTTTATGCCATCAGCATGCACAAGCTGGATGCCCCCTACACCGTGGGGGTCGCCGTTGGCGATGTTCCCTACGACAAGATCGAAGCGCTCTGCCTGAAGGCCAACCTCAATCCACAACAACTTATTTGCTACTGCACCGCTACTCGAGCCGAAGAAGTGGCCGCTGCCATTTTGAAAGGGGCCACGTCTCCGGAAGAGCTTTCCAAGCAGACCGGCATTCGCACCGGCTGCAAAGTCGAATGCATTGAGCCCGCCCTGCGGCTACTGCAGGCGGCAGGAATTACTCCCCAGCGGCCGGTTGGCTGGCAATGGTATGGGTTGACGCCCACCGTGTGGACCATCCCGGAAGAAGTCAAGGCCAAGTATGGCAGCCGGGGTTTCTATTTTGAAGAAGATATCGAACTGTTCAAGAAGGTAGCGGCGGCTAAGTCCACCCCATCGAGCGCAAAGACGGCACTCAATGGGGGCCCGGCGCCGGAGAGGAGTGATGCCTGATGAAAAGCGAACGGACGTCCAAGCGTAACCCGATTACGCCAATGCTGCCGAGGGCTTCCCAGTACGGTATCGCACCGGAACTGGTGAAGAAGCGCCTGGCGGAATATCCGGGGATGACATCGCTGCTGGTGAAGGACCTTTTCACCGACACGCCGGCGGTGATTTATCCCTCCGAGACCGGCATTCCAGCGGTTCGCAAGGCGGCGGAAGAGGCGTTAAGCCGGGTCGATATGTCGATGATCAAGCCCGGGCAATCGGTGAATGTGTGCGCCTCCCACCACGGCTTCACGCTGCTGGGCGGCGAGCCGTACGCCGAGCTATTGCGCGCGGTCCGCGACGTGATTGCCGCCCGTACGGGCACGCAGAACATTCGCCTGCGCGCCGGCGTCGGCCTGCGCTTCCGCGAGACCGAGGAATACATTAAACGCTACCGCCTCGACGAGCATTACAAGGGCAAGGCCAAAGGCGTAGCCCCGATCGACGAAGGCATTGCCATTCAGACGGAGATCGGCACGCTGTACGGCATCAAGGCGATCTACGATGCCGACTGGATCGTACACGTGCACAACAGCGACGTGCGCGAAGTCCATTTCCACCGGCAGGTCGACCGCGCCGTCAAGCCGTTCGGCATGTCCTATGCCCGCATCGAAACCCGTTCCACCTATCACTGGAACATGGGACCGCGGGGCGCGAACTTTACCGCCCGATCCATCTTCGACTCCGAGTTCGTGAAGAACAAGTTTGCCTTCACGGCCTTCCTGAACATGTCTCCCAGCGGCGTGGTCGGGGTCAGCGCGGAAAACGATCTTTACGCCTTGAACGACCAGATCACGGTGGAAGGGTTGCAGTACTACGGCAAGATCATGACTCTGCTGGGCGAGATCGACGAGTGCATCGCGGGCCTGGATTTTCCGTGTCCGGTGCCGTACGTCTTTGCCGCCGGCGTGATTTACGCGAACTTTATCGGCGCCAACCAGGACCTGTTCGATCTGGATCAGCCGTTGCCGCCGTACACGTGGTACACGGAGGCTTTTTACGGCAAGAACGGCAAGCCGCTGGTGGAAGGCATTCTTCCGGTGAACCCGGCGATCAGGATGGTGGTTCACAACTATGCGTGGGGCGGATATCCCAGCGCATTCTTCTCCGAGCACGTGCCGACCGTGGTGGTGGGCCAGAAGCAGGCCGACCTGTTCAATTCCGACCCGCAAAACCTGGATTACATGAAGTGGGCGGTGGTGGCGAATCAACTCGATGATGCGATGCACTTCGCGTACAAAGTCGCGAAGACCGACAACGTGATCATCTTCGACGGCGCCATGGGCGGCATCAACGTGAGCGAGAGTCTGGCTGAGTTGTTGGTGCGCAAGGCCCCCGAGGTTTCGGCCCGGGTCGATGCGGAACTGATGCCGAGGTGGCTCAAGCAGCGCGGCGTCATCGGCAAAGCGGAGCAGTGCGTACTGGCCGCCGCAAGGTAGTAGATCGAAGGGGGATGTTGTGCAAACCGCGGCCAGAGTGCAGCAGGATATTCGGGAGATCATTTTTGCCGGGATCAATGGCCGGCAATTCAGCGCCGGCATCGTCGCCGAAAGAGACGGAGTTGTAGCCGGAATCGTCCGTCTGCAAGCCGCTTTGGCGGAGGCGGGAATCGGCGCTGAGTTGCTGCTGGCCGACGGCGCCGAGGTGAAGGCCGGCTCGGTCGTCGGTCGAATTGCCGGTACCGCGAGGCAGATTGCTCTGGCCGAAGAGTTTGCGATCGGCAAGCTGGCGAAGTCTTCCGGGATTGCGACGGCGGCCCGCCGCGCCGTCCAGCTTGCCGGGGACGAGATGAAGATCGTCTGCGGCGCATGGAAGAAAATGCCCGCGGAAATCAAGACAATCGTCAGGGAGGCGGTCGTTTGTGGCGGGGCCGCCTTCCGGATTACGGACCAGCCTTTCCTCTATCTCGACAAGAACTTCGTTCGCATGCTGGGTGGAATTGAGGCCACGCTCAGCGCCGTGGCGTCGGTCGGCGACAAACTCAAGGTAATTCAGTTGAAGGGCGAGTTCGCCAGCGTCGCTCAGGAAGCGATCACGGCCGTCACCCATGGCGCGGATATCCTGATGATCGATACTGGCGTGTCTTGCCGATTTCGAAGCGGCCCGCAGGGCGCTTGAAGCCATAGGCCTGCGGCAGCAGGTGAAATTGGCGTTTGCCAAGGGCGTGCGCTTGCGGGACATTCCCGCCATGAAAGGCCGAGGCATCGACATCCTGGACATCGGTTCCGAGATCGTCGACGCTCCGCTGCTTGACATGAAGCTGGACGTCAGCGTGGTGCCGCCGTGCAACTGAATCTGCTGGAAAAGACCGAACTGCGGATCTACGGCCTTGATCTCCACGAGGTGAACCTGACCACCGTGGCCGCCAGAACCGCCAAGGTTCTGCAGTTGCCTGCCGAACAAGTGCTGGTTGTGGACGTGCGAGACGATCACATCTGTCTCGACATCCTGGCGAAGACGGTTGATATGCGGCAGCTCATCGGCAAGCAGGGCAGTCTGCTGGATGAGTTGCGCGGCATCGAGGGCCTGAAGGTGAGAGATGATGCCTACGTCGATTCGGCGGGCATCATGGGACTCATCAGTTGTGAGCCGTTGCAATCCGGCGAGATCGTCGCCCGCACAGCGGCCATGAGCGACGAGATCGAACGCACGGTCTTGCGCCGCGCACGGGTTTACGCAACCGGCTTTGAAGTTAAGAAGGGAATGATCGAAGACACTAATTCTCCCTACCTGTTGGCGTTGCTCGAGTCGCAGGGCTACAAGGCCGAGTTCGGCGGGATTCTGGAAGACGACGTTCACGCCATCGCTCACGCGCTGCGGGACGCGGCTGAACGGGGATTTGGCTTGGTGATTACGACGGGCGGCGTGGGCGCGGAAGATAAGGATTTCAGCGTCGAAGCGGTGACCAGAGTCGACCCCGAGGCGGCCACTCCCTGGATCGTCAAGTTCCAGGCGGGCACCGGCCGCCATTTGAAGGAGGGCGTGCGCATCGGCGTTGGCCAGTATGGGTTGACGACCTATGTCAGCCTGCCCGGGCCGCATGACGAGGTCGAGGCCAGTGCCGTGGCGCTGCGAAAGTTTTGCACCGCCGGCCGGGTGGATAAGCTCGCCTTGGCGAATGCGGTTGTCGAGATTCTGCGGGAAAAACTGCGCGGCAAGCAAGCGCACTGGCACGCGCATCACCACTGATTGCGGTTGCGGCCATCATGGCCTTGGAGACCAGAGAAAGCTTTATGTCGGCTCTTGCACAGAAGCGCATTGCAAAAGCACAGGCGATGATGTCTGAACTTGGGCTGGACATTCTATTCGTCAACAATCGTGAAAACCTGATCTACTTCACCGGACTGACCCAGATCGAGTGCCAGGCGATTCTGATACCGCGCGAAGGCGAAGCCTGCAGCGTGACATTGTGGCTCGACGCCGGATACGTGCGGCGCGAAACGGGACTCGCCACGTACGGTTACGAGTTTCCGCGAGAATCGCTGGTCGAGAAATGCATCGAGCGAATCAAGGCATTCGGCTACGCGTCTCCTCGTATTGGATTCGAGCGCTACTTTGTGGCGTTCGGCGTATACGACGGTTTGCGGAAGGAGTTCTCCGAGGAGAACTTCTCCGGCGCCAGCGATTTGTTCTATCGCATCCGGGCGATCAAGGACGATACCGAATTGCAATGCATGCGCCAGGCCGGCGAAATCGTGGCCGCGGGCATGGAGGCAGCCGCGAAGTCGGTGCGTCCGGGCGTAAGAGAGGTCGAAGTGCTGGCAGAGGCCGAGTACGCGATGCTCAAGGCCGGCTCCGACGGTTCGCCCTTCCGTCCCCAGGTGGTATCGGGCGAACGCGCGCTGCTCACGCATCCTTGCGCCACCGGCAAAAAAATAGAGGCGGGCGAGATCGTCGTTATCCACTTGGGCGCGACTTGCCAGGGCTATTGCGCAAAGATGTGCCGAACTGCCGCGGTCGGCGAGGTTGCGCCGGCCTACCACCAAGTGCATGAGCTGCTGCTCAGGGCGCAATGCGCCGCGATCCAGGCTTTGAGACCCGGCGCCAGCTCCAACGAGGTGGACGCCGCGGCCCGGGCCATGGTGATCGAGGCGGGCCTGGAAGAACAGTATCTCGATGTGACAGGCTACGGCGTAGGCATCAGGCAATCGGAGTTTTATCCCATTATCGGCAAGGGCCGGAGCGAGAGGATTGAGGCCGGGATGGTAGTGGACCTGCTGCTGCCGACCATTTACCGCAAGCATGGCGGCGGTCCGCGGATTACGGATTGTATTCACGTCGGCCATGAGGAAAACGAGATTCTTACTCGCTTTCCGCGGCAGATGCTTCAAGTTTCATAGTGCGACAGCGTGCCGCACTCCTGCAGGGAGAGCGGTAAATCCCATTGAGGAGGCGAACGAAGTGATTCTGGAAAAAGGGTACGACCTCAAGGAAAGTTTCAAGATTCTGTGCACCAATATCAACGCAGCCGCGGTTGGCACCGGCCTTGTGGCTACGTTGTTTAGCACATTGGGCCCGGGCGTGATTGTGATGAATGCGGCCAAGCAGGGCGGCTTGACCGACGCGCAAGCCGTGTCGTGGCTGCTTGCCATATACGGCTTCGGCGGTTTGGCGACCATGTTCGTGGCTTTGCGCTACCGCATACCGTTGGTCATCGCTTACAGCATCCCGGGAGCAATTCTGCTGGGCAAACTGCTGGCGCGGTTTTCGTTCAGCGAAGCGGTGGGCGCGTACATGGTGGTTGGCTTGGTGACTTTGATTCTTACGCTCACGGGAGCTATCAAGAAAGTTGTCGATCATATTCCTGTCCCCGTGATGCTTGGCATGGTGGGCGGCGTGCTGCTCAGTTTTGGGGTCAGCATGTTCAGCGCATCCATCAAAAAGCCTTCGATTTACGGGATCATGCTGGTGATCTTTCTCGTCGTCATGGGGTTCCGGAAGTTCAGTCAGAAATTTCCGCCGATCATTGTTGCCATGATTGTGGGAGCGGCGCTGCTGTATTACTTCGGTTTGATTAAGCCCGTCACGATGAGCTGGCAGTTTGCGCAGCCGCGGCTTGCGTTGCCCTCGTTCAGTTGGTCGGCCATCCTCAACATCAGCGTGCCGCTGTTCTTCCTGGTGATTGGCGTACAGAACATCCAGGCGGTCGGCGTGCTTATGGCGGAAGGCTACGAGCCGCCGATCAACGCCATGTATCTGATCCCCAGCATCGGCGCCTTTTTCAACGGATTTCTCGGCGCCCATCCGGCGGTTACCGCCGGTCCCAGCACGGCTATTTGTTCCGGTCCGGCGTCGGGCGAACGCAAGGAGCTGCGCTTTATTTCCGCCTTCTTTGAAGGGGTATTCTGGTTCTGCTTCGCGCTGTTGTCCAAGGTCGCGGTTGACGCGGTGAAATTTGTTCCCGCTGAGTTCGCCGCCGTACTTACCGGGTTGGCCATGTTCGACGTATTCGGCAGCGCATTCAGGGGGGCGTTTACCGGACAATTCAAGTCTGGGGCTGTCGTGGCCTTTTTCATCACCGTTACAAACCTGTCCATCCTCAATATCGGCGCTCCGTTCTGGGCTATCGTGCTTGGAGTGCTGACGTCGCTGCTGGTGGAGCGGGGAGACTTTAAGTTCTTTCAGAATCGTAAGCAGGCGAAAGCGGTCACGGCCTAGAACAGTGTCCCGGAAGTTCGCGTAATGAGTGTTTCGAGGTGTCATTCTGAGCGACCGAAGGGAGCGAAGAATCTGCTTTTGTTTTGAAATGCGAGTGAAAGCAGATCCTTCGCTGCTCCACCCCAGCAACGGCAAAACCGGCCGTCGCCGGGGACCCCGGTCGCTCAGGATGACACTCACGAGGCGTGTTTAGTGATGTGAGGTATTTCTGGGTCGCGGCCTAGCAAGCTGCGGAAAAAGACAACTGATCTAATTCCGGTGACTATGATCGGGCATCGCAATTATTGAAGAGCCGGTGAAGGCAAAACTCGCAGAGTCTGTGGCAAACATAGGAGATATGACCGTGCCAGTGGCGGAACCAGCAGTCGAAATCGTGGAAAAAGCAGCAAACCTCTTGTGGATGGCGCAGCAAAGCCTGCGGACGTGTGCTCCCGTGCGTGAGTTGTTCAGCGGCGCCGGGCCGGATTTTGCCTATCGGGTGCAAGACATCAACACAAACAGGCGGTTGGCGGAAGGCGCTCGCCTGGTGGGTCGCAAAATTGGGCTCACTTCGGTGGCGGTGCAAAAGCAGTTGGGCGTCGATCAGCCCGACTACGGAATGTTGTTTGCCGACATGGCCCGGGCCGACGGCGAAACAGTCTCGATGACGCGGCTGATCCAACCGAAGGTGGAAGGCGAAATCGCCTTCGTGCTGGGACGCGACTTGGATTTCGCAACGCCGACGATTGCGGACCTGCTGCGGGCAGTCGATTTCGCGGTCGTGGCGATCGAGATTGTCGATTCACGGGTTCAGAACTGGGACATTCGACTGGTGGATACGATTGCCGACAACGCTTCAGCCGCGATGTACGTGCTGGGCACGCAGCCAAAACTGCTGCGCGATATCGACTTGGTGCATTGTGGAATGCTGATGGAACGCGGCGGGGAGCAGGTCTCGATTGGCGCCGGCGAAGCCTGCATGGGCAATCCCCTGGCGGCGGCTCTCTGGTTGGCGGCGACGATGAGTCGCGTCGGACGTCCACTCAAAGCCGGCGACACAATCCTTTCCGGCGCGCTAGGGCCTATGGTTCCAGCGAAATCCGGCGATGCATTCGAGGTGCGCGTTTCGGGGTTGGGCTCGGTGCGCGTGTCGTTCGCCTAGCAGACTGCTGAAAAACACGCCGAAAGACCAACCGACCTAACGTTCGATCGACGCCCCTCCAGTTCGGCCGGTGCTTTGCCTTGTCTCCGAATGCCGACAATTCACGGCACCCCTCAATTATTCACGTCAGCCCTTCGGCCTGACCTCAAGACCTCAGTTGGAGTTGGCGAACGGAGCCTTCGCGATTTCCGGCCGGGAGGGGGTAATCACTTCAGCAACTCCCATTCAGGAACTTGCATCTAGAGTCACTAGGGCTTTTGGTGTCCTCGGCGAGCCCGCTCGCGGGGGCACGCCAAGTGTGGCTGATGCTGCTCCGCGAGCCCGCGCAAACAACAGTTCATTCCGCTAAGGGGATTCTTGCAAGATGGCTTCCTGTTCCCGCCGCTTGTGCGGGGGTGTGATCGTGTTGTTGGTTGCAGCGGCTGTTCTCACCCTTGGGGTACGCTCCGCGCACGCGCAAACACCCGCCGTCTCACTGGCGCCGGAGACGACGATCGTGGTGAGTTTCCCGGGGGCTGCGGTTGGTTCGGCGTCGGCCTCGCAAAACGTTCTGCTTGCCATCGACAGCTCTCTCACCATTTCCAGCATCAGCGTGCCGCAATCGCAGGGAGGGGTGCAGGAGTTTACGGTTGGGACCATTACGGGATGCGCGGTTGATGGCGTGACGACCAATTCCGCCGGGAGCACCTGCACCGTGCCGGTGACATTTCAGCCGGCCTACCCAGGCTTGCGGCAGGTGCCGCTGATCGTACAGACGGACGCGGGAATATTCCAGTTCGGACTGGAAGGCATTGGTCAGGGACCGCAAGTGGCACTAATGCCGGGCATAATCACGACCGTGGCGGGTGACTCGAGTTCTGTAAGCTTCGGTGGCGACAACGGCCCGGCGACCAGCGCCAAACTGGGCTATCCCATGGGCATTGCCGTGGATTCGGCTGGCAATCTCTACATTGCCGACGAGCTTAATCAGCGCATCCGCAAAGTCAGCGTCAGTACCGGCATCATCACGACGATGGCAGGGAATGGGGGCCAAGGCTACAGCGGCGATAATGTCGCGGCGACCAGTGCCGCATTGAACTTGCCAAGCGCGATAGCGCTCGATGGGGCCGGCAACTTGTACATTGCCGACGGGGCAAACCGGCGGGTTCGCATGGTGAGCACGGCCACAGGTGTGATCACGACGGTCGCGGGCGGAGTTTACGGTAACGTCCTCGGCGACAACGGGCCGGCAACCAATGCGGTGATTTCAGTCAGCGGCGTCGCTGTAGACTGGGCCGGCAACCTGTACATAGCCGATGTGAACAACAATCGCATTCGCAAGGTGAGCGCGGCCACAGGCATCATCACGACGGTGGCGGGCACTGGAGTCGCAGGATACAGCGGCGACAACGGGCCGGCAACCAGCGCAAAGTTATATGAGCCCTCCGCAATCGCAGTGGATTCGGCCGGTAATCTTTACATTGCAGACAAAGCGAACAGCCGTATTCGTGAGGTGAGTGCGGCTACAGGCATCATCACGACGGTGGCGGGCGGCGGCAATGGCTGCGCGGGGCAGAGTGACTCTGCGGGCGACGGCTGCGCGGCTACCAGCGTCTCATTACAGGTTCCGACCGCGGTTGCCGTTGATGCCGGCGGCGATTTGTACATTGCCCAATACGACTACGCTGCCATCCGCAAGGTGAGCGCGGCGACAGGCGTGATTACGACGGTGGCCGGGAATGGAACGTTCGGCTACAGCGGTGACAACGGGCCCGCAACCGCCGCTGAATTCGCCGGCATAAACGGGCTTGCGGTGGATTCCCTCGGCAACTTGTATGTCGCCGACTCAGACAATGGCCGCATTCGCGCTGTATCAGTAACCACGCCTGCGTTGAGCTTTGTGCAAACCCAAAACAGTGCAGACACCCCGGCGCAGGTGTTCGTGCTCGCCAACCTCGGCAATGCGCCTCTGAACTTATCTGGCATTACCCCGAGCACAAATTTTGCGACCGATGCCGGCACCACCACCTGCTCAACTTCGGTCCCCTTGGCGGCAGGAAGCTCCTGCGCGGTTGGCGTGGTATTTTCTCCCGTCACCGGAGGCGATGTGAGCGGCACGCTTACCTTGACGGACAACGCCCTGAACCAGCCCAACTCAACCCAACAAGTGAATCTGAACGGCGCTGGGTGGGGAACAACGACAGTGGGATTCGAAGCCACGGTGCCGAACCATCCGACGTACGGGCAACCGGTCGGAATTGATGTTTATGTGGCTGCGACCGGGGGTGCGCCTACCTCCGGTTCAGTAATCTTCACGGTCGATGGTGTAGCCCAGCCGGCGGCGTCACTAACTCGTTATGGCTATGCCGGCGTGCAAGTGAGCGGCCTCACGGTCGGCGTGCACCAGGTAACGGCCAGCTACAGCGGCAGCACGGATGGAGTTTATCTGCCGAGCAGCGGTTCCACTTCATTCACGGTCTCGCAGGCAACACCATCTGGCAGTCATCAACGGCAACCAGGAACTGGACATGTGGAAAGCCACCTACAACGCCAGCAAAAATACCTGGTCAGCAGGAGAACGTACCGTTACGGACATCACCGCCTCGGGAGCCAATTGTGCCCAGGGACAGCACTGTAATGGCGCGGTAGCCGCTGGAACAGCTATGTTGGGCGGTTCGATTCGTCCTGAAGAAATTTCGAATGGGGTCATCAACCACGCTCTCGCCATTACCACTCCAGCGACTAAGTCCGGTTATATCGCTTGCCCGGCCACCCACACCGACGGCGCCAGCAGCAACGCCAATGCCATCCCCGAAGACGCGCTGATACAGCTAGATCCCGCATTCAATGTCTCCGCGCAATCCTGGCCTGCATGGGAAAAGACAATCGCTACGGCATTGCAGACCTACGGCGGCTACGTGGTAGACACCGGCGGCGCGCTGGCCTTATATGCTGTAAGTGACATGAATACCAGCAACACCACCTGGGCTTCGGTCGGTATGACCAAGCTCCCAAGCCTGTCCGCCTTGCCGTGGAGCAGCTTCCGCGTGATTCAGATTCAATCTTGTAACTAGAGAAACGAATATCGAGAATAGTTACTCTGCGAGCGCTGCTACCGCTTGCTCCCTTTCCTGCCAGGCTTCATCGGCGCCTTCTTCCGGACGTGATGGCAGTCGCAGCGCCGCGATGACACAGAAGGCATGTACGGCACACAACAGCCAGAAGGCAGCGCCGAAGGCGCTTGCATCGAGCTGTGTCCCCGCAAACGGCAGCAAGAGATTCTGAGAATCTCCCCGCATTCTGGAATGCAGAAAGATCGCCAGTGCGGTGGTGGCGACAGGCCCGCCGAAGCGCTGCACGATGTTAATTGCCGTGGTGGCAACTGGAATGGTTTCCTTCGGGATGGCGGCATAGGCCGCCGCAATCGAGGGAAGGGTGATGGAGCCGAGCCCCACTCCTCGCACAAAGAGCGCAAGACACATGGCCCACGTCGACAAACCTGGAACGGAGCACAGGGCGAAGGGAAGCGTGCCAAGAAGTGCAATCAGCGCCCCGGAAGAAGAGACCCGGCGCGAACCGAAGCGCTCCGTTAGCGGACCCATCATCGGGTAGGAGCAAAGCATTCCCAGCCCGGCCGGCGCCAGCAGCACCCCCGCCCTGGTTGGTGATACGTTCCTCGCCATCAGCAGGTAGAGGGGCAGCAGCATTTGCCCGCCGAAAATAACCGCGTTGCTGAGGAACTGGGTCAGAGCGGCTGCTGAAAAACTTGGTCTCCGAAACAGGTGCAGATCGATGAGCGCCGCTCGGCCGCGCCGCGCTCCTGCACAAGGAAGGCCGCCACCAGTCCGATCGCGGCCAGAAGCTCCAATTGGCTGAGATGCTTTCCCGCAGAATTGGAACTGAGCTGCTCCAGACTATGCAGCAGGAACACGAGGCCGGGCGACAGCAGGAGAAACCCAACCAGATCGAACGCGCGCGGATTCGGTTTCTGCGGCGTCGTTGGGCAAGACCCACACTGCGCGCAGCGTGGCGAAGATGCCGATCGGCAGGTTGATAAAGAAGATCCAGCGCCACGATGCGTGCTGAAGAATGAACCCGGCCAAAACCGGCCCGAAGATGGGGCCAAGCATGACCGGCATGACCATGAAGCCCATGACCCGGGCCACATGGCGGCCGGCCGCGCGGGCGGTCATCATCTGCGCCATGGGAGCCAGCAGGCCGCCGGCCATTCCCTGCAGCACGCGAAATCCGATGAGCGCCCGCGGCCGAAGTCGCGGCATCCGCAGAACATCGAGGCGGCAGTGAAGGCCGTGAAGCAGCCAAGATAAACGCGCTTGGCGCCGATCCGGTCTACCAGCCAGCCGCTCAAGGGAAGCATGAGGGCCAGGGCCAGCAGGTAGCCGCTGGTGACCCACTGGATCACGGCCAACGAAGCGTGCAACTCCTGGCCTAGCTTGGCGAGCGAGACATTCACGATCGTCGAGTCGAGGCTGATCATCAACGGGCCAAACAGCGCGACCCCGGCGATGCGCCAAACAAGAGGATCAATGCGTCCGTTTCCAACCTGCTTCTCTGTTCTTCCATTCATCGGCAGACAGCTTCCAGCACGCGGACAAACACTGACGTCCCGCGACGCTCGCGAAATACAGCCGCAA
Organism: uncultured Acidobacteriota bacterium; assembly: GCA_963842345.1. GTDB lineage: Bacteria > Acidobacteriota > Terriglobia > Terriglobales > Acidobacteriaceae > CAWBRT01. Next base: position 33,349 of record CAWJGD010000002.1, read on the forward strand.
GGCACGACGACTCTTCCAGCATCCGCGGCCCCAATTAGGATGAGGTTTCCGCGGAGTTGTCTTGCTCCTTAAAACCCCAAGGATACTTGCGTTGACCTGATAATACGGCTACTGGCGTCAACCTTCATAGAGTTTGTTTCATAAACTCGATGCTAAAGGAAACGACAATCTCCTCAGGGGCTAAAGCCATTGGCTTTGAACGGCGGCTCAAGGCACCCCATCAAGCCAAACACAAGCTTGCCGGGGACCCCGCGAAGCCGCGCCCCTTCAAAATAACCATTTATGAAACAGCCTCTAAGAAAATGTGGGATTGACCTTGATTGCGATCGGCGCCGTAAAGCGATTCGCTACCCGCCGCAGGTGGAGAATACTCAGAGATATATTGATCACGGCGTCTCCGGCGCGAGGGAATCGCGCCCGGACTTGCACCGGCTGGCCCCCGCACGCTTTATTCCTGCATCGCCGTTTTCGGGGCGGGAGCTTCTCCATACAACTCCGCGTCCTTTTTGCTCACCAGCACCCTGGGAAGCAAGAACACGAGCGGGACAGTAATGAGAGTGGTCACCGCGTTGGCGATCACCAGCGAGTCGAAGGAGAGATGGTATTGCTCCAGCATCTTCGCCCCGAACCAGTCAGTGCCGAACAGGGCGAGATTGCGGACGCTCATCATTAGCGAGAAGCCGAGACCTTCGCTGCCAGCGGGGGTGGCGCGAACCGCAAGATCCATAAGCGCCAGTTCGGCGAGCGTGTAGCCGAAGCCGTTGATTCCTTCGATTGCCTGGGCCCGGCCCAGCGACGAATAAAACAGATAACTAAAGTTGGCTACCGCGCCCAGGGCCATGCACCACAGAAGCAGAGTACGCAGGTTGAAGCGCCGGCAGGCGGTTCCATATGCAATCGCCGCCGCGACCCCGCAAACGCCGGCAATGAGCTGCAGGAAACCCTGTACCTGCGTGCTCATGTGGAGTTCGTTCTGCTGCTTATAGAAAATCGCCGTCGAAAAGCCGGGTGCGATGTAGAACAGCGCCATGAGTCCTACCGCTGCCCACATCGTCTTAGCGGTGCCGATGTTGACCAGTTGCTTGCCGGCATTTTCGAGAAGTTGGCGCGAATCGATTCGCTTGCGCTGTTCGTGCAGGAACAAGATCGTAACCGGCACAAGCAGGAACATTACGCCGCCACAGGCCAACGCCGTCCATGTGAAGGCGATGCTGGCGAGATAACCCGCGCTTGGACCGTTGATGATGCTACAAGCCTGCTGCACGAACTGGCGGACCGCCGTGAGCCGTGCCCGAGGCCGATTTCGCCTGCGCAATCTCGACCATGTAGCCGCCGATGACGGTACTCGCCACGACCATGAAGGCATTGATAAGGATGCACATCCAGAGCAGCTTGTGGTACTCGTGCGGGGTGACGCAGAGCCCAATCCAGGAGAGGACTGCCAGCGTTGTGCTGATCAGGATGTAGCTCTTGCGGCGGCTGCCAAAGATCGGGAACGCGTCGGTGAAGATGCCTGCGAAGGGTTTGAAATACCACGCCAGGCCCGCCCAGAAGAAGAAAGCGGCGTTGGCCGATCGATCCACGTGCAATTCGTTCTTGAGAAGGTTTTGCAGGGGGATCCGCGCGAGCACCTGGGGTTGCGCCAGCGTTGTGGCAATAACGCCCACAACAATCACAATCGCCGCGGTAAGGAGCGTGCTGTTGTTCTTTGTTTCCGTTGGAGGCAATTTAGGACCGCCAGTTTGCCGGCCTTTGAAGATCGGGCCCGGCAACAACTGTAGTGTGGGCAGTATAAAACAAAGCAGCGTTCTGGTGGCGGCCCCGCGCATTTTTGACGGTGCTGCATCCCTTGCCGGCGGTCACGCTCTGCCCCGGAACTGGATGATTTTGCGCCGGTCGCGTTTCGATGGTCTGCCCTCCGGCGCCGCTCCGAAATGCTGCATCGCTTTTCGCTCGTCTGCTAACTTCTGGCGTAATGCACGGCTCGCCTCTGTCTCGCGGTACAGCGTTTGCGCAACCGAGGCCGGGCCGCGCATCTCACTGAGCAGCAGGACCTCAACCTGAAAGTCGCCGCCATCGTTCGTCACCCTCAACAGGTCGCCCACCCGGACCTCGCGCGCAGCCTTGGCCTGCTGCCCGTTGGCTTGTATCCTGCCGAGTTCACAGGCTCGTGCAGCCAGTGCGCGCGTCTTGAAGAATCTGGCGGCCCAGAGCCATTTGTCCATTCGTATGCTGGCCATGATTATGGCTGCCTAGCTTTGGCTTAATTCCAGAATGCGCTGCGCCTTGGCAAATACTGGCGGGTCCACCAGCTTGCTGTCTACAAAAACATAAAATGAGCCGTCTTTTTCGGCCTGTCTAAACGCTTTCACCACCTTCTTAGCGAACGCCACTTCCTCATCCGACGGCGCAAAAACTTTGTGTACAATCGCCACTTGGTTGGGATGAGTTATGCTCTTACCGTCGAAGCCCAACTGCTTGATTAGCTGGGTCTCCGCAATCAACCCTTCCTCATCGGAAATGTCGAGGAACGCGCCATCTATAGCCTTGATCCCCGCTGCTCTGGCCGCGGTTACGAGATGAGAGCGCGCATACAGCAACTCGAGTTCAAGCCCTCTGGTGCTACGAACGGTCTTCATGTCTGTCGTGTAGTCCTCGACGCCGATTGCCAGCCCCATGACCCGTTGCGCGGCCTTGGCGATCGGAAAGGCGTTGATAATTCCCAAAGCAGACTCAAGTGACACTATGACCTTGGTAGTGCCTTGCGGAATACCGGCCTCCTTTTCTATCGTCCCAATCAGTTTGTCCACTTCTTGCATTTCTTCGAGGGTGCTGCACTTGGGGAGACGGACAATGTCCGGCCGGGCTCTCACTACGGCGCGCAGATCGTCGACTCCGAACGGCGATTGCCAGGAGTTGACACGAACCCCGATTAATTTATCCTTCGGTCTTGCGTCGCAGATGGTTCGAACCGCCATCTCCCGAGCCGCGGATTTCTGCGCAACCGGAACCGTGTCTTCCAAGTCCAAGACAACACAATCGGCCTTGCACTCCAAGGCTTCGGCAATTTTCTCTGGAATATTGCCGGGCACCCACAACAGGGTTCTCATTGGATTAGCCATGTAGTTCTCCTAGTCGTTCCTCCGCGAGCCTTTTGCCGCCACCCGTTTGGGAAGATAAGCCAGATCACGATTAGCGGAAATTCCGCTCTTCTCGTAAATGGAAGCGAGCTTGGCCTGCATTGCTTGCGTGATCCCATCGACAAGACTATCCCCGTTGCTGTCGATGCCGACAATCAACGGACCCAGCTTATTGACCCGTACCACCCAAATCGCCTCCGGCATGCCCAAATCCATCCAGAAGACGTTCGCGACTTCTTCCACTTGGCCGGCATATAGCGCGCCGCAGCCTCCAGTGGCATTCAGGAAAAAGCCGCCTACGTCCCGGATCGTTTCGCGGGCTTTTTCGCTCATAGACCCCTTGCCAATCGTGCAACGAATCCGGAAAGCCCTCATCAGTTCAGGGCCGAGTTCATTGAAGCGCGAGCTCGTGGTGGGGCCGGCGGAGAGCACTTGCCATTTTCCTTCTGTGTTCATGCGGGTAATCGGCCCGCAGTGCCAGATGGCGCCGTTATTCAGGTCGAAAGGCAGTTTTTCGCCATGGTGCAGCATTTCAACTGCCCGCCGATACCCCATGTCTCGCATCGTGTGAACCAGGCCGGAGAGGTAAACGATATCGCCCAAGTTGAGCCGGCGTACCTGCTCCTCGCTGACGGGCAGTTGCAAGTGATATTCATTCGTCATCGCACGCGGTCCTCTTCCGGATGGGTTATGTACTCAACCCGCCCGTCGCTATGAATGCGCGCCTTGGAGTACCGGCAAGCCCAGCACTGGAACACCACTGAGACCGGCACAACCGCGGTGTGGGAGCCGCTCATTTCAGCATGGACTCCTAACGCGTAAGTCTTGCCCCCCAAACCCATCGGGCCTAATCCCATCGCATTCACCGCCTCGAAGATCTCGGTCTCCAGGGCGGCGACTGTGGGATCGGCATTGTGCTTACCAATCGGAGTGCGAAACAAGGCCTTCTTGGCTAAAACCAAGGAAGAGTCGGCGAATCCACCGATGCAAATTCCGATGATCACAGGGGGACAGGGTTCGCCCATGGAATCCTCGGCGATGTCCAGTACGGCTTTAACGGCTGCCCGGCCAACGTCTTCGCTGCTCAGAACCCAACACTGAGAGGCCCGCGTTTCCGACCCAAAGCCTTTGGGAACCGCCGTAAGATCCAGGTAGTCCGACCCGCTGATCATTTCCCAGTGAATATATGGGATGCCCCAGCCCGTATTCGTGCCTGAGTTCTGATTCGTCAAAGGATTGATTACATTCGGCCGGAGTGGGACTTCCGCCGTAGCTCTGATCAGGGCTTTTTCGGCCGCCTGCATCAGGTCTCCCTCAAGCCGGCAGTTCAGGCCGAGATCGGCATAGAACATCGGCATGCCGGTGTCTTGGCACAATCCGACTTGCTTTTCGACGGCAATCCGGCAGTTGTCGAGAATCGCCCCAAGTTGCCCCTTCGCGACAGGGCTCTCCTCGCGGGCATAGCCCGACTTGAGGGCATTCTTTACGTCGACAGGGAGCTCGATCGACGCTTTCTTCATGAGCTTAAAGATTGTGTCTTCCAGCAGTTGCTCGCTAATTGCCACTCAGCTCTCCTCGCTGACTATTCGCGCAAAATGTCGGGGTCGGCCGCTGGGGGCACTCGCTCCAGAGTCGGGCCGCTCCACCGCGCGCTCAACTACGAAGCATATTCCCAGTCCTCTCAAGAGACATTATCACCTGTACGTGCGCAAGAAGATTTTGTGTGTTCGGCCTACTGGCCCGAGAGCAACCTGGACAAGTTTGCCTGTTGTGGGAGCATCCAGACGCGGCGGATGATTTGCTCGATCTCCTCGCCGGAAGCGCCCTGATGGTAAGCCGCCAGCCGACGCGCTTTGTCCTCCAGCTCCGCGCGGCTCAGCGTATTCCCGGGATCTCCCTTCGGCACCTCGACGCGAGAGGTGAGCCGTTGACCATCGCGCGTCTCCACCTCCACAAGTCCGATCCATCGCGCGGGATAGGCCGCATCGATTTCCGGGTCGTACACCATTTCAACTTTCTTCTGGAAGGCGCGAAGTTGAGGGTCGGCTAATGCCGCTTCGGTGAAATCGATAATGCTGGCGCGCTTGCGGACGGCAATGAGAGACAAAACGAAGCCCATCGAAAATTTCGATTGATGTACGTTCCGCGCCGCTTCGGCCGGGCCCAGAACGTCGATGGCGGCCTGGTGCACGCGGGCTCGGACCTTGACGATCTGCTCCGCATCAACTTGTTTCGCGATCTCCAGCAGCGCGTCGGCGGCGGGATGAGTGTGACGGCAGGAGGCGTGGAACTTGAAGGATGTCTCCAACAGCGCCCAGCGCTGGCCCAGCCTGTCCACAAGCTTGTTCGGATCTGCGTCGCGCGACATTCCCACAAGCATCCCCTGCGCGCCTTCCACGACTCGGGATGCGCCGGTGAAGCCATCGCGGGCGATATACGCCGCAAGCAGGCCGTCAGTCGCGGCCTTGGCCGTGTGCAACTGTTTCGAGTCGGCAGCGTCGCGGAGGAATTCCCAAAGCCCGGCGGCTTGCGTGCCGGCCGAACCGAGGGCGTGCAGGATCTTTGCGCCGTCCAGGTTCAGGAGCTTGGCGACAGCAGCCGCGGCGGCTAAAGTTCCCGCGGTCCCCGTAGTATGGAAAACCTTGTAGTGCGAACGGCCCAGCGCCTCGCCCACGCGAATCCCGGTCTCGTAACCCGCCACGACGGCAGTGATGAATGCCTCCCCATTCGATCCCACCTGTTGCGCGGTTGCGAGCGCGGCCGGAAAAACCACCGTGGCCGGATGGAACACCGAGCTGTTATGCACATCGTCCTGCTCGACGACGTGAGAGGCGGCTGCATTCACCAGGGCCGCAAAAAAAGGAGAGCTCTGGCGCCGGATTGGCAGCATTTCGCTGCAACCGGTTGCCGGTCCCATCTCTTCCGCGAAGCGCGTGAGCACGGAGACGGGGCGGTGGTCCTTGCCCGCAAGCGCGGAGGCGATCCAGTCAAGAAATAATTCTTGCGTGCGCAGCACAACGTTTGCCGGAAGATCGGAATACGATAAATCGTGGACGAAGGAGGCCAGCGTCGCGGTGCTGGCGGCTTGCGCCGCACCCGGCTTCATTTCGCGCCTCGTGGCGCCAGACGTGTAATTTGGGGGGCCTGGCCGCGCTTATACACCAATAGCGTGCGAATAAATTCGATCACCACGGTGCCCTCATGGTTGTAGCCGGTGGTCTTCACCTTCACGATGCCGACGTTGGCACGCGACTTGGATTCGCGCTTCTCGAGGACCTCCGTCTGGGAATAGATGGTGTCGCCCTCGAACACCGGGTTGGGCAAGCGGACTTCATCCCAACCGAGGTTGGCAAAGACGTTTTGCGAAACGTCCGTAACACTCTGTCCGGTGACCAGGGCCAGCGTGAACGTGGAGTCCACCAGCGGCTTGCCGAATTCCGTCTGAGACGAATAGTGGCGATCGAAATGGATGGGAGCCGTGTTCTGCGTCAGCAGGGTGAACCAGATGTTATCGGCGGCGATGACAGTTCGCCCTAGCGGATGCTGGTATACGTCGCCCACCTCGAAATCCTCGAAGAATCTACCTCTCCAGCCTTCTTTTAGCGCCATTGCACCTCTCCTGATGCTTGGTTATCAGACCCCGGGGCCCTTTCAATGAGCTGTCTACGAAAGGCGGCCCTCAGATCGCCTCCTCGTCCCGGAGCAGTTGAATTTGCCGCGGCGAATACCGCAGTTCACGCAGAATCAATTCCGTGTGTTCGCCGAGGGCGGGCACCGGCTCCATTCTTGCTTCTACACCATCCAGGACGATGGGAGGCAAAAGCGCCGGCAGGAGGCCAACCGGGGAGTCTACCTCGCGCCACCGGTTGCGAGCCGTATGCTGCGGATGCTCCCAGAACTCCCGCATCGAGTTCATGCGCGCGTTTGCAATACCTGCGCTGTCGAGTCGCTCCACCGCCTGTTCGATGGTGAGGCCGCGAAACACCTCCCAGATCGCCGCCCTGAGCGGTTCGCGGTTCTCAGAACGCCGAGAATTCGAATGGAAGCGCGGGTCGCGAGCCATCTCCGGTTTTTGCAGCACGATCGAGCAAAACTTTTCCCACTCTCGTTCGTTTTGGATGCCGAGGTTCACCTGCTTGCCGTCGCCGGTTGAGAAGGAGCCATACGGCGCGATCGAGGCGTGACTCGCCCCGGTTCTGGATGGCGCTGAACCACCGTAGGCCGCGTAATAGCCGGCGTACGACATCCACTCGCCGAGGGAATCGAACAACGAGATATCGACGACGGTGCCGTGCCCGGTCTTGGCGCGCGTTTGCAGAGCCAGCAGGATGCCGCTGAAGGCATACATTCCGGCGGCGATATCGGCCGCCGAGATTCCTACCTTCGACGGCGTTTCCGGAGTGCCGGTAATCGATACCAGCCCGGTCTCGCACTGGATCAGCAGGTCGTAGGCTTTCTTGTCGCGATACGGCCCGCTCGTTCCGTAACCGCTTATGTTACAGATAATCAGCCGCGGATAGCGGGCACGCAGATCGGCGCTGGGCAACCCTATCCTGTCGCCGGCTCCCGGGGCGAGATTCTGGATCAGCACGTCGCTGTCCTCCAGCAGCTTGTCGAGAGCCTGCTTGGCGGAGGGATGTTTGAGATTCATCGTTATGCTTTGCTTGGAGCGGTTCAGCCAGATGAACCAGCTCGCCATCCCCCTCACCTTTTCGTCATAGCCGCGGGCAAAGTCGCCGCTTCCGGGGCGTTCGATCTTAATGACGCGAGCTCCGAAATCGGCCAGTTGCCGCGACGCGAAGGGCGCGGAAACCGCCTGCTCGATGGACACCACCTTGATACCTTCCAACGGCAACATTTAGTAGGACCTCGGCAAGCCGAGCACGTGTTCGGCGACGTAAGAGAGAATGAGATTGGTCGAAAGCGGCGCGACCAGGTATAGGCGCGTCTCGCGGAACTTGCGCTCGATGTCGTATTCCTCGGTGAATCCGTATCCGCCATGCGTCTGCAGGGCAACGTTGGCTGCCTCCCAGGAAGCCTCCGCGGCCAGGTGTTTGGCCATGTTTGCTTCCGGACCGCATGGCTGGCCGGAGTCGAACTTCTGCGCCGCATCCATCCGCATCAAGTCGGCCGCGCGTACATGCATGTATGCCTGAGCCAGAGGGAATGAAATCCCCTGGTTCTGCCCGATGGGACGATCGAAGATGACCCGTTCCTTGGCATAGCGGACCGCGCGGTCAACGAACCAGTAGCCATCGCCGACGCACTCGGCGGCAATCAGGATGCGCTCGGCATTCATGCCGTCCAGGATGTAACGGAAGCCTTTGCCCTCTTCTCCGATCAGGTTCGCCGCGGGCACCTCGACGTCCTGGAAGAACAACTGATTGGTTTCGTGATTCATCATCGTGCGGATGGGGGTCACGGTTAGCCCATTGCCAATCGCCTGATGTAAATCCACCAGGAAATACGGAAAGTCCATCGGATCTCTTCTTCACCTGGTCGAGAGGCGTGGTCCGGGCGAGCAGAATCATAAGATCGGAGTGCTGCACGCGCGAGATGAATACCTTCTGTCCGTTGACGATGTACTTGTCTCCCTTGCGTACGGCCCTGGTCTTCAGCTTAGTGGTGTCCGAACCGGCATCGGGTTCGGTGACTCCGAATGCCTGCAAGCGCAACTCGCCGCTTGCGATCTTTGGCAAATAGCGGCTGCTTCTGCTCATCGGAGCCGTGGCGCAGGAGCGTGCCCATGGTATACATCTGCGCATGCGCCGCCCCGGAATTGCCGCCGGAGCGATTGACCTCCTCCAGGATGATGGAAGCTCTCCACTATGCCCAGACCGGCGCCGTCATATTCTTCCGGAATCAGAGCGGCCAGATATCCCGCATCGGTCAGCGCAGCGACGAACTCTTCCGGGTAGGCCCGCTCGCGATCCACCTTGCGCCAGTATTCATCGGGATACTTGGCGCAAAGCTCACGAATGCGGGTGCGTAAGGCGGTACTTACGGGCGATTCGGATTCAGTTCCTTACATCCATTCCGAGCATCAGAATTCCTCCAACGTTAATTTACATGGAGCAGGTTCGTCCGGTCCTCCGGGGTTAACGCGTGCAGCATAACGAGGAATGCAGCGTTGGTCCAGCCAAAGCCCACGACATTCGCCTGGTAGCCGGCCGCGACATTTGCTTCCGTGGTGCGCGTCACTACGTTGTATTTCTCTCTGATTGTGCCCTCACGCCGATAGCTCTCGAACACGGTCGCCAGGAACTTCTTTGATACACGGTCCGCTTCGGAGTTGAAGCCGTAGCGGCGCATCCCCTCCACGGCGATCATCTGCAGCGGCGCCCAACCGTAGGGCTTGTCCCACTGCACGCCGGTCACTTGGCTGCTCATAGCGATTCCGCCCGACTGCTCGAAAGCCGCCAGCTTCCGCACCACGGCCTTCGCCTGCTTGGGAGTGGCGAGTCCAACCCAAAGCGGATAGAACGTGGTTGCATAGTCGTATGTGGACCCGCTACCTGTCTCCAGGTCGTAATCGAAAAACATCCCCTTGGCCGGATTCCAGAGATAGCGATTGACCAACTTCTTGCGGTAGCGGGCCTGCGCGCGCCACCTGAGCGCTTCCTTGCTGTCTCCCAGAAGCCGGGCCATCTCGGCCAAATCCACTTCAGCCTTGTAAAGTAAGCTGTTCAGACAGACCGGCGCATAGTGGTGCGCTGATCCGCCGAACGGGCCGAAGCGAAACGAGATATCAAAACCTGATTCACGCATGGCGCGGTCGCCCTTGTAGTAGGCGGCTGTAAAACGCACCAAGCGGCTCTCGACGCACGGTCTTTCGCCGCAGAGCGGCACGCGCAGCTCCGGTCCAATGCCCGCGATGGGCGTGGGAGCAAGGTATCCGGTGTACACCTGCGGATGTCGCACCAGCCAGTCGGCAACGTTGGCATAGTATTCCGGATGATCGGCGACCTCCGGGACGGGCCCCTCGCCCACATCGAATAACGCGAAAGTCCAGTTGAACCCGCGAGCTTTGGCGCATGGGTCCATAGCGCATAATCGCGCTTCGCGTACTGGTAAGCACGTGCCAACCACTCCCGGTTCTGGAGTCCGGCAGCCTTATCGGCGGCATACTGTGCCATCACCATAGAGGTGAGGAACGGCGGCTGTGAGCGCGTGAGATAGTAAGTACGGTTAGCATTGAGCACTGCCCCGTAATTCTCGATTTCATAGAAGAAGTTCTCGACCATGCCGCGGCCAGATCTCGCCTGCCATCTTCCAGCAGTCCGCGGATTATGAAGTAACTATCCCACCCGTACATCTCGTTCAACCGGCCGCCCGGAACCACGTATGGATTGGGAAGGAAAAGAAGACCCTGGATCGGCAGTTGCCCCGGCATGACTTCGCCGAGATGCATAATCTGCTCAGGCAATCGCTGAACGCGAACCTGGCATTTCTTCCCGAGGTCCGCGACCTCCGACGGCGCGACAACCGCACTCGGAAGATAGAGCACAGTCTGGGCGTCAACGCCGAGCTTCGGATCGACAACCGACGAGCACTCGTTCATGGAGCGCCGAAGCGTGTCCCATGTGTTGTGGATGTAGTCGAGAATATCCGCTTGGGCAGCAGGCGCGGGCTGCGGCAAGCTCGTGAACGCTGCGGAGTCGAGCAGATGCGGCACTCTGTCCGAAGAGCGATACCGCACCGAGCAGGAAGATAACTGTTAGCCGGCGAAGCCAATGTTCACATGCCCCTCCCCGCTGGCGCTGAAATCGTTGCTCCTACATTCGCGCGAAATCAATATATCCGCGCTGGACATCCGTGCTCAGTAGCTTTACCCTTAGCTTGTCTCCAACATCAACTCCCTGTTGCCCACGCGCCAACAATCCCTCTGCATGGGGTTGCAACACGCGAACAAAGGTTCCGTGCGGAGGCATTCCCCGTAACGATCGCATCGAAAACTTCGCCGATTCTGCTCGTCATTGCGACGGCCGTGATCCGCTTCGACATTTCTCGCTCAACCTTCCGCGCCGCGTCTTCTTTCGAGGTACAGTTGGCGGCAATTGCAGCCAACTCATCGTCTGAATATGGAGCGGACTGCTTCGCGAGTACGGCCTTGA
>CAWJGD010000003.1:0-94053 GCA_963842345.1 uncultured Acidobacteriota bacterium
AACACAAGATGGCGTTATAGTGGTCGCTACTGCCAACAATCCGACCTATCTCGACCCCGCCATCCTGAAGAGGCCGGGATGTTTCGACCGCGTGGTTCAGTTCCGCAATCCGCACGCCAGCCTGCGCCGGGAGTACTACCAGCGGCTCAACCAGATTCTCGGCGGGGGAACAGTTCGAGTCTGCTATCCAGAAGACAAAAGGATTCTCCTTTGCCCAGCTACGGGAGACATACATTCTGGGCGCTCAATCAGCTTTTGAGCACGGGCGTGAAGTTACCGTGGTCGATGTTCTTGAAGCCATCGAGCTCAGACGGCAGGAGCGCAGGAGGTAACGGCATCGACTGGCAGTTCAGGATTTGTCCATCGCCGGAGCGTTCGGTCTGCCGCCCACCAACAGAACGAAGAAGCTGTGCCGGAAGCAAGCCATTGAAGATGATACGCAAAGTTTGCATCCGAGAAATTGAAGCAAGCTGCGCTGGCGGGCTTAGCAAAGCGCAAAGCATAAGTTTTCAGCTTAATGAAATGAAAGGCTGATGGAGTAACCAAGTGATTCGTCAACCAAACGGTGTTCAGACCGTAAGGAAAAAGGGCGTGGAAGATTCTCTGGCCATGTTTGCTGATCCGCAGGCGATGGCTTGGGCGCTTCGGCGAAGGCGGCAAGCATCGCAACGGTTTCGTTCGGAGGGCGGCAGAGAGGCCCTCTGGGAATGCGGTCGCGCCCGCACACTCGTGTTCGCATGTTTCGTCAGTGACTTCGGTTCGGAGGATTCGCGGATGGCCTGTCAGGCGTTTCAAGCGTTCAGAGTAGCGGCATTCGCCAAAAACAAACGGGGTGTAATTCGCGGGCGCTTTGCGTGGCCTATTCGGATAGAGTCTTAGGAATCAAGCGGCTTTGAATACACGCCGCCGCCCTGCCAAGGAAGAAATCCCTCCCCCTTCGAGCATCATCCGGCATATTGAGGCCGCACTTACCTGCCGGGGGAAACTATGGACTTCGGTGAGCGTCATCCGGAAATCGATTCAGTTGTCAGCGTCGTCGATAAGCCCATACAGTGGGTCATGGGCGGCATTCAGGTAGTCTTGGGGCTCCTGTTTGTTATCGGCTGCTGCATTTTCCTGCCAATCTATGGGTACCTTCGCGGCCATGCCAACCGGGCGGATGCCGTCGCATATTTTCCTCTTCCGGAAAATATAGTGAATGCGTCGGCGCTTGGTGCGTTAAGGAGAAGACGGAGAAAAACGATATATGTGAAAGACCAGACGCACATTTTCGCCATCGATTACACCCGCCCGATGGTCACGGCACAGTACACCCAAAATGATATCGTGCACGAAGATCATCCCGGTTTACTTTGCGTTTGACGCCGCTACCGGTCGTAGTAGTGGTCCGGTGAAAACTGCCTTTCCCTTTACCGCGTCCACCGACCGGTATGGGAACCAGTATGCCCCGAACCCCGGCTGCGACCCCCAAGTTCGCTACCGTTATATGTCCCCGAATTCGTGGTGGTCAATTTTGCGAATGGGGGGAACTTCGACCGGGCGAAGATGGGCGGAAGGTAAGCAAGCCCCGATGTATGCCGCGTACGTCCGGGCATCGGCCACCGCGTGGGCATTGCAGCACGCCATCTCCCGACTCAAAGCTGGTGAGAGCACGGATGTGGGGTGGTCTTCAAATTTCTGCCAGACCCCGGTGGACGCCTCCATTATGATGCCGGGTGCCCCGGTCATCAAAATGGCGTGGGCTGACGGCGGGTATGGAACTGGGTTCTAGTACCCGGCCTTCTTGCTGCTCGGAATGTGTTTGGCCAGCGAATGCCGCGACGAGGCATTTCAGTACACCACCGACCGCGACCTGTTCTCCGAGCCCAGTGTCAACGAGTATCAGCAGCATGCCATCGATGCCATGGATGCCATGCAAACCGACGAGTTTTGGCTCCGGGTCGCCCATGCCAATGGTATAAGGGGCAAAAACATTTACGTAACCATGGCGGCAAACAGTAATCGTGTGTACCTCAAAGGTTTGATCAGCCCTATTGGGCAGATCGACGATACCAATTATACGGTTGCGAATTACGCGCTTTCGGTGCGGAACGCTATCTTGTTCGGCTACCTGCCGGTCTTTATTGCCATGATCTTCGTCTGGCGTTTGATCAAGAAAATAATCCGCGAGCATAGGGAAGAGCAGGAGCGGTCGCGCCGGATACACCTCGTTCCGGTGCAGGTGATCCCGCCGCCCCAGCGCCAGCAGCCGCAGCTTCAGCAACCCCGGCTCCAGAGGCAAAGCGGCAACAGCTTCAGGAACAGGTAGCCCAGATGGAAGCGAGCGTGGCGGCTTTCAATAAAACGTTAGTCCCGCCGCTACCGGAGGGGCACCCGCTTCAGGCACAGGCCGAGGATACCTCTCGTAAAATGGAAGATACCGTCCGGATGCTCGCCGAGTTGAAGCAGCTTCTGAAGACCGGTGGCAGATAATCGTGGCAGAGCTGACTATCTGACGCGAAAATGGACAAAGTGTTGACCTACGAGAACAGCTATTCCAATCGCAACCTGTAGCGTAGTCGAAAATGCGATCCTCAAAAGAAGGGGTCGTGAGAGCCGCCTGAAAATCATGGGCAGGTTCGTCAGTGCGCTTGTCATAGAGGCGACTACGGTAGCGGTTCCTGCAAAAGTGCAGGCGCGATGCTGCCGATTGTGGCGAGGTTTGCCACCGCTGCTGTTGCGCTTGCACTGCTTGCAATGGCGCTAATGCCACATGCTGCGATTAAACCAAGATTGCCAAAAAAGCGCATCGCAAGTTTGCCAGCCACTTGAATACCGAGAAACAATATTCCGTAGGACAGAATCCGTCTCAGGGAGATGGGCGAACTCAATGCCAAGTGTCTACCGGGTTCCTCGTCGGGCTGACCTGTGCGAAGTAGCACGGAAGCAACGGCCATAGCGAAGAGTGGCCCCAACGCAGTGAAAAGCGCAGCCGGAGAAAACAACGCTAGGAGTGCGATATTGCGGATTAGCATCGCAAGAGTTGCGAGCAACACGACAGACACTATCCTCTGTCCCTCGACCACGTTCATCAGTTCCGCTATCGCTGCCCGATTATTAACCAAGCCGCCTAAGAAAGGCAGTCCAGTACAATCCACGATTGCCGTACAGCCGGAGAAGAACGTAGTTGACAAAGGCAATTCCCGCGATCACAACGACTGTTATCCATGCTTGGCGCAAATTCACCAGTTGCCAGCGATCCACAAACCGATCCGGCAGGATCGGATAAATGACGAGCCCAATGAGTCCGAGCAGGACAGCGCTTCGCAATTCGGCAATCGTCACACCACCCGCAAACCGGCGTAATTCCATCTTCCACGCCAGCAACAGGGTCATTAAGATCGCCGATGCTACAGGAGTGAAGGTGTGGCCCAGCCCAACAAGTACGCCGAGCGCGAAGGTCACTAACAATGCAGCCGAAGTTGTGATCTCCAACACACGGTTAGCGAGAAGGCTGCGGACATTGAGCAGCGCGATCATCACGATCACGCCGACCATTGCGATCAGTCCATAACTAGGAGCCTGTCTGAGTAACAACTCCAGCGCACTATTGTGATCGGGTGGTTGTTGAGATTCCGGGCAGGCCGTTGGGTACGCTCTTCGGCTGGAACGGGCGGTGCTAGCGAGTTGTCCGTTGCTCTGCTTGGTTGGATTTACCTGATTTGCGGGTTTTCACGCCATGATCAGGCGGTGCAGTTTCAGCAGGTTGTGCGTTGTGCAGACCAGCGCCCATTCCCCGCGCACCTTTTCCACGCCGCGTAGCAGGAACTGACGGAAGCCGCGGCCCGTTTGATCTGTCCGAAGACTGGTTCGACAATCGTCTTGCGCCGGGAATAGATGGCTCGCCCCGGCTTCGTCTGCAGCTTGCGTCTCATTCTCTCGACCAGTGTCGCCGCCTTCGGGATGCGCCCGCGAGGAACTGGGTGCACGCGTTCGTAGTGCTTGTTCTTTTCCGTCGCGATGTAGAGATCGATCTTCTTCTTCGCCGCGTGGCGCAGGTTGTTTTCCGAGCAATAGCCGCTGTCGGCCAGCACTTCGCGCACGTTCTGTCCTGCCTGCTGACGAACGGCATCGATCATCGGCAGCAGTTGTTTCTTGTCGTTCTCTTGTTGCGTCAGCGCCTGGCCACGATCAGTTGCAGCACCGGCTCGACGGCGATTTGCGCGTTATAGGCCTGCACAACCCGTCCGCGCCCTTCATGATGCGCGACTGCGGGTCGGTGAAGTTGTGCTGCGCTTCCGGCTTGGGCTGAGGCTTGGAGCGGCCAGCCAGCTTGGGCCGTACTTATCGTTCTTGTTGTCGCCGTCCTTGTCTTTTTGCTTTTCTTCGGCCTTGGCGCGGGCTCGCTCCTGCAGCGCTTTCCGAGCTTCCTGAATGCGCCGCAAGCGTTCTTCGCGACGGTCTAACTCAGCCGGAAGCTCATCGCCGCGCCGCGTGCGGCCATAACGTTTGTCTTCGTCCGTGTCGGCTTGTTCGGCTTCGGCCAGCAACCGCTTGACTTCCTCGCGCAGACGCTTCTGTTCGCGCACCATGCGCTCGTGACTCATCGCCTTGTGCTGCTCGCGTTGGCTTTAATCTTACTGCCGTCGATGGCGACCCGTCCCAGTTTCATCGCGCCCAGCTGCAGCGCCAGTTCGAGAACCTGCACAAACAGCCCTTCCAGCGCCTTCAGATGAATGCGCCGAAACTCGGAGATGGTGCGAAAGTCCGGCTCGTTTCCGGCAGCCAGAACGCGAAAGGCCACGTCCTCAATCAGGCGCCGCTCCAACCGGCGCGACGAGAAAACGCCCGCGCAATAGCCGTAGACCAGAACCTTGGCCATCATCCGCGGATGATACGGCGGATACCCCCGCTCCTCGCGCTCGTAGTGCCGCTCGATCTCGCCGAGGTCCAACTGGTCGATCATCTCGGAGACAAAATACGCCAAATGGTTCTCAGGCAACGACTCGCGCAGACTGGGCGGAAGTAGAAAATCCTGCTCAGGAAAATAAGGACGGAAAACCTTCGCCATGCGTCCAGAGTCGCAGCTTCTCTCTCACAACTCAAGCCCATTGTGCCTACGCGGAACCATTACTCAGACAGGCTCCGAGTTCCGCTCCCGCCTCTGCTCACCGCCTCCGAATGCATCCGCCGAAACTCGGCAATCGACTTATAGTCCGGCTCCAGACTGCTCAACAGCCACATCACTTCCACGTTGCGCCGGCACTCGGCTTCCAGCCGTCGCGACGAACGTATCTGCTGCAAATATCCATACAGATACAGCTTCAGCAGATCGCGCGGGTCGTAACCAGGACGCCCGGTTTCGGCTGGCTGGGCCCGCACGAAGCCCAGCGCCGACATCTCCAGTTTGCCGACGAACGCCTCGATCACACGGCACATATGATCGGCAGGAATCAGATCGTCCAGAGTTGTCGGAAATAACCTGTGCTGGCCCCGCGTCTCACCCTGAATGAAGCCCATGAAAAATGCCCCCGCTCTCGCAACAAGGGCATCTTCCCATTAACTTACTTCAGAGTCACTCAGTTTCGTAACAGCCTGTTACGCCTGGGGCTACCGTCTTCTGCCCGCTACGCGGGCTCGCGGCACAGGGAATAATGAATCCGCACGCTGGCCCATCCTATCCCGCTTTGGGGAGAGCCGAAAATTCTACGCTCCTGCTGTGATGAAAAACAAAAGCCCCACGCAAGCTTCGCTTGAATGGGGCACCCGATTCCGCTTTTGGGGGCAGGATCGGCGCAAGCCGCTACGCGGGCTACGGCCACGCAATCCACGCCACCCCAGGCTTACCAGGCTGTTACGAAACGACAAGTTTTGATGGGGTAAACGAACGGTGTTCCGGTTTCGGAGCACCGTTTTCTTTTCGGCAGCGCTGATTTGAGGTTTGGTGTTGCCGACCAACGCTTAACGGGCGAGTGCGGTGGCGAGTTTTTTGCCGCCCAGAACATTCATCATCCGTTTCAGGTTATAAGCAATGGTTGCCAAGCTCATCTCGGCTTGTGCACCGGTGACTCCGCGCAGAAGGAATCTGGGGTGCCCGAAGATGCGGTATTTGAGTGTGCCGAACGGATGCTCGACCGTCGATCTTCGTAGTCGCATGGCTTGCGGCGTGGCACGCTGATGCATGCGCTGCAATGCGCCTTCGTGGAGATGACGATTGACGATCCGGTACTGGGCGTTCGTGCACCGCTGTTTCAAGGGACATGTCGAACAGGCAGATGCCGCCGCTGCATAGACAACCCGCGTCTTCCATCTCTGGAGCTGCTTGCGGGCCAGGGTCTGCCCCGCCGGGCACCGGAAGCTGTCCGTCTCGTCGTCGTAAACGAACTCGGTGCGGTCGAACAGTGTTCCATCACCTTGGTTGTTGATGGCGCGATTGGCTGGGACGTGGGGCAGGATTCCCTTGACTTCACAACCTTCCGCCTGCGGGCCATTGGAGTAGCCCGCATCGGCCACCACGTGCAGTGTTTCCGGAGCGCCGACAGCCCGCTGGGCCGCTTCGGCCATCGGCAACAGACTGCGATTATCGGTGGCCTCGGTTGTCACCTTCTGCGCAATGATCAGAGCGTGTTCGGCATCCACTGCCGTCTGCACGTTATAGGCAGGCGCGTTTCCTTGGGCCATACGCATGAAACGTGCTTCCGCCTCTGGGTGATTCTTCAGCTTCTCCAGCGCCGCCGCTACCGCGCTCGGGTCGATCACTACTTCGTCCTGCTCGTCGGCCAGCTCCAGTTGATCGAGGTAGCGCCGGATCGCCTCACGCTCCCTCACGCTCTTGGCACTGCTGACGGCACGGAACTTCGAGCCGTCGATCGCCACCCACTCGCCGCGAACCAGTCCCACCGAACGCGCAAAGCGAACTAGTTCCGCTCCCGCCTCTGTCACCGCCTCCGAATGCATCCGCCGAAACTCGGCAATCGACTTATAGTCCGGCTCCAGACTGCTCAACAGCCACATCACTTCCACGTTGCGCCGGCACTCGGCTTCCAGCCGTCGCGACGAACGTATCTGCTGCAAATATCCATACAGATACAGCTTCAGCAGATCGCGCGGGTCGTAACCAGGACGCCCGGTTTCGGCTGGCTCGGCCCGAACGAAGCCCAGCGCCGACATCTCCAGTTTGCCGACGAACGCCTCGATCACACGGCACATATGATCGGCAGGAATCAGATCGTCCAGAGTCGTCGGAAACAACCTGTGCTGGCCCCGCGTCTCACCCTGAATGAAGCCCATGAAAAATGCCCCCGCTCTCGCAACAAGGGCATCTTCCCATTAACTTACTTCAGAGTCACTCAGTTTCGTAACAGCCTGTTACGCCTGGGGCTACCATCTTTTGCCCGCTACGCGGGCTCGCGGCACAGGGAATAATAAGTTAATCGAGCTTGTGTTCCTGCTGCGATGAAAGACATACCCCACCAGCTTCGTCTTAACTCGGAGCACCCCGGTTCCGGACCTATCCGTGGGCCCGGATCTTCCAATGCTCTAAGTGCTTGGCTCTCCCTCAGTGCTTCACGTATCCCGTCAAGCCCTGCGTCAAACGAGCGGCGGTCGAGGCGCGGCAGGTTTTTGGCGAGGCGCGCGGGAAACAAGGGGAAGTGGCTCACCGTGACCAGGTGTTCGGCGACCGCCCAGACCGGTTTTTCCGAGGTCATCCAGTCGAGGTGGTCGAAGCGGGAGAGGTTGACCGGGCGCGAGTAGCCGCGCAGGGTGCGTTCGCCGCGCAGGTTGTAATAGCTCTCGAAGTAGCTGAGCGCCAGTTCGCGCAGGCTGCGGTAGATGGGCGCCCGAAAGCGCAGACCGGCAAAGTTGGACTTGGCGACGGCTCCCCAAAGGCCGCGCTCACGGAATACGGCGATGACGTGATCGACATCGCGCACCGCCTCGAGATCGAGCACCAGCGGCGGATAGCCATTCACCCGCAAGCCGCGGCGGCCAGCAGCGCGCCCTCCAAACAATGAGCCGTGCGTTCGCGCAACGAGCGGCGAGGCGACCAGGCAGTGTCGGCCAGGTGGTAGGGCAGGCTGTCGAGGAAAGCCTGGATTCCGGCGGGAGTTTTCAACCGGCGCAGGGAGCGCAACTCCGGGGGGTGAAATCGTTGAGATTGGCGTCGGTTGGCAATCGGCTGGTCCTTCCGGGAGCTAGGGATACGGCGAATCTCCTCGGGGCTAAAGCCCAAATACTTGTTGGCTCACAAAGACAGTGTCACTTCTGAGCGACCCAGGGCGAGCGAAGAATCTGCTGCTTTGTTCTGAGGTAAAAGATGCGTAGATCCGTTCGCGCCCGCTCAGGATGACACTTCTGGAAATCTTCAGCGGCTTATGGGACACTCCGCTGGAAAGCTCAAACTCACTCGCGATTCTACGCCTTGCTCGCCTCTTCTGCCTTCGTCTCCCACACACCGCTGGTCAAGTACTCGTGGATCGATTTGGCTGCCTGGCGTCCCGCGCCCATGGCCAGAATGACGGTGGCGCCGCCGGTAACGATGTCGCCGCCGGCGAAGACGCCCCGCTTGGAGGTGCGCGTGGTTTCGGGATCGGTGACGATGTAGCGCCACTTGTTGGTCTTCAGGTCCGGCGTCGTCGACTGGATCAGCGGGTTGGCGGTCGTTCCCACGGCGATGATGGCCAGCGAAACGGGCGTGACGAACTCCGACCCCGGTATCGGGACCGGGCGGCGGCGTCCGGAAGCATCGGGCTCGCCGAGTTCCATGCGGATGCACTTCACGGCCTGCAGCCAGCCCTTGTCGTCGCCGATGAGTTCCACAGGGTTCACCAGGAACTGGAAGTTGATGCCTTCGTCCTTGGCGTGATGGACCTCTTCCTTGCGGGCGGGCATCTCGACCTCTGTGCGGCGATAGAAGATCGAGGCCGTGCGCGCGCCCAGCCGCAGCGAGGTGCGGACGGCGTCCATGGCGGTGTTGCCGCCGCCGAAGACCACCACGTCCTTGTCGCTGGCAGTCGTAGACCGGCTCATCGTATTCCGGGAACTTGTAGGCCCGCATCAGGTTCACGCGGGTCAGGAACTCGTTGGCCGAGTACACGCCGTTCAGGTGCTCGCCGGGGACGTTCAGGAACTGCGGCAGTCCGGCGCCGGTGCAGATGAAAACGGCATCGTAGCCTTCGCCGCTCATCAGCTCGTCGATGGTGACGGTCTTGCCGACGACGACGTTGGTCTCGAACTCGACTCCCATGCGGCGCAGGTTATCGACCTCCTGCCGGACGATGGTCTTGGGCAGGCGAAACTCGGGGATGCCGTAGACGAGCACGCCGCCAATCTCGTGCAGCGCCTCAAAGACGCGTACCTTGTGGCCTTTCTGGATGAGGTCTCCGGCGCAGCTCAGGCCCGCCGGGCCGCTGCCGACGATGGCGACTTTCTTGCCGGTCGGCGGGGCGATGGGAGGCATCCCGAATTTGCCGCTTGCTTGCTCGTAGTCGGCGACAAAGCGCTCCAGGTAGCCGATGGCGAGCGGCGACTTGCCGCCCTTCTTGCCGAGCAGACAGCCGCCTTCGCACTGGTCTTCCTGCGGGCAGACGCGGCCGGTGATGGCAGGCAGCGCGTTGTCCTCGCGGATTTTGGCCGCCGCGCCGAGGTAGTCTCCGTCAAGAATGAGGTCCAGGAATTCCTTGACCTTGACGCCAACCGGACAGGTTGAAACGCAGGTCGGGTTCTTGCACTCGATGCAGCGCATGGATTCCTGCTTGGCGCACGTCTCCGGCAGGCCGAGGTTCACTTCCAGGAAATTGTGGCCGCGCTGCGCGGCGTCCTGTTCGGGCATTTGCGTGCGCAGAATCTTCATGCGGTCGCGAGCGGGAATACGTTTAGACATGGGTCGCCTCCGCGCGCGTTTTCTCTTCCAGTTCACGCAGCTTGCAGGATTCGCGAACCCGCTGCAGTTCGGCTTGCGGGTTGGCCAGGAATTCGTTCAGCGATTTTTGTTCGTTTTCGCGGTACATATTGTTGCGCTGCATCAGGACTTCGAAGTTTACTTTCTGGGCGTCGAACTCGGGACCGTCGACACAGGCGAACTCGCTGCGGTTGCCCACCAGCACGCGGCAGCCGCCGCACATGCCGGTGCCGTCCACCATGATCGAGTTCAGGCTGACGACCGTCTTGATGCCCTTCGCACCGGTAACCTGCGCGACCGCGCGCATCATGGGAACCGGACCGATGGCGAGGACGTAATTGATCTCGCGTCCGCTGTCGATCAGTTCCTGGAGCTTTTTGGTCACCAGGCCCTGCTCGCCATAGCTGCCATCGTCGGTCATAACGTAGGTTTCGTTGCTGGCCGCCCGCAGTTCGTCTTCCAGGATGAGCAATTCTTTCGTGCGCGAGCCGGTAATGCCGATCACGTGATTGCCGGCTTGCTTCAGCGCCCGCGCGGCAGGCAACGCGATGGCGGTGCCTACGCTGCCCCCGACGACTACGACGGTGCCGTACTTCTCGATCTCGGTTGGCTTTCCCAACGGCCCCACGACGTCGAGAATCGCATCGCCCGCTTCGAGCGAGTTCATCAGGTGCGTCGTTTTGCCGATCGACTGGACAACCAGTGTGATGGTGCCTTTTTCGAGGTCGGACCCCTCGATGGTGAGGGGAATTCGCTCGCCGTTTTCGTGCAGACGCACGATGACGAACTGCCCTGGACGCTGTTTTTTGGCGATCCGGGGCGCTTCGATCTCAAACTGCTTGATGTTGCGGCCCAGAAGTTTTGCTTGCACGATTCGGTACATAGAAGCCTTGTCAGTCCTCGCGGGGGATAAATGAGAGAGCCCGCCGCCTCAGTGTTGTGCCCCGTTTTCCTGCTGTAACTATTTTCCGTTGGAGCACGCACGAACCCCTGTGAGGTAAATCACATCGATATGTGACCGCTTACCGGATGCGCCATGGTTCGTGAGCGCAGGTCAGCCGGCAAACCCTTGTCCGGAGGGGATTTCCAGCGATTTGCGACGCGAGCCGTAGCCGAGCGCCTCGGCCAGTTCGTGGGGCGAGTCGATCAGCACATCGGGAGCAGGGGACTTCAGCGAATCGGGGGAGAATCCATAGGTCACGCCGACGGCCCACATGCCGGAGTTTCGCGCCGTGAGCACGTCGTTTTGCGAATCGCCGATCATCACCGCCTCGCCGGGCTCAGTCGAGGTCTCGCGCAGCAGCGTCAATGCCCCGAGCGGGTCCGGCTTCTTGGTCTCAAAGCTGTTGCCGCCGTAAACCCGAACGAACAGATCCTCCATGCCCAGACCTTTGACAATGCGCTGCGAAGGGCTTATCGGTTTGTTGGTGAGCACAGCCATGGCTACGTTGCCATTCGTCTGCCGGCGGATGGCGCGCAGCGCATCAATCATGCCCTCGTAGGCGTAGGTATAGTCGAGCGTGTGTTCGCGATAGTGCTTGAGAAAGATGTCAAAGGCTTCGCGAACGAAGTTTTCGTCCGCCGGATCGCCAAGGGCGCGGCGAACCAGCATGTTCGCACCATCTCCGATGTAGCTGGCGATGAGAGGGACAGGAAGCTCCGGCCGCTGGTACTTGCGCAACATGGCGTTGATGGCGTTTGCCAGGTCCACTTGACTGTCCACCAGGGTTCCGTCCAGGTCAAAGACGAGCAGTTTGATGGTTTCGATGGGAATCACTTTGTTCTTGCGGATCATCTACCTAAGTATATGACGAGAGGCGGCTTCGCCCATAACTGGGGTGTCCGCTCGGGCCTTGTGCTCTGGACCCGGAATCGTCTAGATTTGCGTCATTTTTGTCGATTTTTGCACGCTATGCGGGGTGCATTACGTCCGATAACGGGCAACTATGGGTTTTACGTCCGATAACGAGCAGCCGGTTCCAAGGCGGAGTCCAGGGAACGATAGATTCGTCGCCGGCGTGAGATGCCGGTGCATCAAAGACCTTAGAGGTTTTTCCGGGGTGCGCTGTTGAACCGCATCGCGCTCGGCGGTGAGCAGCGGCCTCGAGGTTGCTCGATCGAGGAATGAATGGCGACGATCAAGGTTGAATTGAGAGCCACATCGGCCTACGAAGGGTTGACCACCAACCAACTGATCGATATCTACCGGCTGATGTATCTCTCGCGCCGGATTGACGATCGTGAAATCCTGCTCAAGCGCCAGCAAAAGGTCTTCTTCCAGATTTCGGGAGCCGGCCACGAAGCGTTGCTGGTGGCGGCCGGATTGGCGCTGAAGCCGGGTTACGACTGGTTCTATCCCTACTATCGCGATCGCGCGCTGTGCCTCACGCTGGGAATGACGGCGCTGGATCAGCTTCTGGGCGCGGTGGGAGCGGCCGACGATCCTAACTCCGGCGGGCGCCAGATGCCTTCGCACTGGAGCAGCGCCCGGTTGAATATCGTGACCGGATCATCTCCCACGGGGACGCAGTATTTGCAGGCGGTCGGCTGCGCCGATGCGGGCAGGTACTTCAACCGAAACCCGCAGGCGGCGGAAAAGGTCAAGGGCGATTATCGCGAGTTCAAGGAAGTTGTGCATCACTCCGACGAGGTGGTGTACGTCTCCAGCGGCGAGGGCACAACCTCGGAAGGCGAGTTCTGGGAGGCGATGAACGTCGCTTCCAATCTCCGGCTGCCCGTGCTGTTCATGATCGAGGACAACGAGTACGCCATATCCGTGCCAGTCGAAGTGCAGACGGCGGGCGGCAGCATCAGCCGGCTGGTGGCGAATTTCCCAAATTTTCACTTCGAGGAGTGCGACGGATGCGACCCGCTGGCGAGCTACGCGGCCATCAGGCGCGCGGTCGACCACATTCGCGCCGGCAGCGGTCCGGCCATGGTGCACGGCCATGTCATCCGTCCTTACTCGCATTCGCTGTCGGACGATGAGAAGTTGTACCGGCCCGAAGTCGAGCGCCGTACACACGTGGAGCGCGATCCGATCACGCGCTTCCAGCTTTTTCTAATCCGGGAAGGCATTCTCGACGAGCAATCGATTGGCGATCTGGAAAAACGCGTCGATGAGGAAGTTCAGCAAGCCGCCGATCAGGTGTTGAGCGCCCGGATTCCCGACATCGACAGCTACACCAAACACGTGTACTCCGCCGTACTCGATCCCACCACCTCCGCCTTTGAGACGAAGCCGGACTATGAGCCTGCTGCCCAGGAGGGCGCGCGCGCCGGTGAAAGAACCATGGCGGATCTCATCAACAGCTGCCTGCGCGATGAGATGAAGCGAGATCCGCGCATCGTCGTCTTTGGCGAAGACGTGGCCGATTGCTCGCGCGAGCAGTACCTGGAGGAAAAGCTGGTCAAGGGCAAGGGAGGCGTCTTCAAACTCACCTCGGGCTTGCAGTGCGCATACGGCACGGACCGCGTCTTCAATACTCCGCTGGCGGAGGCCGGCATCGTGGGGCGCGCCATTGGCATGGCGACGCGCGGGCTGAAACCGGTGGTCGAAATCCAGTTCTTCGACTACATCTGGCCGGCAATGCAGCAGTTGCGGAACGAGATGCCGCTGATTCGCTGGCGCTCCAACGGCGCTTTCTCGTGTCCGGCGGTAGTGCGGGTGGCGATCGGCGGATACCTGACCGGCGGCTCGATCTATCATTCGCAGAGCGGCGAGAGCATCTTTACGCACACCCCCGGCATGCGCGTGGTGTTTCCCTCGAATGCGCTGGATGCCGCCGGACTGCTGCGCACGGCGATGCGTTGCGATGACCCGGTGCTGTTCCTGGAGCACAAGCGCTTGTACCGTGAAGCCTTCGGGCGTGCGGTGTATCCCGGCCCGGACTACATGGTTCCTTTCGGCAAGGCGAAGATCGCGAGAGAAGGCACTGACCTGACGGTGGTCACCTACGGAGCGACTCTACCGCGCGCCTTGCAGGCGGCGCAGGAACTCGAGCGCGAGCAGGGCGCAAAGGCAGAGGTGATCGATCTGCGCACCTTGAGCCCGTACGACTGGGATGCGATTGCGACCTCGGTGAGCAAAACCAGCCGCGTGCTGGTGGTGCACGAGGACATGCTGAGCTGGGGCTATGGAGCGGAGATCGCGGCGCGAATCGCGGATGAATTGTTTGACCAGCTCGACGCGCCGGTGCGGCGCGTGGCGGCGAAAGATACCTTCGTGGCCTATCAGCCGATCCTGGAAGATGTGATTCTGCCGCAGATGAAGGATATCCTTCAGGGCATGCGGGACGTTATCCGGTATTGAGCATCGGTGTTCCGGCGCGGACCGGATCGAATCCCACATCTGCTAACTGCGGCAGATGTGGGGTGCCAGCGTCCCGTTGTGAAACTACCGATTCATAATCTGAAGAACCACCAGCAATTCACTTGACAGCCCCCCCCCGCGTCCAGAGTTCTCACATTCCATTTTTGTGAAACTTTCGTGTTGAGAACGTGGGCTATGGAAGCGACTCACTACAAGAGGAGAGGAATGTCTTATGCCGAAAACGTTTGCGGTAGTGACACTGGCAGTAGTTGCGCTGCTGTTAACAGGGTGCGGTGGTAGTAGTAGTGGTGGGGGCAGTCAGATTGCCGCAGTACAAGGCGGCTATTTTGGGAGCTCCTCGTTGGGATACGAGTTCATAACGATTGTCCTTCCAAACGGAAAAATATACGCGGTGTATGGAACAGGAACCTCCGATTATATCACCACCGTCTATGGGTTGCTGGCCGGGACAGTGAGCGCCACTGGCAGCACCTTCACAGCGAGTGCAACCGATTTCTATTATGGTACCGGCTCAACCCTCACCACCTATGCCGCGTCGATAAGCGGCTCCTATGTTTCAGGTTCCAGCATAAGCGGTAACCTCACTGAGAGTAGCAGTAACACCTCGGAAACCTTCACAGGAGCGGTAAGCTCGACCTTCAATTTCAATACCCCAGCACAACTTTCACAAGTCACGGGTATCTATACTGTCCCTATAGTGGGTGGGGGCACCAGAACAATTACCATCAATTCCAACGGCTCAATTACAGGGAGTAACAGCACAGGCTGCACATTCACAGGCTCGTATACTCCGGACCCCTCGTACAATTTCTTCACCTATCAGAAGACCTATAATGCCGGTTGCACAGCGGCAGGTCAGACTTACACCGGCGTCGCGGTGGACTATCTGGAATCTGACGGTGTAACGCATAGAATTTGGGAGGTAGCTTTCAACTCGAGCAATACTGATGTTAGCTGGGATGAATTGCACAAGTAGCAGACCAGACGGCACCTCAACTACCCCACGTCAGTCCAAAAGCGGGACGGGACGTGGGGCACCCGAAGCGTGTCTGGGTACCCCGCTCCACTCAGCATGACAGCATCGACGGTCGGTCGCTTGAGGCCACCCGCGCTTCCATCCCACATCTGCTAACTGCGGCAGATGTGGGGCACCAGCGAATGTGGGCCACCAGCGGTAATCCGCAGATTTCTAACTTTTGGGGCGCCATGCCGCAAACCGTACTACGCGGTCGCGGTCGCCGAACTAGCCGTGTCTGCAACCTTGCGATCGAGAAACCTGACGCGCAGCCGCAATGCCGGTTGCTCCACGAGCCTCCAGGAGAGTTCACTGACGCCGAAAAGCACGGGCACGGTCAAGAGAGCCGCCGAAACCGATCCGTGCGTGACACCCGACTTGTGCACCAGATAGTCGGCCACCATACCCCAGAGATACATGCTGTACGATATTTGTCCGGTATGTACGATCGGTCCCCAATTCAGGATGCGGCCGCCGATGGAGGCTGCATTGCGGACGAAGAACCAGATCACATAGGCGATAGCCAGATTGTCGAGCGTGTACTTTATGGGAACCCGGTAGAAGCGGTCGAAGATGCCCGTAAGTGTGGGAGACACCACCAGCAGGAACACCACCGCCGCTGCCGCTGCTGCCGGATGCAACAGCCGCCGGTACCGCTCGTAGAACTTCGAATCGCTCTCCAGGATGGCGAGTACACAACCCAACATCAGGCCATCAATCCGGTTGTGAAAGGCCAGTCCTTCCGCGAACCCCCAGTTGGGGGTAAAAAACATGTGCGAGATAATTCGAATCAGTGGCGCGAAGGCAATAAGTCCTATCGCCAGGTTCCGGGCTCGACGCGTGCCCAAAAATGCCAAGCAGGCTGGCCACATCAGGTAGAACTGTTCTTCGACGCTGAGTGACCATATCCCCGCAGTCCACGGATCCCGGCCTAGAACGAAGTAATCACGGGTAAATAGGACGGCCTCCAGCCAGAATCGCAGTGGGACGACGGCCGCGCCGCAAATCATCAAAACGAGCACCACCAACATGTACGAATAGAACGGCGGCAGTATGCGGAACGCGCGCCGGATATAGAAGCGCTTGAGGCTGAACTTACCGTACCTTGCCCGTTCCTGCAGCAGCAGCGTCGTAATGAGATATCCGCTAATAACAAAGAAGATGCCAACGCCAAGGTCGGCCAGCGACGCGACCACCAATTCCATCGTGCCCTTGGGTACAAACGCGGCTGCATAGGCGTGTCCCAATACTACCAACAGGATTGAGACCGCACGAAGACCGTCCAGAGACTGGATTCGCGACCCCGAAATTTCCTTTCTGAGTTCCAAAACTTGCATCTCCCACACTGCATCAGGCGCAGAACTGTGCACATAACCATCGCGAATTGGCAATTTCAGTGCGGGTACGTTACCACAACTGGGTAATGGCAGAAATGAATTCTGATGAAACTCAGCCTTGAAGGGTGATGAGTCTCTGGCGGGGTGGCCCATCCTGGAGGCCGTGGTTCGACGCCAGGGCGGGGTCGTTGACTCTTGATTCCCGCCCGAAAAGCCCCACCCTAGCAAAAGCGGCTAGGATGGGCCACCCGGGCATCCGCCTTGATCCCACATCTGCTAACCGCGGCAGATGTGGGGCACCGACAGCAGATGTGGGACACCAGCCAGCCCCCTCACTAGCCCATCCCAAGAAACTACCCCACGTTAGCCAAAATCAGGCGAACGTGGGGCACCTGCTAGGACGGGCCACCTGGTGCTTTTTTAGCACAAGGCCGCAAGATTCATGCCCGTGAACGTTCTTTCACCAGTAGGACAAATCAAGCCGGAAGGAAAGGCAAAATGAAAAAGGTTGGTCTTTCACTAACGTTCGCGGGGCTGTTGGTTATTTCGTCGTTGCTGCCACAGCTTGCTTCGGCTACCTGTCAGAGCAATTGCTCAGCTCAGTATGATACGTGCGTAAACGGTTGCCGGTATATCCAGGATTCCGGCAGGGCTTCTGCTTGCGTGCGCGGGTGCATGAGCGGCTATGAAGGTTGTAAGAGACGATGCGGAACCACCACTGATAATTTTTCCCCCGACAAGAATTTTCTTGCGGTAGGGCTTGTTCTGAGAGAGCTACCCGGCCCGGCAGCTTCATCGGCGATTTGTTCCGAGGCAAATGCCGGGGAGAGAAATCAACGCCCCGGGATGTGAATGAGCCTCTTTGAAAAGAAACTGCTCCACTCGGCAATGGCTGATTGACCCGCAGGAAACTACCCCACATTAGCCAACTGCGGGCGAATGTGGGCCACCAAGGAAACTACCCCACATTAGCCAACTGCGGGCGAATGTGGGCCACCAAGGTTTAATTCTTATGTGCCGGTTCGGGGCGCCCCTTGGGTGCGAGGTCGATGGCCTGCCGCAAAGCCTCCAGCAGGCTGCGTTCGTCGGCTTTGCCGGTGCCCGCAATGTCGAAAGCCGTGCCGTGATCGACGGAAGTTCGCACCACGGGCAGCCCGACCGTGATGTTTACACCGGCCTCGATGCCCAGCACCTTGATCGGTCCGTGACCCTGGTCGTGGTACATGGCGACGACGCAATCGAAGTCTCCGCGCGCCGCCCGAAAGAAGAGCGTATCGGCGGGCAAAGGTCCTTCCACCTGCCATCCGCGCTCCAGGCATTGGCGGATTGCCGGTTCGATTTTTTCTTCCTCTTCTCCGTGTCCGAAGAGGCCGTGCTCGCCGGCGTGCGGGTTGATGGCGCAGACGCCTATGCGCGGGTTCTTGATGCCGGCTTTCACCAGGGTATCGTGCGCCCGTTCGATGGTGCGCTCCACCAGGCCGGGGTTGATGGCGGCGATGGCATCGATCAGGCCGATGTGCGTGGTCACATGAATGACCCGGAGCTTGGGAGCTACCAGCAGCATGGAGACTTCCTTGGTGCCGGTGAGATGCGCCAGCAGTTCGGTGTGTCCGGGGAAGATGTGTCCTGCCATGTGCAGGGCTTCCTTGTTGAGCGGCGCGGTGCAGATGGCGTCCGCCTCCGCGGCCATGGCCAGCTTGGCGGCGCATTCAATAAAACGGTAGGCGGCTTCTCCACCGGCGGGCGACAGTTTTCCGAAAGCTAGATCGGGCGGCACCACCGCAATGTCGATCACGTCTACGGTGCCTGGCTTGTACTTGCCGGCGGCGGGCGTCGCCACAGCATTGACCGCGAGGTTGACGCCAACGATCTTGCCGGCCTGACGCAGGCGCCCGGCGTCGCCAATGACCAGAGGACGGCAGCGGTCAAACAGGTCTGCGTGGGCAAGGCTCTTCATGATAATCTCGGGTCCGACCCCGGCGGGATCGCCCATCGTAATCGCGATAATTGGACGTGACATAAGTTGATCCTAGAGGTGCAGTGCGTCAAACAGGGCCGTTATGTGAAAGGCGATTCTTTGCCCTTTTGGGGATGTCATCCTGAGCGAAGCGAAGGATCTATGTATTTTCCTGCGCCGAAATACATAGATTCTTCGCCTCCGCCTGAATAGCTTCTTACTTGTCGAACGCAACGTCGGGTACGCAGATTGGCTGCTCCGGCCACGAGCGCTCGGCGCTCCGGCTCAGAATGACATCTCCACGAGGTCACTCGACTTGGGACGCATTACACTTTACCGGTGCAGCCGTTCCAGGCTGCGCTGCAAACTTTGAGCATCGCCGAAAGCTCCGGCTTTGGTGACGACCGGTATCGATACGGCACCGACGGTCATCCCCAGGGGCACGCCCGGTTCGACTTCATCCAGCAGCCGGATGCCGTGGACTCCCAACTTCGACAGCAGCGCGTAGACCGTGTCGCCGCCGGTGGCGACGAGTCCGGCGAAGGAGCTGCCAGCGTTTTCGACGAATGCAGCCAGCCTCTCGGAGAGCACAGCGCCACGCGCGAGATCGGGATTGGCGGCCTGCTCCAGTTCCAACAGGACATCTTGGTGAGCGGCGAAATGGCGGGCAAGCTCTTTCGAACCCTGTTGCCAGGCAGGTGAGCACGGGCCGGAAAAAAGTGCGTCGGGAGAGATGACCAGGTGACGCACGAGCCCCGCCTCGACGAGAGTCTTGGCCTGCAAGCGCGAGGCTTCGGCGAGAGTGCCGACAACGACCAGCACGTTCTTTTGTCCGGGCATGAGAGGCGGCATCCGCGCCGGCTGTGCGGAGTCGGTCTCCACGGCGGCCAGTGCGGCAGCCAACCCGGCTGAGCCGACCCAGATGACTTCGTCCGCCATGGGCAGCGAGCCTTCGGCCACGGCTGCCAGGTCCGATTCGGTTTTAGCGTCACAGACGACCGCCGCCAAGCCGCGCCCGCGGGCGCTGGCCAAGCGAGCCAGAACTTTCTCCGGATCATGGCCGATAACATCAAGCGGCAGAACTTCAGCGCTCAGGCCGGCGCTGCCCAGTATCTCCACCAGGTTGGCGCTGGCATAGGTATGGTCGCGCGCCCACAGAGGGGTCTGTTCCAGCGGAACTCCCTGCACGACAATGCTGCCGTCGACGGTAATGCGTCCGGTGCCGGGGAAGGCGGGCGACACGATGGCGAGCCGCGGACGGCCCTCGGATTGGGCTGGCGCAAAAGCCAAAAGACCCGCCAATTCAGCCGCCGGCTGGCCTCTGACGGTCGAATCGATCTTCTTATAGAGGCGCAACCCCGGGCGGTAATGGGCGGCCAGCACGTCGAGCTGCAGCCTGGCTGCCTGCGCGGGAGGCAAGCGGCGCGTCGCGGCGTCAACCGAGAGCACCTGCACGCCGGCGGTATCGACGAGTTTTTCCCAAGTAACGACCGACTCAAGGCCGCATTTTGCGAAAGCGATGGCGCAATCGGCAGCTCCGGTCAAGTCATCGGCGATAATGAGCCAACGTGAGGTCATCGAGTCCTCCGTGCCTTTTCGACGGTGAGTATCGGTATGAGAATAGCAGTAACCGCTATGCACGCGCCCAACAAGAATTGTGATTGGCCTTGACTCCGGCGGCCAAAGTACGCATCATTCCTGTCACCAACTGCCCCAGGTTTGTTAAAGCAAACATGGGCCATCTACCAACTACCCCACATTAGCCAACTGCGGGCGAATGTGGGCCACCAATGTTTAATTCTGTGGGCCACCCGCAAGCTCAGTTCAGGAGCGCGCTGGTCAATCAGACGAGACTAATTAAGAGAAGGTTAAGGGTATTGCCGCGGCGGTTCGCTCTCAAACGCAACAGCGTTTTGTGTTGGCGGCCTCGCCGGCGCGTTCGCCATTCTGATGCACGCTGAGCTGGCGGATTTTGAAGGGGATGCCAACCCGCGTGTACGACTTGGCGAGCAACTCTTCGACCGCGGCCAGGTTGTTTTCGGCAAAGGCAACGATCGAGGGGCCGGCTCCGCTCAGGCATACGCCGAGGAGGTCGGGATGTTCGAGCGACAAGGCTTCCTTGAGTCCCGGCACCAGCGGCTCGCGGTATGGCTGATGCATGCGGTCCTGGAACGCTTCCCGCAGCAACGAGAACTCGCCGCTCTGCAACGCCTGCAACAGCAAGGCAACGCGCTGAAGATTGAAGATGGCGTCGGCGCGCGGCACCCGTTGCGGCAAAACGCTGCGCGCCGCCGAAGTCGCCAGCGCCAGTTGCGGCGTCAGGACAATGCAGCACAACGATTCCGGCCAGTGCAGGCGGGCGGCAAAGGCGGAGCCGTCGGAGAGTTGGCAACTGGCCGTAAGTCCGCCGAGCAGAGCCGCGGCCACATTGTCGGGATGACCCTCCAGGTGGCAGGCCGCGTTCAGCAGTCCCTGCGATGGCAGCGGGCTGAAGATGGCCTCATAGAGACGCAGTCCGGCAACAGTGGCGGCGGCGCTGCTGCCCAGGCCGCCTTTCATCGGGATGTCGCTGATGACCTGGATCGACAGGGAAGGGAACGAACCTCCATGTTGCACGGCCAGGAAGCGGAAGGCGCGTTCGATGTAGTTCTCGCCATCGAGCTGCTGATTGAGAAACTCGAATTGGAGGTCGTTCTTGCCTCCGGTAGGCCGCACTCGCAGGCGCAGGTAAAGCTGCACGGCGAGGCCCAAGGTATCGAAGCCCGGTCCCAGGTTGGCGATGGACCCGGGAACCTTGATTTCCAGGTACCCCGGCGAACCAACAGCTGGTTTGCCGGGGACCCCGCCCTCCAGTTCCGCGGGTTGCGCCCGGTTCATGGGTTCGTCACTTGGCATGGACTTCGGCCGCCTCTCTCGATTCGGACTTGCGGTGTTTGATGATGAAGTCCGTGTCTTTCAAGACGTGTCCGGTGAGCACGGCGACGACCACCGCATCGGGATCGATGGTTCCTTCCGAGCGCAGTTTACGAAGCCCGGCGAGGGTGGTTGCCGAGGCGGGTTCGCAGCCGATGCCGTCCTGCCCGATCATGGCCTTGGCTTCGCCGATCTCTTCATCCGTCACATCCATGACGAAGCCGCCGGTGAACTCGACGCCGCGCAGAGATTTCTTCCAGGAGCGCGGGTTGCCGATGCGGATGGCGGTTGCCACGGTTTCCGGCTTATCTACCGGCACCAGTTGGCGGGTGCCGGCGCGCCACATGCGGGCAAAGGGGTTGGCCCCCGCCGCCTGCACGACGATCATCTTGGGAACCTTCTCGACGAGGCCAAACTTCTTGAGCTCTTCGAAGGCCTTGCCGAAGGCGGAGGAGTTGCCGAGATTGCCGCCGGGAACAATCAGGTAATCGGGAATGTTCCATGCGAGCTGTTCGAGCAATTCGAACATGGCCGTCTTCTGGCCTTCGAGACGGAAGGGATTGATCGAGTTCAGGAAATAAAGATCGGGGTTGACCGACTCCAACAGCGCATTCAGCGCATCATCGAAGCTGCCGGGGATTTCGATCAGTTCCGCTCCATAGTCGAGCGCCTGCGCCAGCTTGTTCATCGAGATCTGCCCGGCGGGCAAATAGACTTTGGCGATCAGTCCGGCGCGCGCGGCATAAGCGGCGAGCGAGGCGGAGGTGTTGCCGGTAGAAGCGCAACCAACCGCCTTGGTGCCCACGAAGTTAGCCTCGGTCATGCCGACGGTCATGCCCAAATCTTTGAAGGAGCTAGTCGGATTCCATCCCAGGTGCTTAAACCAGAGGGTGCGCAGACCGGCAAATTTAGCGGTCTTGAGGCCGCGCACCAGCGGCGTGTTTCCCTCGCCGAGAGTAATCACCTTGTCGGCGGGATATTCCGGAAGGAAGTCGCGGAAGCGCCATACTCCGCTGACATCGCGGGGATCGCAGGAGAGTCGCCGCTCCCGCCATTGCCGCTTGAGAGCCGCCGGATCGAGCGCGACTTTATCGACCACCACTTCGAGCAAATCGCCACACCGTGGACAGGCAAGAGCCCGATCATGCAAATCGAGCTCGGCCCCGCATTGACTGACACTGCACCGTAAATACATCGAAGCTCCTAAGAAAGAATAGGCAGATGAACCGGCGGTTGCGTCAGGAAATCGAACTTGCCGATCTCGTTCAGCGCAGTCTCCAGTTTTGAAGTGCTGCATTCCTCCAGCGTAATCACGAACGGCAGCGCCGCTTTCGCGCAGTCGGGTCTTTGCAGCACTGCTTCAATATTAATTCCATGATTGGAAAATGCGGTAGCTAAAGCGGCGATGATTCCCGGCCGGTCGCGAACCGTAAAACGGACATAATGAGGCGTCACGAAATCATGGCTGACGGGATATACCGAGGTCGCGCCGCTGGAGAGGTTTTCCAGCCCCTGCGAGCGGTTGCGCGACACCGCGACCAGGTCGGAAACCACCGCGACCGCCGTCGGATTGCCGCCCGCTCCGTGGCCCGAAAACACCGTTTCGCCGCCGTAAACTCCTGTGCTCACCACCAGATTCTGCCCGCCTTCAAGCTGCGCCAGGGGAGAATCGCGGCGGAGAATCGCCGGCTGTACCGATGCGTAGAGCTTGTCATCGCGCAATTCGGCGCGCGCAATCTGCCGCACGGTGGAGCGCAGATAGAGATCATGCGCGTAGGCAAAGTCGATCATCTCGACCGGGCGAATCGAGTGGCACACGACCTGTTCGGGGCGGACCTCGGCCCGCAGACCCACGCGAGACAGGATCACCAACTTGGCGCGCGCGTCGTAGCCGTCGATATCGTCGGTTGGATCGGCCTCGGCAAAGCCGGCTTCCTGCGCTTCTTTCAGAGCTTGGGCAAAGGGAATGCCGGTGCTCTCGATCTTGGTCAGGATGTAGTTGCAGGTGCCGTTCAGAACGCCGTGAATCTTGTAAAGACGATCGCCCGCCAAGCCGTCCTGCAGACCCGAAAGTATGGGAATACCGCCGGCGACCGAGGCTCCAAAGGCCAGGTGTTGCCCGGCGCGGAGCGCGACCTCGGCCAGTTCGGCCCCGCACTGGGCGATGAGTTGCTTGTTGGCGGTGACCACCGATTTGCCGCTTTGTAGTGCGCGCTTCACCCACTCGCCCGCGGGATTCACTCCGCCCACGACCTCGACCATCACATCGGCATCGGAGGCGAGTATCTCCTCGATGTTTTCGCACCAGCGCACGTGCGCGGGAATCCAGTCGACTTTCTTGCGCTCGACGTTGCGATTGAAAACATGCGTCAGGCGCAGCAAGGGCTGGTTCAACCCGTTGCACAGAATGCGAGCCACCGCGCTTCCGACCGTGCCGAAGCCGACGATGGCAACCTTGAGAGCCGATTCAGAATAGGGCATGGAACAATCCGCAGCCTTGGTTGACGTTGCCACTCTTCACCTCACCACATCATGCGAAATCCTGCAATTGTTTTTGTGTGACTCAGATCGCCCCAACAAGCCAACTGCGGGCTTGTTGGGGACCCGGGGGCATTCGCCCAGCGAGTCAAACTACCCCAGGTTAGCGCCGAACGGCCAAATGAGCCCTTTGCTAGGAATGGCACAGCCTGACCAAACCGCAGGTGTGTCTCAAAGGAGTGCTCGGCGGCGCGGAACCTGGGGCACCCGGCCCCTGCAAAGGACCATTTATGAAACAGCCTCGGGAGCTATTTCAGATCCCCGCCCGTGGCAGCCGCGCTCAGCGGTTGGTGCTGTTCGAAGAATCTTGCGTGCAGATGCCGGATGGCCTCGGGCATGTCGCTTTCCTCGATCACAACACCGATATTGATCTCCGACGCGCCTTGCGAAATCATATGGATGTTGACGTTCGCGGTTGCCAGCGTACCGAAAACGCTGGCCGCCACTCCAACCTTGCGTCTGATCTCCTCGCTGACCAGGCAAACGATCGCCTTGCCGGTTTCCACCTCGACGTCGTCCCCGAGTTGTTTCAGATCCTGCAATAGCGGGTTATGTACTCCGGCCGAGTCCAGGGCGATGGAGATGCTTGCTTCGGAGGTCGAAACCAGATCGGGCGATAAACTATGACGCTCGAACACCTCGAAGAGGCCTTTGAGGTAGGTGAAGGCTCCCGGCTTGCGGTTCGTCCGCATGCTGATGATGGTGACGTTCCTCTTGGCAGCGATAGCGCGGAACATCGTCTGGCAGCGCGGGGCGCGGGCGCGAATGCAGGTGCCCTTGCCTTCCGGGTGTCTGGAATCGAGCACGTAGACCGGAATGTCTTTCTCCACCGCGGGAATCACCGTCGCCGGGTGCAGAACTTTGGCGCCGAAATACGCCATCTCGGAGGCCTCGGCAAAGCTCATCTCGTCGATCTTCCGTGCGTTCGGACAGAGACGAGGATCGGTGGTCATTACACCTTTGACGTCGGTCCAGATCTCGATGCCATCGGCCGAGAGCGCCGCGCCGACGATCGAGGCTGAATAGTCGGAGCCGCCGCGGCCGAGCGTGGTGGTGATTCCGCCGGCATTGGATGCGATGAAGCCGCCCATCACCGGCACGCGGTTGCGGGCGAGCAGCGGGAGCAACTTTGCCGGCATGCGCTCGTTGGTGGCCGCGAAATCGGGAGCGGCGCGGGTGAAGGCCGAATCGGTAATCAGGCACTCGCGCGAATCCACCAGCTCGGACTCGATGCCCAGCGCGTTGAAGGCCGCCGCCACCAGCGTGCTGGAACAGATTTCGCCGTAGGACAGCACGTTGTCCATGGTGCGGGGAGAAAGCTCGCCCAGGGCGGCGATTCCGCGCACCACCACTTCCAGCGAATCGAACAGCAATTGCAACTGCGGCTTTACCAGCGCAGCGACCTTCAATTCCTCGCCGGCGGCGTAGTGGCGCTCGCGAAGGCCCTGAAGAGACTTGAGCGAAGCGGGCAGGCCGGTGCCCGCCGCGCCGCGCGCCATGGCAACCAACACATCCGTAACGCCTCCCATGGCGCTGACTACCACTACCGGCTTTTGGGCGCGACGGCCGGCGACGATGGACGCGACTCGGGTAATGGCCTGCGCATCTTCGACGGAAGTACCACCGAATTTCATGACGATCATTGCTGGCTCCTCAGGGTGATCAGGGTGAATGGATGCCGGAAAAACGAAAACCCACCGGCTAGGCCATGCGGTGGGTCTTACGAGTGTCGATCTATGAGAGCCTATGAACTCTTACAGATCCCTTCTCCGCCCGGCGCGCCGCATGTGCTAATAATTCGCACACGCGCTGTGCGTGTTATGGTGCCGCCGGATGTGGGAGAAATACGCATAAACGTGAAGGAACTCTTACTTTAAGACAATTCGGCGAAGAGCGTCAAGAAATTTCGCCCGGAATGGGAATGCCAGAGCGAAAGCTGGTTCCTGGTGTTGACTTTTGAGAAGACCGGCGTCATGGTTCCTGCGTCACCCAGCCACACCGCCGTAACCAATCGGCTTTTTGTCAGCAACGAATTGTTCGTCTCAGGGACGCGGGCTCAAACAGGACATTCGGGTGGATCACGGCGCAGCCGGAAGCATGGAAGGAAGGAACTTGTGGAAAAAGGAATGGGTCGGAGGGAGTTCTTACAGACAACAGCAGCCGCAGGCACGATTTTAATGGCCGGAAACCTCGCGCAAGCAGCCCCAAGCGCGCCCGAGCAAACGAAAATTCCAGAGGCCGAGAAGATCATCATCACGGTCATCACCGACAATTTAGCCGATGCAAACCGCTTAGATTACAAAATTGCAAAGAGACCTGCCTACGTTACAAGCCCTCTGGACGCCGCCTTCCATGCTGAACATGGGTTGTCTTATCACATTGAGACAGTGGTCGACGGAAAGGCGCATGCCTGCCTCTATGATTTCGGGACAAATCCAAAAGGGATTGTGCAAAACCTGGAACTGCTGAAGATCAACCTTAAACAAGTGGAAGCTCTTGGGTTAAGTCACGACCATTGGGACCATGAGGTTGCATTGGTTGAGGTTCTTAAAGCCAAAAGAAGCGAGTTTGCCAAAAACATTCCGCTTTATATCGGGGAGCAATTCTTCGTCGGGACCTACAGCAAGCGGCCCGTGGGCGTTATTAAAGCGAATCTCCTCAAAAGAGAAGATGTTGAAGCCCTCGGCTTCGTGAGAATCGTTGAGGTGAAAGGCCCGACTGCGATCATCCCGGGGGCCTATTTGCCGGGAAGAATCGAACGGGTAACAGATTACGAGAAATTTAATCCTACACTTCTGGCGAAGAAAGGCGACGAATTTGTAGTGGAGACCTTTCCCGGCGAACAAGCTGTGATTCTGAATGCGAGAGGCAAGGGGCTGGTCGTGCTTTCCAGTTGCGCGCACAGAGGGCTCGTTAACACCGTTAAGCACGCGCAGAAGATGACGGGCATCGAAAAAGTGCATGCCATAATCGGCGGATGCCATTTGATCAATGCCAAGCCGGAAGTGATTCTGAAGACGGTGGCAGATATTAAGGCAATCAATCCGGACTACATAGTTCCCACGCATTGTACCGGGTATGAGGCTATATCAGCCTTTGCCCGCGAGATGCCCGATCAGTTTATTCTCAACACGGCCGGCACACGATACATCATAAGCGCATAGGCGGAAATCGGAGTTTGTGGGCAGGTAGCTGAAGGTTGCGGGGAAGGAATCAAAAGGCGGAAGCATCATAAGGCAGAGTTGCTTCCTTCCTTCCCTCCTTCCTTCCTACGCCTTCGGCTTGCGTGTAGGCCCGGACAGACTCTTGCAGTTGCAGAAGCAGCGCATCGCCCATTCTTTCCATATCCAAAAGCAGGTAGCTCAAGTTGAGGCTCATCAGGTTTTCATAGATGACGTTGTTGATCACCTGTTCGATCAAACGTTCGTTTGCAATCATGAGATCAAGCGGGCATCCCTGCTTGCAGCGGGTCTCTCCGCGACGACGAGCGGAGCGCAGCAGCAACTCGCTATCATCGTTGGGACGGCCTGACTCCATGTGATCGGCAAGGTCGCTGAGCGATGCCGCGACCGGATCAAGCCGCTCGGAATCCGAGAGCGGCAAATTGGCAAGGGGCGGGTCGGTCTTGATTGCGGTCAGGGCACGAGCAGTAATCTGATCGATGTTGGCGCGTAAGATCTGTGCAAGACGCAGGGTCGCGACTGGTTTCCTCTTGGTGTGGTCTTTCAGGCTCAGCTCAATCCGCCGCACCAGTTCCGGAATACTAGATGGCTTAGTGAAATAGTCATCAATGTTGGCGCGCAGTGCTTGCAGTGCGGATTCAAAGGCGGGAAAGCCGGTCAGGATGAAATTAACGCAGTCAGGGTTAACGCGCCGCATGGCGTGAACCACGGTGAAGCCATCGGCAACGTGTCCCATGTTCAAATCAGAAATCAAGACATCGAACTTCTGGCTGGTGATGATGTTTAGTGCCTCGGGTATCGTGCCTGCAACAACCACATCGTACCCGTGCATTCTCAAAACCATCGGAAGGGTTTCTCGAATCGCGAGATCGTCATCGACGAAGAGAATACGGGGGGCGGGCATCGTACACCTCTGCCCATCGGGCTGGGCCCACTAAGACATGGGGCGGTGAGATTCGCAAATGGCTTCGGGGGTTGTATCGCCGTTTACCTCGTCCGAGCCGGTTCGAATCGAGTCCCACACACGCTTCCTTCACGCTGGGCTCCCCCACGTTCGTGCGTCACTGCTTCAAGTGAATTCCTCCCCGTAGAGCCTGCTCACGTGATATAGTACGGTTGGGGTGGTTATCACCTTCTCCTCTTTCAGGTTCCCTGAACTTAAGTCAGCCCATCTGAAATTTTCTCCCCTTAGGAGCTCAGGAAGCCCCGTAAAACGGGCACCGCAAAGGACTTCACGAATGTCGGTGAATCCACTAGCCACGATACTCTGCATCGATGACAATGAAACGGCGCTGAAGGTTCGGAAGATGGTTCTGGAAGTGGCGGGATATTCCGTGCTGACGGCTGGCAACGTTGACCTCGCAATGCAACTGTTCACCGCCTCCGCCGTGGACATCGTCATAAGCGACCACCTACTGCAAGACAAAACTGGAACAGAACTCGCCGCCGAAATGAAGCGATTAAAACCTACAATCCCGATAGTCATCATGTCAGGGGTGGTGCAAGA
The DNA here is from genome assembly GCA_963842345.1 of uncultured Acidobacteriota bacterium. GTDB lineage: Bacteria > Acidobacteriota > Terriglobia > Terriglobales > Acidobacteriaceae > CAWBRT01. The sequence goes on from CAWJGD010000003.1 coordinate 28,663, forward strand.
ACCTGAGGGCATGGAGCACGCTGATTTGTTCATTGTAAAAGGGGAAGCGCCCGCCGTTTGGCTAAAGAAAATCTCGGACGTATTACAGAAGAGTCGTTGCCAAGCCTCGCAGTCCAAGGCGAGAGGCGTTGGCCTGGACTGAAGTGCAGGCGAGCCCCAGTTGAGATGCCGGGGCTTTACGTTTAAACCAATTACCACGGTGCCGGAAACCGCCCCGACCTAGATTCTCACAAATCGCTCGCGCAACTCTCCAGATGGAGTATCATCTCCGCATCGGATTTTCAGGCAATTACCAAGGGATTGGTGGCGACAAGCCGCGATGCAAGTAGTGAAACCGTAGAGGTACCGCTTGCGTGCCGGGTACGGGTGACAGATCGCCCTCTGGCTCGCGGCGCGGACGCGGCGGTGCAAGCGTAATCATTTGACGGATATAAAGCGAAAGCGACTGGTGAACAGGCGCCGAACGACTTGAGGAGGGGCCGTGAGTACAAGCATCAATACACCGACTAAACAAGAACAAGTAAAGGAACGAGCGTGGTTTCTGGATCTGAATAAGGCCGAGAAGAGCACTCTGATCGCAACCTTTGGCGGCTGGGGCCTTGACGGCCTCGACGTGATGGTCTATCCGTTCCTGATCTCCACCTTGATGGCTCTTTGGCACATCAGCCCCGGACAGGCAGGCTTGCTGGGCACGGCGACGTTGCTGATCTCGGCGGTGGGCGGATGGCTGGCCGGACTGCTCTCCGATAAATACGGACGCACCCGGGTTCTGCAATGGACGGTAATTTGGTTTTCGGTGTTTACGTTCCTCAGCGGGTTTACGACATCTTTCTGGCAATTGCTAGTTACCCGCGGACTGCAAGGCCTCGGCTTTGGCGGTGAGTGGGCCGTTGGTGCCGTCCTGATGGGCGAGACGATTCGCGCCAAGCACCGTGGCAAAGCCGTTGGCACGGTACAGGGCGGTTGGGCCGTCGGCTGGGCCATGGCGGCGATCTTCTACATGGTGCTGTTCAAGCTTTTGCCGCCGGAGACAGCCTGGCGCGGCATGTTCTGGATCGGCATCCTGCCGGCGTTTCTGGTGTTCTACATCCGGCGCTACGTGCCGGAACCGGATGTCTACGCCAAGACCAAGAAACAAATGGAATCCAAAGGCGAGACCAGTCACTTTCTGGAAATCTTTTCGCCCGCCATGCTGCGCACCACGCTGCTGACCTCTCTGCTGGCGACCGGCGCCCAGGGCGGCTACTATGCCATTACAACCTTCCTGCCAACATTTCTAAAAACTGTACGCAAGCTCTCGGTGATGAACACCGGTGCATACACATTCGTGGCCATCGCCGGCGCCTTTACCGGGTACATGTGCGGGGCTTATCTCGCCGACTATCTTGGCCGCAGACGATCGCTGATCTTCTATGCCGCATGTTCGGCCATCACGGTTACGTGCTATACGTTCCTGCCAATCAGCAATGGAGTGATGCTAGTCCTGGGCTTCCCGCTAGGGTTCTTTGTGTCCGGCACATTCAGTCCGATCGGCTCGTTTTTCACCGAGCTGTTTCCTTCGCGGCTGCGTGGTTCGGGTCAGGGATTCTCTTACAATTTCGGGCGCGGCGTGGGTGCCCTGTTTCCCACGCTGGTCGGTTATCTCGCGGTGCGAATCACCCTGGGGAAGGCGATCGCCGTGTTCGGGGTCGCCGCGTATTTGGTGTTGATTATCGCGGTCTTGTTGCTTCCCGAGACGAAGGGCAAGGAACTGAAGGCCTACGAATAGCGCTTAGCGGACCGCTTTTCACCGCGGCCATGAATATACCGCCTTCACCCCAGCAACGGCAAAAGCGGCCATTGCCGGGGACCCTGCCGGAAGCCGATGCGGCTTACCGGCGGTTTTTTGTGCGCGCGGGACCAGCAGGGAGGACTCCCACATCTGCCAAGCAGATGCGGGGCACCAGCGGTTCCCTTGCTGGTGTATTAAATCTCCCAACGATGATGTCATGGCGACCGGAGCGAAGCGGAGTGGAGCCACCCTTTGTTTCTCGGCAGTAAGAACAAAAGGTGGCTCGACTTCGCTCGCCATGACAATCTTTCTTTGTGTCGGGATAACCCACCCGAGAACCGCGCTACGCGTCGTTGAGCATCTGCGCCAGGTGCTGGACGCGGGTTCCGGGGCAGAAGTGGCGTATTTGCGAGCGGCATGAATAGCCATCGGCGATGACGACCGCTTCCGGTCCGTGGTTGCGGATCGCCGGCAGCAGTACACGTTCGGCCAGCGCGCGCGACATATCATAGCGCTGCTTGTCGTAACCGAAGGCGCCGGCCAATCCGCAGCAACTTGCTTCCAGCACGTCCAGTTTCAAGCCCTCCATGCGCCGAAGCAGATTGATCTCCGTATCCATGCCCACGATGGCGCGGTGATGGCAGTGTCCCTGGAGCAGCGCCGTGGCGTTTCGCGGCGGTGGCGTGAAGGCCGGAAGCTCGCGGGTTACGAACTCCTCGAACATGAACGACTGGCGCGACAGGGCCAGCGCAACCGGATCGTTCGGGTACAGCCGGAGCAGTTCGTCGCGGAAGGTGAGAATGCAGCCGGGCTCCAACCCTATAATCGGCGTGCCGCGTTCAATATGCGGAGCGAGCACCTGCATAACCTTGGCAAGCTGCTGCTTGGCCTCGTCGAGCATGCCCTGATCGTAGAGCGGACGTCCGCAGCAAACGTAGCGCGAGGGCACCACCACCTTGCAGCCGGCGCGTTCGAGCACTTCGACGGCGGAGATGGCGACCTCGGGGTCGAAGAAGTTATTGAACGTGTCGGTGAAGAGCACAACTTCGCGTCCCTCGCGCGGCTGCTTGTGCGCGGCGAACCACTCGCGGAAGCTGTGCGAGGCAAAGCGAGGCAGCGGACGATCCTGGTGCAGGCCCAAGGCGTTCTTCGCCACGCTGCCCAGCAGCGAAGCCGAAATGGCATTGGCGAGCGAGGGAACCTTGGCGGCCAGCGGCGCCCATTCATAAATCTTGCCGAAGAGCTTGGCCCTCAGCGGCCGGGAATGCTTTTGATAGTAATGGTGGAGGAACTCCGCTTTGTAGATGGCCATGTCCACCGTCGCCGAACACTCCGACTTGCAGCTCTTGCAAGACAGGCACATTTCCATGCTTTCGCGGATGGCTTCGTCGGTGAATCCGCCGGGGAAGATCTCTCCATTGATGGCCTCGAACAGCATGTGAATGCGCCCGCGAGTGGAGAAGGCTTCCTCTCGCGTGGCCTTGAACGACGGGCACATGGCCCCGGCGTCCAGCCTGCGGCATTTGCCAATGCCGACGCAGCGCGAGAAGGCGCCGCCGATGCCGCCATCGGAACTGAAGTCAAACATGGTTGGAATCTGCTGCGGACGATAGCTCGCCATCCGCAGGAAAGAGTGCAGCGGATGAGCATCCACGATGATGCCGGGGTTCATGCGGCGCTCGGGATCGAAGATGTCCTTGAATTCGCGGAAAACTTCCATCATCTCGGAGCCGAACATTTTAGGCAGCAGCTCCGAGCGTGCGATGCCGTCGCCATGCTCGCCGGAGTTCGAGCCTCCGAACTCGGCGATCAGTTCGCTCATGTCGAGCATGGCGCGATGAAAGGTATCGACGCCCTCCGGGGTGCTGAAGTCGAAGGCCACGCGGCCGTGCACGCAGCCTTCGCCGAAGTGTCCCTGGTGCATGTTGACCGTCAGGTTGTGCCGCTTGAGGAGCTGATCGAAGCGGCGCAGATACTCGCCAAGCCGGTTCGGATGGACCGCGAAGTCTTCGGCTCCGGGCCAGCCACGGGGCACGCCTTCGCGCGGCGCGCCCGAGCCAAGACCGGACTCGCGCAATCCCCAAACCGCATTGCGCTCCGCAGGCGCGGAGAACAGCGCCACCCCGGCAACGCCCTTGGCCTGTTTGGCCCGCGAGACGAGTTCCTCGCCGCGTGTGCGCGCCTCGTCAACGGTTGCGCCGCCCAGCTCGACGATCAAGTAACTTCGGCCCGGAGGCAGCAGCTTGACCGAGGTCCAACCCTTTTCCTGCCAAAATTCAACCAGGTAGTGATCGAAGGCTTCGACCGCTTCCGGCTTGTGTTCAAGCACCATGGGGACGTGATCGCCCGCCAGGAAAATGTCATCGAAGCCGAGCACCACGAGCACCAGCTCTTTGGGTTTCGGCACAAGCTGCACGGTGGCGTTGAGCACGAGCGCGAGCGTGCCCTCCGAGCCGGTGACCGCGCGCGCCAGGTTGAAGCGGTTTTCCGGCAGCAGCTCGTCGAGGTTGTAGCCGGAGACGCGCCGCGGAATTCGCGGATAGCGGGCGCGGATGAGGTCGGCATGCTGTTGCGCCATGGCCTGCGCGCGGCCGTAGATTTCCGCCGTGCGCCCGCCGCCGGCGATGGCGATCCGAATGGTCTCGGGGGTGTTCGGGCCAAGCGTCAGCCGCGTGCCGTCGTAGAGCACGACGTCGAGTCGAGACCACGTTATCGGAGGTCTTGCCGTAAGCGGCCGAATGCGCTCCGCAGGAGTTGTTGCCGATCATTCCGCCCAGGGTGCAGCGGTCCTTGGTGGCGGGGTCGGGCGGAAAAAACAGGCCGAACTTGCCCGCTTCGGCGTTCAGGATGCTCTGCACCACTCCGGGCTGCACCACCGCGGTTCGCCGCTCGGGATCGATCGCGGTGATCTCCGCCATGTAGCGGGAGAAGTCCAGCACCAGGGCGGTGTTGCAGGAGTTTCCGCTGAGGCTGGTGCCGCCGCCGCGCGCCACGATGGGCACCTGATTCTCGCGCGCCAGCGCCAGGGTGTTGATGACATCCTGCTCATGGCGCGGACAAACGACTCCGACGGGCACCTGGCGATAATTGGAAGCGTCGGTGGAATATACCGCGAGAGAGCAGGCATCAAAGCGGACATCGCCTTCAAGAACTCGTTTTAATTCCGACTCAAAGCTGGATACGGACGAAGACATTGGGGCCCCAATTTCTGAACATCGTTATAAAAAGTCAGGTATAGAAAAGTATAGAGCAGCAGGGGCACGGAAGCGACTTATTGATGGGAGGTGGCAGTCGAAGGATTGGCGACAATCCGGGATTTGGCAGATTCTGTAAAAAGTGCAACGCTTCTTCTGTCAAGGCGTCTCTCATTTCCTGACGAGAAGTGCGTGACCTGCTACTTCGAGTAAACCGGGGGCAGAGTTCTTACGGCTTCTGTCGTTTTAATTTACGCCCAATTTCCGGCGCGAATTCCCCGAACCAGTTGGACAGCATGCCAAATCCGGCCTGAGTCAGAACACCTTGGTACCCCTCAGTCCAGAGCTTGCTCTGCGGCTTCCAGACACTGGACAGCATCCCCGCCCCGAGCGCAGATCCATAAAGCGCAAATTGCGGACGCAATTCTTCTTCTGTCTGGTTGTAAGTCATGAAGTTCCTGATGAGGGCATGTTTTGTTCTGGGGCCGAGGCCGACGCAGCGACAACGGTCATAGCGCGGCTCATATTGGAGTGCCGCATTTCCGATTGTCGAAAAGACGTTCTGTACTGAAGACCGCGTGTAACTGGACAGTGCACGGCGTCCGTACCCTTCAATACCCCCTCCCCATTCATGGGGCGTGCCACTCGCCTGATCAACCAGAGAAAGGAAGGCGCTCTTAATGTAGATACCCGGGGTGGTGAAAGTCTGGAGTACGAAGAGCTTTCTCCGCTGATCCCCGGTCAGCGATAGCAGCGGCGCCTCTTTGGGAACGTATGCGCCGTAGAACCAGTTGACATTCAACTGCTCCTGACTTTCTTGATTGCTCGGCCCCGTGTTCGGCGCGCGCACATCGCGTTCCTCGAAGTTTTCCTGGCTCCAGCCCGGTGCCCCCAGCATGAAAAGCAGCAGGCACAAGACCGAAAACCGATGTCGGGAAACGCAATTGCGTCTCCGCTTCGCCTGAAATGGCCTGCCGTTGGCTATTCGCACATGAAATCCGCTTTACAGGGTCGTGCTTCCACGCGACGCAGAATAGCACGAATTGTTGACTAGTCTTATCGGGTGAAAACCCCATAAAGTTGCAGGCGGTAGCTAACCGGTGAATCTAAAAGTATCGTATTATTTCGCGAGGGCCCGTTAGGCCTGTTAAGCAACCCACTGGGGGCAAGGGAGATTGACGTGCCGCTTCTATTGACGAAAGACGACGTGGTCCGCGTGCTCGACATGCGAGACTGCATAGACGTGGTCGAGAAGGCGTTTGCTGAACTGGCGTCGGGCACCGCGGTGCTGCCGCTAAGAATCGGAATTACTCCGCCGGACGGCATATCCCTGTACATGCCCGCTTATCTCAAGCAGATGGGAGCGCTGGCCTGCAAGGTCGTGACCGTATACAAGAACAATCCCACACGTCACAAACTGCCGACTACGATCGGGAAGGTGCTCCTGCAGAATCCGGCCACCGGCGAAGTGACCTGCATCATGGACGGCGGCTATTTGACGGCGGTTCGGACCGGTGCAGTCAGCGGGGTGGCCACAAAATACCTTGCGCGGACCGACAAGGGCCAGGTGGCGGGGATTCTTGGAGCCGGAGTGCAAGCCAAGATGCAACTCTGGGCGATGGCGATAACCAGAGAACTGTCGCGGGCGTACGTCTACGACGTGTCCGCCGACGCTTTATCCGCGTTCATCCGGGAGATGAGCGCCAAGCTGGGACTCGAGATCCGGCCGGCCGGTTCGCCGGCGCAGATACTGGCCGAAGCGGATATCGTCTGCACGGCATCGTCGTCCTCAACCCCGTTATTCGATGGCTCCCTGGTGAGGCCCGGGACGCACATCAACGGAATCGGAAGTCACTCGCCGAACGCGCGCGAACTGGACACGGCTATTATCCAGCGCTCCAAGGTGGTCGCCGATTCGTTGGAAGCGTGTTTGAAAGAGGCGGGTGACATTATGATCCCGCTGCAAGAGGGAGCCATATCGCAGGCGCATATTCACGCGGAGCTGGGAGAGATCGTTCTCGGCCGCAAACCGGCGCGGGCGAACGCTCAGGAGATCACTCTGTTCAAATCCAACGGACTGGCTATTCAGGACGCTGCGGCCGCGAAACTGGTCTATGACAGGGCGCGGCAGGCGGGGATTGGACAAGACGTGGTCCTGTGAGCCGGTCGTGGACGCGGTGGTCCCTCACCGATTGGATCAAGCCTTGTCGGCTGCATGACAAAATGGCGCATGGCCACTTGCGCTCTTGCGATGCAGCGGCCCCGAAGCGATGTTATTATGCGCGGGTGGTCGGTTTGCAGATTGGCGACAATCTGACCGGAAACGGAGCTTTGGGTGCCCCATCCAAGCGAAGCTTGGGTGGGGCTTTTGTTTGTCATCGAAGCGAAAGCTAAACTACCCCACCCTACCCAAAACCGGGGTAGGATGGGCCACCCGCCTCGGTTTTGGGTAGGGTAGGGCAGTTCTTTTGTTCCCGGTTCAGAGTTGGGCCAGAGTGACGGGCTTCTCGGAAACTGACCCATTACCAAAGTTCGAATTCGCTGGTGTTTGTTTCGGTTCGGCGAGATATTCTGAAACCAGCCTCATGCCGCACACGGAGCTTTTTCCTTTTCTGCGTCTGTTCGACGGGCGTTACCTCGACCCGCGCTTCCACGTCTGGTGGCTGGAGGCATTGTTCTGGATTCTCGCGCTGCTGCTGGCAATTCCGCTGTTGAAATGTGGGAGAACGTGCGCGCGCCTGGAAGCCGCGTGGCGGCGTGCGAGCCGCCACCGAGTGCTCTCGATGCTGGTCCCGGGGCTTTTGGTAATCGTGCTACGCCTGGCGCTGTTGCCGCTGATCCCCGTGCCCGCGCCGGAGATTCACGACGAGTTCAGCTATCTGCTTGGGGCGGAGACATTCGCCGCCGGGAGACTCACCAATCCCACGCCGGACGCTTGGCAGCACTTCGAGACTTTTCATGTCAACCTGCGGCCGAGCTACCACTCGATGTATCCGCCGGCGCAGTTTCTTTTCCCCGCGCTTGGCATTCTGCTGGCGAAGAACGCGTGGATCGGCGTATTGCTCGGCGTGGCCGTCATGTGTTCGGCGATTACCTGGATGCTGCAAGGATGGGCGCCCGCGCACTGGGCGTTGCTCGGCGGCTTGTGGGCGGCGCTCCGCTTCGGCATCTTCTCCTATTGGGTGAACTCCTATTGGGGCGGAGCGATGGCCGCCACGGCGGGCGCGCTGGTGCTGGGAGCGGTAGCGCGCATTCTGCGCTCGTGCCGGCAAGGCACACCAACAAGCCAAATACAGGCTTCCACCCCAATGAGCCAAAGAAGGGCTCATCGGGGACCCCAGGCTTGCCGGGGACCCCGCAAAGCCACGCCCCTTCAAAGAAGTATTTATGCAACCAGTTCCAGAGTAAAAGATGGTGTACTGCTGGCGCTTGGGCTGGTCTTGCTGGCCAACAGCAGGCCGCTGGAGGGCTTGCTTTTCAGCCTGCCTTTGCTGGGTTACCTGGTGGTGAGAATCGTTCGTTGCGACCCCGGCTTGCGTGGCAAACTGCTTTCGCGGATCGCTCTTCCGGCGGGGCTTTTGCTGCTGGCGGGCGCGGCCTGGATGGCGTACTACGACAGCCGCACGGTGGGCAATCCGTGGACGATGCCCTACATGGTGAACCACGCGGAGTATCACGTATCCAAGCCGTTTCTCGGGCAGGCGCGGAACCCCATTCCGGCTTACAGGCACGACAGCATGCGCCGCTTCTACGTCATTCACGAGTTGCCGGACTACCTGGACTCGCAGAGCTTCTGGGGAGTTCGCCAGATAGTGGCGCGGAATGCCGCAATCGTTTACGTTTTCTTCTTCTGTCCGGTTGGATTGCTGATGTTGGCCGGTTGGCTACGGTTGCTGCGGCCCGCCTCAACACGCGCAACTACGGCGCGCGTCGGGGTTTCCGGCCTGGCGCAATCGATGATTGCGGTTTCCGCCGTGGCTGCCGTTGTTCCATCACTGGCTGGGCTCTGGCCTCCGCACGGGCACTACGCGGCGCCCGCTACAGGTGCGTTCATCTTTGTTGGGTTGGTTGGGTTGCGGCTTCTCAGAATGGCAAAAGTGCGCGGCGCAAGAATCGGGCTTGCGCTTTCGCGGGCCGTGGTAATCCTGCTCGCAATTGCGTTGCTGGCCGCCGCGTCGGCGAAGATCATGGACCCGTTTGAGCTCAATGCCGCTGCAAAGAATTCGCCATTGCCTCTGCGCATCGAACGCGAGCGTATTGAAAGCCAGCTTTCGCGCAGCGAGGGCCAGCACCTGGTGATTGTTTTCTACGGTCCCAAGGACATTCCCGGCGAGGAATGGATCGCCAACAAACCCGATCCACGCTCGGCCAAAATTATCTGGGCGCGCGACATGGGGACGGCGAAGAACGAGGAGTTGCTCAGGGCCTATCCGGGGCGGCACGTCTGGTTGGCCAATCGCAGCGCCCCTTGCGGGCAACTGATACGCAGTTCAGCCACGGCATTATTGAGGCTGGAGGAGCAAAACCATCCAGGAGCGAGCGGAACGAGCGCTTACTCGCCGAATTCCGGGCGCGAGCGCGCGGCGGCGAACTGATCATCACCGAAGATGCGCGTAAGCGCGCGTCCCCAAATAAACTTGCCGCCGTCGATCAACTGGATGCCGACATGGCCCTCAGCGGCGGAACCGGCGTCGCCAACCCAGACAACGCGATATCGGGCTTTGCTGTTCTGGTGTTTCACCCCGACGACGCAACCGCGTTGCAGCAAATGAGTGATTCCTGTGAGCCGGGCTCCGCTGGTGGTTATGTCGACCGCAACCGCATCCTGCTCAAACAAAGTGCCATCGAGCCCCATGCCCCATAGCTGCACCGGAAGAGCGATGCGCGAGCGCTGTTCGCGCCGCGTGCCAGGCTTCGATTCAAGCTCGGAGTGAAGGACCACCCGGTTTCCACCGTTGCGTTCAGCCTCCAGCATTCCCGCAACGGCTGCCGCGAACAGTTCGCGCATCGACTTGGCGTCGCGCGGAAACAGCGCCAGCCCAATGCCGACCGTAACCCACACTGCCTTTGGTGGCAACCCGGCGAGCACGCAGGTACTTTCGATCTCCTCGCGCACGCTTTCGGCCAGGCAATAGGCGTCGGCGGTATTCGTGTCCGGAAGGATTACGGCAAATTCCTTGCTGCCGTACTGCGACGCGGTATCGCCGGGGCGCCCGTTTCGCGACAAGATGGAGGCGACATTGCGCGCCAGGGCATCGCGGAAACTCTGGCCATGCAAATCACCCAAAAACTCGAAACGGTCAACCTCGATTACCAGCAGCGCCGCCGGACTTTCGTCGGCGCGGGCACGGGTAATTTCCTGCCGCAGTTGCTCGTCGAAATGCTGGCGCATCTTCAAACCGGCCAGGGAATTGGTGGCACCCAACTCAGGACAAGAGGGGGCGAAACTTTGAGGAATAGAAGTCGCGAGAGAATCAATTGGCATTTTTGGCCCAAACGACGGAAGTGGTTCAAAGCTGGAATTCGCTGCCAAATTGATTTTCCTCACACAACTAAGGCAAAACCAGGGATGCTATGTCCTTTTCCGTTTCGTTCAAGGTCGCCGCTCCCTGATGGTCGCGTCGACTGGAGTGCCCTGGCTCCGGGATACATCATCCCTGGTTTTGCTATAACCGGACCGCCGCGAAAATGCCGGTGCCAACTTCTACGGTTCGAACTCTGTAAGGTTACACCCGTAATCCGATTGTGTTCCCCAAATCTTTCCCGGCGAATACGGTTGTTCACCCCGGGTACTTTCAATTGCAAGGGTTTCTCAAGATTAAGAGTGCGACAGGAATCAAATTCGCCATCTTCACGCAGACGCCAATCTGGGCGAACATCAACGAGGACTTGCGGCGGGGCGGTGTGCCCAAGGTGACGGGGCAGACGATGAAAGATATCAGGGACCTACTACGCGATAAAGAGGCGGAGCTACAGCGGCTTGAGAAGGAAATAGAGGCGTTGCGCCTGGCTGCGAGTTTGCTGAACGGGGAAAGCTCCTCGGCTGCGGCGGAGGCTATCGCACCGGTTGCGAGCCCGAAAAGCCCTGCCTCGGTCCTGTCTTTTGAAGAACGCACCTCCGGAACAACCGTGTCCGGGACACCCACGTCGCGCCAGTTTCCATGAGGGAAATCTGCTGACCATGGCTATCGAAACCGATTTGGAGACTGGCAGGGAGCGGCGCCGCTTCGACCGCCGGAGTATCAGCGAATTTCAACTGTTGACCGCCGACGTTGTGCCCGCCGGCGCCGACACACAACGGCAGCAACGCTGCCTTGTGCTGAATGTGAGCGAAGGCGGCATGGCTGTGCAGCCGTTTCTGCGGCTTACCCCGGGGAACCTGGTCGAGTTGCGTTTTGGCGTTCCAGGAGCGGGCAAGCCCTTTACAAGCAAGGGGATGGTGGCCTGGACCGGATCTGGCGGCCCCGCCGGCATTCAACTCATCGACCACGCTCCCGAGATTCGCGAGAGCCTGCGAAAGTGGGTCGGCGACGATCTTGGCCTGATTTCGCCACAACCCGGCGTGTACACCGACAAAATTGACGGATTAGGGGCGCAGGAGTTTGAATCCGCTCTTCATCTGATTGCGAAACGTGCGCAGGTCGTGACCCGCGCCAATGGCGCGGCCATAGCGCTGGGCGATGCCGAGAGCATGATTTGCCGAGCCAGTGAGGGTGTGGCCCCGGATTTGGGCATCTCGCTGCGTGCGGGATTGGGACTTGCCGGTCAATGTCTTAGTACCGGAATGCTTGTGCAGACCCTCGATGCTCGATCCGACTCGCGCGTCGATGCGGCCGTTGCCCGGCAGCTTCAACTCGGTTCGGCGGTGATTGTGCCGATCTGCGTCCCAGACAAGATTGCCGGTGTGCTGGGTGTGTTCTCGCGGCACCCGCGCGCCTTTGACAACTTCCACATTCGGCGTCTGGAGCGCTTAGCCGCCGTGGTCGCCATCGCGTTGCAGGCAACCCTGGTTGAGCCGCCGGAAGGGGAGTCAAAGCCCGGAATTAACGCCAGACCCGACAGACCCGAGAAGTCACGCTTCGTCCCAACGCTACCGACTCCAAAGCCACTTGCAGCCCCAGTCGCTGGCCGCCCGCTGCATCGACTGGAGTCTCTCTGGAACATGATAGAGATCTCGCAGCACAGGCGAGGAGGCTCAAGCCCCGTGCAGTGAATTAGCCCCGAACCCACATGCAGCAAAAGTAAAGGGGCCAGCATTGCTGACCCCCCGGCTGTACCCTCCCCAGGTACTTTGCCAAAGTCTATTACTGAATCGCAGGACTGGTGACAGCAGCCGCTGTGCCGTCAGTGGTGTAGCGAATCACGGCGGTTCCATCCGTGTAGAAATTCTTAATCCCCGTGGAGCCCGCCTTGGCGGGTATCCCTTTCAGCGTGTATCCCACTGTGGAAACGCCAGCGAGCGTGAAGTAGTATCCGCTCTTCGGACTGGCTGAAGTGGTTGCTCCTGCCAGCGTATCGTCGATCAGGCAGGCGGTGGTCGAAGTCGGAGTGGCACAGCTACCGCCATTGGTGGCCAGGTTGACGAGAGTGCCGGTGAAGCCAATGGTCGGATAAGTCGAGTTATAGGTGGTTTCAGCCGTGTTGATGGTGCGCATGGAGCCAACAGCCGAGGCTTCGTTGGCGGCAATGCGCGAGCGAAGCAGGTTAGGGATGGCAATGGCCGCGATGATCAGGATGATCGCTACCACGATCAACAACTCAATGAGTGAAAAACCTTTTTGTTTCCGCATTTGCAGCCCACTCTCCTCAGATATGCTCAAGTTCGACTCAAGATTACGATCAGGCACGTACTTTTTTCTGTTGTACGTAGTACTTTAGTTTGTTGCACGAAGGGGTCCAACTGAAGAGGCTTTTCCTCGTTGATATAAGTCTTTTATTCTTTAAATCTTGCGACTAAATACCGAATATAGATGGCGGTCAAGGCTGGATTAAAATGTCAATAATTGTCAGTGCAGATCGCCATAAATTGTCATTTAATTAAGGTTGGTCATTCCATGAAGGTAACGCGACAACGTGATTTGCGTTGGCATGACTGCCAAAGCTACCCGTCGCAGCCGCGCATGGCCGGTTGTACTTAACTCCTGAGCGAAATCCTGAAATTGCACCACTACCAGGGCTGTTTACTAGATTGACAATTTCCAATTATCCTGTTCAATGACATTCTGTTGAACATTCGAGACTCGCAAAGAACGTTCGCCCAGCTACTCTGGCGCGCGATGAGCGTTGCTCGTGTGGACTGGTGGCCCAATCCGCCGTTTTTCGACGGATGTGGAGGCTTTGGAACGGTTGAACTGCCCCGCATCTGCAATAGAAGCAGATGTGGCCACCATCGCGTTTTTCTGCGGTATGTTAAGGTTCGAGTCTCGAGTCAGAGGGTGAAATCATGTTTCCCAAACTTTATCTCGCCAAGCAGACATTTGCTCGTCCGCGCGTGGAAGACATCAAGCGCACGGTCTATCAGGAGTTGGAAAAACTCGGCATCAAAAAGCGGCTGCCCAAGGGTGCCAAGGTTGCCATTACCGCCGGCAGCCGTGGGATCAACAAGATCGTTGAGATGACCCGGATCACGGTCGATTATCTGAAGGAAAACGGATTTGAACCTCGCCTGATTGCCGCCATGGGAAGCCACGGGGGCGGTACCGCCGAGGGACAACGGGGAATCCTGAACAGCCTGGGGATGACGGCGGATGCCGTAGGAGCGCCCGTGCTGGTCGGCGCGGAAACCGTCGAGGTGGGCAAGACCGCGCAGGGATTGGCCGCCTATATCAATCGCCATGTGCTCGATGTCGACGGCGTGATCGTTCTCAACCGCATAAAGGGCCACACCGCCCTGGTGGGAGACATGCAAAGCGGTCTCACCAAGATGTGCGTGGTCGGACTCGGTGGGCCGAGCGGCGCGCAACAGTTTCATAGTCTGGGCATCAGGGAGCTGCCGGCGTGCCTGCGTGAGATTGGGACAATTCTGATTGAGAAGACGCCGATCCTGGGCGGGCTGGCGATTATCGAAAACGGTTTCGAGGAAACCGCGCACATCATTGGCGTGGAGGCCCGCAAGTTTATCGAGGAAGAGCCGAAGCTTCTGGCAACCGCCGTCAAGCTGATGCCGCTGCTGCCCGCCGACAAACTCGACATCCTTGTCATTGAAGAGATGGGCAAGGACTACAGCGGCACGGGGATCGATACAACCGTCGTCGGCCGTTTCCGGGTGAAGGGCGAGCCGGAGCCGGAGACGCCTTTTATCAAGCGCATTGTGCTGCTGGACATTTCCGAGGGCTCGCACGGCAATGCCAATGGAATAGGGCTGGCGGATCTGGTGACTGACAAACTTGTCAGCAAGGTGGATTTGAAATCCACTTATCTCAACGTTATCACCACAGGCTTTGTGCAGCGCTGTTTCACGCCGCTGCATTTCGCGAGCGAGCGAGAAACCATCGAGATGGCGATCGCGAGCCTGGGGCGGATTGCGGCCAAGGATCTGCGGCTGATGATCATTGCCACCACGCTTCACCTGGAGAAGGTGTATGTCTCCGAGGCGCTGGTTCCGGAGCTGAAAGCGAGGCCCGGCGTGGAAGTGGCAGCCGAGCCGGTGGCGCTCGAATTCAATGCCGACCGCAACCTGGTGCACCGGCTGATGGCGCACAAAGCCAGCCAGACACACGCATAGGTCATGAGCACGAGCGGAATGAGGAGCGAGACAATTGAAAGATAAGGTTCTTATACAGGCCGGACCCCTGCGGAAGTTTTGCGCCGAGTTATTAGAGAAAGCGGGCATGCAGCCGGAAGAGGCGTCGATCAACGCCGATACCCTGGTGGACGCCGATCTGAAGGGCATTGATTCGCATGGCGTCAGCCGCCTGCCGATTCATCTGAAACGCATCAAGATGGGGATCGTTCGCGCCAACTATGAAATGAAGACGGTTTCGGACAGGCTTTCGGCCGCTGTCATTGACGCTTGCAACTCCATGGGGCCATACGTGTCGGTGAAGGCGATGGAGCTGGCGATGGAAAAAGCCAGGCACACGGGAGTGGCATTCGTCACGGTGAAAAACTCCAACCATAACGGAATCGCCGCCTACTACGCCGAGCGCGCACTGCCGAACGGAATGATCGGCATTGCCGCCACCAACAGCAAAGCGCGCATGGCGGTCTATGGGGGCAGGGAACCTTTCCTGGGAACGAATCCGTTCGCGGTGGCGATTCCGGCGGATCGGCAACGGCCGATCATCGCCGACATGGCCACCAGCGTGGTGGCGCGCGGCAAGGTGGCGGCCGCGGCCAAGAACAAGCAGCCTCTGCCGCCAGGCTGGGCGCTGGACAAGGAAGGCGAACCGACGACCGATGCCGCCGAGGGTCTGAAAGGGACGGTCGTGCCGTTTGCGGGTTACAAGGGGTCGGCCATCGCCCTGGTCATCGATGTGTTGACCGCGGTTCTGTCGGGATCGCTGTTCGGTCCTTATGTCAGGGACCTTTACACGGATTTCAACGAGCCGGCATGCATCAGCCACCTGTTCGGCGCGGTCAACGTCGAAGCCTTCACGTCGCTCGCCAAATTCAAGAGCGACATCGACCAGATGATTCGCGAGATCAAGACCGCCAAGCCCGCTAAAGGAGTCAGCGAGATTTTTCTGCCGGGTGAAATTGAGCTTTGCAGGCGCGAAAAGTGGCGCAGGGAAGGGATTCCGCTGGCTGTTTCCTACGTTGACGATTTGCGCCGCGAAGCGGAGCAGTGGCAGGTGCCGTTTACGCTGTGCTGAAAGAGATCGAGATAAACCAGAGCACGGATTAGAGAATTTTCATGGAGTCAATGGGGAAACGGCGAATCCCTCAGGGGCTAAAGCCCGCATTTTGCTGGGGCGGGACGGCGCGGCTGAAGCCGCGCCCCTTCAACGAACTATTTATGAAACAGGCTGTAGATAAATAAAAAGGAAGGTAAGATCGATGTCCAATGTCGGGTTTCGAATTCATACTAAAGTCAATCAGACCGGCGAAAGAGCTGATCAGGAAGTTCGCCAAGTTCCCGGTGCCGAATATCGCCGATTGCATGGGCAGGATGTTTTGCGTTCATCCGTCCATTAAGCCGTGCAACGGAGCCAAGTTGCTGGGCTCGGCCTTCACCGTCAGAGTCCCGTGCGGCGACAATCTGATGTTCCACAAAGCGATCGACATGATCGAGCCCGGCGACGTCATCGTGGTGGATGGCCAGGGCGATCTGACGCATTCGCTAGTCGGAGAGATCATGACCCGCTATGCCATGAGCCGAGGCTGTGCCGGGTTCGTCGTCGACGGAAGCATTCGCGACCTGGGCGTTCTCAAGGAGCTCGATTTTCCCGTCTTTGCGCGGGGCGCCAGCCCGATGGGCCCTTACAAGAACGGACCCGGAGAGATCAACGTGCCCATCGCCTGCGGCGGAGTCCTGGTCAAGCCCGGCTTCATCGTGGTCGGCGATGAGGATGGCGTCGTCATCATCGATCCGGTGGACGCGGAAGAAGTGATCAAACGAACCGAGGCGCTGAATGCCAATGAGGTCAAGACATTCGCCCATATCAAGGCCGGTACGCTTGATCGTAGCTGGGTAGACAAGAGCTTGAAAGAAAAAGGGTGCGAGATTATCGACTAGTTCTCGTTTCAGAAATTCGCGCATTGGCCTTTTGAAGTGTCATTCTGAGCGAGCGTAGCGAGCGAAGAATCTATGTATTTGATTCGTAATGCATAGATCCTTCGCTTCGCTCAGGATGACATCCTGAAACTTATGAAACGAACTCCACCGAACAGCACGCTAGCAGGCTGCTGAAAACGCGCTGCAGCCGGGATGGCCGCCCGGAACGTAAAGTTCAATTGAGGTTTGACAATGAATTCGGGCAATTCGGAAAACACAAAGGGCTATAGGATCGGCGTGGTTGCGCTGCTTACGGCAGGCACGTTCATCAACTCGATGGACCGTGCAAGTTTGTCGGTGGCCGCGCCTTTCATCATCAAGGAATTCCACGTCAGCACGGCGGCCATGGGCGTAGCTCTGTCGGCTTTCTTCTGGACCTACGTGATCGGCAATTTCCCGTCCGGATATCTGGCCGACCGGTTTGGGGCCAAGACCGTGCTGGGATGGTGTGCGGCGGCTTGGTCGGTCTTCTCGGCGATCACCGGATTCGCTCACAACGTTACGCACATTCTGTTATCCCGGCTTGGCGTGGGTCTCGGCGAGGCCGCTGCTCTGCCGTGCACCAATAAGATCGTTGCCGGGAATTTCCCCAGCCAGGAGCGCGGCACTGCAATTGCGGTTTCCTTGACCGGAATACGTTTGGGCATGGCTGCAACTCCGTTCCTGATGGCGTTTCTGATCATGCATTGGGGTTGGCGGGTCGCCTTTTTCGGAACCGGCCTTGGCAGCTTGTTGTGGTGCGTGGTCTGGTATTTCTGGTTTCAAGACCGATCGGAGATGCGAGCCCGGCAAGGTGTCGCGCGCCCGCAACCCGTCAAGATCCCCTGGGCCCAGGTGTTCAGCAACCGGGCGATCCTCGGATTGCTGGTAGTGAAGTTCACGCAAGACTTCCTGCAGTGGTTGTTCCTGACGTGGGTGCCTTCCTATCTGGTCATGGAGCGTCACTTCTCCATCGTCAAAATGGGCATCTACGGTTCGCTTCCCTATGCCACGGCCTGCGTGACCCAGCCCTTCGTGGGTATGTGCTCCGATTGGCTGATCAAGCGCGGCTGGAGCATGAATCGCGCTCGCAAAACGATCCAGGTAGTGCTTCAGATTCTTTCCTCTACCGTAATCATGGTAGGGTTCGTCGATGATCCGATGATCGCCGTGTTCTTCCTGACGCTCTCGATCGCCGCCGAATCCAACGCCGCCGGCCATATCTGGGTGATCATCTCGGAAGTGATTCCGCCAAAGCTGGTCGGCTCCGTCGGAGGGCTCATTAACACCGTCGGCTCCGTCGCGGGCATCATTTCACCGATCCTGACTGGCTTAGTCGTGAAGTGGACTGGCAGCTTCCGCCTGGCGCTCACACTTGGCGGATGCTCGATCCTGGTGGCAAGCGTCTTCACCCTGTGGGTCGTGCCGAAGCTTACGGTTCTGTCCCTTGGCAAGGAAGGACCTCAAACGCCTGCCGTGGCGAGCGCTAAGGCTTAGGCGGAATGCACGGCGAAGGCCAAGCCTTCACCGTTGTCGATGTTGCGCGTAACAGCTGTGGTTTTCCCGTAAGTTCGCTGCATAAGTTTCAGGATGTCCTTCTGAGCGGAGCGAAGGATCCCCGGACGCTGTCCCAACCCGCGCTCTGGGCTTTTTGAGTTCCTTCGCTTCGCTCAGGATTTCGGCAGGCGGCTCAGACGCCGCCAAACCGCCTCAACTTTGCTCGCTGCGCTCACTCAGAATGACACTTCAAAAAGTTATTGCGCGATCTTCCGCGGCGCGAGAATCTTGACTGCACCAGGTGGAAATTACTTCGTCCGATAGATTGCCATTGGCGCCCAAGCCTGGCATACGGGCATCACTTCAATCGCATTGATATTGACGCGCGAAGGCCTGGTGGCAGCCCAGTGCACCGTATCCGCAATGTCGTCGGAGCTGAGCGGAGCCGCACCCTCGTAGACTTTTTCCGCCCGGTTGCGGTCGCCGTGGAAGCGGACCTGAGCGAACTCCGTGCCCGCCACCATGCCGGGCGCGATGTCGGTGACGCGCACCGGCGTGCCAAGCAGGTCGGCGCGCAGATTGCGCGAGAACTGCTGCACAAAAGCCTTTGAAGCGCCGTAGACGTTGCCTCCCGGATAAGGCCAGGCCCCGGCAGTCGAGCTGATGTTGATAATGTGCCCGCGACCGCGCGCCACCATGCCGGGCAGCACGGCCTTGGTCAGGTAGATCAGCCCCTTCACGTTGGTATCGACCATGCGGTCCCAGTCGTCGAGATCGGCGCGCTGCGCCGGTTCAAGCCCGAGCGCAAGCCCGGCGTTGTTGACCAGCACATCTATTTCCGCGAAGCCGGCAGGCAATTCGCTCAGCGCGCGCTCGACGGCGGCACGGTCGCGAATGTCCAAGGTAAGCGGATGGACTTTATCCGCGCCCAGCTCTTGCGCTAGCTTGTTTAGCCGTTCGCCGCGCCGGGCAGCCGCGACAATTTTTGCGCCGTCTCTTGCAAACCGCCGTGCAATCGCTGCTCCGAATCCAGCGGTCGCGCCTGTAACCAGTACAATCATTCCGCCCACCTTCCTACCCCGCGCAATCCGCAACGTCCTTGCGGGGGCTGCAAATGCCCGGCCTTCGAGTTGCGCGCATGCCAGCGCTCAGTGAAATCTCGTGGCCGGACACTTTATATTTCTACTACAAGCTGTTCCATAACTCATTTCGACACTAAATTATTGCTGTCATTCTGGCGCCAGCGAGCATCTGAACGCGTGGGGAGGCGCGGTGAGATCGCCAACCAGCGGAATGCGCTCTATAAATGGGCAGAGATAGGGCGTAAAATCTGAGATATAGAGCCAGTGCAGCCGCCGCAGATTTTTGGGCAGTTGTGTGCCTGGCAAGTCAGGGAGGATTCGATGTGCCTCGCCGTGCCGGGAAAAGTGCTTGACTGTGATGAGACCAGCGGTATCCGTGAAGGCCGCGTGCAGTTTGCCGGGATTGTGCGCCGCGTTCGGCTGGATTTTGTGCCCGAGGCACAGGTCGGCGATTACGTGATGGTGCACGTTGGTTTCGCGATCAGCCGCGTCGACGCCGAAGAAGCGGAGCGCACGCTTGCGTTGCTGTCCGAGATGGGAGCGCTGGCCGATGAGTTAGGGATCGCCGGAAGATGTGGAAGATGCGGCAGATGCGACGGCTAAAGAACCAGCGCACGCGGATCGCTCCAAAGTGAACTAGGGAGATGAGAGGTGCGATTAGCGCAGTTTCTGGTATTCCGCAACTTACCGCATAGAAGGCCAGCCTAAGAGACGCGATACTATAGACCCGCTTTCGGAGACTTCGTGAAGTATATCGACGAGTATCGAGATCATCGCATCGCCCACGCGCTGGCTGCTGAAATCTCCAGCCGCGCCAGCCGCAAGTGGGTGTTGATGGAGATCTGCGGCGGGCAGACGCACACCATCATGCGCTACGGTCTCGACGAGTTGCTCGGCGACAAGATCGAACTGGTGCACGGCCCTGGTTGTCCCGTCTGTGTCACTCCCCTGGAGACGATCGACAAAGCCATCGAACTGGCATCGCTTCCCGATGTCACGCTGGTTTCCTACGGCGACATGCTGCGGGTTCCGGGCTCGCGCTCGGACCTGTTCCAGGCCAAGGCCAAAGGCGGCGATGTGCGCGTTGCGTACACTCCGCTGGAGGCGCTGAAGATCGCGCGAGCGCATCCCGAGCGCCGCGTCGTGTTTCTCGCTATCGGCTTCGAGACCACGGCTCCGGCCAATGCCATGGCTGCGTGGCAGGCCAGGCAGGAAGGCTTGCGAAATTTTTCCATGCTCGTCTCGCAGGTGCTCGTTCCGCCGGCGATTCGCGCCTTGATGAGCTCGCCCGCGAATCGCGTTCAGGGTTTCATTGCCCCGGGGCACGTGTGTACGGTGATGGGATGCGAGGAGTACGAGGCGCTGGCGCGCGACTTCCGCGTGCCGTTCGTCGTCGCCGGCTTTGAGCCCGTGGACCTGCTTCAGGCGGTGCTGCTGCTGGTGAAGCAACTGGAAGCCGGAAGCGCGCAAGCTCGAGAATCAGTACGCGCGCTCGGTTCAGGCCCATGGCAACCCCGCCGCCCGCAAGATCATGCAGGACGTTTTCGAGATCGCCGACCAGAAGTGGCGCGGACATCGGGACGATTCCCGCCAGCGGCCTGCGGCTCCGCGAGGCGTACGCGGATTACGATGCGGTGAGGGTCTTTGGGCTGGCCGACATCACGGCGGAAGAGCCCGCCGAGTGCATCAGCGCCCAGGTGCTGCAAGGATTGAAGAAACCGACAGACTGCTCAGCCTTTGGCTCGCGATGCACGCCGGAGAATCCGCTCGGCGCGCCTATGGTTTCCAGCGAGGGCGCGTGCGCCGCCTATTACCATTACCGGCGGCATACGGCGAACAGTTAGCAGGCTGGAGTCAACGACTGTCCCTCAGCGGCTAAAGCCGGAGAATATACGGTCAGGAAACGGCGCGTCTAACATGAACTCTTTTGCGACCGGAGTAATGCCTAACCGCGAGGCATTAAGCTCGTAGCGAAGAGCTGTCATGCTAGAGCCGCGCCCCTTCAAAACCGAGTTGTGAAACAGCGTGTAGCATTTCTGGAGCTGGTTAGACCAGTGGACGAGACGAAAACAATCGCCGGAATCATCTGCCCAACGCCGTTGCCCGTCAAGGATACGGTGGTGCTCGGCCATGGCAGCGGCGGAAAGTTGAGCGCCGAGCTGGTGCGCTCCATCTTCCTGCCGGCCTTTCAGAATCCAGCGTTGGCCAAGCTCAACGACCAGGCCGTGCTGAACGTGAACGGAACGCGGCTGGCATTCACCACCGATTCTTTCGTGGTCAAGCCGCTTTTTTTTCCGGGCGGGAACATCGGTTCGCTGGCGGTGCACGGCACCATCAACGATCTCGCGATGTGTGGCGCGCGCCCGCTGTTCCTGAGCGTTGCCTTCATTCTGGAGGAAGGCTTTTCGCTCAGCGAACTGCGCCGGGTGGTGGACTCGCTTAGCCAGGCGGCTGCCGACGCGGATGTGCAGGTGGTGACGGGCGACACCAAGGTCGTCGAGAAGGGAAGCGGCGATCAGCTCTTCATCAACACCACCGGCATCGGACTGGTGCCGGAAGGGCTCGAACTTTCCGCGGATCAGGCGCGGCCGGGCGACAAGATATTGCTCAGTGGATATATCGGCGACCACGGCATTGCCATACTCGCGCAACGCGAGGGACTCGAGTTCGAGTCGCCGATCCAGAGCGACAGCGCGGCTCTGCACGGCCTGGTGGCGGAGATGCTCGAGGCGAGTGCCGGCGCGGCGCGATTCGCTGCATGCGCGACCCCACGCGCGGCGGTCTGTCGAGCGCGCTCAACGAAATTGCGGAGCAGTCGAAGGTGGGCATCCAGATCGAAGAGCCCGCGATTCCAATCCGCGAAGAGGTACGCGGCGCTTGCGAGATGCTGGGGCTTGATCCGCTTTACGTCGCCAACGAGGGCAAACTGATCGCCATCGTCGAAGCCGGAGCGGCAGAGCCGATCTTGCAGGCCATGCGGCGCCATCCGCTAGGCAGGGAATCGCGCCTGATAGGAACGGTCACGGAGCGTTCACCCGGAACGGTCATCATGCGGACTGCGCTGGGCACAACCCGGATTGTCGATATGCTGGCAGGCGATCAGTTGCCGCGGATCTGTTGAGGCCATCATGCACGAAATGGGAATCGCCCGGTACGCGCTTATGCTTGATTGAGAGCGTCAAGCTGTTGAGGTCACGATGCACGAAATGGGAATCGCCTGCTCGATTCTGGACGCGGTGGCCAAGGAAGCGGGGCGCCATCCCGGAGTTCGCGCTACGCGAGTCGGCGTAAGGATTGGCGAGCTGGCGGCGATTGATCCCGAAGCGTTGCGCTTTTGCTTTGAGGTGATGGTGAAGGGCACGGAGCAGGACGGCTTGCAACTGGAAATCGAACGGCGTGCCGCGCAAACACCAGTGCGCTGACTGCAAAGAAGAATTTGTAATCCGCGATTACGATTTTCGCTGTCCGCGCTGCGGTACGGTTAGCGTGGACTTCGCAGGCGGAGACGAATTGGAATTGACGTTTGTGGAGGTGTCGGAAGATGAATCGAGTTCCGCTGGAACGAAAAGTACTTAGCGAAAACGACAAGCTTGCCGCCGAGTTGCGGGCGCGCTTTCACGAACATGGAATCCTTTGTCTTAATATCATCAGCTCGCCCGGCTCAGGTAAAACCAGCTTGCTGGAGCGTACGTTGGAAAGTCTCCCTCGCGAAACGCGGGTGGCCGTGCTGACTGGCGACATCCAGACCGAAAATGACGCCAATCGCCTGAAGCGCGCCGGTTTTCCGGTGAAGCAGATTACGACCGGCGGCACCTGTCATCTCGATGCGCGCATGATCGACAAGCACCTCGCCGACTGGCGGCTGGAAGATATCGACTTGCTGCTGATCGAGAATGTGGGCAATCTGGTTTGTCCGTCAAGCTACGACTTGGGCGAAGAGGCGAAGGTTGTGCTGCTAAGCGTGACCGAAGGCGAAGACAAGCCACTCAAGTATCCGTCTATCTTTTTCAAGTCGGAGTTGATGGTGCTGAACAAGATGGACCTCCTGCCCTACGTTCCGTTCGACATTGCGGCGGCCGAGGAGAATGCGCGCAAGGTGCATCCGGGCATGGAGATCGTGCGTGTTTCCTGCACCACGCGTGCGGGTCTCGACGACTGGCTTGCCTGGATCGGGCGGCGCCAGCAGTCGGCGCGCGCCACGGCAGCCGTTGCCGGCGCGACGCTCGTCGCCGCCCCCGGTGCGGAGCCGGGTTCCTGAGGCGCAATGATCATCCGCAAGCGGATCGATCTCGAAGGCATTGTTCAGGGAGTCGGATTCCGCCCCTACGTCTTCCGGCTGGCCACGGAAAGAAAGCTCGCTGGAGTCATCAGCAATACTTCTTCCGGCGTGACCGTTGAGGTCGAGGGCTCGGCCGAGGCGGTCGACGAATTCGTCTTGCGTCTGCCGCAGGAACCGCCGCCACTGGCGCGCATCATCCAGCTCGATGTCGTGGTCATTCCGTGCCGTGGTGAATCGGACTTTCGAATTCTGCCGAGCCGCAGAGACGAGCATGTGCAGACGCTGATCTCGGCGGACGTGGCTACCTGCGCCGATTGCCTTGGCGAACTGTTCGACCCCGCGGACCGGCGATATGGCTACCCCTTCATCAATTGCACCAACTGCGGTCCGCGTTTCACGATCGTCCGCGACATCCCCTACGACCGGCCATATACCTCGATGGCGGAGTTCCGGATGTGCGCCGAGTGTCAAAGAGAGTACGACGATCCCCTGAACCGCCGTTTTCACGCGCAGCCCAACGCGTGCTGGCGCTGCGGTCCGCAGTTGGAGTTGCTGGACAACAACGGAATCCGCATCGAATGCGCCGATCCGCTTGCCGCAACCGCCGAGCTGATCACCGCGGGACAAGTGGCCGCCGTCAAAGGCCTGGGCGGCTTTCATCTGGCGGCGGACGCGACCAATGCGGAAGCGGTACGCCGCTTGCGCGAGCGCAAGCACAGAGTGGAAAAGCCTTTCGCGGTCATGGTTCCGGACTTGGCCGCCGCCGAAGATTTCTGCGAGATCGACGCGGTATCGCGGCAGCTACTCACTTCTGTGCAGCGGCCCATCGTGCTGCTGCCGTGGAAGCAGCCAAGCGCAATCGCCGCCGAGGTGGCGCCGGGCAACAACTATCTTGGCGTGTTTCTGCCATACACGCCGCTGCATCACCTTCTGTTTGCCAAGACCGGAGCCCGCGCCCTGGTGATGACGAGCGCCAATCTCAGCGAAGAGCCGATCGTGATCGGCAATGGAGAAGCCGTTGAACGGCTGAAGCAACTGGCCGACTGCCTGCTGGTGCACAACCGCGAGATACTGTTGCGTTGCGACGATTCGGTGATGCGCGTCTGCGGCGGTCGCCCGCGCCAGCTTCGCCGCTCGCGCGGGTTTGTGCCGGTCCCGGTCTTCCTTCACCGCGCAGTGCCTTCCATCCTGGCGGTTGGCGGCGAACTGAAGAACACGATTTGCGTCACCAAGGGCAAGCACGCATTCCTCAGCCAGCATATCGGCGACCTGGAGAACTTTGAATCGTACCGCTTCTTCGAGGAAGCGATTGCGCATCTGCGCAAGATTCTGGAGATCGAGCCGGCCATTGTGGCTTACGATCTGCACCCCGACTATTTTTGCACTCGCTGGGCTCTGCAGCAGCAGGGAATGGAACTGGTTGGAGTTCAGCATCACCATGCGCACATCGCCAGTTGCATGGCGGAGCATCATCTGGAAGGCCGCGTCATCGGCTTTGCCCTGGACGGTACCGGATATGGCACCGATGGCCGCATTTGGGGCGGCGAAGCGATGGTTGCAGGTTATGAGGATTTTCGCCGGGTCGCACACTTCGATTATGTCAAGCTGCCGGGAGGCGCTGCCGCTATCCGCGAGCCTTGGCGAATGGCCGTCAGCTACCTGGCGCATCACTTCGGTCCGGAGTGCGCGGAGATCGACATCCCTTTCGTGCGCGGCCTTGACCGGCGCAAGCTGAAACTGCTGCTGAACATGATGGAGCGCGACGTCAATTCGCCGCTCACTTCCAGTTGCGGGCGGCTCTTCGATGCCGTGGCTGCTCTAGCCGGCGTCCGCCAGGTGGTGAACTACGAAGCGCAAGCGGCTATCGAGTTGGAGAATGCAATCGCCGAACCGGCCGGCGAGGAAGCTTATCAGTTGAAGCTGACACCCAGCGGCACCGGTCTATTGATCATTGATACCAAGCCGTTGTTCGCCGAACTGCTCGATGATCTTCGCCGCCAGACGCCGGTGCCGATGATCAGCGCAAAATTTCACATGGGACTGGTGGAGGTTTTTGCCCGCATCGCTCAGCACATCCGCGAACGCGAGAGCCTGAATCGCATCTGCCTGAGCGGAGGCACATTCCAGAATCGCTTCCTGGCAGAGCGTTTGCAACGGCGGCTCGCTGGGCTTTCCTTCGAGGTGTTTGCGCACTCCGAGGTTCCGGCGGGCGACGGCGGACTGAGCCTGGGACAGGCCCTGGTGGCGGCGCACCGGGCACGGTGATTAGTGCGAACTCAGCGGCGCTCGCGCAAGGTGGCGGAGAGGATTTCGGAATCGAGATGGCCTGAGGTGGCGACCGACGCAATTGCCTCGGCGGCTTTGGCTGCGGCTTGGCGCACTTCCGCTCCGATTTCAGGTCCGTGGTGGAAGCTGCGCGCGGTGGCCGTGATCAACGTGGCCGGCGGTGCCTGCCCATAAATGGCCTGCGCTAGCGCCAGCAGGCTGCCCGGCTCGAAATGATGCATTCCGGAAGATGACAGATCGCAATGCTCGACCGGCGTTGCGCGAAGAGTCCCGGGTTCGTCGCCGGCCACGGCATCGAGAAAAATTGCGTGGCTGCTGATATAAAGCAAGGCGGCTAGTTCCGGATTCAATTGATGAGAGACGATAACTTCAACTCCCGGAATCTGGCGCTTCGCGACATAACCTGCCGCGAGGCCGCCGAATCCGTCATCGCCTCGCAGCGGGTTACCATAGCCGATTACAAGAATTCGCTGCACCGGGTTCCTTTTCAGCGGAAGACGACAACCCACCTAGGTCGCGTCTCAGAACGTAACAACTATTGACGTGTCATTCTGAGCGAGCGCAGCGAGCGAAGAATCTATGTATTTAATTCGTAATACATAGATTCTCGTAATACATAGATCCTTCGCTACGCTCAGGATGACACCCTGAAACTTATACTGCGCTTTGGGACCCGCCGCCCCAGCGCTAACGGCTGCAGATCTCATCGAGCACAGCGCCGTCGGGACCGAAGAGCCGGATCTTCATGGCGATCTGTCCCGAAGCATGCGTCGAACAGCTAAAGCACGGATCGTATGCGCGCACCACGGCTGAAACGCGGTTGAGCATGCCTTCGTGCAGCTTATTGCCGTCGATGAAGTGCTCGCTTACCTGCTGAATGCTCTTGCCGATGGCGAGGTTATTGTGCCCCGTCGCGACAATGAGATTGGCCCACACGATTCCGCCGTCCTCGTTCACCTTGTAGTGATGAATGAGCACGCCGCGCGGAGCCTCCACCATGCCGACGCCGTCCAGCGAGTTGACCCCGGCCGTGGCGCGGACATGAGTGTTCAGGATTTGCGGGTCGTCCAGCAACTGACTGATCCGCTCCAGGGCATAGAGCAGTTCGATCAGCCTGGCGTAGTGGAACAGGAACGAGCTGTGCGCCGGATTGCCGAAACGCTGGCGGAATTCCGCCAGTTCGACATCGGCTTTCGGCGTTCCACAGCGGTCGCAAGCGTTCAATCGCCCCAGCGGGCCGACGCGATAGATGCCTTGCGGATATCCGATCGGCTTGTAATAAGGCGCTTTCAGGTAGGATTCGCGCAGCGAAGCCTCGCCGATGTAATCGCCATATTCTTCCGCCGGGATTTCGTCCTTCACGATTGCGCCGGCGGCGTCGCGGAAGCGCAACGTGCCGTCGTAGAGCTGCAAGTTGCCCTTGCGGTCGACCATGCCGGCGTACATCGTCGGAGCGGAGCCGAAATAATCGATTTCTTCCTGGAAAGATCCGACCGCCGATTTGAAGAAGCTGATCGTGCGCTCGGCGCCGGCCATAATGCCGGGCATCTCGGACATAATCCGCTCGCGGAGTTGAGGCGACATCGGCGCATTCACGCCGCCGGGCACTACCCAGGACGGGTGAACGCGCTCCAGCGCCAACCCCTCGATGATTTGCAGGCCGAATTTCCGCAGTTCGATGCCCAGGCGCGCCAACTCGGGATGTTTCTCGATCACGCCAATTACGTTGCGCTTGGCGGGATCGGAATCCATGCCGAGCAGCAGATCGGGCGACGACAGATAGAAGAAACTGAGCGCATGCGACTGCACGAATTGCGCACAGTGCAATAGCTCCCGCAGCTTGACCGCCGTTGCCGGAATTCGCACCGCCAGAATGGCGTCGCAGGCTTTGGCGGATGCCAGCAGATGACTTACCGGGCAAATACCGCATATCCGAGAGGTGATGCCGGGCATTTCGTAGAAGGGGCGCCCCTCGGTAAACTTTTCGAATCCACGCGTCTGAGTGATGTGGAGCTGCGTGCTGGAGACACGGCCCTCATCATTCAGGTGGATCGAAATTTTCGCGTGTCCTTCGATCCGGCTCACCGGATCGATCGTGAGTCGCTTCATGGGACGCTCCTTATCCAAACTTCACCTTGGGGTTCACCGCGGGTTTGCGGCCCTCCAGCAGATCGGTTACCACGCCGAGAATTGCCTTGGCGGGCGGAGGACAGCCCGGCACGTACATATCCACTTTTACGAATTCGTGCACCGGGCGGGCGTGCTTCAGCAGTGCCGGCACGCCGTCGCTCGGAATCATCTTGCCCTCGTCCGCGCCTTCGACGTAAACGCGCTGCAGAAGCTTGCTGACCGGAACGGAATTCCGCATCGAAGGCACATTGCTGGTGACTGCGCAATCGCCCAGCGAGATCAGCACATTGGTGCGCTGCCGGATCTGCTGGATCTTATGCATGTCCTCCATCGAACTGACGGCGCCTTCGACGAGGGTGACGTCTACCCCGTCGGGGAATTCCTGTGCATCGACCAGAGGTCCGTAGACGATATCCACTTTGCCGGCCAGCGAAATGACTCCCGCATCCATGTCCAGCAGCGACATGTGGCAGCCCGAGCAACCATCAAGCCAAACAGTAGCCAGTTTGACCTTCTTCATGCCTGCACTCCTTTGCGGCGCGCCAACTCGCTAATGTTGTCGTTCCGCTTGACCATTTCTTCCACCGCCGAGCCTTTTTCGGCGAGCGCGCCGGTAGGACACGCCTGCACGCACTTGCCGCAACTGGTGCAACTGGTTGACTCTCCCCACGGCTGGTTCAGGTCGCTGATGATGCGGGAGTTGATGCCGCGTGAGTTGACCTCCCACACGTGGGCTCCCTCCAGTTCGCTGCAGACCCGCACGCAGCGCGTACACAGGATGCAGCGATTGTGATCGAGTACGAAGCGCTTGTGGGAAAGGTCGACTGGCAGCTTCGGATAGTTGTACCAGTACCGCATGTTGGTGATGCCCATCGTACTGGCCATGCTCTGAAGCTCGCAGCGGCCGTTGGAGACGCATACCGCGCACACGTGGTTGCGCTCGACGAACAGAAGCTCAAGCGCAATGCGGCGGTACTGCATCAGTTTTGGCGAGGTCGTCGTGACCGACATGCCGTCCTGCGCCGGGGTGGTGCACGCCGGCAAAAGCCGGTCGGTGCCGGAAACTTCAACGATGCAGAGACGGCATGCACCCACGGCGCTCAGTCCTTCAAGGTAGCAGAGGGTCGGAATGTACTTGCCGGCCGCCTTGGCCGCCTCGAGGATCGTTTGCCCTTCGAGGGCGCTCACCAACTCACCATCGATTCGAATTGATAATTTCTTTGGCAAGACTTGGCTCCTTCCTCTAGCTCAGGCTCACATGGGTTTTGACGTCGCAACGAAGACACCGGCACAGCTTCCTCCAGCGTTTCTTCCGGAGTGAAGCCGATAACCACCTCGTCATCGGAGCGCATGCGAAGCTTGGGCGCGATCATGTGTGCCTCGTGACGGCGGCTCTCGCTGGGCTCCTGGGGCGCTTCTTGACCGTACGTAAATTCGGGGAAGATGCGCTCCCACCGGTTCTCTCCCATGAGCCGCTCGTCGATGTTGCGGGCGCCCTGCTTGCCGTAGCCCATCGCGTTCGACACATTGGAAGCTCCGGTGATCACGTCGCCGCCGGCGTAAAAGCCCGGACGGCTGGTTTCCAGAGTGAAGCGGTCGACGGCGATCGTGCCTTCTTCCTTCAGCTCCAGACCGGAAGCCTTGCAGAAGTCCAGATCGAAGGTTTCGCCCACGGCCAGCACGACGGTGTCGCACGCGTATCGCTTAATCTCGCCGGTGGGCACCGGTTTTCTGCGACCCGATTTGTCGTATTCACCGAGACGGGTTTTCTCGATCTCGATGGCCTGAACGTTGCCGTCCTGGTCGCCGATGATGCGGTGCGGCGCGGCCAGGAACACGAACTTTGCTCCTTCTTCTTCCGCCGCTGTCGTCTCTTCTTCGATGGCCGGCATGTCCTTGCGTTCGCGACGGTAGAAGACAGTTACGTCCGCTCCGGTGCGCAGCGCCGAGCGAGCCGAGTCGATGGCGGCGTTGCCACCGCCGATGATGGCCACCTTGCGGCCAATCGGCGCCTTTCCGCCGCGAGACATCTCGTCCAGCAATGGCAGAGCGTGGTGAACGCCCTTGAACTCGGTTCCGGGCAGGTACAGCCAGGATTCCTTCCAGGTCCCGATGGAGATGAACACCGCATCGAAGCGATCGGCGAGTTCGTTCAACGGCAGATCGATCCCGACTCTGGTGTTGAACATGAACTTCACGCCCATGCGTTCGATCAACTCGACTTCACGGCGCAGAATTGCCTTGGGCAGGCGGTATTCCGGAATCGCGAAACGCAGCATGCCGCCGGCCTCCGCCTTTTCGTCAAAGACGGTGACTTCGTGCCCCATCAGGGCGAGGTAGAAGGCTGCTGTAAGGCCGGTCGGGCCCGCGCCCGCCACGGCGACTTTGCGGCCGGTTGGCTCCAGTTTGCGCGAGGCAATCTGCTTGCACGATGCTGTCGAAGCGCTCCGAGGAGAAGATCGCATCCGCTATCTGGCGATGAATGTCGCGGATATTGACCGACTCGTCGAGAGTCTGGCGGCGGCACCGCTTGTCGCAGGGATGCTGGCAGACGCGCCCGGTCGAGGCCGGCAGAGGATTGTCCATGATCACCGCCGCGAATGCTTCCTCGATCCGGTTTTCCTTGTAGAGCTGGATGAATCGCGGAATGTTCATGCGCAACGGACAACTGTTTTCGCACGGCGATAACGCCAGGTCCTGGCACACGCCCGCTTCGCAATGATGAGCCCGCAGGTGGTCCTCGAACTCCGCGCGGAAGTGCCGCATGGTGGTGAGCACCGGATTCGGCGCCGTCTGTCCGAGCCCGCACAGCGAGCATTCGCGGATCATCCGGCCGAGTTCATCCAAGGTCTCCATGCGATTCTTCATGCCGGGAATGCCCTTGGTAATGCCAGTCAGAATGCGCAGGCACTTGTTCAGCCCGACCCTGCAAGGAATGCACTTGCCGCACGATTCCGAATGCGTGAACTCGATGAAGTAGCGCGCGACATCGACCATGCAGTTGTCTTCGTCCAGCACAACCATGCCGCCGGAGCCCATGATCGATCCGAGCTGTTGCAGGCTCTCGTAATCGACCGGGGTATCGAACATCTCCTGCGGAATGCAGCCGCCCGATGGTCCGCCGGTCTGAACCGACTTGATCGCCCGGCCGGGAACGCTGCCGCCTTCGCCAATGTCGTAGATGAACGTCTTCAGCGGAGTGCCCAGCGGCATCTCCACCAGCCCGGTGCTGTGCACTTTGCCGACCAGCGAAAACACCTTGGTTCCGGAGCTCTTGGCACTGCCGGTTTCGCTGAACCAGCCCGCGCCCTTGCTTACGATCGGGGCGATGTTGTACCAGGTTTCGACGTTGTTGATGTTGGTGGGCTTGCCCCAGAGTCCCTTTTGCGCGGGGAATGGAGGACGGGGACGAGGCCTGCCGGCCTGACCTTCCAGCGAAGCGATCAGCGCGGTTTCTTCACCGCAGACGAACGCTCCGGCGCCCTCGACGACTGTCGATGTCGAACTTGAAGCCGCGGCCGAGAATGTTGTCGCCGAGCAAGCCGTATTCGCGAGCCTGCTCGATCGCCCGGTGCAAGCGGTGGACCGCCAGCGGATACTCGGCGCGAACGTAGACGATGCCTTTGCTGGCACCCATCGCGTAGCCGCCGATGAGCATGCCCTCGAGCAGCGAATGCGGATCGCTTTCGATCTCGTTGCGGTTCATGTACGCGCCGGGATCGCCCTCGTCCGCGTTGCAGATGAGGTATTTCTGGTCGGCCTTTGCCTTGGCCAGGAAGTCCCACTTGTTGCCGGTGAGGAATCCGGCGCCGCCGCGGCCGCGAAGCTTCGAGGCCTTGATCTGTTCGATCACCATCTCGGGCCGGCCATCGATCAGCACGCTATAGAGCGCCTGGTAACCGCCTACGCCTATGTATTCTTCGATGTCGTCAGGATTTATGAGTCCGCAATTGCGCAGAACAATCTTCTTCTGGCCCTTAAAGAATGGCTACTTCGTTCCATAAAGGTACTTCGGGGTATCCGTGGCCGAACCTGATATTCGAGGTGATGTGGTCCCATTCCTCCAGCTTGCAATAAACGAGGTCGGGAGTAATGTTCCCGGTGGAAATATCATGAAGCAGGCGTGCCGCATCATCGACCTGAACTCGACGCAGGACCAGAAGCGGACCGCCAGGCAGGCGAACGTTAACCAGCGGCTCCTGAAAACAAGCGCCGAAGCAGCCTACACTCGCCAGATGCACGTCCATGCCGGTCCGCGAGATCAGATCGGCGAAAGCGTGATAAACGCCTTCGGCGCCATTGCCGCGGCCGCACGTTCCCATGCCGATCGCTACGCGCGGGACCGGCGGCAACAGCTTGGCAAGCCCCGCTTCCCGGACGGCGTTGAAGGCTCCGATATCTTGAATTGGAGGCATCACTTACTCTCCCGTTCCAGTGCTCTCACTTGCCGCTGCAGCGTGTGCTCATTCACATGGCCGCAGATGTTGTGGTTGATTTCGACCACCGGGGCCAGCGCGCATTGCCCGAAACATGCGACGGTGCGCACCGTGAACCTCTGGTCCGCGGTCGTGAGCGCCAACTTTGTCGGCGTCATCGGTGTCGCCCGACTCATCTGCCTGCCCCACGCCAAGCTCAAGCCGCAGGCTATCCAGCAGGTTGCGCGAACCGCGCGTGTGACAGGCGGTGCCACGACAAATGCAGATGGTGTTGTCGCCCTGTGGTTGCAGGTTGAACAGCGCATAAAAAGTGGCAACGCTGAATACTTGTGAAGGCGGAATCCCTGTCTTCGCCGCAACATATCGCAGCGTTTCCATGGGAAGGTATTTGCGAGGGTTATGATCCTGAACGGCCTCCAGGATGCCCAGCAGTGCTCCAGGACGGTCGCTTTGGTTCGCGATTGCCTGATCGATGAACGCCCGTTCGCTCGCGTCCGGGTTTTCGCGAAGGGTAGTGTGCATGGCGCTCCCTTTATCTAATGTGCCGGCGGTACGACTGTTGCGCAATAAGCCAGATACCCGCTCATTCAGCTCATAGTCACCCAGCGACACGAAGACACCATTCCGTTATTGAGAGACAGTTCTATTAACTGATACTTGCGTCGAATCGTGCAGTGATGGCGGGACTGTCGAACCGTGATGGCAGGGGGCGTTCGAGCCGTGATGGAGCAACGGCTGAGTCGTGATGACTGGCACGCGGGAGGGTGAGTGCGCCTTTGAGTCCAGTTGCAAAACGTCAACACCTGCGCTCTGGAAGCCAGTATTCGGCGGGCGTTTTGGAGGGGCGCTTCAGTGGGGGATGAATCGACCGAGGATTAAGGCGAACATCAGATCATCGCAATCGAGAATGCGGCGCCAACCAGCACCACCCAGGCCACGTGAACTCCCTTGTAGCAGAGCAATGGCCGCCGCAATCGCCAGCACCGATCGCTTCAGATCCCAATGGACCACATTGAAGAAAGTGAATGTTACGAAGAAGAGCAATCCGGCGAACGAACTGATCAAGCCCTTGGTCGCCTTGCGAAAAGTCTTTGACGACTTGAGCCGGCTGAAATAGGGAGTCATCATAATCAGGAGAATGAAACTTGGCGTGTAAAAAGCCGTGATCGCTATCATCGAGCCCGGCAGGCCGGCAATCAGGTAGCCCAGGAATGCCGTGCTCGTGCTGATAGGTCCCGGAGTGACCTGGCTGAGCGCGATGGCGTCCATCATTGTCTTCCCATCGACCCAGTGCCTCACGGTGACGACCTCATGCAGCATCATGGGAATGGACCCGGCGGCGCCGCCAAAGGCGAACAGGTTGATCTTCATCATGGTCGCCGCCAGCAGAAACAGTGTCCTGTCGATAAAGTAAAGCGCGACGAGTCCGGAGAGCGCGAGTGCGACGAGCGCCAATGCTTGTTTCAGCATTCCGTGTTCGCCGCCGGCAGGCGCGGAAGAGGAGTTCCCGGCGGGGATCTCGCCGAACAGAACCATTCCCGCCAAAGCGGCGATCACGATGACCGCCATGGGGCCCAAGCCGTAAATCAACAGCAGTGCGGCCGCAATCGAAATGATCGCCCCTTTGTAGCTTCGCATGACATCTTTGCTCCACTTGAAGGTCGCGGTGCCCACGATGGCAACCACCACTACTTGCAGGCCTGACAGCAGGGAAACAATCTGCGGCAGCGTGTGCGATTTGGCATAAAGGATGGAGAGAAAGAGCATGACGCAGGAGCAAGGGAAGACGAAGGCGACATACGACAGCAATGCGCCCAGAATTCCCCGCGTCTTCAATCCCACGTAAGCGACCGCCATCATGACCGTCGCGCCCGGTAGCGCTTGGCACATGGCTGCGCCATCGTTGTAGGTTTCGCTGTCCATCCAGCGTTTGCGCACCGCCAGATCCTTGACATAGACCATCATCGCCAAGCCGCCAAACGCCGTGGCGCCCAGACCCAGAAACGAAAAGAACAGCTGCCGCCAGCGAAGGAGTGTTGCGGGAATCTACTGGTTCTGTTCTGGTCGCGATGGTGGCCGGCTCCGTCATTTTGTCACCTGAAAAGCTAAGGACATAACCCTCCGCGGCTCCGGATCTAAATCACCGATTCTTCGGCGGCAGCCACCACCGCGGGCTCGATGGCAACTTTTCGCAGGTCCGGCAGAAAAGCGGTCAAAAGACCAATCAGCGGCAGGAACGAACAGACGTGGTACACGAAGCCGATGCTGGTCAGATCGGCCAGCTTGCCCAGCACCGCGGCGCCGATGCCGCCCATGCCGAAGGCGAATCCGAAGAACAGTCCGGAGATCATGCCAACCCTGCCGGGAAGCAGCTCCTGCGCAAAGACAATGATGGCCGCAAATGCCGACGCCAGGATCAGGCCAATGCACACGGTGAGAATGCCGGTCCAGAAAAGATTCGCGTAGGGCAGCGCCAGCGTGAACGGGAGACACCGAGGATCGAGAACCAGATGACATACTTGCGGCCGATGCGGTCGCCGATCGGGCCGCCGGCGAATGTTCCCAGCGCGGCCGCTCCCAGGAAAACGAACAGGTAAATCTGCGCGCTCTGTACCGGGAGATGAAACTTGCTGATCAGGTAAAAGATGTAATAGCTGGTCAGGCTGGAAAGATAGAAAAACTTCGAGAAGAGCAGGCTCAGCAGGATCAGGATCGCCAGCAACGTTTTTCTTGGCGGCAGCGGCGATTGGATAGGTCTGCTGTTTCGCCAGCGATGCTGCCTTGGCTGAGCGGTGCGATTGATACCAGCCGCCTACGTACGTCAGCACCATGATTGAAACCAATACCGCGACGGAAAACCACGCAATACTGTGCTGCCCTCTTGGCAAAACGATAAAGGCTGCCAGCAGAGGGCCAACCGCGGAACCCGTGTTGCCTCCCACCTGGAAAAACGACTGCGCCAGACCATGCTGTCCTCCCGAAGCCATGCGGGCAACGCGCGACGACTCGGGATGAAAAATCGCCGACCCAACACCGACCAGCCCGGAGGAAAACAGAATCATGTGGAAGCTAGTGCGCCCTGGAAAGCAGCACCAGCCCAACCAGGGTGAACCCCATGGCAACCGGTAGCGAAAAAGGTTGCGGGCGGCGATCGGTATAGAATCCGACCAGCGGTTGCAGCATGGAGGCGGTCATCTGGTAGGTAAGCGTGATCAGACCTATCTGCGAGTAGTCCAGGTGGTACAGATCCTTGAAAATCGGATAGCACGCGGACAATCATCGATTGCGTCATGTCATTCAGAAAATGACAGAAGCAGATCGCCGCCAGGATCGCATACACCGTCTGATTGGCTCTATTCTTCAGCACCCCCACGCTAGGTCCGCTCACACATAACTCCATCTGCTACAGACATAGAGTCCAGCACGTACATTCCCCGGCCAGACATCGGCCGAAGTGCACAGAATCACAGTTATTCTTCCAGCCTCAAGATTTCGGTGAGCGGCAGACCCTCGAACTGCGGAAGCAGCGACTCACAACACGATAATGTCAATGATGCCCGAAAAGCACATGAAAGTGCCAGCATATTCACTCTACCGGGCTATCACCGCAGAGCCGGGGTCCCCGACGCGTGCCGCGGTTGCACGTGGCGGGTCGTAAGAGTGCCAGGCCATGAATTCAGAACCGTGTTAAGCAACGTGAATATCAAATAATTGAACTGCCTCTGTCTGGGAGACCCGAGCGCCTTTGTAAAATCAAGTCATGCCAGAACATATCGGTATTGTTGCCTGTTCCGCCGAGGGCGCGGCTCTTTGCTATCGGACCATCTGCGTGGAAGGCGCGCAGCTTCTCGGCCCGCACGATCATCCCGAGGTCTCGATGCACACGCACTCGCTCGCCGAGTACATGAAATGCATCTACCGCGACGACTGGCAGGGCGTGGGTGAGCTGATGCTCTCCTCGGCAAATAAGCTCGCGAAAATCGGCGCCGATTTCCTGATCTGCCCAGACAACACCATCCACCAGGCGCTTCGCTTACATTGAATCGCGATCACCGCTGCCTGGCTGCACATCGCCGAGGTCGTCGCCGCACAGGCCGTCGAGCGCGGCTTCCGGCGCCTCGGCCTGACCGGAACTCGTTGGCTTGTCGAGAGCGCGATCTATCCGGAAAAGCTCGCGGCGCGCGGACTGAAATTTGTCCGCCCGAACACCGCCGAACGCGAAGAAATCAATCGCATCATCATGGATGAGTTGGTTTACGGCGTCTTCAAGCCCGAGGCGGTCGCTAAGTTTCAGCAAGTCATCGGACGGATGAAAGATGAGGGTTGCAACGCCGTGGTACTCGGCTGCACCGAGATCCCGTTGATCATGAACGACTCGAATTCTCCGCTGCCGACGCTCGATTCCACACGCTTGCTGGCGCGGGCTGCGCTCCGGCGGGCGGTGCGGGGCGCGGCTGCGCCAGCCTCCGGCCTTTAGTAGCTGACGGCAAATCTACGCCATCACTTCCGGATGAATACGAGACCAGCGATGGCCATCAGGATAAAGTTTGCACATCACCGCATCCGCAAACGCTACGAAGTCGCAACTGCTGTGTGCTCCGACCGATGGTCATCACGAACTATCCTCCGCTTAGTCGATGTGCCCGATAGGCATGAGGTAAATCGGAGTCTGCTGTGCGGGCAATGAGGCTGCCTTCTGGACGTCTTTCGGCTCGATTCCGGCCACGGGGACGGCACCGAGTCCCAGCGCTGTAGCTTGCAGCAACACGTTCTGTGCTACGTGCCCAGCTTCCAGATTGGCCACGCGCGGGCCCTTTTCAGCTCCGTATTTTTCCGCCCCACGCTCGTACTCGCCGGCAATCACAAGCACAATTGGAGCGGACTTGACCGACGGCTGTGCCGAAAGCTTGGCGCGCAGATCTTGCGCTTGGAGCTTCTTAAGCTGGTGACTGCTCGGAATGTACTCGCAGAAGCCGTCGGCGGAAGCCACATAGATATGAAGGTAGTACTGTGCGCTAGCCGAGGGCGCGGTCCGGTGGCCCTTGTCGTCGGTAATTCCCTGTGCCGCCCACAGCAGTTGCGAAATCTCAGCCTGAGTCAATGGTTTGGCGGTGAACGTTCTCACCGAACGGCGGCGTGCGAGAGCTTCGGTCAACGCCATGCCACCCGACTTGCTGGGCTGAGGCAGTTGAATGGTGGTCGCGTTAGGTTGAGCAGATTTGCCTGTTTCCTGGGTAAAAGCGGCGGAAACAAATAGAGCAACGGCACAGCAGACAAGTGAAAGCCTACGCATGGTCTTCCTCCGTGGATGATTGCAGCCGGAACACCTTAGTTTCGTTGATCTTCGCCCGGCGCGCAAGGGCAATGGATATAACATTCCGCGGTTTGTTTGACGTTGTCTTATCGTCCATTCATACTGACAGTATCGAATATGTCAAAGGCCAAATGAGGGCCGCGCCCGGGGTCGAGCCGTTCGGGAGGGCGGCCACTGCGAGGTTGGCGGTGGCTGAACCGGACAGATGGGCAATACATTTTTGCGAAATGAGGTTTCTATGACTGCTCAATCCGCGGCGCAGCCGACCGGCTCCAGCAAGCCGGCTCCTAAGGCGCCAGACTTTTTGGTACATGAAGACGGCGATTCGGTTGGAGTCATCGTCATTGAAGGCCTGAAGGCCGGGCAAGAGCTGACCGGCTGGATCATGGCTCAGGACCGCACCGTCACCCTGAAGGTTCTGAACGACATTCCCATCGGACACAAAGTCGCGCTCACCGATCTCAAGGTGGGCGGCAGCGTGATCAAGTATGGGGTGAACATCGGCAAGGTGGTTGCTCCCATCAAAAAGGGCGAGCACGTGCACGTACACAATCTCAAGACGAGGAGGTGGTAGCCATGCAGAAAAAATTCCTGGGATATCGTCGCGAGAACGGACGCGTGGGCATACGCAATCATGTGATCATCCTGCCTCTGGATGATCTTTCCAACGCGGCCTGCGAGGCCGTGGGTAACAACATCAAGGGGACGATGGCGATTCCGCATCCCTACGGCCGGCTGCAGTTCGGCCAGGATCTGGATTTGCATTTTGCCACGCTGATCGGCACCGGCAGCAACCCCAACGTGGCCGCCGTGGTGGTCATCGGGATCGAACCGGTATGGACCGACCGGGTGGTGCAGGGCATCGCCAAGACGGGCAAGCCGGTGGCCGGCTTCTCGATTGAAAAGAACGGCGATCTGAACACCATCTGCGCCGCTTCGCGCAAGGCCAAAGAGTACGTGCAGTGGGCCACCGAGTTGCAGCGCGAAGAGTGCCCGATCAACGAGTTGTGGGTCTCCTGCAAGTGCGGCGAGAGCGACACCACCTCGGGGTTGGCCTCGAATCCGACGGTCGGCAACGCCTTCGACAAGCTGGAAGCAGCCGGCTGCACGCTGGGCTTCGGCGAGACGACGGAAATCACCGGCGGCGAAAACCTGGTGGCCGACCGTTGCGCCACGCCCGCAGTGCGCAAGAAGTTTCAGTTCTACTTCGACCGTTACGCCAAACTCATCGATGACCACAAGGTCGACGACCTGTGCGACTCGCAGCCGACCAAAGGCAACATCGAGGGCGGACTGACGACCATCGAAGAGAAGGCGCTGGGCAACATCCAGAAGATCGGCCAGAAGTGCAAGGTGATCGGCGCGCTCGACAAGCACGAGGCGCCCACCGGACCGGGCTTGTGGTTTATCGACTCCTCATCGGCCGCCGCCGAGTTCGTGACCCTGATGGCCGCCGCCGGCTTTGTGGTTCATTTGTTCCCGACGGGCCAGGGAAACATCATCGGCAACCCCATCCTGCCGGTAATCAAGCTGGGGGCTAACCCGCGCACGGTGCGCACCATGAACGAGCACATCGATGTCGATGTCTCGGGCATTCTGCGTCGCGAAATCAACATCGATCAGGCTGGCGACAAACTGCTGAACTGCATGTTCCACACCGCCAAAGGCCGCCTCACCTCGGCCGAGGCGCTCGGACATCGCGAGTTCGTCCTCACCCGCCTCTACGAAAGCGCATAGGAGACGGTGTCGTGGGGAAACCCACATCTGTCGGGTGCCCCAGGTCCCGCGCCGCGCATTTCGGCGCTGACCTGGGGTAGCTTCTTTTCTAGTCGTCCTACCCGACTGTATGAAAGTCCCACATCTGCCAACTGCGGCAGATGTGGGGCACCGTCCGGAACCGTCCGGGCTTGATGGAAGACTTGGGCCACTAGCCTACCTGCGTCAGATGAGGGGCAGGATATACTTTCCTGAGAACCACTCTGATTGTTGGAACGCCATCATCTATGACAACTGCTGTTGTGATTTCAATAATTGTGGGGACCTGTGTCGGCGGATTTGTCTCCGGTATCGCCGGCTTCGCCTTCGGACTGGTGGCGCTTACCTTTTGGGTCTGGCAGATCGATCCCAAGTTGCTGGCGCCAATGGTCGTTTTCGGCTCATTCGTGGCGCAATCGCTTTCCGTGGGGGTGGTGCGGCGCAGCTTCGACTGGAAGCGGCTGACCCCATTTTTGATCGGAGGCGCACTCGGTGTTCCGGTCGGCGCGGCCCTGCTCGGCGTGGTCAACATCACGATGTTCCGGCTGACCGTCGGCCTCATCCTGATTGTCTACTGCTCTTCAATGCTGTTGATGACTAACGTCAAACCGTGCGCCGCCGGAGGGCGATTGGCCGACGGCGTTGCCGGCCTGATAGGCGGCGTCATGGGCGGACTCGCCGGCCTCACCGGCCCCGCGCCCACTCTGTGGTGTACCGTTCGCGGATGGGATAAAGATACGCAGCGCTGCATCTTCCAGAGCTTCAACCTGGGGATGCAGGCCATCGCGCTGGTGACCTACTGGTTGAACGGAACGCTCACCCCAACCGTCGGCAAAGTCTTCGCCTTGATGTTTCCCGCCGTAATCATTCCGACCCTTGTCGGCGCGCGGCTCTACAAGCGGATCAACGAGGTCACCTTCCGCAGAATTGTGCTTGGTCTTTTGCTGCTGTCAGGAGTGGTGCTGCTGGGCTCGACTCTGGCGGCCAGGCACTGAGTCGCCGCTGAGAACTCGGTGGCCCGGACCGTCTGACGGGAACTACTATCCCAGGTTAGCGCCGAACAGCGCGGCGCGGAACCTGGGGCACCCGCGCTCGACTCTGTTTAAGGACTCAAGGAAACTATCCCACTCAAGCCAACAGCGGGCTTGAATGGGCCACCCGCCCGTCGAACTTCAGTCTGGCAAACTTCCAGTCTGGCAAACTTCAGTCTTGCACACCTACTTCGCGGCGATAGTCGCATTGGCTTCGGCCGTCTTGGCGAACTGTTTTGCCACCGCATCTCTCTCTCGGTAGATCACGTACAGTGCCGCTGCCGCCGCGCAAATGCTGGTAAGAATTCCGAGGTACCAAATCCCAAGGAACTCGGTGTAGAAGGCGCCGCCCTTGATTGAAAACCTCACCGCCATGAATCCGCTGGCGGAAAGTGCCACCGCTCCGGCGAACTGTCCGACCATATTGATCACCCCCATGGCGAAGCCGGCAGTGCGGATCGACCAGATCTCCGCTGCCGAGGCATTGACCAGCGGGAAGATGTTGATCAGTACACCGCTGGCAAAAGACAACAGCCCCAGCAGGTATACATTGGGAATTGGCGTGGTATAAGCCCAAAAGCATGCGGCAATTCCCAGCAGCCCGACGAAAATTATCACCGAGCGCGGAACGGCGAACTTTTTGAGCAAGACATCCGACAGTTTGCCGACCAGCGGCGTGCCGACCACGCGCCCCAACACGTAAGTGGTCGCCATGGCTCCTCCGGCGACGATGGCGGCCCCTTTCGCCATGCCCTGTTTCTGAATGTAGAACTCGGTGGCGTACAAGGGCAGCCAGCCCGGCACCAGGCGCGCCCCGATCATGTATCCCGACCAGGCCAGCGACAGGATCCAAAGCGCCGGGTCTTTGGCTATGCCGGCAGCGACGTGCTTGTAGTGTTTGTCTTCCTTCTTGTCCTCGGCCGCCTGGACCGAGGGAAGGCCCATGATGGTTGGGTCCGACCGCAGCATCACCGCACTGGCTATGCCGATGACCAGCACTACGACGCCCATAACAACCGTCGAACCCCGCCAGCCGGTTAGCCCGAACAGGCCTCCACCGCTCATAACCAAAGCCATAACAGGGATAAGCAAAAAGCTAAATGCTTCACCAAGTCCGCCTCCGGGACCGGAATAGAATTCCATGGCAAAGCCGCGCTCTTTTATGGCGAACCACTTCGCCAGGACCGAAGCGATAGGTACATAGCCGGCGCCGGCCATGGCCCCCATCAGGGTTCTCCATACAATTGCCTGCGTAAAAGTCGCACTAAAGGCGAAGCCGGCCAGGAACAAGGCCATCACCACCACCCCGGCCGGGATCACCTTGCGCCCGCCCCAGCGGTCGGTGCTCAAGCCCCAGGGAATCTGCGAGAACGAGTAGGCGTAAAAGAAAGCCGAGCCCATCAACCCGATTTCCGGCATGCCGATGTGCAGGTCAGTCATCAGATACTTGGTGATGCTGGCGTAATTCCAACGCACCAGTTGAGAAGTACAATAGACCAGGGTGCAGGCCGCGAGAACAACCCAGCGGTAATAGCTCTTCCCGTAGAACCGGCTCATACGGATCTCCTCTTACGCCTCTAAACCCCACCCTCTCCCTCTAGCGAAAGGGTGGGCCGTTCTGTCATTCCACTGCAAGTGGCACAAGCATCCTTACGCCAACCGCGTAATGTCCTCCGCCACCTTGGGGAAATCCGTCAGCATCTTCGCGTCATGACCCGGGAACATGTTTTCTACCGGGGCGTTGAAGCGCAGCTTGTCGTAGCTCACGAGCCACCCCGGCAAGTCGGTAATCAGGCCGCTGGGATTGTCTTCCTTGTAGCTTCGAAAAAGGTGAGCGCAGTCGGAACCTACGATGGTTCGTCCCTTGGCCGTGGGGATGAGTACCGTCTGCAATCCCGGTGTGTGGCCTGGCGTCAGCAGAAGCTGCATATCGGGGCCAATCACCATATCGCCGTTGATCTGAATAACCCGCGGCCCCTTGCCCATCTCACCGAAAGCCTTAATGGCATCCGGGTTTGCCGTCGGCTTGTACGGGGCCCTCTGCGATAGCGGGCTGTTGACCCAGAAGTCGAATTCCGTCTTCTGCACGTAGAATTTGGCCGCGGGAAATGCCTGTGCGAAGTCGGTCACGCCGCCGATATGGTCAAAGTGCATGTGAGTGACGATGATCTTGGTCACCTGCTCGGGCTTGATTCCGATGCGCGCTACCATCTGCTCGGGCGGGAAGAAACCTTTGAACTTCGGGCCCCAGACCTTGCCGGTGCCGGTATCCACCAGGGTGGTCTCGCCATTTTTGGCGCGAATCGCCCAGACGTAGTAGTTGATTTGAATGACGTCGCTATAGCCCTGGTTAAAAAATGTCATGGCTCCTGGACGGTCCAAGGGACCAGCATACTTGAGGGCGAAGACTTCGTAGTTTGATTGTGCGGAGGATTTGTCAGCTTTCTCCTTTGCTTCCGCCATGACGGGATTGGCCCCGGCTAACGCCGCGGCCCCGGCGGCCACGGAAATCGATTTCACAAAA
Source organism: uncultured Acidobacteriota bacterium (assembly GCA_963842345.1). Taxonomy (GTDB): domain Bacteria; phylum Acidobacteriota; class Terriglobia; order Terriglobales; family Acidobacteriaceae; genus CAWBRT01. The sequence goes on from CAWJGD010000003.1 coordinate 71,657, forward strand.
TTCCGGCGATCGATGACGCTCATGAGATTCTCCTTTATGTCCCTTCAGTTCCGACAGCGGTGCTGCGGGTGAGTGATTCTGGTATGTCGGCTTTGTATCGCTCCGGGAGGTTTTTAGCAAGTGCAATATTGGCGCTGGCGGAAACAAAAAGGCGTGCCCGCAGGCACGCCTCCGAAAGCAAACCTATCTGGAAGGGTCCGGCTTTGCGGGGTCCCCGGCAAGCCAGCATTTGGCTTGCTGGGGTGCCTTACCGCCCGCCTGCGCTCTCTACCCCGTAGTGTGGAAACCATGAAGTGGCGGCCTGCAAGCTGTGGTTGACGTTTTCGATGTTCTTCACGCCCTCCGATTTCAGCCAGTTGCGGAAGGCCTGCACGCCCTTTTCGGCATAGATGGAAATGCCATCCTTCCAGGTGGCGCGGCCGCAGAGCACGCCGTTGAACTTGACGCCGCTTTCGGCGGCCAAAGCCAAGGACTCGTTGAACTCCGCATTGCTGACGCCGGCCGAAAGGTAAATGAAAGGCTTGGTCGCAGCCGTGGCCGCATCCAGGAAAAGCTGCATCGCTTCCTTGCGGGTGTACGCCTTCTGCCCGCCGAAGGACTTCGTGCCTTCGACGAACTTCATGTTGATCGGCACTTCGACCTTGAGCACGTCCACGCCATACCTGTCCTTGGTGAACTCGACCATCGAGTCTCTGACGATTCGCGGCTTCTTTTTGGCGAACTCCAGTCCCTTTTCGTCCGCGCCCTCCTCATAGCCGACAAGCTCGAGGAAGAAGGAAATGTCGTTGGCCCGGCACTCGTCGCCAATGCGCTCCACCCAGGCGTGCTTTTTGTCGTTGATCTCCTTGGAATCGAGCGGACTGTAATAAAGCAGAATCTTGACGCAGTCAGCACCCGCCTGCTTCAGACGTTGCGCCGACCAGTGGTCGAGCAAGTCTCCCAGGCGGCCGGGTCCGGTTTTGTCATAGCCGGTTTTCTCGTAGGCGAGCAGCAGCCCGGCATTCTTGGCGCGCTTTTTGGCGGCGGGCAATCCCCACTCGGGATCAAGCAGAATGGCGCTGGCATGGGGCGTCAGGATTTCAGAGACTGCCACTTTGAATTCTTCCAGTTCCTTGTCGCCGGCATTGGCGCCGAGGGCTTTTTTCAAGGAGCCGCGCTGGTCCATGGCGGCGGCGGCGATCACTCCGCGCTGGTTCGAGACGGCCTTCATACCGGCGAGTTTTCCGGGCGTAAGCTTCACGGCAAACCTCCTCTTGCTTTCTATCAGGTTTTAGTTGGCGTCACACACACCGGGAAACGCGCTGAGCGCTTCACTCCAAAACGCGCACCCACGGAACAAGGCAAACTGCTGAACAGACCCCACAAATGCAACCAGCTATTTTAATACACGCGGCGGCGAGATATAGGGGCAACGCTTCGAGGGGGAAAAGGATTTAGGAGAGAGTTCTATTGCGGAATGCATGGTGCGTAAGAAACTACCCCACGTTAGCCAAAAGCTGGCGAACGTGGGGCGCCAAGAAATTTCAGCAGCACTCTTCCAGTGCATCGAACTAGTCTTGGCGTTTCCACCGCTTGTAAGCAATGAATCTCTGTACAGATACGATGGTCATTACCATCATCCATGCCCCGGCAGAGATGAAGAACGGCAAGACGGAATTGAGTAGTTTCGCAAGACCGAAACCCAAAAGCCCGACAATTGGCATATAGAGAACGAATAACAAAGTGAGCAGTCGTCCAGTTCTGCGGTATTGATCTTCGTCTCGATTAATATCGTCGCCAGTATTTGTTCGATAACCGAATTGTCGCACGGTTTACCTCGACGATCCACGACCGGGTCGGGGCCACCATCAGTGCGCACCAGCCACGCAACTTAACTTGCCTTGCGCGGCACGATTTCGTCGTTGCAAATAAAAAACTGCGCCGAGCAGGTATCCGAGCCGCAGATTACCGGAACCAGGCCGGCGATTTGCTTGCGAGTGATGAGCCCGAGTACGCCGCAGCATGGGCACGCCAGCACTGCCCAGAAGGGATCTTCACTCTCTCCAGTCTCGCCCGCGTTCTCAAGAATGAAGATAGTTCCAGGCTCCATCTGTTCCGGAATCCACTCATTCAGGATATTGATTTCCGCGACCATTTGTACCCCCGTTTCGGCCATTGTCCGCCCCAGCAAGCCAAAAGCGGGCTTGCCGGACCCCAGCTAAGACCTGGGAAATATCCGCTTCATCCCACCGGTCGCTACCGCAGTGTTTGCCGGTTTCACTCTCCGGAGGCACGCGACAGCCTTGCTTTGCCGGCTGCCAAATGCTTCTCCGAACGACCGGTTCTTGCTCGAACATTCGCGACATCGATATCCGTCGACGGCTGCTCCCGACTGCCTACCCGTATTCCTGCCTGAATGCGCTGCACTGTGTCACTCAGGCAAACAGCTAAGATTGGCTGACGAGAATTCTTGAGCACGTCGACGATACTTTCGGGTGAATCTTTGATGAAAATGTTCTTCCCGTCGGTGAGCAGATGAATCTGCGAGTTGGCGCTGGCCGACTCGTAGAGGCGTTTGCCAAGTTCGCGTTGCAGGAAACCCATGACCTTGCGTACGCGCTGCAGGCTGAGGCCGCGCTGCCGCAGTTCGCAGATCACGGCGATTTCCGCCAGGTCTTCCAAGGAGTACAGGCGGCGATGACCTTGGCGGCGGGGCACAACCATGCCGCGCTCATCCCACCACTGCAACTGGCGCAGCGTGATGCCGGTGAACTCAACAACTTGGCTGGACGTAAACCCGGAATCCATGACGCTCCGTCCTCGTCCACTCCGCAAATCCAGCAGCGCTTATCTGGAGCAATCCGCCGACATCCCGGGATTAGATCCCGCTTGTATCCACTTCGCGAGGTCAAAACATTCCCACCTGGAAATGTTTGAAACATCTTAACCTTGAACTGTTGCTTGTCAAGCGGAGTTCGGGGATAAGGAACTCAAAAGAGATAACGGGGCGTACCTGTCCGGCAAGGATTCAATACGGGAGAAACGGGCTAAGAGCGGCATAGAGTTGGCGTACCCGAGGAGTCGTCATCCTGAGGTCGCGCCGTAGTTTGCTGATCGAAGGATCTGCGTTATTTGCGTGATTTCGTGAAAGCACAATCCACGTCAGTTCCAAATGCCGCCTCTGAGATGACACTCGCATGAGAAACAGTTTCTCAGGAGCCCTACAGGCCGCCGCCGACAAAGTGGACGATTTCCAGCTTGTCTCCGTCCCGCAGTGCCGCCTTCGACCAATCGGCACGGGGCACGATCTCGCGGTTCAGTTCCACGGCGACGCGATCGGCTTTCATGCCGAGTTGCTCCACCAGCGTGGAGACGGTGGTGACTTCCAGTTGCCGCTCTTCACCGTTAATGAATAATTTCATGGCCCCAATGTACCAATCGGCGAGCGCATTGCGCTACCCCGCGACGGTCCCGGAGTCCAGGCACGGCGGCAAAGGCCGGGCGAAGGTTCGGCGGCGGCACGCGCTTGCGAGGCGAACGAGAAGGAAGAAAAAAAGCAGACCGCCGTTGGTGCGGACTAGGCACCGGGGCCTTTGGCGGCCTGCCGAGAGAGGACTACCGTGTTGCCATGGGGGAAGAGGTTTGCGTTTCACCAACAACATTTGACATGAGGCGCACATCAACCCGGCGATTTTCGGCGCGGCCTTGTGCGGTGGTGTTCTTCGCCTCAGGACGGTCCTTGCCGAGCCCGATCACGTAAATTTTGTGCGGGGGTACGTTGTACTTGTGAGCCAGGTACTGAATGACGGATGACGCCCGCCGCTGGCTTAGTTCATAGTTGTACTGCGCGTCGCCGACCGAGTCGGTGTTGCCCTCGATCTGCACGATATAGCCCTTGGCATTCGGAATTTGCTGTGCAAGCTGGTCCAGTTGCTGCTTGTCCTTGCGGGTAAGTTCGGCTTTGTCGAAGGCAAAGTGGACGGCAGTTTCCGTCACCGGCTTGTAATTGTCGAAATTCGCGACACGTTCGGCCAGCGCATTGGTGCTATTCAGGGCGTTGGAAGCCAATTGCTGTGCCTGGTCGGCCTGTTGACCGGCGGCAAGCGCGTGCTGATCGGCCTCGCCAGCCTTGGTCTTGGCATCCTGAATGCCCTGTTGGGTGCGCGTGTCCAGGGACCTGATGTTGCGCGTTGTCTGGGCTGTCAAATCGTCTAACTCATTGACTTTATTGGTTATCGGCGTCGTCTCGCGGGTGACTTCCTTCTTGGTTGCGCAGCCGGCGCAAAACGCCAAGCCAGCCAACGCCAGAACCCCGATTACAGGAACTCGCTTCATCAAGCTCTCCTCTGAGGACCTTCCAACCAAGGTCTTGGAACACCGGTTGGACAAAAATTGTGACCGCCTCCGCCAGCACGGCCAACGCCCTTGGAAGTGCAAGCCTGCTGCCAATTGGACGGAGGAGCTGCGGGTTCGTAAGCAGCAATTTTTCAAAGGCTTAGGCCGGGTGTTCCCCGGGCCTTCCGCATCTGCAGTCCAGCCGCATGGCAATCCTGACGCTGGGGATGGAATTTTTTCTCGGTTGGCGAGGGTCTCCACCCGTCAGCTTTGGCGTTACAAAACCGCTTACGGGAAGTACAATCCGGGTCATCATCCAGAGTTAAAGAAGGAATGCTGGAGATGCGCATGACTTTGCAACGCCGCTCTGCCGTATGTGTGGCCGTGCTGTGCTTTGCCGTCGCGCTCAGCGCGCAGACACAGGAGTGGAAGTCGTACAGCTATCCTGCGGATGGATTCCGCGTTTCGTTCCCGGATGTGCCTGCCGAGGGGAAGCAGGACGTGCCCACCGAAGCGGGCAGCTTCGAATTGCGCACCTATCTCGTGAGTGTTTCCCCTTCGGCACTTTATATAGGTGTTTGCGATTACGGCGACAAGGTCGCGAACAAGACTCCTGACGCTATATTGGAGGGCGCCAAAGAGGGCGCCCTGACAAACACCAAGTCGCACCTCCTCCGCGAAAAGAGCATCAGGCTCGACGGCAACCACGGCGTGGAATTTGAGAGCGCGACTGATGAGATGCACTTTTTCGCCCGCATCTACCTGGTGGGCAGTACGCTCTACCAGACGCTCGTAGTTTCCCCCCCGACGAATAAGTTTGCCGACACGGCGCGCTTTCTAGACTCTTTCAAGTTGATCACGCGGGTCCGCAATTGAGCCCAATCACCCCGATGGGCGGAACCCGTCTTCAGTGAATCGCAATCAATTTTCCACATCTGCCCAGTCACCCCAGCAAGCAGGGCCTTGCCGGGGACCCCGACGCGGCAGATGTGGGGCACCGTCACTGCGGAACCGGACTAGAAGTGAAAGCCTAACTGAGCGCTGTAGCTCCGCGGGGTGACGTAGTGCGTCCCGCTGAAGGTGGAAAGGAAGTTATAGAGCGCGTAGTTGTTGGCCAGGTTGATGACGGTGAACTGAGCGCTCCACTTGTATCTTTCCCCGTGAAACAGGTTGTCGTCGCCGAGGGCAAGGTCGAACAGATGGCGCCCCTGAATGCGCGGAGGATTGTGGTCGTCGTTCTCGGTGCCAGGGGCCGGGATGCTGATGAGTTTCGACCCATACTGCGAGGCCGGGCACATATTGGGACCCAGCGCTGAGCTGATCGGCGTGGTTGGAGTGGCGCGGATCGGGCCGCAAAACAGTCCCGCCTGGAACTGCTGATCCGGGCTAAGGTTCGACGCGTCGACCACCGAGTCGGTGCCTGCCGGACCGTTGGCGCAGTTGCCTCCGGCGCAGGGAACCGGCCCCGCTACCAGGCCGCTGTCATAGCGCCAGTTGAAGCCAAGCCAAGGGCCGCGCTTCCAGGGCTGGTACTGAATGTGGGTGGTCTGGTTAAACTTCTCGTCGTGGTCGATGCGGAAGACACCCGCCGGCGCCGAGGGAGTGGCTCCGGCTCCGCCGACCTGGGGAGTGAAGAAGCGCGCAGCCACGCTGGAGAACACGACCAGCGCGGAGAATCCGTGGAAGTTGGGCACGCTGACGCGACCCGCGTATCCGGGAATCTTGGATCGATCCCATTCCACCGGGAAGGTGATGGGAGTGGCGCCGAGTACGCTGAAGTCATAGCCGTGGTGCGTGTACTTCCAGATGTACTCACCGGAGAAAACCAGATATTTCCCGAAGGCCTGCTGAAAGCCGGCGTGAAATTCATTGCGCCAGCCCGGACTCAGAGGAGTGCCGCAGGGAGTTGGAGCAGCCGAGCAGCGGGTTCAGAACGGCATTGGCGCATCCGACGCTCGCGAGCACCAGGTTCTCGTTGAAGGGAGTTTCCAAGATACGCGCGTAGGAGACGCGAAGAACCGTGTTGGTCTTCTTGATGTTGTATGCGATACCGAGGCGAGGCTCGGCTTCGCGATGGGTGGTCAGGCCGTTATAGAAGTCGCCTCGAATTCCAAGGTTGAAAGACCACTGTCCTTTCGTGATCGCATCTTGAAGATACAGGGCCAACTCTTTGACGTCGGTGTGGCCGTTGAAGGTATATAAACCTCCTCCGCGGGTCAGGTCGTAGGGCAGAGGACACTGTTGAAAGCTGGATTGGCCGTACCGCCGAAGCTCGCGCATTGCGATGGGTTCGTCACCGAAGGACTGGTGTTGGGGCTGCCATCGCCATTAAGGCACACCGAGTTGAGGGTTGGATCGACAATGCCGAGGCTGTCGTGCTCGTCAAGGAACGTTTGCTTCGTAGGTGGCGCCTACCTTCAGGTTGTGGATGCCCTTCACGTAGGAAAGGTTAGAACGAAGACCGGCATTGGTCAGCGTTCGATTCTGGCCGACGGTCTCTGACTGGAGATCGGGTGCAAGATCGGCGAAGGGATTTGCGCTCGGATAGTAGTTGTATTGATCCCGCCGCACGAAGGCGCCCAAGGTAAACAGAGTTGTGGTGCTGAACAAGTGGGTCCACGACGGGGCAATATTGAAGGTCTTGATCTGAGAGCGCTGGTCCGTGGGGCCAACGGGCAAGCCGTTGGGGCCGAGGCCGCCATTGTCCACCACTACGCCGGACCAAGCCGTGGCGTTCTGCTGATCGAAAGAATTGGGCGTCTGGAACCAGGAACGCGTGAATTGCAGATTGGTGTGGATGGAGTCCTTGGTAGAAAGTTGACAGTCCACGCGGTCGAAGACGTTCTCTTCGTTCCCCTTGTCGTGCATTACGGTGAATTCCGGAGGGTCGAGGAAGCGGCCGGTATTCAGGCCATTGACGGCAATGAAATTGCCCCAATTCTTGCCGCCGTAGCCGAGATTAAAGCCCACATTGGAGGTGCCGAAACTGCCGTACGACGCGGTGACGCTGCCGTGAGGCGTGGTCATACCCTGGCCGGAGCGCGTGGTGACGTTGATGACCAGACTCGTCTTGTCGCCGTACTCCGCTGGCGGCGCGCCGGAAATCACCTCCATCGACTCGATCGAATCCAGCGGAATCTGGTTGGAAAAAACCTTGCTCTGCTGATCGGTGATGGGCTGGCCATCAACCGAAAACGAGTTCTCGGCGTGATCGCCCATGCCGTGGAAAAGGCCGTTCGAATCGGCGGCGACGCCCGGCGTGGCGAGCGTAACCAGCGAGCTCACCGAGGACGAAGCGCTCTCCAGGGGAAGCTTGTTGAACAGGTCGCGGTCCACGTCGGTGTGAAATACGGGCGTGTTTTCCAGCAGGTCTTCCGCCGAGGCCTCGACCGTGACCGACTGGGAGGAGCCTGCAACCTGCAGGTTGATGCTCAGATTCAACGGCACGACCGAACGCACATCGACGTCCTGGGCGTGGGAACTGAAACCCGGTCCTGGTGACCGTGAGGTGATAGGGATTGAAGGGTACGTTCGAGAAGGTAAATTTGCCCACGCTGTCGGTGGTAGTCGTGCGGTCGAAATGGCTGACTGGATTGTGGATCTCAACGGACGCGCCGGGAACCACCGCTCCCGAGGGATCAAGTACCGTGCCATTCACCGATGTAGAACTACCGCCAGACTGCGCACTAGCGCCAATCAAACCGAGAGTCAGATAGAGCAATATTGAAAAAGCCGCAATCAGCGACCTCTTGCAGAAAGCCGGCATTAATCTTCTCCGGAATGGTTGCAGAATGGCCGGAGTAAGGCAGTAAGTAAAACTACGGATGGGCGGTATCCGCCCTTCCAGGAATGACATGATTGCCCCCAATGGATCGTCTAGATAAATCGTTCAGGTAAACGACTGCTGACCGCGGCGATGCAGCGACTACACCGCCGGAGGGGGAGGACGAATGGAGGCGGGCGATACGAACAGACGGGATTGAAGCTGGGGCTCGGATGATTCAGCAGGCGCAAAGACTAACGCGAGCACTGGCGCCGCGCTTGACCTGTGTCGGCGCAGCCGCCGAATGGGCCGCCAGACATAGCGAGCAATGCGACTCGGGCGCCGCGACTCGGATGAATATGCACAATCTCGGCGGTCGCGAAGACGGCAAACACCACTACGGCGAGCACCACTGCCCATTTCATGGCTGGTGTTCGATCGAATTGGCGCTTCCGTTTCATGGCGTGAATGTGAGGGAGTCCCGAGCCGGCGAAGACAGCAATTGAAAGTAACTCAATCCGCCAGCTTCGTCAATTAGAGTAGCTCGAGCGGCGAGCGGATGCCCACCACCCAGGTTAGCGCCGAACTGCCAAAGGAGCTATTCGCTACAGGCGGGCACAGCCAGCCAGGCTGCGCGGATTGTCTTAAAGAGTTTTCTTGGCGGCGCGGAACCTGGGGCACCCACGCAAACATCCCCACCCTGCGCTGAAAATCACGGCGCAAGGATAGGGCACTCGAGATCGTTTTGATTCGGAAAGGGTGGGCGTGCGGCGCTCGATTTAGCTTACCCAGGCCGTTACAATTAGAACAGCGCTGCCATAACTCAAAGTGGACCTGAACCAGAAAATTCGCACTTTGCCTACCGATCCCGGCGTCTATCTCTACAAGAACGCCGAAGGCGAGGTCATCTACGTCGGCAAGGCCAAGAACCTGCGGGCCCGGGTGCGCTCCTATTTTCTGGAGGGCGCCATCGAAAACGCCAAGACCGGCAGCCTGCTGCGCGAGGCCGTCGATATCGAGTACATCGTGGTGGGCAACGAGGGCGAGGCGCTGGCGCTGGAGAACAACCTCATCAAGCAGAAGAAGCCGCGCTACAACATTCTGCTGCGCGACGACAAGAGCTATCCCTACGTCAAGCTCACGGCCGGCGAGCGCTTTCCGCGCGTGTACGTGACGCGCCGGCTGCGGCGCGACGGTTCGGTCTACTACGGCCCGTACTTTCCGGCCAACCTCGCCTACCGCATCGTCGATCTCATCCACCGGCACTTTCTGGTTCCGTCCTGCAAGGTCGATCTCACGCGCGATCATCGCGCGTCCCTGCTTGCAGTACTACATCAAGCGCTGCCTGGGGCCGTGCGTGGCTGGGCTGACCACGCCGGAGGCTTACGCCGAGGCGGTGCAACGACGTGCGCATGTTCCTGGAAGGCCGCCAGTCCGACTTTCACGGTCGCTGCGCGAGCGCATGGAAAGCGCCGCCGAGCAGACAGCAGTTCGAGCTGGCGGCCAAGTATCGCGACCTGATCACCACCGTCGAGCAACTGCAGGAAAAGCAGCGCATGGCCGCCGCCGAGGGCGACGACGCCGACGTGCTCAACTTCCACTACGAGAATCACATGCTGGCCGTCAACCTCTTCCACATGCGCGGCGGCAAGGTGCTCGACCGGCGCGAGTTCTTCTGGGAGGACCTCGGCGAACTGGAAGCGGCGGACGGCTTCGACAGCGGGCGAGTTCTTCAGCACGCTGCTGCAAACAGCTCTACCTCGACCAGCAGTACGTTCCGCGCTTCATCTACATTCCGGTCGACTTTGAAGACCGCGAAGCGCTGGCGGAGCTGCTCTCGGCGAAAAGCGCGGCGCGCGCGTCCACATCGAAGTGCCGCAGCGCGGCGAGAAACGTTCGCTGATCGACCTGGTGGGCAACAACGCCCGCCAATCCTACGACCAGCGCTTCCGCGTGCTCAAGCCGCGCACCGACGTGCTGAAGAGCGTGTTGCAGGAGGTCGTTGCAACCTGCCCGAGCTGCCCGAGCGCATCGAGTGCTTCGACATCTCGCACATACAGGGCGCGGAGACCGTGGCCTCGATGGTCGTCTGGCAAGACGGCAAGATGACGCAACTCGGAGTATCGCAAATTCATCATCCGCAGCGTCGAGGGGGTCGACGATTTTGCCGCCATGCGCGAGGTGGTGACGCGGCGCTACAAGCGACTGTGCGAGGAAGAGAAGCCGATGCCTTCGCTGGTGCTGGTCGATGGCGGCATTGGGCAGTTGCACGCGGCGGCCGAGGCGCTGGAGTAGCTGGGCCTGATCACGCAGCCGCTGGCTTCGATCGCCAAGCGCGAGGAGATTATCTACCTCTACGGCCAGGAGAACGAGCCGATAGTGCTCGACCGCCATTCGCCGGTGCTGCACCTGATTCAGCAGATTCGCGACGAGGCGCACCGCTTCGCCGTCACCTTCCATCGCAAGCGCAGGCAGATGCGCGACCGCGCGACCGAGCTGCGCGAGATTGCGGGCATCGGCGAACAGACTACGCGCCGCCTGCTGCAACACTTCGGCTCGCTCCGGGCCATCCAGCAGGCCGACGCCGCGGCGCTCAGCGCGGTGGTCAGCCGGCGTCAGGCCGAAGCCATCTTCGAGCACTTTCGCAAGTCACAGGAGCAGGCGTAGAATGGCTCCCGCAGGCGGTCTTCGACCCCCACCTTAGTCGGATAGCCAATCTTTATGGAGGCTAAAACAATTTTGATTGGCAAAAAAAGCAGCTCTGGATAGCTACTCTGCATCTGTACCTTCTGGCGGCAAAGAAAAGTAGCTCTGGTTAGCCGGAGCGCATCTCGTTCATATTGTCGTCATGTGGTTGTCATCTCGACTCGCAGAGGTGGCACGTTTCGAACCCTGGGAGGGCCAATGGCTGCCAAACCCGCAGGACTTAGCGGTTTTTGCCGTGGACGAACGCCAAACGGGATCATCGTTTCCACCTGTCTTCACTGCGGTAAAGTAGCCGGAAGCGCATGTCCGGAGAACCTCCAGATGGCGGAGCAGGTTCACCACTGTATTCCCCATTACAAAAGCCAGCAACGGCTGTCGGTGGTTTCGGGGCAGAGCAACGCTACCGGAAAAGCGGAACAGAATCCCAGCACTAATTCTTCAGACCAGTAGTGGTTTTCTTCAGACCAGTAGTGGTTGCATAGAAACTATCCCGCGTCAGTCAATCACCCTAGCGAGCGGTGCTCGCGTCGCAGACCAGACCCCGGTAAATCGAAATCAAAGTCCCACAACTGCCAAGCAGATGCGGGGCACCGACTTCCAATCCTATTCGATGACGCGGATAACGATTTTGCCGAAGGCTCCTTTGTCGAGATAAGCGAACGCTTCATTAACGGCGGCGAACGGGAAGTAGCGGTCGATGACAGGCCGCAGACCGCGTGTCTCGATGGCGCGGTTCATCTCTTCGAATGCCCGCCTGTGGCCGACCTGGATTCCCTGAACGCGCACCCGCTTGCGAATCAAAGTGCGGACATCGATGTTAATCTCCGTGCCTCTCAGGAAGCCGACGACTGCGACATGCCCCTCGATGGCGAGGGCGTTGAGCGAGCGCTTGAAGGTTTCGCCGCCGCCGACTTCGATGACGTGATCGACGCCGCGTCCGCCGGTCAACTCCAGCACGGTTTTATCCCAGTCCGGCGTGGTGCGGTAGTTGACGGTGTCGGTGGCGCCCAATTGCTTCGCCTTCGCCAACTTCTCGTTACTGCTCGAGGTGACGATAGCCCGCGCGCCGGCCATGGCGGCAAATTGCACGGCAAACAGCGATACTCCGCCGGTTCCTTGCACCAGTACCGATTCGCCCGGCTTGAGCCGGCCGTCTTCCATTAGCGCGAACCAGGCGGTAAGCCCGGCGATGGGTAAGGTTGCCGTTTCCTCGTAGCTGAGGTGGCTGGGCGCTTTCACCACCGCTCCCTGTGGCCATACGACATATTCGGCGAGCACTCCCGGCAGGGGACCGCCCAACGAGAGAGCGACCTCGTCCGGCCCGAGCTTGCCATCGATCCAGCGCACCCGGAGATTGGCGGTGACGCGATCGCCGACAACCGCCCGGGTGACGCCATCGCCCACGGCGGCGACTTCGCCAGAGGCATCCGATGCGGGCACGAACGGCAATTGCAGACTCGGCATGTAGGTGCCCTCGACGAGCACTTTATCGCGGTAGTTGAGTGAAACCGCATGCACGCGCACCAATACTTCTCCCGGTCCCGGCACGGGGATGGGACGCTCAACCAGGCGCAAGTTTTTCTCCTGTCCGAACTTCACTAATTCCCAAGCCTTCATGAAAGTCTCTCCATGCGCGCCAATTCGGCGACGTTTCGCCCCAACACGCGCAATCAGGTGCGTGTCGGGGAGCCCGTGGAAATGTTACCAGTTGACGCGCGAACGCTGCATCCCGCGGCATGCCCAGCGACGTGAAGGCTGAATGCGGCGGTGCGGATTAGCCGATTCATCTTGAACTCTGGCGTGAGCTGCTTATACTTTAAGCAACAGAAAAGCTCATTCGACAAGGAGCTGAAATGACATCGCAGGGTGTTGAGACGGCTAAGGTTCCGGTTCCCAGTCAGCCGAATCAAGTTAGCCAAAAATTTTCGTTTGAGTCGTGGGGCAAAAAGTACGGCGTCGTGCTGGCGTTCGCGCTCGGCATCGTGATCTGGATGCTCCCCACGCCGGCTGGCATGACATTGACTCAGCACAAGTTGCTCACGCTCTTCGCGGTTGCCGTGGTCATGTGGGTCACGATCGCCGTGAACTTCGCTGTCTCAGCCTTTTTTGTCGTCTCAGTACTCTACTTCTGGATTGGTAACGCAACGGGGGCCATGAAGAACGGCTGGCTCGTTCGTGAAGCCAATTTTGCGGTGAGCGGGTACGGATCGGCGGCGCTCTTCATGCTTGTCACCGGATTCGTTATTTCTATCGCGATGACCCACACCGGTGTCGCGCGCCGCGTTGCGCTGCTGATGATGAAGGCGCTCGGGCGCACGCCCCGCGGCGCGGTTGCTGCCTCCATGTTCGCGAATCTCGTGATAGCCCCGCTGACTCCATCGAACACAGCGCGCACGGCTGCGATGCTTCCGATCGTCCAGGGGATTGGGCAGGCCTACGAGATCGAGCCGGGGAAGAGCAACTTCGGCCGCGCCCTATTCCTCTCGCAAACCTTCACTGCAAACATCACCGGCTCCGCCTTCCTGACCGGCACGATCCCCAACCCGATTGCGATCGGCATGATGCTCGCTGCAGTAGGCGCCTCCGCCAAGCTCACCTGGGGCTACTGGGCCCTGGCGGCCCTCCCCACCAATCTGATCGTACTGGTATTCACCGGGTGGCTCTGTCTGAGGATGTTCCCCCCGGAGATGAAGGAGATCCCCGGAGGCATGGACTACGTCACCAAAGAGCTCGCGGCGATGGGCAAGATGTCGGCGCAGGAGAAGAAGGCAATCTTATGGTTCCTCCTCGCACTCTTCTTCTGGTCGACCGACTTCTATCATGGTTTCAACTCGACGATGGTCGCATTTGCTGCTTCGACGATGATCTTCGCGCCTAAGATCGGAGTGCTCGACTGGAAGGTAACCGAGAAAATGATCCCATGGGAGCTCTTCATTTATTTCGGTGGCGTGATCACCCTCTCCGACGTGTTGACCAAGACCAGGGCATTCGAGTGGATCGTCAGGACCGCGCTCGACGGACTCGGTGTAAAGACCCTTCCGATGATTCCGCTGGTGATCCTCCTGATGGGCTTTACCATCTTCTCTCACGCGATCTGGTCCACCACCACCGCGATGGGCGGCGTGATGATTCCGATCTACATCGGCATTGCCCAGACGCTCAAGTTCGACATCATCGGCTTCACGCTCCCGATGGCTATCCTGATGGCCTATGCCCTCTTCCTTCCGTTCAACACGATGGGTAACATCATCTTGTTCGGCCCCGGATATTACTCCGTTGAGAACCAGGTCAAGTCCTCGGTCCTCGTCGGGATCGGCTCATGGATGCTGTGGACCGTGACCGCGCTTACGTGGTGGCGCTTTATTGGACTCTTGTAACCCTTGTATTTGCGCGGAAGGGCGCCCGTTTTTTAGTGGACGAGTTGCAGCGTGCCGATGATGCGGTTATCTTCGCTGGCTGGGATTGTTCTAGGTGGCTGCGGAAAAACTCGGTCCGGGGCGGTTTCAGCCTTGCTTTTCGGCTGTCGCCAGAATCGCCTTCAGCGACTCGGTGATGCGAGCGAAGGCGTCGGCAGCCTGGCAAAGCAAATTCAAAGTTTCTTTGTCGTCGGGGTGGCGCCGCTGCAACAAATAGAGAGTACCGCTCAGGATCATCAGCGGGTTATTGATTTCGTGGGCGATGATGTTGACCAGCCGCGTCTTGGCCTGTAGTTCGCGGTTGCGCTGTTCGCTCTCGTCCAGCCGTCGCTGATCGGTGAGATTGACGACGAAAGCCGCCCACTGCAACGGTTCGCTTTGCATGCGGGTGGCGCCGACATGGCACGGCAGGCGCGAGCCGTCGCGCCGCAGATACTCTTTCTCGAAAGGGGCGCAGACGCCGAAGTTGCGCAGTTCTTCCTGGGCGCGCTCACTCAGGTCAATCTGTTCGGGAGGGGTTATCTCGCGCCAGCGCAGTTCTCCCGCCTCCAACTCGGCGCGGCTGTAGCCGATCATCTGCAGAAAAGCGTCATTTGCGTCGAGAACTCGCTCATCGCTGGCGATGATGACTCCGAGATGAGCGGAGTTGTGCAACAGCGACAAGGATTCCAGTACGCTGTGTTTGATTCCGCGTTTTGTTGCCGTGGCCACGTGAATTTCTCTCAATAAGATTGTTGTCCAGTGACCCGCAACTGGTCAAATTCAGCAGCTTACCTCATGGTGTCGCGGAATCAGTCGGCGGAGACGGTCTCGGCGACCAACTCCTTTGCCGGGACCGCGGGCTGCGCCGGGACAACGCGAGGACTTTCAAAACGGCGTTTGAGCCGCAGGATCGGTTTTTCAAAGCCTACCCAAAGCAGGGCCGCGAAGCCGAGGGACAAAACAATGCGCGCGACCACCACCGCGAGATTTCCCCAGAATCCGTAGCGCAGCATGCGCAGTTCGAAACTGCCGATCCCGACGAATACCAGAATATGCATCATGTACAGTCCGTAACTGATGGTGCCGATTGACTTGATCGGCCAGGCGCAAAGAACACGGGTGTAAAGGCTGGACCGGGGTTCGGCAACAATGGCGGCAATAAGCATGCCGCCGAAGCCGAACGCCAGAAAGGTATCGGCAAATGCGGTACCGCGATACAGCATGAGCCCCACGCCAAAGAGGCCAAGCGCAATTCCGGCCAGGCCCAGCTTTCGCCATACGGGCTTGCTGAACGTGTCCATCCTGAGCAACACGGCGATCAACGAACCGATGGCGAGGCCGTCAAGATGAATCAGCGTGTGGGTTGGCGTGAGCAAGCCGGTATTGCAGGCTCGAATTGCCGGCGAAGCAACAAATACCGTGGTCAGAACGATGGCCAGATGACGCAGCGAAAGACGGCGTCCAATTGGCGCCCATGCGAGATAGAACTGCTCCTCGATGGCCAGGCTCCAGGTCGGCCCGACCGCCCCCGGCAGCGCGATCGCAAACAGATTTTGCACAAAGAGTGCGTAGTAGAGCCAAGGCGCGGTCGAGGTAATCTGCCAGGCGTGCTGCGGATTGCGCTCCAGCAGACAGGGCACCAGGATGTAATTCAGCAGCAGCAGCAGAACGTAAACCGGCCAGATGCGCAGGGCGCGCCGGGCATAAAAGTTACGGAAGAAATGGGCATCTTGGCGGCCCTCGATGATGATGCCGGTGATGAGGAATCCGGAGAGGACGAAAAAAAGATTCACTCCAGCCCAGCCGTACTCGGCGAAACGGCTCAGCAAACCGTCGCCGAGTTTGGTGTGACAGTGGTAGAAAACGACCAGCGAAACGGCAATACCGCGCAGCCCGTCGAGGGCGGGGATGTAATGTGGCAGCCACTGCGGGCGGCTCAACCGGTCACCTCATCGCGCCAGTTGCGGGGTTCCGGGCAAACCCCGCTCGCTGGGGTGATTGAGCGCAGAGGAACGCGAACGCAGGGACCGTCCGGGGCACGCTCGCAACCGAAAGCATGGCGGACGCGCGCCGCCAGGGTCGCGCCGGCGCAGCTCAACGCGAGATGCCCTCGGCCGGTGAACTGGCTGTAGCGTAGAGCTTCTTCGGCATGCGGCCGGCCAGGTAGCCGAGCCTGCCGGCAATAATGCCGTATTTCATGGCCTCGGCCATCAGGATCGGGTCTTTTGCCGCCGCAATTCCGGTGTTCATCAGCACGGCATCGAAGCCGAGTTCCATCGCCAGGGTCGCGTCGGAAGGAATTCCAACCCCCGCGTCCACAATCAAGGGGACGGACGTGATCATCTCCCGCAAGATGCGCAAGTTGGCGAGATTTTGAATGCCGAGCCCGCTGCCGATGGGCGCCCCAAGCGGCATTACGCTGCTGGCGCCGGCATCGAGCAGCCGCAGCGCAACCACGGGGTCATCCGAGGTATAAGGCAGAACCGTGAAGCCCTCCTTGACTAATACCCGGGTAGCTTCGATAGTGGCGGCGACATCCGGATACAGCGTCTTCTGATCGCCGATGACTTCGATTTTCACCCAGTCGGAAAGCCCGACCTCGCGTCCCAGGCGCGCCGTACGGATGGCGTCGTCGGCGGTGTAGCAGCCGGCCGTGTTCGGCAGCAGGAAGTATTTCTTGGGGTCGATGAAGTCGAGCAGCGATTCCTTCGAGCGGTCAAGATTGACGCGGCGGACGGCGACCGTGACCATCTCGGTGCCGCTGGCCTCCAGGGCCTTCGCGGTCTCTTCGCCAGACTTGTATTTTCCCGTGCCCACAATCAAACGGGAACGAAACGCTCTGCCAGCAATGACAAGTGAATCCATGCCATTATTGTAAGACCTCGCGCCGGGAATGGTGTAAACATCGTCACATCTGGTTGTGACGTGAAGGAAAGCCTTGTCTCTGGCGGCGCTTGCTAGGCGGCCTCGCGGGTTTCCAGCAGCGCGGGTTCGGCGTAGAGCAATTCGATCTGCGCGCGGTAACGGGCTTCCAACTCGCGCCGGCGCAGTTTGAGCGTGGGGGTCAGGGTGCCGTCGGCGATGGTGGGCTGCTCGGGAAGCAGCAGGAACTTCTTAATCTGCTCAAAGCGGGCCAAGTCCCGGTTCAAGCTGTCGATAATTTCCTCGTAAATGGCATGGACTTTTGCGTCCGCCACCAGCTCTTCATGCGAGTTGAAGGTGACGCCATGCTGCTTTGCCCAGTCCTCCAGGGCGGGGAAGGCCGGTACGATGAGCGCGGCCGGGAAGCGCCGCCGGTCGCCAATCAGAGCGGCTTCGCTGACCAGCGGATTATTTTTCAGGCGATTCTCGATGGGCTGCGGCGCGAGGAACTTGCCGCCCGAGGTTTTGATCAGGTTCTTCTTGCGATCGGTGATCGACAGGAAGCCATCTTCATCCAGAGAGCCGATGTCGCCGGTCTTGAACCATTCTCCGGCAAATGCGTTTTGGGTCTCCTCGGGCAGGTGCCAGTAACCCTGGAACACCGAAGGAGCGCGCACGATGATCTCGCCGTCGTCGGCAACTCTCACTTCCACGCCGGCGAGCGGTTTACCGACAGTTCCGGGCCGGAACGACCGCGGAGTGTTGACGGCTACGACCGGCGAAGTTTCGGTTAGTCCGTAGCCCTCCATGACGGGCAGCCCGATGCCGGCAAACCACTCCGCCAGCTCGATTCCGAGCGGGGCTCCGCCGGAGATGATGGTTCGCACGCGTCCTCCCATGCCCTTTCGAACCTTGGAGAAGACCAGCTTGTCGGCAATGTGCCAGGCGATGGAGCGCGGAGTTCGTCCGGCAACGGTTTCGGGCAGGTGGCGTCTGGCCACGGTCATCGCCCAGTCATAGAGCTTGCGTCGCGGACCGCTCCCCACGCGGAGCTGCACCTGATTGTGAATTTTTTCCAGGACGCGCGGCACCACAACTAAAATCGTCGGACGAACTTGCTGCAGCGCTCGCGGCATATCTTCAAAGCGGGAGCAATATGCGACGCTCACGCCGCGGTACATCAAAGCCGTGTCGCAATGGCGGGCGGTAATGTGCGACAGCGGCAGGAACGAGACCACCGAATCCTCGCCGCTCATCTCGAAGTGCTCGAGAGAAACGGCGATATTCGAAGCCAGGTTGCGATGCGAGAGCATGACGCCCTTGGGCGTTCCGGTCGTTCCAGAGGTGTAAATGAGAGTGGCCAACTGGGTGGGAGCGATTTGCCGTCCGCGGCGGTCGAACTCCTGGTCGCGTTTCTCCGGCCCCCGCTTCATGATCGCCTGCATCTGGCCGGCTTCGCCGGGCAAAACGCCGCCGGGCTCGTCCATCAGCACGAGGTGCTCAACGCGCGTCTCGGAGAGCAGCGGGAGAACCTTGTGCAGTTGCGCCACGGAAGAGACGAAAAGAACCCGAGTCTCCGAATCCCGCAGAATGTAGGCGCATTGCTCGGCGGTCTGAGTCGGGTAGATCGGCACCACCACCGCCCCCGTCATCATGGCCGCGAAATCCGCTATCGCCCACTCAGGGCGGTTCTCGGCGAGGATGGCCACGCGATCGCCCGACTCCAACCCACGGGCTCGAAGCCAGGCAGCTACCGCTGCCACGCGCCGGTACAGCTCGCGAGAAGAGAGCGGCAGCCAAATTCCACGCCGTTCATAGAGAATTGCGCGGGGAGCGTTGCGATCTACGATGGTGAAAAATATGTCGGCCAGAGTGGCGGGTGTGGGGAACGCTGTTGGCAACATGGTCTGGGGTCCCGGACATCGCCGCCATCGCCGGCGGCTAAGTGCCTGACTAATGAGATGACGGTAGCCGGAATTTGGCAGCTCTGCCGAGCAGATATTTAGGGCAGTGTTCAACTTCCGTGCAATCGGCGGTGCCATCCATGCTCGATCCGCAGTGGCATTGCCGGAAGTGACAGTTCGCCAACGTTAGTAGTATGCTGCCGTGCGAGGTGTTTCATGAAAGTCTTGCGAATCAGTGTTGCGGTTGTAGTGTTCATCGCTCTGGTTGGCTTGGCGCAAGCGCAACAGGCTGCTCAGGCCGCGTTACCGACGCCGTCTGTCAAAGTCGGAGAGATGGCGCCGGATTTCACTCTGCTGGATCAGAATCGAAAGCAGGTTTCTCTGCATGACTTCAAGGGAAAGCAGAACGTGGCTCTGGCGTTTTACGTCTTTGCGTTTTCGCCGAATTGAACCAAGGAAGCGCAGAGCTTCCAGCAGAATTTGCAGAAGCTGGAAGCTTCCAACACCCAGGTCCTGGGTGTCACCATGGATGGATTTTTTGCCAATAAAGCCTGGACGGATCAACTGGGCACCAGCTTCCCAATGCTGAGCGACATAGGTGGCGATACCACCCGGCGCTTTGGCATCTTCAACCCGCAGACCAAAGCTGCGCGGCGGGCAACATTCCTCATCGACAAAAGCGGAAAGGTTCTCGAGATTCAGCTCGACCAAGAGGCGTTGGACCCGGCCAATGCGGTTGCCGCTTGCGAACGGCACAAGTTGAAAGGGTAGTAAGGTTTAGCAGAGGAAGGGCCTGTCGCCGGGCCCTTTTTTGTTTGCTTCCACGCCTGAGAGGCTGCGGAAAAACAGGCTTCAGGTGAAGTGAGCCTACAAGTTCTTGTGCAAGGGAACTGGGGAGCCTACATCACATAGCGCCTCGTTCGATGCTTCGGCGCGTTTTTCCGCAGCCTGCTGACGCGGTCACCGTCGCAGAGCTGCCCCTTGATGTGGGGATGCATTACACTATCGTGCTCAGGAGCACTCCCATGCAAACGTCGCTCACGCGGCTCACTCTGGCCGAGGCTGCCGAACAGGTGAAACGGCGGGAAATTTCGCCCGTCGAACTAACGAAGGCATGCCTGTCGCTAATCGAGCAGTACAACCCGGTTCTCAACGCTTTTATTACAGTGACTGCCGAAAGCGCGCTGAGCGAAGCCACCGAAGCCGAACGTGAGATCCAGAGCGGCCACTGGCGCGGCCCGCTGCATGGCATTCCGGTGGGGCTGAAGGATATTATCGACCAGAAGGACGTGCCCACCACGGCCGGCAGCGCGGTGCTGAAGGATACCGTTGCCGTCGAAGATGCGGAAGTGACGCGCAGGCTGAGGCAAGCCGGCGCCGTGCTGATCGGCAAGCTTAACCTGCACGAGTTTGCCTACGGAGGCAGCGGGATCATCAGCTATTTCGGTCCCGTGCGCAACCCCTGGGACACGACGCGAATTACCGGCGGGTCGTCTTCGGGGGCGGCGGCGGCGGTTGCCACCGGCATGTGTTTCGCGGCGCTGGGCACCGATACGGCGGGGTCAATCCGGCTGCCGGCGGCCTACTGCGGGATTGTCGGTTTGAAGCCGAGTTTCGGGCTGGTGAGCCGGCGCGGCGTGTTTCCGCTGGCGCTGTCCTTCGATCATGTCGGGCCCATGACGCGCACGGTGGAGGATGCGGCGATCGTGCTGGATGCGATCGCGGGTTACGACCCGGCAGATCCCGACAGCCGCCACTCCTCCCCGACCAGCTATCGGGAAGCGATACATCGCAATACGACCGGTCTCCGTGTGGGCATCGCGACCGAATATTTCTGCGAGGGCACCGAGCCGAAGATCGAATCGGAGCTGCGCATCGGCGTGGCTCGCATCACGGCTCCGCGTACCTCGTCGATTTGCGACGTTAAGGTTCCGATTGACGAAGATCGTACGGTCCACCTCTACGAGGCGTATCAATATCACGAGCAGTTTCTCGCGGAATACCGCGACCAGTATGATCCGCAGACGTTGCAGCGCATTCTCCAGGGCAAGGATATTACCGAGGAGCAATACCGCGCGGCCAGGTGCAGTCTGGATGCGTTGCGCCGCCGGAGCGCCGAGATTTTCCGCGACGTGGACGTGCTGATTACGCCTACCGTTCCGGTCTCGCCGCCGACGATTGCGGAGCTGCAGTCGGGGCTGCCGGAACTGAGGAAGCGCGAGCTGATCATGCTGCGCAACACGCGCCCGTTTAACGTTCTGGGGCTGCCGGCCATTACCGTGCCGTGCGGATTCACCAGCCGAGGCTTGCCGGTGGGCATGCAGATCAGCGCGGGTCCGGGCGCGGATCGGAAGGTGCTGGCGATTGCGCACCAGTTCGAACAGCGCACCGAATGGCACCACCGCCTGCCGCGCGTGCTGGAATCGTAGCAGCCGGTCCATCCGGTTACGGACAGGCGTGCCGCGAACTAAACTTACTGCTTATCCCGGAGGGATCCCTGCGCCGGCCATGAGCTTTCGCTATGAAAAAAACTTTGCTGCTGTTTGCCTCGATGGTGGTGCTGAGCGCGCTGTGTGCGGCTCAAGTGTCCGGCACGGCTTCTTCGCCAATCAACCCAGCGAGCAGGGCTCGCCGGGGATCCCGATCAACCCGCAGCAGGAGACTCCGTTGCAGGCGTTGCCCTACACGCCCGGCCTCGACGTCGATGCCATGGATCGCTCGGTGGACCCGTGCGTGGATTTCTACACCTATTCGTGCGGCGGGTGGAGAAGAAGAATCCGATTCCACCTGACCAATCGTCGTGGAGCGTCTACGGCAAGCTGACTGACGAGAACCAGCGCTTTCTTTGGGGAATTCTCGAAGATGCCGCGCGTCCATCGGCGAACCGTAACGCAATTCAGCAGAAGATCGGAGATTTTTTCTCTTCCTGCATGGATGAGGCGGCCATTGAAAAGGCCGGGGCCGCGCCTCTGGAACCCGCGTTGCGAGAGCTGGCGGCCGTCAAGGACGTGAGCGGCCTTGCGCCCTGGCTTGCCCGGCAGCACCTGGTCAGCTTTGGCTACACCAGCATGATGTTCGGGTTCGGTTCCTCGCAGGATCTGGCGGATTCGACGCAGGTGATCGCGTTTGCCAGTGCCGGGGGGCTCGGGCTGCCCGACCGCGATTACTATCTGAAGACCGACGCGCGGATGGAAGAGACCCGCAAACGCTATCTCGCTCACGTTCAGCAGATGTTCGAATTACTCGGCGACTCGTCGGCGCAGGCCGCGCAGGAGGCACAAACGGTGATGCGGATCGAAACCGCGATGGCCAAGGATTCGCTGAGCCGCGTCGAGCTGCGCGATCCTTACAAGATCTTCCACAAGATGAACCGCGCCAAATTGCAGGCGCTGACGCCTTCGTTCAACTGGAACGCTTATCTGGCAACATCGAGGTTCCCGGCCTGCAAAC
>CAWJGD010000004.1:0-42305 GCA_963842345.1 uncultured Acidobacteriota bacterium
AGTCGATAATGGACTGACTGGTGGCCGCGTTCAAACCATGGCTGCAAGCGCACTGGCCGAAGGTAAGACAAGCGCTGATGGCAGGCGAGTATATGCGGCGGCGGTGCGCAAGGTGGAGATACCGAAGCCGCAAGGCGGGGTACGCACGCTGGGCATTCCGACGGTGTTGGACCGCCTGATTCAACAGGCGCTGCATCAGGTTATGCAACCGCTGTTCGAACCCGAGTTCTGTGAATCGAGCTACGGCTTTCGTCCCGGACGCAACGCACACCAAGCGGTGAAAACCGCCCGGGGCTACGTTGCCGAAGGCAGACGTTGGCCGTCATCTCGATTTGGAGAAGTTCTTCGACCGAGTGAACCACGACGTGCTAATGGCGCGGGTGGTGCGTAAGGTGAAGGATGAACGGGTGCTGAAGTTGATCCGGCGCTATCTGGAAGCGGGGCAAATGGAAGGCGGGGTGGTGAGTGCGCCAACGGAAGGAACGCCACAAGGCGGGCCACTTTCGCCGCTGTTGTCGAACATCCTGCTGACCGATCTGGATCGCGAACTGGAGAAGCGCGGGCATCGCTTCTGCCGCTATGCGGATGACTGCAACATCTAGGTCGGAAGCCAGCGGAGCGGGCAGCGGGTGATGACGGCGATCACGGCGTTTTTGGAGCAAAGACTGAAACTGAAGGTCAATGCTTCGAAGAGCGCGGTGGCGCGTCCGTGGCAGCGGAAGTTTCTGGGCTACAGCCTGACTTGGCACCAAAAACCGAAGCTGAAGATCGCGCAACAGAGCCGTGAGCGTTTTGCGGAGAACGTTCGCAAGACGCTACGGGCGGCACGCGGGCGGAGTCTGAAACAAGTGATCGAACAACTCAATCCCCAACTACGGGGATGGATTGGGTACTTCCGGCTCACCGAAGTGAAAAGCGGGTCGGAAGCACTCGATGGCCGGATCCGACATAAGCCGCGGGCGCTGCTCTGGCGGCACTGGAAGCGCAATTACACGCGGCGAAGAACCTGATGCGCGCTGGGCTGAGTGAAAAGCGAGCGTGGCAGTCGGCCACCAACGGACGCGGTCCGTGGTGGAACGGCGGTGCCTCGCACATGAATGAAGCCTACCCGAAGTCTTGGTTCGACCGCATGGGGTTGGTTTCGCTGCTGAATACGCAGCGGCGCTTCTCGTCTGCTTCATGAACCGCCGGATGCGGAACCGCACGTCCGGTGGTGTGGGAGGTCGGCGGGGGTAACCCCGCCTCCTACCCGATTAACCGCGATTGCGGCGCCGCGTTGGCAAATACTGGCCGCACGGTGCACAAAGATGGCTCGCGCCGGCGGCGCCGATGTGCAGCACGGATTGACCGTGGCGCGCCGCTGCCGTTACAATCTTGTTGCACGCCTGATTGAACGGCCGGCCCGCTGAGGGCCGCGTCCAATGTAAACTCCGTGGAAGCTGACTGGCTGCCACCGGGGTTTCTGAAATGCCGAAGTGGCGGAATTGGCAGACGCGCATGGTTCAGGTCCATGTACTCGCAAGGGTGTGGGGGTTCGAGTCCCTTCTTCGGCACCATGAGTTTTAAGCCCTGTGTAGCCTATTGGTTGCACAGGGCTTTTCCTCAGGACCGCCACTAACTGGTCCTCGGACGGCGGCGCCTGGATGGCGTTTGAGAGTGAGGCTTATGAAAATCGATATAGGTACGAGACGTAACGCATGGTTGAGAGAGATACTGCACGGCATTCTTCAACCTGGTCAGGACGCCGTTGCCACCGGGCAGAGAATTGGACAATTGACTCGGCGGGGGCTGGCAGTCGTACTTAGCGCGCTGATGATCATGATTCCGATGATGCAGGGCGAGGCGTTTGCGCAATCCGTGCCAATGCCTCCAGATGCCGCACCGCCCAGTGCACCGGTTGCGGATGACGGTCAGCCCGTGCCGCAGGGACAACCCTTGTCGGCTGGGCAGTTGAACCAGCTGGTAGCGCCAATCGCGCTCTATCCCGATGCGCTGGTAGCGCAGGTTCTTGCAGCCGCAACTTATCCGACTCAAGTGGTGGAGGCGGATCGTTGGAGGCAGGCACAGGGCAATGCCCCCGCGGAACAGATTGCTGCCGGTGCGGAAAACCATAACTGGGACCCGAGCGTGAAGGCGCTTACGGCGTTTCCGACCGTGCTGGCGCAGTTGGACAAGAACATTCGGTGGACAACCGACTTGGGCAATGCCTACTACAACCAGCCACAAGACGTGATGGATGCGGTGCAGGTGATGCGCCAGAAGGCACAGACCGCAGGTCAGTTGCGCACCACGCCGCAACAGGTGGTAACCAACGCGCCCGGCGCCATTATGATTGCGCCAGTCAACCCGACGGTCGTCTACGTTCCGGTATATGACCCTTGGGTGGTCTATGGAGCTCCGTTCCCGCCGTATCCCGGCTTCTACTACTATCCGCCTCCGGGAATTTTCTGGGGTGGATTGGCGATTGGTTTTGGAGTCGGGATCGGTATCGGCGTCTTTGCCCACTGGGGCTGGGGATGGGGCCACTGGGCAATGGGATGGCATAGCCACGCCGTCTTCTATAACCACAGCACATACATCACTCGCAGCACGACAGTGATCAACCGTGGATTCAACCGTCCGGGCGGCCCGCCGCGAAATTTTGCAGCGCGGGGAGCTTACGCGCGGCCCGCTGGAGGAGTCAATCGTGCTGCTGGCGTGAACAGACCCGGCGGAGCAGTGAATCGTTCATCGGCAAGCGTTCCCCGGCCCGGTGGAGCGGTTAATCGTTCTTCAGCAAGCGCTAGCCGGCCCAGCGGCGGTCCGGGAGCAAGCTCACCTCGGGCATCGACGAGCCACGGATCAGGCGCCAAGTCTGGTGGTGGTCGTCCGAGCGGTGGCAGCGGGCATAGTAGCGGCCACGAAGGGCACAGCGGAAAATAGATCAGTTTGGGTGTGAAATTCCAAGGGAGGCCTGATAGGGGCCTCCCTTTTTGTGACAGGCAAAGGCAGGCGGAACCGGCCGGGAACTGGAGCGGGCGCGGAGGTTCGGACGGCGGCTGAGGGGCGAACGAAACCGGAAGCGGTGCGGCTGATGGAAGCCGCAGTGGAACGCAGCAACATGCTGTGCGCCTACGAGCGCGTGGTGAAGAACAAGGCGCACCGGGAGTCGATGGACTGACGGTGGCCGCGTTCAAACCATGGCTGCAAGCGCACTGGCCGAGGGAAAGAAAGCGCGAGGCAGGTGAGTATATGCCGGCGGCGGGTGCGCAAGGTGGAGATACCGAAGCCGCAAGGCGGGGTACGCACGCTGGGCATTCCGACGGTGTTGGACCGCCTGATTCAACAGGCGCTGCATCAGGTTATGCAACCGCTGTTCGAACCCGAGTTCTGTGAATCGAGGACGGCTTTAGTCCCGGACGCAACGCACACCAAGCGGTGAAAGCCGCTCGGAGACGTAGCCGAAGGACAGACGTTGGGCTGTCGATCTCGATTTGGAGAAGTTCTTCGACCGAGTGAACCACGACGTGCTAATGGCGCGGGTGGTGCGTAAGGTGAAGGATGAACGGGTGCTGAAGTTGATCCGGCGCTATCTGGAAGCGGGGCTAATGGAAGGCGGGGTGGTGAGTGCGCGAACGGAAGGAACGCCACAAGGCGGGCCACTTTCGCCGCTGTTGTCGAACATCCTGCTGACCGATCTGGATCGCGAACTGGAGAAGCGCGGGCATCGCTTCTGCCGCTATGCGGATGACTGCAACATCTATGTCGGAAGCCAGCGGAGCGGAGAAGCGGGTAATGACAGCGATCACGGCATTTCTGGAGCAGAAGACTGAAATTGAAGGTCAATGCGTGCCAAGAGCGCGGTGGCGCGTCCGTGGCAGCGGAAGTTTCTGGGCTACAGCATGACGTGGCACCGGCAACCGAAGCTGAAGATCGCGCAACAGAGCCTGCAAGCGTTTGGCGGAGAACGTTCGCAAGACGCTACGGGCGGCACGCGGTTGGACAAAACCACTTTTCAGTCAGGTGCGTGGCCCGGCCTCGGTCGCGCAAAACGCTGCACCGCGAGGCAGAGGCGAATCGCCAGAAGTTAGCAGACGAGCGGAAAGCGATGCGCATTTCGAAGCGTCGCCAGAAGGCAGACGATCGAAACGCGACCGCCGCGAAATCATACGTTCCGGACCTAGAGGCCGCTGAAAAGCTCGTGACAGTGTCATCCTGAGGCCGCGCCGGTTTTGCGCGACCGAAGGATCTGCTTTACTCGTAACGCGCGCAAACAGCAGATCCTTCGCTGCGCTCAGGATGACACCCTCGGAGAAGAGTTTTTCAGCAGCCTGCTAGGGGCCTTGGACCCGTGGTTCCAAGATTACTTCCGCATTGCCGACGACTCGCTAAGTGACCGGCTGATTCCGGTGTTGCAAGTGCTATGGCCGAGTTTTGCCAACAACATTTGGCAAAAGTTTTGATCGAGGAGCAGTCGGAGAATGATGCAGTATGACAATATTTTTTCAGTTACTCCAAGTTCCCGGTATACTCTTTGCGGTAAAGCCACCGACAAATGTTGTGCAAGATTTTCCCGGCAGCTAAGAGCTGAGGTGTGATCCACCCTGACGAAGGGGCATACACAAGCGCAGCAGGAGGATGTAGTGATGACTGGGACCCTTGAGCAGATAAAGCAGGCTGTTATCAGCGGCAAGCACAAAGAGATAGAAGCCTTGGTGAAAACTGCTGTTGATGAGAAGGTCGATCTTAGTAGCATCATCAATACAGCGCTGATCGACGGAATGGATGTAGTTGGCCAACAATTCGCGAGCGGAGAGATCTTCGTTCCAGAGATGCTGATTGCCGCGCTCACTATGCAGAAAGGTTTGGCCGTTATCAAGCCTTTGCTCAAGGGGAAAGATTCAAAATCCAAGGGAACCGTGCTCATTGGCACGGTAAAAGGCGATCTCCATGATATCGGAAAAAACCTTGTCAGTATGATGCTCGAAGGGGCAGGGTTTCAAGTCGTAGATCTGGGCGTCAATCTTGGCGTAGAACAGCTAGTTGATAAAGTTACGGAGATCAAACCGGACATCCTCGGCCTTTCTACTCTGCTCACCACTACAATGCCCGAGATGCAGAAAGTCATCTCAGTTATGCAGCAAAGAGGGCTGAGGAGCAGTGTGAAAATCATGGTTGGGGGCGCTCCGGTGGATGCACACTTCGCGGAAAAGATCGGCGCCGATGGCTATGCAAAAGATGCCGCCGGAGCTGTGCAACTCGCAAGAAGACTTGTTGCCGGCAATTGATGTGGCATTGGGAAGGCCGGGATTTCAGGTCGCGGTGCGCCAACCAGAGCCTCACGGCTCGATGAGGAAGAAATCAGAAATGAAATCAACGCCATACAACCTGATCATGTCGGCTCTGTATAACGGCAAAAAGGGAAGCCGTCCGCCGGCCGCTAGCGTCACCTCGATTGTCTGTCACGACCTCATGGATGCTTCAGGGGTATCTTTTCCGGAAGCCCACGTCAATGCAGAGGCAATGGCCGAGCTTGCCCTCGCGGGACATGAAATCATCGGTTTTGACACTGTAATGCCCGAATATAGTGTCCACCAGGAGGCCGCTGCTCTGGGGTGCGATGTGGATTGGGGATCGCGTGACCAGATGCCCGACAGCCGGAACGCTCCCTATGCGGATTTCTCGGATGTCATCATCCCGGAAAACATTCTTGAGAAGCCCTCCATGCGGGTAGTCCTCGATGCCATTTCGAAGCTCCGCAGGCAGGTCGGGGGGCAAGTGGCCATAATCGGCAAGGTAATGGGGCCATGGACTCTCTCCTATCACATGGCAGGAACTCAGAACCTGCTCCTCCAGGTTGGTCTTGGAGAAAAGGATAAGGTTGTCAAAATGCTCCGACAACTGATGCCTGTAACCATTGCATTTGCGAAAGCGCAATTCCAGGCCGGAGCCGATATCGTCGTCCTCGCCGACCATGCTACCGGAAATCTCGTTGGCAGTTATCACTACAAGGACTACCTGCTGGCCATACATCAGGAAATAACGGCACAGATCGAGGGGCCTCTAATTCTTCATGTGTGCGGAAATTGTCTGGATAGAATCGAGCTTTTTGCCGATGCCGGGTTCGATGGTTACAACTTTGAATGGCAGGTGGACTCCAAGGTTGCGGTTGCAAAGGTCGGTCATCGCATGTGCCTGGTCGGTAATGTGAACAACGCCCAGACGCTGCTCCAAGGGACTCCGGAAGACGTCCGGAAACAGGTACGCTATGCGGTTGAGGCTGGAGTTAACATAATCGCTCCAGAATGCGCAATTCCGCTCACCACGCCAATCGAGAACCTGAAGGCGCTCGTCGCCGCTGTGCATGAAGGTTACTGAATAGTGCTGTCAGCTCGTACTGAGCGCTAGTGGTGGTGGAGAGTAGATGGCGCAAATCAAAGCAATCGCCTGTGAGGTCATGCGCGAGGAGTGGTCGGCGGCGAACGCGTCCGGAATAGAGACCGTATTCCTCGAGCAGGGGTTACATCGATATCCGGAAAAGCTCCATAGAGAGTTGCAGGCGGCTCTCGATAGGCTGAACGACGGGGATATTGTTCTGCTTGGCTACGGCCTGTGTTCCAATGCACTGAAAGGAATTCGGGCCGGGAACAAGACGCTTGTGTTGCCCCTTGTTGAGGATTGCATCGGTCTTTTCCTGGGTTCGGCCGCCGAATATCTTGTGCAGTTCAACCGCGAACCCGCCACGTATTACTTCACCAAGGGCTGGGTTGTCTCCGGCAAGGACCCGTATCAGGAGTACCTGAAGAGCTGTGAGCGCTGGGGGCAGGAAGATGCTGAGTGGATCGCCCATGAGACCATGAAGAATTATCGTCGCGCGGCCTACGTCGATACCCACTGCTATGACATTGCCGAGTATCGCGATTACGCGGAGCGCTTCGCATCATTCTTCGGATTGAAACTTGAAGACCTTTCAGGTTCGCTCGATTTCTTCCGAGAGATATTGTCTGGCAAATGGGGCCAGTGCCTCGTCATCAACCCTGGCGAGGAAATATCGGAGGACCGGTTCCGCGAGGCCATGGCCCGTCAGGCTAGGTAAATGACAGAGCTGAGATTTCAGTCTAGCGCGGCGAAGGCTGCTGCACACAATCCGCGAGCTTGAGGATAGCTTTACTCACCAATAAGGTTGAGGAGTGATCATGAAGAGCCTGATGGAACGAATCGCTCAAGGGGAAGTTCTCATTTCAGACGGAGCTATGGGAACGTTTCTTCATGCCAAGGGACTTGGCCCAGGCGAGTGTCCGGAATCGTGGTGTATCTCGCACCCCGACGCAGTGAAGGGGATCGCAGAAGCGTACATTGCCGCTGGATCAGACATAATCGAGACCAACTCGTTCGGAGGCAGCTCGCTAAAGTTGCGGCCATATGGTCTGGCCAACAAGGTGCGGGAGCTTAATCGGGCGGCGGCCATGCTGGCGAAACAGGCGATAGGCGAGAGGGGCTATGTTGCCGGATCGGTAGGCCCCACTGGCCATATTGCAAAAGAGGAATATGGTGATGTATCGACCGAGGAATTGTACGAAGCCTTTATGGGACAGGTAATCGCGTTGGAGGAAGGTGGTGCCGACGCGATCTGCGTGGAAACCATGTCATCCATGGTCGAGGCCGTTCAGGCTATCAAGGCAGCCAAGGAGAACACGAAACTTCCTGTCATCTGCACTTTCACCTTTGACCAGAAACCCCGAGGTTTCTTCACGATCATGGGTGTCAGTCCGGAGCGGGCGGCTGAAGGAGCCGCGGCGGCGGGAGCCGACATCGTCGGTGCTAACTGTGGCAACGGCATCGCCAATATGATTCAGATCTCGAAGCGCATGCGGGCGGCATTACCTGAAATTCCAATTCTCATCCAAGCCAATGCCGGCATGCCTAAGGTCGAGGACGGTAAGACGGTGTTCCAAGAAACACCGGAGTACATGGCGTCCCAGATGAAAGAGTTGATCGAAGCCGGCGTCAATATTATCGGCGGCTGCTGCGGAACTACGCCGGACCACATCGCCGCCATGGCGAAGGCGTCGCGCGCAATGTTCAAAGTCACGGAACGATAAAAGGGTCAGCTGTCCAACTGCGGTCGAGCCAGCCGTGTTGGACGACGCGACCCGAAGTCAGCTTCGTTGGAAGCTCCGTTGGTGCTTGCCGCCGATTGCGGGCGGATCACGGCCACGCGGAACCCGCCGAGACACAAGATGGCAGGCACGCACAGCCAGACGGATGTTTTCCGCGTGTTGGCCCGCCCCGGCGCACTACAGGATTTGGAGCAGGCTGGTCTAAGCCCGATGGATTTTTACAAGGTGGCAGCGTTCCAAGCAGCCCGAGATGTGACCGTCCTATCGGATTACGATGTTGGGAAAATGAATCTTCAGCTTAAAGCAAATGAAGAGAACCAGGATCGCGCCCAGTGTAGAAAAAATGAGGCCGGCGGGATGATATCGTTCGTTTGTCGGCCGCGAAAACATGTGGGTAACGGCGCCGCCGATGATCGATCCGATGATGCCGAGCACGATCGTCCAGAAGATCGTTATGTGTTCGTGCATCACCGATTTCGCGATAACCCCCGAGATTAGCCCAACAAGAATATACTCGATTAAGTGAAACATACTCTTTCCTCCATCGTTTGCCTTCAGAACGTCGTCGAGTAGAACCCAGGATTGGCAATCTAAGCCGCTGCTGGCGCTATTTTGGAGACTGCGGCAACTTGGTGACTTCTTATTGGACACGACGCGCAGGTTAACGCTACCAACCCGCGGGTTTCGTTGTCTGTTCAAAAACGCTCACATCAAATAACCTTTTCGCCGATCGAAGCAGCTGTGGGACGCCGTCGCACCTTCGACGGTTCGTCGCGAACTTCGATTCCAAGGTATCACCGCCATCCTAAGCTTTCCGTTGACTGGCCGGCAGATTTGCTGCATAATCCGCGGCGCTTGCACTCGAAGTTTTCCGGTTTTTGCAGGGGTAAACAATGATCAGGTTCAAGGGTTATCGCCGTCCAGACGGAGCTACCGGCCTTCGTAATCACGTGCTTGTTCTGCCTTCTGTCGTGTGCGCAAACCGGGTAGCTCGCGGAATTGCGCAGCAGGTTTCGGGCGCCACCTGGATCGAGCATCAGCATGGCTGCGCGCAGTTGGGAGCCGATGCCGAACTGACCGCACAGGTGCTGATTGCGCACGGCACTCATCCGAACGTGTTTGGCGCGGTAGTGGTTGGCCTGGGATGCGAGACCATCCGTGCGCAGGATATCGCCGCGGCGATCCAAGCGAAGTGCCCGTACAAGCCTCTAAGGCTCGTCATTATCCAGGACGAAGGTGGCTCGGTAAAGGCGACCGCTGCCGGGGTTACGGCGGCACGCCAGATGGTGACGGAGGCTTCCTGCCAGGAGCGCGAATTCGTGGACGCCTCCGCGCTCATCCTTGGCACCGAGTGCGGCGGCTCCGATGCGTGCTCCGGCATTTCGGCCAACCCGGCTCTGGGCGCGGCCAGCGACATGCTTATCGATGCGGGCGGCAGCGTCATCCTGGCGGAAACGACCGAACTGATCGGAGCTGAGCATCTGGTTGCCGCGCGCGCCGTAAATCAGAGCGTTGCCCGGCGCTGCTATGAAGTGATCGAACGCTGTGAAGCCGGCGCCACGGCAATGAAAGTGGACATGCGCGGCGGCCAGCCGACACCCGGCAACATCGAGGGCGGCCTCTCCTCCATCGAGGAGAAGTCACTCGGCTGCATCTACAAGGCGGGCACCAGGCCGTTGCAGGACGTGATCGAATACGCCGCGCCCGTCACTAAGAAGGGGCTGGTATGGATGGATACCCCGGGCCACGACATTGAGCAGATCACGGGCATGGTGGCCGGGGGCTGTCAACTGGTGGTCTTTACCACCGGCCGTGGCACGCCGTGCGGCTCGCCGATTGCTCCAACCATTAAGGTAGCCACCAATACCGCGATGTTCGAGAAGATGAATGACAACATGGATCTCAATGCCGGCACCATTATCAGCGGCGACGAGAGCGTCGATGAGGTCGGCATTCGTATTTTTCAGGAAATGCTGGAGGTGGCTTCCGGCAAGCTGACCAAAGCGGAGGCATTGGGCTTCAACGATTTCGCCATCAAGCGCATCGGACCGACCATGTAGCCGCAATGGAGGGGATCATGGGCAAGATCAAGGTAATCGTCATGAAATCATCCGACAACGTCTGCACGGTTGTCGAGAATATCGAAGCGGGAAGCGTGATTGCCGTTCAAGACAACGGGGAGGAGATCAGCATCACGGTCAGCGAGAAAATTCCGTTCGGACACAAGTTTGCGATCCGCCCAATCCAGCACGGCGATGCAATCGTCAAGTACGGCGAGGTGATCGGCGTGGCCACGCGTGAGATCGCACCGGGCCAGCATGTCCACGTTCACAACCTGGAAAGCCGTCGAGGCCGGGGAGATAAGTAGCGAGCGGAGCTTTGCCGCCCCCATCATTCCCGCCGCTTCTGGAAACTAAATGTTACCGCGCGTACCACGGCCCGGGCCTGCCATATACGACCACGCCCGGCGGGTACGGGTATGGATACGGATAGACGCGCGGATAGGCGCTATCGGCGCGCTGGTTGCGCACGCGGCACCACTCGTCGAAGGCGTCGGGCGCGGGATCTTTATGGCGTTCGTAAGCGGCCGCGGCTGCCGCCAGCCGAACCTGTTCGTGCGCTTTCACGCGCATCGCCGGCAACTCTCCGGAGACACTCCCCTGGCCCTTCCAAACGGTAATTGTGGTGGTGCCCGCTTTCGGGTCAACATCAAAGCGGTAATCACCCGACTTGGTGAGAGTGAAGGAGCCGTTGCTGCTGTCCACCTCATAAATCTCGCCGCCAAAGAGATGGTGCACGTGCAGATTCAAGGTTCCCTGGTGGAGGCGCACCTGGACCGTGCCGCGATCAACGTTGACGATGGTCAGGCTCGTCTCCGAGTTCAATTGCATCAAGCCGGTGCCGACGTTCAGCTCTGCCCGGGCAGCCTTGTCCGTCCACACGTTGTCGGCATTTTTCAGCGGGTCATGGGCCGTAGCCGCGACCCAACTGCCGCTTCCGTGGGGTTGAATTGAAACCGCTCCGTTGATGTATTGCAAGACAGCAACACGTCCGCCAGGAGCGCCAGGAGCGGCGATTGCGAACACCGCTCCACAAAGCAACAGCGTCAGCACTGCCCGAACCTTACGACCAAGAACGTTCATGCTGGATCCTCCCGGGGTGATAATCCGCAACTACCTAACCTTTATGTCCGCTGCCGCTCGCATGACCGCCACCACTCGAGTGACCACCACCGGACTTAGCGCCTGATCCGTGGCTCGTCGGTGTCCGCGGAGCGCTTGCTCCCGAACCGCCGCTGGGCCGGCCACCTGTGGATCGGGCAGAGCTTACCGAAGAATGATTCACTGGGCCACTGGGCCGAGGAACACTTGTTGAAGAACGATTAACTGCTCCCCCGGGCCGGGGAACGCTTGCCGAAGAACGATTCACTGCTCCGCCGGGCCGTCCGTAGTTAGCGCTGGCCCGCGTGCCAGCACGGTTGAATCCTCCAGCGGGCCGCGCGTAAGCTCCCCGCGCTCCAAAATTCCGAGGCGGGCCACCCGGACGGTTGAATCCACGGTTGATCACGGTCGTGCTGCGGGTGACGTAAGTGCCGTGGTTAAAGACACGCACGACCGCCGTCTCGCCCCCATCCCATCCCCAGTGGCCCCATCCCCAACCCCAATGCGCCAAGACGCCGATACCGATCCCGACTCCAAAGCCGATCGCCAATCCGCCCCAGAAAATCCCCGGAGGCGGAGAGTAGTAATAGCCCGGATACATTGGGAACGGCGCTCCATAGACCACCCAAGGGTTATACACCGGAACGTAGACCACCGTCGGGTTGGCTGGCGCAATCGTAATCGCGCCGCCATCGTTGGTCACCACCTGCTGTGGCGTGCTGCGCAACTGACCTGCAGTCTGTGCCTTCTGGCGCATCGCCTGCACCGAATCCATCACGTCTTGCGGTTGGTTGTAGTAGGCATTGCCCAGGTCGGTTGTCCACTGAAGGTTCCGGTCCATCTGCGCGAGCACCGTCGGAAACGCCGTAAGCGCCTTCACGCTCGGATCCCAGTTATGGTTTTCCGCACCGGCAGCAATCTGTTCCGCGGGGGCGTTGCCCTGTGCCTGCCTCCAGCGATCTGCCTCCACCACTTGGGTGGGATAGGTTGCGGCTGCAAGAACCTGCGCTACCAGCGCATCGGGATAGAGCGCGATTGGCGCTACCAACTGGTCCAACTGCTCAGCCGACAAGGGTTGTCCCTGCGGCGCTGGCTGACCGTCATCCGCGACCGGTGGCACTGGGCGGTGCGGCATCTGGAGGCATTGGCACGGATTGCGCAAACGCCTCACCCTGCCCCATCGGAATCATGATCATCAGTGCGCTGAGTACGACTGCCAGCCCCTGCCGAGTCAATTGTCCAATTCTCTGCCCCGTGGCCGCGGCGGCCTGCCCAGGTTGAAGAATGCCGTGCAGCATCTCTCTCAACCATCCGGTACTTCTCGTACCTATATCGAATTTCATAAATCTCACTCCTCAAACGCCTGCACAGTTCCCAACTCGTTAATGCTAACCCGGCTCGGGGCGCGTAGTTTTGCGGGGGCATCGGAACTTTTTCAGGCCCGCAGGCACGTTCGCGACCGGCGCGGGCAGGTTCAGCAGCCGTCCCAGATGGCAGAAAAGCTGCCTCTGCAAAAGGAAATTGGGCCCGGGAAACCGTGAACCAGGGCGCGTCCGGCTGGTTCAGAGAAGCCTCATGGTCCAGTTTAGCGCGCGATCTGCCCGGATTCCAGCTTGTAATCGGTGTATTGAATGGTGAGCGTAGCCGTGCCGCCAAGCAAGACGTTGGTGACTGACTTGTTAAAGGCAGGCAGCCAGAATTCGCCGACTTTTTCATACCGGTGCTCGATTCGAGTCTTTTTGATCCAGATGGAAGGATTCTTCGCCGGCTCGGCGTCGATCGACTCCACCGCAAAGTCGGTTTCGTTGACGCATATTTCGCCGCGATACAAGTATTTGTTATCCCGCACCGGGTCTACTCGCAAACGGTAGCAGCCGCCGTATTGGCTGGCCTTTGTTCCCAACAGCTCAAATTTGTAGTTATCCGGCGTCAGTGCGGTTCGGCGCTGATTGGCGGCGGCGTCCTGTTCGCTTTCCAGCAGTTTCTTCAGCACGCGGTTCTGGATCAACTTTGAGCCCGATTGCGAGATGATTTCGAAGTTCTTCGTGGCCGGAGCCGAGTAGTGGGCCATTACGGTCATATTTGCCTCCTGGTGCCCAGGAAAGCCTTGGTATTCCAGCCTATAGAGACGTTTGCCGGTGAAGCCCTGCAGGGCGTGAGCGCGCTGCTCATTGGCTTGGACTAAACGGGTGACAATCTCTTCGACGGTCAGGCCAGGGGCGCCCGCCGTTGCGGGCTGCGTCCCCGGAACGGGCGGTGCGAGTGGATCGGTTTGTGCGGCAGCCGACGCCACGCAGAAAACGACGGCTAAATAGACGAAGACTTCAGAGCAACGAGATCTTGGCATTCGATTTTTTCGCTTCGGTAGAACGTGAGTGCCACTCTGGGCAGCACTCAGATCAGCGACGATCGGTGTAAAATGATAAGTTCATTCCCATTAGCTGAAGTTGAGCCGGTTGTTCCAGTACCTGGTAGAGAATGCGGGGTTCCGCTTCCGAAACTCCGCCGCATTGATAACTTGGTTTTAATTGAGGAGGCTGCATGAAGGACATCGTAGTTGTTTCCGGTGTGCGCACCGCGATTGGCGCTTTTGGCGGTTCGCTGAAAGATTTTAGCGCGAGTGATCTCGGAGGGATAGCAATCCGTGAGGCGGTAAAGAGAGCGGGAATTGCGCCCGAGCAGGTTGACGAAGTGGCCATGGGCTGCGTCGGCCAGGCAGCAGAAGATGCTTACCTGTCCCGCTTGGCCTCGGTTAAGGCGGGCATTCCGACTGAAGCGACGGCCATAACCATAAATCGCCTCTGCTCATCGGGACTGCAGTCCATTGTGACTGCGGCCATGGAAATCAGCTCCAATTTCGCCGAGATCGTGGTCGCGGGCGGCGCTGAGAGCATGAGCAATCTACCGTATTACCTCCGCAATGCGCGTTTTGGATACCGCATGGGACACGGAGAGCTCGAGGACGGCTTGGTCACAGCCCTGAGCGACCCGTTCACCCGGACTCACATGGGCATCACGGCGGAAAACGTCGCCGAGAAATACCACGTGACCCGCGAACAGCAGGATCAGTTCGCGCTGGAGAGCCAGCAGAAGGCCGCCAAGGCCATCGCCGCCGGTGTCTTCAAGGGCGACATCGTTCCCGTCAAGGTCAAGGTCAGCAAAACCGAGGAGAAGAGCTTCGACACGGACGAGCATCCGCGCAAAACCACCCCCGAATCGCTGGCCAAGCTGCGCCCGGCCTTCAAGAAGGATGGAACGGTAACTGCCGGCAACGCGTCGGGAGTCAACGATGCGGCTGCCGCTGTCGTAGTAATGACCGCCCAAAAAGCGGCTGCGCTCGGGCTAAAGCCGATTGTGCGGCTGGTGGACGCGGCTGCCGCCGGCGTACCTCCGGAGATCATGGGAATCGGGCCGGTCCCGGCGGTGAAAAAGCTGCTCAAGAAAACCGCCGTCAAGCTGGATGACATCGGTGTCATCGAACTGAACGAAGCCTTCGCGTCACAGTCCGTGGCTTGCATCAATGAACTGGGATTGAACCCGTGCAACGTCAACATCAATGGCGGAGCTATCGCCTTGGGCCACCCCATCGGAGCGAGCGGATGCATCATCACGATCAAGATGATCAATGAGATGGTCCGTCGCAAGAGCAAGTATGGCATGGCGACTCTGTGCATTGGCGGCGGTCAGGGACTGGCGGTCCTGTTCGAGCTGTGTTAGCCGATCTGCGCGTCTCCGCGTAGAAGGACTGATATGAGTGACGTCCAGTTGCATCACGTGGGTCTCCTCATGCCGACCGAAGAGGCCGCTCAGCAGTTTATGAAGCTGATCGGCCTCGAGGAAGACCACCGCGGCTACGTGCCGGAATACAAGGCTCTTTGCATTTTTGCTAAAGGCAATGGAGCCAGTCCGGTGGAACTGATCATCCCTCAGGGCGGGAAGCTCGGCGAGTACAAGGCCGGCAAGCCGAGCATTCATCACCTCGCGTTTGCGGTGGAAGACATCAGAGCTGTGCAGGCCGAATATGCCGCGAAAGGAATGCCTCTGCTTGACGAACAGCCGGTGCAGGGAGCCGGCGACTTCGTGGTGAATTTCCTGAAGCCACGGCATACCGGCGGGATCTTAGTAGAATTCGTGCAGAGCACGCGCTAGACCGGATTCGCGGATGGCTGCAAGAGTTCGAAGGTCGTTTGCTGCTGCCTAGGTTGGATCCCCGTTTCGACCCAGCTTGGTTTGGCATGCCGATTACCGTGCGCGATGGGACCAGTCGCAATGATTTGTTGTACGATTCACGGGTAAAATTGCAAAATCAAACAACTAAGTAAATCTGAAAGCGGGGGAGCTGATGGATTATCAGGAACTCATTGCGGCGGCCGAAGCGAACTTAAAGGCCAAGAGCATTCTCAAAAATTATTCCGTGGGCGAAGGGGTTCACTTCAGGCAGGGAACAGAGACGAATCACGCTAATTGTTCCAGCCGGGAATATTTTGAGCGGCTCGCGTTCAAATTCAGACTGATTGACTCGGCGGAAGCTTCCACCGAGATCACCCTCTATAAGCACAAGTTTAAGACTCCAATTTTGAGTGCGGCTCTCTCGTCAATGGGCGATATCTCCGAAAAACCTTTGATCAAGATTGCTTCAGGAATCAAAGATAGCGGATCGATGATGTGGCTTGGAGTTGTGTCTTCGGAACAATTCAGGGAAGTGATTGAAACCGGGGTTCCCACGGTCAGAATCGTCAAACCTTTTCGGGACACTCAAGCCATGATCAAGGAGTTGAAAGAGGCTGAAGAAGCAGGAGCGATTGCGGTTGGAACCGACATTGACTTTTTCTATGGGGCCAAGCGGGGAGATAAACCGGCTGCTCCCAAAACCATGGGGCCAAAAAGTCGCGGACGAGCTGAAGATGTTGGCCAGGGTTACGAAACTCCCCTTCATCCTGAAAGGCGTGTTGAGTGCCGAAGATGCCGAAAAAGCGTTGGCCATTGGAGCCGGAGGAATTGTGGTTTCCAACCACGCGGGCGTGGTGATCGACTACGCGGCGCATCCGCTGGAGGTGTTGCCGGAGATAAAGAAGGTGATTGGCGACCGCATGCCTATTTTCGTTGACAGCGGATTCCGGCGCGGTTCGGATGTGATGAAGGCTTTGGCGTTGGGTGCGGATGCCGTCCTTGTCGGGTGGGCTTTGGTCATGGGCCTGGCCGCAAACGGCAGCCAAGGGGTTGCGGAAATGGTCGATATCATGACGGCTGAGCTGCAACGAATCATGAGCGTTACCGGATGCAGGCGGGTGTCAGACATCGACAGTGGAGTCCTGGTGGCGCGCCGCCATTCTGCAAGCACAAAGTAGGTTGCGAGCGGCGGAATTCATCTCCGCCGCTTTGCACAGCCTCTAGCAGGGTTGGAGAGCGACGAGCTGGGCGTGGACCACTGACACTGAAAGCGCGGGTCTAATGCCAAGACAAGGAAGTGACCCGCTATCTCGTTAAACTGCGAGAGCAGTGTGTTCCAGGTCTTGTCCGCTCTTCTTCTGCATCGTTTCTTCGTATATTTTGAGCGTCTGATCAGCGATCACGTCCCAATGCATGAAAGTTTCCGCCCGCTTCAACAATTGGTTACCCAGTTGGCGCCTGCACGGTTCATTGTCCAGCAGTTCGATGATTCGCTCTGCTAAACGCTCGGGATTATTCTCATCAACCCAGACTCCCGTCTCGCCCAGATGGTCAGGCAATCCGGCCTTGCGGGTACACACGATTGGTAACTGACAAGCCGCTGCCAGCGATGCCGCAAAGCCGCCAAAACTTCCTGTGTAGGGAAGAACACATAGCAGGGAACGCTGATATAAGCGAACCGTTTCCTCATCCGGAATCTGGTTCAGCCAAGCAATTTTGTCGGCAACTCCATGTTGTTCGGCAAGTCGGAGCGCTTCCTCCGGGGTAGCCGTTCCGTAGTGCCCATGGATTTTCAGGACAGGCGTACTAGCCGCCATTTTCCGTTGAATAATCGACATTGCCTTAAATAAAGTTTCAATGCCTTTGCCTGACATCAATTTGTGCCCGCCATAGAAGACAATGCCTTCCCTGGAATTCTCTGGCAGTGGGGCCGGCAAATTTGTGCCGTGTAATACGATATGAATCTTCTCCTGCTGGACACCAAGGCGAATGAGATGCTGCCGCATCTCTTCGCAATGCACGATGATCCCGTCCGCCAGGTTGTAGACCTCGTTTTTTTCCGGGAATTTGAGCTGGTCCGCATCCAGTTCATGAACCGTAACGATCCTGCTCGCGTTCGAGGGCTGTTGCAGCCAGGTGAAAACAACCTTTGATCCGTAAGCGTTAAGAATCTGCTGAAAGTGGACCACTTCCGCATTCTTCGACATGCTCGCGTATCGCTTCCCCCGAGCCGGAAGGAACACGTTCCTGGCTGCGGATTTTAGCGGTCTCTTCCACGCCTTTTTCGAAACATTATCCGCGAAAACCGGCATTTCAAAGTAGTCGCATTGGGACCTTGGAATCTGGAACTGTCTGCTCACTTCGATGGGGTCCCCGCAGCCGCAGTTCGAGCCCACCCATTGCACGGTGTCGCCCGTTTTTTTCTCAATCGCCGCTTTCAATGAACTGGCATACGAGCCAAAGGACGTCTTGAATGGGCAACAAATGATCGTCATCCGCATGGTAACTTTTCCTTTTCTTACGTCGAATTGCCTACCGAAGAACCAGGTTAAATACGTGATTCACGCTCGTGAACGCGATTGACCTGTTCCGTCCGCTTTCTTTCGGGTGTTCGACTGCGCGGTCCGTTCAGTCCTGCGTTTAATGCGCTGCGCCAAGCGGTCACGTAAGTTCTGCCGCAGCTTACCCAACACCGGGAACACTCTTGTTCGGATCTGGCAAGCGAGCTGCGGGCGGAAACCCGGAGCGAATACGAAACCCCTGTAGTGAGGTAGCGTTTCCTGCGTCCACAACTCTTTATAGTGGTCCCTGGAACCGCCAAAAAACAGCTCTGGAATCCGGTTTCCGGCGCATTCCTCCAGAATCGAGTTGAACAACAAATGACCAGGCCCGCCGCGACGCAGCGCCTCGCTAAACGCAATTTTCATGGGGAAGAAACAGTCTTGCGTCTTCACGCTGAACGCTCCGGCAGCCATCGTGCCGTTCACTTCGAGCGCGTGCAGGCAGAAATAACCGCGGTCGGCGCCCTGCCGGGCAATCTGGTCGTAGAAAGCGCGCGTCTCCGGCTCGCAACGAATGGCCGACCCTTCCCGGCCCTTCCAACCTGCGGCTTCCAAGTCGAAGAACTGTTGCAAAGCCGTGGGGTCCGGATGCATCCAGCGAGTGATTTTGGGTGTGGCTCCCATCTCCGCCTCAAGCACGCGGGCATATCGACGCAATTCATGACGAAAATGCCGGCTTGTGCCTCCCAACCAGGTAAGCCGCCCGTTGCCGTCAGGTTGCATGCGCAAGATGGGGCTGTCCTGAATGGGAAGCGTGCTGGTGAGATAGCCATCCTGGTTGGCCTGTGCTAACAACTCTTCGCACGCACCGTTTCGGGGAAAGTAAGGGAGCTCCAGAACATGCCATCCGGACAT
This sequence comes from uncultured Acidobacteriota bacterium, assembly GCA_963842345.1. Taxonomy (GTDB): domain Bacteria; phylum Acidobacteriota; class Terriglobia; order Terriglobales; family Acidobacteriaceae; genus CAWBRT01. The sequence continues at coordinate 18,847 of CAWJGD010000004.1, forward strand.
GCCCCTTAACGAGCGCCACAGGGCTTGAATGGAAGCTTCTCCAGCCGCACACGCACTTCGAAGAATCTCGAACCGGACTGAATGCACGTTTGCCGCGCCAGTGAGTTTTACCAGCGGAACGCCGGCATACCAACATCTTTTCCGGACCAGCGGTAACACAGCTACCAGCCGCTCACCGGCGTTGGCGGTCAGCAAAACAACTTCGCTGTTGGGTTCAAATGCCCGAAGGTAGGCGGCGATCCATTCCGGACGATGGAAGGGCGCACTCCTGGTCTCTTCACATAATTTTTGCCAGCGATTCGCCAGGCGGTGAATTACTTCGTCCCGGCCAATATCGATTTCCGTGGTAACTTCAACTTCCACGGCAACGTTTGCAACGTTCGCGGACATTCCATCTCCAAGATAACAAGGGGCTTGCGTAGTCCCTGCGCTTCACAACTCGAAGTCACGGCTACTGATCGAGAGAAAAAGCACCATCGAGGAACTTAGACTGCTCTGGAAGGTGAGCTGTTGCCTTGGGAATGGAGGAACTTCCGAGGCGCCGCAATGGGGGCAAGCGCTCAGGCTGCAACTGGGCGCCCGCTTCAGGGAATTTGGGCGCGATTTCGCACCGAGACGGCCACGGAAATATTCACAGGAACTTCCAAATTGTTCGCGGGTTTCAGCCGTCGTGAACGGAAGCGCTGTGGCGGTTAATCTTAGGAGGGTCCCGGCGGGACCGACTTAAAGATGATTGGAGGAGTGTAATGCCAAGAAAACAAGTTCTTCTGTCGATGGTTATGCTGTTCCTGGTTTGTTCTCTCGCCCCTGCGTTGCATGCGGAGGATTGGGTGTTTCTCGGCGAGTCGCACGTGGACGGACAGGTGGACCACGACAAAATTGAAGTCGGCAAGGCCAGAGGACGGTATCACGCTTTGCAGATTCGGGTGCGGGTTGCCCCGATCCGGTTCGAGCGCGTGGTTGTGCACTACGGAGACGGGACTTCAGAGACACTGCATATACGCGAAGTCATACGTGAAGGCGATCAAACTCGTCCGATCCGGCTTGAGGGAGGAGAGCGCTTCGTAAAGAGCCTGGAATTATGGTACAGCCGGGCCAATCCCGATTCGCGACGGCCCGAGGTACGCCTGTGGGGTATGCGATAAAAGTCTGGCGATGCGTGGCGAGCGCAAGTTCTCACGCGGATGCCAGCTCAGGGGCCGCAGATCATCTCGCGGCCCCCGAACCCCGCTCGATGAGATGATGTACTACCTTACCTGGCCGACGCCGATTCTACCCATAACTGCTCGAAGCGGACGGAAACCGCTCCGACGGATTCACTTATGACAAGCCGCCTCGTCTTCGTCCCTATCTGTTCGGTCGAGTCTCCTGAGCTATTCTACGCCGAGCTGCCGTAACGGAGCGTGGCTACTCACTTTCGGATTGAATACCGCAAGCTCCGATTGCACAACTTTCCCGTTCTTGATTGCGTACATGTCTTGGTCAGCGGCATCGAGAACTTCGTCCAACGTTTTGCCGTCTTCCCACTCTGCCACACCGACAGATACGGTTACTTCAAACCCGTCGAGATGGCTGTCCTTATTCCAGCGGCGCAGATAACCTTGAATTCGCCTCACGACAACCCCGGCATCCTGCTTCGTGGTGTTACCCAGTACGATGAGAAACTCATCTCCACCGTACCGCACGACGGCATCGGAGCCACGGGTCGAACTCTTGAGCGTTCCCGCGACTTCAGAGAGAACGAAGTCGCCAGTGATATGTCCGAATCGCGTATTCACCTCTTTGAAGCGATCCAGGTCTATCAGCAGGAAGGCAAGAGGCTCCTTTGTGCGTCGGGCACGGCTGATAAACCGTGCCGCCATGTCATCGAGAAAGTGACGGTTGTAAACTTCGGTCAGAGGATCGGTAAACGATTGCAGCCGTATCACTTCACTTTGGATCGTAGTGCCAACGAGGTTGTGGCGGGCTCGACGCAACTCTGTGCGTCGGACCGCAATATATGTGTTCAGCAGAATCAGTAAAGAAAGTAACCCGAGAAATAGCCATTTGGAAAGCGTGATCTCGAAGTGTAAGTCGCCTTGTTGCCGAAAGACAGACGGAAACAGGGTGAAGAGCAGTCCACAGCTGGCGATAAGACCGCTCAAAGCGACAACAAGCCACAACTCCCAGTCGCGCTTCTCTAGTCGAGATAGTTCCTTGGTCATCTTCGATAAGAGAGTGTCGGGTTCGCGAGGGGCGTTCTTTTTCGGATTGAAAGCCATGAGTCCCTTTTGTCTGACTATGTTTCTTCGATTATTTATGTGAGATATAATGGCAAGCGACACTTTAAACGCAATATGAGTCTTGCGTCACGCCGTGCCCTGCGGATGGACGGGTTCAGGCGCTTCTCAGCCGCCGTTGCTTCCTGTTCCGCGTTGTACGCGGACATCCCGGCGGTTCCGCCCGCGCCGTATTTCAGCATTACACCGGACACCGATGCAACCCGCAGCGCCCTTGCTTCAATGTAAAAGGCTGCGAACTGCCTTAGCTAGAATCTTATTTCTGTATTCGTCTGTGTCCTCTAGTTTGACAAACGCGTCTCCGGGAATGCAAGGTATTGCCCTGCCCCAGTTAATCGTCTCTTGCCCCATCGCGTCCAGGCCAACTTGGCCATGCAAGGCAGTGTCCGGCATTCCCACCCACTTGACCTTGTATTTAGCTTTATGGCCACGGTACCGGAGACTGACGATCCCGCCGAGCTTCAAGGCATGCGTAATTCCTTGGAGGCGAACCCCGGTCGCGGTTAGGTCAAGAGTGGCCGCATCTTGTTCGAACGCTTTGCCCTGAGCGTCAGCACCGCAGATCCGCACCGGCAGACAAAGATACAAGCGAATTTCACGCCGAGTGCCCATTGTCAAGCAGTCTGGAAAAGTAGAGTCGACGAGGAGCAATTAAACTCTGCCCCGAAAAGTCTCTGCCTTGGTGCGTAACATAAATAGCCCGCTCCTCACCACGCAAGTTACTCAAGTAACTCAAGTAACACTGAAGATTGCGGTTTCGGGACCGAGGCGTGGATTGGGGCGCATTTTCGAAGCTTCCTCGAACGAGATTGTGTACGGCATGGTTGCGCGCACCCAACAAGGCGCCCTCGTTCAAGTGCGGCATGAATTCGCCGCCGCTGAAGGGCGCGAGCAACAACGTGAGCCCGAAGATCACCTGTCGCTACAAACATCGTCCAATTGCGATGGTTCAGGAACCAATCGAGTTTGCAGGCGCAGAAACGCTTAGTCGCCTCATATGGCCGGTTCAACTTCTCGCGTACTCCGGCCTTAAACCAGGAATGCGAAAAGAAACGAAAGCGGATGGTGAGTGATACGATCACTGCAGCCTGAGCGATCAGAGTTGAAAGTCCTGTTAAGCGCCAAAGTGCGCGGGATCACCACGATGAAAAACCCGGCTTTTATTGTTTCCGTGCTGCTCGGCCTTTCGACTGTCGCCTACGCGCAGCAGAACCCTCCAGCCTCCATTACGCCCCAATCTCTGGATGCCTTACAGCAGCAGATTAAGGATTTGCAGGAACGAGTCATAGCCCTGGAAGGACAACTGCGAATGATGAAGGCGCAGCCGGCTCCAGCACCGCAGCCCGCCGAGGGAACCGCTGTGGCGGCGTCCAGGGAAGTCAATCCCGCTGCTCCGCCGCCCAGTACGGAAGTGGCCGCCCAGAGCCGGCGGGCCAACCGCGCCAGCGCCAAGTTTGGGCGGCGCCTCCGCACTCGCCAAAGCACTTAATCCCGATATCAGCATGATCGGTGACTTCCTGGGCGCAGTTGGCGGCAATTCGCCGCCTTTCGGAGCTCAACAAACTCCGGTCCGCTCGTTCGAGATGCATGAATCTGAACTCGGCATCCAGGCAATTATTGATCCCTACGCGCGCGGTGATTTCTTTGTCACCTTCGGCGAGCAAGGTGTAAGCCTGGAAGAAGGCTACATTACGTTCACTTCGCTGCCGGCGGGATTCGTCGCCAGAGTAGGCAAGATGCGAGCCGCCTTCGGCAAGGTCAATACCATGCACAATCACGTGCTGCCATGGGTGGACCGGCCGCTGGTCACCGACAATCTTGCCGGCGGGGAAGACGGCATAAACGACGCCGGAGTTTCGCTAACGCGCACCTTTGCCGCTCCCGGGAGTTTGTTCCTGGAAGCTACGGGGCAAGTATTCCGCGGAGACTCAGGCGACAGCGTGCATCAGCTTTTCGCTGCACCAAATAAGAGTGACGTCAGCACCATTGCCCACCTGCGCGGCTACAGAGACATCAGCGAGTCCACCAACCTTGATATTGGCGTCTCGTTCGCGCGGGGTCACAGCGACCTCGGCGCCCTCACCCCGGTGAGCGCCGATCTCTTCCCGTCTAGAAACTTCCATACCTATCTATACGGAATCGATGCCACGATGCGCTGGAGGCCACTGCGCCGTTCCATTTATCATTCCTTCATTACGCGTAGCGAGTTCATATGGAACCAGCGCCAGCAGCTTAATGCTGTCCCCGGAGCCAGCACAGCCTTGCCGATCCCAGGAGCGTTCTTCCCGGCTGACCAAGCGCTCGTTCGGTTACTACGCTTCGGCCGATTACCAGTTGGGCCGGAGATGGTTTATCGGCGGCCGCTTCGACTCGTCTGATCGCGCCACGAGTTCCGGCACAGACCACGGCACTTCCGCCGTGCTTACGTATTGGCCCAGTGAATTCAGCCAGATTCGCGCTCAGTACCGGTCGACTCGCTACGCCGAAGGAATCGACGCCAACGAGTTACTCATGCAGTTGCAGTTTGTGCTGGGTGCTCATGGCGCCCATCCGTTCTAGCCAGGTTCTGTTACGCGGTTTTTTGCGACAATGGAAGGATATGCAATGAAAAACATTATTCCGCGACTCTTGCTGGTGACGGCCCTGCTTGCCGCCTTCTCGGTGCTCGCGCCGCTGGCGGAAGCGAAGAAACTAAACATCGTGACTTCGACCACCGACCTGGCATCGCTGGCGCAGGAGGTCGGTGGCGACCGCATCAGCGTCGAGTCGATTGCCAAGGGCTATCAGGACCCCCATTTTGTGGAGGCCAAGCCCAGCTTCCTGTTGAAGCTGCGCCACGCCGATCTTCTGATCGCCGTCGGGTTGGAACTGGAAATTGGATGGCTGCCGCCGCTGATTACTCAGAGCGGAAATCCACGCATCCAGCCAAGCGCTGCCGGCTACCTGGACGCCTCACAGTTTGCCGAAATCCTTGAGATACCCCGAGGCCAGATCACTCGCGCCATGGGAGACGTACACCCTCAGGGCAACCCGCACTATTGGCTCGATCCCGATAACGGCCGCCGCATCGCCAAGGGTATTGCCGGCAAACTTGCGCAACTGGATCCCGAAAACGCGAGCTATTTCCAACAGCGGTTTCAGGACTTCGACAAGCGCTTGACGGCTGCAGAGCAAAATTGGGATGCCCAGATGCGGCCGTATACGGGTCGCAAGGTCGTCACCTATCACAACTCGTGGCCCAACTTCGCCAAGCATTTCCATCTGAACGTGGTCGGCTACGTCGAGCCGCGCCCGGGCATTCCACCCAGCCCCGGCCACACGCTGGAATTGATCCAGGCGATGCGGCGCGACAACGTCAAGATCATCATGGTCGAACCGTATTTCGACCTGAAGACACCCGACAGCATCGCGCGCGAAACTGGGGGCAAGGTGCTGGTGATGACTCCCTCCGTCGGCGGAGAAAAACCAGTCACAGACTACTTCAAGCTGTTCGACTACGATATCAATCTGCTGGTCAACGCGTTTAAGACTGTGCAGTAGGACGCAACAGCAGACATCTTTGCATTAAGAAGAGAAATCGGCCAGATGGAGATGCTCCAATTCCTGCTGTTGCCATTCTTGGCAAGTCTGATCCTCACTGGGATTCATGCCTATCTGGGCGTACACGTGGTCGAACGCGGCGTGATCTTCGTCGACTTGGCGCTTGCGCAGATCGCCGCCTTGGGCGCTACCATCGCCATTCTAGCGGGCATGGACCCGCACGGCAGCGAGGCATACTGGATCAGCTTGGCATTTACCTTTTTGGGCGCCGGTCTCTTTGCCCTTGCCCGCTCGCGCCGCGCTACCCGGATTCCGCTGGAAGCGTTCATCGGCATCACCTACGCCGTCGCCTCCGCTGCCGCTATTCTGGCCATGAGCAAGGCTACCGGCGAAACCGAACACCTGAAAGACATGCTGGTTGGCAACATCCTGGCCGTATCGCGCCACGATGTAATCAAGACCGCCGCCCTGTATGGCGCCATCGGCCTGTTCCATTACATATTTCGGCGCAAGTTTCTTCTTATCTCCATGGACCCGACGCGGGCGAAGGCGGAGAACATCTCGATACGACTCTGGGACTTCCTCTTTTACGCTTCGTTCGGCTTCGTTGTAACCTCATCGGTCGCCATCGCCGGCGTGCTGCTGGTCTTCTGTTACTTGATCGTGCCCTCCGTGGGCGCCATGTTGTTCTCCGACCACATCGGTAAAAGGCTGGCAATCGGGTGGACCATGGGTACACTAGTCTCGGCCTTCGGCGTCTATCTTTCAGTGTTGCTCGACCTGCCGACCGGCGCCACCATCGTCTGCACTTTTGGCGCGATCCTTCTCCTGATGTTTTTGCTGCGCCAGTTTTTGCCCTGGGGTCGGGGCACAGCGACGCAGTGACCTCCTGCACCTGGTTCTGTGGGATCTGCGTACGCGCAGCTTTCAGAGTATGACTGTGGGCCCGTGCCAACTCGATAGCGCGTTCGAGGTCGATCCGCAAGGGCGTCTGACAGCCTATGGCGTGGGGAGCCGCGAAGAAGCGGGCAGGCGTAACGTGCCGATTCCACGACTTGAGCACACGAGTGTACGCGGATGCTGGAAGCCGGAGTTCCGTTTAGCGTCTCCATTTTCGTTGCTTTGGTGATCGCTCTCGGGTATAGAGGGGCTACGCTACTACTTTGTGGAGGATTCGGCCCATGTTCGATCTTGATCGCCGTTCTTTCTTGCGCGCGGCCACTGCTGCTTTTATCGCCGCCTTCAGTAGGTCCATACCTTTGCTTGCAACACCCCAAATGTCTCCAGCACCTGAATCGGTCGTCAAGACGCTAACGCCTAGCGGAAAACTCCGGGCGGCCATCAATTCAGGAAACCCGATTCTGGCTGGCAAGGATGCTGCAACCGGAGTGCCAACAGGCGTGTCGGTTGATCTTGCGCGTGAGCTGGCCCGGCGGCTGAATGTACCGATCGAGCTGGTCCCCTTCGACGCCGCCGGCAAAGTGGTGGAGGCCATCAGCACTAATAGCGTCGATATAGGGTTCTATGCCATCGACCCTAAGCGCGGTCTCGACACCTTGTACACCGCTGCCTACATACTGATCGAAGGTGTATACATGGTGCCGAGTGAATCGCCGATACAGAACAATAGTGAAGTTGATCGCGCAGGGAATCGAGTGGTAGTAGGACTTGGTAGTGTCTACGATCTGTATCTCACCCGTGAGCTAAAACACGCCGAAATCGTCAGGGCGCCGACATCTCCCACCGTGACGGATGTCTTCATCCAGCAGAAGTGTGAGGTCGCGGCCGGGGTAAAACAGCAATTGGAAGCGGATGCGAAACGCATTCCGGGTTTGCGCTTATTGCCGGGCCGCTTCATGGAGATCAGGCAAGCCATGGCAACGCCAAAAAGTCGCGCGCCGGCGCATGCTTATCTCATCGACTTCATTGAAGAAATGAAGCGCTCCGGGTTCGTGGCCGAATCGCTTGCACGACACCGGATCAAAGGGGCAGCGGTTGCGCCGTTGACCGATCAATAGGGGCCGGCGCGACCGGTGGATCCTATACCATGGGAAATGTTAGAGATGGGGTAGGAATTGCCGTTGGGAACGTACTTGAATTCAATATCTTTGCAAGGAGAACAGGAAATGGCCAAAGGTAGAAAAGCAAACGCAACGGATGCTGACATCTGCATGAAACTTTTCAAATTGCGCCGCGAAACAGAAATGCGCAAGGCGCGTAACTTCATGAACTTTGAATTCCACCCTCAGGGAGTCGATGACGTCCTCAAACTCATGCAGGCGCTGGGAACGCAGGAGAACGCCTGGGCACGGCAGGTTTTTTCCTTCTGGGAATATGCGGCCTCGTTCATCCTGAACGAGATTGTCCATCCCGGTCTATTCTTCGCCTGGAATGGCGAGATGGTATTTGTTTACGCCAAGTTCAAGCCTTTCCTGAAGGAATTGCGGCAAAAGATGGAAAATCCCGATTTCTTGGCCGGCGTGGAGAAGGCCGTGAGCAGCTCGCCAGAGATGCGCAAGCGGGTGGATATAATTCAGAAGCGGCTAGCTAAGATGGCCGAGAAAGCCCAAGCCGCTAAATCGCAGTAACAGCGGGTTGTACTCCTGATGTTTACCGAGCGCGCGAGAGGCACTTCCGGCAGCTCCGGCAGTCAGGCTTTAAGATAAGTTGCATTCCTGCGGGACCCGAGCCGCCGTGGGGGCCTTCGCGCGCGCTAACCAGTTCCATCCCGACCGAGCGTTTTCTAATTAGGCCCCGTCCAGGTTTCCCATTGTCCCTGCGGACAGACCCTTCCGTCACCAACTCTAAGCTGTAATCGCAATGGGCTTAGTGCGTTTATTGTAGTTCCTTGTCTTCCGAGCACCTTTATTCTTCCAACACCGCATAGACCACTGCAAGCGAATCTGTTGGCCTTCGCCCAAGCGAAGACCGCACTTGCCGCAGGGAGCCGACTGCTTGAAGGAAGAGGCAATGTTTAGATTATTGAAAAGGCTGGCTTTTGTATTGTGTTTGTTGGCCGTCGGATGGGCAGAAGCTACTGTCACCTTGTCCTGTGCTAAGCCAATCAACAAAGCTACGGTGGCATCTCCGTTTGCCGTGACGTGTTCCGCAAAAGGTGGGTCAGCGATTACGCGCTGGAACATTTCTCTGGACGGAGTCAGCGTTTTTACGGTTTCCAACGTCAGTTCAATCGCTACCTCCATTTCCGCCTCTGCTGCTACTCACTCCCTAGCTATCGAGGCACAAGACCTGCACGGTGCTTCAGCCACGATTACCGACAAGATAACGGTTCGGTCTTCAGCTACGACGAATGTCGCGCCTTTGCAGGTCACGACTGCGACATTGCCAAGCGGCACACTCGGTACTTCGTACTCGGCCGCTCTTCACGCCACGGGTGGAACCGCTCCTTACACGTGGAGCGTGGTTTCAGATTCGCTGCCTGCCGGTTTAGCGTTAACGAGTAGCGGGAACATCAGCGGCAACCCCAGTTCCGTCGGACAAAGCACGTTTACGCTTCAAGCGAAAGATTCGGCAGCCTCGCCCCAGGCAGCCACGGTGTCATTGACGATCGCGGTCAATGCGCCCGCGGCTGCTAAGCTCGCGATCACATCGGCCAGTTTGCCGACGGCAACGGCGGGCACCGCCTTCAGTGCGACTCTGACGGCATCCGGCGGGACTCAGCCTTACACCTGGACCCTGGCAAGCGGCCAACTGCCGAGCGGCATGAGCCTCTCCGCCGCCGGCGTCATTTCCGGCACCACTGCGGTCACCGGCACGTTCCCCTTCACCGCGGAAGTGATCGATGCAACCAGCGCCTCGGCAACCGCCAGTCTCAGCTTAATCGCCGCCGCCCAGAGCACCGCTCCCGGCTACACCCGTTGGTATGCTCCCACCAGCTTTTGGAACACGCCGATTGCGGCCAATGCGGCGATCGATGCCAACTCCGTGGGCATGATTTCATACGCCATTGCTTCGTACGCCAATGGCGCGAACCTGGCCAACACTCGCGCTTGGGGCATGAGCTACGTCTACACCACTTCCACTGGCTCAAAGAACTACACCGTAGCTTGTACGCAGTATTGCACCAGCAGTTCTATTAGCTTCCCGATTCCTGCTGGAACCTTGGCGAATACTGGTTCCGACCACCATCTGGCGGTGATCAATACCACCACCAACACGGAGCTGGATATGTGGGAGGCCTCTTATAACAGCAGCAGCGATACCTGGTCGGCAGGATCATTCGCCACTACATCCACCGCCGGATGGGGAGCCATCTGCGCCCTCGGACAACTCTGTAACGGTGAAGTAGCCGCGGGATTTGCGATGTTGGGCGGTGCAATTCGTCCGGAAGAAATCGCGGCGGGAGTGATCCCACACGCTCTCTCCATAACGACTCCAGCCACCAAATCCGGGTATATCGCCTGCCCGGCTACGCACACGGACGGCCAGAGCAGCAACGCCAACGCGATTCCAGAGGGCGCTCACATTCAGCTAAACCCCTCCTTCAACGTCGCCGCGCAATCGTGGCCGGCGTGGGAAAAGACCATCGCCGTGGCGCTTCAGACCTACGGGGCTTACGTCTCCGACACCAGCGGTTCCCTGGCTCTGTACGCGGTAAATGATATGAACTCCGGAAACACAACCTGGACCTCAGTCGGCATGTCTGGCAACGGCGAAAGTCTATCGTTCCTGCCGTGGAGTGAATTTCAGGTGTTGCAGATGACGCAATGCGGTAACTGACCTTTCAATCCTTGCGCCAAATAAAAAGGGCTGCATTTGTTCTGCCTCCAGTCGTCGAGGGCAAAGGCTGACCGGATATTGTCTATTTTCCTGGCAATGGCGGCGTTGACTGTGGTGGTTTGCGGGCATGAGTCGCCTGCTCGAAGCTGTAGGCAATCTTCAACAACTGCGGCTCACTAAACGGCTGGCCAAGGAATTCGATCCCGACCGGCACACCCATTGGAGCGCCCGCCGTCGGAGCGGAAAATCCCGCCGGAACGGTGATAGCCGGGAACCCGGCTAACGATGCCAGGATGCCGTTGCGCTCCGCCTGATTCATGTCGCCGATCATCACCGGAAGGCGCTTCTGATGCGGATAAACCAACGCAACCACATTGTTATTCGCCATCAGGTTGGCCAACTGGACCCGCAGGTTATCAATCTTGACGCGCCGGTCCTTGTAATCTGCTTCGTTCAGCCCGTTCTCGTAGCTTTGCGCCGAAGCCAGGAACTTCTCCAGTGAAGGCTTGTGATAATTGCCCGTCGCGATGAGTTCGGCAAGCGAGTGTACTGGCGGGTTGGGTTGAGCTCTCAGGTAACTATTGAGCTGGAACTTGTATTCGTACTTTTGCACATCGAGGTCGGAGTTCAGCTTACCGGTATCGAACGTCGCGTCGTTGATCTCCACCAGAACCGCGCCCTGATTCTTCAGGGCTTCGAGTGCATTGGACATTACACGGTTCACCTCCTGGTGGTCCGGGCCTGTACCAAACAAAGTTCGCAGCACACCGATGCGCGCGCCTCTCAGCCCGTTGCGGTCGAGAAAAGCAGTATAGGTTGTGGGAATCTTGCCAATGCCAAGCGCTGTCACCGGGTCGTCAGGATCATAGCCTGCCATCACGTCGAGCATGACCGCGACATCGGCTACGGTTCGCGTCAACGGTCCGACGGCGTCCTGCGTAAAGGAGACGGGAATAACACCGGCACGGCTGATCAAACCACGTGTTGGACGCATGCCGACGAGGCTGTTGGCGGATGCCGGCGAGCGAATCGAATTCACCGTGTCCGACCCGGTGCCCACGGTGGCGAAGTTGGCGGCCAGCGCGACCCCCGTACCGCCGGAAGAACCACCCGGGGTACGCGTCAGCTCATAGGGATTCTTCGTCTGCCCACCCAGCGAACTCGCCGTCACTCCGGCCAATGCTAGCTCATGCATGTTGGTTTTCCCCAGAATCAGGGCCCCGTTCTGTCGAAAGCGCGTTACGGTGAACGCGTCCTTGGCCGGCTGCATGCCCTTTAGCGCAAGCGATCCGCCAGTGGTCGGCATGTCGGCGGTGTCGAAAACATCCTTCAATACCAAAGGAATGCACTGCAATGGCTTGAGCTTAGCTCCGCGCTTGAACGCCTTATCCATGGCATCGGCTTGCTCGATGGCCTTGTGATTGACGTAAAGCATGGCGTTGAGGGCAGGACCCTGCTGGTCATACGCATTAATCCTGTCCAGGTATTGCTGCACAAGGCTGCGGCAAGTCAGCTTTCCGCTCTGCATACCGCGATGAATGTCGGCGATAGAAGCTTCCATCACCTGGAATTGTTGCCCTGCGGCGTTGGCGGCCGCAAGAATCAGTACCGCCGCCAATGCCAGAATCTTCATCTGTGGACGCACGTTTTGCCTCCTGGATTAAACGGAGAGCTCAATCGTATCTCTCTGAATGGCGAGCAACAATACGGCGTAAAGCGAGTGTTGTCAAGCCGCCGCGTGTTGCCGCCGCGCTCCTTTGGTATGTCCATGGGCTAGCGAAAATCACGCCCTGTAACGTACGGTCACGCAATATCGAGCACTACATCGGCGGGGGGCAGCTCTGGGACCAATTCACCCGCTAAGGTAGCTGGTCGCGAGATACTGATTTATTTCAGGAGAACAACGCCGTCCTGAATCAGGATCTCGCCATCGACCGTCAGCGTTGGACGGCTCATCACCGCGTCAAAATGCGTCGACGCCTTTACGGTTCCGCCAAGATTGGTGCTGGTGCCAATTCCAATGTGCATGCTTCCAAAGGCGCCTTCATCATAGTTGCAGCCGAGTGTGCCAATTGCCTCTGGAACCTCAGGATTAAGTCCGACCGCCACTTGCGCAATGTTGTATACGTTCGGATCGTTCTGCTCTTCCCATATTCTTTTAATCTTGTCGGCTTCATGCCCGCCGTGAATTTCGACTACCGCTCCGTCCTTGATGACAAATGTTACGGGGGAAGATAGTGCTCCGATCCCCAAGTAGGGTATCGATGCATCCGCCACGAAGATTCCGTTGCTGGTTGTTTCAACAGGAGAGAAATTCGCTTCGATATTCGGGGCCGCGGAGAACTGGCCTGGCTTTTCCACCAGACATTTGTGCGCGTTCCCCTTTCTGCCCTTGATGCTGGCGGTAAACTGCGTGCCTTCTTTCGACGTAATGGTAAGGCACTCGCCTTTAGTAAATATGTCGCCGAACTTCTCGCACAACGGAGCCGCCTTCTTGAAATCCGCCTTAAAGGCCGGGGAAGCGAGAAGTTCCATCGAGATTGCCGTCAACGAAAGCACTCTGGCACCAGCACTCAACGCGGCTTTAGAAGCGTTTGTGTGAGCCAGCGATTTTCGTACCGCCATCAGCACAACATCCGCTTCCTTCATGGCGGCCGCCAGGGTCTTCTCCGGCTCCTGCCCATCAAGCTCTCGTGTAGACATCGATCCCATGGTGACGTTAGCGCCAGCGGCAACGGCAGCTTCGGCGATTAGTTTCGCTTCCGCAAACGTTTCGAAATCCGTCATGATGAAGACCGACTCTCCTTCTCTCACGAAGGCGCATTTATCCACAATCGTTCTCGCGCCTTTTGCCGCAAACAGCTCTTTCATTTCCGCTCCCCTTGCACGAGGCTTTATCCGCCAACGATAGCATCTTTGACGGTCAAATTGTCACTCGCGGCCGGCTCGTAAGGAATGCCTGCCAGTTTCATGACCACCTTGATCGTTACCGTATTGCTGAATACATTCATGGCCGTACGGCCCATATCGAGGAATGCGTCGACACCGGCAATGATGGCCAGTGCCTCGACTGGTATTCCGATCGCCGTTAACACCATCGCAATTGCGACGAGTCCGCCTGACGGCACGTTGGCGCTGCCCTTGCTTGCCAGCGACGTCACGATAATGACGGAAAGCAGCGTTGGCCCACTCATCGGGACGCGGTAGGCGTCGGCGAGAAAGCCTACGGCGACGCCGAAGTACATGATGGAGGCGTCGCGATTGAATGCGTATCCGAGCGGTAGCACAACCGAAGCGACTGGCCTTGGGCACTCCCATCGCGATCAGCTTTTCCATGTGCAGAGGCAGCGTGGCTTCCGACGAGCGGGTCGCAAAACCGAGAATGATGGGCTCGATGACTGCTTTGGTCACCTTGAACGGGCTCTCCCCCAGCACCTTCAGAACGATCCAGAGGAGTATCAGCAGGATGAACAGTCCGAGGTAGACTACCCCGACAAGTTTCATCAATGAAATGATGGTTTTGACCCCTTGAGTCGCGAACAACCACGCAATAATCGAGAAAATCGCAATCGGTGAAAGCGAGATGATCCAGTTCGTCATCTTGAACACCGCTTTCATCAGCGATTCCAGCACGTCAACCACCGGCTTGGCTGCGCTCCCAACAGACGCGAGTGCAAGGCCCAAAATGGTGGCAAACAGCAGCACGGGCAAGAGGTTTGTGCCGGCCATTGCCGCGACAATGTTCGAAGGGATCATGTCGAGGAAAAACTTCGTCCAGTCCAGCGTCGTGCTGATGTTCTTGGACAAGTTAGTGCCCGACGCCAGATTGGCTCCCAAACCGGGACGAAACAGAAAGTTCAGAGCGAGGCCTATGAAGAGAGAGATCGTCGTCGCCACAAAGAAGAAACCCAGGCTGATGCCCGAGACCTTGCCTAATTCCCGCGACTGATTGCCCATTTGGTAGATGCCAAGCGTAATCGCCGTGAACACGAGCGGGACGACGATCATTTTGACGGCTTGCACGAATGCGGTGCCGATGGGCATCAACTTGGCTGCCGTTCCAGGCAGAGCAAAGCCGAAGATTATTCCCAGCAACAGGCCTAGGAGCATCTGCAGTGGTAAAGGTACGCGCCTCTTTATTCCGGACATGCTCTCTCCTGCGCCGTGGTGTCATGGGAGAAAAACCGAAACATGGTGGGCCCTCTGGTGCAACCGATCGGGGCAACTTCCCCGATCGGGACTTCGCGCTCGGAATAACTAATGGGATTGCCCGTCATTCTGCCGGAATCAGGTCCGATTGTCTTGACAATGAGCATCTGAATCATCCGGCTCAGTTTCCCGACTACCAGAAGTGCAGCCAACAGGAACGCTGTAATCAGTCGTCGCATTGCTCAGTCTCCCATTTCGTTACCGCTGTCCGGGAACTAAAGATAACCCGCGGATTGTAGCAGAGTGGTGCTGCGACGGTAACATCAGAGTTGCCCGTTATGCGGGATGAATAGAAGTTGGGGGCTCATTGTCAGGCTGTGTTCCCGTTCCGCACTTCTCGAACACACGTTCAAAAAACTTCCGGTTCGTCGGGGATTCCGTGACCACGACGAAGGGATCGGCGTCAACGATGACTGCCACGTTCTACAGGCCCAAGAAACTCCGAAATACCGATCAACGCTTCCGCCACCCATTCGTATACGCCGGAAGCGGCGTAAAGGAATAGTGGGCGTGTTCCGTGCGAAGATAGACTTTGGACGCCAGAACGCGGAGCACAAGGAGACGTCAACGTTTCGCAGGGTATTTAAAGCATTTCAATATCGAGATTTCCGCCTGATGTGGGTGGGCGCCTGCACGTCCAGTATCGGCACCTGGATGCAGATCGTGGCGCAGGGCTGGCTCATCTATCGTCTGAGCCATTCGGCCTTCTTACTCGCGCTGGATCAGTTTCTCGGCGGCATTCCCATCTTCCTCTTCTCGCTAATCGGCGGCGCGGTGGCCGACCGGGCCGAGCGACGGAAGATTCTCCTCGTCTCCCAGTACGTGCAGATGGCGAGCGCGACGCTGCTCACTGTGCTGGTGGCGACCGGACTGATCCACGTGTGGCATATCCTCTGTCTCTCGTTCGTCTGCGGCTTGGCCCAGGCCTTTGGCGGGCCGGCGTACCTGGCGCTGATTCCTACTCTGGTCAAGAGAGAAGACATGCCGAACGCCATTGCGCTGAACTCGATTCAGTTCAACATGGCGGTCATCATTGGCCCCGCGCTCGCCGGTCAGGCCTTGGCGAGGTTGGGCGAGAAGTGGTGCTTTGGGCTGAATGCGCTTTCCTTCCTTGCGCCGATCGTTTCACTTTCAATCATCTCGGCCCGATTCCTGCCGGAGAATACCACCGAGTCGATCTTCAGCAGCCTGAAGCAGGGCATCAAGTTCGTTCGCCAGCAGAACTCCATGGAGGCGCTTACCGTGCTGGCGTTCTGCATGACCGCTTTGAGCATGCCCATGCGGACCTATATTCCCGTGTTCGTCAAAGACATCTTTCATCGCGGTCCGGAAACCTACGGCAACCTGCTTTCACTGATGGGAATCGGTTCGATCTGCGGCTCGCTGATTGTCGCGGGAAGGGGCAACATGCGCAACAAGGGGCGGGTTGCCCTCACCATGCTCATCTGCTTGGGCGCCGGGATTTCCGGGTTTTCCCTTTCGAGATCGTTGCCGTTGAGCTATGCCATGCTGGTGCTCGTGGGCGCTTCCATGATGGCGGTCTTTGCCACGGTGACTTCGCTGGTGCAGTTGATTACCACCAACGAAATGCGCGGACGCGTGATGAGCGTATACAACTGTGCATTCCGCGGGGGCATGCCCATGGGAAACCTGCTGTCGGGATGGCTCGTTCCCGTGTTTACGGCACCAGTGGTGCTGGGCGTGAACGGATTGCTACTGATTCTGGTGGCTCTGTACTTTCTGCTGGTGCAACGGCGAGTGGCCACGCTTTGATGCGCTGGTGGATCTAAGGGGGGCACAGCATAGGGCACAATTTCCGCACTGAAAACGTCGTTGAATTCACCAGCCTGACGCAAGTTTTCTGCTTCGCGGCTGGCATTATGCTTGGCGACACCGGGGATGGTAAAAACGGAACCGTTCAGAATCCCTAGCGAGCTTTTGTCGCATCAATAGTTTAAGCATCTTGTGCGCGCAGCAGAGGGTTGTATTACTTTTGACCGTGCCGCATGAGTCCTGCGGTAGGCTCGGGCCAGGATCAGGGCTCAATGAGGAACCACCATGTCTGCACTAGCTCTTTCTTTCCACCTACGCCGGTGCTGGGCCTTGATTGCGCTTGCCATAGCCTCTTTTCTGGCCGGAAGTCAAATGCTCTTCGCCCAGCAGCAAATTCCGGAGGGCACCATTATTCCAGTTCTGCTGGAAACAACGCTCGACTCCGCCAAGATCAAAACCGGACAGCGCGTACTAGCCGAGGTCGGACAGGATATTTCGCTTGGGACCGCCGGCACCATACGAGTCGGCTCGAAAGTTGTTGGCCATGTTACAACGGTTGGCCGAGAACCAGGACGCAGCACGGTGGCGCTGCATTTTGACGATCTGCTTCCACGCAAGCATAACAAGCGGTTACCACTCGAAGTTCGGCTGCGCGCTCTCGCTTCCCCTCTGCAGGTGAACGATGCCGGCGTGACAACTACCAGTGGCGTTGGGTGGAATAATGAGTCCTCGAACTGGACCATTAATCTGATCGGCGGGGATGTGGTTTACCGCGGCGGCGGACATGTCGTAAATTCTTACGGTGAGATTGTAGGCGAACCGGTTCACGGGGGTCTTTTCGACCCATGGAGTGGTGTTCTGGGGCAGGTGAGCAACACCACAGGATCGGACTGTCAGAATCTGCCGCTGAGCAAGGACGATCAGTCCCTCTGGATCTTTTCGTCTAGTGCATGCGGAGTCTACGGGTTTAACGATGTGCGCTATGAAAATCTGCCAAACGGAGACATCGTCTTCTCAGCGCCGACACGGCTAAAGATTTTCGGTGGATCAGCGCTCATGCTCACCGTGTCAGCGCGAACACCTGCGAAAGTCGCACAGGCGCAGCAGTGAATCGGAGAGATCGTAGCTCGTTCCGACGGGCTTTTGTTTTCTAGTGGCTGGATAACACTGCCTAGCTTTGGCGTCACTTCAGCAGCTCTTACGGACGTCTCCAGCCTCGGAGGTCTGGTATTGGTCGGTGCCCACTACCGGAGGTCTGGGCCTGGGTCACGCCCGCGCTCCCGCTCGAACAGTTCCTCGCGCCCAGCCCTTCGGCTGTAGCTGCGGTCACGAATCTTCAACCAATTGGCGGGCTGATCCGGCAGATACGGCGCTAGTTTCCACTTGGCGACGATGCCCTCCAAGTCGTGCTCGCAAGCCAGCCCGAACAGACCCTCGCCGTCCTGGTCGATGTGGTCGCTGTGAAGGAGCCGGACACCCAGCTCCGCGATCGCGGAACGGAGGCGAAGCTTGCGCTCGAGCCCTTGGCGACTCGGAGTTCTCTGCCGAGCGTCATCGGCGAAGTAGAAGCGCATTCGGGCAGCATAAACCAAAACACCAAATGCGGTGAAATGCGGTGAAGTTTTGTTTTGGGAAGTTGTAAGTCGTTGAAATATGGCTCCTCAGGTAGGACTCGAACCTACAACCCTCCGGTTAACAGCCGGATGCTCTGCCATTGAGCTACTGAGGAGTATCGGTAGCCGCCCTCACAGGCGGCATTTGCGACCATCTAAAAGTATTGTAAACAGGCACTGAAGTATTCGTCAAAACTTAAATGCAGGACCGAGGTTAAAGAAGCGGACGCACCATTCAACATGAAATCGCTCTCGATTGTGAAATAGTGGAAAGCAGTCCACTACGCGCTTACTCTAGCAGGCTGCTGAAAAACTACTCGTAATCCACAGGGCGTACATGTTACGAGAAGGTATGCGAGGCACAGATCATCAGCAGAGCCAGATGTTCAGTTATTTGTCGCCGGAGACACGAGTGCGGAAGGATCATCCGCTGCGTGCGATCCGCACGATGGTCGACGAAGTTCTGGGCAGGCTGTCGCCGCAGTTCGACCGCATGTATGCCAGCGAAGGCCGCCCGTCGATTGCGCCGGAGAAGATGCTGCGAGCGCAGTTGTTGCAGATGCTGTATTCGGTTCGTAGCGAGCGGCTGCTGATGGAAGAGATCGACTACAGCATGCTGTTCCGCTGGTTTGTGGGACTGAACTTGGATGAAGAGGTATGGGATGCGACGACGTTCACCAAGAACCGGGACCGACTGCTGGAGGCGGAGGTTGCCAAACTGTTTCTGGCGCAAGTGGTGGCGCAGGCGCGGGCGAAGAACTTAACCTCGGATGAGCACTTCACGGTGGACGGCACGTTGCTGGAAGCGTGGGCGGGGATCAAGAGCTATCAGCGGAAGGACGGAGGGGATCGGCCGCCGAGCGATGACGATCCCGGCAATCCGACAGTGAACTTTCACGGCGAGAAGCGGTCGAACCGGACACATCAATCGACGACTGATCCTGAAGCGAAGTTGGCGCGCAAGGGCGATGGCAAAGAGGCCAAGTTGAGCTACAGCGGCAATCTGCTGGTGGAGAATCGCAACGGGTTGATCGTGAATGCCATGGCGTGGGAGGCTAACGGGACGGCCGAGCGCGACACGGCGCTGCTCATGCTCGAGCAGATACCGGGCCAGCAACGGTTGACGGTGGGCGGGGATAAGGGCTTCGACACGGCGAACTTCGTGGCGGAATGCCGACGCATGCAGGTAACACCGCATGTCGCGCAGAATGACAAACGGCGCGGCGGCAGTGCTCTCGACGAGCGGACGACACGGCATGAAGGCTATCGCATCAGCCAAAGAAAGCGGAAGCGGATCGAAGAATGCTTCGGATGGCTAAAGACGATTGCCCTGCTGCGCAAAGTGCGGCATCGTGGGCTGTACAAGGTGGACTGGGTGTTCACCTTTGCATGCGCGGCTTACAATCTGGTGCGCCTCCGGAAACTGTCAGTTCAACCAGCGTAGTTCAACGCCGAAGTGTGTCCGCTGAGCACACAAGATGTTTACAGGCCAGCGACAGAGAAACAAACAGACCTCGTTTCCTTTCGCTCGACGACAGATCGGGCGAGAATTCAACGAGATCAGCCGTTTTTCAGCAGCCTGCTAGGGGTCTGCACCATCAACATGAAATCTCCAAGCATAAGGTCATTGTTTCTGCCGGGCGCGTGGTCGGCAGGCTCGAAGCGTTGCTGAACGCCGGGTCGGCGGACGCGGCTTACGCCTGCCTTATCACCCACCCGCATCCGCTGTTTGGCGGGACGATGCACAACAAAGTCGTTTATCACGCCATGAAAGTGTTGAATAGTTTTGGCTTTTCGGTGTTGCGATTCAATTTTCGAGGCGTTGGCGGCAGCCAAGGCAAGCACAACTACGGCCGCGGCGAAGTCAATGACGTGCAGGTTGCGCTGGAGTGGTTGAGCAAGGAATTCGGCAAGCCAATCATCTTTGCCGGGTTTTCCTTCGGGGCTGCCATCGGGCTACGCGCCGCCTGCCCCGACAGCGGAGTGGCGGCTTTGGTCTCGCTGGGCACGCCGGTCGCCGCCCGGGATTACTCGTACGAGTTCCTGCGCGAGTGTGCGAAGCCGAAGCTCTTCATCAGCGGAGAAAACAATCAATTCGCCACCTCCCGGACGCTGGAGGAGATGGTCAGGACGCTGCCTGAGCCCACCCGTTTGGTGCTGATTCCGCAAGCCGATCATTTTTTCACCGGGCATTTGGACGCGATGCGCGATGTCCTCAAGGCCTGGATAGAAGATATGCTTCGATCGGGCAGAGTTGCCGTATAATTCCGGTGATCATGCCAACCCAAAAGATTGCTGAATCGGAACCTGCGGATAGCGCGCTGGTTACGGAAATGCGCGCCACCGCTCTCGATATTTTCATGCACACGCTTGCCGAGTCGAGCATCGAGCGTGTGTTCAACAAGAGCGTCAGCTACGAGCGTGGCGTGCTGCGAGTGGGCGAAGAGTCATACGACGTCAATTCGTTCGCGCGAGTTTTTGTCGTGGCAATCGGCAAGGCTTCGCACACTATGGTGCAGGCGCTCAGCGAACGCTTGGGCGCCGGGGTCGGAGTCACCGGCCTCGCCTGCGGTCCGGTGCTGCCGGATGCCCAGGTCTTTGGATTCCGCTACTACAAGGGCGGCCACCCGCTGCCTAACCAGGATTCGGTGAAGGCCGCCGAGGCGATGCTGCGCGCCGTCGAACCGCTCACCGGCAGGGACCTCGTCATTTTCATGATGAGCGGTGGCGGCTCGGCGCTGGTGGAAAAGCCGATTGCCAATTCGATATCGCTGGAAGATCTGATGGCCACCTATCGGGCGCTGGTGCATTCCGGCGCGCCGATTGCGCAAATCAACACGCTCCGCAAGCACTTGTCCGCCATCAAGGGAGGCCGCCTGGCACTGGCCGCGTCTCCTGCCCACCAGCTTTCGATCATGGTCAGCGACGTTCCGGAGAATGCGCTGGATTCTCTGGCCAGCGGCCCGACCATGCCCGACACCAGCACGGTTGAACAGTGCTATGCGCTGGTTGACAAGTACAAGCTATTGCCGCAGTTTCCGGCGAGCGTGCGCGAGCTATTCGAACGCCGCGCCATCCTGGAGACCCCCAAGCCGGCCGACGCGGTTTTCTCGCGTTCGCGCTGGTGCACACTTGCTTCCAATGCAGTAGTTGAAAAGGTCGCGGTGGAAAAAGCGGTGATGTCCGGGTTCGCGATCGAGGTCGACAACACTTGCGATGACTGGGACTATGTTCCGGCAGCCGAACTATCTACTGAAGCACCTGCGCGAGTTGGAAAGGGCGTCTCGCGTGTCTGCCTGATTTCCGGCGGCGAAATCACGGTAAAAGTGGAGGGAAGCGAGGCGTCGGGGGCCGCGATCAGATTTTGCGCTGTACTGCGCACAAAAAATTGCCGGCAAAAAGATTACCATCCTCAGCGCGGGAACCGACGGTATCGACGGAAAGCGATGCGGCCGGCGCGGTCGTCGACAGCACTACCATGGCTCGTATCAAGCAGCAAGGTCTAGCGCGGAGCAGGCGCTCAAGACGTTCAACTCGACTCCGCTTTTTGAGTCGCTGGGCGACGTCATCGAAGCGAGGCCAATTGGCGACAACCTCCGCGATTTGCGCGTCCTGTTCGCCTACTGAAAGAGGATACCTTCGACCCCTTCCACGCGGCGGGAAGCTCAACGAGCGCGCTGGTCAGCCCGTCCAACGGGAGGCAAGAGAGATTGCACGCCACTGGCGAGGATGGACGAGGCCGGGCGACGCGGACAGCTACGAGCATCTGTTAAAGGAAACGGTGGTGCCGCAATTGAAACAGATGACCAGCTATCGAGGCGGCCGATGTGCTGCGCCACAATGGCCCCGAAAAAGCGGAATCATGGTCATCAATATGTTTGATTCACTCGATGCATGCGCGCATTCGCCGGAGAAAACCACACCGCCGCTGTTTTTCAGCCAGAGGCCAAGCGGTTGCTGTCGCGGGTTGAAACCAAGGCAATGCACTATGATGTTCGCGCTGCCACGACCTAAGGGGCATTATTTATGACCTGGGTAGAGCAGGCCTTCAGGCCTGCGCTACCCAAGCACACTAGGTCTATGACCGCAAGAAGATGTATATAGTCAGGTACTGGCACAGTGAGAACCTGAGCTGCATAGTGTGGGCATGCGAGCTTGGCATCGGGTGCATGTTCAGCTTAGTAGGAAGGAACGGCGGCAGATTGCCGGGATGTTGAGTAAGGGGCGGCAATCGGCGCGGGTGGTGCGACGAGCCTTAATCCTGCAGCAACTCGACCAAGGGCAGACAGCGGCGCAGGTGGCTGGCAGTTTGGCCGTCGCCTCCAAAACAGTACGGGCGATTGGCCGACGTTATGAGGATGAAGGCTTGGAGCAGGCGCTATACGAGAAGCCGCGTCCGGGCAGAGAGCGGTTGCTGGACACCGGCCAAAGACAGCGGATCATCGCGATGGTGTGCAGCGACCCACCGGAAGGGCAAGCGCGCTGGAGTGTACGCCTGATCGCGGCCGAGGCCGTGCGGCGAAAGCTGGTTTCACGAGTGGGACGGGAAAGCATCCGCCTATTGCTGGAAAGTCACGATCTGAAGCCGTGGCGGGAAAAAAATGTGGTGCGTGGCCGATCTCGATGAAGAGTATATAGCCCGGATGGAAGAGGTGCTGGCCGTCTATGAAATGCCGCTCTCGGCCCGGGAGCCGGTAGTGTGCATCGACGAGAAGCCGGTGGTCTTGCATGAGGAGGTGCGTGCCCCGATGCCTATGCGGCCAGGGCGCATGGTTCGCCGCGACTGCGAGTACAAACGTTGCGGCACCGCCAATGCCTTTTGCGGCGTGCAGCCAAAAGCGGGACGACATTTTACCCGCATAACTCCAGACCGTTCTTCGCCTGAGTTCGCCGATTATCTGCTGGAGATCGCGGCCAGCTATCCGGAGGCCGACACGATCCACCTGGTTCTGGACAATCTGAGTTCCCACAGCCGCAAGGCGGTGGTGGAGCGGTTCGGCGAGAAGGCGGGAGATTGGCTGTGGGAGCGGTTTACCGTGCATTACACGCCCAAACATGGCAGTTGGCTGAATCAGGCCGAGATTGAGATCAGCCTGTTCTCCCGCCAGTGTCTGGGCAAACGCCGCATCGGAAACCTCGCATCTCTGCGCAAAGAAGCTCGGGCCTGGAACCGGCGCGTCAATCGCAACCATGTGAACATTCACTGGACCTTCGACCGCAAACAGGCCAGAAGAAAGTTTCACTACAAATACATAACTATGCGGTCAGAGACCTAGGGCGTTCGTGAATAATCCCAACTGGGAGC
>CAWJGD010000005.1:0-107762 GCA_963842345.1 uncultured Acidobacteriota bacterium
AAGCCGTCAACGTACTTATCCGCATGAACATGCTTGCTGGGCTAAAGCTGGAGTTAGATCCGGCTTTGAATTTCGTTTGTGATCTGGTTGGTGAGATTGTCCCCTATGATAGCGGCTTGGTTTTCTTCTGGGAAAAGGAACAGAAACAACTCCGCTTGCGTCTTACCCGCAATCTTGACATCCCTACCCCGGAGGCTCTCGCGCGTTGCCATCTAGTCAACGCTTGGGCGAGGGCGTATCAAGGACCAGTGCTGATTCCCTCCGGCTCTCATCCTGAGGCGGACCTGCTGTTGGCCGAGGTTGGAGCGCAATCCCTGTTAGCAGTGCCACTCTTCGCAGAATCGCGTGCGCTCGGCGTATTGCAGTTGTTCGGTAAGTTTCCCAATAGTTTTTCCGAAGAAGATGCCCAGTTCTTGTGGCTGCTGTCTTTGTTGTCGGAAAAGCTATTCCAGCAGGAGCACGCCAACGAGGCACTGATCAAGTTGGCCTTCACGGACTTCCTGACTGGGCTGAAAACCCGCAGATATTTTGAGGAACAGCTTGATCGTGAAATCAAACGCGCCGGGCGCAACGGTAGTCCACTATCTTTGGTGCTCGTTGATATCGATGATTTTAAGCTAGTCAACGACCGGTATGGGCATAAGACGGGCGACATAATCCTACGCGAGATCGCCTTGCGCTTAATGAAAGACAGGCGCGAGATTGATACCGTGGCACGGTACGGAGGCGATGAATTCATCATCCTTCTCCCTGACACCAATTTGGCGGGCGCAGATCACGTTGCCCAACGCTTGCGGGATGATGTCGAAAGCGCCAGTTTTGCTGCGGGCACACCCTCGCAAACCGTCCAGCTCACCATCAGTCTCGGCGCAGCGTCATTTCCCCGAGACGCGCAGTCCAAATCCGATCTGCTTGAGGCGGCCGATGTCGCACTGTACGAAGCCAAACACGGTGGCCGGAACATGGTTGTCCTGCACTCAGAACTGAACCTCCGGCAAGGCTTGCGACGCGAACAACGTTTGAATGTGGCTCTCCCCGTTCGCGTGTGGGGTATGGACGCCAACGGCGAGTTATTTGAGCACCAAGCGATGACCGTCGATATCACGACCACGGGGGCTCGAATTGAAGGCACCGCCCGTCCACTCCAGAAAGGCTGCATCGTGGGTATTCAACACGCGCTCAGTAAAGCCAGATACCGGGTGGCTTGGGTCGGGGCAGAGAATACTCCAATGCAGAATCAGATCGGCCTGCAACTGGTGGACAGTGGAAAGCTGATTTGGGGACGAGTAATTCCGCGAATTTTCGGCGATGATTTTCGCCGCGGTCGAACGAAGAACTCATCGCAAATTCATCAGATAGAACCCCCCATTGGTACGACAATTTCTGAGAAGCTGAAAGTTTCGGATGTGGCTGGATCTTCCGAGAAAGTCTATGTCTCCGCGATATCGGTGTTCAGGCTCTATTACCTTCCACCCGGCAGGAGCCGAGCATCGATTTCATGCGACCATGAGCGATATCGTCATAAATGATGGCCATGTCGATTGCCTCCACTTGCTCCGGGGACGAAAATCTCGGTTTTGCTCAATTTAGACGATGTACGATAAGGGGTGAGGAGAACTGCGGACCACACATGACCGGCGCAGCCGCCTGAGCCGCGGAGATCCAGGCTCCTCTGCGAACGAACCATCTGGCCCCCGCGGTGCCGTGCAGGGGCTAAGCGTTCGAGGGCGGACCATAATTCCCGTCCGTCGGATATAAGCTAGCTGTGCCTCATTAGCCCGAGGGTAATTTCACATGCCCAGAATCTTGATCGCCGACGACTCCCGGTCAACTCCAATATTCTCCGCTTATCTGGCGGCAAAATGATTCCCCGTAATAGTCGCGGTGGATGCCATGCAGGCCTGGATGTCGGCATTGCGGGATGCGCCGGACGCCATTGTGCTTGATATCAATATGCCTGCCGGCTCCGGAATCGACGTCCTGAAAAAACTGCGGATGTCTACAAAAACACAGCAGATTCCGGTAGTGGTGGTAACCGGCACCAGCGACCCTGAAATGGAGCGCATTGCCAGGGAGTTGGGAGTCGCCGAGTTTCTCCATAAGCCGGTCGATCCCGGACAACTCCACGCGATTCTCTCGCGATTGCTGCCGACGGGCGAAGCATCGACCGCACAGTAATCACCGTCAGAAACTGGATCGAGCTATCCAGAAAACAAAGGTGTGTCTCAATTTGATTGACTTGGGCTTCGGCAAGTGATAAATGACATCGAACTCAGGTTTTCGCGAAACATGCACAAGGAAATCGCAAGGGGGCATTATATGGACCGTCGGGATTTCTTGTGGACTGTTGGCAGTATGTCTTCCATGGCGCTTCTGGGCGGCGTGGGTTTCGCTTTAGATGATAAGAAGCTGGCGGCACCGGCCAAGAACGCGCAACTGAGCGCGGCGTGGTTGCCCAAAGGGGATACATCCTACACGCTGTTCAAGAAGATGATCGAAAAATCCACGGATTTTTCGTGGTTGAAAAAAGGCGACAGCGTTCTTATTAAACTGGCCTTGAACTCCGGCAATCCCTATCCTGCAACCTCCGACCCCTGGTCGCTGGATTGTTTGCTCAAGGTATTGAAGGAGCATGGCGCCACGAAGGTCTATGTTGGCGATCAGTCTGGCGTTCGCAACGTGTACTGGACGGCGCAGGGACAGGTAAGAGGCACTTCGCGGGCATTTGCCCAGTCCTCGGGGCTTTTGGCTGTTACCGAGAAGAACGGCGCGACTCCGGTTTTCTTCGAGGAGCGTGGCTACGGGGCATACATCGAGACCTCGCCGATTGGCGAAAACCACTGGAAGCAGCCGATGCTCATTACCTCGTTCGTGAACGAGGTCGATCACATCATCTATCTGCCGCGCCTGGGTTCGCATGGCTTCGCCGACCTTACGTCAGGCATGAAGATCGGTGTCGGCTTCCTGCGGGAGGACAGCCGCAAGGTGTTCCACCAGGGCGGCGCGAACTACTATCCGATGTACGAAGAGATCAATGAAGTCCCGCAGATCAAGTCGAAGCTGAGATTGGCGGTCACGTCAGGCCGTTCGGTCATGACGCTGATTGGGCCTGACGCCGGCTATGTCGTCGAACCGGAATCGGCTCCCATTTTTGCTTCGGAAAATCTGCTGGCGCATGAGATCTTCGCCTATGCATTCCTGGAGTACGCGCGCGCGACGATGACGCCGAAAGACGTTGCCGACGCGAACATTGGACCGGGAACGCTGTGGGAAGTGCAGAAGAATCGGACCGCTCGCAATCGTGGATTCCTGAAATATGTGTGGAACCTGCAGGAAAGTGAAGTGCCGGAAATGCCGGTCTTTCAGCCGGGCGACATCTACAAGCATCCGGCGATCCTGAACTACATTCGGCTCAACCGTCGGCAGGACGTTAAGTTCTCCGTGCTGGAGCTGAACGAAAACACTGACAAGAAGGCAAAACAGTACATTCAGGGCCAGTTGAGAGGTCTGACTCTCGGCTTCGGCTCTTCGTTAATGTGTGAAAATGGCCTGCTCTTCCGTCAAGGGCAGGTCATTTGTTTGGTGTCAGGATCGATCCAGAGTAGATATATCCGCCCGGCAAGATAAATTCGAAAGCTTCATCCCGACCGAAGCGGAGCGGAGTGGAGGGATCTTTTGTTTCTTGCAAAAATGCAACACAAAAGATTCCTTACTCGCGACGCAAGGCGGCGCTCGCTCGGAATGACGTTTCCTTCTTGAATACAGCGTTTCTGTAAGCGTTCGGTTCTGGCCGTCTGGACAAGGTGTTCGGAGCCGGGCATTCTCGCTTGGTAGGCGCCGATGGAATGTGTCGGCACGAGGCGAGGATGGAGACTTCCAGTCAAGTAGCCAGTGAAGCCGCGGCAGCAACGGATGTTAGGGTTAAGCAGACAAAGCGGCAACAACGGAGCGTAGAACAGAAACGCGAGATCGTTGAAGAGACGCTGGCTCCGGGAGCATCGGTGGCACGCGTGGCGCGTGCGCATGAAGTCAACGCCAACCAGGTCTTTGCTTGGCGCCGGTTGTATCGCAAAGGGCGGCTCGGTAACGCGAGGCAACGCCCGATTCGGTTGCTGCCGGTAACGGTTACGGATGTTGGTAACAGTGAGGTGATCGTTGCGACGGAATCGAGCGGAACGGTGTCGCCGCCGGTCTGCCGCGAACCAGCGATCAGCACGCCGCCGGGCGTGATTGACCTTGAGCTTTCCAAAGCACATCTTCGCATCGAGGGCAGCGCCGATCCGGACGTGCTGCGCGTGTTGATGGAGTGTCTGCTGCGATGATCGCGCCTCCAGCGGGAGCCCGCATCTGGATCGCGGCGGGCGTAACCGACATGCGACGTGGCTTCACCGGGTTGAGTGCGCAAGTGCAGACGGCGCTGGAACAGGAGCCGCTCTCCGGTCACGTCTTCATCTTTCGCGGTCGTCGCGGGGATCTGGTCAAGCTGTTGTGGTTCGACGGCGACGGGCTTTGTTTGTTCGCCAAGCGTCTGGAACGCGGACGATTCATCTGGCCCAAGGCGGAGAGCGGCACGGTTTCGCTGACGCGGGCGCAGTTGTCGATGTTGCTCGAAGGCATCGATTGGAGACGACCGGTGCGAACGGCCGATTCGTTGTTAGCGATCTGAGTGCACCTATGCGTTTTGCACAGATATTTCGCGGCTTTCACGCATCTTTGATGCACCGTTGAATCAGTGTTCATGGCATACTCCAGCTGTGATCGCGCCGCACACAACGCCGCTGGATCTAAGCACGATGGATGCGGATGGGTTGAAGGCGCTGATCCTCTCCCAGCAACAACAGTTGCATCGCAAAGACGAACAGCTCCTACACAAGGACGAGCAACTTCTCTCCCGTGACCACGAGATTGAACACCTGAAGCTGCTGATCGCCAAGCTGCAAAGGATGCAGTTCGGACGCAAGTCGGAGAAGGTCGAGCGCCAGATCGAACAGCTTGAGTTGAAGCTGGAAGAACTGGAGGCGGGTCGCGCCGAACGCGAGCAACCAGCACCACCGTGTGCGACTGCGCCCGGCACGGCTTGTGCAGCCTCTGCCAAGAAGAAACCAGCGCGGCGTCCACTGCCCGAACATCTTCCGCGCATCACCAAGCTGCATGAGCCTACGCAGCAGGCGTGCCCGGAGTGTGGCGGCACGCTGCGCAAACTGGGTGAGGACGTCTCCGAAGTACTCGACTACATTCCGGCCAGCTTCATCGTCATCCGTCATGTGCGTCCCAAGCTGAGCTGCTGCGGCTGTGACGCGATTGTGCAGGCCCCGGCGCCGAGCCGTCCAATCGAGCGCGGTCTGGCCGGGCCGGGATTGCTCGCGCACGTTCTGACCGCGAAGTACTGCGATCACTTGCCCTTGTACCGCCAGAGTGGGATCTATGCACGCGAATGCGTTGATCTGGATCGCTCGACGCTGGCAACCTGGGTGGGCGAGGCCAGCAGCCTGCTGGAACCCTTGGTTGCTGCGTTGCGCCGCTATGTGCTGGCCGCCAGCAAAGTGCATGGCGACGACACTCCGGTCCCGGTGCTGGCTCCGGGCAAGGCAAGACGAAGACGGGGCGGCTGTGGACCTATGTTCGCGATGATCGCCCGGCGGCCAGTAAGGAAGCTCCGGCAGTGTGGTTTGCTTACTCGCCGGATCGCCGCGGTGAACATCCGCAGCAACATCTGAGCGAGTTCCGCGGCACGTTGCAAGCCGACGCGTTCGCCGGCTTCAACCAGATATATGAGAGCGGCCGCGTGCAGGAAGCCGCCTGCTGGGCGCATGTGCGGCGCAAGTTCTACGACCTGAAGGAAGCACACCAGTCGCCGATTGCAAGCCGAAGCGGTCGAGCGCATCGGCGCGCTGTACGGAATCGAGAAAGAGATCCGAGGGCGGCCTCCGGACGAGCGGCGCGAAGTTCGCAACACCCGCTCGCGGCCACTGTTGGAATCGCATGCACCACTGGCTCGAAGCATCGCTTGCGAAGCTGTCGAAGAAGTCCGATACCTCGGCGGCGATCCGCTACGCGCTTGGGCTCTGGGATGCGCTCATGCGCTATTGCGACGACGGCCACATCGAGATCGACAACACTGCTGCCGAACGCGCGTTGCGCGCCGTCGCCATCGGCCGGAAGAACTATCTGTTTGCGGGATCGGACTCGGGCGGAGAACGTGCGGCAGCGATTTACAGCCTGGTGGGATCGGCGAAGTTGAACGGACTCGATCCGGAGGCCTACCTGCGTCATGTGCTGGAGCACATCGCCGACCATCCGATCAACCGGATCGAGGAACTGCTGCCGTGGAACCTGACCCTCGGCGGTGCTGGAAAACCTCAGCCCGCCTCTGAGAACACAACACAACCAGTCTCTCCGTAAGTGTCCACGAAAAAACAAGTGGACACTTGCAAAATCTCCACACCAATGTCCCGATCCGTGTCAACACGGCTCAGACCACCCGCTTACGTCACTCCGTAAGTGTCCACTTAAAAATAAGTGGACACTTGCAAAACTCCACACCTTAACGTCCTGATCCGCGTCAAGACGGCTCAGACCACACGCTTACCGAACAACCAGCAGAAGCGAGTTTTCACTTCAATCCCCCTCTGCGCGCTCGAGCCTGTGCTCGCGTAGTAGTAGGCTCGGCGGCTGCGTAAACGTAAGTTAGAGTTGGTCGTGGGAAGAATGGTGACGGTGTGCAAGCCCTCTGCACGGCCTGGCAATTCATAGGTGAGCACGAAGATGTTTCGCAAGTCCTCCACCACGGAGGCCAAGGCGGACGGAGCGCCGGGAGCACGAGTGAAACTGCGCCCACCCGTGAGTGCCGCCATTTCCCGCAAGACATCGCCGCCGCTTGCAACGTTCTTGGGGATCACCGGTGTTGAGCGTGTAAATCGGTATTTCGGCCCGCATGGCAGCGGCGACGGCATCGCTGAGGGAATGCTTGCTGATGGTGTCGTCACCATCGGAGAGGATGATCAACACGGGCCGGTAATTTGGGCCGCGATTTTTCGACAGAAACTCCACGCCAAGAGCCATGGCATCGTATAGCGGCGTCTGTCCCCTCGCGCGAATCTTCGAAACCCAGGTTGCGGGCGTCAAATCGCGGCATTCCCGGACACAGACGTACTCGGCTCCAGGCCGCCGAATAACATGACCGACAGCACGTCGTCCGCTCCCCACCGCGCCTCTGCAATCAATCTGCGCTGCTTCCGCGATTTCCTGCGAAACCCGCTGCGCCAAAAATTGGCTGGCATCAATGAGCACCAAAGCTTCCAGATAGACCTGCGGGTAACGGCTCAGGCTGCGGAAGTGGCGAATCACCGTCCCGTTGTCTACCACCGCGATATCGGCTGGCGTGAGCGTGGGAACGTCCTGATTGTGCTGGTCCGTCGCTACGAACGCTAAGCGCACCTCATGCACGTCCACCTGGAACGAGTACGCTTCCTGCCGCTCTGCCGCTGTCGCGGCCAAAGCAACGAAGAGAATCGGCCCCGTGCAGAGAGAGGCGAATACTACGCGTTTTCGTAACCGGAGTAACATTCAGACCTCAACGGTTTAATCGGCAATCGACAACAGCGCTTTAAGAACCAACTTTTCGACAGAGAATTTCCCCTATAGCGCCAAGTCAATCTCGAAACCCCACGCCTCAAGAAGAGGTTCTGGAATGTATTTCGACTTCTTATTGTGACGAGCCCACTCGCGAAGACGAGTTGAGCGGATTAACTGATCAGGTCGCAGTTTGAATTTGTGAACGACCCGCTCGAATTCAGTGACCGGTGGAGTCACCGGACCAATGGATTCGGCTTGCCCCAGTTAGGATTGCCGCGTTTCTTCCCCATAAATTCAGTCTCCCCTCTGCGAACAAATCGATCAAGCTGTAATATTCTGGTGAATCTGCTTTTGATGTCTTTCTTCAAGATTCTTGGAGCCTAGAAAGGTTTCAGCCAGCATGCCAGGAACCCTAGGCCCTGAGACATCTATCGCAAAATCTTCACAACGGTGCGCGGCAAACTCTGCGTGGATTGTATGGGCACGTTGTGCGTTTTGACCGTCTGACCGGGGCTGAGTACGGCTCCAGCAACACCGCTCGCAGAACCAGCCTGACCATCGTTCAGATATGGCAAATATCAATCGACGCTCGAACAGCTTCCCCATAAGTGCACTTCCTGAAAACGAAATCCAATGCTCTAGTCATACTCCGCTGCATCATCCCGCTTTCCTTGGCGTTTGCGCTTCCCAAACGCCGAGTTCTTGCTGCGCGAGTATTTGCGTTGCCATGACAAAGAGACCAGTTGCACATTTAGGGCCATATTTCGATCGTGTCGATACCGCTCCCTTACCACTCGGGTCCGAGCCTAAACCCACGGTCCGTAATCAAGATATGCTCGCGGCGAACGGCTGAAATGACGGAATTGTCCAGAATTGAATCCAGAATCTGGAATCTTAAATCCCAAGCCTGGCCGTCCATTGTTCGTGGGAGACGCCGAAATACGGAAACCCTTTTAATTAGGCTTTGCTGGACATGCCCCGACGAAACAGCAGGTTGGCATTCTGTGTGCTCATTACGCTTCGGAGACGTTTTTATGCTAAATGACAGCGTACTTGTAATTGAGGATAGCGGTTTCTTGTACGAGCATACTCAAAGGTGTTGTCCGAGGTGGCCTATCAAGTTCTGATTGTTTGCGACGGTCAGAGCGGAATACAGGCCGCTCAGGCTTGTCGTCCTAGTGTCATCATTCTGGACTTGCTCCTTTCCGGTATATCCAGAATGGACGTGCTGAAGAAGCTGGAATGCAACCCAGCGACCTCTTACACACCAGTCTTGGTGGGCAGCAGTCTTTCCGGGGCGAATGCCAAGAATGTAATTTTGAAAGGGGCGGACGGGTATTGCGAGAAGGCGAGTGTGACAGCAGAGATTTTGGAGAAGTCCGTCAGAAACATACTCAAGCGGCGAGTTTTGCAACCCTAAGAGTTGCCGTGGCTAGGTACAGAGGTTACGGAAATTTTCTGGCTCTAAGGCAGGTATGATTATGGGCGCTCGGCGTGAAATGCGATTGTATCTTTGTCTGCCAGTGCGGATCTGCGGGGTTGATGATAAGGGCGAAGCGTTCGAACAAGATGCGACCACTCTTGACCTAACCGCCACCGGAGTTCGCCTCCAAGGGATTACGCACGCATTGAAGCTCGGCGGGGTTGTCAGTATTCAGTGCCGTGGCAATAAAGCTAACTTCAAGGTCAGGTGGGTGGGAATGCCAGGCACTGCCGTGCATGGCCAAGTTGGTCTGAAACTAATAGAGCAAGAGATGATGAACTGGGGTAGGACAATACCTTGCATTCCCGGAGACGCGTTTGTCGCGCACGCGAATACAGACGATTACAGAAATAAGATTCTGGCTAACGCACTCCGCTGCCTCGTACACGGGACGTAACGTTTCAGTCGTGAATTATGACTCCTACCCCATAGAGACAGGTTGTTTTGTCTCCTTCCCGTCCCGCCGCTTCAGCCAGTTCCCACGTATCCCAAGTCTGGCGAGGCTCAAGCAGGCGCCCGACACCGGCCAGAGCCGGAGTGAGCATGACGGTTTCGCTCGCCCGGACGGGCTCTTCCTGGTGCGCGTCGAAGCTCACCTTGGTTGACGGCTCGGGTCAGCCATTTGACGGTTAACTTCGTCTTATTATCGACCCAACTGTTTCCATGGTAGACGCGATTTGACCTGTCGCCATTTGTCGATCTGTTGTGTAGATCGTATGCTGAAAATGGAATAAGTCGAGCTGGAAGATTGCGCTCAAACGGAGCTGCAATCTCCGACGGTCCACAAAGGCCGGCCGCATCGCCGGTAGCCACGCATGCGAATCTGACTTGCGCAGAGGCCCATTCATGTTGATCGTTTGGCCAAAAGCAGCAAATTGGACGGCCAGCCAGCCAGTGTCACAGATGTCACCTTGAAGTTTTGCACTCCTGCCTCTTTGGCGAGTCGCCCCAACTGCGAGGCGGAAAGCAGGTTCAAGTTGTCTTCAGAGGCAAAGAATTCCAAATCCCTGATCTTGCATAATTTCCGGAAAGCGGCTGCCGGAAGCCAATGGGCGAAGGGCATCACGGTGTGGAACTCGACCGGGAACCACCGGTTTGGTGTGGTTACAAATAATCCCTTACCTGCCACACGCCACGCCTCTCGGAGGAAATCCGCCTGCTTTCCTCGGCTGCCAACATGCTCCAGAACCGCGCTCGAATGAACGTAGTCGAATTCCCTATCCGCAAACGGGAGATTACGGCCGTCGGCAAACACAAACCTTACTCCGGGATACATCTCCTCGAGAAACATTGCGTCATCCTTGCCGCTTGCGGTAATCCGGTCTTTGTGGGGATACCAGTGCACGAGGTAATTAGAATGACTATAAGTCCGGTCGCTTGTGACTCCGAGGTCGAGCACCGTATCCTGCTGCTCAATCCCGGTCGTAGAAAGGAAGATATCAAACATCCTGCGTCGCTGGTGGGCGGCTATCTTGATAGGGAGCGAGTCTGGCGCAGCAAGATTGTATTGAGCGTTTACGTCCACTTTGCCTCGCCTATAATCCGTTTCACTTTCGCCGCAGTCCGAGAATGCTCAGGAAGAAGCTGCTGCAGACAATCTGTACGCCCAAGGTCAGCGAAAAGACGGACGGCATGACGATGCGCAGCATATGCCCGGGTCTAAGGCGGGGAAACTCGCTTTGGCCCAGCCTGTTACGGCAAAGATCGATCCGCCGATCCCAAACGCTATCAATAGTCCGCCGACAACGAGGCCGGTCTCCAGCGTGATGTAGTGGAAGGCGCGGTTCAGGCGCGGATCCTCGGGCAGCAATCCTTCAGAGATGGCGAAAACCTTGGTGAACACGGCGAAGGCAACAAATTGAAAGCCCAGCAGCACGGAAATGAATGCATACAAAAGCGTATGCACGTCGAATCCGATGCCATGGACGACCCGCGGCCCCGGCAGCAGCCAAGCGCATCCGGCCAGTCCTAGCAAAATAAAAAAAGCTCCCGGATACAGGAAGAGCCAGCGCGGGCTATGCAGTAGCATGAAGCGGAGATGCCGCCAGCCATCGCGATAGGGCAGCAGGTGCGGAGGACGCGAGCGGCCGTCGGGACTGAGAACGGCGGGCACTTCGGTCATCTTCAGCCCCTTGAGTTTGGCCTTGATCACCATCTCGGAGGCGAATTCCATCCCGGTGGTTCTTAGGTCCATCGACTCAAAGGCGTTCTTCGAGAACCCGCGGATACCGCAGTGGAAATCTCCCACCTCAGCGCGAAAGAAGAT
This sequence comes from uncultured Acidobacteriota bacterium, assembly GCA_963842345.1. GTDB lineage: Bacteria > Acidobacteriota > Terriglobia > Terriglobales > Acidobacteriaceae > CAWBRT01. The sequence continues at coordinate 11,325 of CAWJGD010000005.1, forward strand.
TTTCCCAATTGTTGAAAGAATGGGGTTGCCGATGTAACGGTTCTTCCACGGCATCGCGCCCGGTTCGATGCCACCTTTGAACCTGTTCCCCATGACAACGTCGTATCCCTCGCGCAGCTTCTCAACAAAGCCGTCGAGGTTTTCGAAGTCATAGCTGTCATCCGAGTCGCCCATGATGCAATACCGTCCGCGCGCGGCAGTGATCGCTCCGTGCAGCGCGGCGCCGTAGCCGCGAACCGGGATAGGAACCACGCGGGCTCCGAGTTCGGTTGCAATCTGTTGCGAACCGTCGGTCGAGCCGTTATCGCCGATGACGATCTCGCCGCTCACTCCCGACCGGCAAAGATAGTTTTGTGCTTTCCGGATGCAGGATACCAACGTCTCCGCCTCGTTCAGGCAGGGCATCACGATGCTCAATTCCACGGGCTCGCTTGAAGGAGGGGGCCACGCAATGCGCAAGCTTTCACTTCGCGATGAGTCTGCAGTGTTCGTTGTATACCTCCTTGCACATGCCGCGCGGAATCGTGGCGACGCACAATCTTTCCGTTCCGCGTTATTCGGACGCCGGCATAAAGCGCTGGATAAATCCCGGCATCATCGGCCGGATCTGATCAAACACAAAAGGCGCCGATGGGCCGATGACCGCCTTCGGAGCCGTGGCAAGAGGAACGGTGATAATGGCACGAGCAATGAAAGCAATGCAATTGTGAGTCTCAGGGGCTGACGCAAGCGTGAGCCTGACATCGTTCGTTTGGCGTCAAGTCCAATACTACGGTTCGTAAGCTTCTCCGTGGCAGAGAGCCCGTACTTTAGACGGCTGCTTACCGAAAACAAAGCAAGTGCATGCTGTTTAAGCCTCCAAGACTATAAATCGGAGCTGCATTGGTCAATAGCACAAAGACCTCATTTTGTCTTGGCAGGCACACCCTAAGACACCTCCCGAAAGTAAGCTTTGCCTCGAGTTACGTTTTACCGTTTACCCTTTATATTCCGGGGTTTCAGCGTGAATACGAGGGGGCTTGAAAGTGTTAACTTTCAGCGAAGATGGATCGCAAAAAGCTTCCGGCTATGCCAATTGCTCCCTGGCCGGAACGTAGCGGACGAACTGTTTCGCCTTCTTTTGGGTGCGAGCAAGCGCATGCAAACGAACTCCCTGATGCACTCTCATTGCATACCAATACACCCTTCCGGTGCACCCTGAGATCAGCCGAAACAGGCGATGGTGGTGCCTTTGCGAGCAGCAGAATGCATGCGGTAACTGCGGATCGTCGCAACAGCCGTTGTCGGCGGTGCAAGCAGGATTACGCCGGAGCAAGAAGCGGTGGTTCTCTCATCGCCAATTGTGAGTCGGACTAATATTGCCGGTCTATTGCTACGCTGCTAACTCTCAGGCGTGTTCCTTGGCCACGCTCAGGGAAACGCCTAATATTGCCGTCTTCCCCGGTGTACTGCGGTCTAATTTTGCGCCGGCGCTTATGATGCAACATCATAACTTGCCAGCTTGGCGAGCGCAGGCGCGTGCCCTTGCGCCGCGGAGAGTTCGAACCATTCTCGTGCCTGCGCCATGTTGCCCAGGTCTTCAAGTGCGACCGCCACCATGTATTGTGCCGGCGCGCTGCCGGCAATCGCTTCGTCGGCAATGGAATGCCAAATTTCCGGCTCCAGCGAACTGCGGTCGATCGCGAACGCTTGCAGCGCTGACAGCATCGCACCCTCTCGTTCAGACATCGAGGCCTCCAGCTTCAAAAATCTGCTCTGCCCCTTCATCACAGCATGGCGAAAAGGCAGCAGCAACACACTTATCGGTTTTGTCGCAGTGGTCATTTCCGAAATAGATTGCACTCGCCGCACACTCCAAAACGGGACACGGATTGTGGAAGCTGCGGACGGCTTCAACATCGATGAGTTCAGGCGCGTAGTGAGTAGCCGGAAGCGGTCGGCACGACGCATCCGGTCAGGAGTCAGGACGAGGCGAAAACGGAATAAAGAACGAGCAAGGCAGCGGGGTCCGGGAAGGCACTCGGGATCTCAGCTACCTCGTCGAAGCCCGCCAAGTCCATCGTTCCTCATACCCATGATGGCCAGCTTGCGTAAAAGCGGCACGGCAAGAACTCTTTTTAGTTCAATCTATTGGGGTTAGTTTTGTACCCGCTTTCAGAGACCGGATTGTGACTGCCATCACAGCTTGCCCTCGTGTCTTTGCCTTACACTCACCGCACTTTCTTAAAGGGCGCGGCAAGTACTCGGCTGCCGTCATCCCGCAAAAGAGCTTGCGTGGCAGGTATCGAAGTTATCCAAAGCGAGCAGGTCAGCGACGTGCACGAGGCAAGTGGCTCCGCGAATCGGACCTCCGATACCGGGCGCAACGCCGATGCAGGCAAGCGGCGGTCGTCTGACTATCCGCTTCCGGCTTGCCTGCCTGGTTTTAGCCTGTGTGCTGCCGGTGTGGCTGGCTGCCGGCTTCCTCGTCTACTACTCCTATCAGAGTAAACGGGCGCTGGTGGAGCGCCACATGCAGGACACGGCGCGGGCTCTCGCCCTGGTGGTTGACCGGGAATTGGCGAACATGCAGGCCAGCCTGCACGTGCTTGCCACCTCGCCTTCGCTCGCCTCCGGAAATATGGCTGCCTTTCACGGTCAAACCCAGGCGGTCATACAGCAGTATCCCGCGGCCGACATCATTCTGGCGGACTCCTCGGGCCAGCAACTCGTCAATTCCTTTCTGCCATTTGGCGCACCGCTTCCCAAACGCAACGATCCCGCTACGCGGAGGGTATTTGAGACCGGCAGGCCAAGCATCTCCAACCTGTTCCGGGGAGCAGTGACAGGCCGGCCTCTTATTGGCGTGGATATGCCAGTGTTCCGAGACGGTCGAGTGGCTTACGGCCTGTTTATGACTGTTCCTGCCGATCACCTCGCGACGGTTCTTTCCCAACAGCACCTTCCCGCCGAATGGGTCGGGGTGATTATCGACAACAATCAGATGATTGTTGCGCGTACGCCCCACCCGGAGGAGTTTGTCGGAAAGCATGTGTCGCCTGGCCTTGCGCAACGTATGATGAAGACCACGGAGGGAACGGCGGAGGTCACCAACATCAAAGGCGTCAAGATGATCGACGCGTTCAGCCGGTCGGCGGTATCGGGCTGGACAGTGGGGATTGGCGTTCCCAAGGCAATCATAACGGCCGAACTCTGGCAATGGTTACGGTGGGTGATTGCCGCGACGGCTCTGCTATCGATCATCGGCCTTTACCTGGCGCTGCTGCTGGCACGGAGCATTACGTGGTCTATCGGGGGGCTGATCGCTCCGGCCTTGGCGCTGGGACGCGGCGAACCGATCACCGTCGGCGACCTCGAGATGAAGGAAACGAATGAAGTCGCCGCATCGTTGGTCAGGGCATCCGGCCTTCTCCAGCAGCATGTGGCGGAGCGCGCGCACGCGCAAGCCGCACGCCACCAAGCCGAGGAATTGCTGCGCTTCAACGCGGAGCTCGACCAGCGCAATGCGGTATTGGGGGGAATCAATACGATCCTGGAGCAGGCGCTGAAATGTGACACGGACGAAGAGCTTGGGATGACCTGCCTGGCAGTAGCGCAGCAGATCACCGGCAGCAAATTCGGATTCATCGCAGAGATCGGCCCAAACGGTTTGCTGCACGATATCGCCATCAGCGATCCCGGCTGGGAGCTTTGCGCGACGCGCGACAAGGCGGGGCATCGCAGACCGCCAAGCGACTTTAAAGCCCAGGGGCTCTATGGCCGGGTGCTGCTCGGACGGCAAGGGATTTTTCAGCAACGAGCCGGCGGCGCACCCCAGCAGTATCGGCACGCCTGAAGGCCATCCACATTTGACCGCGTTCCTGGGTGTGCCGCTGACCCATGTCGGCAAGGTCATTGGCATGATCGCCGTGGCAAATCGCGAGGGTGGCTACCGTGCGCAGGAACTTCAGTCGCTGGAAGCTTTGGGTCCCGCCATCGTCGAGGCTTTTTACCGGAGCAGGGCGGAAGAAGCCTTGCGCTCCAACGAGGCACGCTTGCGGCTCGCACTGGATGCCGCCAAATCCGGCACCTGGGAATGGGATTTGCGGAGCAACACCGATCAAATGGTCTTACGAAGTCTGGAGATTGTTTGGTCTTGAGCCGCATAGCCTTGAGCCTTCTTACGAGAACTGGCTTTTGGCGATCCACCCGGACGATCGCGACATGACCCGGCGCGTTGTGGACACGGCTGCCGGCAAGGCGACCGAGATCAATGTGGAATACCGCGTGCCGGAAGCCGGTGGCGGCGTCCGCTGGTTGATGGTGCGAGGCCGGCCGCTCTACGACTCCGGCGGCTATCCGAGCAGCTATACCGGCATCGTGATGGATATTACGGAGCGCAAGCGCGCTGAACAGGAACTGGTCGCAGCCAAGGAGTTGGCGGAAAAAGCCCTGGCGCAGCTCCGCGCCACCATCGACAGCATGAGCGAAGGCATGTTCGTCATCACCCCCGACGGCAAACGCCCGCTCGCCAACCCCGCCTTTTTTCGCATCTACGGCTTCGAGCCTGACTCATCGCCGGACGCCGCCGAGAAGGTAGCTTCGCTGCTGCAACGGCATGACCTGAACGGCAGATTGCTTCCGAAGGAGGAGTGGCCGGTATCGCTGGCTTTGCGAGGCGAGACGGTTGTGCAACGCGAGTTGCGCATACGGCGCGCGGATACCGGTCGGGAAGTGATCACCAGCGTCAATGGCATGCCGGTCCGTGACGCCAGCGGCAAGGTCGTGATGGCGGTGATCACCGTTACCGACATCACCGCCAAGAAGCAGGCTGAGCAGGCACTCATCCGCAGCGAAAAGCTTGCCTCGGTTGGCCGCATGGCGGCGACCATCGCGCACGAAATCAACAACCCGCTCGAGGCGGTTATGAACGCTCTGTTCATTGCCAAGGGCGCCGAGGCTGAGGCGTCGCGTCAGTACTTGGATATCGCCGAGGGAGAGTTGCAGCGCATCGCCCACATTACGCGGCAGTCGCTGGGATTTTATCGCGAATCCAACGCCCCGGCGGTGCTATCGGTGAACGCGGTGCTCGATTCCGCCATCGACCTGCTGAAGAGCAAGGTCAAGGCGAAGCTGGCCACCGTCGAAAGGCAATGGCATGAGGAAATACAAATCACCGGAGTAGGCGGCGAGTTGCGGCAGGTCTTTTCCAATCTGGTGGCAAACAGCTTGGACGCAATCGAGGACAATGGCACCATCAAGCTGCGGATTTCCAGAAGCGCGTTTTCAAGCAATGGCCGTCCCTACGTTCGAGTGACCGTCGCCGATGACGGCAAAGGCATCTCCGCCGATGCTCTTCCCCACTTATTCGAACCGTTCTTCACGACTAAGGGCGCGGTAGGGACAGGTCTCGGCCTTTGGGTAAGCAAGCAGATCATCGACAATCATGGCGGCACCATCCGCGTCCGCTCCAGCACCGAGGGAATTCGCAGAGGAACGGTGTTCTCCGTGGTTGTTCCCGTCGAGCCTGCAGCGCTGGCCGCGCGCGGCCACGCGGCAGGGTCCGCATAGCCGTTCAGCCTGACCTACTCTGGAACCGCGCTAGCCGGCGGCATTCATTTACAATTAGATCGCTATGCAGAAAGCTCTTATCGGGTTCGTCATTGTCGCCCTGCTGTTGCCGGGCTGCGATAAATCCCCAACTCCAGCCGTCTCGTCCGCGACCTCCGGCGACGCATTACAGCGCAAGTTGCAGGAACTCGCCGGAAGCGGAGCGACCGATTGCGGCCGTCTCAAGCCGCAAGCGCAGGAAAAGCCGGAGCAGTTGGAGGCCGCCGGCAATTGCGCCATGGGTGCGGCGAAGAAGAAACAAGCGTTTTATGTGGCGTACGAGTTGCCGGGACTGATCGTAGCTCTGGCCGGCAATTCCGATGGGAAGCTATTCTCCGTGCAGCAGGAGCAGCCCGAGAAAGCCCCGTCCGGAACCGCAGCCGAACTCATGGCCGCGCCGTGTCCTTCCGAGCTGCGCATTGCGCAGAGTGGCCGGGTCACCTGCATAGCCCCCGGCTCGATGGGCGGAAGCTCGATGGGCGGAGCCAGTCCGCATGGCGGCACGGCAATGCCGCCTGCAAGCGGCTCAAGTCCGCACGGTGGGATGAACATGTCTCCGGGCGTTGCTCCCAATCCCCACGGCGGCGCGGGCGGCGATCTCCCAAGCGGGCACTCCAAATCCGCACCCTAGCAGGCTGCGTCAAACAAATGGAATCGTTATTTAAAGGCGACTGATTGCCTTTTTTCGGGTGTCATCCTGAGCGAGCCGGGGCCCCGGCGACGGTCGTTTTTGCCGTCGTTGGGGTGGGGGAGCGAAGGATCTATGTATTTTTCCTGCGCCGATAATACATAGATTCCTCGCCTCCGACTTCCGCGTTGGATTCGCGATGTATGGCTAGGATTTGTGGCTGGCTGCTTACTGATATAGGCAGTCCGCGACTATAGTGCTTGCGAAGCGCCCGGATCGAATCGATAGAGCACCCATGGTTCGGTGCGGATGTAGTGCTGACTGGAACTCTCGGAGTCCAGTTTCTTGCGGAGAGACAACAGAACGCGGAGAAACTCAGTTTGCCGCAATCCGTGTCCGGCCCAGTTCGTCGCCAGCCGCGTCTGTTGAGTCACCAGCTTCCTTGGGTGGTCGATAAGGAACATCAGCAGGTCGAACTCTTCTCCGGTCAATTGCAGCGGTCGGCCGCGCAAGGTGGCAGTGCGATTTTCGAGATCGATTCTAAAGTCTCCCGCGGCGATCGTTTCGACGTCGCTCGCGCGAGGAGCACGCGTGCCCGCGCGCACTTTATCACGCACTCGCAACACAAATCGCTTCACCCTGTCAGCACTGCCCATGAGCCCTCCACCTTATAGCGCCGTAGGCATCAGCAGCCCCACTCCGCTTGTCCCGGCTTGGCGAAATAGCGTTTCCGGCCGTTCTCCTCATCCGTGTCCGTGCTGGATGCCAATTCCAGCAGCGCCAACCGTGCCGCGGTAACCATTCGACGCCTCTCGCTGGCCGGAACTTCGCTCCACGCATTCGGATGCGATCCGTTCGCACAGCCGAAATCAGGCGCCAGCGCCTCGTGATAGTGATGAAACAACTTGGCAAACTGTTCCGCTGATACTTCCTGGACTGACATACTCGATCAACCTTTTCTTGCTGCGCGCCTTCTTGCTGCGCGCCGGTCTTGCCGCCACTCCAGAGCGACTCCCCACTTACGCCGCATGCACTGAGGCCTGGCCGGTGGCCGCGGCAGCGCTCGAATACGACTCGGACGTCATACTTCTGCCGTTCTCCCATCTTCACCAGGTAGCTGCCGCTCACCGTGGATTCTTTGAACCACGCGAAAAGTACACGCAAAAGAAACAGCATACCCAGCACGCACAAACCCATGAAGATTACCATCGCTGTCATTTCAGCCTCCCGGATGGGGGCGCGTTCACCTTGCCGGCGCCACTCAACCTCACACCCGATTAGACTGAAATGAAACTAAACTCCGAATAAAACCTTCGTAAAGAGTTTATAAACGGAAGCTGCTGTTGACGGACCTCGGGGGAGCGATCGGCGTTGGCTCATCGAGACCTGCCGAAGCTGCATGGGATGTCGCCGGCTGGGTTGGCGAAAAGGCGGCGGGCTCCGGAGCGGCTCGGAATCGATGCATCCGAAAATATCAAAGCCGGGCAAAAGCCCGGCTTTCCTGAATACACCTTTCGCGAATCGGGGCTAAGTCAGCAGTCCATAGATCAGCAGTTGATTCACTGCCGCCACGTAGACCTTGCCGTTGACCACCGTGACCGGAGTAAATTTCGAAGCTGAGCCCACCGTGTCGCGACTGCCCGCCTGTGTTGAGTTGTATAACTCGCGGGTGAGGTTCTTGGCATCGTAGGCGTAAAGGGTTCCGGTCCCATTGTTCACTTTTCCCAGGCTGAACACGAGCCACAGGATTCCATTCGTGGTTCCGTTGGCGCTGACGATAGGACTTGGCGTAGACAATGAACACGCGGGGCGGATAGTCATCGCACTCAAGCCCAGATGTCACCGGGGTCTTCGACACCGGAGTCGTCGATAGCAGCCCGTTGCTGATCGTATAGGCCTTTACGGGATCGCCAAAGGCCGAGAAGTAAACAAAGCCGTTCCAGTATGCCGGCTGGGAGCGCGACTCTCCGCCAAGCGCTCGCTTGCAGCTCCTGCACGATCTGGTTATTGTTATTGCCGTCCGTTTCGAATTTGCCCATGTTATCGCGGTCGACCAGGTAGATGTTCGTATCTTTCCCGGCGCCTACGATGAGGTGCGGATGCGCCAGCCCGGGCTGGTCGGGCAGGATCATCGCCCCGCCGGCGCCCAGATCGCCATCGTTTTGGATCGAGTGTCGATTGGGTGTCCGGCGTGAAGTAGTCAACCACCTGCCCGGCACTGTTCATGCGGACAAAGCTGTCGCCGTAGTCTGCTCCAGTGCCGAACGTGCCGTTAGCCGAGATGAAATAGATGCCGCCTTGCGCGTCGACTGCGAAGCCGCCGCCAGCCATCCAGATGGCCCCGTCCGTGCCGTTGGGAGTTACATTGAACTGCCACGTCTGTTTCAGGGTTGCGGCGTCGTAGGCCAGCATCCAGCCATGCCAGCAAATCGTATTGTTGTCTATGCAGTTGTCTCCCTGCGACCCAAAACCGACGAGCACCAGTCCCTGATAAAGCGTCAACGCCGGTCGCTGCAGATGAAGCGCTGACCTGAATGCTATGTTGCCTTGACTGAGCATTACCGGTGCCTGCACGGACGCCTGGATGGTAACCGGACTGCCGGATTTCTCGGCGCCCGTAGTCAAATCCAGCGCGTGCAGCCGATGGAAATAATTGCCGTTCTCTTTCGTCTCCGCGACCACATAGATAGTGGACGTCGACAGGGTCGATCACCGGAGTGGAGGTAATGCCAATTTCGGGGAAGATCGTGCTGCCCACATCGCCCTGCGGTACCGTGGTCGCGCCGTTAACCAGGAAGCTGACCTTCCACAAGGGCGTGGTGGATGCGCCGTCCGCATCAAACGCGTAGACGCTGTCGTGCGCCGTGGCAACGTAGACCACATTGTGCACTGCGCCGTTAATGGTCAGGTTGGGCACGTAAAGCGGCTGTCCGAAAATGTAGCCATCCACAGTCAGAGTAAACAGCTTTCCAAAGGTCGTGGAATTGACGTTGGTTGGCGTGAGAATCGTTTCCGACACGTTCGCGCCCTGGCGAGTGTTGTCGTACTTGTGTGTGTAAACTCCCACTGCGGGCGGAGGCTGCGGGGTCACCGTCACGGTGACCGCAGCGGGCGTTGAGGTGCCTCCGCTGCCGGTTGCCGTTGCCGTATAGGTGGTGTTTGCAGTGAGTGCTGGGGTCTGAAAAGTGCCGCTAGGTCCCTGGCTTCCAACCGTGGGAGTGATTGTCACCGAAGTCGCATCGGTCGAGGACCACGAGAGAGTCACCGGCTGGCCAGACACGATGGATTGCGATGACGCGCTCAGCGTGACCGTGGGAACTGGGCTAGTTACCGGAGCTGGCGTGGTCACCGGCGGCGTGGTCACCGGAGATGTGGTACCGGAAGACGTGGTTTCGGAAGGTGTAGAAATGCTGCCGCTGCTGCTTCCCCCCTTACCGCATGCACTGAAGAAAAGCGCTATACCGGCTACCGCTGCCACCAGCAACATCGAAGGCTTCTGCAGAACCATGGGACGGCCTCGCAGGGTAAGTATTGGCGGAAGCAATACCGGCCCAACGACCATTCAGTTCCACTGGCTACTACTCCGAGTCGGGCCGTACCTATAAGAAGCAGTTTTCCCGGCCTGAGTTGGCCCAAGCAGAAGCTGAATATTGCCTGCGTGGTAACCCCCGATCAACATTGGAGATCCGGGGTCCCCGGTACGCGTCGCCGAGGGCGCCGTTGGCGATAGCAGTGCTGCCCATCCGCTTGGGCGCACCACCTCTCAGAAGAGCTCACGAGTTGCGCTTGGTGGGGCGGAGTAGTGAATCCGGTGGCCTGGGAGGCTGCTCAAAAAGCAACCCGCTAAGGAGCCGACCGTCAGCGGAGCGTTCAAGGAGCGCAATGCCGCGATGATGCTGAGCGCCACGATGCGCGAGGTTCGCGGGTTCGCCGACGGCCGATTGCGGCTCGTCATCGACAGGCTGACTTCCTCTCCATCCAGTTCGACATGATGGATTGCGCCCGGCACCCCGGGGTCCACCCAGACTTCGACGCTCGTCCGCTCGAACCCTATACCGGCCAAGCTCAGCGAAACCGCCACATTGAAGTGACGCGGAAAAGATGCCGCCGCCTCGCCGGCCGTCCCTTCAAAAACCTTCACGGGCTTACTTGGCGGATGATTTGCAAAATCGAAGCCGCGATCCAGAACGTAGCGCTCGCGCGCCATGGATTCGGGTTTGACGCGCGTCTCCAGACGCACCGAACGGATCGTTCCCTCCGCGGCACAGCGAATGATATCGAGACCCGGCATGGTGCCGGAAGCTACACGCACTCGCCCGCCATGCGCTCGCGCCAGCTCCAATAGCTCCGGACAGTTCGGCACTCCGGCGGCGCTAATGCATATAAGGAACTTGCCTGCGCCGAGCACCGCGCGAGCAATCTGCGGGAAGCTGTCCGCCGTCGCACATTCGATAACCACGTCGCAGAGCGCGGGCAAATCTTTGAGGTCGACAACCCGTGGCGGCGGCGTGAAGCTTTGCGCCTCTGCCTTCGCCTTCTCGAGGTCCCGCGCGCAGACGGCAACCAGTTCCACTTCGCGCAACGCCCCGGCGATCAGGCGTCGAGTCAATTCCTTGCCGACATTGCCGAACCCGGCCAGGCCTACCTTCATCTGTTACCCTCCTGAGCAAAGCCTTCATGAAACTAACCACGGCCGAAACCCGCTTCCCAGCGAGTTACGCCCGCGCACTCAGCCGACGGTTACAGTTTGCTACCGAATGTCGTTTTCCAGCAAGAACCGTTTGCGCCGCTGGATCGGTGCGGGGCAGCTCTGGCTGTTACTGGCGAGAAGGGGTACCACCTATACGTTGGGTGGCCCATTCAAGCCTGCCGTTGGCTTGAGTGGGGGCAGTTTCCTGCACAAGTAGCAACTACCCCACACAAGCAAAAGAAGTTTGTATGGGGCACCCGCAGAATCAACTGCACTCGCTACGCTTCACTGGAGGGTGGCTCTTCTCTGGAAATGCGGCTGGCTTTTCGAGCGATCAAGTGATCTACCTTCGCCAAGAGAATCTCCGGCCCTTCCCCCTTGCTGACGATGCCATCGACGAGGTCATCATCGACTTGGTACCGGAAGGCCAGCAAAGCAGTTTCAGCGGCGGGATGCCCGGTTAAGACGAGAGTCACACAATTCGGTTGCGCCCTGCGCATCGCTTTCACAACCGTGTACCCATCGCCGGGCTGGCCGATGTTCATGTCTGTAATGAGAACATCGAACTGAGCAGACTTAATTTCAGCCAATGCGTCTGCTACCGTGCCGACGCTTGTTACGTCGAAGTTGTGCTTCCGCAGTAGCGCCGGGCAGGTCTCCCGAATAGACGGTTCATCATCCACGAATAAGACTCGGACGAGTTCTATTGGCGAAGAATTCACGGATCCTCCTCCGCGTTGGTCGCGTCATCGTGCGATGTGCTCTATGCGATGCTGAGGATACCAGCGCTGGAGCCGTGCGGCCAACTAAAAGGAGCACAGAGGTAGAGCGCAAAAGCATCTGCCAGGCGATCACCGGCGCCGAAAGCCGCTCGATTTCCAGTTATTTGGTGATAGCAGACATTCTCACTTGTTTGGCCCGAAACGGGACCACGTCCCCGCAAACAGGCGTGAAGGCGTCTATAAGGACGAAGGCTGTGTCAAGGACAAAGTCGGCACGGCTCGCGGCTCCGCGTCTTGGCAATCGGCATTCTGCTACTTCTTGGGCGGCGGTTTGGTTGCCGTGGCCGCTTTCACCGGGGCCGCTTTGGCCGCTGGTGCCTGTTTGGGCGGCGTAGCCTTGATTATTGGCGACGGCACAGCGTGCTTCGGGCCGTCAACGCCGGCACCCTTCTGCCGACCCTTTTCAGCCTTATTCAATGCCCCCAAGTCCGGCGCAGCCTTTCCGTTCCCGACCGGTACAGCGGTGCTGGTATTGACCTTGCTACCGTCAAATTTGGCACCACCGTATTGCTGTGCCTCCTTGGCGTCCTGCATCGCCTGGTTGTCCTTCTTCTTCTTTGCCATCGCCGTCATGGATGAAAGGAGAAGACCAAACGCGACTGTTGCCACAATTACCTTCTTCATAGTTCCCCCTTATTTGAGAAAGACGTTAGTATCCCGCGCCTAACCACGCAAATTACCCTGGTAACGACAGAAATTTAATTGCTGGAAGAGCCCAAAAGGTTTCTTTTCTCCTCTAACTTTAGAACGCGCTCAATACAAATTCTTGCAAAAGAAAATTTGGATCGTCGCGCTGGACCGGATTCGCGGAAGGTATACCCCGTGAAGAAGCCGGGCTTTCAAGCCCGGCGGTGATATTGAGGGTATACCTATTGTGGAATTTGCTTTAGTAGGCTCTACCCGCTCAATGCACGGCCTGAAGGTTCCGCCGTCACGAGGTTCGCATAGCGGCGCGGGCATCCCGGATTTTCTCATCCAGAATGCCCCGCAATCGCGTTTAGAAGCCGTTTCGATCGCGTTCGCGAGGCTGCCGCGGGTGTATAAATCAGAGTGGCGCGAGCGCGTGGCCGCAATCTATCTTGGTTACGATTTCCTGAGACGGGCAAGCTTGCTGAACCACAACAGGTTCGAGGCGAATGACAGATGAAAGCACTGGTAAAACTTGAGCGCAGCCCGGGGCTGACGCTCACTCGTGTAAAGAAGCCGGATGTAGGCCATAACGACGTTTTAATCAAGATCAAGAAGACCGCCATCTGCGGCACCGACATTCACATCTGGAAGTGGAACGAGTGGGCGCAGAAGACCATTCCCGTGCCCATGCACGTAGGACATGAGTACGTCGGCGAGATTGTCGGATTAGGGCAGGAGGTGCGCGGCTTCCAGGTTGGCGACCGGGTGTCTGGAGAGGGCCACATCACCTGCGGCTCCTGCCGCAATTGCCGCGCCGGCCGGCGTCACCTCTGCCGCAACACGGTTGGCGTAGGGGTCAACCGCGAAGGCGCTTTTGCCGAATACCTGGCCATCCCGGCGTTCAACGCCTTCAAGATTCCGGGCGGCATTCCCGACGATCTTGCGGCGATCTTCGACCCCTTCGGCAACGCCACGCACACGGCGCTATCGTTCGACCTGGTCGGCGAGGATGTGCTGATCACCGGAGCCGGCCCAATCGGCGTTATGGCTGCTGCGGTTGCGCAACACGTCGGCGCGCGCAATGTCGTGGTTACCGACATCAACGACTATCGCCTCGATCTGGCAAGAAAAATGGGAGCCACCCGGGCCATCAACATCTCGCATGAAAATCTCCGCGACGTTATGCGCGATCTGCACATGACAGAGGGCTTCGATGTGGGTTTGGAAATGTCGGGAGCGCCGAGCGCATTTTGCAACATGCTCGAACACATGAATCACGGCAGCCGGGTCGCGCTTTTGGGCATTCCACCCTCGAATACGATCATTGACTGGAATCAGGTCATCTTCAAGGGACTGCTCATCAAGGGGATCTATGGGCGGGAAATGTTTGAAACCTGGTACAAGATGGCCGCCATGCTGCAAAGTGGACTCAATCTGTCTCCCATCATTACCCACCGCTTTCCCGTAGAGCAGTACGAAGAAGCGTTCGCTGTCATGATGTCGGGAAACAGCGGCAAGGTCATTCTCGACTGGATGGAGTAGACGCCGCACCGCACGGTCAACGGCGGATGCCGCACTTTTTGCTGCCAATATTCCGAAAGTTCAGCGCACAACTGCCCGCCGGAGCGTGGCACTGACGTAATTCGGCGCGACGGCTCTCGATGGCCTAGAATTGCGCCGGATGGTGCCTGTCATGTTCTTCAAGAAAACGAATCCGCGAAGTGCATCGAGAAGAATGCGTACTGAAAAGGATTTGTGGCCGGCGGAGCGCGAAGGCTACTCTGATTTTCATAGCGTCGCTTATGCTCCAGTGCGGCAAACTCCATCGCTGAAGCAGGGCCGCCGGCTGCCAATCGAAATCCAGGAGCGCATGTCCACGCTCATCGTCGTTGCGGGAATCATTGCGGCTGCTCACGCCGCCATCAGTGACTCTTCGGGCGTCTTCCGGTTGGACCTCTTCCCGCCTGGCCCCCTGGAGATTTGCGCCCTTGGAGTGTTGATCTGGCTGCATGCGAAGTGGAGACGCTTGGTGAAGCTGAGCTAGTGTGGTTATTTCTTTGAAGGGGCGCGGGCTTTAGCCCCTGAGGGAATTGGCGGTACTTCCAAAAGGTATTTATGCAACCAGTTCTAGGCCAGACCCTAGACCCGGTGGCCGTCACTTCTGCAATTGCTCGTCGACGGCGAAGGTTGACCCCGCGACCACACTAATCGTGCGCTCGACGCGGCTATAACCATCCAGCGCAAGCCCGATTTCGTATGAGCCTTCGGGGACAGAGAATTCGGCGGGCGTGGTCTTATCCATCACGCGCTGGTTAACGATGATCCGCGCTCCTTTCGGGTTGGTTCGAATCTGCAGCAGCGCCATGCTGCTGTGTGAATGACGGCCCAGCACGCGGCTGAGTTTCCCGACCGCTTTAATTTCCTCCTCGTTGCCCGCCGGCAACAGATGCGGCGCGTACTGAAACGACTGCCCGGCTGTGAGCTCTACCTTGGCGGCCGCCTGCAAATATCCCACTTTCCGCAAATTAAGAGTGTGACTTCCCTTCTTGAGAACCACGGCGACTGGGGTCGTCCTTCCCGAATCTTGTCCATCAATGAAAACTGCCGCCCCCGGAGGATCGCTGGCGATGGACACTGTCGCCCCCAGCTCGGTCAATGCGATCATCAGACGGGACTTCTGCCCCGCTGCTATTTCAATCGTTCGCGATTCTGTCGCGTACCCGGGCTTGCTCAGCCCTACCGTATGGTGGCCGACGCTCAGCGAGGTTGCGGTGTAGGGCGTTTGAAAAGATAAAGCGCCCTGGCCGTCCAATTGGATGGTTGCACCCTGCGGAGAAGAATCGATGATGAGATCTCCGACCATTAATGCCGGCGACGCTGCCATGATGACGGGTGCGCTACGCTTTTTGCCGAGTCGCGGCCGCCCTGAAGTAGGCCCTCGCGTGTCGTCGGGAACCGTGGCCACTTCCTCGCCGGTCGCTGCCGCCGGCGTTGGCTGCGGCTGTTCAGTGGCGGGAGCGGTTGGTTGCGAAGGACGCACGTAAGCGCGAATAACATCGCCAATTCCATGGCCGAGGCCGAAGCTGGCAATTAACAGCAGCGCTCCCACGGCTGCATAAAGTAGTACCGCCTTGTGGCTCGCCGCGAACGCGAACGGCGATCGTCTCGTTTTCATTCGCGGTTTTACGGCCGTTACCAAGTTCCTGGAATCTTCCGCCGGAGGTTCTTCAGAAACCAGCCGTGCGGCCATCGGTTCCAACGAGTTATTCCGCCTGATTGCGGGTGCGGGTGTAATTGTTGAACTCGCGGGCTCTATTTCGACGGCAGGTTTCGCGCCGCTCGGCGGAGGGAAGCTCTGGGGCGGCCTGATTCCGATCGAAACCGGCGTTCGAGGCGCAATCACCGCAGCAGGCTTGACTACGTTCGTGCTAACGATGGGAGGCGAGAATCTCAGCGGATCTTCTGAGTCTTGGATCGCAGTTTCAGGTCTCACGCCCTGAACGGAGTTCGCAGGTTTCCAGTCTTGAATGGAGTTCGCGGGTCTCAAGTCAGGTTTCGCAGTCACCGGCGCTGACGCCGCAACCGGCTTCCGGTGATTCTCGAAATCGCGAATGAGTTCAGTCCCCGATTGGTGGCGCCCATCCGGCTTCTTCGAGAGAGCCTTCATGATTACGCCGCTCAGGCCGGGACTCAATGTCGCTTTGATCAGGTGCGGTGCCTTAGGATTATTGCTGACGATATTTTCCAGAATCTCCCGTGCATCCGCGCCAGGGAATGCTTTTTGCCCGGTCAAAAGTTCGTACAGTATTGCTCCCAGGCTGAATAGATTCGACCGCCAGTCTGGCTCTTCTCCTCTTGCCTGCTCGGGCGATACATAATGGAGAGCCTCGGGATTCCTGCCGGAGCGATAGCTTTCGCCCGGCTCGGTCAGAGTCTCGTAATCCATTACTTTGATTGTGCCGTCCCACTCGATCATGATGTTGGCGGGCGTCAGATTTCGATGTGCAAGCTGGCGTAAACGCGCGTGATCGATGGCGCTACAGAGCTGCCGGGCAATGTCGGTGGCGTCCCAGACGGAAACCTCGGCATTCTTTTTCAACAGTGAGCGTAGATCATTGCCTTCGACGTACTCGGTAATCACATACGAACCGCCGTCCGACTCTGTAACCTCCTGCACTTGAACGATATTCGGACTTTCCAGCTTTAGGGCTCGCCGCGCGGCATCGATCAAGGCGCGCAGCCTTTTGCCATCGCCCTGGATTGGCCGAATGGCGATAGCCTTCCCGTCAGCGGGGCTGGCAGCCTTAAAGACTCTTTTCTCGTCAATGCGTCCGAGAGTTCGGAGGATTTCGAAAGGACCTATCTGGTTGGCGGACACGTGTACCTCGCCTGAAACATCGTGAAACCGTCACGAATTCATGGCAAGGTATCCTGGGGAGGGTAACCTGGGGAGGTAGCCTGGGGAGGGCTGATTTAGTGTATGACAACGCCCGCCAAATGCGATATTACCGAAGTACTATAGCTGTCGTACGCACCGGCAGTGTACTTAAGACTGCTCGGGGGAAGAGTCCAATGGCTTGATGAACCCAATGCGGGTACTCGGAAAGTGAATCTGAAGGCTTTCGTCTGACATCTGCAATATCGCCGATGATTCTTGACTGGACTCAAGGGGCGCTCGCCGAGGGCTTACGATGCTACCGTGCAGGCGAATTCTTTGCCGCGCACGAACATTGGGAAGCCGTGTGGCTGCATGCGCCCGAACCGGAGAAGACGCTGCTGCAAGCCCTCATTCAACTCGCGGCGGCCTTTCACCACCTCCGGCGCCACAACCTGAGCGGCGCCCGGTCGATGCTGCAAGCTGCGCTCAAGCGGCTGGCCCCTTACCCGGCCTCGTTTCAAGGCATCTCTGTCGCATCGCTCAGCGATGAGATTCGCCAGTGCTTATGCGCGGTGGACGGCCAGGACGCGCCCGCTAGCCTGGCGTGTCCCAGCATACGAATTAGCGTGTAACCAAAGCCGATCGTCACTTCGGCAACTTGCTAAAGATTGATCGCCGAACGGCGCGGTTCGCTGATGGTCGCCAGCGGGTCGCGCCCTCCTTCCTTGGGTACGATCCACTTCTTTTCGGTGGAGAGAATGTCGAGCAGCAGTTTCCTGTCGTCCGGGCCGGGCAATACCTCCCGCGCATGCTCTTCGTATTCACGATCGCCCAGCGCTTCGCCGGTTTTGGCGTGGAACTTCTGTTTACTCCAGCGCCCGATCATGCGGTGGAACTTGATGTCCGGCGCATACAGCGGCTCATTGCCCGCCGCCAGAGAAGCGTTCAAGCGCGCGATCAGGCCGGCCACCTCGTCGCGATAGAGGTGCCGATTGTAATCGTTAATGTCGTCGAGATCGGGTAAGCTCTGGTTTCGCGGTTCGTCGTAACGTCCTTTGACTCCCCACACGTAGGCCCAGTGCGCACTGGAGGAATGGTCGGTGCCGAACAGGTCGTAGGAGGTCGAAATCCACTTATTCAGGTACTTCTGGATGAGCCAGCTCGGGATGACTCCCGCCTGCACCACTCGCCTCAGTCCGTCGTTGCCGGTTCCCATGTGAAAAGCCTCTTCGCGCAGCATGTAAGACATGGAGCGGCCCAGCGGAGCAAACGCCGAGTACTTCAGCATCTGCAACTGAAATTTTCCGTCGCGATCGACGAAATCGGTGTACGTGAAAAAATCCAGCCAGTTGTCAATGTTCTCGTTGAAGGAGCCCAGCAGCCGCTGGTTCTGGAATGCGCGCCGCTCCAGCAGTTTTTGAGCTTCCACCTTGCCGCTATGGCCAAAGTGCTCCACCAGCAGAGCGCACATCTGCCAGCCATGGCGCATTTCTTCGATCATGACGCGCGTGAGCGCCTTGCGATCGTAGTCGGTGGGCGCGGCCTCGAAGAGGAATCGCTGCTGCTCGACGCTGGCAAATTCCGTGTCGCCCTGGTAGACCACCATGTTCAGCAACGCGTCGCGGATCTGTTGCGTCGGGATCTGCCGCAGACTCTCCCACTTCGACCGCCCCTTGTAATGACCAAACTCGATTTCGTTGGTTTCGATCGAGCCGAACAGCGTGTCGAAGCCGAACCCGGCAATCTCGTCGCGGTTGACGCCGATATCTTTGCGCCAGTCGTCAAACATGCCGATCCAGTCGGAGAAGCTTTCGATTTTTGCGTTTGCAGTCATGCTGGTTCTCCGTCCACTCGCCTTGCCGCCAAATTCAGCCAACGCCAACCCGCGCACCAGCCCTTTGTGCTGTCATGCTGAGCGCAGCGAAGCATCCCTTGGGACTTGTCCTACCCCGCGCCGTTCTGGGCTTTCCGATAAAATTCCTTCGGCTGCACCTCAGCCTCGCGCCTTGCTGGGATTCTTCACTCCCTGCGGTCGTTCAGAATGACACCGTTGCTGGGGCTAGCGCGCTTTAAAACTCGCCGGGCGCTTCTCGATATAAGCCGCAATGCCTTCCTTCGCGTCCTCACTCTGGAACAGGAGCTGCTGGTTTTCGCGCTCCAGCGCCAGGCCCGACTCCAGCGGAATCTCCCAGCCGCTCTGCACCGCACGTTTGATGCGGCCCACGGCCTTGGCTGCTTTGTTCGGCGGGCAGAACTGCTGCGCGTATTCCATCACCTCGCGCATGAAGTTTTCGCGCGGAAAAATGTCGGTGATTACGCCCAGCTCTTTTCCTTCCTCGAAGCTGTAGGTGTTGCCGATCACCATCAGTTCAATAGCCTTTGCCTTGCCAACTAGGCGCGACAGGCGCTGCGTGCCTCCAGTGCCCGGCAGCACCCCGAGGTTCACCTCCGGCAGGCCCATTTTGCCGGCATCCTTGCGCGCAATGCGGAGATCGCAAGCCATGGCAATTTCCATTCCGCCGCCCACGCAGTGGCCATTAATCGCGGCGATCACCAACTTCGGCGTCTGTTCCAGCCGCAGCAGCGTTTCGTTCGCATGCAGGCAGAAATAATACTTATAGGTCGCCTCGACGCTGTTCAGCATGCGAATGTCGGCCCCGGCGGAGAAGAATTTTTCGCCGGCGCCTTTCAGCAGCATGACGTACACGTCGTTATCCATTCGTGCCCGCAGAATGGCGTCGTCAAGCTGCCGGTTCATCTCGTAGCTATAGGTATTGGCTGGAGGCGCGTTCATCTCGATTACAGCAACGCCGGATTCTACGCGGTAGTTGATCAACTGCTCGATTTCAGTTTCCGGTTTGCTCAGGGTAGCCATGAAAGACTCTTTCACCTCTCGCTCGGAAATATGGGCCGGCACGCACTCACGGCCTCGCCAAAGGGTTATTCGAAATTCAGATCGGCGGTCACCAGCGTCGGGGTACGCCAATGGGTGCGCGTGGCCAGTCGAACTGAATCAACAGATGCAAAAAAGCTTATGATCGATGGCCTGCTCCGCTGCTGGTGTCCCGAAACAGCACCCCGGACGGCGCACCCGACCCAAGCGCCAAACCAAAATGGACAGTGTAAACGGCTTCCCAGCGGGCCAATTGAACATCTAAACTTCAAACCACCAAAAGGAGAGCGCGGATATGGCCAAGAACTTCAGTAGGATGATCGCGGCAGAGACTTCAGTGCGAACCGGAGCGTGGACGAGCCCGTACCGGGCAGCAGGGGCCGCACCATGAATCGTCGTGCAAAGGATGTAATCGAAGCTGGCGAGACCAGCGAGATTGCCGAGACATCTAACATCGGCGCCACCAGCGGCGGCACGCGTTCTCCAAAGGTATTGCAGAAGAATCGCAAGACCCGGCGTGCGGCATAAGACATCCTTATGCGGAACCGCCGCCCGGGTCCCCGGCGAGCCCTGCTCGCTGGGCTTCCCTCTAACTGCGGATGTCGGCCATCAGCCGTTCGATCTCCAGCTTCGTCTCGGCATCCAGCGGCAGCAAGGGAAGCCTGCCGTTGCCGCCGTAGTAGCCGTTCAGATCCATGGCGTGCTTCAGCCCGGGAATTCCCAATTCACCCACGATGCGCGCGGCTGCTTTCGTAATCCGCTGCTGCTTTTGCTCGGCCAGGCGAGTGTCGCCGTCCCTGAAGGCGGCGTAGATTTCAAAACAAGCGCCGGGAGCGGCGCCTGCGAACGGCAAGCTCGCGCCGGTGGCTCCCGCCTGCAAGGACTCGTGCAGTTGCTGCGCGCTGCCGATCATGATCTGGAAGCCGACATCCTTCTGCCGCGTTCTCAACTTGCCAATGACCTGCACGGCCGTCGATGACGGCTTGGCACTTGGGCTGGCTGATGCAGCCAAAGCTTCAGCCGGAACCAATGCAGCCTCGGAGCTTCCGCAGCGCCTGCCGGGGTCCCCGACAAGCCCGCTGCCGGCTTGTTGGTGCCTGCATTCAGCATTCGTCCGGTCACTGGCTCGAAGCGTTCGGTAACGGTTGCGGCGCGGTGGATGTGGCGCGTCCGCCCGGCGATCGTGCGCAATTTATCGAGGCTGCCACTCGACTCCTTGATTCCGATCACGTTCGGGTGCCCGGCCAGCTCAACCACGACTTCGACGGGAATGTCGTATCCGGTTGTGTGCGGGGCATTGTAGATGATGACAGGCAGCGGCGAGCGGTCGGCCACAAACCGGTAGAAGCTGAGCATGTTCAGCGGCTGCATCTGCCGCTTGTAATAGTGCGGCGTGCGCACGATGGCCACGTCGTAGCCCTGTGTGGCCGCATACTCGGTCAAACGCAGGGTTTCGATGGCTGACTCGGCACCGGTACCGGCGATCATCACCTTTTCCGCAGCGGCGCTTTCAATGGCGCACTTCAGGACACGTCCGTTTCTCGTCGTCGCTCAACATCAGCGGCTCACCGCTCGAGCCCAGCACCATGATTCCGGCCACCGGACTCCGCGAATAGCGCTCGACGTTGTGCTCCAGTTTTTTGTAGTAGACCTGGCCATCGCGATAGAAAGGAGTGGTGATAGGCGGCAGAATTCCACTTAGTAGCATATTGTTTTCCAGCGATTCTTCAGTATAGCGCTGCCATGCGCGGCCCCAAGCCAGACCAGCTCTTCGAAACGTATATCCTGCAAGACTTGGTATCCTTGCAATGTTTTTCGCAATTTACCCAACGGCGCTGAAATCGGTAAAATGCTTTGGACCAGTTTCGCGGAAGGTGCATTCCATGAAACCCGGCTCCGGGGTACACCTATTCTGAAAATACTCTAGAGGCGGAAACTATGAAGATCGGCATTCTGACCGGCGGTGGTGACTGTCCTGGCTTAAACGCGGTGATACGAGGTGTCGTCCGCAAGGGGATTTTTCATTACGACGACGAATTTGTCGGCTTTCTTGAGGGCTGGCGCGGAGTTGTCGAAAACAAAACCACGCCGCTTGATCTCGAAGCGGTGGCCGGCATTTTACAGCGCGGCGGAACCATCCTTCGCACCTCGCGCACCAACCCCGCCAAGCGTGAAGGCGGAATCGACCAGTGCCTGAAAACTCTCGCAGCCAACAAGTTGGACGCGCTGATCGCCATCGGCGGCGACGACACTATCGGGGTTGCGGTGAAGATGTTCGAGCGCGGATTCAAGGTCGTGGGCTGTCCGAAAACCATCGACAACGACCTCAGCGGAACCGACTTGTGCTTCGGTTTCGATACCGCCGTGATGATCGCGACCGAGGCCATTGACCGCTTACACTCGACGGCCGAATCGCATAATCGCGTCATCGTTGTCGAAGTTATGGGGCGCGGTTCCGGCTGGATCGCGATTTACTCCGGCATTGCCGGCGGCGCCGACGCGATTCTTATCCCGGAAAAGCCTTTCGATATCGATGCAGTTGCCGAGACACTCAAACGGCAGCACGCCGGCGGACGCAACTACAGTATCGTCGTCGTCGCTGAAGGCGCGAAATTCGCCGCTAAAGTTGACAAGACTGGCGCGCCAGTCGTGCTGAATCTCGGCAAGGACGAATTCGGCCACGAGCGCCTGGGCGGCATTGGACAGGTGCTTGCCCTCGAGCTCGAGAAGCGCACCGGATACGAAACGCGCGCC
Organism: uncultured Acidobacteriota bacterium; assembly: GCA_963842345.1. Taxonomy (GTDB): domain Bacteria; phylum Acidobacteriota; class Terriglobia; order Terriglobales; family Acidobacteriaceae; genus CAWBRT01. The sequence continues at coordinate 33,669 of CAWJGD010000005.1, forward strand.
GTGGTGCTGGGCCACACGCAGCGCGGCGGCACACCGACGGCATTCGACCGCGTTCTGGCGACGCGCTACGGCCTAGGCGCCATCGACATGGTGCACAAGGGAGAGTTCGGCAAGATGGTGGCTCTGCGCGGAACCGAAATCGTCTCCGTTCCCCTGTCGGAGGCAGTCAACGTGAACCGGACGGTCGATGAGAAATGGATTGCGTTAGCGGAAAGCCTGCAAGAGGAACCGAACCACCGCCCGCAGAGGACGGGCAAAAAAGTCTAGGGCAGTGCCACAAAGATTGTGAGTGTCATCCTGAGCGCACCGGGGCCCCCGACAAGCCCGTTGGTGGCTTGTTGGGGTGGAAGCCGGGCCACCGACAAGCCCGCTGGTGGCTTGTTGGGGCGGAAGCCGGCACCGGGTTGAAATTATTGTTCCAGAGTTGAGATATCCCCGATCTCAGCCCCTGTTTCCTTCGCCTTCAAAAAGCGCCGCATGATTTTTCCCGAGCGCGTCTTCGGGAGTGTCGTCACAAAGTCGATCGCCGAGGGCGTCGCGATCGGACCAAGTTCACGCCGCACATGCTCAATGAGGGCCGCATTCAGAGCAGGTGTGCCGGTGTGCCCTGCCCGCAGCAGGACGAAGGCCTTAATCGACTCGCCCTTAACGGCGTCAGGGATGCCGATGGCGGCAGCTTCGCCTACGGCCGGATGCGAGACCAACGCGCTTTCCACCTCGGCGGTGCCAATGCGATGACCGGCGACGTTGAGCACATCGTCGGAGCGGCCAAGAACGGCGATGTAGCCGTGCTCGTCGCGAATGGCGACATCTCCGGTGATGTACGCTCCCGGAACCATCTTCCATTCCCGCTGGTAGCGCTCATCATCGCCCCACACTGTGCGCATCATGTGCGGAAACGGACGCTTGAGGACGAGTTGGCCGCCGACGTTGTTCGGCGCTGAAGTGGTGTCGGTCGTGAGCACATCGGCTTCAACACCGGGCAGAGGCAGCCCGGCTTTTCCGATCCGCACCGGCAGGGTGATGGGCGTGCCGAGCGTCGGCCCCCCCAGCTCGGTCTGCCACCAGTTATCCACCACGTAGCCCCACTTGCCGTCGCCGGCCAGATAGGTCTGTGCCCAGCGCCAAGCCTCCGGATTCAGCGGCTCGCCGGCGCACGCAATCACGCGCAGGCTGCTCAGGTCGTGGGCGCAAGGCAGGCTTTCTCCGTAGCGCATCCACATGCGGATGGCGGTGGGCGCGGTGAACATCTTCGTCACGCCATAGCGCTCCACGATCTGCCACGCCACGCCGGGATCCGGGTAGTCGATGGCGCCTTCGCGAAGCAGCGTTGTGGCGCCGGCGCAGAGCGGCGCGTAGACGATGTAGCTGTGCCCCACAATCCACCCGATATCCGAAGTGCACCAGAAGATGTCGCGCGGGCCGACATCGTAGTACGTGCTCAGGTGATACGTCGTGCCCACCATGTAGCCGCCGTGCACGTGTACCACTCCCTTGGGCTTGCCGGTCGTTCCCGAGGTGTAAAGGATGAAGAGCGGGTCTTCCGCGTCCATCTCCTCGGCCGGACACTCGGAGCTGAACTTCTTGAGGTCGTAGTAATTGAGTTCGCGCGCGCTGGCATTGTCGAGCGTCTGTGTCGTGCGCGGCACAACGATGACTTTCTCCACGAAATCAAGCGAGGCGACCGCTTCGTCCACGATCGACTTCAGTGGAACCGGCTTTCCGCGGCGATAGCCAAGCTCGCCGGCGATGACGACTTTCGCCCCCGCGTCCACAATGCGGTCGCGCAGCGCGGTGTGGCCGAGTCCGGCGTAAACCACCGAATGGATCGCACCGATGCGCGCGCAGGCCAGCATCGAAACAATCCCTTCGATCGTCAGCGGCATGTAGATGATGACCCGATCCCCCTTCCGCACGTCGAGCGACTTGAGGCCGTTGGCAAATCGGCAAACCATGCGATAGAGCTGTCCATAGGTGACCACCCGCTCCGAACCGTCTTCGCCAAGCCAGATGTAGGCGACGTGATTGAAACGATCCGACTTTGCGTGCCGGTCCAGCGCGTTCAACGTAATGTTGGTGCGGCCCCCAAGGAACCATTTGTGATGGATGCCGTCGAATTCACTCACCTTGGTCCAGGGCTTGCTCCAATAGAACTTGGAGGCAATCCCCGCCCAGAAGGCGTCTGGATCCTGAATCGAGCGCGCGTATTCATCGTGCCAGTTTTTGAGTATCGCTTCTTCCGCCACAATGCTCGGCGGAGCATACGTCTCCTCTGTCGCGAGGAAATTCCCGATCTGCGCCGTCGCTTTGGGAGTGCCCATTGAGCTTCGCTCCTTCGCAAAATTGGGGATTAAAGACACCAAATAAGTGTACCCCTGAAGCCCGGCTCCAGGGGTACGCCCATTTGGAAACTGCTCTAGTGTGCTACGACTGCCTTCTCCGAACCCAACCCGGTGTTGGCCCGGACTACGCTGATTTGCGGACCATTTCCTGAATCTTCGTCACGATCTCAGGATTCGCCAGCGTACTTACGTCGCCGGTATCTTTGCGATTGGAAATAGCAGACAATACCCGGCGCATCAGCTTGCCGGATCGAGTCTTCGGCATATCCGGAACGATAGTCACGCTTCTCGGCCGCGCGATCTTGCCGATATGCGTTTCAAGCGCCGCGATTACCTTGTTCTGGATTTCCACGCTCGGCTCGAAACCTGGCTTTAGCGACACATACACATCAGGCACTTTGCCTTTGATCTCGTCCGCAACGGGGATAACCGCCGCCTCCGCCACTTCATCGACCGTGAGGCATGCCGACTCGAGCTCTTTCGTTCCCAGGCGATGGCCGGCTACGTTGATGACGTCGTCCACCCTGCCCAGGATGCGGAAGTAGCCGTCGGCAGCCAGCACCGCGCCATCGGCGGCAAAATAGGGCCAATCCTGCCAGCGCTTACTGTTGCGGTCGCGGCAATACCTGCTGTAGTACTGCTTGACAAAGCGGTCATGGTCGCCCCAAATCGTCTGCATAATGCCCGGCCAAGGGTTCCTGATGCAGATATTGCCGGCCTTGCTCGACCCTGCTTTGAGTTCGACGCCATCTTCGTCGTAAATGACGGGGAAGATGCCCGGCACACCTGGCCCGGCGCTGCCCGGCTTCATGGGATCCAAGGCCGGCTTCGTGCTACAGAGGAAGCCGCCATTTTCCGTCTGCCACCAGGTATCGACGATCACGGCTTCACGTTTCCCGACCGTTTTGTAATACCAGTGCCAGACGGTCGGCTCGATGGGTTCGCCCACCGTGGTCATGTGCTTGAAGTGATAGTTGTATTTATCGGGCTCGTCCGGTCCCGCCTTGCGCAGCATGCGAATGGCAGTGGGCGACGTGTGGAAGATGTTCACGTTGAGCCGTTCGGCGATGCGCCACACCCGGCCGGCGTCCGGATACGTCGGTACACCCTCATAGATCACGCTGCTGGCAGCCAGCGCCAAGGGACCGTACACAATGTAGGAGTGGCCGGTGATCCAGCCAATGTCGGCCATGCACCAATAGACGTCCTCAGGATGAATGTCCTGAATGTACTTCGAGGTGCCGGTGACATAGGCCAGGTAGCCGCCCGTCCGGTGCTGACAACCCTTCGGCTTTCCGGTGGTGCCGCTGGTGTACATCAGGAACAGAGGAGCTTCCGCGTCCATGGGCACCGGTTCGACCCGCTTGCCCCGGAAGTCTTTGAGCAGGTCATTGATGAAATAGTCGCGGCCCGGGACCATCGTTGCCGCGGAAGAGTTCTTCCCCGGATAACGTTGCCAAACCAGAACCTTGTCTACTACATGCCCGTCTTCCTTGGAAGCGGCTAGAGCGACCTCGACGGTCGCGGACTTATGGTCGAGCAGGGTGCCGTTGCGGTAGTACCCATCCATCGTAATCAGGACGTGGCTGGCGGAATCCGCGGCTCTTCGCCCGCAGGCTTCCCCGCTGAAACCGCCGAATACGACCGAGTGGATCACGCCCAGGCGAGCACAGGCCAGCATCGTGACCGGCAGCTCCGGGGTCATCGGCAGGTGAATGGTCACGCGATCGCCGGCCTTCAGCCCTGCGAAATCACGCAGCAATGCCGCCATTTCGTTTACGCGGACCCACAATTCCTGGTAGGTAATTACCACGGGAGCGTCACCCTCGGGTTCAGGCACGAAGATGATGGCAGCCTTGTTTTTGTACTTGTCCAGATGGCGGTCAACGCAGTTATAGCTGACGTTGAGTTTTCCGCCCACGAACCATTTCCAGAACGGTGGCTCGCTGGTGTCGAGCGTGGTATGCCAGTATTCGTCCCAGCTCAGCAAGTCACCGTATTCTTTGTAGCACTCCGGGAAGTTCTTCTCGCTGAAACGTTCCATCACTCCCGGATCAGTCAGATTGGCTTGGCCGATAAACTTCGGAGTTGGCAGGATATATGCTTCTTCTTTCCAGTGGACCGCTATTTCAGCTTCAGTAGATTGGACAGCTTCAGGTTCAGCAGCTTTGGTCGCCGCCACTTGATCGCGAGAATCATTCGTCATAGTAACAATCTCCATTTTTCGTTTCTTTGAGATTTTGCAACAATGCCCGAATTACGATGGGGTGGTTGCCGTGCCGATCTGGCTGGCAGCAAGCGCAAGCCGCTCCCGTCAAAGCAAAAACTGTGCCCCGCCCACCGTGTCTTGGAAAGATAATCGAGCCCGCCCTCTGCGGAATGGCACTTGCACACCATGTCCGCAGAAGAGCAGGAACGTTAGCCGCGGGACGGCTCCCCGCCCCGCGCCGGAAACACAGCCTGTACTACGACGCTGCCCTCATCAGCTCAGTTGCGGCGTTGGGCGCAGTGGGCCGCTTAGCCAGCATTTCGCAGACCAGCGCCACCGCGGCCAGTCCGGCAGCCCACATGAACGCGGTCTTATAGCTATGGGTCTGGGTGTAAAAATAGCCGCCGATGCGCGGGCCGATGATGCCAGCCACCCCCCAGGCGGTGAACAGCAGGCCGTAGTTGATGCCTGCGTTCTTGGTTCCCCAGAAGTCCGAGCACGCCGCGCCGTTCACCGACAACTGCGTGCCGTAACACCAGTAGATTACGAACACGATCAGGAACAGGGCGGCGACATTGTCGCCCACCATGTACAGAATGGGCATCCCAACCATGGAAATGGCGATCATCAGGCGCAGCACGTTGATGCGACCCAGCGCGTCTGACATCCAGCCCGACAGAATGCGTCCCGAAGCGTTGCCCACCGCCCCCACCACCAGCCCCATGGCCGCCAACGAGGTGCTAGGAATGCCGACACTCTTGGCGAAAGGCACCAATTGACTGATCACCATCAGCCCGGCGGAGCAGCCTAGCGCGTAGGCCACCCACATGAAATAAAACGTCGGGGTTTTTACCATCTCGCCCGGCGTGAACTCATAGGTAGTCGCGGCCGACTTCGACGCAGGCGCCGGCGTCCAGCCCGCTGGGCGGTAACCGGCGGGCGGGTTCTTCAGCAGGAAAGCCCCAAAGACCGTCATCCCCAGGAAAATTATCCCCAGAATTTGGAAGCTCACCCGCCAGCCATACGCCGGCAGCAGATAACTGGCGGTCAGCGGCCCAAAAATGGCGGAACCGCCGCCGTATCCGGCTACGGCAAGGCCCACAGCCAAACCGCGGCGATCTGGGAACCATTTGGCCATCACCGGGATCGGCGTGGCGTAGCCAAAGCCGTTGCCCAGTCCTCCAATGACCCCAAAACTAACAAACAAGTACGTGAGGCTATTCGTGTAGGCACACAGGAAGAACCCCACGCTGACCAGGATTCCCCCTATCAGGGAAACGGGAAAGGGGCCGATCTTATCCTGTAGCCGCCCTGCCAGAATGAAAGTGAGGGCAAACACCACCACCGCGATGGTAAAAACTGTGGAGGTATCGGCGCGCTTCCAACCAAATTCTTTTTCCAGGGGACCGACAAACACGCTCCAGGCGTAAAGACTACCAAGGGCCAGGTTCATCGAGAGCCCGCCCAGGACCCGCCACCATCGACTGATGCCGGGTTGATTCGCTGATGCTAGTGTGCTGCTTGCCACGGCTGAATCTCCTCTTCGTTCCTTTTGCGCGTAAGCTTTTTTGATCGCTTACGCGTGCTGGTGAATTTGAACGCCCCACATAGATTTGGGCTGTGCCGTCTCGTGATTCTTCCTCTTCGAGCCAATAGATAACGACTGCGCATGACCGCGCGCATCCGCGTGAAGCGGACATGACGCGGCATTAACGCCTCGTTTTCGTCCCTGTTAACTTCGGGTACTGCCCCCGAAATCTGATCGTTTGTTCAAGGATTCGATCTCGCGCGAAAATCTCCTGCATTGTGGTCCGCCATCTAGACCGCAAATGCCCTCATCCCCTGAGACCTTCGCGTACTGCACCCGTCCCCACATGAAACGCCTGCTGTGCGGGTTACATCTGCATGTACACAAACAGGCGCGTACAACTACGTCAACTTGGGAACGTACGATGCCACAAAATCGAAGAAAAGAACAGAAAAAATGTAATGCACAGAGTTGGAAGCATAAATGAATCATTGGGATGCGCTTTGAGCCATGAGTATTGCAATAAGGATGCCCCGGATTGGGAAACTTTGTGGCATCTATATCATCTATATGAAACGTAGGTGGCGGTCGTCTGTGACTCACCCGAACGGCAGCAGAACTGGTTCGAATTCGCGCAGTTCGGGAGAACTCTCTTTATTAATAGGGTGAAAGCGATCTGTATAGCTGTCACAGCAACATTGTGATATAAATCACTCAGAGGCAGCTCACGACAGCCAGGACCGGGTTTGATAACCGCGGGCGCAGGGGCTGCAGGGAACTTCCAGCGCACGGCAAAGCTGGCGCACGATCATCGACGCGGCATTGTATCAGGCAATTCAAATGCTGGATTTCCCGATGCCTGGGGACGCAATTCTGGCGGCTCTTTGTGCCTTTCGACCGGGTACGCGGGAGGTGCGAAGTAGAACACGGTCATCGTCCTCGGTACCGGAAGCTGTGGTCATGGCAATAATCTTCTGATGGCGGAGGGAAGAGTGGGTTCACCGTACGGTCTCGAACTGGTTGAGAATTGCCTGATCTGTAAGTTGCGCACCGACAGTTTTTTCTGCGGATTGCCCAAAACTTCGTTGGAAGCCTTCGAAAAAATCAAGTTTACCGCAGCATATCCCGCCGGCGCCGTGCTGTTTGTGGAAGGCCAGGGGCCGCGCGGTATTTATATGCTTTGCAAGGGGAGAGTTAAGCTTTCCACTACTTCCAGCGATGGCAAGACGCTGATCCTCAAGATTGCGCAACCCGGAGAACTCCTCGGCTTACATGCTACCGTCTCCGGAACCCCGTATGAGATTACCGCCGAAACCGGCCAGCCTTGTCAGTTGAACTTCATCAAGCGCGACGATTTTCTGCGCTTCCTGCAACAGCACGGCGATGCCTGCCTGAAGGCGGCGCAACACCTCAGCCGCGACTGTCAATCGGCCTACCAGCAGATTCGCTCTCTTGGCCTGTCCCACGGCGCGCCGGAACGCTTGGCCCGTCTGTTGCTCGAGTGGTCTCACGGAGAGGGCGCGGATCCGGATGGAATGCGGGTGAAGGTCGCCCTCACCCACGAAGAAATCGCTCAGATCATCGGCACTTCTCGGGAAACGGTCACGCGTACCCTGGCTGATTTCCGCAAGAAACAGATTGCGATCCTCAAGGGATCTACTTTGTTGATCAAAAACAAGCCCGTTCTGGAGCGATTGGTCGGCGCTTAGACCGGATTTGCGGAAGGTATACCCGCGAAGGAGCCGGGCGCCTCGCCCGGCGGTGCTAATACTCGGTACGCCAACTTTGGAACTGCTCTACCCGGCTGCGGAAAGACAGCCGCAACGGAGTCCCGGCGCGCCTTCGTCCGTCTCCTTGTCTTGATGACAATTCCCATTCTTGATAACAACTTCCATTCTCGACCTATAGGGATTCCTTCCTCACCTTTATTCTTTTGCGAATATTCTTTTGTGAATTGCGCCTCGCCCTTTTTCCCGCGAACGATCCGTTTCTCGTAAACGGCCCGCTCACCACAAATTATTTTCTGCCTTCCCATCCTCTCTCGCGCGCATGTAAGGTTGTCGCCAAAGTCCTCAAAACACCCCTCGGGGTCCCTAACGTATCCAAAAGTATTAAAAATTATCTCAATTTCCCAAATTGGGACTAAAAGTCAATTGTTGCAAATTTAAGCTCCAGGCAAATTCATATCCAGAAAAGCAGCAAATTTCAGCACTTTTTCCTTAACCAGAGTTCAATTGTTGCATTTTTATACGTACTTCCCCCATTTACTTCACAGGGACACTGCTTCAGGGCTCACTTCCTGAGGTGATTTGCATCACCGCTGCCATTCGTCGGCTGCCGCAAACTGAACAGAGTAACTCTTACTTTTGTTCGCGATGTAGTTGGTTGTCTGAACAATGGCAACACGCATTCATTCGCATTCCTGGTAGTGCGCTGAAGTTTGGCGAAAGCAGTTGGCTAGGCCGCTACTGACAACGACCTGCGGCGGCGGTATTCGAACGAACGAAGCGACCGTTGTAAAGCAAGACTGAACCTTATTGACCCGGGTGGTATGTGAGATTCGGGAAGCAAATACGAAAAACCGGCGTTGGGCCAGCGATAAGCCAGGCTCAATTCTGGATCGTAGCCCTTATGTTCTTCTGTAACTCCGATCTCAATCTCACTTTCCTACCTGCAATTCCGGATTCGTTGACCAGTGGAGTTGGCAAGCGCCACCCCGAGCGACGTAAGCGCCTCGTCTGCCGCGGGTCCCGGTGCCACCGCTCCCAATGGTCGCGCCGCGCCGAACTGGGGAACCCATGAGTAAGTCTCTCTTATACGATGCCACGATGTGCATTGGCTGCAAGCAGTGCGAGGCAGGTTGCGCAGAGCAGAACCACTTGCCCTACAACGACCAGATTGCCGCCGAGCAGGTAACCTCGGCCCACAAATTCACCACTGTCCTCGCCAAACAGGAAAAGTACATGCGGCGGCTTTGCATGCACTGCCAGGATCCGGCGTGTGCTTCGGTCTGCCCCGTGGCCGCCCTGCGCAAGACGCCTGCCGGTCCGGTGATTTACGAAGAAGCGCGCTGCATGGGTTGCCGCTACTGCATGGTGGCCTGCCCGTTCGCCGTTCCGAAGTACGAGTGGGCGAAAGTGCTTCCCAAGGTGCAGAAGTGCATCATGTGCCCGGACCGCATCGCCGCCGGCAAGCAGACCGCCTGCGCGGAAGCCTGCCCTACCGGCGCCACCAAGTTCGGCGAGCGCGATGAACTCATTCGCGAAGCTCAGGAACGGATTCGGGCGAATCCCTCGAACTATGTTCCACACGTCTTAGGCATCCAGGAAGTCGGCGGAACCGCCGTGTTGATGCTCTCCGGGATACCGTTCGATCAATGGAACATGCGGCTGTCCGATCTGCCGAGCGACCCGCTGCCGCTTTACACCTACAAGGTTCTTTCGCGGATTCCAGACTTCATTCCGCTGGGCGGAATAGTGCTGGGCGGAGTCTGGTGGATCACTCACCGCCGCGACGAGGTGGCCGAGGCCGAAGCCGCTGAGCAAGCCAGGAAAGAAGCCGGCACGAAGAACGGAGGCGCGCGATGAAGTTCAAGTTCACATTCTGGAAGCTTGTGTTCGCCATCATCATGGTCTTGGGCGGCTACGCGACGGTAATCCGATTCACGCAGGGCCTGGGCGCCTCCACCAACATGAGCGACCAGTATCCCTGGGGCATCTGGATCGGCTTTGACGTGCTCTGCGGCGTGATGCTCGCGGCCGGCGGCTTCACCCTGACCGGCGCGGTTCACATCCTCAACGTCAAGCGCCTGGAGCCGATCGTGCGGCCAACGGTGCTGACGGCTTTCTCCGGTTACCTGCTGGTTTCCATTGCGCTGATGTATGACCTGGGCAGGCCCTACCGCATCTGGCATCCGCTCGTCATGCGCAATCCGCACTCGGTGATGTTCGAAGTGGCGATGTGCGTGATGTGTTACACGACAGTGCTGGCGCTGGAGTTCTCGCCGATCGTGCTGGAGCGTTTCAACCTCAAGAAACCGCTGAAGTTCATTAAGGCGGCGTTGATTCCGCTGGTGATCCTGGGCTGCATTCTTTCCACGCTGCACCAGTCCTCGCTGGGAACCATGTACCTGATCATGCCGGAGAAGCTGCACCCCTTCTGGTACAGCCCGCTGTTGCCGGTGTTCTTTTTCATTTCGGCGATCGCGGTTGGGCTGGCGATGACGATTTTCGAGTCGTCGATCAGCTCCCGTGTCTTCGGCCGCCAGCTTGAGTTGCCGATCATCCAGGAGCTGGGGCGGATTCTGCTGGTCGTACTGAGCGTCTACGCGATCTTGCGCTTAGAGGACCTGTACCATCGCGGCGTGCTGCACCAGGCGTTCATTCCGCAGTACGAGACTTACTTCTTCTGGCTTGAGATCATCATGACGGCGATTGCGCCTATCGTGTTGCTCTCCATCAGGAAGGTTCGCATGAGCCCGGGCGGCCTGTATTTCTGCGCCGTGCTGACCGTGTTGGGATTCATCACCAACCGGCTCAACGTCAGCATTACGGGACTCGAACGCTGGGTGGGCCGTCACTATCTGCCCAGTTGGACGGAGTTCTCGGTAACGGCATCCATGGTCGCCGGCGGCTTCGCCTTGTTTGGGCTGGCGGTGAAGTATCTACCCATCTTCGAGGACGAACACGGACACAAACCACGCCAGTTCGCACCGCCAGCGGCGGAACCGGCGGCACCACTGAGTTCTACCACGGTGGTCACTAATGCCGGAGATTGAAAACAATCCGGAGGAGGAAGGACGGGGAGCTGACGGCGCGCCTCTGCGCGGCGGGACTGGCGAAGCCAGTTTTGGAGCCCGTGATGACAGCGGGTATTGGGATGCGGAGGGCCGCCGGAACTCAGGGCTGAACGGTTTCCGCCAATTGGCGGGGCACCACATCAGCACCAAACTCATTCTGCTGCTGATCCCCGCCCTGATGCTTACCTTCGGCGTGCTGGGGCTCGTCAATATCACCTTGCATCGGCATCATCTGGAGTCGGCGACGCTGGCGAATGCCGACCGTCTGAGCGATGCGATCAAGCGCAGCATGTCGTACTACATGTTGCGCAACGATCGTGATGCCTTGTACCACACCATCAACACCTTTGCCGGCGAACCGGGCGTGTTGCGCATTCGCGTAATCAATCCGGAGGGGCGAATCAGTTTCTCGACCGCCGACGAATTGGGGCATCTCGTCGATAAGCGCGCCGAGCAGTGTTACATGTGTCATCGCGAGTCGCAGCCGCTCTCCAAGCTGGACCGGCCCGACCGTTACCGCTTCTATCGAGCGGAAAATCAACGGGTCATCGCCATTATTTCTCCCATAGAAAACCAGCCGGCGTGCAGCAACGCGGCCTGCCACGCGCATCCCGCCAGCCAGAAGGTGCTTGGGGTGCTCGACACTCATCTGTCGCTGGCCGAGGCGGATGCCAGTCTGAAGGAAAGCACCATCCGGATGCTGTTTTACACCGCCGCGGCGGCGATGTTCATTGCGGTTGTGAGCTGGATATTCGTCTGGCGGGTGGTGCACATACCGCTCAAACGGTTGCAAACGGCGACCAAGCGGCTGATGGAGGGCGAACTCGGATATCAGACGGATGTAGCTTCCTACGACGAGGCCGGCAGGTTGGCGCTGTCGTTCAATCAAATGAGCCTGGAACTGCGGCAGGCGCGCGAAGAGGTCACCTCCTGGGCGCGCACCCTGGAAGAGCGGGTGGAGGAAAAAACCCGCGAGCTGCGACGCGCCCACGATCAGATGATTCAGGTCGAGAAGATGGTGACCATCGGTAAAATGGCGGCGGTGGTTGCGCACGAGATCAACAATCCGCTTGCCGGGATTCTGACCTACGCCAAACTGATCAAGAAGTGGATCGCCCGGGGCTTTGTCGATGACTCTCAGAAGCAGGAAGCGGGCGAATGCCTGGATTTGATTGCTACTGAAAGCCGCCGCTGTGGCGAGCTGGTGAAGAATCTGCTTACCTTCTCGCGCACTTCTCCGATGAACCTGGCGAAGTATGCTCTCAACGAGGTCATCGGGCGCTGCGTGCGGCTCATCGAGCACAAAGCCGAAATCAGCGGCATTCATCTGCAGGTGGACACCGACCCGGCCCTCCCGGAGGTGTATTGCGACGCGGCACAGATCGAACAGGTGTTGCTGGCGCTATGCGTCAATGGCATTGACGCGATGCCTAAGGGTGGCAATCTGTGGATCAGCAGCCGTCGTCTTCCCGGAAGCGAAATCGAGTTGCTGGTCCGTGACGACGGGATGGGGATTCCTCCGGAATTGTTGACCCAACTGTTTGAACCGTTCCTTACCACCAAGGAAGTGGGCAAAGGGGTAGGGCTTGGATTGGCCATCAGCAAGGGGATTGTCGACCGCCATGGCGGTCGCATCGAAGTGCAGTCTCACCTGGGAGTGGGAACGGCGTTTCGAGTGATTTTGCCGCTCGATGCCCGCATTCCCCAGCAGGGTGAATCGTTGACGAAATCCGCGGCGAACATTTAACGGGATTCCATCCCGCGCCGCCGAACCGTGTGCAGCACTTATGAGGTAAGTACCGTGACAGAAGCAAAGGCACGCATGCTGATCGTGGACGACGAACTGAGCGTTCGCGATTCACTGCATAAGTGGTTTAAGGAAGAGGGATACGAGGTCGGCACCGCGGAAAGCGCCAGCGAGGCACTGCTGCGAATGGCGGAGAAGCAGTGGGATGTCGCGCTGCTCGACATCAAGATGCGCGGCACCGACGGCATCGAATTGCAGCGCCGCATGCACGAAATCGACCCCCGGCTGATCGCCATCATGATGACCGGCTATGCCTCGGTCGAGACGGCGGTGGCGGCGATGAAGAACGGCGCCTACGATTACGTGACCAAGCCGCTCGACCCCGAAGACATCACCCTCAAGGTGAGCAAGGCGCTCTCGCATCAGCGGGTGGAGCAGGAAAACGAGCGCCTGCGCGAACAGCACGCCGAGATCACGCGTCCGAACGAGCTCGTGGGCAACAGCGCGCCCATGCGGCGCTTGATGGACGCCATTGAAACCGTCGGTCCAACCGATACGTCGGTGCTGATCACCGGCGAAAGCGGCACCGGAAAAGAATTGGTGGCTCGCGCCATCCACTATGCCAGCCCGAGGCGTTATCATCCATTGGTGGTCATCCATTGCGGCGCGCTCACCGAAACGCTGTTGGAAAGCGAGCTCTTCGGCCACGAAAAGGGTGCGTTCACCGGCGCCCAATATCGTAAGAAGGGAAAATTTGAAATCGCCGAGGGCGGCACGGTTTTCCTCGACGAAATCGGCGACATCAGCCTGAAGACGCAGACCGATCTGTTGCGCGTGCTGCAGGAACACGAGATCGCCCGCGTCGGCGGCAACCAGCAGATCAAGGTTGATTTCCGTTGCGTCGCCGCCACCAACAAGCCTTTGGAGCAATTAGTGGAGGAAGGCAGGTTCCGGCCGGACCTTTTTTACCGGCTCAACGTATTCCGCGTCGAGCTGCCTGCCTTGCGCGAGCGCCGGGAAGATATTCCGCTGCTTGCCGATCACTTTATCCGCAAGTTCTCCAAGGAAATGAACAAGCGGATTGTGCGCATCGCGCCGGCCGCCATGTTTCTGCTGCAACAGCACAACTGGCCCGGCAACATACGCGAACTGGAAAACGCCATCGAGCGCGCGATGGTGGTGGCGCAGGAGCCGGAGCTTCGCGAGAACGACTTCATGCTGAAGGCAAAGGGCGCTGGAGCGGCGACCAACGGGTTCGAGAGCCGCACACTCGACGATATCGAAAAGACGCACATCCTCAGAGTCTTGGAGGAGTGCGGGGGCAATCAGACAAGGGCGGCGGAGATACTCGACATCGACCGCGTGACGTTGCATCACAAGCTGAAAAAGTATGGCTGGTCAAAGAACGCGATGTCAGCCAGCGAGACACGATGAAGTTTTTGCAATTGGTCCCCATCGGGGCGCCGGAATTCGAGTTGCTCGACTGGCTGCGCCGCGAATTGAGTGAGGCTTTCCAGATTCCCTGCGGGATAGAAAACCCGCTGGATCCGGCATTCGCCTACCATTCCGAGCGTGGCCAGTACCATTCCAGCGAGTTGCTGGCGACGCTTCATCAGAAGTACATGAAAAAGAAATTCTGGCGGTTGCTGGGCGTCACCGACGTTGACCTCTATATACCGATTCTGACCTTTGTTTTCGGCGAGGCCCAGATCGGAGGCCCATCTTCGGTGGTCTCCTACCATCGCTTGCGCCAGGAGTACTATGGCCTTCCTCCAAACCGCGACTTGCTGGCACGGCGATTGCTGACGGAAGCGGTTCACGAACTTGGGCACACGCTTCATCTCACCCACTGCCCGGACTACGAATGCGTCATGGCATCCTCGCACGCCGTGGAATGGATCGACCTGAAGCGCTGGACCTTCTGCCCGGAGTGCGCAGCCAAGGCCCAGCCGCACGCGCGTTACTAGGGCGCTTCCAAACTTACTTCCTTGATTTGGGGTGGCCCATTCAAGCCCGCCGTTGGCTTGAGTGGGGCAGTTTCTATAGCTTCCGTGAATCCACTCTAGCCGCGGTACCAGAGGTACTGTATTCATCATTCATCGCTACAGGTGTCATCGTGAGGAGGTTCGCCGGCGTCGGGGTCCCCGGCGAGTCTCGGCTCGCTGGGGTGATTGGGCGAACCGACGTGACGATCTATGCATTTAAACAAGAAGTGTGACTCGAAGACGCACAAAGCAAATGCATGGACCCTCACGTCGCGTCCTAACGGACGCTCCTCAGGGTGACACGCCGGAATTATCGTTCCTAGGCTACGCCAACCCTAACACCGCTTTACCCGCGCTCACCCGGGTTTTCGCTCTCCCGTTAACCGCCATCTCTGATAACCGCGAATCGGCACCAGCAGAGAAAAGAACATGATGCTGTATATGGCGGCTACCATAGGCTCGATCGGGCCGAACAGTTGCGAGCTGAAGACCAGCACCAGCACATTGTTCACCTGGCTGATGCTGATGATGATCGCCAGTTGCTCCGGCAGCGCCAGCTTCCAGGAGAAGGCAATTCCCGTCACGAAAAAGATACTGGCCAGCACGACCGTCACCAGGAACGCGACCCAAACCATGGAGGGCTGCTGCCGTAAATAGACGGAGTACTTGGAGAACACGCCGAAATTCGTCATGGCGAACAGCAACAGCGAGACGGAAAATCGCTTATCGATAAGCTTTTCCGCCAGCCGCGGCGAAGACCGTTTGAGAATTTCCGCCAGCACAAACGGAACGAACACCACCATGCCCAGAATGTTAGCCATGGTGGCAAATGGGAGCTGAATGGTATGGCCGGCAAGAACCTTAACCAGCGCGGGAAGCGTCACCGGGACCAGCAGTGATCCAGTGAACATCCCGACCGTCACCAGCGATGTATTGGCCAGCAGCATCTCCGAGAAGAACGGCCCGGTCACCCCGGGGGAGATGGCGCTGACCAGCAGCGCCGCCAGAGCGTGCGTCGGAAACAGCCAGCGAAACAGGAAGTATACGGAGACCGGCACCAGAATCATCTTTACAAAAAGCAGGTAACCGACCAGCAGCCACGAGTTTTGCGCAACCTTCCAGATGGCCTTCAAGGGAATGGACAGAAAGCTGAGGAACAAAAGCGCCATCAGGCAATACAGCGGAAAAGCATGAAAGAGACTCCCAAATCGCGGAAACAGAACGGCCAAGGTGATAGTGGAAAAGTCACGGCGAGCAGCAGAAGGTCTTGAGCGCGAATCATGCGTAAGCGTGGGCCGTGACCGGCTTCCTTTGATTGGGGTTACTTCAGTGTAGTGCAATTCAGTGTAGTGCAATATTATTATTGATCCCGGGTCGCCGCATGGGCTGCCCGACGGTCACTCCCCCGCCTGGCTCATCATGAGTTGATACTGCGCAGTTGCCCCCGACAGGTAGGTTATTTGATGCCCATTGACGTGAAGGATTTCGCAAATGCGGACGGAGCTTTTCGAGAGCAGATCAAAACCGAAATAACGCGCGCGACCGCGAACCTGAATCGCATCGCGACGCTTTTCCAATCCTGGTTTGTCGACCCGCGGGTGCTCAAGGAATTTCGCGAGTCTGTCGATCGCGTTCGCGAGGCCGGGTGGATCGCGCAGCAAGGATTTGACTCAGCGCAAAACCGGAAAACCACCGAGATGCTATTCGCGCACCGTGCCCGGGCGGCCATATCGCTTCTCAACCACCTTCGCCTTGAGCTCGAGCGGACGAATCAATCGCCGGCGGTGGCGCCTCTCAAGGAGTTGCTGGAGGCCGGCTCGGCTTTCCGTGAAGCGGCAATCGCCCGAGGCGCGGTCGCCGGACGCAAGGAATAGTTCTCAAGCGGCCCGTTGGTGCCCCACGTTCGCCCGTTGTTGGCTAACGTGGGGTAGTTTCTTGCTATGCCCGAAGACTGGCTTGGTGGCCCATTAGCCTTCTGTCGGCTTGAGTGGGGCAGTTAGAACTCCGCTCTACAAGTGGGCCAGCCACACGTCCAGCACGGCGCAGCGGCCCTCCTCGCGAACCACCTTGAGAGCGTTCCGCACGGCTTCGTCTAATTCGCCGGGAGCGCGGACTATTTGCGCGAAGGCTCCGCCGGCGGCAGCCGCGATTCCCGCATAGTCGGGAGGCGGGTCGAAGCTGACGTCAAGATCGCTTGCCTTGCTGGCGTAGCCCTCCGGGTGTGACGCCAGCGCCGAGAGCTTCGGAGCCCTCCAGCCGCGATTGTTGTAGACGATTTGCAGAAAAGGCGTTTGATAACGCCGCGCCATCCAGTGGACCGTCGACGGCACGGAAAACATATACGACCCGTCGCCGGTGAGGCAGACCACGGTCTTTTCCGGATGCGCCAGCTTCATGCCGATGGCTGCGCCGCCGTTCCATCCCAGCGACGATGCGCCGCTGCCAAAGACAGTGCCGGGACAGGTGGCGCACAGATGCTCGGTGACCACGTTGTAGCTGGTGATGGCCTCATTCAACACCAGCGTCTCTCCGTTCAGATGCTCGCGGACGCAGGCCGTCAGGAATTCCGGAGTAATAACATCGGCCGGCGGACGCTCGCGTTGGCGCAGAACGTTCTCGCGCGCCGCGTGCAGAGCGGCGTAGTGTGCCCTTCTCCGCTCCACGGCTGGTCCGTCGATGTGAACCGTATCCAGGCAGTCGTTGATCTGGCGCAATGCGGTCGCCGCGTCCGCGCGGCAAACATTCTTCGCCGGAATCGACCAGAGCGGCATTTTCTCCTTCAGCGGATCGATGTCGATGTGGTGGATACGGGCACCGCTCGATGGCCGGTTGACCGTCGGAATCCAGGGTATATCGCTGTCCAACACCAGGATACAGTCCGCCTCGGCAAGCGCCGGATGCTGGCGCTGTTCATTCCACTGGCTTCCCTGGTACAGCACATTGTCGGCGGGGAAGTTCACATAGTTCGGCACCGATTCGAACACCCCGACCGCGAGCCGGCGGCACAGCCGAACCAGTCTCTTCGACCGCTGCCGGATTGCGTCCGGCATAGGAGGTGACCACCAGCGGACGGCTTGCCGCCAACAGGTCCCCCACCACGGCGTCAACGCTGGAAGCCAGGCATGGCGCAGGGCGCGACCGCCGGCCACTCCGCGGAATCCGCCGCCGCGGGCGGAATTTCTTCTTCCAGCACCTCGCGCGCGGCCATCAGGTACACGGGGCCTTGCGGATCGCTGTGCGCGATCTGCATGGCGCGGCGGATCATCTGCTTGATGTTCCGGCCGCTGCGAATTTCGTTGTCGTACTTGACGTAACCGCGCACGATTCCGCGCTGGTCGAAGACATCTTGCAGCCAGTGGATAAACTCATTGCGGCTCCCCGGCAGTTCTCCCTGCTGGGTGAACGGCACCGCCCCGGAAAAAATCAGCACTGGAACGCGGCACCTGGAGGCATTGTGCAAGGCTCCCGCCAGGGTTTGCGTTCCGACGTCGACATGCACCAGCACGGCCTGCCCGCGCCCCGTGATCTGCGCGTAGCCATGGGCCGCGCTGAGGGCCACCATCTCGTTGGGGCAGGTAATCACCGCCGGAATCGGGCGTCCCGTGGCGCGCGCCTCGGCGATGCTTTCGAGAATGGGCGGGTGATCGCTGCCGAAATTCGCAAACAGATAGGAAACTCCCGCTTCATGCAATGCCTCAAGCAACGCGGTGGCCGTGCTGTACATGCGTCCCCTCCATGCTCACCGATTGTACGACGCGCCTTCGAGAATAACCTGTGCTGTCACGCTGAGCCCCGGCAGTTGCCCGGTTCGCCCGCTTTTGGCTAACCTGGGGTATTTTCCTCATGTGGACTAGTTGACTAATAGTGGAGGATTCGCGAAGAGATCAGTGTCCGCGCTGTCATGCTGAGCGGAGCGAAGTTGAGGCGTTGAGGCGGCGTTCAAGTCGCCTGCCGAAATCCTGAGCGAAGCGAAGGACCATCGGCATCCCAGGACACTGTCCCACTCCGGACTGCGGCAGGTTTTTGATGGAATCCTTCGGCTTGGTGCCCCACGTTCGCCCGCGTCGGGGTCCCCAGCGAGGCTCGGCTCGCTGGGGTGATTGGGCTAACGTGGGGTAGTTTTCTTGCGGGTGCCCCAGGTTCCGCGCCGCGCTGTTCGGCGCTAACCTGGGGTATTTTCTTCGGGTGGGCTAACGATGCAGGCGCCGCTTGAGTCTGGGGTTCAGAGTTTCCTTGCTTTCCCCTACAATGTAACTCTTGGCGATGTTCGCCGAAGGAGCCCCATGTCCACATCATCCGCGGAACCCTCCACGTTGTCGCAATCTCAATCGCCGGCGGAATTGCGCGCGCAGATACGGCGGGGTGCCTGGCGAAAGCAGACTTCCGGACTGGCGCCCGCGCATGTTCAAGGCAATGTCGCCATCTTGCCTGCCGACCTGGCGGCCGACTTCCATCGCTTCTGCTTCAACAATCCCAAACCGTGCCCGCTGCTGGCGCTCTCGGAAACCGGCAATCCGCGCCTTCCCAAACTTGGCGCCGATCTCGACATTCGCACAGACGTGCCCCGCTACCGCGTTTTCCGCGAGGGCGAAATCATCGACGAACCCTACGACATCCGTGCCCACTGGCGTAATGACCTGGTCACCTTTGTCATCGGCTGCTCGTTTTCTTTCGAGCAGGCGCTGCTGGAGAACGGCATCGGCATCCGCCACATCGAGCAGGACCGCAATGTGCCTATGTACCGCACCAGCATCCAGACCACGCCGGCCGGGGTCTTTCACGGTCCGATGGTCGTCTCGATGCGCCCGATGAAGGCCGCCGACGCCATTCGGGCGATTCAGATCACATCGCGATTCCCCGCCGTTCACGGGGCCCCGGTTCATATTGGCGATCCGGAACTCATCGGTATTCGCGATCTGGCGAAGCCCGACTACGGAGACGCGGTGGATATCCGCCCAGGCGAGCTGCCGGTTTTCTGGGCCTGCGGAGTCACTCCGCAGTCGGTGGTGGCACATGCCAAGCCGAGTTTTTGCATTACCCATTACCCCGGACACATGCTGATCACCGATTTGGCGAACAACGAATTCTCGGTTCTTTAGCGCGGCCCAGAGATACTGTATCCTTCGCTGCAGGTGTCATCGTGAGGAGGTTCGCCTGCGTCGGGGTCCCCGGCGAGGCTCGGCTCGTTGGGGTGATTGGGCGAACCGACGTGACGATCTATGCATTTCAGCGAGCGTCATCGTGGGACCCGATGCAGGAGACCCAGCGTGACCGGACGTAATTGGCGGAACGACAACTTCGACGCGCAGGCGCTTGCTTCCGTCTTCGGAGAGCGCTTTGACCGGCTGATGACGGTTGAGGTCCGTCCGGTCGACGGCGGGCTTCCCCCGGGAATTGTCGTGCGTCTATATGAGATTTGCCGCCGATACCACGGCGAGCCGCTCTCCACGCTGGCCGCGCGCCGTCTGGCCGAGGTGGTCGGCGACGGTGACACCGTGCTCATCGTCACCGGCTTCGGACTGCCTCCCAACCTTCCTTGCGGCGAGACGGACGGTCCGCCCGGCGCGGCCGTGCTGGCCAGGGCGCTTGCCAAGGGCTTGGGCGCGCATGTTGTGCTGGTCACGGAACAGGCGCATCTGGCTCCGGTAGCGGCAACCGGCAACTTGCTCGCCAAGACGCTCGAAGGCCGTGGATCGATCACCGTCGAGAGCTTTCCGGTCGGGATCGACGCCGGGTGTCTCGCGGCTGCCGGGCTCGTCGCCAGGCATCGTCCGGCGGCGGTCATCTTCGTCGAGCGGCCCGGCCCCAACGCCGAGGGCTATTTCCATGGCATACGCGGCGACTGCGGCTCTCCCGAGGGCGTCGGACACCTTTACCTGCTGGCGGACGCGGCGCGCGGCCAGGGCGTGCTGACGATTGGCATCGGCGATGGAGGCAACGAGGTCGGCTTTGGCGCGGTTCGGCAGCAGATAGCCGACAGCTTGCCCCTGGCCGGCCGATGCCTGAATGGCTGCCCATCGGGCGTGGTAACGGCGATTGCCACCGATATCATGGTCAGCGCCTCGGTCTCGAACTGGGGTGCTTATGCCGTCGCGGCCGCGCTCGCGGTGCTGCGGCGACAACCGGCCTTGCTGCATACTCCGGAGCTCGAGCGGGAACTCCTCGCCGCCTGCGTGGCCGCCGGAGCCCGCGACGGGGCGACGTTTGCAGCCGATCTGCTCGTCGACGGCATCGACTGCACCGGCCACATGTCCTTCGTCGGACTGCTCCGCAGCATCGTTTCCACCGCTCGCTCAGAATGACACGTTCAAACCTGTCATCCTGTTCGCGGTCTGTCATTTACCAGACAGATTCCCGCCGGAAAGTGGTGTCAAATTCCCGCAGAATACCTGTGCAGAACACCTGCTTGTCATGCTATCCTCCGGCATGCTCAAAATAGGCCCCGCCACCCAGGTGAACGGGGCAGGTAAATTCGTATTAGTCACACATTTCAGTGACTTTGCTCACCGACGAATCGTGAGCTGGAATACGAAACTAATCCAATCCCAAAACTTGTTAACAAGGGGGTAGTAAACTTAAATGGCCATTAGGGGAAAAATTTTTGTAGCCGTACTGCTGGCGCTCACGCTGGTAGCTCTGACACCGGCATTCGCAGGGGAACGGGAAAAGTTAGGCGACGCCAACTGGACCGGCCCACTCGAGACGCCAAACCCCAACACACTTCCGAAGAACAGCTTCTACGTTGAGACATACTTCGTCGTCGAGCAGGACAACGGCGTGTACGATGCTAACAAAAATCAGCATCGTACAAAGTATGACAACGACTATCAGTCGGTAACTCTTTTCACGTATGGTTTGACCAACAAGATCAACCTGCAGTTATTGCCCGTCTTTGACGGCCGGCGTAACGCCGGAAACAATCCTGCCGAGCAACGGCATGGAAGTGGACAACATGACCGTCCGCTTACCGATACAGCTATTGAAGTTCAAGGAACATGGAACCGCGAGCCAGGCGCTGTCGTTCACCGTCACGCCGCAGGTCGTCACCCCGATCGGCGCCGGTGCTGACAATGTTTGGGCTCCGGGCCTCGGCCTTTGGGTCCAGAGACCGTTCTGGATGCCGGGCGGCCGCATTCTCCGCGTCCGTGCCGCTCAGAGCTTCATATTCCCCTTGCAGGGAAAGAAGGTCACCACAGCCGGCGCCTGCGCCAACGGGCTTGCAAGCTGCGTAGAAGACCAGGGCAAGTACTACAAGACCCAGATTGGCATGGAGTATAGCTTGACCAAGCACTGGGTCCCGGCATGGGACTTCTACTGGAAGTCGGGCACTTTGACCACCACTAAGACGATTGGCGGAATAGCCAATACGGTCGGCGCTTGTGGTGCTGGTGTCACCACCGTTACCAACAATTGCAATACCTACAGCAGCTTCAGAATTGACCCGGCCCTGGAATACAACTTCACCGGAAATACGGGTATTATTTTCGGCGTTGAAATGACGGTTGCCGGCCGCAATGCTGGCTCTTACATTGCTCCGCAGATCGCGTTGCAGTGGTTTAAGCAGTAATCTCCTCCCGCCTTTCGGACGGGTATCGAGATTCTCTCGCGCGGTGGGCAAATGCCCACCGCGTTTTTTCTTGTCTAGAGGGATAGCGGTCGGAACACCCGGCGTGTGCAGGGCGCGGGCTGATTCGCTGGGTGCCGGCACGCACTGTGGTTGCGCGTGTTGGGGCAGAGGAGCGGTTTAAAGAACGATTATTCCGGCGTGTCACCCTGAGGAGCGTCCCTTAGGACGCGACGTGAGGGTCCATGTATTTGCTTTTTCCCGGCCTTAGGTGACGCTCGGTGAAATGCATAGATCGTCACGTCGGTTCGCCAAGGGCGGCGAACCTCCTCACGATGACACCCGCAACGAAAGATACAGTATCCCTAGCACTATTCCAGCGTGGCCGGCTGGTGGCCCATTCAAACCGGGTCCCCGGCGAGGCTCGGCTCGCTGGGGTGGAAGCCTTTTGTTGGCTTGAGTGGGGCAGTTCCGGTGTTGGAGCAAGTGGAATTCCGCACGTTCGCCGACTTCCGCTACTCCGCGATAATCTACCCCCGGAGCAGGTTCTTGGTAATAAACCAGACATTGGCGGGACGCTCCGCCAGCCGGCGCATAAAGTACGGATACCACTCGGTTCCGAATGGAATATAGACCCGGACGCCCCATCCCTCTCGTGCCAGTTGCTCCTGCAAGTCACGCCGGATCCCGTGCAGCATCTGAAACTCAAACGTGCCGGGTGCAATGCCCTCGGCCTTCGCCCAATTCTTGATTTCCGTGATAATCGCCTGATCGTGAGTCGCCAAGCCGTGAAAGACGCCGCTTTTCAGCAGGTACTTGGCCACCCGCACGTAGTTCGCGTCCACCTCGGACTTCGCTTGGAATGCGATCTCCGGCGGTTCCTTATAGGCGCCCTTGCACAAGCGGATGCGAATGCCTTCGGAAACCAGGAGCCTCGCATCGTCCATGGTGCGGTGCATATAGGCCTGCAACACGGTGCCCACGCGGCCGGCACAACCGGGCTGGCGATGCAGTTCGCGCACCAAATCCAGAGTGCGCTGCGTGTAGGCCGAGCCCTCCATATCCACCCGGATGAAATTTTGGATTCGCGCCGCGTGCTCAACCAACTCGGTCACCACTTGCCGGGCAAGCTTCTCGTCGACATCGAGACCCATGTGCGTCAGCTTGAGGCTCACATTGACATCGAGTTTGCGACGCTCGATTTCGTCCAGCAACTGGTGATAAACCCTGGCGCTGGCCACTGCCTCCTCGCGGTTAGTGACATTCTCGCCCAGATTATCGACGCTGGCGTGAATACCGAGTCTGTTCACTGTCTCCGTCGCCTGGATCAGCTCTTCGATCGTCGTCCCGGCGACAAATCTGCGAGACATCTTAAGCCCCAACGGAGACCTCTCCGCAAAATGACGCAAAGCCTGGTTCTCCGAGAGCCCTATGAACACCTCTCTAAGCATGATTGCTCCTCAGGACAACTGGTTTCATAAATAGTTTTTGAAGGGGCATGGGCTTTAGCCATGCCGTCCAGAGCCAACAAAAATACGGGCTTTAGCCCCCGAGGGGATTACGCGCTCGTCCTGAATCCGATTTATGAAACCAGTTCCAAATATTCCGGCCTTCCCCGGCTCCGAGCGCCAACACGCCGTTCATGGCTGGCCGCCCGCCCTCCGGACGCAAAGCGGCACCCGCGAAAAAGATAAGAAAATTGAACGGGATGCTGAAGAGAACGGCCGTACGGCTGACGGGGCATCATGGCATCATTCAATGTGGTCTTTGATCCCTGAATCATTGATGACTTCAAATTCCATGGCCGGCCACACACTGAATCTGTCTTGAAAAAGCTCGCACGGAATACGCCGGAGAGTCCCGGCGTATCCCATGCAAACTCGGCTTACTGCATAATGAATTTGCCCTTGGCATCGACCTTGTACGCTCTATAGACCTCGCCTACGCGGTCGCCCTTGGCATTGAAGGAAATCTTCCCGGTGAGTCCCTGGAAGTCCTTCAGTTTGTTGTGCAGATAGGCTCCTATCTGCGCCGAATTTCCGCCCTTGGTGCCTTTGAGTGCGGCCACAACCACATTGAGGCCGTCACCGGCCAGCACCGGGTAAATTGAGTTCGGCTCGGCGCCGTACTTCTTCTTGAACTGATCGATGAAGGCCTTGGCGGTTGGCAGATCCTGCGGCAGAGGCGCGCTTATGAAATAGAAGCCCGCAGCCGCCGCCACGCCCGCGATTTTGACCACATCGGTATTGTTGGTGGCATCGCCGCCGATGAACGGAACGTTGAAGCCCATCTCCTTCTTCTGCCGCAGCAGCGAGCCTGCCTCCTTATAGTAGCCGGTAAAGAAAACGACGTCGGGCGCAGCCTGCTTCAGCTTGGTCAGAATGGTGCTGTAGTCGTTCTCACCGGGAGTAAGCGCGTCGAAGAAAACAATCTGCGCGCCCTTCAACAGGCCTCTGGTCTCCTCGGCCAGGCCCTTTGCATAGGTGGAGTTGTCGTGGAGGATCGCGATCTTCTTGTAGCCTAATTTCGCGATGGTCTGAGCCGCCACCTTGGCCTGCTCATCGTCGCGAGGGCAGGTCCGGAAGAACATCTTCAATCCTTTTTCCGTGAGGCGTATGGCGGTGGCGCCGTTGGCTATCTGCACAATCCCGGACTCGTCAAGAATGCCCTGCGTCGGTTCGGTTACGGAAGAGCCGTAGGTGCCGATCACCGCAACTACGCCCTGCGAAATAAGTTTGTTCGCCGCCAGTGCTGCCGTGCGCGGATCGCTCCCGTCGTCTTCGGTAACCAGGGTGATCATTTTTCCCTGGATGCCCCCTTTGGCGTTTACGTCCGCCGTCAGCAGTTCGAGCACCTGTTTCATCCCCTGGCCCTCACTCGCATAAGCGCCAGTTATCGGTGCCAGCAGTCCAATTTTGATCGTGTCCGCAGCAACCGCAGCATACGTCCATAGGCAAAGAATTGCAGTCAAGAGCAGTTTTTTCACTCCGTCTCCTTCGTCGAAATCCCCATTCTGCGCACCGCAACAGTCGGGTCTAGCCAGCTTAGACTAGAACCGGACTTCGGGGAAGTAGTGCGGCGCATTGCGTTGTTGAACGACGGATTCTTATGCCAAGGCGTTCGAACCGCGGCAGTGACGCTGGTCACGCTTCTTCGTGATAGCTCCGGACGCACCGTCAAGTGTTGTCCAACGCCTCGCCCCCTTTGCAATTCCGTCAACCCCCGCAAACCCTGGCGAGCCATGATCGCGCGCTTCAGCAACGCACCCGAATGGGCTCCAACAGTGCTTGACAGCCGGACACGGTGAACTTTATAACTTGAGTGGAACGCAGCTCAGGAGAACGCCATCATGTCGTCCCGGATGATCGCCAGTCGGGGGATTATTGTCGTCGTTTTGATTCTTCAAGTGATCCCGTTCGTGTTGTTTCCGGTTGCATCGTTTGCGGCGAATTCCCAGGAATGGTGGCTGCCTCTTCTGCTGTTGATCATGGTCGTGCTGTCCGACCTGCAATTGATTGTGCGGCGCAGCACCGACGTCTGGCCCTGGCACGTGCTCTCGTTCTGTCACGGCTTCAACATCATCAGCCGTCTCATGATGCTCTGGCCTCACGCCACTCACATGGTCAATGGCGAAATGGTGCTCAATGGCCCCTACGTCTCCCTCTCCTGCATATCGATGGCAGCCTCGGGGATCCTCTTGTACTACCTCGAACTACCCGAAGTTCGCATCGCCATGGTTCGCTAGCCCGGTGACCGGGTTGGTGTATCCCAAGAACGATTATTCCAGCGTGTCACCCTGAGGAGCGTCCGTTAGGGCGCGACGTAAGGGTCCATGCATTTGTTTTTTCCGGCCTTCGGGTGACGCCCGTTGAAATGCATAGAACCGGTTGCATAAACATTTCTTTGAAGGGGCGCGGGCTTTAGCCCCTGAGGAAATTGCTGGTTTTTCCAAAATGCATTCTATGCAGCCAACCGTAGATCATAAGGCCGTTCGCAAAAACAGCGACCCTCCTCACGATGAAACCCGCGGTGAAAGATACAGCATCTCTGGTACCGCTCTTGCTCCACGCGCGGAAATGCCGTTCCGCGGAACCCGTCCGGAACGGCATATAACCTCAACATGATTCTGCAAGAGCCCGGTCTTCAATGCCCGAGGTAGGCCTCTCGCACGCGCGCGCTCTCGCGCAGCTCTTTGGCCGAGCCTTCCAGGACAATGGTTCCCGTCTCCAGCACATAAGCCCGACTGGCAATCTGCAAAGCCATCAGAGCATTCTGCTCCACCAGCAGGATGCTGGTTCCCTGGGAGTTGATCTCTTTAATGATGCGGAAAATCTCTTCCGTCATGATTGGGCTGAGGCCCATGGATGGCTCGTCCATGAGCAGGAGGACAGGGCGGCTCATCATTGCGCGCGCCATGGCCAGCATTTGCTGCTCACCGCCGGACAGTGTTCCGCCGAGTTGGTTGAGGCGTTCTTTGAGACGCGGGAAGCTGGCGAACGCGCGTTCCATGCTCTGCTGGATTTCCGTTGGACTGGTGCGCGTGTAAGCGCCCATCTCCAGGTTCTCGCGCACTGTCATGGGGGCAAAAATCTTACGCCCCTCCGGGATCTGCACAACACCGCGCCGGACGATCTGCTCCGCCGGCGTCATGGTGATGTCCTCATTCTTGAAAGTGACCGAGCCGCGGCGGGGACGAAGTATACCGGAGATGGTGCGCAAGGTGGTAGACTTGCCGGCTCCGTTGGCGCCGATGAGAGTAACGATCTCTCCTTCGTTGACGTTAAAGGAGATTCCCTGAAGCGCGTGAATGGCCCCGTAATAAACGTTCAGATCCTTCACATCAAGAAGCATTGACGGCTCCCTTGCCTAGATAGGCCTCGATGACCTTCGGGTTCTCCTGAATTTCCTTCGGGTTTCCCCGCGCGATGACCTCACCGAAGTCCATCACCGTGATGTGCTCGCAGATGCCCATCACCACCCGCATCTGGTGTTCGATCAAGAGGATGGTCAACTTGAACCGGTCCCGGATGAAGTGAATCAGTTCCATCAGATTGACGATCTCGGAGGGATTCATTCCAGCCGCCGGCTCGTCCAGCAGCAGCAGCCGCGGATCCGATGCCAGGGCGCGCGCAATTTCCACTCGCCGCTGTTGGCCATAAGGGAGGTTACAGGCCAGTTCGTTCTGAATCCGTTCCAGGGAGAAGATGGCTAGAAAATCCTGTGCCCGCTCCGTCATCTCCTGCTCGCCCTCTTCGAACAGGCGCGTTCGCAGAATGCCGTCCAGGAACCCGTATTTTGCATGCGGGTGGTAGGCGATCCGCACATTGTCCAGCACCGTCAGATTGGGAAACAGCCGGATGTTCTGGAAGGTGCGGCCGATGCCCAGGCGGGTGACCTCGAAAGATTCCATCCCAACCGTGCTGATCCCCTGCAATCTTATATCCCCGCTGCTGGGCACATACAGGCCGCTGATCATGTTGAAGACGGTCGTCTTCCCTGCTCCGTTAGGACCGATCAGGCCCGCCAACTCACCTTGCCTTACGGTCATCGTGAGATCGCCGACAGCCCGCAGGCCGCCGAAAAATTTCGTCAGCCCTTGGATCTCCAAGAGAGGTGCGGACAAACTGGTTGTTGCTTCAGCCGGCATTTCCAATGCTCCAAAGTGGATTCCCGCAAGCCGGGCAGACTAAGAGCGGAAATCCTGAGGGTATTCTTGCTCGCTCCAACGATAGGGCGGAACACGCCGCACGAACCGACGACGGTACCCTGTGTGCCGGGTCGCGCTTATCCTGGCTGATCCACACCGATCTTTTCCCCGGAAGCGGCGCTCGGGGAGTCGGTCTTTACCGGCTCACGCTTACGCATCGGGACAAGGGGCGTTTTGAGGAAGCCCCATTCCACACTCCCAAGCAGCCCCTTGGGCCGCAGCAGCATGAGCAGAAGCAAGGAAATCGGGTACAGCACGAAGCGCCAGGTTGGAGCTTCCGTTCCCAATTGGCCAAGCAGCACCCGCAGTAGACCCTCCAGGAAGAAAATCCAGGCAAAGGATGCAGCCAGAGATCCAGTCATGCTACCCAATCCGCCGAAAACAACGATGATCAGGGGATTGAAACTCACCAGGAAATCGAAGGTTCCGGGGCTCAGGAAGCCGATGAAGTGAGCATAGACTCCGCCGCCGACTCCTGCAAAAAAGCTTCCTATGATGAATGACAGGAGTTTGTAATTCGCTACCTCGATACCCATTACCTTGGAAGCGGTCTCGTCCTCACGCACCGACATAATGGCGCGCCCAGTACTCGAATGAATGATATTGCGCATGACGACGAGAATCGCTATGAGAAACGAGAAGGCCCAGAACCAGGTGGTAAGCTTCGGGATGCCGATCATGCCTCGCCCGCCCTTCATTTCGGGGAAAGGCAGGATCGTGTCCGAGTTGATCATCAGCGTGTTCACCACGATGGTGAACCCCAGGGTTGCGATTCCGAAGTAGTCGCTTCCCAGGGTGAGCACCGGAAGACCAAACAGGAAGCTCACTTCAGCGGCAAAAGCGCCTGCCAAGATCACCGCGAGAAGGTACACCACCTGGAGGGGGAAGCCGCGCGTCAAAACTCCAGGCGCATCGGGCGATCCGAGAAGCGGCGACAGAATCGGGTTAAGCCAATAGCCGACCAGGGTTGCAACAGCCCCGACCGCAACGCTTCCAAGCAGGTAGAGGGTAAAAGCCGAGAGCACCGGCACCCCTTGGTATCTCCCCAGGAAGCGCTGGATGCCGAGAATCATCAGCGCGCCTAGCGTGCAGCCCAACCCGACCACCACGAGCCCCTTCGCATCGCCATTCGTCCAACGATAGGTAATGTCTGCCGCGGTATAGGCGCCAATGCCGTAGAAGCCCCATTGGCCAAGGCTGAACTGGCCGTTGAAGCCGTAGATCAGGTTCAGACCCAACACAACCATCGCCATTGCACAGGCCTGAAATAAGAGTCCGCTGTCGAAGTCGCTGAAAGCCGGGCCGGCACTGCCGAGAGGAACCGAAATGGCTAGCTGCACGATGCCGAAGCCCGCGATGATTCCGGCGAGCTTTACCCAGCGAGAGGGGTGGCCAAGAGCACGGACCAAGCCGTATACCCAGGCGACGATCCCTACAATCTTCAAAATGCTGACGGCGAGAAAGGCGAAATTAATGTCCATCGGCTACGCCTTCTCCTTTTCGGGCTCCCCGAAGATACCGGTCGGGCGCACCAGTAAGACGAGGATCAGGATGGCGAAGGCCACCGCGTCGCGCATCGGCGTGGAAATGTAGCCCATCGTTAATGCCTCGGCTTGGCCCATGATCAGCGCGCCCACAAAGGCGCCTGGGATGCTGCCAATGCCGCCCAAGACAGCCGCCACGAAGGCCTTCAGGCCAGGCAGAATGCCAAGTTGGGTCCAGATCGATGAGTAGGCAATCGCATACAGGACGCCACCCAGCCCGGCAAAGGCCGCGCCCACCGCGAAGGTAAATGAAATGACCTGATCGACGTTGATGCCCATCAGCCGCGCCGTTGGCTTGTCGAAAGATGCTGCCCGCATGGCTTTGCCCATCTTCGTGTGGCGCACCAGGAACTGCAGCAGTATTTGCACCAGGATCGAGGCCCCAATAATAAGAAGAAAAATATTTGAGAACGTAACGCTGTTATCCGGCAGCGACTGCCCCGGCTGCACCCGGTAAAAACCCTTGTTGAAATACCAGGTAACCACATCGAAGGGACGCTGATAGGGGATGAAGCGCGGCGAAAAAACAAAGCTCAAGGCGCCGAAGAATTCCAGAAAGAAGGAAACCCCAATGGCCGTGATCAGCGCGGCTATGCGGGGGGCGTCGCGCAACGGCTTGTAAGCTGCGCGTTCTATGACGACCGCCATCAGCGCGCAAACCGCCATCGAAAGCAGGACGACGCTCGTCGAGCCGATGACCACCACCCACATCTGCGGCATGCTGTGAAATACCGCCGCCGGCCAGACGTGGAGCTGGAATCGAGTTACGGCGTAGAAGCTGACAAAAGATCCCACCATAAAAACATCGCCATGGGCAAAATTGATCAACTTCACAATGCCGTAGACCATCGTGTAGCCAAGGGCAATGAGAGCGTAGACAAACCCCAGTTGCAGACCGCTAATAATAATCTGCACGAACAGCGAAGGGTTTTGCGTGAAATCATGTGCCAAAAGAACAACCGCGGCCACGGCGATCAGCAACAGCAATCCCTGGCCGATCCAAGCCAGGCGTTTACCGGATCGTCGGGCGCGCGGAGCGCCTTGCCGAGCGGAGGGTGAGACTTCCATTCGAGTGATTGCCTCCAGGCAAATTCAAGCGTCGAAATTGTGCGACAAGCACCCGAGGCGGGCGATACCGATAGCCCTTACCTCGCCCTTACCTCGGATGTCCATCGCGAGAACAGCAACTACGGATTCACTACCGAGTCAAATACTATCTGGTTGTTCTTGACCGCCAGAATCGTGGCAGACTTGATGGGATTGTGCGACGCATCATAGGTGATCTTGCCCGAGACAGCGGCAAAGCTGATCTTATTCAGGGCATCCTTCACTTTCGCTGTGTCGTCCGCGCCGGCGTCTTTGATCGCCGTCAGCATGAGGTTGGTGGCGTCATAAGCCAAAGCCGCCAGGGCGTCCGGAACCTTGGGCTGTCCCTTGTCGTCCTTGTACTTGGCGCCGAAGGCTTTTACGAAGTTCTGAACTTCCGGCCGCGGGTCCTTGGCAAAGTAGTGGTTGGTGAAGAATCCACCGTCCACGGCCTTCAGATCCAGATCGGATGAATCCCAACCGTCGCCGCCTATGAAGGGGGCCTTGATGCCCTTTTCCCTGGCTTGCTTGGCGGCCAGGTTCACGACGTTGTAATAGTCGGGAAGATAAATCATATCCGGCTTGGCTGCGGCAACCTTGGCCAGAATGGCTGAGAAGTCCGTGTCCTTGCCTGTATAGGTTTCCTTGCCCACGATCTTGCCGCCGCCCGCGACGAACGCCTTCTCGAAGTACTCGGCTAGACCCTTTACGTAGTCATTCGCCTGGTCCAGCATGATGAAAGCCGTCTTGAATTTCAGCGTGTTGAGCGCGAACTTGGCGGCCACCGTGCCCTGGAACGGATCAATGAAGCACGCACGATAGATATAGTCTTTTACCTTGCCATCTTTGGTCACGGTAACGGCAGGGTTAGTGGAAGCGGTGCTGATCTGAATGACCTTCTTGGCGTTGGCAATCTCGGACACCGGGATCGACGCCTTGGAGCAGATCTCGCCAATCAGGTAGTGGACTTTGTCCTGATCAATCAGTTTGTTAGCGGCGTTGACGGCCGGGTCCGGTGTGCACTGGCTGTCTTCAACGACCGGAACGACCTTCTTGCCTAGAACGCCGCCTTTGGCGTTCCATTCCTCGATAGCCAGCAGGGCGGCATCACGAGTCATGACCCCGAAAGTAGGTACGGGGCCCGATAGCGGGGCCAAAATGCCAATCTTGAGCGTATCGCCGCCACTCTGGCAGCCGGTGAGGAACGTCGCGGCCAGAATGAGGGATGCGACTAAGATTGTAAAACCTACTGCCTTGAATGCGCGCATTGTCGTAGACTCCTCAAAGATAGGATTTCCCCTTATACCAAGTTTTCCGGCCCTGCCGAAAGAAAAAAATTGGTAAGGCGCGAACTGGCAGCGGGATGCGAGCCCCTCGCCTCGTAGAACGCCCCTCATGGACGAGCAATCGTGCCGCCCCGATGACTCGAAATCGCGGCGTTCGAATCGCGAGCGACATCTCGCCGCAGCCGCTGCCATGGCCCTTTGCAGCCCTGCTGCCGCAGCCTGCCGCCTTCCGCCCCAGCGCACGCCGTCATCGCCTGCGTAAGGTCGCGGAACATGCTTGCCTGGTCATGAGACTGTATATGCAATGCCAAACCAAAGCAGAAATTCAAACATGCAGATGCCGATCCAAAGGAGGGAATTGAAACATGCGCATGCCAGCCCAAAATAAGGGGTTGTACCTAGTAACCACCTTATCATCGGCAATCGGCGGCGCAGCCGTTGCTTCAGGAAAGCGTGGCCGCTACCGGGTCGGGGTGGTGATTGAGCATCGACATGCCGGTTGGATACCACGGCGATCCCATTTGGCAATCCAACGCTGCTGCCCAATTCGTCATCAAACACTTTGAAATGGAACTGCGTGCGACATCATCCATGCGCTGGGCTCTCCTGGTGCTGCTTCCCCTGATGCTCATCTTCGAACTGGGCTGCGGCAAGGCGGATTTCCGCAAGACGCTGCGTTCCAGCGGCTTACAGGCTCCCGAAGGTGGTCCCGTAGTGCTGGCGGCTTATCAACCATGGTTTGGACGCTCCGGCCACATCGATGTCGGCTACTCGTCACAGGACCGCACCGTCTTACAGCATCAAATCGAGGAAGCTAAGGGCTTAGGCATTACCGCGTTCGTGGTGAACTGGTATGGCGCCCGCCACCACTTCGAGGACCAGAGCTATGCCCTGATGCAGCAGCTTTCCGAGCAACGCGACTTCCGCGTGGCGCTCATGTACGACGAAGACGAAAGCTCCCCGGAGGACTCGACCGGCACGGTCATCAGCGATCTGCAATATGCTTATCGCCGATATATATCGCCTTCCTCGGAAATCTCCAGCCACTCCTATCTGCGCTATCAGGGCCGGCCGGTAATTTTTATTTTCCCCAAGGCAAGGCACACCAACTGGAGCAAGATCCGCTCCGTGGTCGACCAGTGGCAAGACCCGCCGCTACTCATTTACAAGGACCCCTACCCCAACTTTGCCAATGCCTTCGATGGTTTTTATGCCTGGGTTTCTCCCGGCAAGGATGGGTGGAAGCCCGATGGCAGCAACTGGGGCCAGGAATATCTCGAGCATTTTTACGTCACCATGAACAAGCAGTATCCCGATAAGCTGGTCGTGGGGGCTGCGTGGCCGGGATTCAACGACGCACGGGCTTCGTGGAGCCAAAACCGCAAAATGGACCCGCGCTGCGGACGCACCTTCGAGGATTCCCTGCGCTTGTTCCGCCGCTATTACTCGCCCGACCATCCGCTGCCCTTCCTGATGATCGATACCTGGAACGATTATGAGGAAGGCACCGCGATCGAGGGTGGCGCCGCCAGTTGCAGCGCCTCACCCCCGATGCGCAGTGCTTACAAAGCCGCGGCCCGCTGACGCCTCGGAAGACACTCGGCGCCGCTTGGTGCACCTCATCTGCCGCAGTCGGCAGATGTGCGACGAAGACTCAGCGCCCTCCAAGCCGGGCCCGCACCAAGGTTCTCATCCAGCTTGGGATATACATTCGGCCCACAACAGGTGTAAAAATTAGAAGGGCAATCGACTCCCAATCGCCCGAGGCGTGCGCTACCTCACAGGGTCATCATGCACAAGCTTACAGCCGTTATTCTGGTGCTGTTCACATCTGTTCTGCTCTGGGCGTCGGACTTGAGACAGGTTGGGATGGTCGACCTGCCCGGCACTCCTGGTTTCGACGAAGCGGCTTTCGCCAAGGGCATGCTGCTGATTTCCCATGCCACGGCTAACACGGTGGAGATCTTCGACCCCAAGAAACGGCGGGTCATAGGCAAAGTCTCCAATATGTCGCAGCCGCATGGCATCGCGGTCGACGAAGAAGGCGGGCGCGCCTACATCGCCAATTCCGGGGCCAACAATCTGGTTGTGCTCTCGACTTCCGATTTCCAGGTGCAGCGCACCATCGCTCTGCCGTTTTCCCCGCGCGCACTGCTCTACGTGCCCAAGACCAAACTCGTCTACGTCGTCTGTGCCGAGGCGCAGCGCCTGCTCACGGTTGATCCCCAATTGGGAACCACAACCCATATCGCCGAAACCAAGGCGCACCCGGAGTACCTGGCATTCGATCCCGGACGCGATCTTATCTACGTCACCTTGCAGGACGTGAAGAAGATTCAGGCATACGGAGCCGCCGCCTTGGAGCCGGTCAAGAGCTACAGCGTGCAGGGCTCCATGCCGACGGGCCTGGTCTACAACCAGCAACTTGACCGTCTGTATGTGGCGATTCGTAACGCCGTGCTCGACCTTGACGCTCAGACAGGCTCGGAACTCGCTCGTGTAGCCGCCCCCGCCGGAACCGACCGCATCTGGCTCGATCCGCAGAGTCGCACACTCTTCGCCGTCTCCTATGGCGACGTGGTTCTGATGCACGCCGGCGATCGCCTTACCGCCATGGATGAGCTTCCCATCGAGGTCAAAGGACACGCCTTTGCCTTCGATGCCAAGACCGGGTTCTTCTACCTGCCCGGAGGGCGGGAGGGCCGCTCCAAACTGCTCATCCTGAAACAGCAGTCCGGCGGCACACCGCCGCAGCCGCGGGCAACGGGCAAAGCCGGAGCGAAGAACTGATCGCTTTGTGGGACAGCACACAACATCTGGTTTGAGCGGTGTTAGGGCTGGTGTATCTCAAGAACGATTATTCCAGCGTGTCACCCTGAGGAGCGTCCGTTCGGACGCGACGTAAGGGTCCATGTATTTGTTTTTCCGGTCTTCGGGTGACGCTCGGTGAAATGCATAGATCGTCACGTCGGTTCGCAAAAACGGCGAACCTCCTCACGATGACATGAAGGGCGCAAATCTCTGGGTACCGCTCGCCTCGGAAATCAGCCACCCCCGCGCCGCTCTGGGCTTTATTGATGAATCTTTCGGCTTGGTGCCCCAGGTTCGCCCGCGTCGGGGTCCCCAGCGAGGCTCGGCTCGCTGGCGTGACTGGGCTAACCTGGGGTAGTTTTTTCGGGTGAGCTAGCGGCGCGAGTGGACGTTTCTTGTGCGTTGGTGGCCCATTCAAGCCGGGGTCCCCGGCGAGGTTCTGCTCGCTGGGGTGGAAGCCTTCTGTTGGCTTGAGTGGTGCAGGAAGCGCGGCCGAAATCAGCCGCTCACGCGTTTGAAGGCCGCCTGCAAATCCGCGCGCAGATCGTCCAGGTGTTCGAGTCCGGCGTGAACCCGCACCAACGCCCCTACCGCGCTCGCACGCGAAGCCAAGGCCACCTCGTGCTGCTGGTAGAGCATGATCAGGCTTTCATACCCGCCCCATGAATAGCCCAGCTTGAACAGTTCGAGGTGGTCGAAGAAGGCCGACAACACTTCTTCGGGCAGCGGCGCCAACTGGAACGCGAACAAGCCGCTCGCGCCTGTGAAGTCCCGCTTCCAGAGCGCGTAGCCGGGGTTCGAAGGCAGCGCCGGGTGCAGCACCTCTTGCACCAGCGGCTGGCTGCCGAGCCAGTTTGCCAGCTCGATTCCGTTGCGCCAATGCCGCTCCAGACGCACTTGCAAGGTGCGCAGGCCGCGCAGCGCCAGGTAAACGTCGTCGGGGCCGGCTGTCTGGCCAAATTGCCGCGCCGTATGCTGCACCTTCTCCCAGCTCTCGCGCGTGGCGGTCACAATTCCCAGAAACGCGTCCGAGTGTCCAACCAGGTACTTCGTTCCCGCCTGGATCGAGACATCGACTCCGTGCGTGAATGGCTTGAAGTACAGCGGCGTCGCCCAAGTGTTATCCATCAGCACCGTCACGCCGCGCTGGTGCGCCCCTTCGGCCAGCGCCGGTATGTCTTGCACCTCGAAGGTGATCGACCCCGGCGATTCCACGTAGAGCACGCGCGTGTTGTCGCGTATGCGCGCGATGGTCCCCGCCACATCCAGCGGCTGGTAAAACTCGACTTCCACCCCGAAGCGCGCCAGCGTGGTGCGGGCAAAGTTCCGCAGCGGAAAGTATGCGTTATCGGGCACCAGGATGTGGTCGTCCTTGCCGACGAAGGCCGTCAGCGCGCAGGCGCAAGCCGCCAGGCCGGACGGGAATACCAGGCTGCGGTAGCCGCCTTCCAACTCCGCCACCGCATCCTCGAAAGCATGCGTCGTCGGCGTGCCGAATCGTCCGTAGCCGTACGCGCGCTCGCCGCTGGCATGGATCGCTCTTTTTCGCCGCAGCTCGGTCAGATTCTGCGAAATCATGGTCGACGCCCGGTAAATCGGCGGGTTCACCGCTCCACTAAAGCGCGCCGGATCGCTGCCGGCGTGCACCAGCCGCGTGGCCACGTTGAAACCCGCGCCGTGCCGATCGTCCGGCCGAGCCGGATCTTTGGGTGGAAACTGCGCAACTGAATCGTCAGTGTCGCTCATCTAGATTTCCCTTCCCTACCCGGTGCTTGGTGCCCCAGCTTCGCCGATCGGGTCCCCTGCTTGGTGCCCACGTTCGCCCGCCTTTGGGCTAACGTGGGGTAGTTTCTTTCTGAATCGTAACGGCCTGTCGCTCCAGCTTCACCGATCGGGTCTCTTGCTTGGTGCCCCACGTTCGCCCGCTTTTGGCTAACGTGGGGTAGTTCGGTTCCTCGACGCCTACAGCTTCTCGCAGGTATCGCGAATGGCCCTCAGCAGATACCACGGAGTCTGCGTCGGGATGGTGCAACCGGGCGACAGAATAAACTTCTCGCGCCCAATCTGGCGTGTGCAGTCGAATACTTCTTCCCGCAGCTCCGGCAGCGAGCGCTCGGAGATGGCAACTTCGTTCACCCCGCCCATCAGGCATTTATCGGTCATCGCCCGCATCTCGCGCAGCGATGGATTGCCCGCCAGCCGGTCTGAGACGCCGACGGCTTCCATCGGGTAGTCCAGTACGCGCCGCACGTCGAGCGATGTCCCATGGATGTGCAGCACTCTGACCATGCCGGCCATCGCCTCCAGCATGCGGATTTCAAACGGACGCAGGAAAGTGCGCGCCACCTCCTCGCTCACGCCGCGCGCGTGCGGCGGACAAATCGCGCTGTTGACGGAGAAAAATACCGCGTCGCAACCGGCATCGCGAACCAGCCGCATGTATTCGCACATGCTGTCGCACACCGCATCGAGCATCGTCAGCGCCGCGTCTTTATTGGCGAAGATCAACGACGCCCGCCCGTAGCCGACCCTCCTGAGCACCTGCTGAAACGGGTCCATGGCGGTGATCATGATCGGCATATCGGGTCCGAACTCGGCGCGCAGCAGGCGAATGCATTTCAGCTCCTCGGCAAAGTTTTCGCTGCTCATGGGAGCGCGTCCGAAGCGGAGCATATCGGCCGCCGAGGTCAGCGTCTCCATGCCGTCCGGCGCGGGATAACGAAAGTCGTTGACGACCTTGCAAATGTCCCAGTCGTTGTCGCGGACGAAGCGCGCGTGACGCAGCGCGTGCTCGCTGCCGCCCAGCCGGTCGGTGCCGAAGTGTATCCAGGCGGTGCAGGGCGGGCGGTCGATTGGGCCGCCCTTGATGGCCGCCATAAAACGTTCCCGTTTGTTCACTTTTCACTCCCTCTTTCAGATTGCAACCGGGTAAAGACGCGCCCCAGTCGAATTCGGTGAACCGTATATTTTTAGAATCCTGTTCTGGCCCGTATCTTACTCCTTGAAAATACTCCGGGGAAATCGAGCGGCTGATGTTGGCGCTTCGCCCTTCCCTCGTCAGTGTCATCCTGAGCAAGCCGGGCTCCCCGGCCTGGTGCCCCACGTTCGCCCGCGGTTGGCTAACGTGGGGTAGTTGCTTGAAACTCGTTGGTGTGCTCGATCACTTCGGATAGAGACTGCGGAGGCGGCAACTCTGCCGACGAGGCTACCCGGCTCACCGCATAACTGCCATAACGATTTTTCATAACGAATCCTGCTGGACACCCGGCCATCCAGGAATTATCCTTTTAGAAATCCCACACAGAAGGAAATCCCTTTTCCTCAGGACTGCTTAATGCGGATCGTCCACCACTCTATCCCGATGCAGCTAGCAGC
The DNA here is from genome assembly GCA_963842345.1 of uncultured Acidobacteriota bacterium. Taxonomy (GTDB): domain Bacteria; phylum Acidobacteriota; class Terriglobia; order Terriglobales; family Acidobacteriaceae; genus CAWBRT01. The sequence goes on from CAWJGD010000005.1 coordinate 71,651, forward strand.
CAGCCGTACGGGCGCGATTCAGGCGGGCCGCGTGTACGGAATACACTCTGGCATGCCGGGCGCTCCGCGCGCCGCCTTCCGCGGAGGTGACGCCCATGCGTAGCGGCGCCGAAGTGGTTGTCGTCGGTGGCGGAATTATCGGCTCGTCCGTCGCTTATTTTGCCGCCAAGCGCGGCTTCAAGGTCACCGTTCTGGAACGGTCGAGCCTCGCCAGCGGGGCATCCGGCGCATGCGACGGCACTCTGTTCCTGCAAACCAAGAATCCTGGCCCCCATCTTGAGATGGCCATCAAGAGCCTCGCGCTTTACCATGTGCTGAAGGATGAGCTTGGCTATGACGTGGAATTCGAGCCCAAGGGCGGCATGTGCCTCATCGAGAACGAAGAGCAAGCCGTTCTCATGCGCCACACGCTGGAGCAGCAGCGCCAGTCCGGACTGAAGGTGGAGTTGCTCGACATCAAGCAGGCGCGTGAAATCGAGCCCTTGCTTGGCGAACATCTCTGGGGAGCCACTTACTGCGCCGCCGATGTGCAGGCTAATCCTTTCATGGTGACTCGTGCCTTCGCCGGCGCGGCGCGCAGGTTCGGTGCCGAGGTTCGTCTTGGAGTTAGCGTGACCGATCTGCTGCTGGAAGGCGGCCGCGTTCGCGGCGTACAGACAGATAAAGGCCCCGTTTACGGAGACTGCGTCGTCAACGCGGCGGCGGTGTGGGCTCCCATGCTCACCAAGAAGTACGGCTATGAACCACCAATCATTCCCAGGCGCGGGCAAATACTGGTCACTGAACCGCTGCCGCCGAAGACGGTTCGCCATCTGCTGCTTTGCGCCTGTTATCTCACGGCCAAGCACCACCCCGAACTGCTCAACATGGAGCAGCGCCAGCACAGGCTCGGGGTGGGTTTGATCGTCGAGCAAACCGTAAGCGGCGGTCTGTTGCTCGGCAGCACGCGCGAATTCGTCGGCTTTGACCGGCGCACTACCCAGGACGGGATCGCGGCCATCGCCGAGCATATTTACGCCTCGATGCCTGCGCTGGGCAGATTCAACGTGGTGAGAACCTTCGCTGGACTTCGGCCCCGCACGCCGGACGGCATGCCGATTCTGGGGCCGGTCGAAGCCTTACCCGGCTTGCTGATGGCCGCCGGACACGAAGGCGACGGCATCGCGCTGGCGCCCATTACTGGAGAAATTCTTGCCAACCATCTGTCGACAATGAATTAACGGCCGGCGGCCCGGTGCAGCCGGTCTTTCACCGAGTTAAGCAAGCATAACCTGAGATTCTGACTCAGTTCGAGAAGAGGGGAACGGAATGCATCTCACGCATATTGGGTCAATTGCCCTTTGGATCTTGGCGGTTCTGATCCCGCTACAGCTCTATATCGGCTACAAGCTCGCCGGTAAAAGCGGTCAAAGCGCCTCGCACTACTTCATCAGCCACAAGCAGCTACCGCTTTACATCCTCTTCTTCGTCGATTTCGCGACGGCGATGGGAGTCGGTAACTTCATCGGTTACATGGGCAAGGGCTATCAGATCGGGCTGAACCAGCTCTGGATGATGCTCGGCGAACAAGGCACAAAGATTCTGTTTGCCCTCTTGCTGGCGGGCTTCATCGGCAAATTCTCCTACACCACGATCAATGAATTCATGGAGAAGCAATGGTTCCATGACAAGTGGTTGCGCGCCGCCAGTGGCCTCCTGATGTGCTTCCCGATGGTGGCCATTACCGGCGCCCAGGCCATCGGCATCGGCACCATCCTCAACGTCTGCATGGGGGTGGATGTCACCACCGGCATCTGGGTCGCGGCGCTGACCGCCATCCTTTACACGGTGATGGGCGGCATGTGGGCGATCGCCTGGACGGACTTGATCCAGGGCGTCATCCGCATCATCGTCGGCTTCATTTTCTTCTACACCATTTTTCACTTCATGCACGGCGTCGCCGGTATTAAAGCCGCGGCAGTTGCCGTCAAGCCCGAACTGTGGAGCATGAAGTCCCTGGGAGGGTTCGCGGCCTTGTCCTTGCTGCTGGGGCCGATGACCGGGCAATTCACCGCTCAGCACTGGTGGCAGCGCTGCTTCGCCGGCAAAGATCCAAAGACCGCCAGGAACGCATTTCTTGGCTCCGGCATCTTCTGCGTTGTCATGTGTACCTGCAGCGTGCTGATGGGTATCGCCGCGCACGCCCTGAATCCCAGCCTGGCTCGCCCGGACATGGCTTTCGCCTGGATGCTCACCAACTGGCTGAACCCCATAGTTGGAGCCCTGCTGATTGTCACCATCATCGGCGCCGACATGACGGTTTCGGCGGGCTTCCTTAACTCCGGCGTCACCATGCTGACGATGGACATCGTCAAACCCCTGATCCACAAGAGCGCGAACGACAAGCAACTGGTAACCTGGGCGCGCTGGCTAACCTTCGTGCTCGGCGTCGCCGCCATCGGGGTGGCCATGACCTTCCCGACGGTAGTTTCAGCCATTCTCTTTGGTTATGCGGCGGTCGGCGGGGGCCTTTTCGTTCCGCTTATGGCAGGCCTGATCTGGCGGAAGAATGGCCGCACCTACGTCACCAAGTATGCGTGCTGGGCTTCCCTGCTGTGCGGTTCGTTCACCGTGCTGTTGTTCGAACTGAACAAGGGGCTTTTCAATATATTCGGCGGCGGCATCATCCCCGGCGTGGCTGTTTCGTTCGTGCTGACCATCGGCATCAGCCTGATCCAGTTGATCGCAGGACACAAGGACGAAACCGCCCAAGCGGCGGGCGTCTAACAGGCTGCTGAAAAATAGGCGCTGGTGCCCCACGTCCCGCCCCGCTGTTGGACTGGTGGCCCACGTTCGCCCGCGTCGGGGTCCCCGGCGAGCAGCGCTCGCTGGGGTGATTGGGCTAACGTGGGGTAGTTGCTTGAAGTTCGTCAGTGCCCTATCGCGTTCGCTTTGGTGCCCCACGTCCCGCCCGCGGTTGGCTGACGTGGGGTAGTTCCTCCGCGTGGCAGCACTAGCAAGGTGGAACGGCGCTGAATACGGCCCAGCCATATCTTCCAGTCTGGAGGTTGCCCGATGAGTGCGACTGCGACTTTCTCCAACCAAACTACCCGCTTCGCTGAGTTCGTCGAATCATTCCGCTACGAACAGATCCCTGCGCCCGTCGTCGAGCGCACCAAGGATGTGATCTACGACGGCATCGGGGCGTTGCTGGCCGCCACCTCTCCCAAGTACGACATCGGAGCCGTCCTCCAGCGCTTTGTGCGCGAAACCGGCGGCGCTCCCGAAGCGCAGATTTTCGGCACCCCGCTGCGCACCAACTGCGTGACGGCGGCCCTGGTGAACGGCGCTTTCGGCTACTACTGCGATATTGAAAGTCATCACCCCGGCGCCATCATGCACGCCATTGCCGTCGTCGGTCCGGCGGCGTTCGCCGTCGGCGAGCGCATGCACAGCTCCGGACGCGACGTGCTTGCCGCCATCGTGGTCGGCATCGACTCCGCCTGCCGTCTCAGTTACGCCCTGAGCGCCCCGGCGCTCTATGCCCGCGGATTCCATCCGACCTGCGTAGCCGGAACCTTCGGTTCGCTCGCCGCCACGGCTCGTCTCTTCGGCTTGCACGGCGATTCCCTGCTGCACGCCTTCGGCCTTGCCGGCCAGGAAACCTCCGGCCTGCTCTCCTGGGTCGACGATCCCACCGAGCACTCGCGGCCCTTCAGCATGGGACTCGCATCGCGGCACGGAACCTCTGCCGCGCATCTGGCGTCCTGCGGATTCGGCGGACCTCCCGCCATCTTCGAGAGCAAGTATCCTCTCGGCCGGGCTTTCACCGGGGAGTGGCACGCCGACGAACTCTTCAAGCATCTCGGCGAACATTTCAAGGTCATGGAGTTGTATTTCAAGCTCTATGCCTGTTGCGCATTCATCCATCCGGCACTCGACGGATTCATGGATATCCTGGAAACCGGGCGCATCGATCCGGACCACATTGGCCGCATCAGCTTGCGCTACCCGATCGACGGATATAAGGTCATCGACAACAATCCACTGCGCTCGCACTGCGCCCAGTACGTGCTGGCGCTGGCGGCCTACCGGCGGCACGTGGACTTCTACGACATCGTCCACGACCAGCGAGCCGATGCGCGAATCCGTTCACTGTCGGAAAGAATTGAAGTCATCGGCGACCAGGAAACAAACAAAACTTATCCCGATCTCTATCGCTCGATCATCACCGTGGAACTGAAGGATGGATCACAACACGTGCGCGACGTTACCTACCCGAAGGGATCGCCTGAGAATCCCGTGAGCCGCATCGTGCTGGAAAAAAAGTTCGAAAGACTGACGCAAGACGTGCTCGCCCCAATCCGTGCCCGCCAGATCGGCGAAATGATCGCCCACATGGAAGACATCGAAGATATCGGTCAATTCACACGCTTGCTCGCAAAATAAACGGTGATGAATCTTTCGACTGGTGCCCCACGTTCGCCCGTTGTTGGCTAACGTGGGGTAGTCGCTTGAAGTTCGCCGGTGCCGGGTACCCTACGTTCGCCCGCTTTTGGCTAGTTCGACTGGTGCCCAAGTCCCGCATCTGCTGACTGCGGCAGATGTGGGGCACCGTCCGAAGAAGTCACAAGCTCTGAGCGAAGCCGGGGCGCTCAGCATGACACAGCGGGAGTTATTGCGCGAGTTTCCGGGACAGAACACGGCACTACCAGATGAGACAAAGCCGCGATTAGCTCGCGGCTTTGTTCGTGTTTGCATTCGGAAACCGCCGTGTTAGCGGGTATTAAAAGCGGTCGCGGCCACCGCCGCCGGAACGGCCACCGCCGCCGCCGCGCCCAAAGCCTCCGCCGTGTCCGCCTCTGCCACCACCGCCACCGCCGCCGCCGCGCCGGGGACGATCTTCTTTCGGACGCGCCTCATTCACCGTCAAGTTACGGCCGCCCATGCTCATTCCGTTCAGGGCTTCCATAGCCTTGGCTGCCGCATCGTCGTCAGCCATCTCGACGAAGGCAAATCCTCGCGGTTGCCCGGTGTCACGGTCGGTCACGATACTCACCCTGTCAACCTGTCCGTAAGGCTCGAACAGTGCCCGCACTTGTTCTTCATTGGCATCGAACTTCAAATTGCCTACATAGATGTTTTTCACTTTATCCTCGCTAATGGATCTGCCGTTCTCGCTGGGAAGACAGTGGCGAATCTTAGGCAGGGTTGCTGTTTAAGGGTAAACCTCAAGATGCAAACGGCCCGAGAATTGTAACAAAGAAACCCTTGCACGGGAAATACCGCGTCAATTAAAGGTCCAACCCACCGGTCGGCCGCCTGGGCCGTGGCCGACAAATCTGCAAGCACTCGCCGCATTTTTCAGCATCCTGCTACACTTGGCGAGTGAAGCGGCTCATTGTAAACGCCGACGACTTCGGCCTCACTCGCGGCGTCAATCGTGCCATCCTGGAGTGCCATCAGCGCGGCATTGTCACCTCAACCACGCTGATGGCGAACAGCAACGAATTCCCGGACGCTGTGGCTTCGGTTAAGCGCCTCGTTCCCCAGCCTGCTCTCGGCATCGGCTGCCATATCGTGCTTGCCGATGGCCGGCCTGTGCTGCCGCCGTCGCAGGTGCCGTCGTTGCTCGCGCCCGGCAGCGGACTCTTTTACCGTTCCATCCAGCAACTGGCGAAACAGGCGCTTGGCAATCGTTTCCGTTCCGAAGAGATCGAGGCCGAGGCGATAGCGCAGTTCCAAAAGATTCAGGCCGCAGGCATAAGCATTTCGCATTTTGACGCCCACAAGCACGCGCACATCTTCCCCTCGATTCTCAAGCCCCTTTTGAGGGCGGCCGCCGCCTGCGGAGTTCCGGCGTTGCGCAATCCCTTTGAGCCGGTTTTTTCCATGCCCATCCCCGGCCTGCTACGGATTCCCGTGCGCTATCTGGAAGTGCTGGCCTTGCGCGCCTTCCGTGCCAAGTTCCACGCTATGGTTGCCGAATCCGGTCTGCGCACTACCGACGGAAGTCTCGGCCTGGTCGCGACCGGCACTCTCACGGTCACAAACATCTCCGCTCTGCTCGACCGTATGCAAGATGGTCTTTGGGAACTGGTTTGCCATCCCGGCTACAACGATGCCCAGCTCGCCGCGACTGACACCCGGCTGCGTGCGTCGCGCGAGACAGAGATGCAGGCGCTGACTGCCGACAGCACCCGCACGGCGCTGGAGCGCTGTGGCATACAGTTGATTTCGTTCCAGGAGCTAACCCGCGATTCTCGCCCACATTCAGTCGATGGATTTGAATCGCCTGGCGGCTACTGCTCTTCTAATACGGCAAAGAAGCTTGACAGAGGCGCTCGCAGCTAGTGCGGCAATAAATAACTCTCGGGATGTCATTCTGAACGACCGAAGGGAGCGAAGAATCCCAGCACGGCGCGGGGCTGAAGCGTAGCCGAAGGATCTCATCGAGAACCTTCCACCGGCGCTGTGCGGGATAGTTTCCCGGGGATGCTTCGCTTCGCTCAGCATGACACCGTTTGTATGTCACGAACTTCGGCACAGTACACTGGACGTAGTCAAATGGAAAGCCCATGCGCATAGGAATTACCTGTTACCCAACCTACGGCGGAAGCGGAGTCGTCGCGACTGAGCTGGGAATCGAACTGGCCGAGCGCGGACACCAGGTTCACTTCATCACCTACTCGCAGCCGATCCGGCTCACCGAACCGCATGCCAACATTCACTATCACGAGGTCGAGGTTTCGCGTTATCCGCTCTTCGAGTATCCGCCCTATGATCTTGCGCTGGCCACGCGCATGGCCGAGGTGGCGGAGATCTACGATCTCGACCTGCTGCACGTGCATTACGCCATTCCACACTCGGTCAGCGCGATGCTGGCGCGCCAGATGCTTGCCTGCGGCAGTGGCCGCAAGCGCCGGCGCTTGCCCTACGTCACCACTCTCCATGGAACGGACATCACGCTGGTCGGCCTGGATAGCTCCTATCTGCCCATCACGCGCTTCTCCATCGAGCAGAGCAACGGCGTCACCGCCATTTCCGATTACCTCAAGAAGCAGACGCTGGAGCAGTTCAATATCGAGAACCAGATCGAGGTGATTCCCAACTTCGTGAATTGCGATCTCTACCGTCGCGATGCGAACTCCGTCCTGCGGCGCAGCGAGTACGCCAAGCCCGACGAGCGCGTGCTGGTTCACCTCTCCAACTTCAGGCCGGTCAAGCGCGTTACCGATGTGGTCGAGGTTTTCGATCGCGTGCTGAAACAGATTCCGGCAAAACTGCTGATGATTGGCGATGGCCCCGATCGTTCCCAGGCGGAGTGGCTGGCGATGAAGAAAGGAATCCACAAGCAGGTTCTCTTCCTGGGAAAGCAGAATGGAGTGAACGAGAAACTGGCGGTCGCCGACCTGATGCTGCTTCCCAGCCAGCTTGAGTCATTCGGCCTGGCCGCGCTGGAGGGCATGGCGTGCGAGGTGGTTCCCATTTCGACCAATGCGGGCGGCCTTCCGGAGCTTATCGATCATGGTGTAAACGGCTACATGGTCGAGGTTGGCGACGTGGACACGATGGCGCGCCATGCCATCGAGGTGCTCTCCGACGACGCCAAGTTGCGCGCCATGGGCAAGCGCGCCCGGGCGGATGCGCAGAAACAATTTCTGCAGCACCATGATCATTCCGCACTACGAGCAGTTCTACCGGGAGGTGCTGGAACGAATGTCGTAAACGGACGACGAGAACTCGTCGGGATTCGGCACGGGCAACACGAGGCGGACTAATGTTCCGTGGCCGTGCTGGCTGTTGATTTCGATGTGCGCCGCCTCGCCATATAAAACCTGCAGCCGTTCGCGGACGTTCGCCATCCCGATGCCGCTACCGCCGCGCCCTCCGCTCTCCATGCCCACGCCATCGTCTTCCACTTCGATGACCAGCAGGCGGTCGGCTATCCGCGAGCGCAGGTAAATGGTGCCGCCCTCGATCTTGGGCGACAGCCCGTGCTTGATCGAGTTTTCCACCAGTGGCTGCAGAATGACGCTGGGAACGACGACCTCCAGGCTCTCGCGTTCAATTTCCTTCACGATCCGCAACTTGTCATGTCCGAAGCGCACGACCTCTATATCCAGGTAATCGTCGACAAACTCGAGTTCGTCCTTGAGTTGAACGAACGAATCGCTCTTCCGCAGCAATCGCCGCAGAATGTTCGACAGCTTGACGATCACCTCGCGCGCCTTGTCCGGATTGAAGCGCACGAGCGAGGAAACCGTATTCAAGGTGTTGAACAGGAAGTGCGGGTTGATCTGGCTCTGCAAGGCCTCCATGCGCGCCTGCAGCAGCAGCCGCTCCTGCTCCTCCAATTTCATTTCGATCCGCACATTATTCAGAACCTTCAGCGCAATCGCCACGCACATTACCGTAGCCAGGTACATGGCAATCGTGACCACCCAGTTCGGGCTTGCCAGTGCGAACAGATGTCTGCCAAAAACATCTTTGAGCTGCTCGCGCGCGAACGTGAGCGCCAGGATCATGACAAAGAACGAGGTCTGCCAGTCGATGAACGACTTGCGGATGGTCCGTCTGATCCAGCGGTAGAGGCTCAGGTCGAACAGCGGCGAGAAAGACCAGATCGCTTCTTTGTCCTGGGCAAGATTGCGCAGGCATCCGGCCACCAGCCCGGCTCCAACGTTCAGCGCCAGATTGCCCCATTCGCCCAGAAACAGCGCGGGAAGCGAGACCAGCAGCCCGCCCGCGATGCCGCCGACGCGCCCGGTGATGATGCCCATCAGGATCGAACTCTCGAAGGCCAGGTCGGCAGCCAGGAAGTTTTTAACTTTGGCTCGCACCACCACGCCCAGCGCGAACGGAATGCCGATCAGCAGCACCATCTCGAGGTTTTCCGCGAGGCTGCGCTCTTCCCGGAACAGCAGCAGGCGGAAGCGCCGGGCGCGCGCGAGCACGCTGCTGACGGCGGCGGAGACGCCGAGTTTGATGAGCAGCGTGATGAGAAGCAGTCCCTGGTCCAATCGTCGGCCCCGCGAAAATTGCTCTAGCTGGGTTACGAACTATGTTGCGAATTGTGTTGCGAAGCAGGAGCGGGCGCACCGCTCGAGCTTTCGGAGAGTATAGCGGCTTTTGCGCGTTCGATGGCGCCGTCGAGCTGCTCCAGGCCCGGCACGCCGCCCTGGGCCAGCTCGCGCGAGCCTCCGCCACGGCTGCCCAGCCGCGCCATCTCCTGCTTCATCAGGGCGCCCATATCGAAAGGGCCGCCCTGCCATTGCGCGAACACCAATGCCGGCTGCGCAATGCCGCAGCCGAGCAGCGCGACCGTCCGCGGCTCCGCCACCAGCTTCTGCGCCAGCATCTTGGCAAAGCCGATATCGCGTCCGGTCAAAACCTGCGCAAGCAGCTTGATGCCGGTGGCGGGCTCGTTCGCGGCCAGCATTTTCGCGGCCGTCAATTCAGCCACCTCTTCCAGCAATTTGTGCTCACGCTTGGCTGCGGACTTGATCTCTTCCAGCGATTTTTTTATCTGCTCGGGTGCGCTCCACGGATGCGCCGAGTACAGCCCGGCGGCCTCTGTGAGGGTTTCGTGGTCCTTGCGGGCAAGACGCACGGCTCGCTCGCCGCAGACAAATTCGACTCGCATCCCCTGCTTTACCTTTTCCGCCTTGCGCAGCAGAATCGCGCCGGCCTGCCCCGTGGCGAGAACATGCGTCCCGCCGCAGGCACAAAGATCAAAATCCGCGATCTCGACGATCCGCAGCCGCTCGCGGCCGGCTGGCGGAAGTTTGCGCAGGCCCATTTCGCGCGCCTGCTCCGGAGTTACAAAATGCGTCTTGACCGGCCGGTCTTCAAAGACAATCTGGTTGGCCCGCGCTTCGGCGCGGCGAACCTGTTCGGGCGAGAGGCTCTTTGCCTCAAGGTCGATGGTGCAGCTCTCTTCGCCCATGTGGAACGACACGGTCGGCAGCTCGAACAGCTCCACGAAGGCTGCCGAGAGCACATGCTGCCCCGAGTGCTGCTGCAAGTGGTCTCGCCGCCGTTCGACGTCGATAAAGCCGCGCACGCGCACCGCGTTTTCGGCGGACGCCGCCGTTGTGCCGGCCAGGGCGTGCTCCAGCTCTGGCGCAGGCTCGATTACGTGCAATACTTCGCCGCTTGCTTCGTCCTCCAGCACCTCGCCGACCCGCAACTTGGGACGCAGCGCCTGAGGATTATCGAGGTCCTCCCATTCGATCCAGCCGGTGTCGAAAGTTTGTCCGCCGCTGGTGGGATAAAAAGCGGTGCGGTCGAAGACCAGCGCGGTGCGGCCGTCCGGCAAGTGGCGGACTGCGAGCAGTGCGGCCACAAAGTCGTGAAGAAACGAATTCTCGTAGTACAGACGGTCTGTCATGGCATTCTACTTTGGCGTTACCCAAACTATTGTCTCATTGGAACCGCATGAAAGCATGAAAGCCGACGGTGGCCCATAGCTTCTTCGATGGTGGCCCGCATCTGCCGCAGTTGGCTAATGTGGGGCTCGAAGATGAGTCGCCCCATCCTTGCGTGGTCGGTGCCCCACGTTCGCCCGCTGTTGGCTAACGTGGGGTAGTTTCTTCTGTTGTTGCGTAATTTCTTCTGTTGACGTAACTCGACTCGCTCCTCCCGCCGGTGCTCACCCGCCGCCCTGAATCACGCCAATCAAAATCAGGCCGTTGATCACGAACTGCACTGCGATGGCGGTCAGCAGCAGGCCCATCATGCGCATCATGATGCGGATTCCCGTTTCGCCAAGCCGCCGGCGAATGCGGTCCGCGCCCGCCAGTATCAGGTAAGAGGCCAGGGACGTCACCACGATGGCGAGCCATACCACCGAGATGTGGAACCAGCGCGGCGAAGCTCCGCTCAGCACCATCACGGTCGAAATTGCCCCCGGCCCGGCCAGCATCGGCACGCCGAGCGGCGTAATCCCTATGTCTTCCTTCATGGCTCCTTCCAGGGTTTCACTCGTGTGTTCCTGGGTGGCGGAGCGCCGCGCCTGAATCATCTCAAGCCCGATCAGCAACAGAATCAGCCCGCCCGCGATTTCAAACGCCGCCAGCGTGATGCCGAACATGCGGAAGATCAGCCCGCCCGAGAATGCAAATACCGACAGCACTCCGAAACACGTCCAGGAGGCGCGCTTCGCCATGCGGCGTCGGGCGCTGGCTTCATGGTTCGCGGTCATCGCCAGGAATGCCGGAATGGCGGCGAACGGATCGACGAGGAAGAACACCGAACTCAATGCCACCAGCGAAAAAGTGCCGAAGGAGGTAAAGAAGGAGTGGATCTGCGACGCTTGCGGCAATAGCATGGATCAGCCTCCGCCCCAACACTCTCGTCTTAATAACTCAGCCTCTATGCTGTCATCCTGAGCGAAGCGAAGGATCCCCAGATGCTGTCCCGACCGCGGCGCTCTGGGCTTTTTTGATGAAATCCTTCGGCTGCTCCTCAGCCCCACACGGCTCTGGGATTCTTCGCTCCCTCTGGTCGCTCAGAATGACACCCCTAACATTTATCGGTCAGGTATGAGTACGGAAATAACTTGCACCGCCACGATTAGCTCCCCCATGCATACGATGAAGAAAAATGGGAGTCCTGGCCTTGCCACTGTTTGCAAAAGCCACCAATTTAAACCAGAGAAGACTAAAAAGAAGCAAGCAACTGCGAGCCATAGACGAACAGTTTTCCACTTGTCGCGAAACGCCACCACGGTCACGCCGGATGCCACCGTGGACACCATAACAGCATACGGCCAGTCGCCCCACTTCTTGCCAAGAATAGCTGCTACCAGACCCAGCGTACCGCCGATTGCAATATTCCGTATAGTTCCAGATCGATTGCTCATTGGAAGCCGGGTGCCCCAGGTTCCGCGCCGCGCTGTCCGGCGCTAACCTGGGGTAGTTTCTTAGAGGTAGAACTACTGCTTGACCAACTGCCACACTATCAAAAAAAAGGCGCAGCCAAAAGGCCGCGCCCATCTTTCACATCCTGCAAGTCTAAACCGGATTCGCGGAAGGTGTACCCCGCGAAGCAGCCGGGCTTCTGAGCCCGGCGGTGACAGCTCCGGGTAACAGCTACTTTGGAACCACGCTATGAAGCAACCGCCTTCCTTTGGTCCGCCCGGAAGCGCAGCAGCGCCGCGATATGTCCCGCCGCCTCCAATTCACGATCGTCTCGCACGTAGACGACCTCTATGCCGCCGCGCAGTGCCGCGCCCAGGATCGCATCGCTGATGTCCTCCACTTCGCTGACGGGATGCGAGCAGATTGCGCACTTAGGCTGCACTTTCATGTCTACATGCCCGCAGTGGCGGCACTCGACGCCGGGTGCCTGGAAGTGCTCTCCCAGCAGCAGTGTTTGAATCTCTCCGCTTTCCAACGAGCGCAGTACGCGCCGCAGGCCGACTGCTCCGCGAGCCTTCCGCTGCGCTTCTCCCAACACCTCGCGCACGAGTCCTCGGTGCCGGTTCAGTTCGTGCTCGTCCAGCAGCCGTTCGAGGTTGGTTTTTAGTTGCTGAGGAGTCGCCGAAGCCGGATCGACATGGAAGCGGCCGACCAGGTTCTTTTTAAGGTAAGGGTGCAGCACGGACTCGAATTCGGCCCAATTCTCGTCGCGGATTCCCACCGCCAGGCTCTCGCAACTGCCGCGTTCGAAGAATTTCAGAATCGTATCCGCCACCTGCTTGTAGTGCTGCTTCGCAAATTCGGAAACACGGCGAGAGATGTGTCCGGCATCGTAGCCCCCTCCTCCCGTGCTCTCGCCCACTCGCGGCGGCTCGTTGAAGAACCCGATAACCTCCTTGCAGATTTCGTTCTGGTAGTCGAAAAGCCGCGCCTTGCTGCGATCCACGACGCAGACGCACACCCGCGGGTTCACCTCCAGCAGCGGCGCCAGCGGTCGCAGATGAAATCGACGATTGATAACCACCCTCGTTTTGTCCAGCCATGCCGGAATGTCGAACTCGCGCCAGAAGTTCTGTGACGCGTCGGCAAACACCGCCTTCGCCTTCCCGGCGTTTCCGTGGAGGCGTTCCGCCAGCTCCAGAATCCGGCTCAGGTCGGCGCGCGCATAGTCGTTGCGGCCCTCTTTCTCGGCTTCGCGAAGCGCCTCGCGCCCCAGGTCCTTCACCAGGATCGCCTCGTCCCGATGAGACTGGTTCTGCGGTGTGTTGGGCTGATAGTAAAACGTGACTGCGCATCCTTTCGCCGATTGAAATTCGGCCAAACCGCGGATTTCTCTTCGCGTAATCATCGACACCTCTCCTCAATACATTTTGACTCGTCTCAATTGTTCAGGCGGATTTGGAATGCTCGATCAGTTTGTTCCTCAATTGCTCGGCAACCGGCAACGCCTTCCGCAGTTGTTCACGGGCCTTCGCAATCGACGTTCGAACCTCTTCCGGCTTGCGCTCGGTAATGACGGCGATTTCCTGCACGGTGAACCCCTCCATCGTGAACAGGATGAAAGCCTCCCGATCTTCGTGATGCGCGTTGCGTAAAGCTGCCTCGATCATTCCCATCACTTCGTCGCTGGCGGCGATCTCCTCCGGGGTCGCGGTTCCACCGTCGGCAATGACATTCTCGTTGGTCAGCATTTCGTCGGGATGATGGAACTGGAGCATGGCCTCGTCGCTGCCGGTAGCTTCCTCTCCCCGCACGCTCGATTCCAATCCCACTTCACCCTGTGCGTCGCGAGCCTGCTCCGCCAGATGATCGATGGCGGCCCTTGACAGAAAATACAGCCACGGTTCCAGCGTAACCTTCTCGGGTTTTTCCGTGCGGCCGTCCAGCGCATTGGCGATGGCTTCGTCGATTACCTCCTCCGGTGTTATCTGTCGCACATACGCTTGTTCGCTGTTGTTGCGGTAGCGAAGCTCCCGCTCCACAAAGCGCTGCAACTTCTCCAGATTCGCATTCAGCCAGCCGTTGATGTCCTGGGCGGAGACCACATCGGCCTGCACTGCCGCCAGTGTCTCTTCGAACGGCACTTGCGATTCCGCGCGAGTACGCCCCGCCGGACGCCGCCGGCGCGGCCACTTGTACGCGGCCCGCAGGTGATCCATGTGCTTCGCCAGTTGCTCCTTCAGGCTCTCGAAGCACGTCTTGATCGCGCTCGCCGCCGTGTCGCCGACTTCGCGCGCCGCCAGTTGTCCCGATGGCAAACGCAGATTCAGCGCTACGTTAAAGCCCATCTTCGGGTGCTCGTCGACCGAACCATAAAGCGCAACCATGTCAGGCCGAAACACCTGCAGCCGTTTTTGCAGTTTTTCAATTCGTTGGGTGATGAGATTTTCGAGATCGGCGGTCTTAGAGAGTTTGTATGTGAAATGGACATTCATGCATGGGCTCCGGTACAGGAGTGGCTCCCATAGTCCTGTTGTCCGGGAATTGTACACCTGCTGTTACAGAAGCAAAGGGATAAAAGACAGTTGCTTCCCAACGAAGGAAACCCTTAGTAGATGCGAGACATGCACGTGGTCTGCCACTCCGGTATCCGGTCAGCAGCACGCCCGGGATCTCAGGAATCAGGGCACAAGAGCGGCTCCGGCCCGCAACCTCTAGGGCCTTTCCAGGCACAAAGGAGGCGTCGCGAGGCCCAAAGTGCTGGTGCCCCACCAGCGAAACGGGACGGGTGGCCCATTCAAGCCTGCCGTTGGGCTTGAGTGGGGCAGTTGCTTTTCGAATCTGGAACCGGCTGACTGGTGGCCCACATTTGCGGAGCCGCAGGCGAAGCTAATGTGGGGGAAGTTCGCGCTGTCCCAGGTTCCGCCCACGTGGGGTAGTTCGACGCCGGTGCCCCAGGTTCCGCGCCGGCAGTTTCGGCGCTAACCTGGGGTGAAGGGTATCCAAGCGGCGCCCTGCTAGACGGCAACCGTGAACGAAGTCTCGTCCCGAGTCACCCGCCGATACAGCGTATCGCGCTCGAATGGCTCCCGCCCGGCTTCCTTGATCAGCCTGATCAAATCATGACGGCGAAGCCCCTGAGGCGTCGTCGCTCCCGCATCGTGGTAGATCTTTTCTTCCACCACCGTGCCGTCGATATCGTCGGCTCCAAAGCGCAGCGAAATCTGCGCCACCTTGGGAGTCATCATCTGCCAGTAGGACTTGACGTGCGGAAAGTTGTCCAGCACCAGTCGCGAGACCGCTATCTGCTTGATGTCCTGCATGCCGGTGGTGGTGGGCAGGTGTTCCAGCATGGTATTGGCGGGATGAAACGAGAGCGGAATAAAACATTGGAAGCCGTGGGTCTCGTCCTGCAGGGCTCGCAGCTTCACCAGGTGATCCACCCGGTCCTCGTCGTTCTCGATGTGCCCATAGAGCATCGTGGCGTTCGACTTCAGCCCGATTTCGTGAGCGATCCGCGCTGTTTCCAGCCACTCGCCTCCGTCGATCTTGTGGTCGCAGATGATCGAGCGCACCCGTTCGGCGAAAATTTCCGCTCCGCCTCCGGGCATCGATTGCACTCCCGCCTCTTTCATTTTCAGCAGCGTGTCGCGTATGGAGAGCTTGGCGCGCTTGGCAAAAAACGCAACCTCGACCATTGTGAACGCCTTGCGATGCACCTTCGGAAACCGCTCCCTGAGCCCGCGAACCAGGTCCAGAAAATATTCCAGCGGCAAATCCGGGTGCAGGCCGCCTACGATGTGAAACTCCGTCACCGCTTCCGTGTAGCCCGAAGCCGCCGCCCGCCACGCCTCCTCCAGAGCCATCGTGTAGGCTCCGGGAACGTCTTTCCTGCGGCCGAAGGCGCACAGCCGGCAGGCCGCTACGCAGACGTTGGTCGGGTTGATGTGCCGGTTGACGTTGAAGTACGCGACATCGCCGTGCATGCGCTCGCGCACGTGGTTGGCCAGCCAGCCGGCGGCCAGAATATCGCTCGTCTGGTAGAGGGCAAGACCATCTTCGGCCGTCAGCCGTTCCTGCCGCATCACCTTGTCGGCGATGGCGGGCAGCCTGGGATCGTCTGTCTGAAATGGGCGGGGCTTACTCTCTGGGGCAAACATCTTTTCGATGATATCGCACAAAGCGAGCCCATCACAGAGCTACGTCAGAACCGCTGCTCTGCTCTCGGATGTCATTCCGAGCGACGCGAGGAATCCCTGGACCGCTCAAATATCCAATAACGCCCCAGGTGTCTTTGGAGGGGCGCGGCCTGGCGCCCCACGTCGCCCATCGGATTCCCCGCGCCCTTTGTGAGTGTCATCCTGAGCGTAGCGAAGGATCTGCCTGGTGCCCCAGGTTCGCCCGGTGTTGGCTAACCTGGGGTAGTTTCCTTTCGCCTGGTGCCCCACGTCCCGCCCGACTCGGGGTCCCCAGCGAGGCTCTGCTCGCTGGGGTGATTGAGGGCTGACGTGGGGTAGTTTCTTTCGCGTGCGCCCGTGTGCTGTCAGGACCGGTGCTCTGCTTTAAGGCGGGTGGCCCATTCAAGCCTGCGGTTGGCTTGAGTGGGGCAGTTGCTCGGTCTACGAAGTATGCCGCATCAGCAGATCGCCGGCAATAAAGCCCAGCAGCAGCATGGAAATCAGGCCGTTCATGGTGAAGAACGCCGCGTTGAGCCGGCTCAGGTCGTTCGCCCGCACCAGCGAGTGCTCATAAATCAGCAGCACTCCCACCAGCAGCACTCCCGCCAGCGCCACTGGCCCTAACGCAAACGCGAACACCATCCACAGAAACAGCCCAAAGGCAACCACGTGGAACAGGCGCGCCAGCACCAGCGCCTTCGCGATGCCGAAGGCCCGGGGGACGGAGTACAACTGGGCGCGGCAGTCGTGCTCGTAGTCCTGGCAGCTATACAGAATGTCGAAGCCGCCTCCCCAGAACATGACCGCGCCGGTCACAATGAAGATTCTAGGGTCCAGCGTGCCCCGGATCGCCACCCACGCGGCCGCCGGAGCGATCCCCATGGCCAGACCCAGGAACACGTGTGCCCAGCGGGTGAAGCGCTTGGTGTACGAGTATCCGAAGATGATGAGCAGTGCCACCGGCGAAAGATAGAATGCGAGCTGGCTCAGCATTCTCGCGGCGAAAATTAGGATCAGCGAGAACACCACCACGAACCAGAACACGAATTGCCGCGAAAGCAGTCCGGCGGGAATGGCGCGTGTTGCCGTGCGCGGATTGCCGGCGTCGATGGACGCGTCTGCCAGCCGGTTGAAGGCCATGGCCGCCGACCGGGCGGAGATCAGCGCCACCACCAGCCACACCGCCTGCCGCAGGCTGGGCAGGCCGCGCGCCGCCAGCACCGCGCCTGTAAGCCCAAAGGGAAGCGTGAGCACGGAGTGCTCCCACTTGATCATCTCCAGCGTGGTTCCTATGTTGCGAAACAGGGACACGCATTTATTCTAACGTCTGGGTGGCCTACATTTGCCAGCTTTGATCTGGTGGCCCACATTCGCCCGCTTTTGGCTAAGGTGGGGTAGTTCTTTTGCGTTGGTACCTCAGGTTCCGATCACGCCGGGTGCCCCATCCTTATCGCGCAGCGATAGGGTGGGGTAGTTTCTTTCTGCGCTGGTGCCCCACATCTGCCGAGTTAGCCGGGTGCCCCATCCTTATCGCGCAGCGATAGGGTGGGGTAGTTCTTTTGCGTTGGTGCCTCAGGTTCCGATCACGCCGGGTGCCCCATCCTTATCGCGCAGCGATAGGGTGGGGTAGTTTCTTTCTGCGCTGGTGCCCCACATCTGCCGCAGTTAGCAGATGTGGGACTTCGATTTCGATTCACTGAGACTTGGTGCCCCACGTTCGCCCGCGTCGGGGTCCCCAGCGAGGCTCGGCTCGCTGGGGTGACTGGGCTAACGTGGGGTAGTTCGATCACGCGACAGCAGAGTACACTGCGGGTGCAAGGAGAATACGTTGCCCAAAAACTCGGAAGTCGAAATCAAGTTTCGCGTCACCGACGTCCACCGGCTTGAGCAGTCCTTGAGGGACGCCGGCTTCCAGCTCAAGACTCCTCCGACGCACGAGGTAAATTCACTTTACGACCGGCCGGGCAATCCCTTGCGCCGTCAGGGCGCCATTCTGCGCCTGCGCAAGTACGGCGAGCGCTGGCGGCTCACCCATAAGGCAAAGGGCGCGGCGGGAAAATACAAAACCCGCGAGGAACATGAGACCGCCGTCGAGAGCGGCCCTGAGCTCGACGCCATTCTGCGCGCGCTGGGCTATGCCCCGAGCTTTGTCTACGAAAAATTCCGCTCCGAATGGAGCGATGGCAAGGGCGAAGTTGTCGTCGACCACACGCCCATCGGGGTGGTCGCCGAAATCGAGGGCGCGCCGCGCTGGATCGACCGCACCGCCCGCGCGCTCGGCGTCGCGTCTCGCGACTACATCACCAAGTCGTACGGCGAACTTTTTCTGGAGTGGAAGAAAGCCACCGGTAGCCCGGCGCGCCAACATGACCTTCCGCGAATGTGGCAGCAGACGGCCTCGTTTCTGATCCCTTTGCAGTGTCATTCTGAGCGAGCGAAGCGCGCGAAGAATCTATGCATTTGATTCGTAATGCCGGGTGCCCCACGTTCCGCCCCCGCTTTTGGGGTCCCCGGCGAGCCCTGCTCGCTGGGGTGATTGGGGGCTAACGTGGGGTAGTTTTCTCCTAATGGCCGCCAGGGTGCCCACCTCGAAAACTGTTTAAACTCGTTCGAAACCCTTAGGCCGCTACAATGCCCTTCTTGCCTTGCGTGTATCCCATCACCGCGTAGTACAGGGCGCGATCGAAGAACTGTTCCAGCGCCAGCACGAACTCCAGTTCGCTCACCAGTTCCAGCGCGCCTCCGGCCACCGCCTCGCGCTGCATGAACAGCCATAACTGTTCCTTGGCGAGCGCCAGCGCCCAAACAAACTGGTAGATCGGAACGCCTTGTTCAGCCCGGCGCATCCCTAGCTTGGTGTAGTACTGCTGTACGTCGAGATCGGTTCTGGTCATCAGCCAATCGCTCAGGTTGTAGTAGAGCACTTGTACGTCGTGCAGCAATTCGTGCTCCGAGATTGAGCGGAAAGAATCCGTCCGGCCCGAACTCCTGAGTTTCTCGACCAGCCCTTTGCCCAGTGATTCGCTATGCTTCTCGATCAGACGTGAGAACTTGATTCCCAGCATACCTGCCCCCCAACATCCTGAACAACAAGATGCGTATATCTGTTCAGGAGTTTCGAGGCTTGTTAGCACTTAGCAGGCTGCTGAAAAACTTTTCTCCGAGGTGTCATCCTGAGCAAACCGGGGTCCCCGGCGACGGCCGCTTTTGCCGTTGCTGGGGTGGGGAGCGAAGGATCTGCTGTTTGCGCGGGCTGAAAATAAAGCAGATCTGACGCGGACTGACATGCCTGTGCGTTGTACATCTCTGAAGAGGTCGCAGTTGCGCGTATTGAGGCAGAACGGCAAAGGGGCAGCCGGTTATAGCAAAACCAGGGATGATGTATCCCGGAGCCGGCGCACTCCAGTTGACGCTACCATCAGGGAGCGGCGACCTTAAACGAAACGAAAAAGGACATAGCATCCCTGGTTTTGCCGTAGCCGCCCCTGTCTTTTGAATCTCCGCATCTCTCCTTCGAATCCGCCGCGACCCTATCCTCTTCCCCCAACATGGCCGCCCGAGTGAACCGCCGCACTGTCTCTAGTCTTGTGGACTTCCTGGTGCTCCGGTTTCGGCTTCGCCTCCTTCGGCTCCTTTGGCGGCTTCGGCGGTTTCTCCTGCGTCGGCGTCGGAGTCCGCTTCACCTCCGGCGTGGAGCTGTTCTTGCCACCCGTGGTGGTGGTGTTCGTCGAACTCGTCGTCCCGGTACTCTGGGTCTTGTTGCTGTTGGTCGAATTCGACGGACGCGGAACCGTATTCCCGGTGACGTTGCCGCCCCCGCTATTCTCATACACCGTTCCCTTGGTGCCAGGACCCGGCGGACGCGGTACGGTGCGCCCGCTCGTATTGGACCCGCCGCCAGCCGTGCTCCCACTTGCGCCCGTGCCCGTGGGTCCATGCGTCGCCGTCTGCTGCTGCACTCTCAGGTTATTGAGGGTAGCGTGATCCAGCGGCACGCCGTTGTTCTTGGAAAGCGCCGTTTGCTTCGCTTCGAAGCTGACAGGCCTGGCTGGCGGCGTCTGATTCGTCACCACTGTCCGTGAGAACGCCCGCACCGGAGGCGCATTCGTCAACGGGGCATGCCCGCCCAGCACGCTCGCCTTGACCGGAGCGACTTGTGCCGTCTGCATGACCTCTCCGTGTTGCAGAGCTGACGCCGGCACGGCCACGCCCGCGGTCGCCACGTTGTGCCCCGCCGCAAACGACGCAGTCGAAGTTGCCGTCACCGCTCCAGTCACGCCTCGATTGGCGTATTGGATAGTCGTGACCTGTGTCCGATTAACGTAAATATTGTTAATGACGGTGACGTTCGTGATGCGGGTATTGCTGACATTCACGGCGCGGAAATAGCCAATGCCCACGTGATAACAGGGGACAAACGGCTCGCCCCACCCCAAGGGGAACCAGCCAACTCCCAGACCTACCCCAAACGACAGACCCACCCCGAATCGCGGACCACCGTACCAGCCCACCAGCGCCGGAGCATAGATCGGACGCACGGAACCAACCGGTCCGGGAGCCCATCCCCAGGCTCCGCCTGCCCATATCCAGCGGCCGTAATGGTACGGCGCAAAGCCCCAAACCGCGTCGTCCACCCACGTCCAGCCCCACGGCTCAACCCAGGCCCAATGACCATAGCGGTAAGGCGCCCATCCGGGAGCAATCGCCGTTGCCGACGGATACCACACGTAACCATAGTCCGGCGCCTCTCGCCATGTGCCGTAGGTGTCGAGGTCCTGATACCCGATGACGCCCGGGGCAACGTGGCGCGCCGAAACCGAGCCCTCTTCGCGCTGATTGCGAATCTTTACCCAGTCTTCGAACCCATCTCTATCAGGAGCCGATTCCGAGGTGTGCGCCAGCGAAGCGCCGCCCGCGAATTTGACTCGCTCGCCGTCATTCACCCGCACGGCCGTGCCCTCGCCGGTCGCTTCGCCGCGGCCCTTGCGAACTGTCACCCAAGTCGTGTCCGCATCCGGCAGCACATCGAAGCGGTATTCACCTGCCTTCGTGATGGTGAAAGCGATGTTCGGCGTGTCCACTTCGTAAATTTCGCCCTTGAACAGCCTAAACACGGTCACGTTCAATGTGCCCTGGTCCAACTGCAGTTGCACGGATTCGTCGCCCACGTTGGTAAGCGTCAGGCTGGTTTCGGAGTTCATGCGAATGGCCGCCGTCCCAAGACTCAGCTCCGAGCGCGACTCCTTGTCGGTCCACACCCGGTCGGCCGATGTCAGAGGCCGGTTCTGCGGGGCTGCGATCCACTCATCTCACGCCTCCCGGCTGAATCGAAACCTGACCGCTCATGTACTGCAAACGCGCCACCCGCCCAGGCGGGTCCGGCGCCTGCCCTTGCTCTGGGGTTTGCACTTGCCCCTCATCAGAAGCTGGACCCGGCGGCGGCGGACCCTGTGCCAGTACCGCACCAACGCACAACATGACAACCAGTATCGCTGACAAAACCGCCTTCAACCGCTCCTGTCGCCTCATAAGCCGGGTCTCCTTTACCGCTTTTCCGGGGTTCTGGCCAATGCCGCAATCGATATCCGCCGACTAGTTCCGCTCCTGAAAACCACCTACACTGCACCGTCGATCCTTATTAACCCTACCTTTACAAGCCTGTTTCGCACCCCTCAAACTTCTTGGTGCCCCACGTTCGCCCGTTGTTGGCTAACGTGGGGTAGTTTCTCGGCTCCAGTACGCCAATTAGGAAGCCTCTTGGTGCCCCACATCTGCCGCGGTTGGCAGATGTGGGATTTATTTCGACTCACTGGGCGGGCTCCCCACGTCCTTTCGTGAGTGTCATCCTGAGCGTAGCGAAGGATCTGCTTTTCTTGCTTGGTGCCCCACGTTCGCCCGTTGTTGGCTAACGTGGGGTAGTTTCTTGGCTCCGGTACACCAATTAGGAAGCCTCTCCGGTGCCCCACCTCTGCCGCAGTTAGCAGATGTGGGATTCTGATTTCACTTCCCCGCCAGGTGCCCCAGGTTCCGCGCCGCCGAACACTCCTTTGAGACACGCCGCCCGGCTTGGTCAGGCTGCGCGTTCGTAGCAAACGGCTCATTCGGCAGTTCGGCGCTAACCTGGGGTAGTTTCTTCGGTTGGGTTAGTGACGCAGTTACACCTACGCTCCGCAGCACTTCTTGTACTTCTTGCCCGACCCACACGGACACGGATCGTTGCGCCCGATCTTCTCTCCCGAGCGCACCACCTGCTGCACCTGCTGCGCGTCGCCGGAGCCGGCCATCCGCGCCTGTTCCAGTTCCCGCTTCTTTTTGCGCTGGAAGGCCTCTTCCATATCGTCGATCGAAGTTTGTGCCCGGCGCTTCTTGGGATGATCGCCGTTGCCCCCGCGCGCATCGGCTGCCGCCGAGAACTGCGCCGCTTCCTGCTGCTGGCGCACGCGCTCCGCCTCGTCGGCATCCATCACCTGCATCAAGTAGAGAAAACGGATGGTCTCTTCCTCGAAGCGTTCCATCATCGCCTCGAACATATCGAATGACTCGCGCTTGTACTCCACCAGGGGATCTTTCTGTCCGTACCCGCGCAGACCGATCCCTTCCTTCAGGTGATCCATGCCCAGCAGATGATCTTTCCACAGTTGGTCGAGTACGCTGAGCATGACGATGCGCTCGTGATGGCGCATGGCATCGGGACCGATGAGCTGCTCTTTGGCGTCGTAGCGCTCCAGCAGCTTGGCAAAAATGGCGTCACCCAATTCCTGCCGGTTCAGCTTGTCCGGCTGCACCCCTTCGGCAAGTATGTCCACTCCAAAACGGGTGAACACTTCGTTCTTCAGCCCACCGACGTCCCAATCCTCGGGATGCACATTCTCTGCCGCGTACTTGTCGAGCAAGCCGCCGAGAATGTCGCGCACGTAGTCCTGCTGGATCATTACTTTCTGCTCCAGCCCTTCGAGCAGTTGGCGGCGCAGTCCGTAGACCGCCTCGCGCTGCTTGTTCATTACGTCGTCGTATTCCAGCAGGTGTTTGCGGGCCTCGAAATGCTGCGCTTCCACCGCCTTCTGCGCCGCCTCGATCCGACGCGTAATCATGCGCGACTCGATGGGCACGCCCTCTTCCATCCCCAGGCGTTGCAGCAGCGTGCTCACCCACTCTTTCGCGAAGATTCGCATCAAGTCGTCTTCCAGCGAAAGATAAAAACGCGATGCGCCCGGATCGCCCTGGCGGCCGGCGCGTCCGCGAAGCTGGTTGTCGATGCGCCGCGCCTCGTGGCGCTCGGTGCCCAGAATGAACAGTCCTCCGCTGGCGATCACTTGTTTGTGCTCCGCCTCGGTCTCGGACTTGTACTTGCTGACCAACTGCCTGCCACTGCTCGGTGGGCACGCGATACTCGGCGCCCTGGTAATACCAGTACGTTGTCGTCGGATCGTCCGGCCTCGCCTGCACGGCGCCCGCGGTGATCTGCACCGGCTGGGCAAAGCCTTTCTTGAGGCTTTCCTGCTTGGCGATAAACTCGGCGTTGCCCCCCAGCAGAATGTCCGTGCCGCGGCCTGCCATGTTGGTGGCGATCGTCACCCTGCCAAATCGTCCGGCCTGCGCCACGATCTCGGCTTCCTGCTCGTGATGCTTGGCGTTCAGCACGACATGCTTGATGCCCTTTTTCTTCAGCAGATCGGAAAGCCGCTCGGATTTTTCGATGGAAGTGGTGCCCACCAGTACCGGCTGTCCCGTGTCGTGCAGACGCTGCACCTCGTCGGCGGCCGCAAAGTACTTTTCCTTCTCGGTGCGGTAGACGGTGTCGGCATTTTCGATCCTGATCAAGTCCCGGTTCGTCGGGATGACGACAACTTCCAGTTTGTAAATCTTGTAGAACTCGGCCGCTTCCGTCTCCGCCGTGCCGGTCATGCCGGCCAGCTTCTTGAACATGCGAAAGTAATTCTGGAAGGTGATGGTCGCCAGCGTCTGGTTTTCGCGCTCGATCTTCACCCCTTCCTTCGCCTCGACCGCCTGGTGCAAACCATCGGACCAGCGCCGCCCCGGCATCAGCCGTCCGGTGAACTCGTCGACGATCAGCACCTCGCCGTCCTTCACCACGTATTCCACGTCTCGCCGGTAGTGATTGTGTGCCTTGAGCGCGGTCTCCACGTGGTGCTTGAGGTCCCAATTCTCGGGATCGGCGATATTGCCTATCCCCAGCATTTTTTCGACTTTTTCCCAGCCATCTTCGGTGACGGTAATCGTCTTGTGCTTTTCGTCGATGGTGTAGTCGCCGGTGTAGATTCTGATTCCCGGCTCCGGCCCGGGCAGGTCTTCGCCTCGCGTCAGCTTGGGAATAATCCCATTCACCCTGTAATACTTGTCGGTCGACTCCTCGCTGGACCCGCTGATGATCAGCGGCGTACGCGCTTCGTCGATCAGGATCGAATCCACTTCGTCGACAATCGCGAAGCTGTGTGCACGCTGCACGCAGTCGCGCACGTCGAACTTCATGTTGTCGCGCAGGTAGTCGAATCCAAACTCGTTATTCGTGCCGTAGGTGACGTCGGACGCATAGGCCGCCCGCCGCTGTTCGTCATCGAGGTCGTGAACGATTACCCCGACCGAGAGCCCCAGGAAGCTGTAGAGTTTCCCCATCCACTC
Organism: uncultured Acidobacteriota bacterium; assembly: GCA_963842345.1. GTDB lineage: Bacteria > Acidobacteriota > Terriglobia > Terriglobales > Acidobacteriaceae > CAWBRT01. The sequence goes on from CAWJGD010000005.1 coordinate 96,312, forward strand.
GGAGTCGCGCTTGGCCAGGTAGTCGTTCACCGTGACCACGTGCACGCCGCGGCCGGAGAGCGCATTCAGATACACCGGCAGGGTCGCCACCAGTGTTTTGCCCTCGCCGGTTTTCATCTCGGCGATCTTGCCCTGGTGCAGCACCAGCCCACCGATCAACTGCACGTCGAAGTGCCGCATGTCGAGCACCCGCCGGCCCGCCTCGCGGACCACGGCGAACGCCTCTTCCAGAATCTCGTCCAGGGCTTCGGCCAGCACGCGGTCGCGAGCCGCCTCCAATTCCTTGGCGCGGTCGCGAGCGCCATCTTCCTCTTTGGCGGGCTCAACATCGCCGTTGGGGTTCTCGGCGTCAACCGTGGCCATCCTCTCCTGGATGCGAGCGCGGAATTCTTCCGTCTTGGCAACCAGCTCCGCGTCACTCAGCTTGCGTATTTCCGGTTCGAGCGCATTCATGCGCACTACCCTGGGCTGCATGCGCTTGATTTCGCGCTCGTTGGCAGTCCCAAATACCTTCGCCATCAGCTTATTGATCAAACCAGTATTCCTTTATGACAAGCCGCAACTTACCAAACCGCGGGACGCGGTGCCATTCGGTAGCGCCCCGGGAGCGTTATTCCCAACCCCGTGGCCGAGGCAAACTTCGCCTGCGAACCTGTCTAACCTATTTTAGACCGAATCTCTCGGGTGCCCCACATCCGAGTGTCGTCCTGAGCGCAGCCGGGGTCCCCGGCGACGGCCGCTTTTGCCGTTGCTGGGATCGGGGTCCCCGGCGAGCCCTGCCCGCTGGGGTGATTGCGGTGGAGGAGCGAAGGATCTGCTTTTCTTGCGGGTGCCCCACGTTCCGCCCCGCTTTTGGGCTAACGTGGGGTAGTTTCTGGAAGTTCGATGGGGTACCTCATTGCCATGAACCCGCGTAGCTGCGTGCCTCACGTTCGTCCGTTGTTGGCTAACGTGAGACACCTTGTACGCGTTCGCCGCATGAGCCCGCGTAGCGGGCATAAGATGCTTTGACTTCGATTCGGGTGCCCCACGTTCCGCCCCGATTTTGGGGCTAACGTGGGGTGGTTTCCTGAACTCCCCCCGCCCGCCGGGAAAACGAATGCGAATTCCCCTTTGGCCCTGATATCATCGCGAGACGTTATGTTCTATAGCCGATTCCTGCAATCAGTGGAACTGTGGCCGGACGCTGTCGCCGTGGAAATTCAGCGCCAGCCTGCGCCAATCTCCGGCCAGAAACCGTCGAGCGCTCCGGGCGCTGCCGGCCATTCCGAGGATTCGCGGGATCGCTACACCTATCGCCAGCTTCGGCAACGGGCCGAGTCGGTGGGCGCCTGGTTGCAACGCTCCGGACTCCAGCCGGGCGCGCGTTGCGCGATTCTTGCCAGCAACAGTCCAGACTGGGTTGCGGTTTACCTGGGCATTGTCGCCGCCGGACACACCGCCGTTCCGCTGGACACCGCCTTCAATGGCGAGCAGGTCGAAAAACTGCTGCGCGACTGCGGTGCAAGCCTCATCTTTGCCGACGCCAAGCACCTCCCTATCGCCCACCACGCCGGCACCGGCCACCAACTGAAAATCGCGCAGATCGACGACCCCGCTCTCCCGCCGCAGCCCGAACTGCCCGCTCTGCGCGAGATGTACCGCACCGCAGCCGACGGGTTCGCCCCGTCCTCCGCCAAGCCCGATGACGTTGCCTGCATCCTCTACACCTCCGGAACCACCAGCGATCCCAAGGGCGTTATGCTCTCGCACGCCAACCTGCGCGGCGAGATGGAAGCGGTCTTTCGCTTCGTGCGCTTCGACTACACGGATGCGATTCTCGGCGTGTTGCCGCTCTTCCACGCCCTGGCGCAAATGGCGAATCTGATGCTGCCGCTGGCCTGCGGCGCGCGCGTGGTTTTCCTCGAGTCGCTGAACACCACCGAACTTCTTCGCGCCCTTAGCGAGCGCAACATAACGTTATTCTGCTGCGTGCCGCAGTTCTTCTACCTCATTCACGAACGCGTCTTTCAGGAAGCGCGCAAGCGAGGGACGCTCGTCTGGACCGCGTTCCGTGCAATGCTGGCGCTGTCGCGCGCCGGCCGCCAGGTGGGGCTGAACCCGGGTAAAATATTTTTCCAGCAGGTTCACACCCTGCTCGGCCCCAGGATGCGATACCTGGTTACCGGTGGTTCCCGCTTCGACGTGGCGATTGGCCGCGACTTCCATGCCCTTGGCTTCGATATCCTGCAAGCCTACGGACTCACCGAGACTACCGGCGGGGCCTTGGTCACGCCGACGGACTCGAACGTGATCGGTTCGGTCGGCAAGCCGCTGCCCGGCAACGAAGCCAAAATCGTCGCCGCCAAACCGGCGGAGGATGGCTCCGGGCACAGCGTCGGTGAGATCGCGATTCGCGGACCCATTGTCATGAAGGGCTATTACAACCGCCCCGACGCCACCGCCGAGGTCATTCGCGACGGCTGGCTGCACACCGGCGACCTTGCCTACACCGATGCCGGCGGCAATTTCTTCATCACCGGCCGGCAGAAGGAAATCATCGTCCTCAGCTCCGGCAAGAACATCTATCCCGATGAAATCGAGAGCTACTACCTGAAGAGTCCCTGGATCAAGGAAGCCTGCGTCATGGGACTGGAGGGCGCGCCGGGCGATCCGGTTTCCGAGCGCCTGCACGCCGTCATCGTGCCGAATCTCGACGTGCTGCGACAGAAGAAGGTCGTGAACATGCGCGAGGTCATCCGCTACGACGTGGAAAACATCTCGTCGCACCTGCCGGCCACCAAGCGCATCCTGAGCTATGACATCTGGCAGGAAGACCTGCCGCGCACCACCACGCGCAAGCTGCGCCGCTTCGAGATCGAGGCGCGGGTCCGCCAGATGCAGGCCAGCGGCGCGCGCGATTCCGAGGGGGAACTTGCCCGCGAGCTGACGGACGAAGAAAGCGACTGGCTCTCCCAGCCCGAGGTCCAGCAGGCTATCGCCATCGTTCGCGCAGCGGCCAAGAATTCCGTCGCCCGGGTGCATCCGCGCGACAATCTCGAACTCGATCTCGGCCTCGATTCGATGGAGCGGGTCGAGTTGCTCGTTCAACTCGAGCACCATCTCGCCGCCGATGTCGATGATTCCGCCGCCTCCGAGGTCTACACCGTCCGCGAGTTGATCGACCTTGTCCGCGGCAACATGGGCAAGGGTGCGACCCAGACGGTCGGATGGGAGACGCTGCTCGCCACCGAAGCGACCGATCCCGAGGTCGTGGCGCTCACCAAGGAAAGGCCAATCGCCAGCCGCCTCTGGTACATGTTCGGCAGAACCTTCAATCTCTTCGCCAGGGACGCATTTCACCTCAAACTTAGCGGACTCGAAAAACTTCCTGCCAAGGGACCTTTCATCATCTGCGTCAATCATCAGAGCTACCTTGATGCGCCCGTGCTCACGGCGGCGATGCCCTGGCACATCTTTCGCGATCTCTTCTACGTCGGAGACAGCGAGAAATTCGGCTCCGGGCCGGCGCGGAACGTCGCGCGCTTCCTGCGGCTCATTCCGGTCGACCCGGACGCAAACCTCGTGCCCGCCATGCAAGCCGGCGCTTACGGTTTGCGCCACGACAAAATTCTGGTTCTCTATCCGGAAGGTGAACGCAGCATCGATGGCGTTCCCAAGAGCTTCAAGAAGGGCGCCGCCATTCTCGCACACCACCTGAATGTGCCGATTGTGCCCGTCGCCCAGGACGGCTTTTTCGAGGCATGGCCGCGCGACCGTAAATTCCAGCGCTTCGCCCCGCTGCGCATCCAAATCGGAGATCCAATTTATCCCGATCCCGCCGAAGCGCCCGACGCCGCTTACACCCGGCTCACCGCCGAGACGCGCCGCCAGATCGTGTCCATGTGGGAGCACCTGCGCGCACAACGCTCTTCGCAACCACAGGCCAATCTCCCCGGCTCCGGCACCCCCGCCGAAAAGCATCACGCCATGCACCCCTGACGAACGGTACACACTAATCATTAGATAGGTGGCCCATTCAAGCCTTCTGTTGGCTTGAGTGGGGATTGATTGCTTGGTGCCCCACGTTCGCCCGATTTTGGCTAACGTGGGGTAGTTTCTTCGGGCTGGTGGCCCATTCAAGCCGTCTGTTGGCTTGAGTGGGGCAGTTTTCGTTGCAAAGCCCCGACGGCGCCCCGACGGCGCCCCGACGGGTGGCCCATTCAAGCCTTCTGTTGGCTTGAGTGGGGATTGATTGCTTGGTGCCCCACGTTCGCCCGATTTTGGCTAACGTGGGGTAGTTTCTTCGGGCTGGTGGCCCATTCAAGCCTTCTGTTGGCTTGAGTGGGGCAGTTTTCGTTGAAAAGAGTGCCCCGGCCGGGTGCCCCACGTTCGCTCTTTTTGGCTAGCGTGGGACAGTTTCTACGCTCGCCACGTTCGCCCGCGTAGCGGGCATAAGATGGTAGCCCCAGGCGCAAGCCTGGGGTACGCATGAAACCTGCGCACCCCAGCCCGCGTAGCGGGCGTAAGATCCCCGACGGCGTCTGACGGCCCATATCTCCCATCGATCCCGACGGTGCCCCACATCTGCTTGGCAGATGTGGGACTTCTAACCTGGGGTAGTTCCTTTCGGCTTCGCCCGCGGATGCGTCTTGTCGTACACCTCCATCACTTTGCGCGTGGAGAGCTGCGTATAGCGTTGCGTGGTGGCCAGGCGCTCGTGTCCAAGCAGCTCCTGAATCGAGCGCAAGTCCGCGCCTTCCTCGAGCAGGTGCGTCCCAAACGCGTGCCGCAGCGTGTGCGGATGCACTTCCGGCGACAAGCCATTGGCGACCGCCACGGATTTGACGATGCGTCCCACGCTGCGCGTCGTCAGGCGCGTGCCGCGGCGATTGACGATCAGGGCCGTCGACGTTTTCTTCTGCTCCGCAAGCACCCGCTGGCGCGCGTGCAGATAATTGCGCAGCGCCCAATCGGCCTTATCTCCAAACGGCACCAGGCGCTCCTTCTTGCCTTTGCCGCGCACCATGATTCCCTGCTGGCTCCAATAGATGTGATCCATGTTGATGCCGGTCAGCTCCGAGTTGCGGATTCCACACCCGTAAAGCAGTTCGACGATAAGACGGTCGCGCTCGGGAAACGCCGCATCTTCGGGCTGCGCCGTATCGAGCACGCGGTTCATCTCTTCAATGCTCGGCACGCGCGGCAATTTCTTGGGAAGCTTCGGGGTAGACACCAGCAGAGCCGGATTTTGCTTCACCAGTTTTTCGCGCGCCAGGTATTTGAACAGCGAACGCACCGCGGCCAGCGCCCGCGCCACCGAGGGCTTGGTCAGTCCGTGGTCGTAAAGATGAGAGAGGAAACCGCGAATCCGCACGTGGTCGACCGCCTCCCACGCGCACTCCCCAAGGAAGTCCGAAAACTGCTCCAAATTGGTTTTGTACGCCTTGATCGTGTGCGGCGAGGCATTCTTCTCGCGCAGTGAACGCAAGAACTGCGCCACGTCGCGCGCCACCTTTGACTGCTTCGCCAGCGACTCTTTCGCCGGTGCGCCAGATTCTTTCGCCGGCGCGCCTGAAGGATTCCGTGGACTTGGTGCTTTACTCTTCACTAGTCTGGCATCCTGTAAATTTTTTGCATTAACCAAAAAACCTCGTGAGTGTCATCCTGAGCGCAGCCGGGTGCCCCGAGAGTTCTCTGAAGGTATTGAACGTACCGACCGAACACTCCTTCGAGACACGAGCGGCCGGCTTGGTCAGGTTATTCCCTCCGCCTTAAGCGTAGCAAGCGGCATGAGCAATCCGATGCCGTTCGATTCGCTTCTCCTTCGAGCTGGTTCCCCAACTCGTCGCATGATCGTCCCGGCTGTTCGTGATGCGTCTCGATGCGAAAATGTGCAGTCGTGAGTCACGAAAATCTTTTGCGATGTAAATGATCAGATTTCAACCCGAATGGCAAAGCCGCTGCGGCTGCCTTGCCGACAAAAATCTCCGCCGACGCGTTCGCCGCGATGTCCCCTGCCGCCGTATCAGCAGCAACGATAGTGGGACTGGACTCCCGTTGTACCGTCAACGATCATTTTGTCCTGTCCGTGCACGCCTGGACGTTCGGCTGATTCCTTTGCCCGTCACTTATCCTTCGGTGCTGACGCTTCGGGTTCGAGTGTCTTCTACAGAAGTTCAATGGATGCGGCGCTACGGTGCAAAACGGCGCGTGTTGGCTCTAGTTTTAGATCGTCGGCCACGCTGTCACACGCTTCCATAGCTCAACCATGCGCGGCGGAAGCAGCATGCTCGCTCGCTCGTACGGAATTTGATTATTTCGGATCGCAGCTTGGGCCTGATCAGATCGAAGTTCATCTCGAATATATGGTCGATTATGGAACCACGAGAATAGCGGAGAGCATGAGGAGTGACTCTACCACCGCAACAAAAGCGGGCATTGCAGTGCCATCTCCGATCTTCCAGTTTGACGAAGTTTCTGTTTAACTCTTGCGCGAATTAGAGTCTCACTGCCCTTCAATATTCCTGACACCTCTAGCCGGGCATGTACCTGGAAAATACCACGCGAATCGGAATCACCCAGCCAGTAGTCGCATCCGGTTCCAATCACGGAACGCACAAACATTCGCTCGCCGACGAACTTTCTGGCCATCAGCATCCCGACCGCAGCAGCACCAAAATTGGCCGCCTCCACGAGGTCCGCATAAGTGTTGTGATATTCGGGCGTGATGACCTCCCATTTCAGATGGCAGGTCATCTCGTTGTCGCCGTCAATTCTCAACGATACGGGATTCGGATGTTGATTTTTATGCAGGCAGTACGACGCCGCTTCAGCGAGAGTGGTTCCGTTCGCCTTTGTCAGGCCGAGGAGGCCGCTCAATAACGCTGAAAAGCAGAGATCGAATTCCCTGTCTTGTGTCACGAGATCGGTCCGCGACCTTTCCACACCGCAACCGTCGGCGACCAAATATTGCTATAGCTCGAAAGATTTACCCAATTCCGGGTAATGCTTCTTAATACCCGGTTGACTATCCTCAGTAACGTCCAGGCTGGTGGCCCATATTTGACCGCGCAGCGGGCTAACGTGGGGTGCCCCATATGCTCATGCCGGAGCGGAACCTCACTCTTCACCGCCCTCCTGGCTTTCGCCTTCCTTGCCTTCGTCGTGTCGCGAGCGGTCCTTCGCCCGCGGATGATACTCACGGTACACATTCTTAAGGCGGTCGAGCGCCAGGTGCGTGTATATCTGCGTGGTCGAAATGTCGGCGTGTCCCAGGATCGTCTGCACCGTACGCAGGTCCGCTCCGTTCTCTACCATGTGGGTGGCGGCGCTGTGTCGCAGCATGTGCGGACTGGCGTGCGGTCCGGTTTGCGCCGAACTGGCGGAGACAATCTGCCAGACGCGCTCCCGCGTCAGCTTGCGCGCTCCGCGGCCGATAAACAGGCATGCCGATTGCTTCTCGCCGGCCAGCGTCGCACGCACCGCAAGATATTCGGAGATCGCGCCGAGCGCGGCCTGACCTAGCGGCACAATGCGTTCCTTGTCTCCCTTGCCGCGCACCAGCACGTAGCCGAGATCGAGTTTGACGTCTTCCATGCGCAGGCCCACCACTTCGGAGACGCGCAGGCCGCCCGCGTAGAGCACCTCCAGCATGGCGCGATTGCGCACATTCAGTTCGTGCCCGCACTTCGCCTTGGGAGCGGTGATATCGGCGCGTTCCAGCAGATGCTCAACCTCCGTGCGTCCCAGCGACTTGGGCAGCACCTTCCACTGCCGGGGCGAATCGATGTCGAGCGTCGGGTCATGCTTAGTGAGCCGGTCCAGCAGCAGATACCTGTAGCACTGCCGCAGGCTGGAGAGTTTGCGCGCCACCGTCCGGCCATCTGCCCCCTCGGCGAACATCCAGTCGAGAAAGTCCCGCACATCCTGACGCCGCGCCTGCACCAGCCCGCGCTTACGTTTTTCGAGAAAGCCAATCCACTTTTTCAGATCGCCCGCATAAGACTCAATAGAGAGACGGGCGAGTCCGCGCTCCACCTTGAGGTATTCACAGAATGACGACAGCAGATGTAGGTCTTCCCGCGCGCGGCTCATGCGTTCGAGTATGCGCATTATCGGACATAGACGCGATAACCATTTGGGTGCGCATTATCGGACACTGATGCGATAAGCAATAAGCGTTTTTAACGCGTTGTAGACGTGGTTTAGCCGCCAAAAAACGCTCGAAATTGGCACCCGTGGAGTGATCGGAGAGCCAGGTCGCTAGCTCACTTTTTGCGCTGCCAAGGTCAGTTTGTGCAGCACGTCCAGCGCATGCAGCGGGCTTTCTGGGCTCTCCAAGTGCTTGAAAAAGCAGTAGATTTCCTGCGCTCGCTCGGAGATCCTCGTCAACTCCGTGGCGATCGAGGCGCGCTCGCTGGCCTTGTAATCGGGTTTCCGGTACCGAAAGTAGACAAACTCCGCAGTGATCACTTCGGGTGTGGAAAACGTCTCGCTCTCGGCGATGCAGAGGGCCGCTCGATGCTTGCGCAGAACCTCGTAAGTGCTTTGTTGGAACCAAGATTCGTCTCGGAACTCAAAGGCTGCCTTTAAGCTTCGCGGCAGCATCGCCAGGAACGAGTCGAGTCCTTCCGCATCTGCCTTGCAGAGCCCGGGAAGCTGGAAGAGCACCGGCCCCAGTCGGTGCGCGGCCGCAAGTGGCTGAATCGATGAGAGAAAGCGTAGCAGCGGCTCATCCACGTTGCGCAGGCGATGGAAGTGCGTGATCGACTGGTGCGCCTTGAGCACGAAACGGAAGCTTTCAGGCGTCTCGGCCAGCCAGTTCGCGATGGTCTTTTCCGAAAGCAGGTGGCGGAAGGTGTAATTGACCTCAACTGCGTTCAGTTTCGTCGCGTAATAGCGCAAGAACTGCTTCTGCGGCAGCTTGGGAGGAAAGAAATCGGGCTGCCAAGCCTTGTAAGCCCAACCGGAAGTCCCAACGTAAATCTCCTTCATGATTTCATTCACCTCCGATTGATTCGCCGCATAACCTTCGGCGCTCACGCGGGACGACGCTTGCGTGTGCTCAAGTCGCTCGGCGGCTTCGCGCTCTTCCTGCCCTTGCTCGCCGGCCGCCCTGCCTGCGTTAGTTGCTCAGAGACGACGCTGCGTCGCTCGCCCGCCGTCGTGCTTCTTTTCGATGCAGCTTTCAAACTTGGGCCAAGCCGACCGGCGTCGCCGGCCGCAGGCAGTTTTCGCAGCTCTTCGAGCGCGGGAAGCTTTTGCCGCAGCTTCAACACCGGCGCAAATAAGTCTCCCGTCTTCTCGCTCCGCGAAAGCACCTGGTCAGAGTCAAAGACGAGAAGCCCCGGATCGCGCTTTTGCAGACAGCGTTCCACTTCGTCCCATTTCACTGGAGTCGATACGGTGGGCCGCGCTTTGGCACGCAAGGAATAAACGCAAACCGTGGTCTTGTGATCGTCGTTCTGACTCCAGTCGACAAAGACCTTTCCACTCCGGACGTTTTTTTTCATCTCGCTTACGACCAGGTCCGGGTGCTGCTGTTCCAGGGCGTGCGCCAACTCATGCGCAAAGGGCTTGGTTTCATCATAGGTGATGGCGGTGTTCAGAGGAACGTAGACCTGCAATCCTTTGGAGCCCGAAGTCTTGGGAAAGCTCTCCAGTCCAAGCCGGTCAAAAATCGCGCGGACCCACAACCCGACCTGGCAGCACTGCACGATGCCGGCTGGTTCTCCAGGATCGAGATCGAACACAATCATCGTGGGTCGCAAGATGTCGACGGCCCGTGATAACGACGTGTGCAGCTCGATGTCCGCCAGGTTCGCGCACCACACCAGCGTCGCGAGATCCTGGACCAGACAGTATTTCATCCACTTGTTGTTTCCCGCGCTCCAAACGGGCGCCGTCTGCACCCATTCGGGACGATGGTCTGGACAGTTCTTTTCGTAGAAGTGCATTCCCGTGACGCCATTCGGATAGCGTTTGAGCGTCAGCGGACGCCCTTCCAGGTGCGGCAGAAGCACGGGCGCAATGCGCACGTAATAGTCAATCATCTGCCCCTTTGTGAACCCAGCCTCGGGATAAAGCACCTTGCCGAAGTTTGAAAGCCGCAGCGCGCGTCCTTCGATATCGACCACTGTTTCGTCTTTTGCCACGACAGGTTAGATGCGATCCCAGATGCGCGTTTGCCAATCGGGCTAGGCCAAAAGCCAGAGATGGACTGCTACTCTGTTCTGGCAGCGAAGCGCCTACCAGGCGATTGCCCGCGATTTTCGCAACTCGCCCGATCCAGCGGCCATCCAAGCGCTTGTGGCGAACGACCAGCAAAAACCGCTTCCAGTCAGCTCATCGCAGCAGCCGCCGTTTCCCGAAGAGCAGCGGCAACTGTTCCGCGAAGTGCTGGAGCTGTTCAACCGTCATTGCATTCCCTACGCTGTCTCCGGCGCCTTCGCCTTGCAAAAACATACGGGCATATGGCGCGACACCAAGGATCTCGATCTATTCCTCCCCGCCGACGACGTGCCCGCGGCCTTGCGCTGCCTGCATGCCGATGGCTTCCAGACGCAAGTCTGCGATCCGGTCTGGCTCGCGAAGGCGCATCGCGGCGAGTACTACGTAGACCTGATCACGGGGATGAGCAATGCCGTGATCACGGTCGATCGTTCCTGGATCTCGCATGGCAGGCCCTCTGAAGTGTTTGGCGTACCAACCGTAGTTCTGGCGCCGGAGGAGCTGATTGCGTCGAAGTTGTTCGTAACTCGCCGCGAACGCTTCGACGGAGCCGACATCGTTCATGTCATCCATGGCACTCGCGGCAATCTCGACTGGAGCCGCATTCTGGCTCTTGCCGGCAAGCACTGGGGAGTCGTGTTCTGGGCGATCGTACTTTTTCAATACGTGTATCCCGCTCAAGCCGGCTACATTCCACGAGCGGTCTGGGACGATTTGCAGGCGCGTTTCCGCTCGGAAGTAGAACACCCCGACCCAAATGCGCAATTTCGCGGCAGCCTTATCGACGAGAATATGTTCGCCATTGATGCCGGTGAGTGGGGTCTCGACAATCTGGTGGAACAATTCCGTCTTAGGCGCGAGAAGATGATTCCGCTTGCCCGGGAAGACAGCGCTGCCTGACCAATCAGCATGATGATTTTGACCATTGGGGGAACATCGGGATGAGAATCGCCGCCACCGCGGACCTTCATTTCACGCCCCAGATGTATGACAAGATTCGCGATCAGATGAACCGGGTGCGCGACGATGCCGACGTGCTCGTCCTTGCCGGCGACCTGACGAATTACGGCCGGCCTCCGGAGATGGAGTCTCTGCTGAACGCGCTGGTGCGGCTGCGCATTCCGATTGTCGCGGTGTTGGGTAATCACGATTACGAAAGCGGCAAGCAAGAAGAACTGATCAACATGATGACGGCTGAAGGCGTCAAGGTTCTGGATGGCACCGCCTACGAGCGCGACG
>CAWJGD010000006.1:0-101615 GCA_963842345.1 uncultured Acidobacteriota bacterium
GCCAGATCTCCGCTTCCCGCTCATCTGCCGGCCGCCGCCTGAAAGAGCCCACGCAGTACATGAGCCAAGAGCGATGCTGAACATAGTCACCAGCAAACTGCTGCTGGGGACGATAGGACATCAACTGCCCGGTTGGAACTTGCAGTATAGCCATTCTCTTACTTCTCCTTCGCCGGGCTGCTCCCCTCCGGGTCGCAACCCTAGATATAGGTCGATACAAGAGCGATCGCCTGATCACTTGCCCTATTCGGGACTCCGCTTAGTTGTAGCTTCGAACCCGGCCTAACACTGCGCTCGGCAGCTGCTAGAGCGGTCCGGAGGGTTGGGGCGGTTTCGCTATCACTGAACCGCCGGTTATTAGCTTGGGGGACCTTCGGTCCCCCTTCGATATCAGGGGAGAACGCATGGCATGGGGCCCTGCATTCCTCCGGCACCCAAGATGCCTTATAGCTTCAGACCAATGAGACTACTATTCCCATTGTGCGCGCATGATGCCCCGGTACCAAAGGCGGTCGTTCGAGCGGCCTCGGTTCTGCAGTCCTTGCCACCCGTTGTACGGGGATGGGAGACGCATGGTCACCCGCCAAAGCCTCTGCCTGCACCGCTGAATGAGGCGGCGCTTCCCTTCCGGACTGCCAGGCAGGCTGCCTACTACATAACATTGCTCCACGCGCATGTGGTTGTGGCTGTGGTAGCCAGGCGGCAGGAATGCCTGCAGGTCTCGCTTGATGTAATGCCTCACGCCCAGGCGTGCGCACAATTCAATCATCCGTTCGGTGTATCCTCTCCAATCAGTCGTGTTGGTGATTGGGAGGTAGTTCGCACGGCCGATCTTGTAGAAGTTGACGAAGCTGTGCGTTTCGCGGACGATCTCCAGGCTGCTTTCGACGTCTAGCGTGGGGTCAGGCTCGACCCAGGTGGAAAATGGCCGCATCGTGAAATCTGCGGAGGGTGGCCAGGCGGTTATCAGGGAGAGCGGCATTGCGCTCCCACCGTCGCGAAAAGTCTCGTCCAGGCTGGTGAGCGTGGAGGCGGACGGTCGCGGTCGGGACGGAACAGGTCAAGGTCACGGAGCGCTTGGGTGCCGCCCTTCGTGAGCGTGCAGATGCCGAGACCGTGCGCCTGCAGAATCTCGATGGCTCTCCGGGTCAGAGTAGTGTCGCCAGGGTGGTAGGGATCCGTGGTGAAACTGAGCATCACCTGCTCGGTGATGCCGGCCCGCTGGTATATCTGGGCATCTTTGATTAGGTTGGCAAGGTAGCCGGGGCGGGGAAACGCGCCGGCATCAAATTCAGCACGCTCCATCCCGAGCACGCCGGGGACGTAACAGTAAGTGCAAGCGTGGCCGCAACCGCGGTAGGGATTGGCGGCCAGGGGTGCATATTCCCCAGCTTGTCCCTTCGGCGCGTATATGTATTGGCAGTTCTCTACTCCGACTCGGTCGGTCATCTCTGTACCTCCTGTTCGCGCTCCTGCTCTCCGGCAAGCGCTCGCTGGCGCCTTGCCTCCGCGGCGTTTGCATCCGCCACATCCGCCACAATGGGCATGGCAACTGGTGTTTGTTCAGTTCTGGGAAGCGCCACAACTAATTCTTGTGGTGGCACTGAAATTGGCATATCACCCGCATAAAGACCGGGTGGTGGCGGTTGTGGCGTTTCTCCAGGCGTTTGAGGGGAGGCGCCAGCTTGCACGCGAGGGAGATACCGACTCCAGGCATCCCTGAAATTGTCCACGAGGTAACCCCTGGGCGTATCAGTACACCAAGCCGGATCGTGCGAGGCGCGATCCCAAAGGGTCTTAACAATTGCGCCAGCTTGTTTGGGGTGATTTTCTGTCCGCGCTGGAACTCCGCCCCACGCCGATCCTTCGATCTGCGCCAACACATTAATTAGTTCCGCCGAGGAGAGCTTGTCCACGCTCTTGGCCATGAAGACGGCGCGAATATCCGTGAGGAGGCGGACGCCGACGGATTCGTCCTCTGCCGCTGTTCCCGTCAGCAGTTCGATCAAGGCCGCTCGCGCTTTCTGGGGCCAATCGCCGCCCACTTCGTCGGCGATCGCTAAGAGAGGCTCAGCTCCATCTTGCTGGCGATCGCCCAGTTCATCGGGAAGCTGTGGCCGAGCTGCTTAGCGTAGGGACATGCGCAGCCGCCCATCTCTCCAGCTGTCGACGGATCTGCTCGGCTTCCGGCTTTACGAGCCGTTGCCGAAAGCGGTCCACGGTTTCAGCGCTCGACTTGCGTTTCAGCTCAATAGGTATTGAGCGATCTTTGATTGTGTCCGGCAGCTTGCCGATGCCGGCCAGAACCTTGGGGCAAAAGACATCGAAGCGCTTCGTCTCGATGTTCGCGCCCTGGCCACGCATTTTGTCGCCCGGCCTCCGCGCCGGTGGCCGGAATTAATGGTTGCGCGCAGTACCTCTGCGTATTCCTTAGGCCCAGCGAACGCAGCATCAACCTCGTCCAGCAAGAGGGTCGGGTGTACGCTGTCGATCTCGCGGATCAATGCCGCCGGCGTGATGCTACCGGTAAACAAAGGCTCACAGACGAGTAGCTCCTGCAGTTCCAATAGGCGGGTTTTGCCAGATCGCTTTTCCGGACTGGTGACCGCCAAATATGGGGGTCGCGTCTGCGGCCGCCATGCAGTACGTGTGCGCGATCCAAACCGCTATAACAATGGCCTGCAATGGCTTCAGGACAACATAACGGCGGATGAACTCGACTACGCGGTCGAGCAACTCAGCCCCGTCAACTATAGGCTCGGGAGCTGCTGGTGGCGGGCACAACTCGGAAGGCGTGTCACCAGCAGCACCGGCAGCCATCGAACTTTCAATGAGGGCCGGGTCTGTTTCTTGAGGCGACGAGCTGATGATCCCACCGGATAACTGCTGTGGTTTTGAGCTGTCACCGGCTAGGCCGTTTGACATAGAAGAATCCCCTCTCCGCCAGCGGAATTACCAGTAGTTGGTTGAGGCGAACTCCGGTATCCGCATCGGTCCATTTGTTGGGTCCGTTATCGGTTCCAATGAGTGGGTCCAAAATGAGCGGGGAAAGAAGGGAGTAATAAAGGTCAGTTCATTAAGTTAGCTTTGGGAGACTACAGCCCTGAAAAGGCTGGCGTCGGCGGTTCAACTCCGTCCCTGGCCACCATTAAATCAATCACTTACAGACTATAGATTCCTCGTTTTGGCTGCAGTTGGCTGCAAAACGGCGGCCGGAGTCTGCCTCAACTCCAACACAAAAGCACGCTGCCATTTCACAGTCCACCTCGTATGCGGTCGGCGGTTCGGGTGAAGGAACTTCGCTACTCGGAACGGACCCAACAATTGGCCCACGCGGATGCCGGAGTTTGCCAAGATTCATGCGGTGCAAATTGGAAACTTGACTCACGGGTCGAGCAGCTCTCACCCCACCTCGTTATCATTTGGCCAGGGGCAACGGTTCCGCACACCTATATGGAGGGAGTGAATGGAGGAGCGGTTTTGTCCAGAAGCCTCTTTTTCAATTCGGGAAGCGCCTTTCTAGCCTCGAATTTACCCAGCGCCTCCAGCTGGTCAATGCCTTTGGCCGAGTCCAGGGAGAACCTGCCCTTGGACACCGGGGGACTAACTCGAAATATGCTGCCATGCCCAACTAGCATGGCTGCCGTTCCCATTGAACCGAAAGATTGCCCCAATATCGCGCAGTCGATGGCCCGACGAGCCCAATGCAACTCGCAGAGCCCCCCTGTAGACCAGGCACCCCTAGACTGTGGGATAATTCTGCGTTCATCAAATCAAGTGTGATGGGGTTTGTTATGGAACACGTTTCAACTCAGCAAGCAGTGCAGCAGCGGGTCATGACTGAGCGGCATGTGGAACGGATACTAGATCGGGTCGGGATGAACTCGGTCTTCAAAATGTTACTACTGTCGGCCTGCTTCGGATATGTGTTCGATGCACTTGACAATGGCCTGCTAGGTTATGCGATGCCTCTTATGGCCGCCGAATTCCATATTGATAACGTTACGAAGGGTTATCTTCTCTCGATCGGACTCTGGGGCGGCGTCTTGGGTCAATTCGTGTGGGGGTGGCTGGCAGAGAAAAAGGGCCGATTGTTTGCCTTCCAAGGCACCATTCTGAGCTTCGCGGGTTTCACAGGCTTGACTGCCCTTGCCTGGTCTCCTGCCGTGGTCTTCGTTACGCGCTTCATCACCGGAGCAGGATTGAACGGATTTGTGCCGGTGGACACCACGATGGTCTCGGAATTTGCTCCGACGAATCGACGAGGCAGATATACGGGCCTGATAGCGGTGCTGTGGCCGGTCGGGGCGATGCTTGGACTCGCCATCTCGCTCTATGTGCTGCCCCACATCGGCTGGCGCTGGCTCTTCGTGATCGGTGTTCTGCCTGCGGTTATTGTTTGGGCTATCCGGCGCCGGGTCCCGGAGTCGCCACGCTGGTTGATTAATCAAGGCCGCGTGGAAGAGACGATGCAAGCTCTGAAAAGACTGGGCGCCACGGAAGAAATGGTCCGCGAAGAACTCAGTGCTCCCGACGCCGTCCTGCAGACAAGACAGGAACAAGGAAGTTTAAGCGACTTGTTTTCCGCGAAGCGGATTCGCAACACAGTGCTTGCCTGGTTTTTATGGTTTGCCAATCTTTACGCCAGCATGAGCTTGATTGTGTGGCTGCCTTCTATTTTCATTCAGGTATACCATTTGTCGCTGGTTAGAAGCCTGAGCTATACGTTGGCTACCACTACCTGTGGTCTGATCGGGCGGCTCCTAGGCGTCTATCTGCT
Organism: uncultured Acidobacteriota bacterium; assembly: GCA_963842345.1. Taxonomy (GTDB): domain Bacteria; phylum Acidobacteriota; class Terriglobia; order Terriglobales; family Acidobacteriaceae; genus CAWBRT01. The sequence continues at coordinate 4,781 of CAWJGD010000006.1, forward strand.
GGAGAAAGTTGGGCGAAGAGTTTCCTTGGGCTACTCACTATTCCTAGCCGGGGTTTGCATGCTCGCCTTCGGCTATGTGGATAATCCGCAGCTGCTGCTGGTCGTCGCCATGTTGCTGTACTTCTTTAATGAGCAGGCGGGAGTCTGCCAGATGGCGTACATCCCCGAACTCTTTCCCACGCGGCTGCGCATGAAGGGCAACGCCTGGTGTTCAGCTACCGCTCGTATCGTCGCCGCTACCTCTCCTATTCTAGTTGGCTATTTGCTGGCGGCTAATCGCTATCACGTAGTTTCGATTGTCTTTTCCTTGACCCTCTTCGTGCCCTTTTTGGTCTTTATGATGTGGGGACCGGAAACCAGAGGAAGAGGATTAGAAGAAGCAACCCGATAATTTCTTTTGCAATCTTCGGGCAGTCCTGATGTGCGATTCCAGGCTGCCCCGCCGTGCACGCTTCGATAAATTAGCGAAGGAGGAAGCAACATGCCCCAAGAAGCTGTTCTTTCAAAAACCAGCGCCCAGGGTTACAAACCTGACCCACGAAATGACAACCTTCTGGTTTATGTCAACGGCGACTTCGTACCAAAAGAAAAGGCCACGGTTTCGATCTTCGATAGCGGCTTCATCGTCGGCGACGGCGTTTGGGAAGGCTTGCGGCTAGTAAATGACAAATTGATAGCAATCGACGAGCACATGGAACGACTCTTTACGGGCGCCAAGTCCATCGATCTTGACATCGGCCTTTCGCGCGAGCAGGTAAAGGAATTGGTCCGGTCGACGCTGCGGAAGAATGAAATGCACGATGGAGTGCACATCCGGCTAATGATCACACGCGGCACAAAATCTACGGCCAACCAAGACCCACGCTTCGTCATTGGTAAGCCGACCATCGTCATCACTGCCGAGTACAAAGTCTTCAATCCCGAAGCGAAGGCCAAGGGGCTTTCGCTTTTTACCTCGACCTTCCGCTGCAGCAGTCCCGATGTGTTCGACCTGCGGCTCAACTCACACAGCCGATTGAATCTCATCCAGGCCTTGATCCAAGCCATTCATGCCGGAGCTGACGAAGCCCTGATGCTTGATCCCTATGGCTTTGTCGCCAGTTGCAACTCCACTAATTTCTTTGTCGTGCGCGGGGGAGCGCTTTGGACCTCCAGTGGCCGTTACAACTTTAACGGCATTACCCACAGAACAGTGATGCGGTTGGCCCGGGAAGCGGGGATCGAGCTGTTCGTGGGAGATTACACGCTGGCGCAAGTCTACAGTGCCGACGAGGCTTTCTGCACGGGCACGCTCTCCGGCATCACCCCTGCGGTGCGCGTAGACGGACGGAATATAGGAACCGGTAAGCCCGGACCAGTTACGGCGCAGATTGCCCAACTTTATGACGCATATCTCCACAGTTAACGCGGTTCTGAAGAATATGGCTAGCGAAAAGCCAAAGCGCGGTAGTACTGCGGCACTCGACGATTGTTGGACGGCTACAACTCCGAGAGCTCGACGGCAATGAAGCCCAAGTTTAGCTGTTGGGGTGCCCAGTTGCTAACCCGGCGCGAACATTTTCTGCGCTGCCAGACAAAGTGCAATCGACTCGATAATCTAGAAGAATCCTAGGAATGACACGAGGAATTGTCTTTAGCGCGGTCGTAACTCGCTGATCTTAGGGCAGGACAGACGCCAGCTAACCACCGGCGACCATCACAGCAAAATATACCTGTCCCCCTTCTTTCAATGGAGTGTCCAATCCTTGCTGGCTAGTGATGTTTCTTCCATCAACCAGCAAAGCCATCACATTCTCCTGCCCGTCTGCTGGCAATACTTGCCGGGCAAAATCCAAACCGTAGCGTTGCTGCAGGACATTCAGCAGTTGTCCAGCGGTATAAGGCGGATTGCTCAACTCCACCGTTACTCCCAAGCCGAACTGTTCACGGAATGCACCAATACTTTTTACCGAAATCACCATGATATCGACCTACCCAGTCGCTTTACATTCCGTCCCGGATCTCGCTACGAAATGTATTTATTGCTTTCTTTCTCCTCCTTGCTATCTGTATCACTTGTTTTATCTCCTTCACGGAGAGGGCTCCCTTTTGGCAAAACTCGATACACTTGGGGCTTCCATCACAGACGTCGCATTTTCGTGCACGATGGGCCTCGGCATCAAGAAAAATGGCGTGAAACTGGCAGGCGTCCACACATTGACCGCAGCCGTTGCATTTTGTCCAATCCAGCGTGACGATGCCGGATTCCTCCTTTAGTTCGAGGGCGTTCTCGGGACAAACTTCGATACACGCCGGCTTTGGGCACTGCAGGCAGATAACTGGAACACTGGGCAACGGATGGGTGAAGGGGACACGGATGTTGGCTTTACGGGGATTGAACTCTCCTGTGTGAACCACGGCGCAAACAATTTCGCACGTTTCGCAGCCGGTACATTTCTGTTTGTTTACTGACAATCGCATAAGGGATTCCCCCTCTCTCGTGACACTTGAAGTCTGGTAAGCGTTTCAGCCGACGGTATGCCCTGGTCGTCCCAGCCCCTCAATGCATAGAACTCTGTCATTACTGTGTCCAGCGCCTCCCGCGGGATGAATCGCCCTTGGGCCGGACCGTTTAACAAACCCTCCTTGAAGGCTCGCGGCGGTAAAGTATCGTCGGCCCGACTAAAACCTTCCCGGTTATTGAACAGTCGGATCGTCGTCTCCACACGGTCGGCTATCGTCATCAGTTCCTCGACGGTCATGGATTTTCCGGTTACCGCCTCATAGTAACCAGCATAATCGGCCGGCTTCAGGGGTATGAACTTGCCCGGCATATCGCAGACCAGCATGGAGTGGAGAATTGAATTCTCGTCATAAAGACGCTTTACTATTTCGGCCTTGCCTTCCGTTTCACAGGGATTTTCTTTACCCAGCACCTCTACCGCTGGCGGCCAGGCCCTGCGGTGGCATGCTCCGCGAGGATTTACGGCATACGCCAGGGCGGTCCCGTAGCCGATTCGTGGATCATAGGCCGCAAACTCTAAGCCCTTTACCTGCATGGCAAAATCGATCGAGTTGTTGCCGATCTTTCTGGCGGCACTCCGAACTCCTTCCGCCAGCCAATCTCCTGCCCCATGGCGATAGGCGATATCGCGAATCAACTGCAGGGCCGGCTCTGCGCTGCCGAATTCCAGTTGCAAGCCGTTAACGTCCTCCGGCTTCAAATACCCCCGTTCCATGCACTCCATGACAAAACCGAGCACATTTCCGGTAGAAATGGTGTCGATCCCTAGCCGGTCGCACAGAATGTTGGCCTGAATCACCGCCGGCAGTTCGTCAATCTCCAGATTGGAGCCAAGCAGTCCCAGGGTCTCGTACTCCGGTCCTTCGACGATGCTGCCCTTGTACTTGCCTTCCTTAGCCTCCATGATCTTGGCGCAGCCGACGCTGCAGCCATAGCAGGCCCGGCTCTTTATGGTCGAGGCCTCGCACGCTTCGGCATTGATTTTCTCGGCTCCTGCGAATTGGCCCTTGCGAAAATTGCTCGTCGGTAGCATGCCAGCGGCGTTGGTTATATTGAGGGTCAACGGCGTGCCATACCGCATCCTGGCTTTGCCTACCGGGCTATCGGAAAGTTTGGCGATACTGTCGTGAACTAGCGACAGCAGTTTCATGTGGTCATGACTTTTGACCCCCCTGCTGCCTTTGACCACGACCGCTTTGAGGTTTTTGGCGCCCATGACGGCGCCAACACCTCCCCGCCCAGCCTGACGATAGTAATCGCTATTGATAGTGGCGAAATTTACCATGCGTTCGCCAGCAGGACCAATACAGCAGATGCCAACCTCGTGATCTCCCAAAGCCGCACGGATTAGATCCTCGGTTTCAAAGGTATCTTTGCCCCATAGAAAGGAGGCATCTCTTATTTCGACCTTGTCGTCCTCGATGTAAATGTAGGAAGGTTTGGCGGCCTTCCCCCTGACGATCAGGCCGTCATAGCCTGCAAATTTCAGTTCCACCGCTATGCGGCCGCTGGCGTAAGAATCGACAAAACCTTTGCTGCCCGGAGACTTGGTGATTACGACATATCTGTTTGCCCCGGGCACCGGCGTGCCCGTAAACGGCCCGGCAAGGATCAGCATGATGTTCTCGCCGCTGAGCGGATCGACTCCGGCAGGCAGAAGATCATACAGCACCCGGGCTCCGAACCCTCTGCCGCCCAAATATTTGGCGTAAAGTTCCTCCTCCGGAGTACAAACCTTAACCTCATTTGTCGTCAGATCGAATTCCAGCAACCGGTTGGTATAACCCTCCACGCCACCCCTCCTCTTTGATCTACATTGCGGATCCGGAAAGGATCAAACGCCGCATATCCGCCACTCCCGCCAAAGACCATTGTGCTCAAACCCCCGCTTTTCGAAGAGCAAAGTTACGCCTCCGAAATCTGAGTCTTGCCGGGTTGGAAACACTTCGCTGTCCTTGATGTTCCTTGGAGATGCGAGCCGCAGGTGGCGTTCTTGTCTGTCGCACAAATCGTTTCTCTCATTCGCCACCCGGGCAAGAATTGCCCGTAGATGATTTCGCAGATGGAGAATACTCCAGAATCAACAAATCTCGAAAGGTTTCAATAAGTGGGCTGCAAACGATTCAAAACAAAGCAACAGAAATCCAGTACAACAACATAGAGTTCAATAACTTACGACATTCCGCCGCGCGCCCTCGACTGCGGTGAGAGCTTCTCTCGAATAAGGCGCGCGAAGCTGATCACAATCACAGCATCCTGTCGCTGCACGGCGCGTCCGGCTAGATCACGTTTAAGGACAATCAGCGCTTTTTCCCGCTTGTTCCACGCCGACTTGCGGGTGGCCGTGTTCGCCGCCGAGGAGCTACCTGTGCGAGGTTTGGGCGGTGTACTCAGTCAGCCCTAAGGCTCGCCGCTGTTTCTTTTTTCGTGGACGGAGCCGCTGACTGGAGATATAGTGACGTTTCTTCCGCAGTTTCCAAGAAATGACAATGCATGGGGCTGCTCGCAAGGCCATGCAAATATTGGAGTTAGTGGGCTATTCGCCCAGGATTGTCACAATTAGGATTGGAGACGGCCTGGGGCTGCAACCGTCTGAAGGTTTTGCGGTTGCGACAAGCGCGGCTCGTTTGGGTGAAAGATTGGGAGAAGACCGGTAATGGCTTACAGTGTTGTTGGCAAGAGACATTCGAGAATCGATGGCGAGTTGCAGGTTACAGGCAAGAGCTTGTACACGGACGATGAAAAGCGTCCGGGCATGCTCTACTGCAAGCAGTTGCGCAGCAAATATGCGCACGCCCGGATTTTGAAAGTCGACACCTCTGCGGCCGAGAAACTGGCCGGAGTGAAGGCGGCGATCACCGCTAAGGATATTCCGCACAACCGCTTCGGCCTAACCTACGATGATCAGCCGATTCTGGCCGATGACAAGGTTCGCTGCTTTGGCGATGCCGTCGCGGCGGTTGCTGCCACCTCGTGGGAGGCGGCGGAAGAGGCGCTCGGACTCATCGAGGTGGAATACGAGCCGCTGCCGGGCGTCTTCGATCCAATCGAAGCGATGCAGCCCGACGCTCCGAAAGTGCATGGCGACAGCAATATCAAGAGTCGCATTCACATCGGCGTCGCCGACATCGAGCAGGGCTGGCGCGAGTCCGACGTGGTTTTCGAAGAGACGATTTCCACCCAGATGGTCGAGCACGCTCACATTGAACCGCATGCTGCTTTGGTTGAAGTGGCACCCTCGGGAGAGGTGATTGTGACGACCGCAACGCAACGGCCCTTCGGCTGGGCTGCCGATCTCAGCAAGGTGCTGAAGATTCCATTGAACAACATAAGGGTGACCTCACCGGCGGTGGGCGGGGGCTTCGGCGGCAAGAGCGAAATCACCATCGAGCCGCTGCTGGTGTTGATGAGCAAGAAGACCGGCAAGCCGGTGAAAGGCATCTTCAGCCGCGAGGACGAGTTCGTCTCCACGACTGTGCGTCACCCTTATATCACCAAATATAAGTCCGGGTTAAAGCAGGACGGCACGCTGGTGGCGAGGCAGGTCCAGGTCATTAGTGACAGCGGTGCCTATGTCTCGTTCGGGCACTCGACGTTGACCAAGGCCTGCGTCCACGGTGCCGGACCCTACCGCATCAAGTACGTCGCGATTGACGGCTATCTCGTCTATACCAACAATCCGGTCGGTGGAGCAATGCGCGGCTTCGGCGTTACCCAGCTCGGCTTCGCGTACGAAGTGCACATGGACACCATTGCGGCGGAGATGGGACTGGACCCGATCGAGTTTCGCCTGAAGAACCTGTTCGTAGACAACAGTTCTCTGCCGACCGGGCAGGTGGTCAGAGCGGTCACGTTGACTGAGTGCATGAAGCAAGCTATCGAGACGGCGGGATGGAAGAAGGAGATCAAGATCGTATGAAGAAACGGGGCAAAGGCGTTGCCGCTATGTTTTATCCGGTTGGAGGAACTGCCCATCCCAACTCCGCCGCGGCCTTTGTAAAGGTGCACGGTGACGGCACTGGGGTGCTCTACACTGGCGCCAACGACATCGGCCAAGGTTCCGTTACGATTCTGGCGCAAATCGCCGCCGAAGAGCTGGGGATCGGGCTGGATCGACTCCGGGTTATCGCCGGCGACACGCAGCTGACGCCGATGGATCCCGGACCAGGCGCCAGCCGTACTACATATATCTCCGGTACCGCCGTGCAACGGGCGGCGGCGCAAGCCAAGCAGATTCTGTTGGAGGTTGCAGCCGAAGATCTTAACGTGATGGCCAGCGGATTGGACGCGGCCAACAACTTCATTTATGTGCGAGACTTCCCGGAAAAAAAGATTTCGATTGCCGCCGTCGCCAGCAAGGCGATAAACGTGAAGGGCCGTCCGCCAGTGGGCTCCGGCACTTTTGCCGCGGCTACGACGAAGCTCGACAAGGAGACCGGCCAAGGCAAACCTTATGCGGCTTACGTCTTTGCCGTGCAGATCGCCGATGTCGAGGTCGACACTGAAACCGGCGAGGTGGAGGTGCTGAAGATCACGGCCGTGCACGACTGCGGTACCGCAATCAATCCCCTGTTGACCGAGGGACAGGTGGAAGGCGGAGTCGCCATGGGGCTCGGCTATGGGCTGATGGAACAGATGGTCCTGGAGAACGGACAGGTCAAGAATCCGCAATTCACCGACTATGTGCTGCCCACAGCGCTCGATGTGCCCGAGATCGTCACGCGGCTGGTGGAGCGGCCGGAGCCGACGGGTCCGTTCGGAGCCAAAGGAATCGGCGAGCCGTCGCTGCTGCCGACCGCGCCGGCAATTGTCAATGCCATCCAGGATGCAGTCGGCGTTCGCATTCGCGACTTGCCGGCAACACCGGAGAAGATATTGAAGGCGCTGGAACAGCAACACCAGCTGCAACATCAATGAATTCGGCGCTTTTGGTAGATGAACGATAACACACAGTTTGCGAGCGCGCATGGCCGAGAGGAGGCAGTGTGTCGGGGAACAAGTATCGATGGAAAGTGTTGGCGATCATGTGCAGCGGCTCCTTCATCAACTACGTTGACCGCGCATCTTTGGCCATTGCCGCGCCATTCATAGTCAAGGAATTTCACTTTACGCCGGCGATGATGGGCACTATCTTCAGCGCCTTTTTCTTCACGTATGCGCTTTTCAATTTCGTCGGCGGCTATGTGTCCGACCTTTACGGCCCAAAGAAAACGTTAGCGGTGGCGATGATCGTCTGGTCGGTGTTTGCCGCCGCTCCGGCGCTGGCATGGAGCTTCGGATCGTTTATCGTCTTCCGTATTTTGTTTGGCATGGGCGAAGGTCCTCAGGGGTCGGTTACCAACAAGATGGTCAACAACTGGTTTCCGCCGACTGAGCGGGCAAGAGCCAAGGGAACCTCCGATTGCGGCTTTTCGCTCGGCGTCGCGCTCTCGGGACCGATTGTCGGACTGATTGCCTTGCGCTGGAACTGGCGGATTTCGTTCCTCGTGCTGGCGCTGATGGGGCTGGTGTGGACGGCGATCTGGTGGAAGATGGTGACCGACCTTCCCGCCCGGCATCCCAAGGTGACGCCGGAAGAGTTGGCCCACATCCAGACGAAGCCGGTCAAGGCGACGACGGTTTCTTCGGCCAGGCCAGTGCGTTTCTACATCAAACAGCCGATCATCATCAGCATCTCGCTGGCGTATTTTGCCTTTGCCTACGCAACTTACTTCCTTATGACCTGGTTCCCGAGCTATCTGGTGATGGCCCGCCACCTGAGCATTAAGAACATGGCGTTTGTCAGCATCATTCCGTGGGCCCTGGGCGCCTCAGGATACGTGTTCGGAGGGACGTTCTCCGACTACCTGGTGAAGAAGCGCGGCGATGCCATCTCGGCGCGACGCATCGTTATCGCCGCCACCCTGATGGGCGCCGCCATCTCGATCGGGCTCTGCGGGCTGGCGACGACGACGACCTCGGCGGTGACGCTGATGTCCATCGGCATTCTCTGTCTGCATATGGCGAATCCCTGTTTTTGGGCGACAATTCAGGATTCGGTCGCGCCCAACCGCGTGGGCGGCGTCGGCGGATTCGTCCACTCAATCTCGAACTCGGCAGGCATCTTCGCGCCGGCGATCACCGGGCTGATAGTGCAGAGGACAAACCAGTTCACAAGCGCGTTCCTGTTGGCCGGCGGTCTCGCCGTGATCGCTTCGGTACTGGTGGCGATTTTTGCTAAACCGATTCGCGAGACGGAACAGCCGGAGCTCGCGATGACGGCAACCGGCGCTTAGCAGCAGTCGCCGCGCAGTGGCATGGATTGCGATCGCGGTGACTTTCGTGGTCGAACACCGGCACAAACAACTGGAACCTGGCGATTGAGTAGGAGGAACGTAGATGTCGACAACTGGTGTAACTCCGGCCCCGGCTCCTCAGGGGGAATTAAAGCGGCTGGCCACAACTCCCGCGGTGATGTGTCTCATGCTGTTTGCCGCCGCCTACATCACCAACTCCATGGACCGGTCGATCTTTGCCACTCTGTTGCCCATGATCAGCAAGGGCCAGGGCTACGACCTCAAGATCGGTGGGTTGCTGGCAACCATCTTTAACCTGGGTATCGGCGCCGCCGGACTTCCCACCGGCTACCTGCTTGACCGCTGGTCGAGGAAGTCGGTCATTGTGCTGGGCATGGTGATTTATTCGGTGGCCACGCTGGCCACGGTCATCGCCGCCGGCGTCTTTGACATGGCTTTCTATCGGGTAATCACGGGGATTGGCGAAGGCATGCAACTGACCGGGCTCTTCGTTGCCGGTGGAAGCTACTTTTACAAGAACAAGGCATTCGTCCTGGGCTGCATCAACGTTGGCTTCGGCATTGGCGGCGTAATTGGGCCGCAGTGGAGCACTCGCATCGCACAGCAGGCCGGCAGTTGGAAGACGCCTTTTGTGGTTTTTTGTTTTCTGGGCATATTTATGGCGGCGCTGATCTGGTTCGTCATTCCGCGGAATTTCAGCGAGCAAAAAGCCATTCGCCACGTTCAGGAACGGGCAGTGAACGTCGACAATATTCCGGAGAACTTCTGGAACCGGAACATCAAGCTGCTGATGATCTCGGCATTTGTCCAGGGCGCCGTGGGCTTCGGATTCCAAGGCCTTTATGTAAGTTTTCTCGTGCGGCATCTTCACTACAGTCAGGCTGCGGCAGCGACGGTGTACAGCTTCTACGGCCTTGGCTGCATGCTTCCCATGCTCGGTGGCTGGCTTGGAGATCGTTTCTCCAACCGCGGGGCAGTTGCCACCGCGTACGGCTGCATGGCAGTGCTCACCTTCTTGATCTTTAACGTAGCCACGCAGCCGCACCATCTTTATGTGCTGACCTTTCTGCAGGCCTTCTGCTACAGCGGCATTCTCTACGTCAACCACGTAGCGTTCTTCCAGCGCTGTGTGCGGCCGAACATGGTAGGCCGCGCTACGGGCCTGTGCAATTCGACGCACTTCATCTCCGGCACGCTTGCCGGCTACCTGTTCGCCTTGATGGCCGAAAAACTGGGCTGGGGCATGGCGGCGATCATCCAGTTGTCTCTGCTTTCAGTGTGCGCGATCTTCGTGGTGTTGATGACCGATCCGAAACAACAACTTGACACCAGACAAAAGCTGGCGGGCGGCCATTAAGCCAGCCAACAGAATGGCAGTGGGACGGTGATAGGCGTCCCGCTGCCTGGCAGCACGCCTGCGGTGTGTCTCAGGGACGAAACATAGGCTGTGCACAAGTGGCTGCTTCCGGCTTTGCATCATCTTGCGGAGGGATTGATTGATGGATACCAGCTTTCAAACGAAAGCGACCAGAGGACGATTGCGTACCGTTCCAAAAGGCGTCATGCACATTCCGGTCACTCCGTTCAAAGGGGACATGGCGGTCGACTACGGAACGTTTGAGAAACTGGTGGATTGGCACGTCAAGCAAGCGCCTTCGTCGTTGTGCGTTATCCTGCATATCGCCGAATCGGTCAGCCTCGCCAAAGAGGAGCACAAACAACTTGTCGAGATCGCCGTGCGTGTCGCCGACGGCCGGGTACCGGTAATTGCCAACGTGAGCGCGGCAGGCACCGACCAGGCGATTGATCTGGCACGTCACGCCGAGAAGGCACGGGCCGATGCCGTCATCTGCATCAGTCCGTACTACTGGCCGGTGCCGGAAGAGGCTCTCTACGAGCATTTCGTCAGGGTGGCGACGGCAACGGATCTGCCTTTCATGATCTACAACTCGCCGATCTTCCAGGGCATAAGTCTGTCGCCAAAGTTCCTCGTCCGGCTGATCGAGCGGCTGCCGAACTTCATCGGCGAGAAGGAGGCGAGCCATAACTTCGAATACTTTATTGAAGCGAGGCGCGCGACGCAGGCGGTGCGGCCGGAGTTCGGACTGATTTTAGGTGTGGAGTATATGCTGCCATCGGTTTCGATGGGCGGCGTGGGCTCGATGTCGATTGCCGGTGGCGTGGTGCCGCGCATGATGCAGAAGCTCTACGAGCTCTGCGTGCTGCGGCAGGTTCCGCGACGCACTGCCGCTGCAGGACAAGGCATCGCATCTGTGGCAGCTCTTTAAGCCGGAGTACCCGGCGCCGATTAAAGCGGCCATGGAGATGATGGGCCGGCCCGTCGGCCCGGTGCGCGGCCCGATGCGCTCGCTGACCGATGCACAAAAACGGAAGCTGCGCGAAGAACTCGAGGCTCTTTCTATCTTCGATGGCGGCGAGCCCTTTGGCTGGTAAGCGAATCCGTTCAGGCTCGATCTGGGCACCCTCGCCTTCGTGACATTCTTGCGTCGGGGCATGGGTGCTCGCTTCTCGGTCCGGCGGCGCCGCATTGGATCCGTCCTGAGGGGCCGGTATCTCTGATAAGACCGTGAATAGCATCGACATGCGCGGTGTCCGCGCTCCTGATGGCTGGAAGCCTCCAGCCAGGTGGTTCCTTAGCCGTTCCTCTATTGTGTACAAGGATGCGGAACCCCTACGCACGTTTTGTGCGTAGGGGTGGAAGGCTCCAGCCGAGAAGCGAACTGCTATTTTGCGGCGGTCACGTGCCGCTGCTCGGTCGAGTACTTCTCGAGGATTTCGCGATTGATCTCCACGCCGATGCCTGGCTTGTCCGGTATCTTCACAAAGCCGTTTTCCAGGTTGATAGCATTGAAGATCAGGTCCTGCCTGAAAGGATGCGCCGATTGGTCGAATTCCAACATCGGCTCGATCGGATTCATCTGCAACGGCGTCGGCGGAACGATGGCGAGGAACTGCAGCGCCGCCGCCAGTCCCACGCCCGATCCCCACACATGCGGCAGCAACGCCACATGGAATGCCTGGGCGAGTGAAAGGATCTTCTTGCACTCGGTGAAACCGCCGGCTACGCACAGGTCGGGCTGGATGATATCGACGGCTCGCCGCACGATCCAATCGCGAAAGCCGAACTTGGTGTACTCGTTCTCGCCAGTGGCGATGAACATTATCCCAAGGTCCTTGAGTTCCTTATAGCCGTCGATGTCCTCCGGAGAGATCGGTTCTTCGAAGAAATAGATGTCAGCTGGCTCGATGGCCTTCATCAGCCGCCGCGTAGTCAGGACATTGTATCCGCAGTTGGCGTCCAACATGATGGTGACGTCCGGGCCCACGGCGTTGCGGACAGCGAGAATGAAATCGGTGTCTTCCTTGATCCCGAAGCCGATCTTCAGCTTCATGGCGCGGAAGCCGTTGTTAAGATGGCGCTGCGCTTCGGCCACCGCCGCTTCCGGATAGCTCAACCCGGCATGCCGATAAAAGCCGGTGGCGTAAGGACGAACTTCAGTGCGATAGCCTCCGCCGAGCAGCTTGTAAACCGGCTTTCCCAAGCTGCGTCCCAAGCAGTCCCAGAGGGCAATATCGACCGCGCTCATGGCGATCGGAACGGTTCCCTTGGTGCCAAAGGAAAGGGTGACCTGGTGCATCTTTTCCCAGAGCACATCGACGTCAAACGGGTCCTGCCCCAAAACCACGGGCTTCAGCGCGGTCTCCACCACCGCAGCGCAGACCTCCGGCGGCTGCAGACCGTGGCAGAGCGCCTCGCCCCAACCGGTAATTCCCTCGTCGGTGATCACTTCCACGATCACCGTGCTGCGCCGCTTCACCCAGCCAATCGAATTGGCATACGGTTCTTTCACCGGAGAACTCAACGAATGTGTTTTGACGTCGACGACTTTCACGGGAATCTCCTGAATTGGTGCTCGCACCGATGGATTCCTATCCACGAGTGCGGCGTGTGTTCACTCCGAAGCAAAATTGCGAGCAGCTGTGCTGCCAGCGTGCTGGCCGCGTGACCGGCTCAGAGTAATTCATTTGCCGTGCTTCTTCAATTTTGTTTGGTTGGTGCGCATACGCTTGAGGTATGTTCATGCCCGAAGAATGCTGCCCTGCCGTGAAGGCGGCGTTGAACTCAACCGGCAGCAGTCCACCCACCGTCTACGAACAGGGTCTGCCCAGTGACAAAATCGGATGCCGGACTGGCGAGATAAATAGCTGCTCCGATCAAGTCCTCAAGAGTGGCAAAACGGCCAAGAGGAATGCGGCTCAGCACGTACTTCAGCACATCACCCTGCAGATTACGAGACGCGGTTTTGACGGCAGTTGGCGCCAGCGCGTTGACGCGGATGCCGAAAGGCGCCCATTCAACAGCCAGCGCCTCGGTCAAATGCGACACGCCGGCCTTCATGGCAGCGTAGACCGACCGGTCCTGCGCGACGCTACGACTGTATGTGGAACTCATGTTGATGATCTTGCCGTAGTTCTGACTGCGCATGATGCTCCCTATGATTTGGCAACAGAAGAAAAGCCCCTTCAATCCGACATCGAAGACGCCGTCCCAATCGTCTTCGGCGATGTCCCAAGCCGGCTTCCTGACGGAAAAGCCGGCGCTGTTGACCAGCACGTCTATCCTGCCGCACCGCCGGACAATAAAGTCTTTCAACTGCTCGATTGCCCTCAGATCGCGCACATCGAGAACAAACGATTCCGCTCGCCTGCCGCATTCTTCTATTTCTGCGCAGACCTCTTCGAGCTTCTGTTTGCGGCGGCTGCAAACGACGAGTTGGGCGCCCGCACTCGCCAAGCCCAAGGCCAAATCCCGGCCGATGCCCTCGCTGGCCCCGGTCACCACAACGACTCTTCCTTCCAAAGAAAAGAGGTTGCTGTAATTGTTCACGCCCGACTCTCCCGTTCGACTACTTCGCGCCAGGAATCTCTGCTCTCCGCCTGCCGAAACCATTACCTCTCGGCGGCGGATGATTGCTGTTCTTCTGTCAAATCCTTCACAAGTTTTTCAGAGATGGCCTCCGCAACCTCTGTGGTCGATGAAGTCCCCCCAAGATCGTAGGTCCTTACCTTGCCTTCAAGGAGGATATCGGTGACGGCTTTCTCGATGAGGGATCCCGTTGTTTTCTCGCCGAGGAAGTCGAACATCATGCGCACGGCCATAATGGCAGCGATGGGGTTGACGACATTCTTGTCCGCATACTTCGGAGCAGTTCCATGAATCGGCTCGAAAACACCCATGGAATCGCCGATATTGCCGCTATAGGCAAACCCCATGCCGCCGATGGTGCCCGCTCCCACATCGCTCAGGATGTCGCCGTTTGCGTTTTCAGCAAAAACAATGTCGAAGCGCTCCGGTTTGAGGACCATCTGCATGGCGCAGGCATCGATCGTCATGTCTTCGGCCTCAATGGAAGGATAGGACTTGGCTATCTCATAAAACATTTGCCGCATGGGCTCGTCGGTATAGGTGAGGACATGAGCCTTGTGAGTGAAGGTTACTTTGCTTCGACCTTCTTTGAGGGCAAGCTCAAAGCAGAACCTGAGGATCCGCTCCATGCCTTGCTTGGTGAAGACCCTTAAGTTGACATATGTATCGCCATCGATATAGCCATCACCGCAATAGAGTCCTTCTGTATTCTCCCTGACGACAATCAGGTTTGCCTTGGGACGCATTGCACCGGAACCCGGCAGCGCCTTGACCGGACGCACATTGGCGTAGAGATTAAACCCAAGTCGAAACCCCATGAGCACCTTCGTCGTGTTCGGGTTTCCTGCCGCTCCAAAAAGAACTGCGTTCGTTAGTCGAATCCCCTCAATGGTCTCTCTGGGGAAAGGGTCTCCATATTTGACTACGGCTGCATCACCGGTAATCATCGGCAGAAAATCAAGAGAAAACGTCTTTGAGCCTTCATTTACCGCGTCCAATACAATCTGGGCGGCCTTGATGACATCCCTGCCAATTCCGTCCCCCGGGATGACGCCAATTTTGTATGTCTTCTTCACACGGACCTCTTTATCGCCGAACTTGGTGACGAACTCGTCAGCTTCGGCAATAGAATTAATATCGTTTGAATCAGTGCCAGGATGAGCTAGGGTAAACGAATCTCGTTTCTGTTAAGGAGCGAAAGATTCATAAATCTTTTGCACACCAAAAACATTTTCGACGCTTCGTCCCCCTCGGTTCGATCGCCTCTGTTACACGGATATGATTCAGCGGTTGTCAGACGACAAAAATTTCCTTAGGGGTTTTGTGGAGACACTCGCTGACTCCAGTCTTGGTGACAATGTAATTGTCACAAAGGATCGCAGTCGCTTTCTTTGAGGCCACCACCGGATGAACCGCGATGTTCATGTTCTCCTGGATCTTCATGCTTTCGCCGATTTGGAAAGACGGTCTTTCCACAAGGTCATAACCCTGGCCGTGAGCATAGAGCCTCGTCTCTTCCTGGTAACCCCGGCTCCTAAGGAAATCATTGTTTGCTTCCCACAAGGACATGGGATCGACGCCTGGCTTGAGCATGTTCAGGTTGAGCGCCTGCAATTGCTTTTCATCCTCAAACTGCTTCTGGAGTTCGTCGGAGACGCTGCCAATGCAGGCAATCCGGTGGAGATGCGTATAGTAGCCCGCGGGATCAACTGCTTCTACAAGGATGCCAACCTGATCGCCTTCCTTCAGAACGCGGTTCATGGCGTGGATGGAACTGTATCCGAAGGCGCTCCCAGCAGGCGCGGAGCCGATCAAGATGAACTGCTGCTCACTGCCGAGCATGCGGCACTTCAATCTTCCCATGGCGGCGACTTCAAACTCCCTCACGCCCGGTTTAATAGCCTCAAAGCAAGCCTTCATGGCCTCATCGTGGATGTAGGCGCTCTGTTTGATGCATTCGATCTCTTCCGGGCTCTTGATGGCCTTAATGTTGTCGATCTCATCCGTGATATCGACAAAGGTCGCATTAGGCAGATGCTGCCGGATATATTGGGAAAAGCCGGCTGCCACCGCGCCTTCGTTAACGAACGACACGCGGAACGCCTTGTATCCTTTAAGCTCTTCGACCACCTTTTCCGCATCGAAAGTGCAGGTGTAATTCAGGGAGAGCATAATGGGCGTATTGACACGTTTCTTGACGCCTCTGAAAAGCCACGCCGGCGGGCCCACGTCTCTCGGATCACTTGATCCATGCCAAAAGACAGTCATCTCGTCGGCGAGCGGAAAGATCACCGCCGCGGGATAGGCATGAACAGCAGGCATATCCGTGAACCATTTGACATAGCCGCCCAAGTAGTCGTTGTTGTTCTGGATAAGCAACACATCGACCTTCTTCGCCTTCATCACCCCACGCACTGCCTTCCATCTTCGTTCGAGTTCCTGAGTCGAAATGGAATAGATTACGTTTTCCTTCAACAGATCCGACATCACATGTCCCCTTTTTAAGGTATCTAAGAAATGCCCGATGCAGCAAAAACGGTTCTATCATATCAGCATCCGACATGGCGGCAGCGCCAATCAACTGGATCACGCAGGCCCCTTCCGCACGGGGAATAAACTTGTTGGTAAGCATGCGTTCTGCCAGTTCGGCCGTCATGACGATGGACTCGTATCCACGCCGCGTTGGCGTTTATTTGCGTGCTCCGCGTAGTTCGGTGTGCAAAACGAATGAGCGCTGAAAAAGGAGATTCTCGTGTACACCTGGAGGTTCCTCCTCAACCTGTAATCCGGCTCACGTATGATTTTTTCGGCCGCACTATCGACACCCCGGCCCACAGCCGAAGATCGATTCCTGAGTTATGCTAAGTTCATAGCCGGCCAGGAAAATACAAAATGATTGCGAAAACCATTCCGCGCAAACGAAGTGAGCCCACGCACGATGCGGTTCTGTTCGATTTGCTTACCGGCCTGCTGGACTCCTGGACATTGTGGGACGCCGTCGCCGGGTCGCAGGAGCAAGGCCGGAGATGGCGCGCTGCCTATTTGCGCAACGCCTATGGCACAGGCGCCTACCGACCCTACGAGACATTAGTGCAAGAGGCCGCTGTCGAGGTCGGCCTGCCAACTGCGCATGCGTTGCAACTGGCGGAGCGGTATGGCGAATTGCGGCCGTGGCCTGAGGTCGGGGAGGTTTTGCGCGTTCTTCAGGCGCGGTTGCCCCTGGGGGTGGTCACCAACTGTTCGGAAGCGCTGGGGGCCAAGGCCGTTGCGTCCGTCGGGATCGATTTCCAGGTGGTTGTAACTGCCGAGCGTGCCGGGTTCTACAAACCTCACCCTCGGCCATATCAAATGGCACTGGAAAAACTATCGATACCGGCGAATCGGTGCCTGTTTGTAGCAGGCTCAGCGTTCGACCTGTTCGGAACCGGCAAGTTAGGGATGCCCACGTATTGGCACAACCGCATTGGAATGCCGCTCCCCGTCGATGTGCCGGCCCCGGCCGCACAACATGCAACCTTGCACCCTCTTATCCCTCTACTGCTCGGCGCGAAGTAAGTGAGCATTGGATTGCTGGAAGGAGACCATCACGGCATGTCGAAGTTAAACACTCTCGTCGAGTCTTCTCCTTGCCTCGACACGCTGCCCACGCCCAGTCTTTTGCTGGACGAAGTGCGCATGGAGCGCAACATTCGTCGCCTGCTGAGACGGATGGCACAACTCGGAGTGGCGCTGCGCCCGCATCTGAAAACGGGCAAATCAATTGAGGTTGCACGGCGCCTGATGCAGACCCCCAGCGGCCCAGCGACGGTTTCGACCCTGCGGGAGGCCGAGGAATTCGCCGCACACGGCGTGCGCGATATGCTTTACGCAGTCGGTTTCGCCCCGAACAAGTTGGACCGGGTGAAGGCGCTGCGTGCCAAGGGGATTGATCTTGCCGTCGTGACCGACAATCTTGCAGCGGCGCGCGCCCTTGCCGCCGGAGCGCATGACGCGAAGAATCCGATTCCGGTCCTGATTGAAATTGACTCCGACGGGCATCGTTCGGGAGTGCAGCCGCAGCAGACGGAGCTGCTGGTTGCACTGGGGCGCGCTCTGCACGGCGGAGGCGCCGCATTGCGCGGCGTTATGACCCATGCCGGAGGATCATACGGTTGCCGAAGTGCGGCCGAACTGGAGCAGGCGGCCGAAAGGGAACGTGCAGCCGCCGTTCAGTGCGCTACCACGCTACGTCAGGCGGGATTGCCTTGCCCGGTGGTAAGCGTCGGCTCGACCCCAACGGCACATTTTGCGCGTGATCTTACGGGCGTGACTGAGGTGAGGGCGGGCGTATTCGTGTTCTTCGACTTGGTGATGGCAGGCATCGGCGTTTGCCGGACTGAGGATATTGCCGTCGGTGTGCTCGCCAGTGTTATCGGACATCAGCGCGAAAAGAAATGGATCATCGTCGATGCCGGGTGGATGGCGATGTCGCGTGACCGGGGAACGGCGAAGCAACAAGTCGATCAGGGATACGGATTGGTTTGCGACGTGGATGGTAACCCTTACGGCGATCTTGTTATGATCGAAGCCAATCAGGAGCACGGGATATTGGCAATCAGGGGCGGAAGCTCCGCCACGCTGCCCGAGCTGGCGGTCGGCGAGCTGGTTAGAATTCTGCCGAACCATGTTTGCGCCACGGCCGCGCAGTTTGATGAATATCATGTGATTCGGGAAGGCTCGCGCCAAGTCCACGCGACTTGGGCGCGCTTTCATGGTTGGTAGATGTCGACACCGCCGTTGCGTGGGCTGACCGTTCCGTGCAGAATGGTGTCAAAAGAACGCGCCCCTGACTTGCCACGACCACCAGGTCGCTCAAGGCTGAGGACCGGCGGGCATTGATGCGGGAATTGAAGGCGTCCGGATGCATGGAAGTGCGCCGGGCCATGGAAATCATTGCCCATCATCTGGGCGTTTCTCGAGCGGCGGTCTACACCTATGCCAAATGACGCACACATCCTCCTTCTCGACTCCCGGCAAGTCGCAGCCCTGTTGGAACCCAACGAGGTGTTGGCCGCCGTGACCGAGGCGTTTGTTCTACACAGTGAGGGGAGAGGTCGCGTCTTTCCCGTGGTGCGGGAAAAGCTGGCAGGCGGAGGTGTGTTCGGCATCAAAGCGGGCGACGTGCCAGACCAAGCCCTGCTTGGGTTCAAAGCAGCCGGTTTTTGGCCGGACAACCGTGCATTGGGCGGCGAACCACATCAGGCGACCGTCGTGCTGATCGATCCGGCCACTGGCCGCCCTGACTGCATCATCGACGGTAATGCCATCACCACTATGCGAACCGGCGCCGCCGGTGGGTTAGGTCTAATCAATCTGGCACGATCCGACAGCCGCCGCCTTGCCGTGTTCGGTACCGGGGTCCAAGCCAAGGTGCAGCTTGACTTCGCGTTCCGCCTCATGCCGTCGATCCGTCAAGTGCGCTACGTCACCATCAATGGCTTGCCGGACCCCGCGTTTGAAGCGCGTTTCCAGGGTGTCTGCGATCTCGCTCACGAGACGAACCCCGACGCCGCCGTCACGGGTAGCGATGTCGTTATCACTGCCACCCCAGGGGGCGGCCCGTTGTTTAGTGCCGCAGCCGTGCGATCCGGTACGCATCTAACCTGCGTCGGCGCCGATACCAAGGGCAAACGCGAACTCCCCCCGGGCCTGCTGGAACGGGCCTGGCTGGTTGTTGACGACCGCACGCAAGCGCGACAGATCGGCGAGACCCAATGGGCGCCGGAACTCCCCTGCCTGGAGCTGGGTGAAATCCTGGCCGCCAAGGCGCAGTTCGCGCGCACTGCCGCCGACATCACGATTTTCGACATGACCGGCCTAGCCCTGCAAGACTTGACCGTCGCCCGACTGCTGCGCGACCGCGCACGGACATCCGGGACTGGCACCAGGATTGCGTGGCCCTGGTAATCTCTGAAGAAAGAGCGATGGACCCATCTCAACTTTCCGACTTTTGACGACGTTGTTGCCGCAGCCAAGCAGATCGAAGGATATGCCCATCGCACGCCGGTGATGACCTCGCGCCTGTAAATTTGCAGCGCATGGGTGCGTTCAAACTTTTCGCGGCTGCCCTCGGCGCCGAGTTGAAACCTGAGACTTCTTCTTGGTATCAACCGAGTCGCCTCCCAACGCTGGAATAACCGGGGTTGTAAATACGTTCAGGGAGGCAGACTGTTGTCTTTTCCCAACTGCGAAAATGCAAAATCTAAACGACGCGCGTAAGTACCGGGCCGCCGGCGAAATGGGCGTGTAGATTGGCGAACGTGAGCTGGCCCATCGCTTCCCGTGTTTCATGCGTGCCACTCGCCAGATGCGGCGTCAAGACGACGTTCTCCATCTTCAACAGTTCCGCCGGGACCTGCGGTTCGTTGTCGAAAACATCCAAACCTGCGCCGGCGATGGTGCCGGCCGTGAGCGCTTTGACCAAGGCCTCTTGATCCAACACCGATCCTCGAGAGACGTTGATCAGAATGCCCTTGCGTCCCAAGGCGGCCAGAATGAGGCCGTCGATCAGCCGATAAGTTTCCTTTCCTCCCGGCAAGGCCAGCATCAGGAAATCGGCGTCTCTTGCCATCGCCTCCAAATCCTCGTACCGCCGATACCCTAGGTCTGGTTTGGGAAAAGGATCGTAGTAACCGATCTTCATATCGAAAGCCTGCGCACGGGTGGCAATGGCTTGACCGACGTTTCCCAAGCCAGCAACGCAACAATTCTTACCGCCCACCTTGGTACTGAGGGGAAATCTGCCTTGCAGCCACTTGCCGGCTCGCACATAGCGATCGGCTTCACAAATCCGCCGAGTCACCGCCAGTAAGAGCGCCAGTGCGGTATCGGCAACGCAGTCGGTCAGCACACCGGGGGTGTTGGTGACAATGATCCCACGCTGACGCGCGGCCTCGATATCGATTGTCTCGTATCCGACGCCGAATCCCGAAATGATCTCAAGCCTTGGCAGCGCTTGCATCAGAGCGGCATCGGCTCCAATGATGGCGGTGGTAACGGCTCCTCGAATCGATGCCCCATGCTCCCGCAAATAGGCATTACGATCCGGAGCAAGCCACAGTTTATGAACCGCAAACTCCAGTTCGACCGCAACCATTAGGCTGGGCAAGAGTGGAGCGGTGACAAGGACTTCGACTTTCGATGTTGACATAAGGGAATTATGCCGCTGCCAAGCTGTATTCCAAAGAACTTATTGACAGATAGTCCTGCCTTGTGGAATATGTGACCGACTCTGATAACGCGAGCATCCGGTCGGCATTGGTGCCTTTCTTGCCTTGGCGTCAGCTCGCTCAACGGACTGTTCAAGAGCGGAACGATACCGCATTCTGCGACGAATGCCAACCTAAGGAGAACCAGAGATGAGACGAACGATTGCTGTGCTCGTTGTCGCCACTCTTTTCGGACACAGCGCCTTGGCGCAGCAGTTCAACTGGAAGAAGCACCAGGGCGAAACGGTAACATTCCTGTCGTCGAACCATCCCTGGGCCAACGCGGTACTCAAGTACAAGGGCGAGTTCGAGGCGCTGACCGGCATCACGCTGAAGTTCGACACTTACCAGGAGCAGCAGATGCGCCAGCGCCTGGTCACGGTCATGAACGCCAAGAGTTCCGAGATTGACGTATTCATGTCGCTGCCCTCGCGCGAAGGCGAACAGTTCGCCAAGGCCGGCTGGTACGCTGATCTGACGCAATTCGTCAAGAATGCGGCCGCCAAGGACTACGACTTCGCCGACTTCACTCCCGGCTTGCTCGCCCCCCTTATGCATAACGGCAAGCTGACGGGTATCCCTTTGAATATTGAGGCGCCGGTAATCTTCTACCGCAAGGATGTGTTCAAGAAGTGCGGCGTTACGCTGCCCGCCCGGCTGACGGACCTGCCGGCGATGGCTGCCAAGCTGAAGGCCTGCAACCCATCGATGGTGCCGTGGACCACCCGCGGCTTGAAGGCCGCACTACCCTACACTTATGCCGGGTTCCTCCACAATCTTGGCGGCGACTACCTGGACAAGAACCGCAAACCTGCGCTGTGCAGCAAGGAAGCGCAGGAGGCGACAGACCTCTACGCGCGCCTGCTGAAGGATTACGGCCCGCCGGGCGCCATCAACAACAACTTCTATCAGAACACCTCGCTCTACCACGAAGGCAAGGCGGTAATGGCTTTCGATGCCAGCAACGAACTGGCTAGGATGGTGGAAGGCGGAACATGGCTGAAGGAGACCGGCGTCGCGCTGCTGCCTCCTGCTGTGCGCAACCAGCCGGTGCTGATCGGCTGGGGGCTGTCGGTATCGGCACATTCGAAGAGGTCCGAAGCGGCCTGGTATTTCGTGCAATGGGCTACCTCGCCTGCGATGCAGGCCAAACTCGCATTGGAAGACATCGCACCGCCGCGTGCCAAGGTGGCGAACGATCCTGCCTTTAAGAAGTGGATCGACGCCGAGCCGGTTCGTCGCGAGTGGATGAACGCCATCCAGCAGGCGGCCAAGACCGGCTCTGGGGAGGTCGGCGCGCCGATCGCTGCCAATGTAGCTTCCCGCGACGTCATTGGCGGCATGGTCGACGAGGTGATGCTCGGCCAAAAGACGGTTCCGCAAGCCTGCGCCGAAGCCAACAAGGCGCTTGCCGATCTGATGGCCAAGGAGTGAGGTAAGGTGGCAGCAGCAGCCCATTCCACCGCTATCGGCAGTGGGCGCCAGCTTCGTGCGCTCACGGCGCCCGCAGTGATTTTTACGGTGGTGATGATAGCCTTTCCCGTTCGCCTACACGGTCTGGCTCTCACTGCACAATGTGGCGATCGGCTCGCCAACCCGCTTCATCGGCGGCGCCAATTATGTCGCGCTGGCGACCTCCGATCCGCTGTTCTGGCAAAGTGTGCGCGTCACGCTTGTCCTGTTCGCGGTCTCCCTTGTCCTGCAGCTCGGCGCAGGCACCTGGATCGCGCTGCTGCTGTACCGCGCCAAGCGGCTGCCGGGCGCGTTGCGCTCCCTGTTGATCTCGCCCTTCATAATGCCTCCGGTGGTGGTCGGCATGATGTGGTTGGTGATCCTGGACCCCTCGATCGGGGCCGCCAACTTTCTTCTGGAAAAAATCGGATTGCCGCCGTCGCTGTGGCTCGCCTCGCCGCAGTGGGTCATTCCGACGGTGGCGCTGATCGATACCTGGCAGTGGACGCCCTATGTCGCACTGATCGTACTGGGAGGGCTGCAGTCATTGCCGCCCAATGTGTTCGAGGCGGCGCAGATCGATGGCACCTCGCGCTGGCGGACATTCTGGCGCATTACGCTGCCTATGCTCGGACCCACTCTGGTCACGGCCGCCATCCTGCGTTCGGTTGATTTGCTGCGCTTCTTCGACATCATCTATATCACCACCCAGGGCGGGCCAGGCGACGCGTCCACCACACTCAACATCTACGGCTTTCGCCAGGGCTTCGAGTTCTTCGAACTCGGCTATGCAGCGGCGATCATGGTTAGTCTTTCCGCAATCGTGCTCGGCGCGGTGCTCACGATGATGCGGGCAAGACGGCACTTCATCTACTGAGGAGGGGGAATGAGTGAGAAGTGGGTCGATCGCCTGAACCATCTGCAGCTTGCGATGGTAGCGCTGGTGGTGCTGGCGCCAGTCGCGTGGATGGTGCTGTCTTCTTTCAAACCCCCCTCCGAAGTCACCGCCTACCCGCCGAAGCTGCTGTTCTCCGCCACCCTCGACAACTATCGGCAGCTGTTCAGCACGACCCCTTTTGCGCGCTATGCGCTCAACAGCTTTTGGGTCTCCACGGGCTCGACGCTGATCGGCTTGCTGCTCGGCGTGCCGGCGGCCTTTGCGGTTAGTTGGTCGCGCATTACCTGGCCGGCCACGGTGACGCTGATGGCGCGCATGGCGCCGGGTACCTTGTTCCTGCTGCCGTGGTACTTGCTATTCAGCCAACTCGACCTCATCGGCTCCGCCTGGGCGCTGATCCTGACGCACGCCGTAATCACGATGCCGATCGTGATCTGGGTTCTGCTTCCGTTCTACGACAGTGTCCCGCGCAGCATCTTCGAGGCCGCGCAGGTCGACGGCTGCGCGCCGCTGCGGATCCTCATGCGTATCGCGTTGCCGTTGGTTATGCCCGGCATAACCGTAGCGTCGATCCTGGCTTTCGTGTACTCGTGGAATTATTTCCAGTTTGCGCTGGTGCTGTCCAACTCGGACAGCAAGACCCTGGTGGCGGCGGCCTTCAATTTCATCGGCGAAGGCGCGACCTTCTGGGGCGCACTGATGGCTGCGGCGACCCTGATCACGCTGCCGCCGTTGTTGCTGGCCTTTTTGGTGCAGCGGCGCCTTGTCAGCGGGCTGTCGATTGGAGCGGTCAAGGGGTGATCGCTTGAACCCGAGATATAGTAATCTTCACTGGAACGATCATGGCTTCTATTAGCTTCGACCGTGTGGTCAAACGCTATGGCGACGTCACTGTGGTGCCGGAACTCTCTCTACAGATTTGCGACGGCGAG
This sequence comes from uncultured Acidobacteriota bacterium, assembly GCA_963842345.1. GTDB lineage: Bacteria > Acidobacteriota > Terriglobia > Terriglobales > Acidobacteriaceae > CAWBRT01. Next base: position 29,057 of record CAWJGD010000006.1, read on the forward strand.
TTCCTCGTTTTCGTGGGTCCTTCCGGCTGCGGCAAAACCACCCTGTTGCGAATGATCGCCGGCCTCGAACGCATCGACGCGGGCACGCTGCGCATTGGCGACGACATCGTCAATGAAGTGCCGCCAGCGCGCCGAAACATCGCGATGGTATTCCAGGACTACGCCCTGTACCCGCACATGTCGGTTCGGCAAAACCTGTCGTTTGGCTTGGAGAACCAGAAGTTGCCGTCCGCGGAAATCGCCCGGCGCGTCGCGCAGGTCGCAACGATGTTGCAGATCGAACCATATCTCGATCGCCGGCCGAAGGCACTCTCCGGCGGACAGCGCCAGCGCGTGGCAATGGGGCGGGCGATGGTGCGCCAGCCTCGCGCCTTCCTCTTCGACGAACCGCTGTCCAACCTGGACGCCAAGCTGCGCGTTGACGTTCGTGGCGAAATCAAGAAGCTGTTTCACGAACTGCGCACGACGACGGTGTTCGTCACCCACGACCAGGTCGAAGCCATGACGATGGCCGACCGGATTGTGGTGCTCCAGCAGGGCATGATCCAGCAGGTCGGCACGCCAGCCGAGATCTACAACCGGCCGGCCAACCGGTTTGTTGCGGGGTTTATCGGCACGCCTACCATGAATTTCATCCCGTTGCATCGGAGCGGGAACGAATGGCGCTGGGGACAGCGCCTGCTCGAATTGCCGCAGTACGCTGGCGCGAGTACAACCGGCGACGTGCTGGGGCTTAGACCTGAGCACTGGGAGGTGACGCCGGATGCGGAGCAGGCATTCCCGATGAAGGTCGAGATCACCGAACCGCTTGGTTCCGACACTTTCGTCTTCGGTGAAATCGAAGGGCAGCGCATCGTGGTCCGCGTCGGGGCAGACGTGCCTGTGGTGCCCGGCGACCTACTGCCGTTACGCCCTGACCTCGAGCGTGCACACCTGTTCGCGGCCGCGACCGGTGAGACACTGCCGCGCGCGGCATCTTCCCGTCCTTGATCGTACTGTGTTGTTCTAAAATCGATTCGCGGGGCATAGGTGAATGCAGCAGGTGATGGAGAGGCCCGGTTCGGCAGTTTTCGTTGGAGTGGCGGCGCAGGACGTGATCGCACTGCTGCCACGTTTTCCCCTACCTGACGAGCGGCTGGTTGCCGAAGACATCGTGCACGCTGGTGGCGGCCCGGCGGCAACTGCGGCGGTGGCGTTTGCCCGGCTCGGTGGTCGGGCGCATTTTGTCGGAGCGATCGGGGACGATACTGCCGGTGCAGAAATTCTGGCCGGATTGCGTGCCGAAAGTGTTGACGTCACTGGCGTAATTCCTGTTGCAGGAGCGCGCTCGATGCGCTGCGTGATTGTGGCGGACCGCAGCCAAGCGACGCGTGCCATTTGTGCCCTGCCCGGGCCCGTCCTGCGCATTCCGCAAGACTCTCGCGCTGCGGAGTTAATCTGCCACGCCGGCTGGGTGCACGCCGATCACTCCGGCTGGCAGCCGGTGCATGAATTTCTGGCCGCACAACGCGGTACCGTACCCCGGCTTTCGCTCGATCTGGGCAATCCAATTCCTGGGTTCACGGCCAATGGCATCGAACTATTCGTGCCTACGCAGCGGCAATTAATTACCTTGTACGGGCAGCAGTCAGTGCCGGACTTGCTCCGGGCCGCCGTGGCGGATGGTGCCAAATGCGTAGTGGCGACGGCCGGGGGCGCGGGTTCGTGGGCACTTACCGTGGACGGCGCGAGTTGCCATGTTCCAGCATACCCTGGCGAAATTCTTAGCACGCTTGGCGCCGGCGATGTGTTTCACGGTGCGCTGCTGGCGGCCGTTATGCGCGATCTCCCGCTCGCCCAATGCCTCGCCTACGCCAATATTGCTGCAGCACTATCTTGCCGCGGACTCGATGGCCGGTCCGCCATCCCTAGCCATGAAGAGGTACAAGCTAAACTTTGCCTCCTCCTTACAGAACAGGAGATCAGGCGATGAGTGTTCAGTCTCAAGCCGGCCTTCGCGCACTGCAACGCCCGTCCGGCGCTTATGCGATGGTAGCTCTGGATCAACGGGAAGCGCTGCGCGCCATGTTCGCGGAGCATCAGCCGACGCCTGTTACCGACCAGCAAGTGACGGAATTCAAACTGCAGGCTGCGCGGGCGCTGACTCCATACGCTTCCGGTGTTCTGGTTGACCGTCAGTTCGCCTGGGATCGGGTTATCCGTGAGGATGCGGTAAGTCCTGGCTGTGGATTGATTGCCGCCGCCGACCAATTCATCGCCGGGCCCGGAGAGATCGTGGCCGAATCGGTCATCGATGAGGGAATGCCGCCCGAGCAGGTGAAGCTACAAGGCGCAGTTGCCATGAAATTGCTCGTCATCTGGCGCCCTGATGAGCCGGCGGACAAGCGCTTGGCGCTGGTCGAGCGCTTCGTGCAGCGTTGCCGAAGGGCGGAGTTGGTCAGCATCATCGAGCCGATTTCCCGCAAACCGAGGGATGGACGCCCGTGGGACTGGGACGCGGGCGTGCTTTCGGCGGCGAATGAACTCGGCAACTGCGGCGCTGACTTGTACAAGGCCGAGATGCCGCTGCACGCGGAGGGCGAGGAGGCGGCCATCCGCCGGATATGCTCGGCGCTGACGCGCACAATAGCTTCGCCTTGGGTCGTGCTCTCCTCGGGAGTAAAGCAAGACAATTTTCCGCGCGCGGTAGAACTTGCCTGCCGTGAAGGCGCGTCGGGATTTCTTGCCGGCCGGGCGGTCTGGCGCAGCGTGATTGGCAGCACGGATCTGCGACGTGCTTTGCAGGAAGATGCGGCAGCGCGCCTATGCCGCCTGTGCGAAATAGTGGATCAGACTGTAGTCCGCCGATAGCGGGAGAGTGTTGATCCCGCCGCACGGTATGCGCGGAGCTTCGAGTTGCAACGGCAGCAAAAGGGGACAGACAATGGACGTCAGGCAGATCGTCTTCGAGGACATTAACAAGGTCGTCGTACGCACGGCCGACGAACCGCTACAGCCAGGACCTGGCGAGGTGGTACTGGCTTCGGCTTACCTCGGCATCTGTGGCAGCGATCTGCATGTCTTGCAGGGCAAGCACCCCTGGACCAAGCCTCCGGTGGTCACCGGTCATGAGTTGGCGGCCGTGGTCGAGAAGATTGGCCCGGATGTTCACGATTTACTCCCCGGCGATCATGTTGTTCTCAATCCGCTATTCACCTGTGGGACATGCCGGCGGTGCCGCATGGGATCGTTTAACACCTGCGAGGCGGGCAGAGTAACGGGCTATGTTCCGCCGCAGCAAACGCAAGGGCGTCCGGCGAAGCCCGGAGTGCCCGGAGTTGGACAAACAAAGCTGGTGATGAGCGCCCGGCAATTGCACCGGCTTCCGCAGGATATGCCGTTAGATAGGGCTTGTCTGGCTGAACCGATGGCCGTGGGCATACACGCTTCCAGCCTCTTCGATGATTTGGAAGATGTACTGGTGATTGGCAGTGGCACAATTGGGCTTTGTGTTCTGCTCGGCCTGCAGGCGCGCGGGGCCGGCCGTGTGACCGTCGTCGAGCCCATCGCCTACAAACGTGATCTGGCGAAGCGTTTGGGAGCGGCCGAAGCTCTCTCCCCGGAAGAGGCGCAGTTGGCGCCACGCTATACCGCATGTTTTGACTGCGTGGGCGGGCAGCAGACATTCGATCTGGCCAGCGGCAGCGCGCTCTCTGGAGGCTGCGTCATTGTGGTTGGCATCTCCCTGGGACGGCTCTCCGTGCCTATGCCAAGGATGCAGCGGTTTGAAATCCGCATGCAAGGCAGCGGTTTGTATCTGGGCAAAGACATTGACCGCGCCATCGAGCTAATTGCATCCGGGAAGGTGAATGTTACACCGCTGATCTCCATGGTGCGTCCGCTGGATGAGGCGCGAGAAGCCTATGCTGCGGCGCAGGCTCCGGGTAGTGTCAAAGTTCTGGTGCGGATGAGCTGAAGCTTGGCCCTTTCGATTGACACGCCATTCTCGTTACCTGCCGTCGTTGGCAGCTCGCAGGAACTCAATGCAACCGACCGATCAATCGTTGGAGTCTGCGGTGGTGCGCAACAGGCAAGAGGCAATCGTAGTGAGTGCAGAACCGCATCTATCGTGTGCGGAGCTGGCTGGCGGCTGCGGGGCAGCAGTATGTCTCCGGGGCACGAAACCGCGTTCTGAAACCAGTGCCGTGCTTCTGGACTCGGCTGCCGAGCGGGATGGCGGCGATGGTAATCAAACCCGCGTCGCCGCGATGAGGGTGCTCACCTGCGGCTCGCGCTCAATCCCCCAGAGGAGGCGCAGCAGATTGTCGACGCGATCAGCCCTGATGTGCTTTTGCGCCATCAGGCGAAACTTCTCTTCCATTTCGGCATCGGTCATCGGGTTCTTGAAGTGCCCGCGGTGATACTCGACGCGTACGGTCTTGCGCGCACCCGATTTCAGAACAACCTCGAGCTCGCAGAGATTGAATTCGTTCTCGGTTCTGTCGGCTTCAGCCGACGGCAGGCATTTGACGCGGCTCACGAGGTCGAGCAGGCGCGGGTCGCGCAAATAAGGCTCCTCGTAGTACACAGGATCGATCTTGCCATACATAAGCGCAAGGCCCGCCGAATACGGGATGCTGTGATCGGCGGTTTCGTGCGTCTGCGGCCGCCACTTGTCCGGTCCGTCCGCCATGATCTTGATCGCGGAGTGCGAAACGTGGATGTTAACCTCCTGGATATCGTCCGGGCTCTTGAAAAATGGCCGCGCTTCCAGGGCGGCTTGCGCGACGGTTTGGGAGAACTGGCCAAGCGGAAAGCGTTTGGTGAAGGCGCGGCGGATGCCGAACGGCTCGCCAAGCTGCGGCGGCGCGACCGGATGGCGGCCCATCACCTTGAAGAAACCGTAGCTCCCCTCGAAGACATTGCTCGGGCCCGTCATCCCATTCTGTGCGAGTTGCACTGAAAAGATTGCCTTGCGGCAGGCGTCGGCGGCCGCGAAGGCCTTCCAGTTCGACAGCGCATCGGAGCGGCCCTGGCGCGTCGCGGTGTTGCCGCCGACCGTGATCCCAATGGCGTGCACCATCTCTTCCGCCGTCAGTCCCATCAGGCGACCGGCGCCGACCACGGCCGCAATGCCCGTGATCGTCGAATGGTCGATGCCATTGCCGAGATAGTCAAAGACATCCGCGATCTTGCAGAACACCTCGTAAGCGAGCACGGTGGCGGCGATGAGATCGCGGCCACTGCGCCCGGTCAACTCGGCCGAAGTCAGCAATGCCGCAATCGTATCGCTCGGGTGCCCGGCGCCATGAGTCAGACTGACGAAGGCGTCGTTGAAATCCAAATATCGGATCATCACGCCGTTGGCGAAAACCGCGAGGTCGGGGCTCGTCCTGATGCCGCTGATCAGGACTGTCGCGCCCTGCTTTGAGCTGACTTCGCTCGCGAGCTTGATCGCAATCTTGCTCGGTCCCGCCGTGTAGCCGCCGAACGCGCAGCCGAGTGTGTCAAGGATCGTACGCTTGGCGATGCGTACGACATCCTCCGGCAGATTCTCGTACTTCAGCGTGGCCGCATAACGCGCAAGAGTTTCGGCGAGCGAAGTCTGGCCGCTTCCCGCGGCGGAAGAAGGTCGTTCGGCCCCATCCTGTGCGATCACCGGAAATGCTGCCGCGCCTGCGACGCCCGCTGCCAGATGGAGAAATTGTCGGCGAAGAAGTTTCATCGTGACCCCCTCCCAATACCAAAACTATCCAAAATCCTACTCCTGAAGCGGAATTTCCTTCTAGTTCAATCGCGGGGTTTAATCCCACCGCCTTGAGGCGGTAAGCTTTAGCCTCCCGCTACAATGGGCGCGAGGCGGACGATGACGTGGGACGAAGACGCGGAGGCATTCAAGATTACCGCGCCCGCCGAGCCTTGAGCCGGCTTGCAGCCGGGAGCCCTTAAGGCGGCTTCCAGCCGCAACTCGCGACTTTCAGTCGCAATATAACCCACCGGCTTTCAGCCGGTGGTCGTTAAGCATTTCTGACGACCAAAATATCGCGCGCCACAGGTTCCCGACGTTGTAAGGAAGATCCGAACCGCCTGCCTGTCTGTGCTATGCTTCACCCGAAATCGGGTCGGGTGCCTTCGCGCGGGGTAGACAAACATCTGGGAGGAAAATCTATGGACCAACGGAATGATAAAAGAAAACTGAAGCGCAGGGATTTTCTGGCTCTGGGGGCGGCGGGCGTGGCAGGAGCCGCTCTGGTCGGAGGAGGAGGCTCTAAATTGGCCTATGCCGCCGAAACAAAAGCGCCGCCGCCAACCCTCATGATGTTTCCGGGGAATTACACCTGGTCGGCAGCGGTGCGTGGCGTCATCTCCGGAATGCCGAGAGGCGGCGGCGACATGGGCGAGGTCTACAAGGTTTGCGCCGCTCTGCAAGACAAGGCAGGCGATAATGCTGCCTGGTTCACCGAGTGGAACAAAATGGGCGAGCACGTAGCCGCGCTAGGCGATGAAGCGAAGGCTAAGGGATACACTTCAGACCGCCTCGGGTGCATACCTGCGCGCGGCCCACTACATTCAGGTCGGGGAGAGGCTGCGGCAGCCCCGCACTGCGGAGACGCAGAAAGCCTATGCCCATGCGGTAGAGTTGTTTAAGAAAGGGATTCCGGATATCCCCTACCTTTCCGTCGAGGCGGTCGAGGTGCCATTCGAGGGCGGCAAGAGCCTGCCGGCATATTTCATAAAGAGACGTGGCGAGAAGCGTCAAGATGGCCGACGGTGCTCTTCTTCGACGGGCTGGATGTCACCAAGGAGATCCAGTATTTCCGCGGCGGCACCGGAATTTGCTCAGCGCGGCATGGCGCTGCATGATCATCGACGCTCCCGGCAACGGCGAGTCTATGCGCTTCCGCGGTATGCCTGCTCGGCACGACTCTGAGGTTGCAGGCGGCGCTGCCATCGATTATCTGGAGAAACGGGCGGACGTCGACAAGAACCGCATCGGCGTCATGGGCATAAGCCTCGGGGGTTATTTTGCTCCTCGTGCAGCCGCCTTCGAGAAGCGGTTTAAGGCTTGCGTGGCCTGGGGAGCCCAATACGACGTCTATGCCGTGTGGAAGAAACGCATTGAAGCAGGCTTTAATAGAGCGTCTCTATCCGTGCCGGGTGAGCATATACTCTGGTTCCTTGGAGTCAATAACCTGGATCAGGCTCTCGAGAGACTCAAGCCGTTTACCCTGGAAGGGGTCGCCCAAAAGGTCCAGTGTCCGTTCCTGCTCACCCACGGAGAGAAGGACGCGCAGGTCGCCACGGAGATCGCCAACACGGAGTTTGCAGCGATTGGCTCCAAGGACAAAACCTTCAGGGTTTTCACCGAGGAGGAAGGTGGCTCGGAGCATTGCCAGGGCGATAACGTGACACTCGGCATCACCTACATCGCCGATTGGTTTACGGAGAAGCTGGTAAAAGTCTAAAGTCTAATGAAATAACATAGTCGATTTTCACTTTGCCCCATCCACTAGGCCTTCCTCCACTCGGGGAAGGCCCAAGCTGAGTTAAGCAGGCTGCCCATGCGGTCGTATGGGCAGCCTGCCCCAGCGGCTCCCGAACTCAACCATTGGCATGGGTCGTTCTGCCGGGAAGTGGTGGCGTTTAAGTACTGCTCTTCGCTATTTGCCCGGGTAGTCGAGTTCGTGAAAGATTCTGATACGCCAGTTATCGCCATGTTACAAAAAACGGCGGCTGAATTCTGCCTCACAGACATTCTGCCCAGATAAGAAAAGAAATCATTTTTCAACTTTTTTCCACGTTCCCGGAAAATTGCAATGTGAATTCTTGGGAGAACAACACCTGAACTGGCCGGATAATGATACCTGTCCCGCCTGGGGGACCCAGAGCGAGGGAGAGGATGCGCCGAGCTTATCTTCCCGGCAGTAAGCCGGTTGAGAGCCAGGGCACAGCGGCGACGATGATGAGCGCCGCCAGGACGGCTGCCATGTAAGGAAAGACGCGGCCCATCGCTTCGTCAGGCGAGACTTTGCCGATCGCACACGCGGCGTAGAATCCTACCCCGAACGGCGGCGAGAACAGCCCCACGCCCATCCCGAGGATCACCACCATCGCATAGTGGACGTCGTGAACACCCATGGCCCGGGACACCGGAAACAAGAGTGGGCCGAACAGGACGATGGCAGGGATCCCTTCCAGGAAGCTCCCTAGGATGACGAAGACCACAACCGAAGCCGCAAGGAACCCTCCGCGACCGCCGGGGACGCCCGCCATCAGCCTCACCAGCGTCTGGGAGAAACCGGACTGGGTCAGCGACCAGGCCATCGCGGTGGCCGTTGCAATGATGAGAAGGATCGCGCCGGAGAGCGAGGCTGTCTCCACCAGCATCGGATAGACCTTCCGCCAGTCGAATCGGCGGTAGACGAGCACACCGACGAGCAGGGCGTAGGCGATGCCGACGGCGGACACCTCGGTGGCGGTGGCCACCCCCAAGATTACGGCTCCCAGCACGAGAAACGGAAGCAGCAGGGCGGGAATGGCAAAAAGGAATTTCCTCACCACGGCGACAAATTCCGGGCGCGCCGTCCCCCGATCCCGCCCGCCCGACCGCACGAAGACGATGGCGGCCATCGAGAGTGCCGCCACAGCCGCCGGAACCAGCCCGCCCGTGAACAGGGCGGCGATCGAGACGCCCGTCACGGATCCGAGGATGATCACCACCAGGCTGGGCGGAATCGTCTCCCCCATGGCCCCCGCCGCCGAGAGCATTCCGATCAGCTCTCCCTGCTCCCACCCGCGCCGCTTCATTTCGGGGAACAGCACGGGGGCCACCGCCGCCATATCCGCGGCCTTGGCGCCGGAGATCCCGGAGACAAAGTACATGGCGACGAGCAGGACGTAGCCCAGCCCGCCCCGCACATGGCCGATCAGCGCGGCGATGAAATCGATCAGCGCGTGGGTGATCCCGACCATGTCGATTAGCAACCCGAGCAGCACAAAGAGAGGCACTGCGAGCAGCACGAGCGCCGATATCCCCTCTGTCATCCGGCCGACCACAACTTGGAGCGGCATCGAGGTCGTCAGAGCCAGATACGAGAGCGTGGCCACCCCGAACCCGAAGGCTATGGGCACGCTGCACCCAACGAACAGGCCGACGAGGACGACGAAGAAGAGGATCAGGTTCACGTTGCCGAGACGATCCAGAAGCGGCTTGGCGAGGAGCGCCAAGCCGCTCGCTCCCCCCACCAGGGCGAGGGCCGCCAGGAAGTGTCTCAGCGAAGCGCTCACCAGCGAGCCGGACGAGAACGATCATCAGCATCAGGATCATCCCCGCCAAGACCGCCGTGACACTGTAGGCCGCCGACACCTGTAGGGCCGGCATGGTGATGGCCGCCTCGGAGATCACGAACTCCTTAGCTGGCCCCAGCATTTCCAGGACGAATGTCCCGACCACCACCGTCACTGCCACATCGATCCAAGCCCGGACCGGAGGAGAGGCGCGCCGCACGAAAGCGGTCAACCGCATGTGCTCGCCCCGGCGCAGCGCCACTGCGGCGCCCAGCATGCCCAGCCAGAGGAACAGCGTGGCGGCCAGCTCGTCCACCCAATAGAGCGGGCGATGAAACACATACCGGGCAACGACACCCAGCAGCAGAAGCCCAAACTCCACCACCACGAGCAGCGCCGCGGGTACCTCCGTCGTCCAGCGCAGGATGTCATCCGCCAGATAGGCCCAGCGTCGGCCAGCTGGGGGCGCGGTGCCCCCGGCCGCGGCCTCAACGAGACGCTCCTTCACGGCCTCTCCCTAACCAAGTTTCCCTGCATAGCGCTCCAGTACCGCCCACGCGGCCTCGCCGTACTTCTGCTTCCACTCCTTGTAGAAGCCCGCGCGCTGGAGTTGCGCTCGGAACGGCTCAGCGTTGGGCGTATTGACCACCATGCCGTGGCTGGTAACCGCCTTGATGGCGTTCTGATTGAGGGCGTCCACGTCGGCGCGCTGCTTCACCGCCGCCTCGTTGACGCGCCGGGTCACAATATCCTGCAGGTCTTTCGGGAGCTTCCGCCAGGCATTTCCGTTCGCCAGGAACCAGAAACCATCCCACATGTGATTCGTGATCGAGAGGTACTTCTGCACCTCATAGATCTTGAAGAGTTCGATGAGTATCACGGGGTTCTCTTGCCCCTCGGCGATCTTCGTCTGCAGCGCCGAGTACGTCTCGTTCCAGTTGATGCCAACCGGGGAGGCGCCCAAGGCATTGAACATCGAGGTCCACATCGGACTCACCGGCACCCGGATTTTGAATCCCTTCAAATCGGTCGGCGTGAGAATGGGACGAGTGCTGCTGGTGATTTGGCGGAAGCCGTTGTCCCATATCTTTTCGAAGGCATAGAGGTTCACCTTGGCGATCTCGTCGCGCACATGCTTGCCCAAATCGCCATCCATGGCCTGCCAGACATCCTTGTAGCTTTTCCAAGCGAATCCGACCCCGTTGATGGAGGCGACGGGCACGAGCGTGGCTAGAATCAGGCCCGACAGCGAGAAGAATTGGACCGCCCCGGCCCGCAACTGCGCGAGGACATCGGTGTCGCCGCCCAACTGACTATTGGGGAAAATCTGGATATCCAGGCGGCCCCCGGAATCGCGCCTGATGGCCTCGACCATCTCTTTGGCCTGGATGTTCGTCGGGTGCGTCACGGACATGTTATTACAGTACTTGTACGTGAATTCCGCCGCCCGCGCCGTGCCGCGCAGGATCCCAATGCTCGCGAACGTAGCTCCTGCTCCGACGACAAACTGCCTGCGAGTGAATTTGCGCATGATGATACCCTCCTCAGAAGTGGACCAGATCGATTGGATCGCCTGCCTGCCTCACCTTCGGACTCGCTGGGCGAGGTCTATACCGACGGATCTAACACCAATGCGTTCAGACCGCGTGTCACTGCTTCACGAGCTAATGCCCGCACGCGGGGTACAGTTACTCTTCGCGATTTCACAAGCGCCTGTTTAGCTGATTGAATCGCTTCAGTTCTTCTTCGTGTGGAAGAACGTAACATGATCGTCCGGTGTGATCAACTAGAAAACTTATCCAAAACTTTCTACCCATCCACAATGACGTAACTTGATAATTAGCATTCATTACAGCTGCGCCGCACGAATGGCAGCGACATAGCCGGCGGGACCGCCGCCGATGACAATCACTCGATTCATCAACATCCGTTCTTCCTGCTCGTAATAAGGCCAGAAAAACCGATCACAGTAGCAACAAGGGCTGTTCCATATACTGGCGCAGGCGCGCCATGAATCGGGCAGCCAGCGCGCCATCGATCAGGCGATGATCAAAGCCCAAGCAAAGATCCATCATGGGCCGAGCCGTCACCTGCGAATCGACCACGACCGGCCTCTGGTTCAACCGGCAGACGCCGAGAATGGCGCTCTCGGGCGGATTGATAATCGGCGTGAAATGGTCGGCACCGTACATTCCCAAATTGCTGACTGTAAAAGTGCCGCCGCTGTAATCATCCGGCAGCAGCTTGCCCGCGCGCGCTTTTGCGCCGATGGCACCGATTTCTTCGCTTAGCCGGCGCAACGATTTCTGATCTGCATCCCGGATCACCGGGACAATCAGCCCGTTCTCGACGGCAACGGCAATCCCGAGGTTGATCGCCGGATTTTCGATCAGCTTTCCGTCCACAAGACTGTTATTAACCATGCGGAACGCAGCCAGCGTTTGGGCGGCGCACCTTACCACGAGGTCGGTGAACGAAATCTTAAGCCCCGACTCCGCCAGCTTATTCTTGAGCCGGACCGCCTCTGACATGTCGACTTGCACGGTCAGGTGTACGTGTGGCACGGTTTGCCAACTCAATGCCATTCGCTCGGCGATGACCTTGCGCATGCCGCTGAGCGCCGCTCCTAGGGAGGCTGTCGCAACGGGACTCTGTGCCTGGCCGGCGCTCACACTCGGCGCTTGCGCGCCGGCTACTACGTCTACGCTTGTGATCCGCTGGCCGCGATCGAGCGTCTTGAGGTCCACTCCAAGTTCCGCAGCCATCTTGGTGGCCAGAGGCGTCGCCTTCAGTGACGATTGCGATATCGAGCACTTGACGATATCCCGCTCCACAACGCGACCGGTCGGACCAGTACCGGTGACCGCGGCTAAGTCGAGGTGCCGTTCGCGCGCCAGTTTCCGCGCCAGTGGAGACGCCTTAACCCACTCGCCGGCTTCGCGCGCCACAGGCGCAGGAGCCGCCGCCGCGGCCATCGCAGCCTCCGCAATAGCGGGCGCGCCGGCGGCAGCAGAAGACGCGACCTCCTCACCGGCCTCGCCGATGATGGCCAGCGGGGCCTTGACGGGGACCGTCTCGCCTTCGGCCACCAGCAGCTTCAGCAAGGTGCCGCTCGTCGTCGCTTCCACCTCGTTCGTGATCTTATCGGTTGAGATTTCAACCAGCAGATCGCCTGGCGTGACTGCATCACCTACGTTCTTGAGCCATTTGCTGACCGTGCCCTCGGTCATCGTCAGCCCAAGCTGGGGCATGGTGAATTCGATTGCCATTAGAGCACCTCGCTGCCGGGGCGGTAAATGACTTTGCAAGCCTCCCCGTTCTTCGCCTTCTCGATGCCTTCCTTCCAGCTCGCAAGAGGAAGAACGTGCGTCAGTGCCGGTTGCACCATCAGCTTTCCGCCGGCCAGCATGTTCTCCATCTCGATCCAGGTCTCAAACATCTTACGGCCGTGAATACCGCTTATCTTCGCTTCCTTGAAGACGACATCCCGGCCCAGCTCCAGTGAAACCGTCGTATCGGGAAGGCCGATCAACGCCACGCGGCCGCCTTTGCGCAGATAGCGGAACGACTCGGAAATCGCGCGGCTGCTACCAGAAGCCTCGATGATGGCGTCTACACCATAGCCGGCCGTAGTGTCCAGAATCGCTTGAACGACGTTTACGCTGGCGGGATTCAGCGTCAGGGCGGCACCCATCTGACGCGCCAGTTCCAGGCGCGCCGGAGCTACGTCAAGGGCAAAAACCTTCGCCGCCCCAAGCGCCAGGGCGGAAGTGACTGCAAACAGCCCAATCGGGCCGCAGCCGATGACCGCAACGTTAGCTCCGCCGACATGAACCTCTTGCGCGGCGCGGAATGCGGTTCCGAGCGGCTCCATGACGGCCCCGACATCGTACGATATCTCCTGCGGGATCTTGCGCGCGCAGATAGCCGGCAGCAGCGCGTATTCGGCAAAGCAGCCGTCCATGTGAACGCCGAACAACTGCAACTGGCTGCAGATGTGTTGCTCGCCGTTTAGGCACTGCTTGCAATGACCGCATGGGTAATGCGTTTCGCCTGAAACTTTATCGCCCACCGCGACATTGTGAACCTGGCTTCCGGCCTCCACCACGTCGCCGCAGAACTCGTGTCCCATGATGAAGGGAACCTTCAAACCGGCTCCCTGCGCCCATTTGTTCCACTCATAGATGTGAAGATCTGTCCCGCATAGCGCGGCCGATCGAACCTTCACTACGACGTCGTGCGCTCCGGGTTCCGGTGCCGCAACCACTCGGGCTTCGGCGCCGGGGGATTCAGTTTGCTTCATGACAGCGAACATCGACTTCATAATGGTCCTTCATTGCTGCGCTGCGATGCTGCCCCAACAACAGACGCAACGACGGCATGTATTGGGGATCCTGCGCACACGCACAGCATGCGCGGTGCATTCAACTCAATCACCGCGGTCCGTATTGCGCATGCTCGTTTTATCGTCTCGCCAAGTACCCGCTTTACAAGCGCCCCCGATGGTCTGCGCCGCTACTGCGGGCCCATTTTCTGCCGCGGCCTTATCCTTTGCAGAAGCCAGGCCTTGCTTATCCGCCGCATCCACTGGCGCCTGTTTTCTGAAAGTAAGAATGAGTAGTCCGGCTGCTGTAAGTGAGCAGGCCAGATAAACGTAGGCACCTACAAACGAACCGGTGGCGGTCTTAATCCAGCCGTCAGGTAAGGACCTACAAATCCACCCACGACGGCTGAGCTATCCATTTCCAACCTCCTAGACACGGCAGATCCCTACGTGGCCCTGCAAAGCTACTAAATTCAACTAACCAACTAACTAGTCCATCATTAAGCCGCCGTCGACATCCATAATCTCGCCGGTTATAAATGCGGCAGAGTCCGAAGCCAGAAAACACACTGCAGCAGCTATGTCCTCCGGCTTGCCCGCGCGCCCCAAAGGTATCGCCCGCACAATGCTCTCGCGTTGCTGATCCGAAAGAACGCTGGTCATCACCGTTTCCGTTAGCCCGGGGGTAATCGCGTTCACGTTGATGTTGTAAGGACCGCCTTCGCGCGCAATGCCCTTGGTGAAAGCGATTACCCCTCCCTTGGACGCGGCGTAACAGGAATTTCCTAGCAAGCCGCCGCCACGCTTGCCGGCGACCGAAGCAATGTTGACGATTTTGCCGCTGCGCTGGGCCATCATCAGGGGAAATACGGCCTTGCAGCAGAGGAAAACGCTCTTCAGGTTTACCTGCATCGTCCGGTCCCAGGCCTCGGCACTGATCTCCGTCAACGAACCGGTGCTGACGATGCCGGCATTGTTGACCAGAATGTCGATTTTCCCGAAACCCTCGACGCATTGCCGAACCATCATCTGTACCTGCGGCTCATCTGACACATCGGTCCGAACGGCCATGCTGCGCCTGCCCAGAGCTTGGATTTCACGCGCGACTGAGCAGGCACTCTCCGGGTCTATATCGCTTACCAATACGTGCGCGCCCTGCTTCGCCAACTGAAGAGCGATTGCCCGGCCAATGCCCCTGCCCGCACCAGTTACGATAGCAATCTTGTTCTCGACCAAACTCGTGTTCCTTTCGCTATTGGCAAACTTCCCGAACGGTACGGGCAATGCGCTCCGCATCCACCTTCACTAACCGCTCCAGTGCCGGGCTGAATGGAATCGGAACAAAGGGGGCACCAAGCCGCTTGATGGGCGCATCGAGATAATCGATCATCTCCTCGGCTACCCGCGCCGCTATCTCCGCGCCGACACCGCCGGTCTTCACAGCTTCATGCACAATGACAAGGCGCTTGGTCTTGGCCACGGAAGCGAAAATCGTCTCCATGTCGAGCGGTGAGATCGTTCGCAAATCGATTACCTCAGCGTCGATGCCGTCCTTAGCCAGCTCGGCGGCCGCGTCCAGCACATTTTGCATCATCAGCGAATAGGAAACGATCGTTACATCCTTTCCGCTGCGCGACAGGTTGGCCTTTCCGATCGGCACGAGGTGTTCGCCATCCGGCACCAATCCCTTCTTCGGGAACAGGGCTTTGTGTTCGAAGTACAGGACAGGATCGTCGCTGCGGATGGCCGACTTCAGCAGTCCCTTGGCATCGCCGGGATTGGAGGGAATGACCACCCTTAGTCCCGGAACGTGAAGGAACCACGCTTCCAGCGATTGCGAGTGCTGCGCCGCGGCCGAACGAATGATGCCGTCAGGAGCTCGAAGCACGATCGGTACCGTGCACTGTCCGCCGAACATATAGCGGATCTTGGCCATCTGGTTCACAATCTCGTCCATGGCGACCGTGATGAAATCGGCAAAGTGCATGTCGACCACTGGCCGCATTCCCGCCAGGGCCGCTCCCACGCCCGCGCCTATAATCGCGGTTTCCGAAATCGGCGTGTCTCTTACCCGCTCCACGCCAAAGGTTTTGGGTAGTCCCTTAAATTGACCGAAAATGCCACCTTGCCGGGAGATGTCTTCCCCCATGATGAAAACACGGTCATCACGGGTCATCTCCTCGTGCATTGCTTCCAGAGTGGCTTCTGAAAATGTGATTTCGCGCATTAGTTTACCCCACCTTCGACGTATAGGTCGGCAAAGAGTTCGTCGCTTTCCGGATAAGGAGCTTTGCGGGCCACTTCTACCGCCTGCTCGATTTCAGCGGCCATCTCCGCCTTGATCGCGTCCATGGTTGCCGCACTCAGCCACTCCCGCTCCGTGACCGACTTGACAAACCTCTTCAGGGGATCATTCTTGTCGAACTGTTCCTGCACCTCGGCCTTCGTCCGGTACATCTCCGGGTCGCCGACGAAGTGCCCCTTGATGCGGTAAGTCTTGGCCTCGATCAGCATCGGGCCTTCGCCTTTGCGGGCGCGCTCAATGGCCATCCGGGCCGTCTCATAGACGGCGAAGACGTCGTTTCCATCGACGATGACGCCGGGAATGCCGTAGGAAGCGGCACGATCCGCAATGTCGGCCACCGAGGTCGTCGTCCGATAAGGAGTGGTCGACGCCCATTGGTTGTTTTCGCAAACGAACACAGCGGGAACTTTCCAGGCTGCTGCCAGGTTCATCGCCTCGTGGAAGGTGCCGCGGTTGGAAGCGCCGTCGCCAAAGAAGCACACCGCCACTTGCCCGCTGTTGCGCATCTTCGAGGCCAATGCCGCTCCCACCGCCAAGTTGAATCCGCCGCCAACCACGCCGTTGGCGCCCAGCATCCCGATCGAGAAGTCGGCGATGTGCATCGAGCCGCCCTTGCCTTTGCAGTAGCCGGTCTTCTTGCCGAAGATCTCGCACATCATCGATTCGATCCGGGCGCCTTTTGCGATGCAGTGGCCGTGCCCGCGATGCGTGCTGGTAATGTAGTCGGCGTCGGTGAGGTTGGCGCAAACACCGACGGCAATCGCCTCTTCCCCTACATACAAATGGACGAACCCGGGCAGCTCTCCGCCGAGAAACAGCTCGCCAATTTTCTCTTCAAACAGCCGGATGCCGGCCATCCGCCGGTACAGGAACTTCAGGAGCTCCGCGTTCTCTCCCCAAACAATTGCGCGCCCAGACAAGCTATAGTCGTTGGAAAAAACCTCTTCCCTGGCCATGGTTGACACTTGCAACCTCCCGGTTTTGCTGTGCTGTGGAGCTTGAACGTCCTGCTGAACTATTTACACAAGAATGACGAAGATAAATCCATGCACAATCATGGCCAAAAACGGCCAAACCGCCACAGAAATATTTCTACTAATATCAGTAACTTGTCGGCTTTCATAAGCAGATTTTATGAAATCCCCAATCGCGCATGTCCTATCGTCGAACACCTCTGTTCGAATTTTGAACAATTAACTGTCGAAGAGTCGTGCAGGGCGGCGATGAAAGAGGCGGGGATCCTACAAAACTCCGGGGGCAGGCTATGAAATGCGCTCGCCCGGCAGCGTGCCTCCGGGGTCCACGATTGAGGGGCTTGCGGATTGCGGCTCGCGCGAGACAAAAAACTGCAGTACAAGGGGCAGCAACTCTGTTGCCCTGTAACCCAGTTACAAAGAACAACTATAGGCGCGGAATCGGAAGCCCGTGTTCTCGCAGTTTGCTATACAGCGTATTCCGCCCGATGCCGAGCGACTTCGCGGCGCTGGAAACGTTACCGCCAGTTTTCCGCACCGTCTCTTCGATCAGGAGGCGCTCCATATCTTTGAGTGAACGCTCCGTCCCCAAGAGTGACGCCGATGGACTTGCGTGCAACGTGCGCGGCAGGTATTCAATCGAAATTTCCCGGTCTTCGCAGATATTGACCGCCCGCTCAATGACGTTCTCCAGTTCGCGTATGTTCCCGGGCCATTGATATTCGTTGAGAATCCTGAGCGCATCCGCACTGAACCTTTTGGTTTCGACCCCTAGATTTAGACATATTTTGGACAAGAAGAAGTGGACCAGGAACGGTATATCTCCCTGTCGCTCCCTTAGCGGTGGGACTTGGATCGAGAAGACGTTCAAGCGATAGTACAGATCGTGGCGGAAATTGCCGTCATTGACTTCGTTTGCCAATTCGCGGTTTGTAGCCGCGATCACATGCACGTCGATATCGATATTTCGATGTGCGCCCAGCCGGCTGATGTGCTTCTCTTGCAGGACACGCAAAAGCTTCACCTGGATATCCAGTGACATCTCGCCAATTTCGTCAAGAAATATCGTCCCACCGTGAGCCATCTCGAATTTGCCAGGACGGCCCCCTTGTTTTGCTCCCGTGAACGAGCCTTCCTCGTATCCGAATAGTTCGCTTTCCACTAAGTCGCGTGGTATCGCTCCGCAGTTTATGGCAACGAATGGGCCATCATGTCGCGCACTGGAGTTGTGAATCGCTTGCGCAACGAGTTCCTTCCCCGTTCCGCTCTCGCCCTGAATGAGCACATTCGCCATGGAATTAGCAGCGATCTTCGCCAGCCGTATGCATTCGGCCACCCCTGTACTTTGCCCGATGATATCTTCGAAATTAAACTGCGCCGTCGCCCCGACCATTTGGTTGACCAGCTTGCGTACCCGCTTGATCTCGCGAAAAATGTCAATCACGGCATCGAGTTGACCATCTTTATTCTTGAGCGGGATCGCCGTCTTGACGAAATGCAGTGTGCCTCGCTTGGTCTCAATCAGAAATTCTTTATCCGTGTAGCCGCGGCCAGTCTCCAGTACCTGCAGGATCACAGGCTTGAAGTCCACGAGGCTGGCAATATGCTTTCCGACGGCCTCTCGTGGATTGATGTCGAGAATGCGTGCGCCGATGTGATTGATGAAGGTCACGATTCCCTTGGCATTGAGCATGAGAAGCCCATCGGATATGGAATTCACAATCGTCGAATGGATCCGGGCCGACTCCTCCAGCTCCCGCTGCGTTTTCTGCACCTGCAACAGATTAGTAATTGCCGCCGCCGCCGAAACTACCATGCCGAGAGTGTGACAATGCACCTGCTTTTTGGGCCCGGCCGCGCTGAGTACGCCAATAAAGATCCCGTTCGCGTCCTTCACCGGCGCCGCCGAACAGGCCCAGGGCAAATGTTCAAACAAGTAATGTTCGCTTCCAACAACCTGTATCGGCTCATGGTTGCGCACTACCAGACTTATGGCTGTAGTTCCGACAAGATCTTCGGACAGCTTTGTGCCTTTGGCGTAGTGCATTCCCCGGTTTGATTCCAGAACATCTAGATCCGCTACGGTTTCGACAATGTAGCCATCTTTGTCCGCCAGAACAACGACAAACCCTGAGCTTTCGACCAGCTTGTGCAGGTTCTCCATGAACGGGCGAGCGGCCTCGATCAGTTCCTGATTGCCGAGCAGCAGGGTTTCCAACTCCCGCCCAGTGACAATCATGGCGCTACCGCTCGCAAGCGGATCTACACCCATCTCGCGAGAGCGTACCCAGGACTCCGCAATCGCTTCCCTAACAGGCGTGTCGTCCCTGTGCCGAGCGGCAATCGCGCCGGCACGTGCATGGATGGGCTTCGCTTCCGGAAATAAAATTGACATGGTGCACCTGCTGCTCTGATTTTGAACAGTCGATCGTTTATGGCAGGCGCGGTTAGGCCTCCGTGCCGATTGCCCGTTCGAAAGATGTGCAAAACAGTTGGTTCAGTTTACCTGAACATCGATTTTTAAGTCTACCAAGCCGAGCTGGCGATCGGGAGAAAATCCTAGCAAGCCAGGTATTGTTCCGGAATAGAACGCTCCGTCTCATCGGCTTTAGTCAGGGTTATAATCTTGCCCTGAAAACTCAAGGCTTGCATCATGCGTGCAAGTCCATTCCAATAACACAGGTAAAAACTTTGGCCTTTGCGACGACAGACGATGGTATCCGGCTGTTCTATGAAGAGACTGGCGCAGGCAAGCCGGTGATCTTCGTGCACGAATTCGCTGGCGATTACCGAAGCTGGGAGCCACAGGTACGGTACTTCGGCCGGAGGTATCGCTGCCTTACATTCAACGCCCGAGGATACCCTCCCTCGGATGTGCCGGAGAGCCCCAGCGCCTATTCTCAGCTCCGCGCCGCCAAGGACATCGAAGCGGTACTCGACCATCTGGGAATCGATCGAGCCCATGTGGTCGGCTTGTCGATGGGAGGCTTCGCCACGCTTGAGTTTGGATTTCAGTTTCCCCGGCGGGCTTTTTCCTTATGCGTGTGTGGTTGCGGCTACGGCGCCGAGCGGGACCAGCGCGAGCGTTTCCGCGAAGAAGCAGCGGCTGCCGCAGAATTCATTCTGTCAGCGAAGATGCCTGCATTCGCCGAAAAGTACGCATATGGGCCGACCCGTGTGCAGTTCGAGAACAAAGACCCGCGCGGTTTTGCGGAGTTCAAACGCATGCTGGCGGAACATTCGGCGCTCGGTGCGGCGAACACGCAGCTCGGCGTGCAGCGCGAGCGGCCATCGCTTTATGACCGTGTTGAGGAGATGCAACGCCTGGACGTTCCCACGTTGATCATTTCCGGAGATGAGGACTGGCCGTGCCTCCTGCCTCAGCTCCTGATGAAGCAGAACATCAAGTCGGCTGCGCTATCGTTGATGACGAACTGCGGCCACACCATCAACCTCGAGGCTGCCGGCGAATTCAACCACATTCTGGGGGAATTTCTGGCACAGGTAGACTCCGGGCGCTGGCCGGTGCGCGATACGCGCGCCATGAGCGGGTCGATCACGGGAATCAAATAACGCAGGGTGACCGCTCGTTATCTCGCGACCGTCTGTCCTGTATTTGTCAGCCTGCCGCTCTTTAATGCTATGGCTCTCGATGATACCTCTATTAAACATATTGATCGAGCAGCATAGGCTTCGGGCTAATTCGCTTTCCGTGGCACAATGAACCGTGGGGAATACACCGTTCATCGTAGTTCAGAATGGTTGCGCGTTTTCGGAACCGAATGCACAGTTTCAAGGGCGCAACTGACTTTAGGGCGCGAGGCAGTTGATCTTTCCGCTTTTCCGCTTGCTTCGTAGCTTGACGATCACCCTATAACCAAAGCACAGGAGGGTTGTTCCATGGCAGAGATTCTCTATGACGACGCAGCCGATATCTCATTGGTGAGAGCGGCCAAAGTCGCCATTGTCGGGTACGGATCGCAGGGCCGGGCACACGCGCTCAATTTGCGCGACAGTGGGGTTGCCGTCCAGGTTGGGTTGCACGATGGCAGCCGTTCGCGACAGAAAGTGAAAGATGACGGAGTTACGGTCGACAGCGTGGCGAAGGTTTCGGCGTGGGCCGACGCCATCATGATCCTGGCGCCCGACACCGACCAGCCGCGAATTTATGAGGAATCGATTCGCCCCAATCTGAAGCCGGGCAAAACGGTGATGTTCGCCCACGGATTCAACATTCGCTATGGCACGATCACTCCGCCCAAGGAGATCGACGTCAGCATGGTTGCGCCAAAAGCTCCGGGCCACCGCGTACGCGAGGTTTACGAGGAAGGCGGCGGCACGCCGGTGCTCATCGCTATTCACCAGGACGCCAGCGGCAAGGCGTTCCAGTTCGCGCTCTCCTACGCCAAGGCTCTGGGTGGAACCCGCGCCGGTGCACTGACCACCACCTTTACGGAAGAGACCGAAACCGACCTATTCGGCGAGCAGACCGTGCTCTGCGGAGGCGTTTCAGCTCTGGTCCAGGCCGGTTTTGAAACGCTGGTCGAAGCCGGATACCAGCCGGAATCCGCGTATTTCGAGTGCATGCATGAGCTGAAGCTGATTGTCGATCTGATGTATCGCGGCGGCCTGAACTTCATGCGTTACTCCATCAGCGACACGGCAGAGTACGGCGATTACTATGCCGGCCCCAAGATCATCACTCCGGAAACCAAAAAGGCGATGAAAAAGATCCTGGCCGATATCCAGGACGGCTCGTTCGCCAAGCAGTGGATTGAGGAGAACAAGAACGGCCGTCCGTGGTTTACCGGCGAGCGCGAACGTCAGCGCACTAGCCTGGTCGAAACCGTCGGCGAGAAGCTCCGGGAAAAAATGGGGTTTCTGGAAGAGTGGAAGCCGACATCCTCCGAGCCCGCAAAAACAGTCACGCAGAAGTGACGCGTTGATTGAAGCACCAGCGTCACGGGGCTCGCCGCGACAACCAAAGTCGCAGAGTGGTTCTCCGAAGTAAGATGAACCACTCTGCGACTTTGCCTGAAGGGCGCATAAAATGGGCGTTTGCTCGAAAAGGGCCAGGCTGAGAATCTATAGAATCCGGCCTCCAGTCCGAGCCGTTTGCGCACAATCTTTTCAATCACTTCCAAGCCTTCCAACTCTCAATCGTGTTCCAAAATGTTCCAATTGGCGCATGGGGTTTGTCTCTCTGAGTCTCTGCTCACTGCCAATTTGTACCCTTGCCGAACACATTTACGTCGGCTGACTTTCGCTTTTTCATCGTCTAACATGCAACGGTGGACAAGCAGAGGGAGAACGGCGTTCTGTTGATTGCTGCATGCATCGTAGCGGCTATTCGGCTTCGAGGTGAGCCTGAGCTGCTCTTTCAGCATCCAATTCATTGGAATCCCGGCCTCTTTCCCCACCCCAGGGTCAGTCAATCCAGCAGAGCGGTGATCGTAAATGAATTCAGAGAAAGTGCCCTTTTTCCAGAAGAAGAGCGTGAAGTTTGGGTTGTTGCTTCTTTTCCTTCACCTGGCAATCACAACCTATTACATGCGGCAGACTGCCCGTTCAACATTAGTCAGCGAGGCAGTGCGGCGTCTGAACGAAAATTCCGATGCGGTCCAAATTCTCGACTCGCCGATCACCGCGTCAAACAATATCAGTGGTGAGGTGAAAGAAGACGAGACCGGTTGGAGAGAGGCCAGGCTCGTGATACCGGTACACGGCCCGAAAGGCGAGGCGTCAGCGCGAGTGGTGGCAGGCGGTCCAGCCGGAAAGAGGTCCTTTCCCTTCGGAGCCAGAAAAGGGGAACAGTGGCAGTTCACCACATTCGAGGTGCTATTCGAAAAGCAGCACAAGAAACTTGATCTCGTGGCCGGAAGGATCGTGGATATTGACCCAACCTCTTATGCGGACGTGCATACCCAAGCTGCCGTTGTTCCCGATGCGACCTATCTGACCACTGCCCCTACGATGAGCGGCAAGTTCCCTTGCGCGTTTGCTGTTGTGGGGCGATTCAAGTTGAGCCCCCAAGTTGGCGAATGCGAGATGCCGACCACTCCTTCCGAACCCGTAGATCGCTTTGAGGCCGACTTTCGTTACGGCAGGTTCATTCTGCGGGAAACGGACCTGTTTTTGAAGGATGTCTTTGATGTTCCCCTGACGCGCACCTATGCTTCCATCGAGTGGGGGCACAATAATCCCGTACACGCATTCGGCCAGAACACCAATCATCCCTTTGATCTCGCTCCGGTTGGCAGCCGCAATCCGTACACGTACATCATGCTGCTTCTGGAAGACGGCGATTACCTGTATTTCAAACGCATTTCAAAGGGAACCGGCTATGCCGATGCGGTCTACCAGCATGTCGAAACCGCCACGAGATTTTACAAGGCGACATTTTCGTGGAACGGCAACGGCTGGACGGTCACTCTGGCTGACGGCACGACCATCCTCTTTCCCGAATCGTACAACGCCAAGAATATAGCCCAGGGCGCGGCCACGGAAATACGCAGCCCCAGTGGCGATAGGCTTGAACTTCGCCGCGATGGGCAGCGGAACCTTTTGGAGATACGCACACCTCATGGACACACGGTCAAGTTCAGTTATGACGACCACGATCGCATTGTTCGTGCCGAAGATGACAGCCACAACTGGGCGCAATACCGGTACAACCGAGCAGGGCTGCTGAGCGATGTGATTTATTCTTCGGGGAAAGAGCGGCACTACGAATATGACGGAGTTCTGATGACGTGGATCCAGGCTGAGAACGGGCGCGTCCTGCTGCACAATTCCTACGATGAGCAGGGACTCCTGAAACGGCAGGATTTTGGGAACGGTAATTACTTAACGTATGACTACCAAGTTGGGAACAAGTTTTTTCTCCAAGACAGTGTTTCAGTGAGGTTTCCCAACGGGAAGACAAAAACGCTCCAACTCTCGCAGGCCATTCCCGACTCCGAAAAACACCCGCCGCAACACAAAGAAGAACGCCCGCGGGGGAGCCTCTTCACCGGCATGGTGTTGCTCGCGTGTGGCCTTGGATGCCTGTATCTTGGGCTGCCTAGAAAACGCCTCAAACCTGCCGCAGAAGATCCAATAAAGACGCCAAAGTCAGTTTGGATCGCACGAGCCGTCTACACCCCAGTGGCTCTTGCTTTCTTCTACTTCGCCGTAAGGACGCTCACATCATGAATCGAATAACTGCAGCCGTCTCGTCGTTGGTTCTGCTGATCACCTTATGCGCCGTTTCGGTTGCCGAGGTCGTCCCTGAACGCACCAAAGGTATTTCCATGCACATGTTCCCGAAACAGGTGGCCGATCTAGGCGGCAAGAAATGGGGATTCAGCGTGACCTATGCCAGGTATCTGAAGCCGGAACCAGTGCAACCCGTTCTGCAGACCGCACCGGAATTCCTGTCTTATGTCCAGAGACAGGACAGCGGTGTCCAGGAGAACGGGGTCTGGATTGTTATCACAAACCCAGATGCATATTCCCAGTCGGAGAAGGCATTGCTGAAGGACGTAAAAGCCCTGTGCCGGAGGGACGGCATACCGTTATTCATTTGCCGCGGTTCCGAACTGCCCAATGGATGGAAACGATACGACCGCTGAGAACCCGGTCGAGCCGCTAACAGAAGAAGGAGGTACTTTTGAAAGCACTGCTCGTTTCGCTCTCTCTGATTCTCGGCCACGCGCAACTGTTTGCACAATCTGTCGATGCTCTAAATAGACTGAGTGCTGGTGACGTTAGCTCCGTCGAAAATGCCTATTCGACTCTCCAGCACAAGTTCGAGAAGGGACTAGCAACAGAATACGATTTGCTGGACGCTTACAAGATTTTCTATCACAGTGAGGATCGTTATCGGCCCCAGCTCAACCGATGGATAAAGACATATCCAAAATCAGCTTCGGCCTATCTTGCACGAGGCATCTACTATCGCAAACTAGGTGGACACAGGCGCGGCTCGAAATATATCTCTGAGACGCCGCCCGAAGACGTGAAGTACATGGAGCAGATGTTTGTCCTGTCCAAGCAAGATCTCGAAATGTCTCTGCGGCTGAACCCGAAATCGTACCTCGCCATTCTCCATTTGCTTAATATTGCCCAATACGAGGGCGATGATGCTGCGGCAACAAGATTCCTCAGCTTGGGCAATGCGGTTCTGCCGTCTAATTTTATTCTGCGAGCACGTTATCTGATTCACCTCACCCCAAGGTGGGGCGGATCGTACAAGCAAATGGACAAGTTCATTGACCAGTGCCGGTCTCAGGGAATGCCGGAAGATAAAGTTGATCTGCTCAACGCCATCAAATTCGACGATCAAGGGAAGACTGCGGAAGAACGGCGAAGCAATAGTCAGGCTTGCGCCGCATTCGGAAAGGCACTTACACTCTCAACCTCTGGCGGGCAGAGGTTCCGAAAAGACTATCTGGGATGGTCCGTCCGCGCCCAGCAATATTGCCAGTGACGTTTTTGCAGCTAAGAGCAATTCCTACCTGGATTACGGTGAGCTGTATCAGCCGCAAGCTCCCGCAGCAGTATCATGTTGCCTTCAGTAACATTCAGTACTAAATACTAAACATTGCACGCCCGCCGGTTTTCGGTTGTAATGCTTTGCCAAACGGATTCTGGTTTGGGGCAACGATGAATCCGAAGCGAGGAGCCTCTGGACAGAAGGCCGCAAACACGGAAGGGCCGAGCGGCCGGCAGGAAATGCATCTGACCGTGACTTTTGTCATTGCCGGTTTCCGCTTCCATGCATAGGGTCAACTGTTGAAATATTTGGAAAATCAGGCAGGAACAGTGGACGAACTACGCTACAAAGTCCGGGTGGCGGACCACGAGTACTGGCGAGAGCAGATCAAGTGCCAGTATGCCTGTCCGGTTCATACTGACGCTCGAGGATACGTGCGGGCAATCGCCGCGGGCGACTACGAACGCGCCTACCTGATTGCCCGCGGCCCTAATCCTCTAGCGTCTCTCTGTGGCCGCATCTGCGGTGCTCCGTGCGAAGCAGCTTGCCGCCGGGGGACGATCGATCAGCCTATCTCGATCCGCGCCCTGAAGCGATTTGTCTGCGAGAAATTCGGGTGTGATGTTCGCGGCGATGCCGGCCGCGAACTGGTCCCGTACCTGAAAAGCAAGACGGAAACGCGTGAGTGTGACGACATCGATGAACTCAGCCACCTGCTCGAGTTTCTCGCCAACGCCGAGTTTCCGAAGCCAACAGGAGAACCCATTGCGGTGATCGGCTCCGGTCCCGCCGGCTTGGCCGCCGGACACGACCTCGCCCTGATGGGTTTCCGTCCTACGATTTTCGAGATGGAACCGCAGCCAGCCGGCATGCTCTACACCGGCGTTCCGGGCTATCGCCTGCCCCGCGAACTGATCCGGGCGGAGGTTGCTGTCATTCAGTCTCTGGGCGTCGAGATCCGTTGTAATACCCAAATCGGGAAGGATGTGAACTTCGCCGATCTTCGCCGCGAGTTTGCTGCCGTCATCATCGCCTGTGGCGCCAAGCGGTCGAGAGCACTGCCTATTCCCAACGTTGACGCCATCGGTGTAATGGGTGGCGTGGATTTTCTACGCGATGTTTCGCTTGGCAAAGAAGTTTCTCTGGGGCAGCGGGTGATCGTGATCGGTGGCGGCAACGTGGCGTACGACGTCGCCCGCACAGTGCTTCGCCAGGAAGAGTATGACGTATCGCGGACGGCTGCACGCATGGCCGGAGTTCGGCAAGTAAACCTGGTCTGCCTCGAGTCGCTCGAAGAGATGCCCGCGGACACGGTTGAAATCCTCGAAGGCCAGGAAGAAGGGGTTACACGCCACAACAGTTGGGGACCGAAAGAGGTTCTGGTAAGCGAGAGGAACGGGCAAAAGTTCGTGCGCGGAGTGAAGTTCATACGGTGCGCTCAGGTCTACGACGAAAACAAGCGCTTCGCCCCGAAGTTTGACGAGTCGATTACGACGGAGATTGAAGGTGACACGGTCCTGCTTTCCGTCGGGCAATCTGCCGATTTGAGCTTTATCGACCCCCAGCGCGATGGGATAGAGATGCGCTCACCGCAGCAGATCATCAACGATCCGGCAACCAACACGACCTCGGCGCCGGGTGTATTCATCGCCGGCGACATTGCCTATGGGCCGCGGCTCATGATCCATGCCATTGCCAGTGGCAAGCAAGCGGCTCGTTCGGTCTATCGGTTCTTGCGCGGTAAGGAAATCGGGCCCGCAGAAGTCCAGTTCCATTTCCCCATCGAGCATTATCATCGCGAAAAGCACTACGAGCGCCGCTCACGATTGCACATTCCCACACTTTCCGCGGAAGAGCGCCTTAAGAGCCCAACCGCACTGGTCGAAATCGGCTACAACGAAGAACAGGCCTGCGCGGAGGCTGGCCGCTGTCTCGACTGCGGCATCAACACTATCTTTGATGGAGAACGTTGCATCCTGTGCGGCGGCTGCGTGGATGTCTGTCCCACCGTATGCCTGAAACTGGTGACGTTCGACCGGCTGGCGCTTTCGCCCGAACTCGAGACGGCCACTCGTGATTTAGAACTCGATCCTTCCGACCTCTCGGCCATCCTCAAGGACGAAGAACGCTGCATCCGTTGTGGTCTGTGTGCGCAGCGTTGTCCCACCACTGCCATCACCATGGAGCAGTTTAGTTTCGCTAAGGAGTGGAAGCCATGTCCCGTCTAGATCCGCCCCGTGTAGACCGGCGCAGCTTTCTAAGTCTCGCGGCGCTGGGAAGCTTCTTTGCTGCTCTGGGCACGGCGGCTGCCGGAATGCTCCGCCTACCCAGTCCGGCGGTGCTGCCTGGACCGGTACGTCGTTTCAAACTCGGTCCACCGGAGCAGTTTGCCGCCGGCAGTGAAACAGCCTTCGCCGAAGAGAACCTCCTGCTGTTCCGTGACGACGAAGGCGTCTACGCGATCTCGAGCACATGCACGCACTCTGGGCTGCACCGTGGCGCGGACGAAAGATGGGTTCTCTTGTCCTTGCCACGGCTCACGCTTCGACAGCCGAGGCGACGTGGTTGGAGGGCCGGCTCCGCGTCCGCTGCCTTGGCTGGAGGTCAGCCGCGCAGCCAATGGCGACCTGATCGTTAACGCCGACAACGAGGTCCCGCAGGGCACGCGTTACCGCGTGTAGGAGACACACCGTGGCAGAGACTGCAACCCGAGAATTTGTGCACAACCTGCGCGAGCTACCCCGCACCCTGAAGGATGCCTGCTTCCGGCTGGGAAAGACGCCCGAGTCGGAACGGGAAGAGTCGCAGGCCACGTTCCATAACCTGTTCCTGCACATCCACAGCGTGCGCGTGCACCTGCGGACGCTCAGCCCGACGCTCACCTTCGGACTCGGCTTGATGGCCATGGCCAGCTTCGTGATCACTATCATCACGGGCGTTCTGCTGATGGTTTACTACAAGCCCTCGACCGATCTGGCTTATCAGTCCATCAAAGACATCCACTACGTCGTTTCCGCCGGACGCTTCATTCGCAATATTCATCGCTGGGCGGCGCAGTTGATGGTGTTGGTGGTCCTGCTGCACATGGCGCGCGTCTTCTTCACCGCGAGCTACAAGAAGCCACGCGAATTCAATTGGCTAGTTGGACTGGGGCTGCTGGTCATCACTCTGGCCCTGAGCTTCACCGGTTACTTGCTGCCCTGGGACCAGTTAGCCTACTGGGCGATCACGATCGGCTCGAACATCGCCAACTCGCCACGCGAACTGACCGACGCCATCGGCCTCACGAAGTGGTTCGATCCCGGCGGATTCCAGAAGCGCCTGTTGCTGGGGGCAAACTACGTCGGGCAGGACGCACTCATCCGCTTCTACGTTTTGCACGTCTTCATTCTTCCCCTGGTGCTCGTAACCATCCTCGGGGTGCACTTCTGGCGCATTAGAAAAGATGGTGGTCTTGCCAAGCCCGAAGACCCCATGGGTGGACTCGCCGAGTGGGGCGGCGAACGTCGCGCAGTATTCCAGCCGCTGGCCACCAAGACCTATGGCCTGATGGCGCTGGTAAAAGGCAAGCGCCCCCCGGTAAACCGCGGGCCCGAGAACACGGTGATGAGCTGGCCACACCTGTTCTGGGCCGAACTCTCTGTTTTCATGGCGACCGTGGCGGTTACTCTCGTTCTTTCCTTCTACTCCGACGCGCCGCTGAAAGAACTCGCCAACGCTGCGATTCCGGAAAATCCAGCCAAAGCCCCCTGGTACTTCCTCGGAATTCAGGAATTGGTTTCGTACTCTGCGTTCACTGGCGGCCTGTTGATTCCAGTCATCGTGGTTGTCGGACTCGCGTTGATCCCGTTCCTGGACCGCCGTCCGGGTGGAGAGGGCGAGTGGTTCGGTACTCCCGGCGAGAAGTCCGTCTTCTGGCAATCGTTCTTCTTCGCCTTCGTCGTCACGGTGAGCATGCTCGTACTCACCGTGAACCTTGGCTGGTTGCGCACTTGGTTTCCTAACATTCACCAGCTCTGGATCATCATTATCAATCCCGGATCGCTGCTCGTTGTCATTTTCGCCGCGTGGTCACTGTTCGTGTTGAAGCGCAAGGATTCAGTCCGCCTCTCCGCGGTCGCACTTTTCACATGTTTTCTGGTCGGCTTCACGCTGCTGACCTACTTCGCAATTGTCCATCGCGGTCCCAACTGGCACTTCTACTGGTGGCCCTCGCAGTGGCCGGTGCACTAGGGAGGAGAATGCGATGAAAGACCCCTCACGGATTTATCGCTGGCTCCTGCTGGTGGCCAGCCTGGTGACCATCGCCTATCTGGTAGGCGCAGCCGTGCACGAAAACTACCTGGCGCAGTGGCAGACCGTGCAGCGCGAGTACCGCGACCTTCTCCAAAAGAAAGCCACCGATGATCGCGGCCGCGAATTGCTGGCTAAGTTCCACGTCGAGATGAAGCAAGTTAGTATTCCCGCACTCGGCGCGGTGGATCGCTGCGTCACTTGCCACAACGGGATTGACGATCCGCGCATGACCGACGTCGAGCAGCCGCACCGAACACATCCCGGGCGCATCCTCGACAAGCATCCCGTCGACCGCTTCGGATGTACTGTGTGTCATCATGGGCAGGGTGCGGCGTTGACTTTCAGGGAGGCCAAGGCCGACGACGTGTACTGGGATTACCCGCTCTTGCCGCCGGTGATGACCGAGGCCACGTGCGTCACCTGCCACGACGCGGAAAAGCTGCCGTCCGATCAGATCCCGTTGTTGACCGCGGGCATGAAGCTCTACCAGGAAAAGAGTTGTGGCTCCTGCCATAAGCTCGGTGGACGCGGCGGGACGCTGGCGCCCGCGCTCGATAACGAAGGCGCTAAAACCAAGCACGAACTCATCATGACCAACCTGAAAGCCACCGCACACCACGTGGAATTGGCAGTTGGCGCACTTCCGCGACCCAGGCAGCGTGGTTCCTGACAGCCAAATGCGCAACCCGACGGTGACCAGGCAAGAGGCGCTCGCGCTCACCGTCTATATGCTCTCGCAGTGGAAGCGGGACGTGCCGGAGAGCTATCTGGCACCCGACAAGATCGAACAGAAATACCGTGCGTTACATCCCGTGCCGCTGACTGGTGAGCAGGTTTACAAGCAGTACTGCACAGCCTGCCACGGCAATGGCGCTTATTCCCGATGGGACAAGAAGTTTAACCGTTTTGTTCCTGCTATCCGCGGCGTTTCCCTGATCGCGACGGCGAATCGCGAATACCTCCAGGCCAATATCGAGCAAGGGCGTCCCGGCACCCAGATGCCCGCCTGGGGACCGCATGCCGGCGGACTGCTTCCGCAGGAGATTACGGCAGTCATCTGAGTATCTCCGCACTGGCGCTGCGGCCACTCCGGCCATGAGTTCGCCTGTCGTTACACGGTAACTCCGGCCGCGGGCTCTCTCTTTTCCTGATGAACTGTGCCGGCTGTCACGGTATGGATGGCCGCGGTGGTATCGCACCGGAGATCGGGAACCCGGTCTTCCAGCGGGCCGCCACCGACGAATTTATTATCCGCACGATTCGCAACGGCCGCATTGGAACGGCGATGCCCGCCTTCCAGCGTCCGGAAGCGCCGGCGCTCGGCGATCAGGACATCGCCGATTTGCTCGCCCACGTGCGAACGCTCGGAGAACACAAGAGTCAGAAGGCAACGGCACACAACAACCCCCCCGCACCTCCCGCTGGAGGCAAACCATGAGCGACAAAAACGAACCCCAAAAGCCTTTCTCGCGGCGGAGCTTTATCCAGACTGCGGCCATGACCGCCGCAACTCTGGTCCTGCCCGGATGCTCGCGCAATGAAAAGCCCGTGCTGAGCACATTGACAGGCGACTTCGATCCGCTGCGTTCCTATCCCTATCGCGGATGGGAGGACTTCTACCGCAAGATCTGGACTTGGGACAAAGTGGTCCGGTCGACGCACTCCGCGAACTGCACCGGTTCCTGCTCATGGAAGGTGTACGTCCGCAACGGCGTGATGGTTCGTGAAGAGCAGGCTGCCGACTATCCCCGAATCAGCCAGGACCTTCCCGACTACAACCCGCGCGGCTGCCAAAAAGGCGGCTGCTTCACCGAATACGTCTACAGCCCGCAGCGCCTTCGTTATCCACTTATCCGCACAGGGGAGCGTGGAGAAGGTAAGTGGCGTCGCGCCACCTGGGATGAAGCGCTCACGCTGGTCGCCGAAAAGTTACTCGACAATGTCTATAACTACGGTCCTGACACCAACTCATTCTTCAGCGTAATTCCAGCTATGAGCCCGGTCAGTTTCTGTGCCGGCTCCCGGCTTGCCCACTACATCGGTGGCGTCTTTCTCTCGTTCTACGACTGGTATTGCGACCTCCCGCCGGGCGAGCCACTCACCTGGGGCGTACAGACCGAAGCTTGCGAGTGTGCCGACTGGTTCAACTCCAAATACATCGTGCTCTGGGGATCGAACATTTCGCAGACCCGCATTCCGGACGCGCACTTTGCCTACGAAGCCCGCTACAACGGCGCCAAGATCGTCTGTATCTCGCCCGACTACAACGCCAGCGCCACGCACGCCGATCTTTATTTCCGCATCAACCCCGGCAGCGACGGCATTCTCGCGTTGGGCGTAGCCAAGTTGCTCATCGATCAGAACCTGATCGACGCTGCCTTACGTAAAAGAACAAACCGACATGCCTCTGCTCGTGCTCGCCGGCACGAAACGCTTCCTGCGCGAGTCTGATCTCAAGTCCGGCGGTAAGGAAGACATCTTCTATTTCTGGGACACGAAACAGCAGCATGCCGTTGCGACGCCCGGCTCCATGGGCTCCGGGCAGAAGACCATCCAACTGAATGGCGCCGATCCTGCGCTGACTGGCACATTCCAAGTGCAGCTCGCCGATGGCCATAGCGTCGAAGTCACCACCGTTTTCGAAATGCTCAAGAAAGAACTGGCCGGATACACGCTGGACAAAGTTGCCGGGCGCACCGGCTTGCCGGCCCATGAGATCGAACTCTTTGCCAAGGAACTCGGCACGCGCAAGCCGGCGATGATCATCCACGGCGCGGGCACCAACCACTGGTTCCACAACGATCTGATGAACCGCTCGTTCATCCTGCTGGTGGCCTTGACCGGGAACACAGGCAAGAACGGCGGCGGATTCAACCACTACGTCGGCCAGGAGCGCCTCTGGCCCGAGCAGGGCTTCTTCAAACTTGCCTTCCCGGAAGGCCGCGGGAAGCAGCGTTTCCAGAACACCACGCTGTGGAGCTACGTTCACTCCACCAACAAGGATCCGCACCTCTACAACGGTAAGCCTATCGAGTGGTACATCCAGGAATCGGTCAAGAACGGATGGATGCCGCTGTGGCCGAAGAACGGCCGCAAGCCGCGCGCCTTCATCGTGTGGCGCGCCAACTATCTGAACCAGGCCAAGGGTAACGAGATTCTCGAATCCTCGCTCTGGAAAGACCTTGACCTCATCGTAGACATCAATTACCGCATGGACACGACGGCTCTCTACTCTGACGTCGTGCTGCCGGCGGCCAGCTACTATGAAAAGGTGGACATCAACACAACTGATTGTCATAGCTATATCCACCCCTTCGGCAAGGCCTGCGAACCGCTATTCGAAAGCAAGACCGACTGGGACATCTTTCATGCCCTCGCCGAAAAGATGGCCGAAGTCGCAAGCAAGAAGGGTCTCAAGCCCTTTCATGACGACGCGTTTGGTTGGAACCGCGACTTCACTCAACTGGCGCACGACTGGACCGGGAAGGGAGCGGTCCAAAGCGACGAACAGGCCGTCAACTTCATCCTCGGGAACGCTGAAGAAACCAAGGGCATGAGTTACCAGCAACTGCAGCAGAAGCCGCTGCGTTTTATTGCCACCGATCCCGAGTCCTGGAACAGCGACATTGAGCAAGGCGTTGCCTATACGCCCTTCAAACATCAACTCGAAAAGAAGCGGCCGTGGCGCACACTAACAGGTCGCCAGCAGTTCTACATCGATCATCCCTGGTACATCGAGTTGGGTGAGGCGTTGCCCACATTCAAGGAGCCGGTAGAGGAGAAATTTCCCCTCTACTGGAACACGCCGCACGGACGCTGGTCCATTCACTCCACGTGGCGCGACCACCGCGCCATGCTGCGTCTGCAACGCGGCGGCCCCATCGTCTATATGCATCCCGACGACGCCCGCAAGCGGGGCCTGAAGGACAATGACTGGGTCCGCATCCACAATGACGTCGGCCAGTGTGTCTGCCGCTTGCAGATCCTGCCCGGCGAGAAACCCGGGCGCGTGACGATGTATCACGGCTGGGAGAAATATTTCGGATTCAAGCAGGGCGGATGGCAGTCGCTCACTTACATCAAGATTAAGCCGACGCAACTCATCGGTAAGTATGGCCACGTCAATTTCCGCCTGAACTACTGGGGGCCCACCGGCAACAACCGCGATATCAAGGTGGACGTCGAGAAGGCCAAGGTCTAAGGAGAGGCAGCCATGTCAAAACACCAATACGCGATGGTGATGGACCTCAACAAATGTCTGGGCTGCCAGACCTGCACGATCGCCTGTAAGAAGCTTTGGACGGACCGCGACGGCACCAGCTACATGTATTGGAATAACGTCGAGACCCGTCCCGGCCTAGGCTACCCGCGCCAATGGGACCGTATCGGCGGCGGATGGAAGGATGGCGCGCTCCAGCCCAGCCCGCTGCCCACCATGGACGACTATGGCCATGCCTGGGAGTACAACTACGAGCAGCGTCTCTATGAAGGCAAGAAGAAACCGGTCATGCCCTCGCCCGAGCCACAGTCAGGCGTGAACTGGGATGAAGATGTGGGCGGCATGAACCTAGACGAGAATTACTTTTTCTATCTGCCCCGCATCTGTAACCACTGCACGTATCCTGCGTGTCTCGAGGCCTGCCCGCGCAAGGCCATCTACAAGCGCGAGGAAGACGGCATCGTGGTGATCGACCAGGATCGCTGCCAGGGTTATCGCTACTGCATCAAAGCCTGCCCATATAAGAAGATCTATTTCAACGAGGTCACGGGCAAATCGGAGAAGTGCGTCTTCTGCTACCCGCGTCTGGAGAAAGGTGAAGTTAACGCCTGCGCCGTCCAGTGTCCGGGACGCCTGCGCTTCGTCGGACTGCTCGACGACCCCGAGTCCCCCGTGTACAAGCTCGTGCTGGTGCACAAGATCGCCTTGCCGCTTTTCCCGGAAAAGGGAACGCAGCCCAGCGTCTTCTACGTGCCGCCGTTCAATCCGCCGAAGAGAGCGCACTACGGCAAGAGCATCCTGCAAGATCCGCGGCTGCCGCTCGATTACCTTGTCTACCTTTTTGGTCCCGACGTGAAAGACGTCATCAAGCGCCTTGAGACGGAACTTAAGAAAGCGCAGGAAGGCGGACGCAGTGAGGCCCTGCAATTGCTCATCGGCCGCGACGCCGAGACACGCTACCGCATCCGGCCACAGCTGGTTCAGATCCAGGCGTAGGAGGAGGTTATGGGAATTCGCCAACTGATGATTATTGGTTTAGTCTGTCTGCTGCCCTCTAGCCCACTCTGGGCGCAGACTAGCGTTAAGCCTGCCTCCGCGCAGTCTCTGTCCGTCGCTGCGTCGCCAGCCAGCACCGACAACTTGCTCAACGGCGGACCCGCGGCGTGGAACCAGATTGCAGTGAAGCACGTCGCCCTGAACCGTACGCCTCCGCTGTATGACACCGACGAGCCCGCTACACTCGAGATCCGGAGCGTTGACGTCCGTATGGCACGCGCGGGCGGAAAGTTGCTTGTGCAGCTTAGCTGGCGCGATACAACGCATGACGCAACAACACTTGCCGAAGTGCCTGGCACGCCTCCGGAAACCCGCTTCCGCAAAGTCCCGACGGAAGCCGACGACCGTTTCTTCGACGCCGCCGCCGTCATGTTTTCCGCAAAAGCAGGCCCCGGCGTGATCGCCCCTTCGCTGCAGATGGGAGACGCCGATCATCCGGTGGAGATCTACTACTGGAATGCCACACGCGGTCCGATGGTGATGCAAGCCCAGGGACGCGGCACCACGCGCCGCACCGGTCGGAATTTTCCGGCGACCAGCACTTATCAGAATAGCCAGTGGGTCGTGATCTTCGAATTGCCCGACCTGCCCGCTGGTACGCCTGTGGCCTTCGCAGTCTGGAACGGAAGCCAGAAGGACCGCGACGGTCGAAAGTATTTCTCGGTCTGGCAAATGCTGGAGTAGAGACGGAACTTCAAAAACAGGAGTCGTGATGACGATGATCGCTGCAGCCGAGAATGCCGTCACCCCGATCGACTGGCAGCAGAACGATCTCTACCGGTTCTTTGCCTTCGTCTTTGCACCGCCTTCACGCCAATGCTTCAATTTGCTGTCGCAGCCTGCCCTGCCGGAGGCGCTACAGAATCTATGGAAGTGTTTAGCGTGTAAGGGCAAATTCCCGGGCTTCGAATGGTTCGCCAGTTACGATCAGTACGAGTCTGCCTACATCTCTCTCTTTGATGTCGGCATACCCGAGCCGCCAGTGCCTCTCTTCGAATCGGCCCACGACAAGTCTCATCCGGCGCAAGAGATCGCGCTGGAAAATACCTATTTCTACGAGGTCCTCGGCCTCAAGTCCGACCCCAGTCGCGCCGTCCCAGACTACCTTGTCACCCAACTGGAGTTCCTCGCCGCGCTCCGCTATACGCGTGAGAACACTTCGGAGGAAGCGACCGCTCTTTCACTCGCACGGGCAGAGACTGAGTTTCTGGAACGCCATCTATTGAACTGGGTCCCTACAGTCAAGACCAAGCTGGACCGGACCGGCGCCCCCGGATTCCCGGCGTTGATGACGCTGCTGGTACAGTTCCTAAGCCATCGGCACGAAGGTTCGACGACGAAAATCGTCTCAACAACGTCGGAATAGGCGTGTCGGCGAATGCCCACAATGTTCGACGGCTCGGCATCAGGCGCGATGAGCGGAGAAGCTGGAGCTTCTCACTTCATTTGGACGTGTTCGAGGTGATCGCATCACTTACCCCCTTGCCACAGCTAGCCGTATCGGACCATCGCATGGCCGCCAATCAAGCGGACCCATTGAGAGACTCGCCATGCGAGAAAAAGCCGCATCCAAGAAGATTAATGCCTATGACTGCTTCCCGTTCAGACGCGCTGGTGCTCTTTGGTGTGACGGGCGATCTCGCCCACAAGATGATCTTCCCGGCGCTCTATGCCATGGCGGAACGAGGTACCCTCAAGGTCCCGGTGATCGGTGTCGCCTTCCCGAAGTGGAGTGTGGCGCGTCTGCACAGACGCGTGACGGACAGCATAAAGCGATCGGGCGGAATCGATAACCAGCGTGCCCTCCACCATCTTCTGTCCCTGCTCCGGTACGTGAGTGGGGACTATAAAGATCCGGGCACGTTCACGGCGATAAAAGAGGCTCTGCGCAGCGCTCGGTGCCCGGCGCACTACCTCGCCATTCCGCCCTCGCTCTTCGCGACAGTGATCAAAGGACTCGGTGCCGCGAACTTAGCCGAGCATGCACGCGTGATTGTCGAAAAGCCATTCGGACGCGACCTGGCCTCCGCGCGGGAACTCAACAAAGTTGCGCACGCGGTGTTCCCGGAAGACTCGATCTTTCGCATCGACCACTTCCTTGGGAAAGAGGCGATCATGAATATCCTCTATTTCCGCTTCGCCAATTCGTTCCTGGAGCCGATCTGGAACCGTAACTACGTGGCCAGTGTACAGATAACCCTATCCGAGGATTTCGGCGTGGGAAAGCGCGGCGGAACTTGTCAACGATTTTGAGACACCCGGCGGCGTTAATTAGTGAGCATTTTCCTGACTCGCCGTCGTCAAAACAGGCGGATTTATCCAGGCTGCCGTCGGCGGCTGCTGGGGTTTGGGACAGACCCGAACGAAGCGTTCGGGGTTGCGGGCATACGCCCCTCGTAGAATCTCCTGTCGTAGTTGGATGACCTCCTCCGCACGCCCATGGTGGAGCATTTCTGGCGTCAGTAGGGCGATACCGCTGTGATGGTGCTCGCGGTTATACCAACCAAAAAACTGCTGACAGAACGCGCGAGCATCCTGGATGGACCCGAAACGATCAGGAAACTCGGGCCGGTATTTGAGGGTCTTGAACTGGCTTTCCGAGTACGGATTGTCGTCCGAGACATGGGGCCGACTGTGCGTCTTGGTAATCCCCAGATCAGCCAGCATGAAGGCCACCGGCTTGGAGGTCATCGAGGTACCGCGATCGGCGTGGATGTTGAGTTGACCAGGAACAATGAACTGTTTATCGCAGGTGCCGGCGATTAAGCGCTTGGCCAGTTGCGCGCTTTCACCGTCCGCAACCATCCAGCCCACGACGTAGCGACTGAAGATGTCCAGGATCACATAGAGATAAAAGTAGGTCCACTTCGCCGGCCCCAGCAGCTTGGTAATGTCCCAACTCCAGACTTGGTTGGGAGCCGTGGCTAGCAGTTCCGGCTTCTTGTATTCGGGATGATGAAGCTGGTCCCGACGCTCCCGCACTTCGCCGCTTTCGGCCAAGATCCGATACATGCTACTGACCGAACAAAGGTAGACACCTTCATCCAGTAGAGTGGCGAAGGCTTCCGCCGGAGACTTGTCCCGAAAACGTTCCGAGTGCAGATGGTCCAGCACCGTCTGTCGCTCGGCCGGTGAGAGCGCTCGCGCTGGGGTAGGCCGAGCCGCGGGCGGCGCGACCGGCTGCAAGCCGCGATACCAGGAAGCCCGTGGTACGCTCAGAGCGCGGCACGCGGCCGACTGGCCGACATGAGGAGCCAACTCCTTGACTGCGCTCATTCGTTCCCCTCGTCGTTCTTGCGCTCCGGGATCGGCCGTCCCAGTGCCGCTGCAAGTTTTTTTTGGACTTCGATAATAAATTCGGCATCTTCCAGGCGCTTCTGCAGACGAGCGTTGGCCGCCGCCAGTTTGCGATTCTCCTCGAGCAGCGGACTCACGGTCGTCTTGCGGCCGCGCTTCTGGGGAGTCAACGCGGCCAATTCCCCCCGCCGGACTTGGCGCCGCCAAGTGGACAGATGGGACGAGTACAGTCCCTCCCGGCGCAACAGAGCGCCGATGGCGCCGGCATCCTGATAGGCGTCGGCTTGCTCAAGAATCGAGCGCTTGTAATCGGCAGTGAACCGGCGGCGGACGGGCTTAGCCGCCACCTCAGGATCAAGGATGGGGGCCACCCGCGGCGCGCCCCCGGAGTTGGAATCTCCTCCGCTGCGGTCGGACTCGCTACGCTCGCCCTCCCTCCGCTGCGGATCTTCCAACTCCGCAGTATTCAACTCCATCCGCCTACCATTGGTCTTGCTCATGAAGGTGGGAATCTTTCTCCGCCCCTACAGTAATTGTTGATGGCGAAGATGTCTCACTATTGTTGACACAGAGGGCGGCGCGTTTTACGAAACCGCCGGCTGTCTGCGTGACGTGGTCGAGAACCACCTCTTTCAGGTCGTGGCGTTACTTGCTATGGAGCCGCCGGCCGGTAGACACTTTGGATCCGTACACAGCGAGAAAGCCAAAGTCCTTCAGGCCATGCGCCCGCTGAAGCCCGATGACTTGGTTCGCGGCCAGTACGCTGGCTACCGGAAGGAGCAAGACGTGGCAAAGAACTCCGACGTCGAGACCTTCTGCGCCCTGCGGCTATTCATCGACTCATGGCGATGGCAGGGGGTACCGTGGTATCTGCGCTCGGGCAAGTACCTGGCCGAAACCGCGACCGAGGTTCTGGTGGAGCTGAGGCCGCCGCCGCAGAGGCTTTTCGCTGACTCAACGCCGCGCTCCGGTCGGGCCAACTACCTGCGCTTCCGGCTCTCTCCCAGCGCAGCCATCGCGCTCGCCGCTCGCGTCAAACTTGCTGGGAAGGAGTTTGTCGGCGAGCAGCGAGAACTCTACCTGTTTGAAGAACGGCCGGGAGAGGAAGCGCCCTACGAGCGCCTTCTGGGCGACGCCCTGATCGGCGATGGAGCGCTATTCACTCGTGAGGACGCAGTTGAAGCCGCCTGGGCGGTGGTCGATCCAGTCCTTAAGACCCACCATCGGGCTCTCCCCTACAAGCGCCTCAGCTGGGGGCCGAAAGAGGCTGACGCGCTGATCGCTTCAGACGGTTGTTGGCACAACCCCGGCCCCGAGGAGGCGTCTAGCTGATGTTCCCACTGTCCCTCCTGTTTCCCTAGCCATATTCAAAACCCGCAATAGCAAACACGGTCGAGTACTTTGGATTCACTGGAGTTGCGGCAGCCTTCAGGTTTCGTACCATGCGCCTAAGTCTTCGCACTGGCTGAAAACCGTACTTCCGGGCAAGAGCCACGGCATCGTGGTTGTCCAGCAGAATATCCCAGCACGCCTGTTCCCGAGAATGTTGTGCCAGAAACCATCTCAGGAGATTCTCGGCGGCAGCGGGCGACTTTGCGACGCACGGACCGAAATACGCAGCTTTGGACCCGGGCCGTACCATGGCGTAGCCCTCGCTGTCGCCCACCGACGCGGCCTCTACGCGTGCCAAACTCTCCAGCAACTTTGACCGTTCGCTCCCGAACGCGAGCAGATCCAGATCGGGAGCGGGTCGCCATGAATTGACAACCACCGGCGATACGGGCGCGAAGCCCGCCTGACGTTCCCATCGTTCCACGATGCATTCGGTTTCGAAGCCAAAGCGACGATACAGGGGGAATCCCATGTCGGTGGCATCCAAGCCAACTTTCCCAACGGTGCGGCTAGCGGCAAACTCCAGGACGCGCTCCATCAGCCGGCTGCCAAGGCCCCGTTTACGGAACTCAGGCAGGGTCAAGACCATCCCAATCCAGGCAAGATCCGTACCGTATACCACCACCGTGGCCGAGGCAGCGACGACATCATCTTGCGAGATCGCAAAGCAGCCTTCTGGCTCCAGTTCCAACAGTCGCGCCCAGTCTTCTTCCGTCTGGTTCCAATTGGCGGCCTCCTTCAGGCGCATTGCGCCAGGCAGGTCAGAATGCCGGAGCAAACGAACCTGCATGGCTGATGCACTCGCCGCCGGCTTTCCGGTAGAGGGTACTCCACACGTCACATCATCCATCGGTTTTCCTCGCACTGCTTGACGTCCCGGATGGACCGCGGTAGCTTGAAAATTACTGTATTGACTCGCGGCTATTCTACTAAAGCAGGCCGTCACCCCCACCAACATTTTCAACGGAGGCCACGTGGAGCCCCAGATGATTCGGTCCGAAGAGGAATTGGAAGACGAGCTCTCCCGGCCCTGCCCACAGGATGAAGTTGCCTTGCGGGAGATGCAGGGCGATCTCCTGATTCTCGGAGTCAGCGGCAAGATGGGGCCCAGCTTGGCGCGACGAGCGGCTCGAGCGGCTGCCGCAGCCGGGGTCCACAAGCGGATCGTCGGCGTCGCACGTTTTACCGATCCCGGCGCCGAGAAATCCCTCTGGAACCACAATATCGAGACGCACCGCGCCGATCTGGCCGATGAGTCCCAGCTCGCCGGATTGCCGGATGCGGAAAACGTGATCTTTATGGCTGGACGCAAGTTCGGCTCTACGGGTAACGAAAGTCTGACCTGGGCGGTTAACACTTACCTGCCGGCTCGGATTGCGGAACGCTTCCGCCAGTCGCGGATCGTCGTGCTCTCCAGCGGCAACGTCTATCCATTAGTGCCTGTGATCGGCGGCGGGGCGACGGAAGAGACACCACCGTCACCCATTGGCGAGTATGCCCAATCGGTACTCGGACGCGAGCGGATGTTCGAGTACTTTTCCGCGCGTTACGGAACGCGCGTCTGTCTGGTGCGGCTCAACTATGCCATCGATTTGCGCTATGGCGTTCTTCTGGACGTCGGCACGAAGGTCTTTTGCGGCCAACCGGTGGACGTGAGCATGGGCGCGGTGAATGTCATTTGGCAGGGAGATGCGAATTCGGTTTGCCTGCGCAGCTTCTCCATCTGCCGGACGCCTCCGATGGTTCTGAATCTAACCGGCCCGGAAACGCTGTCCGTCCGCGCGCTCGCCTGCCGCTTCGGAGAACTGTTCGGCAAGAAACCGTT
The DNA here is from genome assembly GCA_963842345.1 of uncultured Acidobacteriota bacterium. Classification (GTDB taxonomy): domain Bacteria; phylum Acidobacteriota; class Terriglobia; order Terriglobales; family Acidobacteriaceae; genus CAWBRT01. Next base: position 70,488 of record CAWJGD010000006.1, read on the forward strand.
GCTCGAAGGTCAGGAGGCCGGCACCGCATTGCTGAATAATGCTGGGCTCTGTCACCGCTTGTTCGGCTATCCATCCGTGAGCGTAAGCCAGTTGATCGAGTGGACCAGCCATTGGATCGCAACCGGGGGGACGCGGTTGGACAAGCCCACGCATTTCCAAACCAGAGATGGGAGATTCTGACGACTCACCAACGCCAACCTCTAGCGGTCGGGATAATAGGCTTGTGTCATTTGCATCCGCGCGCCTACATGCCCATTTTCAGCGCCATCCCGGATTTTGCTGTGACCGCGGTCGCCGAGCCCGATGCCGGCGTACTGGATGGGTTTGTAAAGGATTTCGGGCTCCGGCGGTACACGGATTGGCGCGACATGTTGCAACGGGAACGGCTGGATTTAGCAGCCATCTTTCTGCCCCACGCGGACTGCCCGGATGCCACCGTTGCCTGTGCCGAACGTGGTATTCACGTTCTGGTGGAAAAACCCATGGCCGCCAGCGCCGAAGGAGTGCGTCGCATGATTGCGGCTGCGCGGAAGTCGGGGATCACGCTCGCCACTCCTTATGTGTGGCGCTATCACCCGGTGGCGCGCCAGATTAAGAGGTTTCTCGAAGAGGGCATTTTGGGCAGTGTGGTGGGTTGCGAAGGTCGCTGTGCTGCCGGCCGGCTGCATCGTTACTTGGACGGCCACGCCGGCTGGATGCTTAGCAAGGAGCTGAGCGGCGGCGGTGCTATGCATAACCTCGGCGTCCACTGGATCGACCTTTATCGTTGGCTTCTGGAGGACGAAGTAGTTGAGGTTTTGGGACGCAACGTCAGGATCAACGAACAGTACGACATTGAAGACAATTCCTACGCACTGCTTACGTTCTCGCGCGGGGCGGTTCTGGCGCTGAACATCAGCTACACTGTGCCAGATTCTTATCCGGCCGGCCGGGACTTGTATCTGGGTGTGCGTGGAACTCAGGGCGTGCTCTCCTGGAGCCCGTCCTTCGAAGGCTTAAAAGAAGATTTATTCGTGTGCAGCGACGCGCCCGAATTTGCATCAACGCCGCAGCGTCACATTATCTTCGAACTCCAGCCGCATCCGGGCTACAGCGGCATTCTAGCTGTCAATTTCTTGTCAGATTTGGCTCGCTCGATCCGGCAAGGCAGCCCTCCGCCGGTCAGCGGTGAAGACGGATTGCGGGCCCTGGAGATCGTTGAGGCCATCTACAAGTCCGCCGCGAGCGGCCGGGCGGAACGGGTTAACCCGCCCCCAGCATCGTGACGCGGTTCCAAAGACGGGCCGGTTATCTACTGTTTGGCGCCAAGCAGGCCCACCCGTAACTCGGCATCGCTCATCGGCTTCAGGGGCGGCGCACCTTGGTTCGGTATCTCTGCCTCCGCAACGTTCAGTAACCAGGAAGTGGATACGTACTCCGCGCTGATAATGATCAAATCCACAATCTGCTGTTCGTTCAGGAATTTCTTTAGGGTATTGAAAGTGGAATCGCTGACCTTGTGGTCCAGAGATAGCTCGACGCAGAATTGATATACAGCCTCCTCCTCTGCAGACATCGTAGTCGGGTGCTTCCCCTCCTTCAGTTGGTCGGCAACCGTCTTTGAAAGACCGGCCTTAAGGGCGAGCGGGTAGTGTGCCCACCATTCATACTGCGCAGTAGCCAGTCTTCCCTGTATCAGAATCGCAAACTCGTTCAGGTGCCGGGGGACTGAAGTCTGGAAACGTAAGTAGGTCATCAGGGCAAACCTTTTCGCCCCCATTTCCGGGCTGCGAAGCAGAACGTTGTAAGGCCCGCCGAGTCCGCCGCTTGATACTTTCAGAAACTCCTTTGCAACGGCCTTTTGCTGCTCATTCAATTGCTCCATGGTCAGTTGAGGGAACCGCGCCGGCTTCGATTCAGTTGTTGCTGCGGCGGACGGGCCGGGTGCGGAAAGCATCGCTTGCCTCCCCTGAAAGGCAAACTCTGGGTTCTGAGCGCTTTGGGCCGCAAGCTGCGTTGCACAACTGACTATTAGGATTGAGATGGCAAAAATCTGCAATGAATGCAGGGCGGAAATTCTGGGGAATGTCATCGTGATCTGTTCCTTTGTTGCTGGAATCGGCAATCATCCGCTGGAGCTTTTGGAAGGGACACTTTATAAAAATGCCAATTGCCGGTCAACAACTGATTCCCGGCGCAAAAATGGCCAGCGATCCGAAAGTGGAAGGTGATTTCTGCGCGGGTGCTGTGCTGTGTCGTTAGCGGTAGCCTTTTTCTGGGCCCCCGCCCGCCCGGCTCAGGAACGATCGCGTTGGAAAACGCACAGAAAAGGCTGGCGGCGGCGGTTCAACTCCGTCCCTGGCCATCATCTTTTCAAGCAGTTACAAGCCTTCCAATCACAATCTTGTCCAGAATGTTCCAATTGGCGCATCGGGATTTGTCTCGACGGCCGACCTTAATGCAGATTGGCAGATTGAACTGTCAACTTATAATATGCCGTCAAGAGGCCATCCATTGCATAACGAAACCGGTGCTTTACTTCGGCGGAATCAGCCCACCGCACGTCCTCGTATACAGGCGCTCTCCGCATCGCTGATTCGTGAAGTCGCCAATGCCGCCATGGGTCGCGAAGACATCCTGCCTTTTTGGTTCGGCGAATCCGACCAGCCGACGCCCGCCTTTATCCGCGAGGCGGCTACCGCTTCTCTACAGCAGGGTGAAACTTTCTATACCGAGAACCTGGGCCGCGCCTATCTGCGCGAGCAGCTCTCGGCTTACCTGACAGACCTGCACCAGACACGCATTGGTGCCGATCGCATCGCAATGACCTCATCTGGCGATTCGGCTCTCATGTTGGCCAGCCAACTCATCCTTGAACCGGGCGATCATGTTGTGCTGATAACTCCGCTTTGGCCGAACCTCGTCGAGATGCCAAAGATCCTGAGCGCCGGGGTCACTTGCGTCCCATTGGAAGTGCGCGAGGGGCGATGGGCGCTGCCGCTTGAAAAAGTGTTGGCGGCGCTCGCTCCGAGCACGCGCATGCTCTATGTGAATTCACCCAACAACCCAACCGGGTGGACGATCAGCCGCGACGAGCAACGCATCCTCTTCGAACACTGCCGCCGTCACGGAATTTGGATTTTGGCCGATGACGTATACGAGCGCCTGATCTATCGTGACGGGCTGCGCGCGGCACCTTCCTTCCTGACGCTTGCCGAGGAAGATGACCGGGTGATCGGAGTCAACAGCTTCTCAAAGGCATGGCGCATGACCGGATGGCGCGTGGGCTGGATGGTCGTTCCGCCGAGCGTTCTGCCTAATCTGGCATGCCTTATCGAATACAACACATCCTGCATTCCTGAGTTTGTGCAGCGTGCCGCCACCGCTGCCTTGCAATATGGCGAACCGCATGTGGCACGCCTGCGAGCGGAGTTGATTGCGGCAAGACAGTATCTCATCGACGGATTGCGCGCTCTCCCTGGCATCGAGGTCCCTGAATCGGACGGCGCGATGTATGTCTTTCTGCGGCTCGCGGGATACGCTGACTCGTTGCAGCTGGCGAAACTGCTCGTCGAAGAAGCCGGCCTTGGCCTGGCGCCCGGCAGAGCCTTTGGCCCGGAAGGCGAAGGATGGCTGCGCTGGTGTTATGCAACCGATCTCAAGAAACTTCATCTTGGGCTCGAGCGCCTGGCTGCGTTTTTGGCGAAATAAACCGCGTGCAGCAGCCCATTATATGGAGATCAGGATGCGGGTTTTCTCGTCGAAGTTCATTGGCTGGTCTCCACTGCTGTTTATGGCCTTGGTAGCTGGGGGGATTCGCATCACGATGGGTACGCTAGGTGAGGGTTACCACCAGAGTGTGATTTCTGAATTTCAATCAATAAAGGTATTTCCAGGGGCGGATGTTGCGAGCCAGACCAATTATTATTCAAAATGGTGGCCATTTCGTACTAATGTTGGTGCGACTTATGCGACACAATCTCAGTATGCAGCAGTTCGCGGTTATTATGATCAGCAGCTAACATCTAACGGATGGCACATAGTCAAAGAAGAAGACCTAAGGACGCTCGGAGGAACAACGATAAAGCGATCAAGTTACTGCAAAGGAGTATTGAGTGCCCATTTAGACTACGGCCACGAGTTGGGATGGACATACAGCTTTTGGGTGTCTTGGACCTGGGGTCCGCCGAAATGTGAATAATAGCTTGTCCCGCGGAGGAGGCCGGGCGAGGCGCGCTACCGCAAGAGGGCAATGATCTCCTGCTCAAGTTTGGCGAAATCCGCCAGCCCGGAGTATTTTGCGCGAATGCGGCCATCGCGGCCGATCAGCAAACTGGTCGGCAATCCGAGAATACCGCCGTAGGCCTCTGCGATTTTCTCGCTGCCGGCGACCACCGGATAATTCATTTTGTGTTTTCGATAGAAGTCGCGCAATGCGCTGTCTCTATCCTCCATTGAAATGCCAAGCACCTGAAGGCCCTGGGCGCGGTACTTGTCCTGCAAAGCGATGAACTGTGGAATCTCCTCCGCGCAGGGCGTGCACCAGGCTGCCCAGAAATTGATCAGCACGACTTTGCCCGTGTAGCTGGACGTGTCGATCTTGTTGCCGCCAAGGTCTACCAACGTGAGCGCCGGGGCCGGCGACGTGGATGATTTCGTGTCCCGGTGATCGTGTGTGCCGTAATAAATGGCAACGGCCAGTCCAATGGCGGCAATGACAGCCGCGGTTCTTCTCATCTCACGCTACTGGCCTTTCTCGACGGGATAGCCCTTCTCTAACCAGTCGGTTCCGAAGCTGTTCGCGAGATACAGCACCTTCACGGCGGTGAATCCCGTCTTCTGGAGTTCTTTATACGCCGGGCGAATATTTGGACAGTGGTCCCAGGGGCAACATCCGCAGTAGAGAACGATGGACGAATTCCTGGGCAGAGCCGTGACGCGCTTCCGCAGGTTATCAAGCGAATGCGGATCAGATGCCGGTCCGATGAATTCGGCGCCGCGGATGTGTGCTTGCGCATAGAGGAAGCGCGGGCCAACGTAGAGCACGGTGGGCTTCGCGGTCCCGGACTGGAGCGCTTTCGACAACTCCCGAGGTTGAATCAACTCCGCGCTGCCCGGCAGCAACTCTGAAGTGGCGGGTAATTGGCCGGCACTTCGGGCGGAGACAACGACGGTTGCGAACACGGCTGCGGTAATCAGCATCCAAGCCAGGTAACTGCGTTGGCGATCATTGGTGCGTTCCATAGCAGACCTAGTATACGGCGGAGACACGCTGCACGAAGCGACGTCCGCTGTACTCCAAACCTGGCTGGAAGTTGCGTACCGACTGAATCGTCAAATATGCTACTGCGGAAGGAATAAGCCTATGAATCGTCGCAAGTTTTTGCAATACGCTGGCATTGCGTCCGCAACTCTCGCCTTGCCGGACACGGGACGCCTGTTTGCACTCGATTCATCGTCTGGAAGTTGGCGCACGTTTGAAGTGACAACGCGCGTCGAAGTCCTGAAACCCTCCGGAATGACCCGCGTATGGCTGCCGGCAGCGCTTACCAGTAGGACGCCCTACCAGAAGACGCTCGCTAATCGCTTCAGCGCGGCGGGCGGTACGGCAGAGATTGTCGAAAGTGAAGCTGACGCGCTCGGAATCATCGCGGCGAAATTTCCGACAGGCGTCAGGCCAGCCCTCACAGTAACAAGCCGTATCGCGACAAATAATTATGCGATCGATCTCACCAAGCCCGGCCACCCGCCAAAAACAGAGCGCGCGGAGTTGGAGCATTTTCTGCGGTCGACAAAGCTGCTGCCGACCGACGGCATCGTGAGAGCGACCGCGACGGAGATCACGAGAGGGGCGAAGACGGATGTCGAGAAAGCGCGTGCCATCTACGCCTGGATCGTCGACAACACTTTTCGGAATCCGAAAACGCGCGGTTGCGGCGTTGGTAATATCCGCGGCATGCTGGAGTCCGGGGATCTGGGTGGCAAGTGCGCCGATCTCAATGCCCTCTACGTTGGCTTGGCGCGTGCGGCGGGACTTCCGGCGCGCGACGTGTATGGCATCCGCGTTGCGAAGTCGGAACTGGGATACAACAGCCTTGGAGTTTCGTCGGAGAATGTGACGAAAGCACAGCACTGCCGTGCTGAGGTGTACCTCAGCGGGCACGGCTGGGTTCCTGTTGATCCGGCCGATGTGCGAAAGGTTGTACTCGAGGAACCTCCCGGAAATCGTCCACTGGACGACGACATGGTGAAGAAGGCACGCGTACGGCTATTCGGATCCTGGGAGATGAACTGGATGGCGTTCAACTTCGCCCACGATGTTGCTCTGCCCGGATCGACCGGCGCACCGGTCGGTTTCTTCATGTATCCGCAGGCGGAGACCGTCGATGGCAGGCTCGACAGCCTCGATCCGGACAGCTTTAAGTACGAGATCACGGCGAGGGAAATCTCGTAGAGTCCGCAATGTGACGACCCGGAATCCGGAACATCACAGTCATGGTCATGTCACCCCACTCCGATGCTGTGCAGGCGACGGCAACGTGCGGGTGGTTCAGGCGGTGCACTCCGCCCACAGGAAAGGCGCAATCTCCTTTTCCACCAGGTTCACGCCGAGTCCTGGCAGGTCCGGAATGGGCATTCGGCCATTCTTGACGTGCTGTTCGGGAGGATCGTCAATAAAATCCACATACCCAGGCATCGCGGAATAGTAAGGGTAAAGCTCCTGAATGACAAAATTCGAGATGCAGGCGTCGATTTGCAGCGCTGCCGCCGTCTGCAGCGGGCTGCCACAGATGTGCGGTTGCACGCGCATGTTGTAGGCTTCCGCCATGGCGGCAATTTTTTTCGTCTCCATGATGCCGCCGGTGTTGCCGATATCAGGCTGCACGATATCGGCCGCGTGTTCCTCGAACACCTTGCGAAAGCCATAGCGCGTGTACAGACGCTCGCCGACCGCCATCGGAATGTTCACGTGTTCCGAAATTTTCTTAAGTGCGCCCACGTCGAAGGGATCGGCAGGCTCTTCCACGAAAAAGATATCTAGGTCCTCCCAGCGCCGGCACAGCCGGATGGTCTCATCCGTCGTGAGCCCGCCGCTCAGATCCAACATGATGTCCACGTCGGGGCCCACGGCATCGCGCAAAGCCCTTATTCTTTCAACCGCCAAGCGCGCGCAATCGCGATCCAATGCCCTCCTTGTCGGATGCCTTAGGGTCGCCTTCGTATTTGCATCCGGCATGGCCAGGGGATAGCACTTGAGAGCGTCGTATCCCTGCTGGACGGTACGCTCGCCGGCTTTGGCCAACTCCTCGACAGTGCTGCATCGGCCGCCCCAGCCGTTTGCATATACCCTCACTTCATCGCGGATTTTACCCCCGAGGAACTCATAAATCGGAACCCCTAGCGCCTTGCCCTTGATATCCCACATGGCGATCTCGATGGCGCTGATGGCAGCGAAGACGATTGCCCCTCCGCCCTTCGCCCAGAACGAGTGGTCGTACATCTCCGACCACAACTCCTCGATTCGGAATGCATCCTTACCCAGGACACAACGGTCGCACAAGTCCTTCAGCATGCCGGCGGCGGCGGTCCCTCCCACGCCATAAGCAATCGCAGCCTCGCCGATTCCCACGATCCCTTCATCGGTAATCAACTGGATCACGACCGGATGAATCCGGCCACTTTGTACGAGGTAGATCTTCGCCTTCACTATTTTCATCGCTGTCTCCGTGCACGTAAGCACCGCGGGGATTGTTGGGCGCCGCTACGCCGTAGGTTGACTTGCCAGGAACTCCAGGATCGCCCGGTGTGCTTCTTCTGGCTGGTCGGTGGTAAAGATGTGGCTGGCGTGCGGGAGCAGGACCAGCTTTGCGCCGGGAATCTTCTCCGCAATAAGTTTTCCGTTGCCTGCCGGCACCAGCCGATCGGACTCGCCATGAATCACCAGCGTGGGCGAGTTGATCTGCGACAGGCGGCTGTAGGACTCCCATGCAAGGATTCCCTGCAGTTGTGCCTGGTATGCTTCCTGCCTGGGAAACCACGGCCTGCGTATTTCCAGGTCCTCCTCGATCAGCTTTTGCGGAGTGGCCGGGTGATAGATAAACGGCAGTGCAGCTCTGGCGCGCTTCCTCTGGAGTCATGTTACCTCGCGCCATGAGCATCTGCGTCGCCTCCGGTTCGGACCGCACCGCCTGTGGACCGCCCGCGGCCGTGCAGCCGAGAATCAACGAACGTACGCGCTTCGGGTATTGCAGCGCGAATTCCTGCGCGATCATGCCCCCCATGGAGATGCCGAATATATGCGCGCTTTCCACGCCCGCGGCATCGAGCACGGCTGCCGCATCTGACGCCATCAGGGCAATTGAATAGGGGCCTGCCGGCATATCGCTCCGGCCGACACCACGGTTGTCCAGAGCAATTGTCCGGTATTTCTTAGATAGAACTGGCCGGGTGCGGTGCCATGCGCAAGACGGATACCCCAGACCCAGTGATGAGCAAGAGAGGGTCTCCCTTCCCCGACCTCGTCCCAGTAAATCTTCGCTCCTTGGTTCACCGTGAATGCCATGAAGGCTCCTTTGCCGCGATGTCCGTTTATTCTAGAAGAATTCTCTCTGCTGGTGGAGCTTTATGGCACGACGTGGCGCGAAGCCGCTGCTTCGCGGCTGCCTGTTTCACAAAAAGATTTCCGGGATCACCCGATGAATCTTAATCTTCCGTGCTTTTCCCTCAGCTCAAACGCTGTGCATAGGTCAGGTACAATGTCCACTGGCTGAGGTTCAGAACGGAACGGTTGTATACTCGGTGGGATTTCAAGCACGTCGTCTAATCCCGTGTGGTCGACATCATCCAACCGGACGCCTCATTGAGTTGCGCCAAGCATCTGTCCCCACATTTCGCGAAGCTGAATGTCTACCCCAATACGCGCAACCACGGCGCGTGCCGGGGACCTCGGCTCGGCACGGGCTGTAATCCGAATGTGGCCGCCGTGGCGCTCGCCGCGCGCCAGCGTGATTACCGGGTGAGGAGACATACATAAATACTGTCGCTCATAACGATTCCGCGGGCACCAGCCAGACTTTCCTTTACTTCGGCTGGCTGACGTTGTTCGTCTATCTCGCCACGCCTGGCGGCTATCTGGTTGACATCCAGACGTCGTACATGCTGAAAAATCAGTTGCATGCAACGGCGACCCAAGTTTCGGTCTTCCGGCTGGTTACGGGCATTCCGGTGTACTTTGCGTTCGTCTTTGGCCTGACGCGGGATCTGTGGAACCCGCTGGGGTTGCGCGACCGTGGCTTCTTTCTGATTTTCGCTCCGCTAACCGCAATTGCGTTCTTTGGGATGGCCTTGTCCCGCCTCTCGTACCAAGGACTGCTCATCGGGATGTTGCTGGTGATGCTGGCGTCGCGGTTCACCTCGGCAGCCTATCAGGGCTTGATCGCCTTGATCGGCCAAGAGAAGCTTATGTCCGGCCGCCTGAGCACGCTGTGGAACGTGGTCAGCTCTGTCCCTGTCATTATGGGGGCATTCGCCTCCGGATACATATCCGAACATGTGCCGCCGAGGGCGACTTTTTCATTAGTGGCCGTACTTTCTCTATTTATAGCCATCTTGGGCCTCTGGAAACCCAATTCTGTCTTCCGCAATACCTATGACAAGCCGCAGGCGCGAGGGCTGGACTTCCTGGGCGATGTCAAGCGGCTGCTGAAACACCGGGCGATTTATCCAGCGGTTCTTATCTGCTTCCTATGGAACTTTGCGCCGGGGGCAGCAACCCCGTTGCAGTTCTATCTGACAAATAAGCTCCATGCGTCGGACGCTGTTTACTCGTACTATAACGGCATATTCGCGGTTTCGTTTATCCCGACATTCCTGCTGTACGGCGTTCTTTGCAAAAAGTTGCCGCTCAACAAGCTGCTGTGGTGGGGAACGATCATCGCGGTGCCGCAGATGATTCCGCTAGCGTTCATTCACTCCGGTAACCTCGCGCTGCTGCTAGCGGTGCCTATAGGGTTGATGGGAGGTATTGCAACGGCGGCGTACTTTGATCTAGCGATAAGGTCCTGTCCGCCCGGCCTGCAAGGAACCTTAATGATGCTGGTTGAGGGAGTATTTGCGCTCTCCGCGCGTGGCGGCGACCTATTGGGCTCAAGTATCTATAACAGCAGCCCCAGCAATGGATTCCTCTACTGTGTGATTGCGACGACCGTTGTATACGCGCTGATCTTGCCGTTGATCTTACTGGTGCCGAAAGACCTGATTGCCACGGCGGATGGCGAATCGAACCGGGCAATCGGGACTGAAGCGCCGAATGAGACTGCCACAACGGGAACTTTATAGGCCCCGGCGACGAAAGTACGTTCAAGACCATATTTTAGGGCTGGATTTCTATGTTGTCGGCAAGGTATCTTGTTTCGCGGTGTAGAAAGGAAACGAAAAGATGGATACGGCAAGACTGATAAGGGATCTACGGGCTGAAAAGGGACGCATTGACCGGGCCATTGCTGCGCTTGAGGCATTGAATGGCGCCGGCGCTCGTTCACAATCTCTCCGCTCGGCGGCACCGACCGTTCAGAAGACGCGCAAGCGCGGTGTAATGAGCGCCGCGGGGCGGAAGCGTATATCGGAGATGATGAAGAAAAGGTGGGCCGCAAGAAGAAAGGCAGCAAAGAAGGCTTAAGTCGCGAAGCTTGGCCCCGTAGCTCAACTGGATAGAGCATCAGACTTCGGATCTGAGGGTTGGGGGTTCGAGTCCCTCCGGGGTCGCCATTCACCTGTTGGCGAACACGCCGGCGCCCATGACATCAATCCATCGCGCTGGCCGCCTGTTGCTTTACAACCGCAATGAACCGAAACAAGGAGAACTACAATGTCGCTGATACGAGTCTTCGTCGTTGCTATGCTTGGCGTTGCCTTGCTCGTCGCTAGTCCGATAAGTGCGCAGCAGCCTCCGGCATCAAATCCCCTTGATGTCGTGCCGGAAAAGATGCCGTTCGATGTGCCTTATGGCGCGCCGATATCGCTTGCGCGCGCCGAGGCAGCCATCAATGCTGCCGTAGCCGAGGCCGCAAAGCGCGGTTGGAAACTGAACGTTGCGGTCGTCGACTCCGGTGCCAACCTCGTCGCCTTCCAACGCATGGACGGAGCGCAGCTTGCCTCGATCGCGATCTCGGAACACAAGGCGCGCGCGGCGGCGATGACCCGGCGCGAAACCAAGGTCGTCGAGAGCGGTATCCAGAGTGGGAACGTCTACATGGTCACGCTCGACGGATTCATTGGCTCTCGCGGCGGCATTCCACTCGTCGAGGGAGGCAAACTCATCGGCGCGATTGGTTGTTCGGGAGGCACGGGCTCACAGGATGAGGTGGCTTGCAAGGTAGGTGCGGCAACCATTAATAAGTAGTACTCGCCTCGGGGCTCAAACACCCCAGACGAAACGGAACGGCGTCTGTCAGCTATTGAAAAAGCCTCCACGGGCGGCGACGAACTTGCCGCCGGTGGGGGTGTTATCGGTGTGTGCAGAGCGCCCGATAGGACGCCGACTGCAATCGGAGCGGATCAGTGGGTTCCAGGCTCCCCGGCTTCCACGTAAGTGTCTGGCGAAGGGCAATGACCCTATTCGTGCATTTGTGTCTATGTTGCGGAGGCGCGCAAGGAGGCAGTAATGCATCAGAAAATATCCTTAACGGCAGCGTTTGCGTTTTTTTTATGCAGCTTACAGGTCGCGGCGCAGCAACCCGTCCTTCACGTGTATGGGCCGGGCGGCCCGCTCGCGCCAATCCAGGAATGCGCCGACCTTTTCAGCAGGGCAAACCAGATAAAGGTTGTCGTTACGGCCAGCCCCGAGCCACAGTGGTTCTCACAGGCACAGAAGGATGCTGACCTGATCTTTGGCGGCGCGGATTACATGCTGACCGATTTTGCGCTGAGGCAGCCTGCGATGCTGGATGAAAAATCGCGTGTCGAGTTGTACGTGCGGCCGGCGGGGATATTGGTGCGCAAGGGCAACCCGAAGAAAATCAAGTCGTTTGCCGACCTGGCGCAACCGGGTGTTCGTCTTCTGGATGTGAACGGAGCGGGCCAAGTCGGGTTGTGGGAAGACCTTGCCGGCAGGGCGGGATTGATTCCCGCGATCCAGAAGAACATTGCGTCGTCGGTACGCAACAGCGTCCAGGCGCTTGACCAATGGAGATCAGACCCGACGCTGGATGCGTGGATCACCTACGAGTCTTGGTACTATCGCCTGACCGAGGTGTCGGATCTGGTTCGCTTGCCCGAGGCCCAAAAGTTATACCGCGGAACGCCGATAGCGATTGCCAAAACGGCGCCGAACCGCGCGCTCGCGGAAAAATTTATTGCGTTCCTACAGACGGCTCAGGCTCACGCGGTTTTCCAGAAGTGGGGCTGGAAATAGTTACACCAGCCCGCAGGAACAACTAACTAACGATCCTCCAGGATTTGGGGAGCGACCCGGCGAGTTCCGGCGAACGGGCTATGAATCACACCGGCTCAATCGGGCATCGAGGCTCTCTCAGGTAAGACCCTCCATGCCAGGATCGGTTGCCAGGACGGCTTGACACCGCTTGTCATTGCGGTCGGCGATCCAGTAGCCTCTCCCGCCATATACAACCAGGCAAAATCCCACCAGGATCAACGCGCCATCGAAAATAGTCCACTTGGTGATGCCGAAATAACGAACGAGAGTAAGGCCTAGCACCAAAATCGCCAGTCCTGTTCGCAGCAGAGCGAGGCAGGTTCTGCCCCTGGCCAGAACTGTCCTCTGCAGGGACAAACGCGTGCGAGTCATAGCACGCGACGTACGAGTATCTGCAAGTACATTGCGCTCTCGAGCTAGATCGGTTCTGCTTTGGGATAGCCGGGTGCGCTCGATGGCAAGTGTATTGCGGTAACGGGCCATATTAGTTCTGGCCGTGGCGAGCCTGGTCCGTTCCTGTGCCAGCTCAGTTCGATAGACAGCAACTTCTGTCCTTTGTTCGGCCAGAGCCGTACGCTCTCGCGACAAATCAGTCCGGATAATGCCTAGTTCTGTGCTGCGACCGGAGAGGCCGGTCTGCGCCCGCGTCAGTGCTGTACGCTCACGCGCCATGGCAGTTTGGTCCTGAGCTAACTCGGCCGCAGCTGACGAATGCTGCAACAAGTTCGAGGTAGTCTGGGTTCGCCGCTGTGCCAGTTCGTTCTGCTCTTGTAGCAGCGCGATCTGTCTCTCCCCTACTTCGTCCACACGCTCCTTAATTTCCTGAAGTATGTGCTCTAAAGTGACAGTTTCTACGTCGTGCACAGTTCCACCTCCTCTCGCTCGTACGCCAAATCAAACACAGGCGAGTAGCCTTCCGTGTATTCCACGTCGCTGACGCCCTCGACGGTTCTTGCGACCTCTAGTGCCCTTTCAAAATCACCGCCCTCCAGAAAGGGTCCTTCGAGCTTAATGTGCCCTCCATCCGCGGTGGCGCCTATCTCCAAGGTGCGCGTTGATGAATCCATGAGTAGAGCCACCAACACCTTGGTTGACAGGTAAAGGTTTTCCACGGCAGCAAGAGATTTCGGGGTCGGCTGGAATTCCGGTTGCTCGGCGATGTTCTTAAGCATCGCGCAGGCGGTTGGGGACGAGACGCGGTCAAGGTTGATACATAGATCAAACAGCTCGGGGTCGCGCAGGTTCTTGCCGTAAACAAAACGGGTCCAGCGGCTGCGCTCCTCGTCAACCTGCCGCATGTGTTCGCGGGCTTGCTCAATCGTGAAGTTGTCTCTCGCCATATGCTGAGCAATGCGCAGGCTCATGGAAGCGAGCATGCGAACCCTGGGCACGTGCGAGATAGGCGGAAGCAAAAGATGGCCCGAGTATCCGAAATACGCCATGTTCCCCCTGCGCACGTATTCCAGCAGAGCCAATCGCATCAAGATTTTGTATGGCGCACGGAGCAAACTGAACTGGGCATAGTGCTGCGCGGCTCTTGGAACACTGGCAATTACCTGATTCGCGATTTCTCCGTGAGCATTCACCGAGGCGATCAGGTCCTCGCGGGTCAGGCACGTCCATCCTGCGCATGTGGAAAGGCATTCTGCAATCGCCTTCGAGCCCGAGAAAGAACCCCTGGAAACAAGTAGCACGGGCATCGCTTCCCCTCTCCACTCAGTCGCGTGTGGACGACATCAGCTCGTCCAGATGCACGGAGGTTACGCCCGCGGCTGCACTGGCCACACGCTCGATTTCTTGTACCTCATTAAGGCGTGACACCTTCCCCGTGATCGTGATCTCCCCTTCAAAGGCCCGTACATCAAGTTCCAAGTCGGACGTCTTCGGGTCGAGCACCAGGTCGGCCTTGATGCGACTAGCCAGCACCAGATCGTCCATCTGCCTCCGGCTTTCGGCCGTGAATTCGAAACAAGCCTCGCGCGCCAAGCCCGAGATGACGTGGCAAGCCTCCTCGATTGCCATGTGCTCAAGATTGATCACGATATCGTAAAGCGAAGGATCACCCCAGTTCACGCCGTATAGAAATTGAGTCCACCTCTGGCGATCCTCGTCGGCCTTCTGGAGATAAGCCACGGATTCATCCCTGCCGTACCTGAGCCGATCCTGCGCTATGCGGATGCGAAACTCCATCGGCGCGATGATGCGGGTACGCAGCACCTTGGGTCCTCCTCGCAGTAGCAGGTGGCCCGCATTGCCGTGGTAGATCGCGTTTCCCGTCTTAACTTCCTCCGTCAGCGCGGCTTGAATAAGAGTCAGGTACACGTATCGCTTATGGCTGAAACGCTCCAGGAATCCGGGCGGCTTTTCCAGTGCGTCTCTCAGAACGTCCTGCGATACCCCGTGCGCGGCCGCCCTCTCGACGATCACTTCTCTATCTACACAGCGATATTCGAGTTTCCAGGCAAGACACTCCGCCAATAGCTCGCCCCCGCTGAACGCCCCGCGGGAGATGGTGATCACACACATCGAAACTCCTCCTCTACTCAGCTCGCGTCTTGCCGTCGATTGCGATCAATTATAGCGTCGATACCCGCCGCAGCTTTACGCCTCCGATACGCCGGACCCCGGCGTCACTGGGCGAGCTCAAGGCCCCATGTCGCTGCTGTGCGTGGCACTCGCGCCAGCCGCCGATGCCATGGCACGGCGTGCCGGCACAGCCTGCGAGATCGGGAGGCCGCCGTCCTGCGCCAGTGGGGGCGTTTTACCCGCGCCGGCCGCTGCCGCCATAGTACGGTGTGCTGGCTGAGGCCGTGGCATCGGATGCGCTCCGGCGGGAATGCGCTTCTTAGATCCGCCTACGAGAACAGCAAGAGCGTCGATTCCGAAACCTGCAATAACAGCCAGGATAACAGCGAGTATGCCATATCCATATGGATGTTCTCGCGCGGCATTCGCCATAAATGCAGGGAACCCGACTTCGACTAACTGTAGAGCGGCTCCGCTTTGGCCGATGATTCGGTCGTCGCGACACGCATAAACTTCCACCTGGTACGAACCTGGTGTAGCTAGCTTGGGCCAACCGATTTCCAAAGTGAAACGCGCTTCGCCATTTCCGATTTCAGCTACGTGAACCCGGTCCGCTATTCGGCGATAGCTGCCCTCTTTCTTTTTCAAATCCAGGTACTGGTCGCCAATCACCTTCAGAGCTTCTGGGTCGCGCACGCCGTGCTCGGTGCGAATATGCATCCGATTCCTGATCGAGAGCTCATCCAGCGCATAAGCCTCGATTGTCTGCCGGTCCAGGAAAGTGTGCACGTCCTCGGAACTGAAGCGCAAGAACAACGAGGGGGGACCGGTCACGTGTACCTTGTCGACATTGATCCAGATCGGGCCGACGCGGTCTTTCTTGTTAAAGACTTCGTCTTTGGAAACCCCTCTGAGCACGATCATGACCTTCGAGCCGCTTGGGGCCGTGCCCTCCATCCGCAACCTTGCGCCGTCGTAGAAGGCTCCCATCTTGATCGTTTCGGGTGAGAGTTTCAGTGTGACCGGCGGGGCTGCTTCCGCGGAGGCGTTCGGGCAAACAATAGTGGCCAAAACGACTGCGAGCGCGGGCAGGACATGAAACCTGAGCATGGCTAGCCGTGACCTCAACGCCATAAAGATGACCTCACGAAATCCCGCACACAAGCCAGTGCTGCGCTGTGATCGGCCGCCTTCAGCATGGCATGACCGCCAGCCTCGGAAAGCGGGTTCGATGGGGGCAATGCGATTCCAACCGCCATCTTCAGGCACACAACAAGTGCCAAAACACCCAGCACGATCAGCAACTGCTCGCCCCGCATGTGCCGGCTTACGCGGGCGCCGAGCTGAGCGCCGATGGTTGACCCCGCCGCTATAAGCAAGGCCAACACCACATCAACGGTATGATTGCTGGCAGCCTGCATGAGCGTGACGCCTATACAGGTAAACAGAATCTGAAACAAATCGGTTCCCACCGCCACGTGCGCCGGCATGCGCAGCAGGTAAACCATCGCCGGCACCATGATGAAACCGCCGCCAACACCCATGAGCGCCGTCATGATTCCAACCATGGAGCAAAGGATGAATGGCAGCAGGACTGAGTGGCGCACTCCGGACCTGGCGAATTCCATTTGAAAAGGCAGGCGGGCCAGGAAGGTGGTGAACATATTCGATCCGGCCTTGCGTATCTTCGGCGCCATTACCCCGCGGCGCAACTTTGC
This sequence comes from uncultured Acidobacteriota bacterium, assembly GCA_963842345.1. Classification (GTDB taxonomy): domain Bacteria; phylum Acidobacteriota; class Terriglobia; order Terriglobales; family Acidobacteriaceae; genus CAWBRT01. The sequence goes on from CAWJGD010000006.1 coordinate 87,145, forward strand.
GAGGCTGTTGTAGACCATGAAGCTGCCGAGGCTGCCCAGAACCACCACGTACATGACGCTAATCAGTAAGTCCGCATTCCCGCGCGCTCTCAGTATCTTCACGGCCTGCACACCGATCGCGGAACCGAACAGGCCGCCGAGCAGGCAGAAGCCCCCCATCTTGAAGTCGACGTTATTCAACCGAAAATGAGCAGCCACTCCCGAAGCGGAAGTCGCGACAATTGCGTTGGTATCGGAGGCAGCGGCAACAATCGGCGGGATGCCGATCATCATGAGAATGGGGGTCATGAGGAATCCGCCGCCGACCCCAAGGAGTCCTGACAAAAAGCCGACCACCATGCCGACTGAGACCAGCAGTCCCATGTTGATCGAAACCCCTGCTATCGGCAAAAAAAGGGGCAGAGTAAGGGCAAATACAGCGGCGAGAACCAACTTGGCCATAGATAGACCCTGGTACTGGCTGACTGCCGGTTGACACCCCCAAGGATGCCAACAACTTGCGAACTTTACGCCCAAAACCAGAGTTCGGAAGACTCCGGCCTAGGTTGCCTAATGAGTACTGAAAAGGAACCGTTGGTAAGGTGCTATAGGTGACTAAACAATGATGTGTGTTTGGTCACATCACAGTTGTGAGAGGGGGGTTTTTGAATGTTGCATTTTGCAGCACTTTCGCGACACGCACAGCCACGGGGAATAAACTCAAGCGCTATTCATCGCCATCTTGAAACCGCTTTATCTCGCGGCGCCCGCGCGGGCTGCAGCAGCTTTTGGCTTCGACATGCGTTGCGCGGACCATGCCGCTATCGTCCGAACCCCGTTGATCGCGGCGTCGATATGCGCTTCGGTATTGAACGCTCCAATCGAGAAGCGCACGCCGCCGTTGATGGCCAACGTGCCTAACTGCGTGTGCAGTAGCGGAGCGCAATGCAAGCCGGTGCGGGTGGCGATGTTGTGATCTACGTCCATCATGGTTCCAACGTCGCCGGCTTCGATGCCGCCGATATTGATGGTAACGGTCGAGAGGTGGTTGTCAGCCGTATCCCAGCAATAGATGCGGACACCTTCAATCTCCCGCAGAGCGTCGACCAGTTTGGCGGCCAGCTTCATCTCGCGCCGATGTATGGCCCCGACCCCGCCTTGCTCCTCGATCCACTCTTGTCCAGCCCAGAGCGCGGCGATGCCGACCATATTGGGCGTGCCGTATTCCATGCGCCAGGGATACTCGTCGAGATGATAGGGGTGGGCGGAGTGTACCCCGGTGCCCCCGGACCGCGTGTGGCGGATCTCGACGTGCTTGCGAACACACAGGCCGCCGATTCCCATCGAGCCCATCAATGCTTTATGACCGGTGAAGGCCAACACGTCCACGTTCATTTCTTTCATGTTGATGGGCGCGACTCCGGCCGTTTGCGCGGTGTCAATCGCGAACGTGACGTTATGTTCGCGGCAGATGCGCCCGATTTGAGCGATGGGCTGAATCGTGCCGATGACGTTGGAGCCGTGGTTGACGATGACCAGCTTGGTATTGGGACGTATGGCTCGGGCGACATCGTCAGGCTGGACATAACCTTGGCCATCGAACGGCAGGAACGTGGCCTCGATGTTGGCATCGCGGACCAGATGATTGATGGGCCGGATAACGGAATTGTGTTCGAGGTTCGTGGTGATGACGTGGTCACCCTCGGCGAGCAATCCGTTGATGATGAGGTTCAGCGCATCCGTCGTGTTGTAGCCGAAGCACAAACGCTCGGGCGCATCTTCATCTCCGCCAAAAAATCTTGTCAGCCGCTGGCGCAGCCTGTCCAGAAGCGAGCCGGCTTCCAGCGCCTTGTCAAAGCCGCTGCGTCCTGGATTCACGCCCATCTCCCGGTAGAAATCGATCATGAAGCGGTAAACGTTTTCCGGCTTCGGCCAGACCGTCGCCGCGTTGTCGAGATAGATGAGAGCGTTGTCCATACGTCCTCCAGAATGAATAATCAATGGTAGAAGTTCGCTGGGGACTAAGTACAGTAGGATTTGAAGGTCTTAGAAGGCAATCATTTCGGATTTGCGGAATTGAGGGTCGATTTCCTTACATTATTCAGTGCTGCCGTTTTCGGCTGGCGGCAGCCTTCGGCGCTTCACCGCGCTCCACTGGACGGGAGACGAAAGGATCATCGAGGTGGTCGTCGCCAGGTACGGCATCAGCGAATCAATGACCGATTCGAGGTGATTGATATCCGTGACCGCGACCTTGATGATGAACGACTCGGAGCCGGTCACGCGATGGCACTCCAGCGCTTCCGGGCATATCCGCACCAGCTCGGCGAAGTTCCGCAGCTTGCCTCCGGAAACCTTGACGCGGATGAAAGCCATGACGCCGAAGCCAAGTTTCGCCGGATCGACCTCCGCATGGAAGCCGCGAATGATTCCGGCATCTTCCATCTGCCGGACGCGCTCAACCACCGCCGGAGTCGATAAGCCCACGCGCCGCCCAAGCTCGGAAAATGGAATGCGGGCGTTCTCCTGTAGCTCGCTGAGGATGTTCCAGCCAATATCGTCGAGCAGATGCGTATGTGACCGTGCCCTCATATCCGCTTCATAGTACCTCGGTCAACCAGTTTCGCGAAAGCTATATCCCATGTTTGCAGTTGCCCTACTGCCTTTGGAGCGCGCCACGGACAACGTGGCAATTGCTCACGCGTGGTGATGATGCCGCTCTGCGGAAAAACTAGTAGCAGTGTCATCCTGAGGTCACGCCGGTTTTCGCGACCGAAGGATCTGCTTTGCTTTAGCACGCGCAAACAGCAGATCCTTCGCTGCGCTCAGGATGACACCTCTGAGAACAGTTTTTTTCGCAACCTCTAGCCGCTTTTTTGTTCCAACTCTGCCCAGCGAGCGTAGAGCTCGTCCACCACTTTCTGCGCGGCGATCATCTCTGCCTCCGCGGCCAGCAGGCGTGACGCATCGGAGACGATCGCCGGATCCTCAAAGGCGCCGCGCTTGGCCGCCAGCGCCTGCTCGGCCTCGGCGATGCGTTGCTCAATGGCCGCAAACTCGCGTGCTTCTAGATAGGAAAGCTTCTTTTTTCCGAACGAAGGCGCGGCGGGCGCGGTTGGAGTGCGATCTCGCCGCCGGGACCCCGCCGCCAATGACTGCTTGCGTTCTCTCTGCCATGCGTCCCATTGCGAGTAGTCGGCAAAGCGCTCGGCCGCGCCCATGCCGTCGAGTCCCAGCACCACTGTGGAAACGCGGTCCAACAGGTAACGATCGTGCGTTACCATCACCAGCGCGCCGCGATACTCAAGCAGGCTTTCTTCCAGAATCTCCAGCGTTTGTATATCGAGGTCGTTGGTGGGCTCATCCAGCAGGAGCACGTCAGCCGGCTCAAGCATCAGCTTGGCGATGAGAATCCGGGCGCGCTCGCCACCGGAGAGCCGCGACACCGGCTGGTTGAGCTGCTCGGTGGTGAACAGAAAGCGCGCCGCCCACGAGGCAACATGAATCACACGCTCGCCATACACGACGGAGTCGCTGTCGGGCGCCAACGCACGCGCCAGCGTCAGCGTGGGATCGATGTCGCGGTTCTGATCGAAGTGCACGATACGCAGCGAGTCGGTACGGCCAATGTCTCCCGTTGATGGCGGCAGGTCACCGCGCAACAGGCGCAGCAAAGTGGTTTTCCCGCTGCCGTTTGGCCCGACCAAGCCGACGCGCATGCCGGCGGTGACGATGAAGTCGAGGTCCTCGAAGAGCGCACGTTCGCCGATTCGAAAGCTTACCTTGCGCATTTCGATCAGGCGCTTGGTCTTGCGATCGGTGGCGGAGAAATCGATCTTGGCGGAGGCGCTGCGCGCCCGCGCATCCATCTCCGCCAGTTCGCGGATGAACTCCTGCGCTTTGTCGATACGCGCCTTCGACTTCGAAGTGCGCGCCTTGGCACCGTGCCGTAGCCACTCGATCTCACTGCGCACGCGGTTTTCCAGCGCTTCCTGCCGTTTCGCCTGCGCTTCCAGAAATTCCCCTTTCTTCTCCAAAAAGGCGCTGTAGTTGCCAGCGACGCGAAAAATGCCCTCCGGATAAAGGCGGTTCAGTTCGACAATCGAGGTGGCGGCGTTTTCCAGAAAGTAGCGGTCGTGACTGACAACCACGCAGGCGAATGGCGCGCTTTGCAGCAAGCCTTCGAGCCACTCAATGCCGGCCAGATCGAGATGATTTGTCGGCTCGTCCAGCAGCAGAATGTCGGGCTCCTGCACCAGGGCCTCGGCGATCACTACGCGCTTGCGCCAGCCGCCGGATAACGCCGCAGCGTCTGCGTTGAAGTCATCGAATCCCACGCGGCCCAGCGTCTCAGCAACGCGGCCCTCCCATTCGACATGCTGTACGCCGGCCACCCGCAGCGCACGTTGGATGATCGAGCGGACGGTCTCGCCCGGGGCAAATTGCGACTCCTGCGCAATGTAGCTGAGGCGGGCAAGCTTGCGAACGGCGATCTCACCGCTGTCCGGCGGCACGCGCCCGATCAGGATTTGCAGCAGCGTCGATTTACCGGAGCCGTTCGGCCCGATCAGGCCAATGCGATCGCCTTCAGCGACGGTGAACCAGACGTTCTGGAACAGAGGCGCTGCTCCGAATGCCTTCGACAGGCCCTGGGCATTAAGGATGGGAGGCAAAGGGAGCTATCATCTCCAAATAGAGCTATTGAAAGAATAACAGGGCAAGGCGCTGGCCTTCGAGCACATGCGCCTGCTCTGGACGTGTTGTCGCCAATCCGGAAACTGGACGCGGTCCTGAAACCGCGTTCGCGGAGATCACGACGCGCATTCCTCACGGGACTGATCAACTTGGTTTTTTCAACGGGGCGAATCGATCCATGGGCACGTACCGATCAAACACCCATCTACCCTGGCTGGATGTCGTACACGCCACGGATTTCCCGAAATGGTCCAGAGTTCAGAAGTGCGGAATCGCTGCCCTCAAGGAAGCATATCGTCTCCGGGATTGCGAAACCACTTTCGTGAAGATCGCTGCCCAAAAGTGGCGGGATTCCGTGCGGCCTGTAACTCGGACACAATCGCGAGAAGGTATTATCGCCACGTAAGCGGAGGCGCTGCGGTACAACGGCTAATGACAAGCAGGAGCAACGTTACCCCGAGAAAGCGTTCCCGGCGTTGTTTTTGAGACATTTATGTGTTATTCCTTTTCGCTGTCCCAGACAGTTGAATTTCTTTCTGTCAAGCACCTGAGGAGCGTGTCACGTTTGGAGACACGAAAAATTTGAGTAGGAGGAATAGCGAGATGGCATCGAGAGGTTTCATCAGAGTTTTGTCCGCCGCATTATCGCTGTTGCTGATTTTGGTTTGTTCCGTGGCCGCGCAAACACCACCGAAGGTCATCAAAATCGGCGCAGTCTATCCGCTGTCCGGCAATATCGCCTCAACCGGTCTGGATTGCAAGAGGGGCGTCGATCTGGCGGTGGATATTATTAACGGGAAATACGATCTTGATCTCCCCTTGGCAAAGACCGCGGGGCTGCCGAACCTGGGCGGCGCAAAGATCGAGATTGTCTATTCCGACACCAAGGGGGACCCGAGAAATGGCATGTCGGAGGCCGAAAGGTTGGTCACCTCGGAAAAAGTAGTTGCCATGATCGGGGCCTACCAGAGTGCCGTGACGAAAACCGCCAGCCAGATTACCGAAAGGCTGAAGGTTCCATATGTATGCTCGGATTCTTCTTCTCCCACACTGACGGAGAGAGGATATAAGTACTTCTATAGGGTCAGCCCCCACGACGATATTTTTGCCCGCGACCAGTTCCAGTTCCTGAAGGACTTGGAAAAGAAGACCGGACAGAAAGTCCAGACCGTTGCTGTGCTTTACGAGAATACGGAATTCGGCTCGCAGGCCGGCAAGGCCTACAAGAAATATGCCGCCGAATTCGGTTACAAAGTTGTTGCGGATATAGCATACTCGGCCAGCGCAACGGACGTGACCAGCGAGGTAAGCAAGCTCCTCGTGAGCAAGCCGGACGTGCTGATGCATGCCTCCTATGTCACGGATGCCATTCTCTTTACCAAGACTTTCAAGGAAAAGGGCTTTCAACCCAAAGGCATTCTGACGATGGCGGGTTACATCGAGCCGGGCTACCTGGAAGCGATAAAAGCCGATGGCAACTACGTAATTGTCCGCTCGACCTTTGCCCTCGATCTTGGCAAGAACAAGCCGCTCGTGACCAAGGTCAATGCCCTTTTCAAAAAGAAATATGGCATAGACATGAGTGAAAATGCCGCTCGCAGCTTCATGGCCCCATTTGTCCTTGCCGACGCCATCAATCGGGCGAAATCTACGGAACCGGAAGCTATTGTGAAAGCGCTGAATGAGACCAATATAACCGGCAACCAGGTTCTTTACCCGTGGCAGGGGATCAAGTTCGACCCGCAATCCCATCAGAATATCTACGCGAGGGGAACGCTGGTGCAGATACAGAATCAGGAATATGTAACGATCTGGCCTTTTGACGCGGCTTCGAAGCCGGTGGTCTGGCCGTTCCCGGCCTGGAACGGAAGAAAGTAGGAGCGGAGCCGATCCATGCCTGATCAATTGGTTCAGCAGCTTGTCGATGGTTTATTAATCGGCCTTATGTATTCACTGGTCGCCATCGGCCTGACGCTTATCTGGGGTGTCATGAACATCGTGAACTTTGCCCACGGCGAATTCCTGATGCTCGGCATGTTTACCTCGTTCTGGCTCTTTACCTTGTACGGCATCGACCCCATATTTTCGATTCCCATATGTTTTGTCGGAATGTTTGTCATGGGCATGCTGATCTACCGCCTCATTATCAGCAAGGTAATGAAGGGCCCCATGCTGGCCCAGTTGGTAGTGACCTTCGGAATAAGTATCTTTATCTCTAATCTGGCTGTTTTTTTCTGGTCCCCGGATTTCCGGCTGTTGCCGGCAACCATGCTACAGGGTACGTGGCAAATCGGCGGTATCACTCTCAGTGTTCCTAAAGTTGCAGCTTCCGTAGGAAGCATCATCGCTTCTGTCTGCGTGTTGATTTTCATGACGAAAACAATGACCGGCAAGGCGATTTTGGCGACCGAGATGGACCGCGATGCGGCCCTGCTAATGGGGATAAATACTGAGCGCATCAACTCGTTGTCTTTTGGAATCGGTACGGCCCTCGTCGGAGTCGCGGGGGCCTTTTTATCCACTTATTACTATATCTATCCCCAAGTGGGGGGCCTGTTCGGGACTATCGCTTTTTGTGTCGTGGCCCTCGGCGGATTCGGCAGCATTGAGGGGGCATTTATCGCTGGAATACTGGTAGGGTTGGCGCAGACATTAGGCGGTTTCTTCTTTGACCCGTCTTACAAGTACGCCATCGTCTTCAGTATTTATCTCATAACAATCTGGATAAGGCCGAAAGGGCTCTTGGGATGGTAGCGCATGCGTAATTTTACGATTCGGCAGGTTATTGCGGGAGTTGCCACCCTATTGCTGCTCATTGCCTTTCCGCTGGTTATCAGCCAGTCCGTTCATATTCACGTAATGATCCTTGTGTTCATGTTCGCAATGCTGGGAGTAGCATGGAACATCATGGGCGGCTACGCCGGTATGTTTTCTTTCGGGCAGGCTGCCTTTTTCGGCATCGGCGCATATACTTCTTCCTATTTGTCGGTTGCCCATGGGGTCAACCCGTGGATAGGGCTCGTCGCCGGGGGGTGTGCCGCCGCTCTGGTGGCGGCAGCGATCGGATATCCATGTTCCAGCCTGAGGGGCCACTATTTTGCGATCGCCAGCATCGCATTTGCTGAAATCGTCAGGATCGTTTTCAACAACTGGCAAACAGTAGGGGCGGCTGAAGGACTGACGTTGTCCATGCAGAACGAATCTTTCGCCAACTTTTTGTTCAACTCTTCGAAGCTGCCTTATTACTACATAATGCTTGCCTTTCTTCTATTGTCTCTGGCTGTTTGTTATTTTGTAGCCACCTCTAAAATGGGCTACTACTTCCGCGCGATCAAGGAGAGTCATAAGATCGCGGAAGTCATGGGCGTCAATGTCGTTTTGTACCGTCTCATGGCTATTATGATAAGCGCCTTTCTGAGCGCCATGGCGGGTACATTTTACGCTCAATATGTTCTTTACATCGATCCCGGGAGTGTCATGGTACTCGCTACATCCGTCCAGATTGTTCTCATCTCGATGCTGGGAGGGGCGGGGAGCATAATGGGGCCAGTGATCGGCGCGGCTATCCTGGTGCCCGCATCGGAATACACGCGTATCACTCTCGGGTACAAGGGAACAGGCGTGGACATGCTGATCTATGGGCTATTGATCACGTTAATTTCCATGTACTACCCCGACGGGGTCTGGAAGCTTTTGTCCAGGATAGGCGGGAAAGCGAAGAGGTCCGTTAATTCGTAGGAAGTGCAGCGATGCCAGATCGAACAACAGCCTCAACGGAGTTCCGGAGAATCTCGGGAAAACTGAAATGAACAAGGCAATCTGTTTGAAAGTCGCCGGGTTGTCCAAGCGGTTCGGCGGCTTGGCTGCAAACAATGATATCCACTTCTCCGTGGAGGAAGGGGAAATCGTCAGCGTTATCGGTCCCAACGGGGCTGGGAAATCAACCCTGTTCAATTGTGTAACCGGTTTCTACAAGCCTGACGGTGGCAACGTCTTCTTTTTTCGGCAGGGACATAACACGCATGCGGCCCGACAAGGTCTGCAACCTTGGTATCGCGCGCACCTTCCAGATTGTAGAGGTGATCAGCGACATGACGGTCCTCGAAAACGTTGCGACGGGTGCGTTGTTGCGTTATCGCCGAATCCGACCGGCCATGGAAAAGGCCGGCGAGATACTGAAATTTGCTGGTCTTTATGAAAAAAGGAACTTCCTCGCGACGGAGCTGACCATTGCCGATAAGAAGAGGTTGGAGGTCTCCATGGCGCTTGCCACCCAGCCGCGATTGCTCATGCTGGACGAAGCCATGGCCGGACTCACTAAGGTCGAGTTGCGGGAGATCCTTGATCTAATCAGGAAAATCAGAGACGAGGGGATGACACTGGTCATAGTCGAGCATGTGATGGAAGCTGTCATGCAGATCTCCGACCGTGTAGTTGTCCTGAACAGCGGCAAGAAAATCATGGAGGGGACGCCGAAAGAAGTGTGCTCGGACCGGGAAGTCATTCAAGCCTATCTGGGGGAAAAGTACAGTGCTCACATTGAATAATGTCTCCGTGGGCTACAAAGGGCTCCCGGCTGTTCAGGATATTTCTTTCAAGATCGACGAAGGAGAGATCGTCAGCCTTATCGGCTCCAACGGCGCAGGAAAATCCACCATAGTCAAAACCATTGCGGGGCTTCTTCATCCCTGGAAAGGGGAGGTTCTGTTCAAGGACGCCCCGATTCATCAGACCCCGCCATATGAAATCGTGAAGATTGGCATCTCCATGGTCCCTGAGGGCAGGAGGCTCTTCGGCCGGCTGTCTGTTCTTGACAATCTCCTGTTAGGGGCCTATGCCGTCCGCTCCAAGGCGGACGTCGAGAAGTATTTGCAAAGCGTCTTCGATCTGTTTCCCATATTGAAGGAACGGCAAGGACAGCGCTCCGAGACTTTCAGCGGCGGAGAGCAGCAGCAACTGGCCATCGGTCGGGGACTCATGTCGAATCCCTCGCTGCTTATACTGGATGAGCCTTCGCTAGGACTTGCGCCGAAACTGGTCTCGGAGATTTTCAGCTATCGTCAAGGACATCAATGCCCGCGGCGTCACGGTTTTGCTTGTCGAGCAGAATGTCTATGAGGCCCTCGATATTTCCGCTCGTGCCTATGTTCTTCAAACCGGCCGCATAGTCATGGAGGGGAAAGGGCAGGAATTGCTGAAAAGCGATATAGTTAGAGAGGCATACCTCGGTATGTGAACGGAGGACCAGATATGAATATCAATATGATGTATGGAAAAACAGGATTGTCTCTTGATCTTCCTGGGGATATAGACGTTACGCTAATCCAAAAAAAGGCCATGCCCGTCCTTCCAGAGCCTGAGGCAGCTATCAAGGCCGCCTTTGCGAATCCGGTGAACAGCAAAACGCTGCGTGACGAGGCGAAGGGCTGCCGCGGCTGTTGCATCCTCATCTGTGACATTACCCGGCCTGTACCCAATGGTCTGATTCTGACTCCGCTGATAAAAGAACTGATCCAGGCTGGAATCGCCCCTGCTTCCATCACGGTCCTCGTTGCAACGGGCCTCCACCGGCCGAATGAAGGAGATGAGCTTCGTGAACTGGTCGGAAACGACTGGGTCCTCGGCGCCGTCACCGTCGCCAACCATTATGCGCGGCGGGATGAGGATCATGAATACATAGGTACTACATCGAACGGCATCGAAGCCCGGATCGACCGCCGCTTTCTCCAGGCCGATCTCCGTATCGTCGTGGGGTTGGTGGAGCCGCATTTCATGGCCGGTTATTCCGGCGGAAGAAAAATTGTCGCTCCGGGCGTTGCTCATGAAACGACGATCCGCTCGTTCCACAGTGCGCGGATACTGGAGGATTGCCGGGCTGCGAACTGTGTTATCGAAGGCAATCCTTTGCATGTTGCCCAGATTGAAATAGTGAAGATGGTGGGAAGGTGCCTGGCTGTCAATACGGTTATCGATGAGGACCGCCGGATATCCTTTGTCAACTTTGGCGAAATCGAAGCGAGTCACCTGGAATCCGTTTCATTCATGCGGCGCTATGCCGAGGTCCGTCTGGACTCAACGTTCAAGACCGTCGTGACCAGTTCCGCGGGCTACCCGCTGGATAAGACTTATTACCAGACGGTCAAGGGAATGGTGGGCGCCATCGACATACTTGAACCGGGCGGTGACCTCATCATTGTTTCCGCATGCTCCGAGGGAATTGGATCGCCCGAATATGCTGAAGCGCAAAAGTGCCTCACTAGCCTGGGACCTGAAAAGTTTCTCCGTGGAATTATCGGAAAAAAGTACGCCGCGATCGATGAATGGGAGACGGAGATGCAGGTCAAGGCCATGAAAAAAGCCAATATTTTTCTTTACACCGACGGGCTGACGAAAGACCAGCAGGCGCTTACAGGAGTCACCGTGATCGAATCGCCATCGGCCTGTGTCATGGAGAGTTTGAGGGCACATAACGATCGCCGCGTGGCCGTCATCCCTGAAGGACCTTATGTGATCCCGCTGTCCTGCAGCAGACCCTTATAAGGCCTAGCCAGCCTCGAACTATTCTCCGCGCACCCGTAGGAATTCAGACACACATGAACACTATTCATGTTTCCCACTTCGACCTTCAGGCGGCAGCCAAACAAGCCATGCTGGAGAACGGCTTTGAGCCGGAATTCCCTCCGCAAGTTGAGCAGCAGCTTTCGCAATTGGCAGCGCACCCGCCAACGGTGGCGCCGGGAGGAGCGATCCGCGATCTGCGCAATCTGCTCTGGTCTTCGATCGATAACGATACCTCGCGGGATCTCGATCAGATTGAGGTAGCTGAGCGGTTGCCCACTGGTGAGACGCGGGTGCTGATAGGAATCGCGGATGTCGATACGTTCGTCCCGAAGAACTCGGCCATCGATCAGCATGCCGCGAAAGAAACGACAACGGTCTATACAGGTATACGGAATTTCTCGATGTTGCCCGAGCAGCTTTCGACCGGCGCGACTTCGCTGCTGGAGGGGGCGGATAAACTCAGCCTGGTAATCGAGTTCGTGGTTGACCGGGATGGTCGCGTCAACTCGAGCGAGGTATATCGCGCGGTCGTCCGCAATAAAGCGCAGCTCACTTATGACGCTGTGGGGGCTTGGCTCGAGAGTAAAGGCGCCGCTCCGGTTAAAGTAGCAGCCTCAGCCGAATTGCAATCTCAGCTGCGCCTGCAGGATGAGGTCGCCCAGGCCCTTAGGAATGAGCGGTATCGGCACGGTGCGCTCAATATCGAGACCACCGAAGTCCGCCCGGTGGTACTTAACCAGCAAGTTGTGGGCGTGGTGAAACAGGAGAAGAACCGTGCCACGGAACTTATTGAAGATTTCATGATCGCGGCGAATGGGGTGGTCGCCCGCATGTTACTGCAAGTTTCCTCCATCCGGCGCGTGGTGAAAACCCCCGAGCGTTGGAACCGAATCGTGGAGCTTGCAGCACAGCAAGGTGAACAGCTACCCGCCGAGCCGGATTCCAAGGCGCTGAACGAGTTCTTGATGAAGCGTAAGGCCGCTGATCCGGACCACTTCGCCGATCTGTCGTTGGCCGTGATCAAACTGATGGGGCCGGGTGAGTATGTTCTGGAACGCCCCGGCGATCCTGAGCAAGGACACTTCGGCCTCGCCGTTCAGGACTACACCCACTCTACGGCTCCCAATCGGCGCTTCGCCGATCTTGTCACCCAGAGGCTGATCAAGGCCGTACTCGCGAAGCAGTCCGCTCCATATTCAGACGATGAGTTGGCCGCAATTGCCGCCAACTGTACCTCGAAAGAAGACGCGGCGCGGAAGGTTGAGCGGGAAATGTCGAAGCGGATCGCGGCGGTCGCAATGAGCGAGCAGAATCGGCGAAGTTTTCGATGCGATCGTTACGGGAGTGACTCCACACGGAACCTTTGTTCGCGTGTTGCAGCCCCATGTAGAGGGATTGTTGGCGCATGGGCAACAGGGAGTGGATGTTGGAGACAAGCTGCGGGTAAAGCTGCTGAGCACGGATGTCCAGCGCGGATATATTGATTTCGCGCGAATGTAAGAGCAACGATTTCAGCGCCAGCGGGGAGGGCATGGTGAACAATTGGCTTCGCCGGCTAACAGTTATCTTCCTGCTCGGTGCGGTATCGCTCTTCGGACAGAGTGCCGCATCTGCTCGAACTCCGCAGTCGTTCACGAGCTTGCCGCAGCCCGCGCCTGCTGCCCAAGCGGATATTCTCGACTACATCCACAACACATGGGACACGCTTCGGCGCTCCATGAACGAGTGCTCGTCGGTTGTCGATCCGAAGCTCGGCGTTGACGCCCAGACTGTGCTCTATCTTCCGAGTGCGGTTGTCGCGCCGTCGGAGGTCGCGGACCTCGGGAAGAAATGCCAGGTTCGCGTTCAGCGATTGCCTGAGCAGATTATGCATCTCGGCGAAGTCATGCCGGGGCAACTGCCAATCCAGGGTCTTCTTTTCCTTCCCAATCCATACGTGGTTCCGGGCGGCCGGTTCAACGAGATGTACGGGTGGGATAGTTACTTCATAATCCGCGGACTGCTGGAAGATGGCAGGCGAGATCTGGCGCGCGGCATGGTCGAGAACTTCTTCTATGAAATCGAGAATTACGGGGCAGTGCTCAATGCTAACCGTACTTACTATCTCACACGCTCACAGCCGCCGTTCCTCACCTCTATGGTGATGGCACAGTATGCCGCCGATAAGGCTGCCGGACTCCAGAACCGGGAGTGGTTGGCACGTGCTTACCAGTACGCGAAGCGCGATTATGCGCTATGGACCCATGCGCCAAAGCTCGCGGGTTCAACTGGACTTTCGCGTTATTTCGATGTGGGCGAGGGGCCCGTCCCGGAGGTCGCCGATCATCCGGAATACTATGCCAACGTTGCCGACTGGCTGGTGCGACATCCGCAGGTGTACACCGGATACCTTGCTCCCACGCCCATCGCGGGCATTGGACCGGAGCTGCGCGTGCCGCTCTGCGGCGAAAGACCGTGCGTCGAGAGCCGCTTGGTGCGTTTTACAGCCGCCTACTACAAGGGCGACCGCGCCATGCGTGAATCAGGTTTTGATATCTCGTTTCGCTTCGGCCCGTTCGGCGGATCAGCGCACCACTATGCGCCGGTCTGTCTGAACAGCTTACTTTACAAGGCTGAAGTGGATTTGGCCGAGATGGCCCGGCTTCTGGGGACAGCAAGGAAGCGCTCAGGTGGCGCGCGCAGGCCCTTACCGCAAGAAGTTGGTCAATCGCTATCTCTGGAATCCGGCCAAGGGGATGTTTTTCGATTACGACCTGGAGAACGCAGCGGGTCCACATACGACTATTAATCCACGTCCTATCCGCTTTCGGTTGGACTCGCCACTCCCAAGCAGGCGAAGGCCGTGGTGCGGAAGCTGGCGGCTTTCGAGCAGTCGGGCGAATCGCTATGAGCAGCCAGGTGACCGGCGTGCAGTGGGACAAGCCCTACGGTTGGGCGCCGCTGCAGATGATCGCCGTGGAGGGGATGCGCCGCTACGGCTTCAACTCCGAAGCGGACCGTGTATCAAAGAAGTTCCTGGCGACCGTGTTCGAGAGCTATCGGCGTGAGGGCACAATCAGAGAGAAATACAACGTAGTGACGCGCACCACGGAAGCAAATGTCACGGCCGGCTACCAGGCGAATGTCGTGGGCTTTGGCTGGACCAACGCTGCATTCCTCGTTATGCTGCACGCGTTAACCCCGGAGGACCGGACGAACCTGCTCCATGTAAATTAACGTTGGAGGAATTCTGATGC
>CAWJGD010000007.1:0-20341 GCA_963842345.1 uncultured Acidobacteriota bacterium
CCCGCGCAAAGACTCTTTGCTCAAGCGCAGGAAGCGAATCGGCGATGCGATTTGAGGCCTCGCTTGCCTCTTCAAAGCGTGCGGTTGTCTTTCGTAGATCGGCATCCAGAACCCGAGTATCTATCCCGGCGCCACCCGGCATTTGTTCGGAATGCCGCAGACGGCTAAGCAGCGCTGCCTCAACTGCCTGCCGCAGCGCGCCAACCTTCCGGCGTACTGAGGCCGCCCGCAGCTCTTGGCAGCGGGAGAATAGAGGAACAATCTCCTGCGTAAACCAACGAGTCAGGAGATCGTGATAGGCGCCCATAACACTGACTGGGTGCACCGCGAGGCTGATTCCCACTTCGGATGCGAGGTGTTCAGTCGTGTACGTAAGCAAGCGATCCAGATCCTGTGGTGAAAGCAGATCGGCTTTACTGAGCAACACCTGGGCCGGAATGCCCGCTTGGTACAGCGCGTCGATCGTCTGCAGGTCACTGGTTGACAGAGCGGCACCGGCGTCGATCAGCACTGCGCCCAGGTCACAGTGCGGTAGATAAGCCATGGTTTCGGCTGCGCCAGTGGTCGCCAGCGAGCCCAGACCGGGTGTATCCACAAAAGCAACTCCGTCCTTCAGCCGTGCAGACGGTAACTGCACCACGATGCGGGTAGCGTGCTTGGTATTGCCCGGGTTGTGTTGTTCTGAGGCAAACTCGCCCAGAAGACTGATGTCGTACCGCTCCGGTGCGCGGTTGGGGAACCAAACGATCAGCCCCGGAGCATCACCGTAAACAATGCGCGTGGGCACCGCCGTGATCGGGGTAACCCCCACCGGCAGGAGTTCTGTTTCCAGGACGGCATTGAGCAACGACGACTTACCCGAACTGACGCGACCGAAAAATGCGATCTCGAAGCTGGAATCCTCCAGCCGACTGAGCACCATCGCCAAAGCGGAGCGGAACTCGACTAGACCATGTTCGGAAATGATCCGCTCCACCTCTTTCGGCAGTTCAACCTCAGCCCCGGCACGCTCAAGCTGCGCCAGGCGCTGCTTCAGATCCTGTCCGCCCTGCGTGACATAGCAATCCAATTGCTGAACCAGCGCGCTTAGCTCGCCTACGATGCCGTTGAGTTCAGCCGCTGCCGCTGGCGGCACTTCTCCGTAGCCCCGCATGTAACGCGGTTTAAGCTCCTCAACCGCGATGTCGATAAATGTCAGCGCACTGTGAATCGCACGGCTGGCCGGGATGGAAGGAGATTCAGGTTCAATGTCTTGGCTTTCCAGCACGCGTACCAGGCGCACGCGAATGCGGCCGATGTAGTCCTCGATCGTCTTTCGTTGGGCAGGGGTAAGATCGACAACGTACTTGGGGAAGGGCGATTTTGATCCAGCAGAGTTCAGTACCTGCTCAATGTCCGAAAGCAGGCGATCGGCTTCGTGCAAAGCCACCTGCAGGTGCCGTTCCTGGTAAGGATTTAAAACGCCCCTGGTGTCGTTTCCCATGACTTCTTCCTCTGCACAGGGTGCGTCGTGCGAGTAGAACCGTTCGCGTCGAGTTTGCCTGTGTTGGGGAAATCGTCTTGGGAAGGATTTGGACTGGCGACGACAAACGACCCTCACAAGAAGATTCCCTTGTAGGAGTCATCTGCCCCGCTGGGGGCGGTTAAGGGCGAACTCCAACACCCACGCGCTAATTATGTAAGTTCAAGATTACTAAGTCAATTCTCATCCTGGTGTGCCGCATTTCCGCTCATTTCGGCAACTTCGAGCAGCCGCTCGGCGAACCGGGCTATGCACTTGTCCAGCGAACCGTCTTTTAGGCAGTCAACGGAACTGAAGGGTCGAGGACAATCACAACTGGAATCGAGCCAGCGATGTAAACCTGCTGAAGCGGTTGGCGGTTCCGGTGCTCAGCTTCGCAGTCGAATCGCATCGAGGAACTGCATTGCCGCGAGGAGGCTGCCGCGGCAATGCTCCAAGTAAGCCGCCTCGCGTTTTGCGCGATCACGGGCCTGGTACAAGTTCCAGCGCATAACTGCACTTCCCGTTTATAGGCTGCGCAGGCAGCGAAGGCACTGTCGGGTTAGGCACCGAGAAGTCGAAGAACTCGTACATATCGTCCTGTATGGCGTCGCGCGCGGTGAGCGATGGAACCCCGAAGCGCGTCTCGATGAACTTGAGTATCGCGGTGTAATCCCGGACCACGTGCGAAACGTAGTGCCGCTTCACCCATGGCGAAACCACGATCAAAGGCACGCGGAATCCGGACAAGCTGAAGTCTGACGACGCGTCGCCTTTGATCGTAATCGGCGCGATATTGTCCGGCGGCGGCATAACAGCCGGAGGAACGTGATCAGCAAGGCCGCCTCCCTCGTCATAAGTGAGGATAAAGACCGACGAAGCCCACGAAGGACTGCCCAGCAGGGCATTGGCCACTCCTGCGACAACCGCCGCTCCCTTCTGAATGTTGTTGTTCGGATGCTCGTCCAGGTCCACCGTGCCGCCGCGTTCGATGAACAACACTGCCGGCAGCGTGCTCTCATTCTGCACATCCGTAAAGAAGCTGGAAAGCGGATACACGTTCCCCTGATCGATCGGCCAGTTGGAGAACTGTGACAGGAAGATGCTGTTGTCCTGATAGTAGTAGCGCCAGCTCACGCCGTTTTCACGGAGCCGCTGGAAAATCGTCGGTTGAGAGTTTGCGGTAAGGCATGGCCCATTTACTCCTGACTGGCGGCTTAGATTCCCAGAATTGCTGCTGGTTTTCCGAGCTGCTGTTCAGAAGTTCACCTAGCCAAAATAGGTTTGTCCCATGAGTAAGTTCCTAACGGGGCGGAACGACGAATAGGCGGGCGCCGGCGCTCCCGGTCGCAAAGGCTCGCAAGGGTACGAACAATCCGCTCGGCCAGGAACTCGACCAACAGTGCCTATCTTGAGGGCTTCGATGGAAAGCAGCGATGGTACGTCAAAAAAGAAACACCTGGAGGCCAGCTGGTTCAGTATCATGGGGGCGCATTCCAAACTAGCGAAGCTTGCGGGACGGAATGCTATACGTGTGTCATCCCCACAGGGCTCTGTTAGAGTTGACGCCCCAAGGCATCCTCATGAGCTCAGTGTGTTAACAACAAAGGAGAAACGGCGTTCATGAAGATCACCGAGATCCGTGGCTATCATGTTGGATTTTCTCTTGCGGAACCTATCGGCAATGCAGTGACTTATATGACGCAGCGCGAATTTTTGATGCTTGAGGTTGTCACTGACGCCGGCATCACCGGTTGGGGCGATGTGGGGGCCGCTCCGCATCCCGCCGCCGCCTTCATTCGCAGCCGGCTTGCACGGATACTCCTCGGTCAATCGCCCTTGGAGACCGGCAGGCTCTGGCAGGCCATGACGGCTGTTCTCAACTATGATCGTCGCGGCGTGGGCACGATGGGTATCTCCGCTGTCGACCTGGCCCTGCATGACATCAGTGCGAAAGCTCAGGGCATCAGCGTCGCGGCGCTGCTCGGCGGTGCCGTCCGCGACCGGGTGTTTGCCTATGCCAGCGGTCCGTTCATGATTCCGGGAAACTCTCCCTACGCCCGCTTTGAAGCAGAGGTCGAAGGCTATCGTCGCCGCGGATTCCGCGGTATAAAGCCGCGCGGAGGATCCAGCCCGCGCGCCGACGGTGCCATGGCCATTGCGCTTCGCAAACAACTGGGACCCGATGTGGCGCTGATGGTCGATTTCAATCGCGGCTACACAGCCCCGGCGGCAATCGAGGCGGCCCGGCGCATGGATGAGGCTGGCCTTCTCTGGATTGAAGAGCCCGTGCTTCCGGAAGACTTGCCGGGCTACCAGGCGTTCACGCGCATTGTGCCAACGGCCGTTGCCGGGGGCGAGGCGCTCGGGAGTCTGGCGGCATACCGCGAATTCTTTGTCGCCAACTGCCTCGCAGTTGTTCAACCCGATCTGACGGTTTGCGGCGGCTACAGCGGCATGCGCCGAGTGGCAGCGCTGGCACAGGCCTTCGACCTGCCGGTCATGCCGCACGTCTTCGGCACGACCATCAATTACCATGCTTCGCTGCAGATGGCTGCCGTGCTGGAAGGCCGCCGTGGCGGCGGTCCAATGCCATACCCCTTTATGGAGGTCGATGTGACGCCAAATCCCTTGTTGGCCCTGGCCGGAGAGCCAGCCGTCAATGACGATGGCACAATCACTGTTCCTTGCGCTCCTGGGACCGGACTAGAACTCACTGCGGAACAGCTCAAACCATGGATGCGATCCTCGTGGACGGAATGTCTATAACTCAGTGAAGCAATAACTGAATTCGCGATTCTCTTAGAGCGTTCAGCAGGTCATTACAAGGAGTCAGTATGCCCGCGCCGAGTGCAGCGGCAACAGCCAAACGGGTCACGGCAGCAAGCGTTTTTATATTAACGCGCGGCTGGGCGAAAGGACTTGTTTGCATCGCTAGTACGGCCGTCTTGTGGTTCCTGCCGCCCCCGGCAGGCCTCAAACTCGTAGCCTGGCGAATGTTCGCACTCTTCTTCGGCACGATTCTAGGATTCGTACTCCGTCCTATTACCAGTGCTGCCGTTGTCATGGTGAGCGTAGTTCTTACAGTGACGCTTAGAATGGCCACGCTACCAGAGGCATTAGGTTTTTGGGCCAACCCGACAGTCTGGCTGGTCTTTGTGGCATTCCAATTCACAATTGGCTTTGTCAAGACCGGACTGGGGCGGCGGATCGCCTTCTGGCTTACCCGAACCTTTGGGGGTAACACGTTAAAGCTGGCCTATATTCTATCTTTTACTGATCTGATTCTTGCCCCGGCCATGCCCTCCAATGCGGCGCGGGCAGGCGGCGTCATGCTTCCCATAACCAAAAGTCTCATCATCGCCTTGGGATCTCGGCCGGGCTCAACCAACAGAACGGTGGGCTCCTTTCTTGCGCTCTCCGCCTTTTACGCGAACTGCGCGACTTCGGCGATGTTTTTGACCGCCATGGCCTCCAACTCCCTCATCGCGGAACTCGCGAAAAAGACGCTGAACATCGAACTCAGTTGGAGTCTTTGGCTCGAAGCCGGTGTAGTTCCGGGCTGCTTTCCTTACTGGTCATCCCATTGTTTTTGTACAAGTTCTACCCGCCGGAACTACGTGACACCCCGGAAGCCAAAATCATAGCGAGCCGTGAGCTTGCCGCCATGGGCACTATCACACCGCGTGAACTCTGGATGCTCGCCATATTCATTTTTACCGTAGGCTTGTGGGCAACTTCGACCTTTACCAAGCTGGATGCTACCTATGTCGGCTTTGTGGGCATGGGACTGATGCTTCTTACCGGGGTAATTCAATGGAAGGACGTGCTGGAAGAGCATGCGGCCTGGGACATATTCATGTGGTTAGGAGGACTCATCGGGCTGGCTGGACTATTGAACATTGCATAATATACTTACAATGGAAATAGCTCTGCCTGTTCCCAAAAAGCCATAACCAGAGTAGGCCGTCGCCGCATCCGGCGCAGTGCCGTCCGGGCGTAGTGGCTCAGTTCGCCGAAACTCTTGGGACAGAAGTTCGGTAGCTCGTGCTGCTTCCAGTGCGACCACAGATACTCGACCGGATTCAGTTCCGGAGCATAGGCGGGCAGGAATTCCAACCAGATGCGCCCTCGCTGCTCGCGCACGAAGTCCCAGACCAAACGACCGCGATGGCTTTTCAGCCCATCCCAGATGATTAACAACTTGCCGGGAATGTGCCGCAGCAAATGGGAGAGAAACTCGACCACCTGCGGACTGCGGATGCTGCCGGGAAACAGTCGGAAGTAGAAGTTCCACCACGTTACCCCCGCCATGGCTGACAACGTCTTCCAATTAAAGTGGTACTGCAACACGGGCGTCTGGCCCCGTGGAGCCCACGTGCGGCAGCGATGCGGGCGCTCGCTCAATCCGCTTTCGTCGATAAAGACGATGGTGCGGCCTTCGTTTTTGGCCTTTTTTTTAACTCCGGCCAGCGTTCCCGTTTCCACTGCTGAATCTTGGCTTCGTCCCGCTCCAAGGCGCGTCCGGTTGGTCGCTGGCAACTCCAACCGAGTTGCCGCAAGATGCGCCATGCCTGCGAGGGGTGGTACTTCACCCCGCATTCGCGTTCGATCAGGTGGGCCACTCGCGCCGACGTCCATAGGCTGGTTTCATATCCGAGTGCTTGTGGGCCACGCTTCAGACCACGCTCGATTCGCCGCAGGTCTTCACCCTGTAGGCGCGGTTTGCGACCCGCTCGTCCGGCCTTCTTTAGCGCTCGCCGTCCGCCTTCGTGCAGTTGCCGAGCCCACTGACCTACCGATTGCCGATGTGCCTTTACGCGCCGCGCCACCTCGGACTGGCTATATCCCTTCTCCAGCAGCCGCGCCGCCTCCAGTCGCCGCTGCTCCAATGCGTCAAAATCTCTGCGAACTCCCGCTGGATTGCCCATGCACGGCAGAGTAGCACAATCTCCCAGAAATGTCAGTATATTATTCAATACTCAATAGTGGCCAAATTTGGTTTCATTACCTGGTTCGCGTCTGTAGTATCGGCCAAACTCAGAGGGGTGCCTTGGGGTGTGGCCTTCGTCATGGTGGTTGCGGTCTATTTTTTTGCGCACTACGGATTCGCGGGACTGGCGCCGCACGTTGTACTATGTATGCCGCCTTCGCCACGCTGGCGGTTGCCGCCGGTGCTCCGAAGTATCCGGTCGCTCTCTCACTGGCATGTGCTTCCAGTCTGTGCACGGCACTGACAAATTATTCGGCTTCTCCCGCTACTATTTTTTTCGGCGCAGGCTATGTGGATCAGACTACATGGTGGAAGTTCGGCTTCCTGGTCTCGCTTATTAACTTGGCTATCTGGATTGGGGTTGGCAGCTTGTGGTGGAAGCTCATAGGCCTGTGGTAACCACGAAGCCCTCATTCGAGGGACTTGCAGGACGTGCACCTTATGTCGTAAGACATTGGGGGCGATGCAGGATCGGACATGTTCCGAAATCCCTGTTTTCGGCTACTCCCTAAGTCGACCGGCTGACTCACCTCCACAGTAGAGACCCGGGATCACCTGCCCATTCAGGGCCATTCTCCTTAATCATCGCTATGACGTTCAGTTTTCAAGCTACGCTATGTTTACTAAGTAGTTACTTGTAAGCATATGGGAATCGGGTTATGCTCGCCGCCTTCTTTCGCTGCTCCCGCACTGGCGAGCGCAATATTATGATCACTTTCTCGGGTCGAGGGGTATGTAAAGCACAGACAGGTAGAGATCGCCGCCACACTCAGCGGCGGTTTTCACCCAGGCAAATCAACCCCAGAAGCGGTCGGTAGCTGCAAGTTGAACTGAACGTGATCTTGGATGGAGGGGGTGTATATGGAAAAACAATCCGCCAACGGCGAGACACTCACTTTCCGAATCGTCGGACACGCGATCGACTCAATCGCCGATAACGCGACCCTTGGTCGGGGTAATCATCATTGCCGCCCTGGCGTCGTTGTTCGATGCCGGCGATGCCTATCTGTTGGGATTCGCCATGCCGGGCATTGCCAAGGAGTTCGGCGCGAAGCCCCAACAACTAGGTTCCCTCGGCTTCTCCACGTTGGTCGGCATGGTCTTGGATCGTTCGCTTGGGGATGGATCGCCGACAAGTGGGGCCGCAAGATCGCCTTTACCGTAACCCTCCTGATGTTCTCGGTTCTTTCCGGTGTTTGCGGTTTGGCCCCCTCGCTGGCTTTTCTGCTCGGCGCGCGCTTCCTGACCGGGTTGGGAATAGGTGGGTCGATACCCGTCGATGCCTCCATCTTGGCCGAGTTTGCTCCGGCGCGCATCCGGGGTTATTCCGGAGGAGCCTTGCCCATCGCCTGGCCGGTTGCCACCTTTATTGCCTCTTCCGCCGCTCTGGTGGTGCTTCCGAGATGGGGTTGGCGGGGGCTGTTTTTCGTAGGCGTGGTGCCAGCTTTGCTGGTCTTCTGGATTCGGCGTAACGTGCCGGAATCTCCCCGCTGGCTGGCCAATCGCGGCCGCTTTGCCGAGGCCAGGAAGGCGCTCCATTATTTGCACATCTCCGACGAGGCGATAGAACGCTCCCGTGTTGCGGTGCAGGACGAACCGCCGCTGCCGATGCTTCCCCCGGCCGTTTTCCGTGATCTGTTCACGCCCGAAATGCGCCGCCGCACGATTCACACCTGGATGCTTTGGGTACTGCCTCTGATGGCGTCCTGGGGCATGAACTTCTGGATCCCGCAGTTCTTCGTCAAGTTCTACGGATTGCCGGTGCAGCAGGCCGTCAAGAACATGCTGTACATCTCCTTCTTCTCCATCGCCGGGCGTTTCCGGTGTACTTCCTGAGCGAGAAGGTCGGCCGCAAGCTCTTCATCGCCTTGGGCTTCTCGATGGCCGGCATTATGCTTTTCTTCCCGATTGGGACCCACGCGCGATGTATTTCTTCTGGATCGCCGCTATCTATCAGTTCTTCATGGAAATGGGCCTCTGTGGCAGCACGATTTACGTGCCTGAGGTTTACCCGGTGCACATCCGCGTGCTGGGAGCCTCGACCGCCATGGGTCTGGGGCGCATTGGCGGCGCCATCGGCAGCTACGCGATCGGTTTCTTCGTGGCGAGCAGCATGATGACCACGTGTTGGGTGTTCCTGGGCATGGGTTCCTTGATCGCCGGCTTGGCGACGATTTGGTTGGGCATCGAGCCTAAGGGTCAGAACCTTGAACAACTCACAAAGGATGGCACGCAAGGAGCAGCCAGAGCCCGCCAGAGGGAAGGAGTGGAAGTTCCGACTTTGGCCGCCAACTAACCGGGGTTGTCTTGAGTGAATAAGAAATCTTTGAGGGTAACCAGAACTATTCGATATTTTCTTTCGAAATCGCAAGGGGAAGATCACTATGAGTGCTACTCGCAGTGAGATTCGCGACGGAATGCAGATTGACTGGGATGTCTCGATCAAGATGGATGATGGACTTGTTCTGAAAGCCGACGTATTCCGGCCCATAGAAAACGGCAAATATCCGGTCATCATTACCTACGGCCCGTATGCGAAAGGGCTTTCTTTCCAGGAAGGCTATCCCGGCGCTTGGAACATCATGATCGCCGCCCGATCCGGATGTTCCGTATGGCTCGACGAACAAGTACCAGAACTGGGAAGTTGCTCGATCCCGAGAAATGGGTTCCGGAGGGCTATGCTAGTCGTCCGCGTCGATTCCCGCGGCTGCGGCCGTTCGCCGGGCTTCGTTGACTGTTTCTCGCCTCGCGAGACCGAGGATTTTTATCAGTGTATCGAGTGGGCCGCGGTTCAGCCCTGGTCCAACGGCAAGGTTGGAATCAACGGCATCTCCTATTACGCCATGAATCAGTGGCAGGTCGCCTCCAAGCAGCCGCCCCATCTGGCGGCCATGTGCGCCTGGGAGGGAGCCGCCGATTGGTACCGCGACTCCACCCATCACGGCGGCATGGTTTCCACGTTCTGGGCCGCCTGGTACGACGTTCAGGTCAAGAGCGTGCAATACGGTTTGGGTGAGCGCGGTCCGCGCAGCGTGGTGACCGGCGAACTGGTGTGCGGCGACGAGACATTCTCCGACAAGCAATTGGCCGCCGAACCGCTGCGATTTTGGCGATAGATTCTGGCTCATCCGCTGGACGATCAGTACCACCGCGACCGGTCGCCGGAATGGGACAAGGTCAAAGTGCCGTTCCTGTCAGCCGGAAATTGGGGCGGGACAGGGCTGCATCCGCGCGGCAACACCGAATCGCTTTGTGCGCGCCGCATCCAGCCAGAAATGGCTGGAGATGCACGGCATCGAGCACTGGACGCACTTCTATACCGATTACGGCGTCAACATACAAAAGCAGTTCTTCGCCCATTTCCTCAAAGGCGAGAACAACGGCTGGGATAAGCGGCCCAAGGTGCAGTTGCAGGTGCGCCATCCCGGCGAGAAGTTTGTGGAGCGTTTCGAAAACGAGTGGCCGATTGCGCGTACCCAGTGGACCAAGTTTTATCTGCACCCGACCCGGCAATGCTGGCCACCGACCCGGCCAAGAACTCCAGCCAAACTCGAGTTCGAGGCGATGGGCAAGGGATTGGAGTTTATCTCCGCTCCGTTGCAACAGGAAACCGAAATCACCGGCCCGATGGCCGCCAAGCTTTTTGTCTCCTCGAGTACGACCGATGCCGATCTGTTCCTGGTGTTCAAGGTCTACACACCCGACCTGCGCGAAGTTGTGTTTCATGGGGCCATCGACCCGCACACGCCGGTCGCCCAGGGCTGGCTGCGGGCTTCGCATCGCAAGCTGGATGCTAAGTTGACGCAACCCTACCGGCCGTATCATACCCACGATGAACTTCAGCCACTCAAACCCGGCGTCCCCGTGGAACTCGACGTGGAAATCTGGCCGACCTCTATTGTCGTTCCGGCTGGCTACCGGATCGCGCTGTCGGTCCGCGGCAAGGACTACGAGTTCGCGGATAAGACCGGAGTCAAGCTGCCGCATTTCAAGAACGAGCTGAAGGGCTGTGGTCCGTTCCTTCATAATGAACCGCGTGACCGTCCGGCGAAGATCTTTGGCGGCCGCACCACCCTGCATATTGCTCCGGAGCATGCGCCTTACGTGCTCTTGCCGGTGATTCCGCCGAAGAAATAATCGATGTCGTTGCGATATGTTATGGTGCCGAGACCGGGCTGTTGTGACCGGTTTCGGCATTGAATCGCCTTGCGGAGGTCTTTGAGGCGATTGCTCTCACATCCGCGGTTTGATGCCGCCTATTCATGGGATGGTCCGTTGCCTTTACCCAGCCAGCGCTGAGGTGTAAGAACATAGATGAATTTGCTTATTAATCGATGGAGTCTTTGCCTGTCTCGACCAGCCCATTCCGCAAACACATGATTTCAGAACGCCCCAATCGGTCTGAGATGTTCCCGCAGAATCAGAAACTTATAACTTCCAAACGCATAGGGTTTTCGGTACGCCCCCACGTTCTGTCCTGCACTCCGTCCGGATTCGCTGACGAGTCAGCAACAACGGCAGGTGAAGACTGGAGCGGCTGGCGATATCCGTGCGCAAATCGGTTGGGGCATTCCGGGATGAAATCGTCTCAACAACTCACAGCGGGCGACTAGCAGTACAATTTGAGCGTTTCGGAGCTGAAGAAGGAGATTCCTGTTGAGCGCTACGCGGTTTCCGCAAAGAATGCTTCGGCTGTGGGTGTCGGCGGTAGCCTTTGGCGCGCTTACTGCGGGCGCGCAGACGACCCAACATGCGCGGTTGATCGTGCAGTTGGGCCACTCCAATGTGGTGACGTCCATCGCCTTCTCGCCCGATGGCCGCACTGTGCTGACAGGGAGCGCGACAAGACGGCGCGACTGTGGGCCGCGACCAGCGGTTGGGAGCTACGGCGGTTCGAAGGCCACACCGGCGGTGTCAGTTCGGTGGCCTTCTCGCCCGCTGGCCGCAGTGTGCTGACGGGAAGCGAGGACAAGACCGCGCGCCTGTGGGAAGCGGCCAGCGGCAAGGAGTTGCGGCGGTTTGAAGGCCACACCGGCGGTGTCAGTTCGGTGGCCTTCTCGCCCGATGACCGCAGTGTGCTGACGGGAAGCGAGGACAAGACCGCGCGCCTGTGGGACGCGGCCAGCGGCAAGGAGCTGCGGCGGTTTGAAGGCCACACCGGCTATGTCACCGCGGTGGCTTTTTCACCCGATGGCCGCACTGTGCTGACGGGGAGCTACGACGACACGGCGAGGCTGTGGGATGTAACCAGCGGCAAGGAACTGCGGCGGTTTGAAGGTCATACTGACATTGTGTGGTCGGTGGCCTTCTCGCCCGATGGCCGCACTGTGCTGACGGGGAGCTCGGACGATACGGTGCGACTGTGGGGCGCGGACAGCGGCAAGGAGGCGCTACGGGTCGCAGGTCACACCGGATTTGTCTTTTCCGTGGCCTTCTCGCCGAATGGCCGTAACCTGCTTACGGGCAGCGGAGACAGACCGCGCGCCTGTGGGACGCGGCCAGCGGCGCGGAGCTGCGGCGGTTTGGAGGCCATACCCTGTCGGTTTCCGGCGTGGCCTTTTCGCCGGATGGCCGATTCGTGCTGACGGGGAGCCTCGTAGACAGAGACGCGCGGCTGTGGGATGCGAGCAGCGCAAAGGAGATACGGAGGTTTGCGGGCCATTCCAGTTGGGTCGAGTCTGTGGCTTTCTCCCCCGATGGACGATATGTCCTGGCAGGGAGGGACGACAAGACAGCACGACTTTGGGACGCCCGGAGCGGCCAGGAGATACGGCGGTTCGAGGGGCACACAGAGTACGCAGGGCAAACCGTCTGGGTCAAATCGGTGGCATTTTCGGGCGATGGCCGAACTGCGTTGACGGGAGGCACGCGGACACCGCAGCTGTGGGACTTGGCGAGCGGCAAGGAAATACGACGGTTCGAGGGGAATTCCGGCACTGTCGAATCCGTGGCCTTCTCGCGCGACAGCCAATCCGTGCTGACGGGGAGCTGGGACGGGACAACGCGGCTGTGGGATGCGCGCAACGGAAAGGAAACCTGGCGATTCAACGGCGTGTGGCATTCCGACGGCCATGGCGGCCATTCCGATCCGGTCTCTTCGGTGGCCTTCTCGCCCGATGGCCGATACGTGTTGACGGGGAGCTGGGACGAGAAAGCGCGGCTGTTGGATGCATCGAACGGTAAGCTGCTGCGGCTGTTCGAGGGCCATTCTGGAGAGATCAGCTCGGTAGCCTTCTCGCCCGACGGCCGCTACGTGCTGACGGGAAGCTGGGACAAAACCGCGCGGTTATGGGACGCGGCCAGCGGCAAGGAGCTGCGGCGGTTCGAGGGCCATTCCGGTTGGGTCGAGTCGGTAGCCTTCTCGCCCGATGGCCGTACTGTGCTGACGGGAAGCGATGACAATTCAGCGCGGCTGTGGGACGCAACCAGCGGTAGGGAGCGAAGACAGCTCCGGGGTCATTCTGACCAGGTTTGGTCGGTGGCCTTCTCGCCCGATGGCCGATATGTGCTGACGGGAAGCACGGATGGCACGACGCGCCTGTGGGATAGCAAAACCGGCAAAGAACTCAGCCTCGCTCATCAGCTTCAGAGATGGCGGCTGGGCGACGGTTGATCCCGAGGGCCGCTTCGACTCCAGTGGCCCGGACGGTAATGCGCCGCTGCATTGGGTTGCCGATGACGACCCAATGCGCGCATTGCCACTAGAAACCTTCATGCGCGAATACTACACGCCGCGACTGCTGGCTCGCATCATGAACGGCGAGAAGTTGCCACCGATATCTGCCGGGCATTAGTTCCGGATAGCCCGTCACCCGGCGACCAGTGCCAGAGCAGGGAGATAGAGGGCGCAAGATTTCTGCTGAAGAAGAATCGCGTTTACTGCGTGAATGAGGAAACACGCGGTCTCGGGGACTGCTTCCGTTCGTCACCCCCGGTAAATCCCCCGGGTATGAGCGAATCCAGAAATAGCAAAGCGAACTAACTCCATGAAAACAAGTGGTGGGCAGTGCTGGACTCGAACCAGCGACCTCCTGCTTGTAAGGCAGGCGCTCTAACCAGCTGAGCTAACCGCCCCTCGATGTGCCTTCACCGGCTATCGAAGCGGACACCGAGAGCAGTATATCGCACAACCTTCACGCCGTAGCGGTCCTGATCTGCTCCTGCTCGGCGCCGAAGCGCACGGAGACAATCTTCGATACGCCCGGCTCCTGCATGGTCACACCGTACATCACCGGCGCAATCGACATCGTCTTCTTGCTGTGCGTAATGATGATGAACTGCGTCTGCATGCTCATCTCGCGCACCAGTTCGGTAAAGCGTCCGATGTTGGCGTCATCCAGCGGCGCGTCGACTTCGTCGAGGATGCAGAACGGGCTCGGCTGGTACTGGAAGATGCCGACCAGCAACGCGAGCGCGGTCAGTGCTTTCTCTCCGCCGGAAAGCAGCAACACGTTCTGCAACTTCTTCCCCGGAGGCGACGCGACGATATCGATGCCGCTCTCGGCCGAGTTCTCTTCGTCGTTCAGCCGCATGAAGCCCAGCCCGCCGCCGAAGAGCTTGGTGAATGCCTTTTGGAAGTTCTCGTTGATGGCCGCGAAAGCCTCGTCAAATTTCTGCTGGCTGACTTCGTCGATTTCCTTGATCGTCGCCTGCGTGTTTTCGATCGAATCCAGCAGGTCTTTGCGTTGCGTGTCGAGAAAGTCGTGCCGCTGCGCTGTTTCCTTGTACTCCTCCAAGGCCATCATGTTGACCGGGCCCATGGAGTCGAGTTTGGTGCGCATCTCGCGGTACGCAGTCTCCTCCGCGATCAGCTCTTCGCCACCGACGCGGCCGAGGCTCTCGTCGGCCAGCAACTCTTCGCGACTGACCGATAAGCTCCTGGACGCAGGTCTCGGACATGTGTTCCAGGTCGGACTGCAACCTGGCCGCACTGGCCAGCACTTCCGCGCGTTGGTCGCGTACCCGGTCGAGTTCGACGCGAGCAGCCTTGAGCGCCTCCTCAATGGCAAGCAAACGGGCGCGAATGCTCTCCCCTTCCGATTGCAGTTGCGCTTCGCCGGCCTGAATGCGCTCGCGTTCGGCCGCCCATTCCACTAACTGGATCGCGATCCTCTCGTTTTCCGAGGCGCGCTGCTGCTTCTCCGCGGCCGCCGATTCGAGCTGTCCATGGAGATTGTTGATCCGCCGGTTCACTTCGCTTGCCATGGACTGAATGCGGTTAAGGGAAGAGGCCGCCGAGCGGCGACGCTCTTCGAGAGTCGCCACCCGGGCCATCACCTCCGATGCCGCGTGTGCCGCGTCATCGCGAGCCTGTCGCAGGCGGGCAAGCTCTTCCTGCGCGCCTGTCATCTCTGTTTCCAGTTGCGAGCGCCGTTCCTCGTGTTGCGCCAATTGCTGTTGCTGTTCGGCAATGAAGTTCTGCCGCTCGTCTTTTTCCCGCGTCACCCGCTGCACTTCGCGCTCGTAAACGCCGAGCCGCTCGCGCACGCGCGCCATCTCGTTATCGAGTTGGCGCAGGGTGTGGCCGCTGGTCATGGCGAGCTTTTCGGATTCGCGGCTTTCGCTTTCCAGACGATCGAGCAGCGCGACCATTTCCGTGATTTCGCGTCCCAGAGCGGCGACGCCGGCGGTTCGCTCGCTCATGGCGCGTTCCAGTTCCGCCATCTGCCGCAACACGTCGCGCAATTCGCGCTTCATCGCGAGCGGCCCCTCGCTGCGTTGCTTGCCGCCGGTAACCATCACATTGTGGAAACACTCGCCGGACTGCGAAAGGAAGAAAGCGTCCGGGTTTTCCAGGGCAAACGAGCGGCCGATGCCGGCATCGGGAACGATATAGCCGTTGCCCAGCTTCGGCAGAATCACTTCCAGCGACTTGCCAAAGCCGTTGAGCACGCGAATGCAGTTCTTTAGCGGGATCATCTGGTCGGTGGTCAGCGGGCGGCGCCCGCTTTCGTCAAGCACGAACGAAAACTTGGCCTGCGAATCCTCCGGATGCACCAGGAACGTTGCCCGCCCGTCGACATCCGTGCGCAGCAAGCGCAGCCCTTCGTCGGCCGCGTCCCACGACTTCACCACGATGTAATTCAGTTCGTCGCGGAGAAACTCGTCGACGACAGCCCTCGTAGCGTTCCTCCACTTCCAGAAAGTCGGCAAGCACCCCTACCGGGCGCCATGCCGCCCTGGAGCGAGCTGGACTGAAAGAGCTTGCGCACGGATTCCGTCGAGTAGCCATGGTCGGTAATGACCGACTCAAGCGAGGAGCGCTTGCCCTGGAACGTGGCAAACTCGGCGCGCATGCGGTCCAGTTGCCTTTTGCCTTCGGCCTCGGCACGACGCTTCTCTTCGAGCTGGCTGCGCGTTTCGGTGATCTGCGCCGCAACGCTGGTGACTTTCTGCTGGGCCGATTCGAATTCGAAGCTGATCTGGCCGCGCTGGCCGCCGAAGGTTTCAACCTGCAGATTGGCTGCCGCCAGCTCGCTCTCCAGACGTTGCGCCTCCCGCTCCAGGGCGGCAATGCGCTCTTCCGCCTGGATGATGCGGTTGCGCACATTCGAGGCGGCCGAGACGGCGTCCATGATTGCGCGACGATGCTGCTCCTGCTCCCGCTCCACCTGTTGCAGAGCCGTCGTCGCGTTCTGCGCCTCCTGCTGCCGCTGGCGCAGTTCGGCCTGGGCGCCGGCAACATCGGCGGCGGCCGATTCAAGCACCTGCTGGTTGCCGGCTACTTCCTCCTGCAAACGCGCCAACTGTTCGGTCGTCTGCGCGATCTCGGCTTGGGCTCCGGCTGAGCGCGCATCGAGTTCGGCGCAGCGCTCGTCATTGTTGCGGCTGCGGGCCGCCCCGCGATCAAGTTCCAGCTCGAGATGGTTCAGCCGTTCGCGTGCCTGCCGGGCCTCGCCATCAATGGCGGAAGCGCGTTGCGCGCGCTCGGCGTGCTCGGACTCCATCTCTTGCACGGCGTGGTTGCGTGTGCGCAGCTCTTCCCCGAGCGCGTTAAGCTGAGTGTCCAACTCGGCCGCGTGCTGCTGCAATTCGGTGAAGCGGCTGGCCAGAACCAGGCGGAGCTTGCCGCGCATTTCGTCGCGCAGCTTGGCAAAGCGTTCGGCTTTGGAGGCCTGACGCTTCAGCGAGTTCATCTGCCGCGTCACTTCGTCGAAGATGTCATTGATGCGCGCCAGGTTCTGCTTGGCGTCGGCAAGCCTGGCCTCGGCGAGGCGCTTGCGGGTCTTGAATTTGGTGATGCCGGCGGCTTCTTCGATGATGTTGCGCCGGTCGGTGGGCTTGCTGCTCAGGATTTGCCCGATGCGTCCCTGCTCGATGAGCGCGTAAGACTCCGGTCCGAGCCCGGTGCCCATGAAGATGTCCTGGATGTCGCGCAGGCGGCAGAGCTTGCCGTTGAGCTGGTACTCGCTTTCGCCGGAGCGGAACAAACGCCGGGTGACGACAATTTCGCCTTTGCCGTAGTGCGTCTTGAACTTGCGCCGGCGAATCTTGAGCACCACTTGCGGTCCGCCAAGATCCCCACCGGCCGCGCTCGGGTCCCCGACGCGCGCGTAGTTTGCGCGAGTTGGGGCAGAGGCGCGACCGATGGGGGGTCGGCGGCAGGAGAACTTGGATCGACATGTTTGCTGAAAGTTCGTTCGCTGAAAGTTCGGCGTGCGGATGCTCCGGCGACGGCAGTGGCCGCTCTTCGGTTTGGCCGGGACGAACCTCTTCGATGTACTCCTCGACTTCATCGGCGCTGGCCTGTCGTTGGGCTGCCTCATCCCAATCATCATCATTGTTGCCGGGCATCTCGTCGCGAATTTCGATCTCCGGCACCGCGACTGGCGCGCCCTGATAATCGTCGGGATCGATGAGGTGCAGCGTGACTTCGGCCATTCCGGTGGGTTTGCGCTCACGCGTGCCGGCAAAGATGACATCTTCCATGCGCGCGCCGCGCAAGGTTTTTGCCGACTGCTCGCCGAGCACCCAGGCAATGGCATCGGAGATGTTCGATTTTCCGCAACCGTTGGGACCAACGATGGCCGCAATGCCATCGCCCGGGAACTTGAGTTCCGTGCGATCGCAAAACGATTTGAAGCCCAGAATTTGGACCTTCTTGAGTTTAAGCAAGTTCAACTCCTTGCGTGCTCGCGCTCGCTGGCAGCATCCATCAAGAACTGGCTGCCCGCTTGCTTCCGAAAGGGTCGTCCGAGTCTATCCGTCGCCCCGCTCGAGTCTGGCCATGCGCATCGGCTGTGCGCTTGGCTACTTCCAATTCACGGCCTCGAACTGCAACGAAAAGACGAACCAAACCCGATTTAGCCCAATTCCGCCGCCACGCCGATCTACGGATTCGATGCGGCTGAAACGGGACTGCCGGTCGTTTACCCCAGCGGATCGGAATAATCTACGCCCAATCGGCTGAAGCGGCCCTCGCGCCGCCCGGAGATCACTCCGAGTTGCGCATAGCATCGCGAGCGGTTGGCTGGTGCGTCCGGACTTCTTTGCCGCGCGAGGCCGACAAACTGGAACTCGCGAATGGCTTCGGACCTCCCCGAAGGGAACCGCCGCGCAAGTTGAGGTAACTTTAGCTTTCCCGATGGGCGGAGTCAACTGTGAAAACACGATTTCTTGGGGTCGATTTTCCACAGCACAATATATGGTGCTATGAGTGTACTTTCTTACCGGGAGGAGCAGCCGGTACGCAGAAAAGAGTCGCCGAGGCTTAGAACGGAGACTAAATTGCACCATCGGAGGTGCATTTCCTGGCCTGCGCAACCGGGCGCATAACCAAGCAGGATCTTGGAACAACCACGTCGCAGCGAAACAAACGTCAGGGTAAACACAGCGGGACCACTGCGTGAGAAAAAAGGCCGGGAGAACCGAAGAGCAAAAACATGTTATCTCGCTTCCGCCCGGTTGGCAAGGTGTAGAGGCTGGTTCAGGCGAGAGCGAGATTCCGCATCAGCTTACGCGTAAGTGGTGAGAAGGCCTGTAGCTTTTGAAAAACTATTTTCAACAGCCGGGTGCCCCAGGTCCCGCGCCGCGCTGTTCGGCGCTGACCTGGGGAATCACTTCTCTCTTGTTTACCAGCAGCGTATCCTGCTTCCGTGACACGAGGTCTCCATCGTCTTCAAAGCTCCGGGCAAACTCATTTCGTAACGTTCAGTTGTTACCATCGCTTGCCGAATCTGGGTAATCACCGGCTGTGCGATGAATTCTTAGCCGCATTAGAATCGGCGCGCAAGATTTGCCAAGTGCGCGTTTACGGTTTCGTGCTGATGCCCGAACACGTTCACCTGCTGGTGAGTGAGCCTCAGCGCGGCACGCTGGCCGAGTTTATTCGGTTTGTGAAGTTGAGTTCGGCAAAGCGCGTGCCGCATCCTGAGGGCGGACAGCGGGAGCCTTTCTGGCAGAAGCGCTACTATGACCGCAACATTCGCAGCTATTCCGACTTCGTTGAGAAGCTGCGGTATATTCATCGCAATCCGGTGAATCGCGGTTTGTGCCTGAGTCCTGTGCAGTGGGTGTGGAGCAGTTTCCGGCACTATGCAACCGGGGAGTTGTGCGGCGTGGAAATGGAATCAGAGTGGACTGCCCGAAAAAGAAGCTTGCAGAATTGCGATTGATCCATCCCAGGTCAGCGCCGAACAGCGCGGCGCGGGACCTGGGGCACCCGGCCTTACACAATTCTTACTTGCCGCCTGCAAATACTGAAGTTTTACGTCGCGCTGCGCACTTCGCACAAAAAATGCCTTCGCCGGCGAAAATTGCCTCGCTCGCCATGGCCTCGCTCTAAGCGCCGCAAATCACTGAAAACGAGTATCCTTAAAGGAATTAAACGTTGCCGCTCGCCGCCTGGCTGCGCATTATCGGACATAACTTCGCTCGCCGAAAACACGATTTTGCTGCTTTTAAGTCAGCTTAAAGTTACTTATTCGACAACAAAGCATGACAGAGATGGCGGGCGCAGTGCCCTACCTTCGCGGAGCTAATGTGGTTTCGGCGCTGTATCTTCCAGGTTAACGCCGAACAACCCCGAAACCTGGTGCATCCGACGTCTCACGCCACTTCGGGCATTGCGGTTTTCCAATCAAGTCGTCGCATGTCGCCGCTCTTGAGGAATTCGCCGTGGAAGGCGAATGCCGCCGAGAGGGTTTGCGGAGTATGTCCGCCCCGGACCATTTTCAAATATGCGTGCAACTGCTCGCGGAAATCCGGATGGGCACAATTGTCGATGTGGAGGCCCCGGTCAGCACGCCGTTCTTGAATTCCTCGCCGGCAGCGTGCGTCTTTTCGGCACGCTTGGCAAGGGCGGCAGGAATCGCCTTGGCGGCGCCCGCCGGAGTAAAGCCGCTGAAACCTACCGTCTGGCCGTGTTCGATCATGGCCGCTGCTTCCTCGGCCGTTAGTGTAGGAAAAGGTAATATCATTGCGAATTCTCTCCCGGTCAGAGCCCTTTGTCCTGACCTATAAGCTCCGTTTCAAGGGGTTTTTCGTCTAAAACCGACGACATGAGCAGGACTACCCCCTGCCGGATTAACAAGAAGTTCCAGAATAAGAACGTGATCTCCATTGTATGGGAGCGGTTCCGTAGTAGGTGTATCAGTAGCTGCGCCGGTAGTCTTGTTAGGTGTCATGCTGAACGCAGTGAAGCATCCCGGCACTGCGCGGAACTGAGGTACAGCCGAAGGATTTCACCGAGAAGCCCCACACGGCGCGGAATGGGACAGTCCCATGGGATGCTTCGCTGCTCCACCCCAGCGACAGCAAAAGCGGCAGTCGCCGGGGACCCCGGCCCGCTCAGCATGACATGTTGCTTGGATCGGTTTGGGATATTCAACGTAACTTATTTAATACAA
>CAWJGD010000008.1:0-200209 GCA_963842345.1 uncultured Acidobacteriota bacterium
GTTTATGTCCTCTACTCATTCGTCGTATTGTTCATTCAAGCCCGTTGTTGGCTTGAGTGGGGATTTTGAAAAGCCCCACTCAACGAAAACCGCGTTGAGTGGGCCACCCGCCAATCAGGGAATAGCTCTACAC
Organism: uncultured Acidobacteriota bacterium; assembly: GCA_963842345.1. GTDB lineage: Bacteria > Acidobacteriota > Terriglobia > Terriglobales > Acidobacteriaceae > CAWBRT01. The sequence goes on from CAWJGD010000008.1 coordinate 134, forward strand.
TCCCTGGCTGCGGCCGGCGCGGGCTTCCTGCAACGTCACCTTCACGTCCATTTTTGTCTTGCCGCGGAAGATCGTAACCGTGACCGTGTCGCCCGTCTTGTGGCTGTTCATCGCGTGAGCAAGATCGTGCTGGTCGGCGATGGGTTGGCCATCGATGGCGACGATCAAATCACCGCCCAGCATGATCGGCGTATTGCCAAGGTATGCCCGGCGATTTCCTCCATGCAGTCCGGCACGCTCGGCGGCGCCTCCGGGAACGACGGAGATGATGAGCGCGCCGTAGTCTGCCGAAAGCCCGATCTCCTGCGCCAGCTCAGGCCCGATGGGCAGCGAAGTAATGCCGAGCGAAGGCCGGCGGACGCTCCCATACTGCACCAGGTCATTGATCACGGCCTTGGCGGCATTGATCGGGATGGCAAAGCCGATGCCGGCGCTTTGGCCCACCTGCGAAGCAATCATCGTGTTGATGCCGATGACCTGCCCCTTCGAATTCAGCAGAGGACCTCCGGAGTTGCCGGGATTGATCGCCGCATCGGTCTGGATGGCTTCATCGATGAACGCTCCGTCGGGGGTCTGCACCGAACGAATGGAGCTGACGATGCCGCGCGTCATGGTTCCGGCAAAGATGCCGAAGGGGTTGCCGATGGCAAACACTTTCTGCCCGACCTGCAATCCGCGCGAATCGCCGAGCACCACCGGCTCCAGGCTGGGTGCCTTGATCTGAATGACCGCCATATCGTGCGCGCGGTCCAGGCCGATCACCTCTGCCTTGTACTTCTTCTTGTTCGCCAGCGTCACCTCAAGCCGGTTTGCGTTGGCCACAACATGGTAGTTGGTGAGGATGTGGCCTTCCTTGTCGATGATGAAGCCGGAACCCGCGCCCTCCTGCGGCACAGGCCCATAGAAGAAATCAAAGGCCATCTGCGTCGACGTGACGTTCACCACCGAGGGCGAAACACGCTTGTAGATTTCTACGTTGTTCTGCTCCTCGGGGTCGAGCGCCGGGGCTCCGGCCGCTTGCGTAACCTGCGGCGGCTCGCGCTGGATTGGCTCGCGGCCGCCCGTGAAAGGGACGGTGCCGGGATGATACGAAGTGTAGTAGAAAAAAGCGGCTGCCAGCAGGATTCCAACAGTGATCGGTCTTAACAGTTTCATATTTTTTACAAGAGATTATGGATTTCTGACAAACGATTATAGATGGCCCGGAATACCGTCGAATGCGAGCTTCGGGATCACAGGTTACTGAAACACTGTCTTTTGAGGTGTCATCCTGAGCGCAGCCGGGGTCCCCGGCAACGGCCGCATTTGCCGTTGCTGGGGTGGGGGAGCGAAGGATCTGCTGTTTGTGCGTGCTGAAAAATAAAGCCGATCCTTCGGTCGCGCAAAACCGGCGCGGCCTCAGGATGACACTCAACACGAATTTTCAGTAGCCTCTTCGCTCCCGGAGTGCTTTTCAGCGGTGATCTATACCGTGCCGCTCGGCTTCGCGCAGTTGCTGCCACACCTTTTCGACCTGCTGTGCGGTGTCTTCCAGAGGCCCGGAATTCTCGATGACGTAGTCGGCGCGTGCCGCTTTCGCCTCATCGGGCCACTGAGCGCGCATGCGCCGCTCGACATCGGCACGGGCGGCCTCGAAGGTGATGCCCACTCGTTGCGCGAAGCGCTGTATCTTGCTTTCCAACGGGCAGGTCACGACGATAATGCGATCGAAGCGCTCGTGTCCGCCGGCTTCGTAAAGCAGCGCCGCCTCGCAGACGGTGATCGCCCGCGGATCGCGACGCCCCACTTCGTCCATCCAGCGGTCTTCAGCCTGCAGAACCGCCGGATGCACAATGGCGTTCAATTCCTGGATGCGTCCGGCGAAGGCCAACTCCGCCAGCTTGGGGCGGTTAATGCTTCCGTCCTCGTTCAGGATGCCGCGCCCGAAGCGCTCGACAACCCTTGTATAGACCGTTTCGCCCGGCCGCATCAGGTCATGCGCCAGCTTATCCGCCAGTAGAATGCAAGCGCCGCGCTCGCGCAGCATCTGCGCCACGGTCGTTTTACCGCACGCGACACCGCCGGTAAGTCCTACGCGCAACATGTGCCGGTCTCCGGGCCGCCTTCGAATAGTATCTGCAGAGTAAATATTCTTCCTGATCAGGGTTACTGCATTCTCATCATTTTGTTTAGGATCAAGTAAACAAAATTGTCGTTAAGCATTTGGTAACCACGCGTCAAATCTATTTTGGTACAAACGTCTCACGCCTCAAGATGTTTGCGCATAATCGGACATAAAACGCAAAATTTTGTGCGCAAAAACATCGTTTTTTGCTTGCCTCTGGCACGGCTGAAAATGGCTCCGCTACATACGCCTATCATCTTCATTCAAAACCACCTAGCTTCGCGTGGCGAGCGCCTCGGCGCATCGTGGCGGCTTTCACCGTGTTTACCATCAGCATTGCAATCGTGAGCGGACCAACGCCACCGGGCACAGGGGTGAGCGCACCGGCGACCTGGGCGACTTTGGGGTGCACATCGCCGACGAGGGTCGAGCCCTTGGCCGCAAAGTCCGTCTCCCGCTTGGCATCGCCGGCAAAGTACTTGTCGAACTCGGCGCGGTCGGTGATGCGATTGATGCCGACGTCGATGACGGTAGCTCCCGGTTTAACGAACTCGGGCGTGATCATGCCGGTTTTCCCTATGGCGGCAATCAGGATGTCGCCGCGGCGGCACACTCCGGGCAGATCGCGGGTGCGCGAATGGCAGATGGTAACGGTTGCGTTGGCGTTTGTGAGCAGCATCGCCACGGGCTTGCCCACGATGTCGCTGCGGCCAACCACGACCGCTTCCTGCCCCTCGATGGGAATCTGCGACCGGCGGAGAATCTCGATCACCCCGGAGGGAGTGCATGGCACCAGTCCGGGTCGCCCAGTCGAAAGATAGCCCACGTTGAGCGGATGAAAGCCATCCACATCTTTGGCCGGATCGACCGCCAGCAACACACGCTTGGAGTCCACCTGCTTGGGCAGGGGAAGTTGCACGAGGATGCCATCGATATCGTCACGGGCGTTGAGCCCGGCGATCAGGGCCAACATCTCCTCTGTGGTGACGTTTTCCGAAGGCGTTATCTGTTCACTGAACAATCCAAGCGCTTCGCAGGTTCTCACCTTGTTGCGCACGTAGATCTCCGAAGCCGGATTGTGGCCCACCAGTACGGCGGCGAGGCCCGGTTTGAGGCCGCGCAGGCTCAGGCCCTTCACTTGTTCCGCAACCTCCGCCTTAATGGCAGCGGCAATTCTGTTTCCGTCCAGAACGGTGGCTGGCATAGCTTCGCACCTATCCCTGAATCCCTGAACGTGTGCTCCGCATCTAGTGTATCAACCCGTAACGTGACGCTGCTCTCGTAAGATGATCGCAACCATCAGAGTGCGGCCGGGTTTATCAATACAGTGAGGATGAGCAAGGCGCACCGTTAGAAGCAAGGTTAACTCTCGATAATGCCTGTCGCAGGTGAAGGTTGCCGGCGCCCGAGGAATGCAGGGAAGTACCTTCGGGAAAAAATGCGTGCAACGTCCTTGGGTGATCGCGAGTCTAACCGATGTAGCAGAGTAGGTCGGAGGTGAGGTATGCGGGAGAACCTAACGGAGAGCTGCAAGTTTTCGACGCCAGAGGTGGCTGGGCTGCGGAACAGTATGCTGCAGGAGGTACTTGATCTGCGCGCCGCGGCGGAAGTGCTCCAGCTATTCCTCATGGGACGGGGATACGGTGTCTCCAGCGACGATGCCCGCGAAGCAGTCCGCCGGTTTGGCGTAGCGGGTTGGCCGGTTGAGGCGATCCAGCGGGAGCTGAATCGTATCGCCCTGGTTCAATAGATCTGGTTCAGTAGCTTGGTTTTGGAAGGGCCTGCGCAATCGGCGCGGGCCCTTTGTTTTTCTCGGCGGGCAGCCCCCGTTGAACCCGGGTTGCATCAACGCCGTACTCCGCCATAGGAAATCGAGGCACATACCTACCCTGAAATACAAGTTCCTGTTGTGCTGTGCCCCGGATAATTCGGTAACAATGGCAGCGCTTTCAACGCTTCCAGCTTCGTCGGGCACTTGCCCGATGGCTTGGATGCCTTCCAGAGCTGCTCAATTGACGTAGAGATCGATATATGCAAAGATGTACATCTATATATGCCGGAACTTTCGTACTTTACGGCTGAGTTCTTCAAAGCCCTGTCACATCCTTTGAGAGTGCAAGGTCCTGGACTCGCTGCGCGGCGGCGAGGTCGGGGTCAACGAACTTAGCGCCCGTCTGAACGTCGAGCAGACCACGTTGTCTCAGCAACTCGCCGTTCTCCGGAAAAGCAACATCGTGGGGGGGCGGAAAGAGGGCCAGAACGTTTATTACTCGGTGCGGGACCCGGAGATTTTTCGTCTGCTGGACGTGGCCAGGAGGATTTTTAACAACCAGCTTATTGATGTCAGGGATCTTCTGGCGCAATTAGGTCCGACGGGCGAAAAGTGAAGCTCTTTTCGTTCTTTAGCGACGAAAAATACCCGCACATTAGCCAACTACGGGCAAATGTGGGCCACCAGACGTTAGCCAAAACGGGCGAACGTGGGGCACCAAAGACATTTAATGATTGAAATTCTGTTCAACTCGCTTTTGTCAGTATTGCTTGTCCTGCCCGCGGTGGTCTTCGTCACAGCGCGAGGGAAGAAAACGCGTTTGCTGCCGGCGCTGCTACTGTTTGGCGCACTCGTGGCGGGCGCGCTGGCGGCTGGTCTAAGCCTCTTCCAAGGCGGCCATGTTCGCCTAGACCTCTCAAGCCTGACGCCGCTTCCTTTCGTGCTCGGCATTGACCGGTTGAGCGCCTATTTTCTGCTGTTGATCTGCCTGGCCGGCGCGCCAGTCACGCTGTTTTCGGCGGGGTACGTGGAGCGCCACTACAGCGGCCGGCGACGGGATTGGCTGTGGGCTTTGCTGCCGCTGTTCCTGCTTTCGATGATCGTGGTGGCCACCGCGGCCACTGCCTTCGCCTTTCTGTTCGGGTGGGAGCTGATGACACTGTTCTCGGCGGGCCTCATCGTGATCGACGGAGATGACGGCCAGCGGCGCCAGAACATCTTTACCTATCTGCTGATGATGCATGCGGGCGCGGCTGCCGTCGCCGCCTCGTTCTTTGTCTTCCTCCCGCACGCGGCGAATCTCGATTTTGCTTCGATGCGCGCGGCGGGGCCCTTGCTATCGGCAAGCTCCCGCAACGCCATCTTCCTGCTTGCCTTCATCGGGTTTGGGACCAAGGCAGGCATCGTCCCTCTGCATCTGTGGCTTCCGAAGGCTCACCCCATTGCGCCCAGCCCGGTTTCGGCGCTGATGTCGGGCGTCATGTTGAAGACGGCCATCTACGGATTTGTGCGCCTGGTATTCGACCTCATGGGAGGCGGGCCGAGCTGGTGGGGATATCTGGTGCTGGCGGCCGGCGCCGTCTCCGGTGTTCTGGGCGTGCTGTATGCCATTGCCGAGCACGACTTGAAGCGCCTGCTCGCATACCACAGCGTGGAGAACATCGGCATTATCTATCTCGGGCTGGGTGCGTCGATGATCTTCACGGCGCACCATGCCCTGTCGTGGGCCGCGGTGGCGCTCATGGGCGCGCTGCTGCACTCGCTCAACCATGCGCTGTTCAAGAGCCTGCTGTTCCTGGGCGCCGGCGCCATCGCAGACGCTACGCACACGGTCGATATCGAAGAGCTTGGCGGACTATTCAATCGCATGCGCGTGACCGGAAGCGTCTTTCTTGTCGCCTGTTGCTCGATTGTCGGCTTGCCGTTGTTCAATGGGTTCGTCAGCGAGTGGCTCACGTTTCGCAGTTTTGTGGCTGGTGCAACCCTTGCCAGTCTCCCGCCGGCAATTGTTCTGCCCTTGATGGCAGGCGTGCTGGCGCTCATCGGCGGGTTGGCGGCCGCGTGCTTTGCCAAAGTTTATGGGGTTGCATTTCTAGGCCGGCCGCGCAGCAGGGAGGCCGAAAACGCGCGCGAAGTTCCATGGAGCATGCAAGCCGGGATGGTGATGTTGGCCGCGGCCTGCGTCATCATCGGCATTGCGCCCGGCATCGTGTTGCGGCCGTTGAGTGGCGTGGTTCAGCAACTGCTTCCCGGCGCTACACTGCCGAAAGCGGCGATGTCGATTACGCGCGTTCTCCCGTGGCTGGCGGTTGGTGGTGGTTGGCGTTGTGTTCGCAACCACGCTGGTACGCCGCGTTTCGCGCACCACGCCAACCTGGGCCTGCGGACTGCCGGGACTCGACAGCCGGATGCAATACACGTCCACGGCCTTCTCCAAGCCGTTGCGCAAGGTTTTCTCGCAGGTTTACAAGCCCGACCGCACGGTTGAGATTTTGCCGGTTGACCAGCCATGCTTTCCGACTTCGATTTCGTATCGCTCGGTGCGCACGACGTCATTCGAGCGGTCGCTCTACCGTCCGGCGCTGGACGGAATCGTCGCCGCAGCCAATCGGCTCAGGCGGTTGCAGACGGGAAATATCCAGGTGTACCTGCTTTACATGTTTCTGGCACTGGTTGCCCTGCTGGTCTTCATGAGGTTTGCATGACATTTGCGATCGACTTTTTGCAGGTGCTGATACTGGTCGGTACGGCGCCGCTGCTGCGCGGACTGGTCGGGCGCATCAAGGCGCGCATTCAGAACCGGCGCGGTGCAAGCGTGTGGCGTCCTTATGCCGACCTGCGCAAGCTGTTCAGCAAAGAAGACCTGATTCCCGCCACCGCTTCTCCGCTGTTCCGCCTGTGTCCGATGATCCTGTTTGCTGCGACGGTGGCGGCGGCTGCATTCGTTCCTACGCTGCACGGTTTCGCGCTGCTGGGCACGGCAGGCGATTTCATCGTGCTGGTGTATTTGCTGGCGCTGGCGAGGTTCTTCCTGATTCTGGGAGCCATGGATGGCGGCAGCTCCTTCGGCGGCATGGGAGCGAGCCGCGAAGCGCTGGTTTCAACGCTTGGCGGAGGCGCCGCTTCTGCTTGCGCTGGTTGCGGTTTCGATCGTGGCGCACAGCACGAGCGTGGCGGGAATCGTGCGCTGGTCGAGCGGCCAGCCGTTCTTTCATCTTTCGCCGGTACATGCGCTCGGCGTTCGCTGCCTTCACCCTGGTCGCCATCGCGGAAACCGGCCGGGTTCCAGTCGACAATCCGACCACGCACCTGGAACTCACGATGATCCATGAAGCCATGGTGCTCGAGTATTCCGGACCGAGCCTGGCGTTGATCGAATGGGCGAACGCCATCAAGCTGAACCTCATGCTGTCGCTGCTGGTCGCGGTCTTCGTGCCCTGGGGCATTGCGCCGGCTGCTATCTGATTCACGGACTGGCGATTGCGCTGGCGGCGTACGCGCTCAAGATGGTGTTGCTGGCGGTGCTGCTGGCGGTGCTGGAAAGCAGCGTCGCCAAGCTCCGCATGTACCTGGTGCCGGATTTTCTGGGGGTGGCATGCGCATTGTCGATCCTGGCAGTGGTATTCACTGCGCTGAAGAGGTGAAGGATGGGGTTGGTTGAATTTGCGGCGGCCAAGACACTGGCATCCTCGGCCGTATTCCTGTTTATAACCGTGCTGCTGATCGCGGCGGCCAAGCGGACTTCCACCTGCATTATGCTGTTCGGCGTGCAGTGCGCGGTGATCACCGCACAAATCACTGGCCGCGGCTTTCGTGCATCACTCCCGCGAAGCCTACGTGGTTGCCGCCATGGTCTTCGTCGTGAAGGTGCTGGCGATTCCCTATGCGCTGCTTCGCATCAGGAAGCGTCTCAACGTGCCGGGAGGCGTAAGCGCCTCCACCACGCCGGCGCAATCGGTCTACATCGCCTCCGCGCTCATCCTGCTGGCCTTCCTTGTGGTTCAGCCTTATGTCCGCGCCCTCGCGCTGGACGGCGAAATGCTGGCCGCCGCCACGGCCGTCGTGCTGACCGGCGCATTTCTCATGGTCAGCCGCAAAAAAGCATTGATGCAGGTGATCGGACTGCTCGTGCTGGAAAACGGCATCTTCCTGGCGGCGCTGACCACCACCTTCGGCATGCCGCTGGTGATCGAGATGGGCATTTTCTTCGACCTGCTGATGTGTGTGTTGTTGATGGGGGTATTTGTGTTTCGCATTCGCGATACCTTCGAGCACGTGGATGTTTCCAAGTTGCGGCGGCTGAGGGGCTGAGCGCATGACACTATGGCTTCCACTTCTGCTTCCGCTGTTCGGCGCCTTCGTGATGCTCGGGTTTAAGAACCCGCGAACGGCAGTTCGTGTCGCGCTCGGCATCGGCGTCGACCGAGGTTGCTCTGCTCGGCAATTGCGTGTGTGAAACTCCGTGCCGCCGGCGTGCTGCAAGCAGGGACGATACCTGCGCGGCGACGGGCTCACGTCGTTTTTCCTGATCAATCTCAGCCTCGTCTTCGCGCTCGTGCTGGCGTATTCGGTGGGCTATCTGCGCCACATTCCCAAGGGCCGCTTCTCCTCGCCGCGCTGGTTTTATGCGCTGGTGTTCCTGTTCCTGTTCACCATGCTGGCCGTGTACCTTTCGGCAAACCTGGGCATGATGTGGATCGCCATCGAGGCGACCACGCTGGCGTCGGCGCTGCTGGTCGGCTTTTACAACACGCAGGGGGCGGTCGAGGCGGGCTGGAAATACCTGATCGTCTGCACCGTGGGAATTGCCTTCGCGCTGTTCGGCACCATCGCTCTCTACCTGGCGGCCGTTCGCGGCGGCGTGCCGGCGGAGATGGCGCTGGATTGGGCTGTGCTGATGGACGCGGCGCCGCAGATGAGTGCCGCACGTGAACTGCTGAAACTGGCCTTCGTGTTCGTGGCCGTAGGTTACGGTACCAAGATCGGCTTTGTGCCCATGCACAGTTGGCTGCCCGACGCACATGCCGAAGCGCCTTCGCCGATCAGCGCATTGCTCTCGGCTGCGCTGCTGAACTGTGCTCTGTATGCCCTGCTGCGGGTGGAGGCTATCACCTCGCGAGCCATCGGCCACGGCTTCAGCCACACTCTGCTGCTGGCCTTTGGCGGGCTATCCGTACTCACCGCCGCGTTCCTGATGATCGTGCAGCGCGACCTGAAACGCCTGCTGGCCTACAGCAGCATTGAGCACATGGGAATCGTCGCCCTCGGCGTTGGCCTCGGCGGCACGCTCGGGCTTTACGGCGCGCTCCTGCATGCCTTCAATCACTCGCTGGCCAAGACACTGCTGTTCTTCACCACCGGCAACATTCGCGAGACCTTCGGAACCCTGCGCATGGACCGCATTCGCGGCATGGCGCGCGCGCTGCCCTGCACCAGCGCCGTGCTGGTCGCCGGCGGCCTGGCAGTGGCCGGCATGCCGCCCTTCGGATTGTTCGTCAGCGAATTCATCATTCTGACTGCGGCGTTTACGCAGGCCCGCTACCTGGTGGCGACGTTGATCCTGGCGGCGATTTCGATTGCGTTCGGAGCGCTGCTTTACCACTGTCAACGCATGCTAAGCGGCGAAGCGAAACAATTATTGGCCAAGCCGAAGGCGCTGGTTTCTGAAATTGCGGCAATGTGCGTGTGCGGCGCTTGCTTGTTGGTCCTCGGATTGCGCATTCCCGCCGCGTTCACGGCGGTGCTGCACAATGCAATGGCGGTGCTGCAATGAACGCATCCGGCAGCCGCTCCAGAACCGCAGCCGGCGTGAGCGAAGCGCTGTCGCTGCTGGATGCCGGCAATTCCCGGCTGGTCTCGATTTTCGGCAGCATCGACGGGAATGGCGCCCGGCGCGTGCATTACATTATCGACGTGGACAACCGGGAGTACCGGCAGTTCAGCGCGGCGGTGGAGGGAGCGATTCCGTCGGCAACGCGCACCACGGCCGCGGCCGCCTGGTATGAGCGCGAACTGCACGATCTGTATGGTGTCGACATTAGCGGTCATCCCAACCTGCAGCCGCTTGTCTTTCATGAAGGTTGGCCCGCCGGCATTCACCCGCGCTCCGGCCAAACCGGAACGCTATCGGTTGGCGCCGGATATCGTTTTTTGAAGGTGAAAGGGGAAGGTGTCTGCGAGGTGCCGGTGGGACCGGTGCACGCGGGCATCATCGAGCCCGGGCATTTTCGATTCAGCGTTGTCGGCGATACCGTGCTTCACCTTGAATTGCGGCATTTCTACACCCATAAAGGCACAGAGGCGCTCTTTGAGCGCACGCCGGTGATGTGCGGATCGATGGTGGCCGAGTCGGTGTCGGGCGACAACTGCTTTGCCCACGCGGTTGCCTATTGCCAAGCCGTCGAAAATGCCTTCGGTGTGTCGGTCCCGCCGCGGGGACGGGCACTGCGGCTCATCGGCCTCGAGTTGGAACGCATGCTGGCGCATATCGCCGATGTCGGCGCGTTGTGCGGTGACGTGGCCTTTGCCGTCCCAGCGGCGTATGCAGCACGTCTCAAGGAGTTGCTGCTACAGACGTCCGCCCGCTTCTTCGGAACGCGTTGCTGGCGGGGCCTGGCGCTGCCGGGCGGCGTCAAGCGTGATTTAGCGCCTGAAGATGCGCATGCGCTCGGCGGCAGCATCGCCGGCGCGGCGCGCGACTTCGCCGAATTGGCGCGGATCATTCTTGACACGCCTTCGGTGCAGAACCGCTTCGAGTCAACGGGCATCTTGAAACGCGAGCTGGCGCGCTCGCTGGGAGTGGTAGGCCCGGTGGCGCGGGCCAGCGGTGTCAGACTGGATGTTCGCCGCGATCACCCTTATGGCCGGTATCGCGCGCTTTCGCTGGAGGTTCCGCACTATCACCAGGGTGATGTGCTGGCCCGTGCGCGCATCCGCATCGACGAAACCGCCATTTCGGCCCGCCTGATCGCCGAGACGCTTGAGAGCATGCCGGCCGGAGCGATCGCGACTTCGGTGCCCGGCGAAGGCAGCGCCGAAGGATTCTCCGCGGTCGAGTCGCCGCGCGGCGAGCTGCTCTACTGGATTCGCGTGCATGGCGGTTACATTCGGCGATGCCACATCAAATCGCCGTCGTTCCAGAACTGGCCCGCGCTACCGCTCGCCATGCCGGGCAACATCATTGCCGACTTCCCCTTGATCAACAAAAGCTTCAATCTTTCATACTCCGGATGTGACCGATGATCTTCGACATAGTCGCGCGCAGCCTGGCCAGTGACCGAACGCTTGTCCCCGTCGAGGAATTGCTGGGCGATTGCGCCGGCAGCCGAATGCCCGACGTACAGCCCGCAATGTTGAGCACTGGCCTGGCACGGCGTGCGGTGGATGCTTGTCCTACTTCGGCGCTGCGGCTGGAGCAAGCAAACGGTGGTACGCAGCTCGTCATGGATTACGGCGAATGTACCGGCTGTGGAGATTGCGTGCAGGTGGGTCAAGGCGCGTTTCGCATCGCGGAACGATTGATGCATTGCGGCGTTGCCAGAGCGGGACTCATTCGCCGGTGGGACATTTCCGGCCATAGCGAAATATTCGCCGACGATCCAGTCGCAGTGGGCGCCGGCGGCAAGATCCTGGCGCTGCTTGGCCGGGCGCTGAATATTCGCCAGGTCGACGCCGGCTCCTGCAACGGATGCGAATCTGAGATTGGGGCTTTGACGAATCCTTACTACGATCTCGAACGTTTCGGTATCCACTTTGTCGCATCACCGAAACATGCAGACATGCTGCTGGTGACCGGGCCGGTAACGCGCAACATGTCGGAAGCCCTGAAACGCACTTATGAAGCCACGCCTGCACCGAGACTGGTCGTCGCCGTCGGAGCGTGCGGATGCACTGGCGGTGTTTTTGCCGGCAGCTATGCCGTTGCCGGCGCCGTCGACGCCGTGATTCCGGTTGACGGCTACATACCGGGTTGTCCGCCAACGCCGGCCATGCTTCTGACTGGAATTCTGCGGGTCCTGGGCGGCAGCGCGATCGCGAACATCTGAAATCAACCCAAGCACCGCGCGCGATCTCGCTTCGGTCGGCAGTGACGGGCGACCGGAATATGTGTCCGTCGCTGAGTCCGTTCCAGGACCGGCTTACACACTCCGCGCGATCGGCCTCTCTTAACTCTGTAGCGGAGTTCTGACTGATTGGGAAGGGGCTTCTACTGGTTGATAGAAGCGCGGGAAGCGCACCAGGATGACTGTTCCGGCTTCAGAGGTGCGCTCCACACGCACGGCCCCGTTGTGGTCGTGCACAATTTTGCTGACGATGGCGAGTCCTAAGCCTGTACCGTTCAGTTTACCGGAACTCACAAATGGATCGAACATCGTGTCGCGGACCGGAGGCGGAATGCCGGGCCCATCATCGGCGACTCTGACCTCAAAGGTCTCTGCCGAAGATTCTATTTCGACACGAACATGGCCTGGCCGATCGGAAATTGACTCGCAGGCATTCAATACCAGGTTGAAGAGCACGCGCTCTATTTTTTTCGTGTCGAAAACACCACTCATTTCGCCTCCTGTCTCAAGCTCGATATTGACGGAGCGAAACTCATGCCTGGCATTCACCGTGTCGACCGCGTGACGAGCGGTGAGTTCGAGATTCGAGAAGGCGGGAACAATGGTTACGTGCTCGTGGGACAGCTCACGAAGCGAATCGATGAGATCGGTCATCTGGGCGGATGCGGTCTTGATCTCCTGATAGACCTCGTCACGATCCAAGTGGAGGGCTTCGGCTTCGTACAGGAATTCGGCATTCGCCACGACAGCCGCCAGATAATGCCGCAAGTCGTGGGAGATCGACCCGGCGGTGCGGCCGAGAGCGGCGATTCGTTCGGCTTCAATTAACTTCTGTTGCGATTGGTGCAGACGTGTCCGCATGGTCGCAAACGCGCGCCCCAGTTCCGCAACTTCGCTGCTGCCCTTGGGAATGATCGAATATCCATAGTCACCTGCGGCAAGCGCCCTGACTCCCGCCACAAGATTGTCTAAAGGCCGCGTGATCGCCCTTGAAATGAGAGTGCAAAAAATGGCGGTGATTCCGATGGCGGCAATCCCCAGCACCAGGATCGTCCGATTCAAACGGCGCATGAAACTGGCCGCCCGCTCCAGCGGCATCAGCACATAGCACTGCACGGGTGTAGGAAATCCGCTCTGCAGCAGCACCGATGCGATCTCATAGCGGCTTTGTCCCAGCGAAATGTCGCGCGCCTCCGCGGCCCAGCTTAGACTGCGCCCGGCGATCTGAGCCGCCAACTCGCTTGCGCCGGCGGGAGAAAGCGTCGATGCGATCACCCTGCCGCCGGAGGTGAGCGCGATCTCGCCGCCCGTAACTCTTGCCAGCTGTTCCGCGACGCGGGAGTCAAGCTGATAGCCTGCGACAAGCAGCCCGAGCTCCTTTCGTTCGCTGCCGCCTCCGGCGACCAGCGGCCGGACGATGATCCAGTAGAGCCGCCCGTCGTCGTACCACCAGGCCGTTGAATTACCGCTCGTTTCGAGGGTCTTCTTCAGATGAAGTTCAGCCGATTCGCGAGACCAGCCGGGGGCGGCGACATGCATGGCCAGCAAGTGGGCATCATGACGCGCCAGTATCAGCAAATCGCTTCCCGCAAGCTTCCAGAACGGTTCGGAGCCATCCTGTATCGTCGGCTCGTGGTCCGTAGTCATCAATGCTTTCAGAGTCGGCAGCTCAGCCAGCATTGCCGCCGCGCGGGACAATTCAATTTCGCGCTGGCGCTCGACATTCTTGAACGCCTCAACCGACACCCCAATGCCCTCGCGCACTTGCCGATCGATTTCCGACCGGACAAGGTAACGGATAATCAACAGGCTCGCGCCTGTGAAAGTGCTGAGCAGCAGCAGCGTTGCGGCGAGTAGCTGCGTTCGCAAGCGAAGGTGTTTCATAGGACTTATGCGGCTTCCAAGCTCATCCGGACTATGGCCTCACCCGGCACGAATTTGTATCCCGCACCGTGCAGCGTCAGAAAATGCCGTGGATTCGACGGATCAGCTTCAAGTTTCTGGCGAATTCGCAGGATGTGATTGTCGACGGTGCGCGTGGAAGGATAGTTCTGGTACCCCCAGACTTCATTCAGTAACTGCTCACGCGAAATCACTCTCCCCGGGAAACGGGCGAAAAACTTCATGACCTTAAATTCCTGCGCGGTCATGGTGACTGGCCTGCCGGCCCGGCTTGCTTCCATGCTAGTGAAGTCGACCCTCACCTCGCCAAAAGTGAGCACACTGTGCGCGCCGGCAGTTGCGTTGGTGTCAGCGGCGCTTCCCGGCGCCAGCGCTCTGCGGCGCATTGCCCGGCGGACGCGCGCCAGCAGCTCCTTGGGGCTGAAAGGTTTGGTTACGTAGTCGTCGGCGCCAAGCTCGAGCAGCAACACCTTGTCTTCAACATCTGAATTCGCGCTTAGAACCACAATGGGTACTGCCGCGGAGATCGCCTTAAACTCCCGGCACAACTCTTTACCGGAAATCCCTGGCAGCTTTAGATCGAGCACTACGACACTCGGCGGTTGTTTGCGAAAGCTTTCCAGGCCGGCAACGCCATCGCCTGCAATCTCCGCCTGTAAAGCATCCGACTCAAAGAGCCGCCGCAAAGTGCGTTGCATTGCCGCGCTATCTTCCACGATCAGAACGGTGTCCATACTTATTAGCCCCTTACATTGTTTCGTCCACGAAATGGGTGACCCACAGAGCTACAGCGCAATCGCTTAGATGCTGACATAAGAGCAAAGCTGTTTTTCATCAGCTTGCTAGAGCATCAGTAATCCGGTTGCAGCGAATCAGGGTCGTAATCCTGCCCGTACTTGTTCTTATGCCCCTTTTCGGGCTGCTTCACGGCGATTGTGATAGGCCCCACACTACTATCTCTGCTGGTAACCACAACCGTTCGCTGCAGCCGGTCGAGAGACTCCGGTGAAGCTTGCTCATGCCAGACGTGGAGTTCGTATCTCCCCGGCGGCACATTGGTAATTTCGACGCGCCCAGCCCTGCCGGAGATTCCAAATAGATTGGATTCAACCGTCAGGATGACCGCGCTCATGCCCGGATGAATATTGCAGAACAGATAGGAAGGTCCCAGTTTGTCGAAGCGCACCGATCGCTGGCTGCCCGCCTGATAGAGCCCGAGATCAAAGCGCTTGCCGCGATACAGCGAAAAAACATTATGAAACCATGGATCGAGATTCGGAAAATCAACAACGCCGCCCACGGGAATCACCAGCATGGTGGGCGCGAAATGCTTGTCGCGCTGTAGCATTCTGTAATGCTTGTCCTTTGCGGCAGATTCTCGAAATCCGACATGGTCGAGCGGCACCAGCCAGACGGCAACTCGCGACGAATCCTTCGAGGCCTCCCCTGTTTCCGAGCGCACAAGCTTGACGTCGACGGAAATTGTATGTGTCTGTTGCGCGGAGGCTGACAATGTAATCAGCCCGGCGAGGAAAACCCACATTACTCGTTTGTTTAACATGGCAGTTCAGAACAAAAAGCCCGCCGCAAGGCCGACCTGATCGGCAGTCGCGGGCGCGCCGGAAACCTCAAAAGTACGAAGCCTGCGATATTCCACCGAAAACAACAGGTCTGACCTCGGTCGGAAAATGTAGTTCAAAAGGAAGATCTGGTTGCGAGCCGGCACCGAACTCAGATTTGCGTCCGTGGCCGCCGCACTCCGCAAAGCCGAGGAGTCCCGGCCACCATACCCCGCCGCGAAATTAAACTCGTTTCGTGAATTCACCGTAAGCTTCAACTGCGACCACCCGCCCATTATTCTGAGCCGGGCCAGGGTGTACGCGCTCGACGTGGCATATTGATTTAGATTTTGCGGCGGCAGACCGGGTGCAACTCCGCCAAAGGCATCGATACCCTTGCCGCTGAAAAATTCGCCCGAGAGCTCAAGATGCGTTTTGATGGGCACGCGCCAATCCAACATGGCAGTGCCGCCGTTGACCGTATCACTGCCGGCAAACCGTTGTGGCGTATACACGCCGGCAACGCCCACGGAGAGAGGGCGATCGGATTCGCCGCGATTTGCGGAAACTCTGACTGCATACGCCGGTTGGCGAGAGCTTTCTCCCGGAGTAGCTGCGCGATAGCTCTGCCCGGCAACGGGATAACCAACGGGATCGAGGAATCCACTCTCAAGTTTGACTTGCGATCCGTGCATCGGAAAACGTTGCTCAAGCCGGAGCGAAGGACTCCACACCCACAGGTTCCCAGCCGTGGAGAGACCCCGGTTCCGCCACCGAGACATACGTTGTGGGAGAGTTCGGAGAAAAGAACGGCGTGTCCAGCCCTCCGACTACCGACCTGTTCTCCCAATCGAAACGAATGCGAGCGAGCCGTATCCGCGCAACGCCTGAACCGGCGGAGCCGTACCCGGCAGGCAAGCCGCCGAAGAAGTCAAATTGCAAATCTGCCGCGGTGTTGGCGCCCACGAGAGTTGGCCCTGTCCCGGTCAGGCCGATGATCGACTGACGCAGGGAGGCTGCGGTGCTACCACGCGAGGCTGTATCCGTGCGCGGCAAGGCTACATTTGCCAGATCCAGATTATCCACCTGCCCCGACGTGGTCAGGGCATTCATTAGCAAGAGTCCGGAAAGCTTCAGGCGGAACTTCGACCCGCTCTCGACTTTGTCCTGGTGTTGTTCCTCGACTTTAGCGTTAAGCAGCTCCCAGTCATCCTGAGAAATCGCAGCCGAGCGTGGTTCATTCGGTGATGATTGAGCTGAGATTGTACGGGTTTTCTCATCCGCGTCGGATTCGCCCGATCTGTTTCCCTCGGAGCGCCTTCGAATTGCTTGCGGTGGCGATGCCGACGCAGCTTGCGTCAGTTCCGAGAGCTGATTCCGCATCTGTTCGACGACCATCCTCAGTTCCCTGATTTCGGCTCGCGATTCGGACAACTCTGACCGCGCTTGCCGTATCGATTCCGATAAGGACTGCACTTGGCCTGCAAGCTTCTCGTCGCCGTCAGATGCTTGCCCCAACAGGCAGGCAGGAAAAAGCAGGCTGGCGGCGAGCAGGAGAATTCGCGGAACGTGGGCGGGGGAGACCATCGCAGGAGCACCTCTGAAGTATGCGTCATCTATTGCATTGACAAGTTTCCGACGCAAAACTCTCCAATGTTTGAGGCGAGCACGCGCGACAAGGTTTGTAGCCCCACCCTCAACCAGCAACTCCGGCCAGCAGCACGAAACACAATCCACGACATTGATGCGTCCGCCCGCGCCAGCCTCAGTGCACCATCATGGTGACTCCGACTGAGTGGGACAGTGCTCCTGAAGTTGCCGTGATCGTCATCTGCCCGGCGCCAGTTGGAGTCGATGCACCGGGCGACATACTCGACATGCTGCCCCCGCTACCGCACGCTGCCAGCATGGCAAGCAGCAGGATGCACGCGCCAAGCGCTCCGCTACCGACGATGCGTTTGCGGCGCGCCGAACCCACGAGTCCCGCCCCTATCCATCCAACACCGACCCCAAACCAGCCCATACCGATAAGGACTGCTGAAGCGGCGCTGAGCAGGAACTCACGCGGAGTCCCTTGCGGCGGCATCGTCATTCCGTAAATCCCCACAGGCGTGGATGCGGTGGTGGAAACCATCAGGGTCGTACTCGCCATTGCACCCGCGGCCGGCGTGACAGTGGAGGGCGAGAACAGGCACGATGTGCCTGGAGGCATTCCAGAGCAGGTGAATGAAACGGCTGCGCTGAAGCCCATCGACGGACTCACACTCACGGTCATGTTCGCCGATTGTCCGGCTGTGACGGAAAGATTTGTCGTCGAGGTTACGAGGGAGAAGTCACCTCCCGCCGTGCCTGCCGAGGCCAGTGAAATTGCGCCGAAGAGCCCGCCCTTTTCTCCGTTGGGGCCGGCGCTGAAATAAAGCGTGTTAGGATCTCCTACCCCACTCTTTCCGAAGGTCATATCCCACAGACCCGGGTTCACAATTGGTTTGCCGCTTGCATCCTGGAGCTGGCCTTTAAAAGCGAAGGTATTGGCGTCGAACGCATTGATCGTGCCATCACCGAAATTTCCGATCAGCAAAGCTCCGCCAAGACTGCCAAACCCCGCCGGGGCGAGCGTCGCGGCCCAGGGAGCGTTGAGCGTACCGCCCGTTGCAACACGCTTTATCAGGTTGCCGTTCATGTCAAAAACGTCAACGATGCCGTTGCCGGCGCCTTCCTGCGGTGGGCCGCCACCGGGTCGCTGAAGAGCGTAATCGATGAACACCTGCTTATTCAGCACATGGATACCGTAAGGCGCGTAGCCGGTGGGAAGCGTCGTGTCGCTGAAATTGCCGGCGAGCGCCGCGGATGCAAACTTGTTATTGAACACGTCGACCGTGCCCTTGCCGAAGTTGGCCGCCAGAAGCATGTTTGCGGAACCGTTGTTGACCAGCCCCAGGCCGGTGTAAACCGCGCCGGAGGCGGAGTTGTCAACCGTCCCTACGGCGTTGGTAAGATTCGCGTTCCATCCCGCGATGGTCCCGTCGGTGGTGGCAAACAAGAATGTCGCCGGGACGCCGTTGCTCAGGACGAAGTCCGTGCTCGAGGAATTAAAGACAATTCCCGTGGGATGGCCGGCGGTAGAGCTTCCGGGGCCGGGAATGCCGACATCAAACTGCTTGTTTCCCGCCGCGTCATATACTTCGGAGACTCCGCCGCCCTGGCTGTTAACCCAGAACGGAGTGTTCTGTCCGATTGCTATGCCCCAACCATTGATCAACGTGGGATCGGTGTGCTGCGCAGTGATCGATCCATCGGAGACGAGATTGGTTTGTTGATAACTGCTGGCGGACTGCGCATGCGCCAGCGCGCACCAACCTGCAACCAGAAGAGTCGCGAGAAGTGAGCCCAAAGCTCTGACGTTTAGACGGAACTGCCTGCCTGATACAGCGAACAGGCTTGTCACACTATTGAAAAGCGACGTCATTGGAATGCTCCAGCATCTTTACTGATTGGCCTTGTCTGCTTCAAAAGCCAATGTGAGCATAGGACGCCAGGTTTTCTTATGTGTCACGGAATTGTCAGCCGGTTGTAGTATTACCGTCTAAAAACGAGTTGGCGGTAATTGTGGGTCTGAAGAGTTCGGAACAACGGTGCGCCACGACAGCTCAAAAGCATGCAGCGCCCGCATTCGGCGCTTCCTCTTGGGGAGGAGCGTTCAGCAAGTGATTCTTTTCCAAGTCAAGGCTCTGATGGGCGACTGCTTGCCCTCCACCTGCCGGGTCTCCTCGGTACGATCCTTGCTTTGGTCAGCCTGGGCAAAGGCTTCATTGCGGGGAAGCTGCAGCTCCACCTCCGAAATCGTCGCCACTTGAGTGCTTCCTTGTACCAGAGTCAGCTTGAGCACATGATAGAAGACGCCGTCCAGGGCGACCATTTCGCCGTCGAGTTGCCGCCCAGCAATGCTCCTGCTCATATATGGCCACTACACCCTATCCCACAATGAAGGAAGTCCTCGCCGAATTATCGCGAGGGTGCTCGGCTTCGGAACTACAATATTGATATGCAGCGAGCGATCCTATTTGCGTTGCTGGTCGCCTCCGTATTGTTTGCCGGTAATCTGCAAGCGCGGCGAGGAGGCGGCACGTTTCGGGGCGGTGCTGCGGGGCATTCTCACTTTCACAATTCTCGCAACTCCCATGCGATTTTCGTTCCTCTCTGGTATGACGAGCCGTTTGAGTCCGAATCTTCTCCATTCATCATTGTGCAGCCCGACAAATCGCAGTCAGCGACACGGAAGATCCCCGCTGCCAGCTCGCAGATAATCGAGGTGCCGGGCACGATGAATTCAGCGGCCTCCAAACCGCTACCGCCCGCGATGTTTATTTTGAGGAACGGCGAGCGGCTCGAAGCCCGGCGATATCTGCTCACACACGATAATTTGTCCTTCACCGTCGATCGTCGCCAGCGTACCATTCCACTTGCTATGGTCGATATCGACGCTACGGTTGCCGCCAATCGCGAGCGCGGAATCGACTTGCGGATTCCTGCCGACCGGAGTGAGATTTCCGTGGGCTTTTAACCGAAGGGGCTGCGCTGAATGCGCTCTCCTAATTACGTCTTTCCGTTCTTTTCTTATGGAACGATTCAGGGTTTGGGCGCAGCCATGGTGGGTCAATCTCCTGCTTCTCGTTCCTGCGCTTTCATATCTTCTCTGGCGGCGAAAAGGCCTGCTGCTCAGCTGGCGGAAGCTCGTAATGCTAGCATTGTTTGGCGCATCTTTCGGCTACGTGGAAGCTGCTGTAGTGGTTTACCTGCGTGCTGCCGCGGGCGCATTTGGCCATTACAGCAGCACGATTTCCGAATTGCAATATTCGTCGGCAGCCTATCAACAAGCAGTATCGTCTCTTGCTCAATTTCCCCAGAACCTGCGCGCGATTGAGGTGGTTCGCGAAGCAGCAACGATGATCATGCTGGTCACAGTCGCCCTGCTTGCTGGCGCCAGAGCTAAAGAGCGTTGGGGCTCGTTTTTGTGGGCATTTGCTGCGTGGGACTTAGCCTACTACGCGGGACTATGGACGATACTACGATGGCCCTCTTCACTCAAAGACTACGATGTACTTTTTCTGATTCCGGTGCCTTGGGTTGCACAGGTATGGTTCCCATTGCTCGTGAGTGGCCTGTCTCTGCTCATCGTTGTCCTCTCCCGAATAGAAAAGGCAACTAGTACGCGAAGTCCATGAGTAGGCGCTCGGCCGGGTCAATCTCTCAAGAACGACGACGCAGCGTGTGCGGAGGCTGTCGTTCGGGCCGATGTCTACTGAGTTGTGGGACAAGGAACTGGTTTTGAGTAGTCCGGCCTCATAATAGCCTTCCCACTTTGGTCGACCTTTGGAGCGTAACATTGAGTTGCAGGCGGCGGTGGAGGGTCGATACTTACGTACGGTGGCACCGATGGATACGTATAGTATGGAACCATATACGGGGCGTAGTATATCGGTGGGGCATAGACGGGCCACCACAACGGCCACCAAAATGGACCGCCGTAAAACCCGCCGTAGTATCCGCCGTAATATCCGCCGTAGAACCTACCGCCGTAGTATCCGCCGTAATGCCCGCCGCCGTGAAAGCCGCTCAACGCCCCCATGAATCCGCCACCATGCCACCGCGACCTTGTGCCAAGGCCGGCGCAGGAAACACAACGATCAACGCCACTACCATTATCGGAACCAGAGCAAGAGCTGTTCCCTTCATAATCCACCTCGAAGAGGCTGCAAAAAACAGGTCCCAGGCGAGAGATCCCCACTTGTACAAATGTCTCGGGGTGCCCACATCGCGCAGCGGCTCGCATGTTCTGCCTCAATACGTGCAACAGCGGCGCGTGCCGGGGACCCCGCTTCGGTGTGTTGTTCGCAGCCTGCCGAACAACAAAATGTTACTCCACATGCAGTGCTGCAGTGACGAAATTCCGTTCGAAAGTACTCACGTTGGCAGAACATTGCCCGGGCGGATGGCGGCGAGCCGACAACTCTGGCTGGAAGGACGCGTGGCGTTGGCGGTCTCTCCGAGTCGTGGCGCTGGTGGGCGCAACGACTGAAATTTATAGCGCTCTGAATCGAATGTTCGTTTCATAACTCGGGAAACGCGCGCATCTCAAAGGGCGCACCGATTGTTGCTGAGATAGCCTCAGGGCTAAAGGCCTCATTCGTCTGAGTCCCGGACAACAAGGCTGAAGTCATGCAGCTTCAAAGCATCATGATGGAACGGCCTCTGCTCTTATTTCACTCTATGTACGTTTTCGCGCAACGACAGTTAACGGATGCAGGCGTGTGGAAGTCGCGTTTGCAAGGCCGTTGGCTCACGCCATTTTGATGGGGTTATTGTTTACTTTTACCGCGCCTGCCCAGCAGAGCGCCACCTCTCCCTTGCCCGTCCAACCGGTTACGGCGGCTTCAGACGCTGCGCAACCGCTGACTGCGGTTTTAGACCCCATCGAACCAGCGAAGGCGGTTCCAGACCCCGTTGGAGCGGCGGTCGCGCCCGCACTACCCACGCCTTCAGACGATGATCAGACGCCGCCCGCGGGCGAGATCGATGTCAACGGAGGGTACAGTTTCGATGGATTCAAGAACTGGGGCGGACCATCCGTGCGTAGCAGCTTTGAGCCGCGCAACTCTTTTAACGAATGGAGTGCGGGGGCGGCTCGCGTACAGGAGTTTGGAGCTACCGGTTACATCTTTGAAGGCGGCATCGATCGAGATCTCACCGACACATGGGATGCCGGCCTGAATATCGGCGGCGCAAGTAGTTTCTTTCTACCGCGATTCGCCGCAGATGTTTCCGCAAGCAAACGCTGGTTCGACGACGAAAAGTTTGTCACGAGGTTCGACGGAAGTTATGTGCGGTGGCAAGACGTGCATCGTGATTATCGTTGGGGACTGGGAGCAGCCTACCATTTCGAGCGCCCATGGGCGGTGGAAGCCGGTGTCAATATCGACCTGAGCACCCCCGGAAGCCTGTGGACGGAGGACCAGTATGTTGCCATCACGCAAGGCCGCGAGAAAAAATATCTAGTCACACTGCGCGGCGAATTCGGGCGAGAGGCCTACCAGGTTATTGGACCCGTGACCAGTATCTCCAATTTTCAAAGTTATGGCGGTTCGTTGAAGCTACGGCAATGGGTAGGCAGCGGCTGGGGCTTTGTTATAACCGGCAGTTACTATTCTAACCCTTCCTATCAAGACAAGGGGATCACGGTGGGTTTCTTTAAGGAATTTGCAGGTGGTCGCCGCCATTCGGCAATACGGAATTCCAGAAGATAGGCCGTGTCCTCCTCTCAAAGCAAACAGTAATCCTCAGGGTTGGCGCGGTCGCGGCTGTTGACGCCGTCTGCGTCACTGCATCGTGGCAGGCGTACACGGCAACCCTGTTACGGGCGATACTGGCGTAGGTGGCGTGGCCCATGGAATTTGGTTGAAGTCAAAAAATTCCAGCAAATCGGGCTGTGCGGCATCGCGGTTCGTGAGATGCGCGCTTGGGCCAATAAACCGGTTCTCCACAAATTTGATCACTGCTGTGTGGTCCATTGGAGTGTGTGACACGTAATGCCGTCGCGTGAACGGCGAAATGATGATGTTCGGCAGCCGGAAGCCGAGTTGGGCTGCAAAACCATTGACGGCAGCAGCATCACCCGGATTGTAGCCGGGGTCGGCGAAGGTCCCATGACTCACTAAGTCGCAGTGCGTCGTTGGTGTCGGCAGTCCGGTCGTTGAGCTGATCGGAGCCGCGCACGGGAAGTAGCTATCGGCGTTGACCGCGATACTCGAAATGTCGGTCGTAATCCCCAACGCGGCATCCGTGTTCATATTGGTGTGCCCTGGCACAGGCGGCACGTGGTCGAAGGGGCCTCCACCTTCATCGTAGCTAAGGAAGAAAACCGAATCGTGCCACGACGTACTACTCATCAAGGCATTTACGATCTTCGCAACCTGTACCTGTCCATTCAGGATCGACTGGCCCGAACCGGGATGCTCGTCGCTTTGGCCGTAGTTAGCTTCGATGAACGCGAAGCTCGGAAGTGTACCGTTGGCCACATCCGTGAAGTACTGGCTGATCGGCGCAATGTGAGTCGTATCGATGCAAAAGTGATTCGTGGGATCGCCGGTCGCTTGCTTGGATGGAGTAGTCGTAGCGCTGCACACGCCGGGCGTCGCCGCGGTATAGAGGTACTGGCCCGATTCGGTGAAATCCGTGTAAGTAGTGTCCGGAACGTAGGCTGCGTTGATTGCGCTGTAATAGATCTTCCATGAAACATGAGCCTTGGCCAACTCACTGAAGATAGTCGGAATGGCTAGTGCGGACAAATTATCGTTTACAAACGGATCTTGTACCAGACCTTGCGTTGTGCCACCTGTCATGGTCGCAATGCGGTTCGGCGTGCTCTTGGCGGATACAGGCGAGAACCAGCGGTCGGAGACCGCAAACTGCGAAGCCATGTAGTAGTAGTAGTTCAAGAATTGCTCATCGTAGTATCCCATGGCACGTTGGCCGACAAGATCATCGGTCAAGTTCCCGCTACCGCACTTGCCACCCTGGCAACTCTTGGCGTAGTTCTCCGCCGTGTGTACAAAACCATCCATGAGGATTTTGCGAGCAGTGGTGAAGTTATACCGGCTCACGTCGCCGTAGCTTGCAAGCCAATCTGAGGATAGGTCGTCGATGCAGGCCGTTGCGAGCTTGAACAGGCCGAAGACGGTTCCCTCATCATTTACATTCGTCAACTTCGTCAGCTTGTCGTCAATACCATCGACGTCATACTCATTGCCGTCGTCACCAATAGCCCAGCCGTTCGTCTTGCGGTAGGGATTCAGCATCCCGAAATACGTATCAAAGGTGCGGTTCTCCTGGAGCATGAAAATAACATGGTTGATGGAGGTTTCCGTAGCTGATGCGCTGACGGTTACCGTCACCGTGGCTGTTGCCGTCTGGTTGCCAGCGCCCGTCGCCGTGACCGTATAGATGGTTGTCGCCGTGGGGCTCAACGTCACAGTTCCGCCCGTGGCAGCCAACGGGTATGTCGTGCTATCCAAGTTGTCGGTGATTACGACGCTGGTTGCATTGGTGGCTGTTGCCGTTAATACGGAAGACTGTCCGCTGGCAATCGCCGTCGGATTTGCACCGATAGAAACCGCAGGAGAGGCGGTCGTGACGGTTACCGTCACCGTGGCCGTCGCCGTCTGGTTGCCGGCGCCCGTCGCCGTGACCGTATAGATGGTTGTCGCCGTGGGGCTCAACGTCACAGTTCCGCCCGTGGCAGCCAACGGATGCGTCGTGCTATCCAGGTTGTCGGTAATTACGACGCTGGTTGCATTTGTGGCTGCTGCCGTTAATACGGAAGACTGTCCGCTGGCAATCGCCGTCGGATTTGCACCGATAGAAACCGCAGGAGAGGCGGTCGTGACGGTTACAGTTGCCTGCGCAGTTGCGGTGCCGCCCGCGCCGGTCACGGTTATGGTGTAAGTGGTCGTAGCGGCGGGAGATACCGTGACACCGCCGCTGGTCGCTACGGTTCCGATGCCGTTATTGATCTGGGCCGAGGTCGCGCCGGTCGAACTCCAGCTAAGGGTCGTACTCTGGCCTGGGGTGATCGTCGCCGGACTTGCGCCGATGGAGGCAGTAGGCGCGGCAGGTGACGCGGAGACAGTAATGGTCTCTGACTGCTTGAATACCTTCCCGGAGCTATCCCATGCCTGCACCGTGAGGTGGTGGACGCCAACCGACGCAGTCACCGGTGCATTCAGAGTCTTTGTCTTCACCGAATAGACACTGACATTATCCAGGTAAATCTTCATCGCGGTAACGGGGTGACTGGTGTCGGTGGTTCCGGCGATCACCGCAAATGGCGAGGTCACGACGGCGTTGTTAGCCGGGGTGCAAATCGTCACCGAGGGACTCGTCGTGCTCAACACGCACGGAGGGGACTGTGCCCAGGAGACGCCTCCGACCAACAGCGGCATCAGCAATAGAGCCAGGAACACAATTGAACGGAAAGTGAAACGGCCGTGTAAGTGTTTTCGAGACATTCCCGTGACCTTAGGGATTTCGAGACCCAGTAACTCTCTTGCACTCAGTTGGCCAATTGTTAGTTGCTATCTTCCTAAACAGCTCCGTCAGGAAACTCTTCCATATTACTTATGACTTCTCATGATTTTTGGCAAAGCCGGGCGGATGGGGCCAGGACTGGGCAGAGATTAATTGAGGGCACCGCTCGGGGCAGAGTGTCTCTTCTTATGCACATAGTAGGTAGCTACAGCACACAAAAGAGAATTCAGCTTGTAGCACTTTTGTCTGTGCTGGAGTTGATGGATGACACCACAGTGCCCCAGAAGCGTTTGGACGGAGGTGCTTGCCCAGGGGACTTTCGCTGCCTGATGGTGTCGAACACCACGCCGTGTGCAGGAGCAATGAGTTTCCACAGGCATCCGGGCACACAGAGCAGCGCTCAACACTCGTCAGGCAGAATATTCAGGTGGGTTGAGTTGGCCGAAATCGTACGGTTAATGGGCTCTTGCCCATTCGACCGCCAAGTTCAGTTCATGCTCGGCGTCGTGCAGCAAACGCTCCGCTTTCTTTGCGTGCCCGCCCATATCATAGTGGTTCGCAGCTTGAGCGCGCTCCATCTCGTGAATTGCTTCTTGAATGTGTTTGTGAACGGCATCAAGGTCGCGCCAGTCGCGCGCGCCAAAGGCATAGCCAGTAACGAACAACAAAACGGCAGCGATGGCGGAGAGCCAAAATTTCTTCATGGTCCTTCCTTTCAGGGCCAGAATATTACCGCACCACGGGGAGTCCATGCAAATATAGAAGCCGTTATTGGTTGCAAACGCCGCCGGGGATGCACGCCATACCAATGCACTGGGAGGCTCGAAGCTGAGGGAGTCCTAACTTGCTTCAGCGCGGGTGGTCGTGTCAACAGACGGCGCAGGATTCTCCGGCACTTGCTCTACCAGGATGGCGAAGTCCGGGCAGATCAGGAAGCACTTCATGCACCCGTTGCAGTTTTCAGCGTGCTTGGGGATGATGTAGCGATAACCGGCCGTGTTGAACATTCCCGAGTTTTCGAAGACCGCTTGCTCGCAAACCTCGCAGCAGTAACCGCATTCCTTGCACAATGCCGAATTCACTTCGGGGTTGAAGCTTTTCTTTTTGGCCTCGCTCATACCGCCTGGCCCCGCTTTCTCGGCGTTTCTTTCGCCAACTCCAGGCCATAGCGAACCGCTTCGAGATTTTTTGCGGCTGAAGTTTCGGAGAAGCTCTGCCGGATTGCTTTCGCCATACTGTCGAAGGTCACTGGTTCTGTCAGCGCAATCATTACGCCCAGGGCGATCATATTCGCCGCATAGCCCAGCTTTGCAGCCAGTTCGGCAAACGGCAAAGCATAGAGCCCGGGCCGTTCCCCAAGATCGGCCAGACCGCTTTCGTAAAACATGGCAATCCGGGCGCTGGCTCCCGCATACTTCTTAATTGCCATGTCGCCAAGCGCCAAGATGATGTCAGGCTGCTCCACCTGCTGGAAGATGATTTCCTCTTCGTCGATCAATACTTCGGCGACGCTTAGCCCGCCTCTTTGGGAATCTCCCAGCACCGATTGCGTCTGAACGACGTTTTTTCCTTCAAGAATTGCAGCCAGTCCCAGCAGCCTGGCGCTCAGCACCAGTCCCTGGCCGCCCGATCCCGCCAAAATAATTTCGTATCTCTGCTTCACTTTACCCCTGCCGATTCGCTCTGCAGCCGAAGTTGAATTTCGCGATAACGGGTATTGAAATCGGGGACGTTCTTGTCCACCAGCTTGCCTGTAAGGAAGTAACCCCCGGCTTCAGGATCGGTCAATTTCTCGTACTTGGCGGCCGGAAGCCCCTTTTCCTTGAGCCAGCGCAACATTTCGACCGGTTCCTTCATCTTGTTGTTCGGGCCGTAGAGAGTTGTGCACGGGCTGACAACCTCGATGAGCGAGAAACCTTTCTTGACCAGAGCTTCCTTCATGCGGTTCTTCAGCGCCAATCCGTTGCAAATCGTTTCCCGGGCCACATAGTTGGCGCCCGCCGCCGCCGCCAGTGCGCAAATATCAAACGCGCGTTCCGGATTCCCGTAGGCAGTCGTGCTTGTAATGCGGCCGGCCGGAGTCATGGCCGACTGCTGTCCACCTGTCATGCCGTAGTTAAAGTTGTTGACCAGCACAGCGGTCAAATCCATGTTGCGCCGCGCGGAATGGATCAGGTGATTTCCGCCGATCGTCGCTCCGTCACCATCACCCATCAAAGCCACGACATGAAGATCCGGGTTGGCCGCCTTGACTCCGGTAGCATAGGCCAATGCCCGGCCGTGAGTTACGTGCAGCGCGCTCGTGCAAAGATAATTGTCGGCCTTGCCCCAGCATCCGATGCCGGTAACAATCACCACTTCGTTGTTCTTATATCCCAGCTCTTCGAATGCCCGCAGCAGCGATCCAAGGGCAACGCCGTTTCCGCAGCCGGAGCACCACTGATGAGGAAGCGCGTTCTTTTTCAGGTATCTAGATCCGGTAGCAACAGCCATGACCATCGCCTCCTACTTCGCCCCAGCGGCGAAGCTGCCGGGGACCCCTTGGATTGCCTCCAGCACAGCCTGGGGAAACATGATTTCTCCATTAAAGGTGTTGACTCTTTTCAGCTTTACGGAGCTCCCGACCACCTTCAAAACCTCCCCGGCCAACTGACCGGCGTAGTTCATCTCCGCAACCACGATGGTTTTCGCCTTCTCCGCCGCCGCCATGATTTCCTGCTCGGGAAACGGCCAAATCGTCTGCAGTTGGAGGACTCCCGCCTTAACCCCGGCCTGGCGCGCCCGCAAGGCCGCGGCGCGTGCGGTCCTGGTAACCGCCCCGGCGGCAATGATCAGCACGTCGCAGTCATCCACATCGTAAGACTTGGTGAGAACGATCTCATCCCGGTGAGCCTCGATTTTGCGGTGCAAGTGGCGGATCCGTTTGGCGGCGTTTGCCGGATCAACGCTGGCATATCCGTTCACGCTGTGCATTGTGGTGGTCACATGGAAGGCATACTCACTGCCATACGATGCGAGCGGTGCGGCGCCATCGCCGTCGAAATCAAATGGAAGGTACTGGTCCGGCGGGACGGTAGGTTTCACGCGGTCGAAGACCGGCAGCTCGCCTGCTTCGGGAATGACAAAGTTTTCGCGCATGTGGCCGACGATTTCGTCGGCAGCCAGCACCACGGGAGTGCGGAATTTCTCCGCTAAATTGAACGCCTGTACCGTGAGAGTGAAACACTCCTCGACGGAAGCCGGCGCCAGTGCGATCAACGTTTGATCTCCGTGCCGGCCCCAACGGATCTGCATGTAGTCCGACTGCCCAGGCTTGGTCGCCAGTCCAGTGCTGGGTCCGGAGCGCTGAACGTCGATCACGACGCACGGCACCTCGCCCATGATTGCCACGCCCAGATTCTCCTGCATCAGCGAAAATCCAGGCCCGCTGGTCGCCGTAAACGATTTCTTGCCCGATAAAGACGCACCGATAACCGCCGCGATGCTGGCGATTTCGTCTTCCATCTGCATGTAGATACCGCCCAGCTTCGGCAATTGGCGGGAAGCTATGTCGGCAACCTCCGAAGAAGGAGTGATCGGATACCCGGCGTAAAAGCGCGCGCCGGCATAGAACGCACCCTCGGCGATCGCCTGGTTTCCTTGGATCAGGCTGGCTGTTTTTGGCAATTCGGCAGACTCCTTTCGCGGTCATCAACCAGAAACGATTTGCTTGTTCTCTGGTTGCACCCCCGCTGGCGCATGCACGGAACCCGCGGCGGTAGCGGCGTGAGCGGGGTCGCTTTCAGGTTGCATCCTATGCCCCGGCGCTTCAACCCCCGAATGCTGAACTGTAGTTCCCCGCCGTCATATCCCTCAGTGACTATGGTCACCAGCAGGGGTGATGCATCTCGCAAATTGCGGCAAAGGCAGGCGATTACGTGCGGCTCGAACTTTTTGGGCGGTTATCTGTTTCAGGCAATCTCTCGCGCCACTTCCGGCAGCGTCGCGATCTGAGGGGCCGCATTGCGCGTGCAAATGAAGAGCGCCGCCGCTATGGCGCAGAGTCCGCCGGAAATCCAGAAGGCATCGCGATAGTCGCCCAGATACGTCCGGATGGTGCCCGCCCCCAGCGCGGCCAGAGAGGCCCCCAACTGGTGTGCGGTAAATATCCAGCCGTAGACCACGCCGGCGTTCTCCTTGCCGAAAGCATTCGTGGCCAGACGCACCGTTGGCGGTACGGTGGCAACCCAATCCAAGCCGTAAAAGATCGCGAAAAACGACAGTCCACTGGATGGATGCGCGAGCGAGTAGGGGAGAAAGAGCAACGACAGCCCGCGTAGCGCGTAGTACCAGAACAGCAGGTAGCGGCTGTTGAAACGGTCCGTCGCCCAGCCCGACAGCGTCGTTCCGAGCATATCGAAGATCCCCATCACCGCGAGCAACCCCGCCGCCCTTATCTCGGGGATGCCGTGGTCCATACAAGCTGGAATCAAGTGGGTTCCGATCAATCCGTTGGTGCTCGCTCCGCAAATAAAAAAGGTGCCCGCCAAAATCCAAAACTCGGAAGAGCGCGCCGCCCAGACGAGAGCGCGCAGCGGCGATAGCGCGACGGACTGAGCCGAGGACGCCAACGGCTCGGTGCCTCCGTATGGCAGAAGGGACAGGTCGGAGGGGTCGTTCTTCATCCACAACAACACGGCGATAAAAACGGCCACCGCCGTCGCCCCAACGAGATAAACCGCACTGCGCCAACCCTTGTAAGTGACCAGCGTGGCGAGCAGCGGGAGAAAGACGAGCTGGCCGGTAGCATTGGCGGCCGACAATATTCCCAGCACCAAGCCGCGTTGCTGCACAAACCAGCGATTCACGACGACGGCCGCCAGGACAAGGGAAGTGACTCCCGTGCCTGTCCCGACCAGAATTCCCCAGCACAGAACCAGTTGCCATGGCTGGCGTATAAGCGAAGAGCCGGCGACCGCAATCGCCAACAGGCCGACTGCCGCCAGCACAATCCTGCGCAAACCATAGCGAGCCATCAACGATGCTGCAAATGGACCGATAATTCCGAACAACGCGATGTTGATGGCAATGGCGGCGGAAATCGTCGCCCGCGTCCAGCCGAACTCCTGCTCCAGTGGAACAATCAGAATGCCGGGCGTGGCTCGTATGCCGGCGGTCGCCAGTAGCACAAGAAAGGTGACGCTTGCGACAATCCAGGCATAATGCAGCCTGCGCTTGGGACCCTGGCCGGACATAAACTCTCCTTCTGGTATATACAACCGGAACGGACCGTTCACCCTACTGTTAGGGATAAGTGTAGACCGCGAACATATAGGTCAACCCGACCAACGCCACACCAAAAACCAAGTCCAATACCCCACTGATCCACGGAGTAGTCTCTATTCGTTTCTTCAAAACCTTGCGTAACCCTGCCTCTAGACCTCCAAGCCCACAGGCCAACAGAAGAAGGACGAAGCATTGCAGCCTGGGCATATGCCGAAATAAGTATTGCCACAACAGGACACAAATAATTAGGATGGCCCACACCACCAACTTTCCGCGTCTTGTAACCGCTTTAAGTGTCATGGCAACTTAGCTCTCTTTACTGGCAACTATACTTTTTCAATAGAACCGGGCCGCGCGTAACACGATGCCAGCCCGGTGTCCCGGCTCGCGACTGTGACAGGGCCCCGACATTCTTCCAGGAGCCGAATTGCTCCGCATTGGGACCGATCAGTCTCGCAAATAGATTACACGAAGAGACCGTTCGGTCGCAATATGTGGCAAAATAGTTCCTGAGAGGGCATCAGAGATGACCCAAGGACAAGAAACCAGGAAACGCCTGGTGCAGAAGGCAGCCGGGATCTTCAACACCCGAGGATATTCAGGCACCGCGGTCTCGGACCTGATGGCGGCAACGGGTCTCCAGAAAGGCGGGATTTACCGGCACTTCAAAAGCAAAGAGCAACTGGCGCTGGAAGCATTCGATTACGCCTTTGAGATGGCGGTGCGTGTCCGCTTTCAGGACCATGATCGCCTGGCGAGCCCATTGCAGCAGTTGCGGCATTTTATAAGGAATTTTGTCCATCGTCGCTCGCCCATCCCAGGCGGATGCCCCATGGTAAATACCGCTGTCGAAAACGATGACGGCAATCAAGCTCTGAAGGAGCGCGCGCGGCAGGCCGTGAGCACCTTTCTCAACCGCCTTGTCGACACGATTGAGCGTGCGATTGAACAAGGCGAGATCAAGCGCGATACCGACGCACGGACATTCGCGCTGTTTGTGTTCTCTTCACTGGAGGGCGCGCTTGTCGTCAGTCGTCTCCAGGGTTCGTTCAAGCCGCTGGAGGTGGTCGCACTCACATTGGAGCAATACCTCGATGAGCGCGTAGCGAGTGCGCCTTGATTGGACGATGGGAAGTTCTCGCTTATACTGACGGTCACCAAAACATCTCAAGCAAACGTCCCGTCTGTACCTTATTGGTGACACCTTCGTCGCAATGCGGCGGCAAAGGTTCAGCGGAAGTCCTCCCTGAAAGGGAAAGCCATGTTGGAAGGGGACGTGCTCAGAGGTTAGCGAAGATGGGCTGAGTTTGTCCCTTTGAAGAGATGGCCGCGGGATGGATTTGCCCGCGAAAGCGAAGCAGCCCGCTAACTCGAGCAAGCGTTTGTCGAAAAAGTGCGCGTTGCTTGCGGCAAATTGCCACCAGGGCGGAGATGCAAAACACAGAGCAGCGACTTCCTCAACTTCGGGTCGATCCCTTTGGTTTTCCTCAACTTAGGGTCGAGGCCTTCGGCAGATCCATCCTCATATCGTTGTCATACTTGATGCACTTTGCCGTCGTCCTGCTTATTCTCCGGCTCCCTCAGTTCGGTCAGACAGTGAAGCTCAACGTGCCGTCAGCGTTTCCCCGGACGAAGAACACAATTTTATATGTTGTGCCGGTCTCAAAAGACCGGATGGCCTTCGCCAAAATATCGCAAGCCGAGGGCGGGGGGGCAGCGGGCAAAGGCACAGCGGCTGGAAAGCCTGCGCTGGGAAGCAGCGCTTTAGACCGTAAACTCACCGCCGTCTCAACTCCTCTTCACCCAAGCAACAGCCACCAGTTGATCATTCAGCCAAGCTCGCCTCCGGATGTTCTCATCAAGCAAGAGATCAAGCTCCCGAACTCGATATTGGGAACTCCTCTGGTCATGCCGCGAGAGCAGGTTGACATCGTGCTGGCCGGGCCCAAGCGAATGCCGACTCATCGAAACGATAGCGCCGACGCCGTTTCTCCCCCGCTTCCGATGCCGGCCTCGAAGATGAATCTTGCTGCCGTTCCCGCCATGGAGAAGCCGTTATTGCCGGTTGCAGCGACGCCGGAGCCGCAAACAGACCCTGCCTCCAAGAGCGCGCCCTCATCAGCGAGCGCGGGCGTCGGGGAAAAGGAAGGCGTAGAGAAGAGTTTGCTCGCTCTCAGTACGGATCCAGGAAAAGCCAAAATTGCCTTGCCGCCCGGCAACAAGTACGGAGAATTCTCATTGTCTCCGAAAGGAACCAGCTTCGGTTCGCCTGGTGGACACGGCGACCTTGCCATCGGTGGGGGAAGCGATGGTATCAGCGCAGCAGGAGACGGTAGCACGGGCGTTGGACACGGAAAAGAAGGCGGCGCGGGCAAGGATTCAGCAGGCTCCCCGGTCAGTCTCAATGGCGCCGGGGCGGCCGGGGGGGGCTACCAGATGATGATATTTCCTGTACCTCCCGCTGCGCGCGTTCGGAAAAACGGGATGGTCATCTCCGCCGGGCCAATTGGCGGAGGCGGGTTGGGGGTTTACAAAGCCCTGCCGTGCGGAAGGATCTTCACGATATTCCTGCCGATGCCAGTTGCCAACTGGACTTTGGAGTACTGTATGGCTGGTAAGTCCGCCGCACCGGCTCCTGGCACTGCCACCGTCCAATTGGAGGAATCCGTGGCGCCGCCGTCCCCAGTGCAGACGTTCGACTTTCGCAGGCCGCCTATCTCCAAGGAGAAGGCTCCCAAGAACATCATCCTGAAAGGTTCGATCCGGGAAGATGGCTCTGTGGCCAATCTGCAGGTCTATCAGGGCGTTATGCGGGAGGCGGACGAAGCTGCCAAGGCTACATTCAACCTATGGAAGTTTGCGCCCGCCATGCGTGCGGGCAAGCCCGTGGCGGTGGAAATCCTGGTGGGGATTCCATCTTTAGCTACCGCCCAAAATTAGTCTGCCGAGAGTGGCACATTAGTCTGAGATCCGGCTACGGCTGCGGCAGTAGCCCCCACGGCGCTAACCCTTTTGCCACCAGGCAAGTGGGAACTCACGTGCCAAGTCTTGGAACAGCAAATCTTCCTGAGAGCTTTCAGGTACTCACCTTCCCAATGGCGCAACACCTTGTTGCCCTGCGCTGTCAATTAGTTAACTAACGTGGAACTCTGGATTTAGCGTGGCCTCGCCATCGCGTACCAAAGATTGGCTCTGAGAGTGCACATAGGGACACTGTCGTTCGGCCCATTAGGGCAGTCCATGGCGTTCTCTTCTCGGGTGCATGGACCTCTCGTTTGGGCTTGAGAGCCGGTCCAGAAAGCCGGGAGGCCCCGGAAAGCCTCGCTTTAGCGTCGGGAAATTGAAACGCCGAAATTAAAGACAACGTCATAAGTGGGGCACTGATGGCCGAGCTGTCGAAGTTAATCCATGTAACGCTGTTGGGGAATGATCTTGGTCTTAGCGATGCGATCGCGCGAACCCTGGGCCCCGGTTTCATGGCCCGCCACAGCAGTGATTGGACTCCCAATCAATGGCTGGGGGTGCGGGAATATTGTGACGTCGTGCTCCTGGACTTGCGCGCCGCCGGCGGAGACCCCGAGTGCGGGCTCCGCGTAATCGACACGATCCAGCGAAGCGACGATGGTCCCGCCGCCGTCGTTTTATGCGATGAAGACGACCGCGATCTCATGGCGAAGGTTTTAGACCACGGCGTCTACGACACGATTCATAATCCACCGAACATGGTCGAACTTCGGCTGATCCTGCGGCGTGCCTGCAAAATCCAGGCCGCCGAAAAGGAGCTCAGGCGCTTGAGCGTCATGGTGCGGGGACGCGGCAGCCTGCCCGGAATTATCGGTGGGGCTCCGCGAATGCAGGAACTCTTTGCGCTGGCGAGAAAAATTGCTCCTTGCGACGTAAATGTGCTAATTACCGGCGAAACCGGAACCGGCAAGGAGCTGCTGGCAAGCGCAATTCATCATATGAGCGCCCGGGCCGCCGGCCCTCTTGTCGCATTCTCCTGTGCAAACTTGCCGGAGACCCTGATCGAGGACGAACTGTTCGGCCATGAGAAGGGCGCGTTTACCGGCGCTGCTGCCACTCGCCGTGGCCGGCTTGAGGCTGCGGATCAGGGAACGGTCTTTCTTGATGAGGTCGGTGACATCGGTCTGAGTCTGCAGCCGAAGTTGCTGCGCGTGTTACAGGCGCGCACCTTTGAGCGCCTTGGCAGCAATACAACCATCAATGCCAACATCCGCGTGGTCAGCGCGACCAACCGGAACCTTTCTGAAATGGTCCAGCAGGGCAAGTTCCGCGAGGATCTGTTCTACCGGCTGAATGTTGTCCATTTGCATATACCGGCGCTTCGCGAGCGGCGCGAAGATATCCCGCTTCTAGCGCAACATTTCGTCCGAAAGTTCGCGGAGCTATTCAATAAGCGCGCGAAAAGGTTCTCCCGGTCCGCGTTGCTGGCTCTGGAAGAATACTCCTGGCCGGGCAACGTCCGAGAACTTGAGAACGTTGTGCAGAGAGCCGTGGTGTTATCCGAAAAAGCGGTCGTGGACTGCGAAGACCTGCCGAATGCCATCCAGGAAAACTGCGTAAACCTCAAGTCCAGCGATTCCTACGAGGACGAAGTGCGCCAATTTAAACGGCGGCTGGTTCTACGAACGCTGCAAGCATGTGGCGGGAGCATAGTCGAAACCGCGCGCACCCTGGGGGTGGCCCGAGGCTACCTGCACCGGCTCATCAATCAACTCGAGATCCGCGGCAAGGACGACCTTCTCGAATATCCGGTGGAGAAACCCGGCAGACCGCAATTGGTGGCGTGAAAAGCTGCATTCGCGAGCGCCGCTAAGGCTGGAACCAATCGCCAGGACGCAGGTCTAATCGAAGCGAGTGAAAGTGATACCAGGAAATCAAGGTGTTTTTGCGCCGCAGAGTTCCGCTGGTGCCCGCGGTGGCGTTATTGCCTCAGCGCGGGGGCAAAGCCCATCAGCTAGCTTCGTGGAGAGTGTCTGCCTTCCCAGGTTGCGAAGCGAGCAAAACGAAGATGGAGGCTGGGGATACCGTCCGGGTTCGCAAAGCCGGGTGGAACCGACATGCTGGGCGCTGCAGGCCCTTCTCAACGTGGCGGGCGTGGAAGTGTCGAGCGAAGCTTGCCACCGCGGTTTGCAGTTCTTACGCTCGGCGCAATTACCAGATGGCTCCTGGCCCTTCGCGGCGGGACAGGAGGTGGGTTGTTCGGTCACTGCGCCCGCCTGCTGGGCGCTGCTCTCCGGCAAGAGCTCATTCGAGGCTGTCACTGCCGGTCTGAACTGGCTGAGTCAAGACAGGCCACGAGACAGTGCGTTCTGGCGGCGCGTGTTGCGACGGTTTTCGCCCGCTCGCCATCGCTCCCGGCAACATGGTGCCTACATAGGCTGGGGATGGAACCCAGGTACCAGCAGTTGGGTCGAGCCCACTTCGGTCGCCCTTATTGTTTTAGGTCTATGCCCCAAAGAACTGCTCCCCGCCGGAGCGAACGAGAGACGCCAGTCCGCGGAAGCGATGCTTTACGACCGCATGTGTCCGGGTGGGGGATGGAATTGCGGGGACCCGCTGGTCTATGGGGTTCCCGGCAAGCCGCTTGTGATTCCTACGGCATGGGCGCTTCTCGCCTTGCGTAGGTATCCGCAACGGCCCGAGAACTTAGTGAGCCTGGATTGGCTTGCAGGAAAGCTTCCGGACGAGCCGGGACCCGGATCGCTCGCGCTTGCGCAAATCTGCCTCGAAGCCTATGGCCACAAGTGGCCGGCAACCGCACACCGCCCAGAGGATTTGTACTCCAACAATGAATTTCTCGGGAGTATTACCACGACGGCCTGGGTCTGTTTGGCGGCAAACTCAAGGCGAAGCTGGCTAAACGGTGAAGCCGGGGAGGCATCCCGATGACGTGCGATGCCAAGACTGCGCTTGTCCCATCTTTTCAACGCCCCGTCTCGCGCGTAGCCATTCGGAGCGTTGCCAGCTATGAACAAGACTTGTTGGCGCTGATCTACGAAACGCTGTGCGAATTCGATCTTCCCCTCCGGGGGAAAAAAGTACTGCTCAAGCCGAACCTTGTCGGGCCGGACCCGCTTGGGGTGACAAACACTCATCCAGCCGTGATTGCCGCCGCGCGGGAGAGCCTTTTGCGTCTCGGTGCCGCACAGGTTCTCATCGGCGAAGGGCCGGCGCTGGACCGGGACACGGAAGCGATTCTCGAATCCATAGGCCTGCGGCACTATGCCGGTTCCCTCGCCGGTGTATTTGTGGACCTGAACGTCGATGACGTGGAAAAGGTTTCACTCAAGACCGCTGCCTCGCGATTGCGCGAGCTTTATCTTCCTAAAACGGTTTTGGCCGCCGATTTCATTATTTCCATGCCCAAGCTCAAGACGCACCATTGGGCCGGCGTAACTTTGTCTCTTAAGAACATGTTTGGCATCGTGCCGGGGAGCTGCTACGGGTGGCCGAAAAACGTACTTCATTGGGCCGGTATCGACTCCGTCATTCTGGACATCAATGCCGCTGTGCGGCCGGATTTCGCCATCGTAGACGGCATTGTTGGGATGGAAGGTAACGGCCCTATTCAGGGAGAGCCCAAAAACTCCGGAGTGCTGATCCTGGGCGATGACCCCGTAGCGGTGGATGCCACCTGCTGCCGCGTCATGGGACTGCTACCCGCGAAGGTAAGGTATCTCACGCAAGCCGGGATCCTCCTCGGCCATATCCACCCGGACAAAATCCAACAACTAGGCGAGAGCATTGCGAGCGTTCGTACTCCATTCTCCGTCCTCGATAACTTCAAACACTTGGTGGATACAAGCGCCGAGTTTGGAACTCAACCTGCTTTAGTAGGGTGAGGCGGTGGGCAAATTGAAGTGGGGTGTATCCGAATGTGGACACTGCGGAAGCGAATCGATCAGTTTCGGAACTCGAACCAGGCCGATCTCAGTGGTACCGAAAGCGGTGGCGCGATGAATATTGCGCCGTTGACGCCGACGGCCCGCCGAGGAGGCAGACTCTGGTCCAGTCGGGGGCAGACGTTAGTGGAATTTGCGCTGGTCCTGCCCATGTTTCTTATGTTGATCTGCGGGGTGGTTGATTTCAGTAATGTGTTCTATACCGAAATGACCGTGCAAAACGCCTTGCGGCAGGCAGGGCGCTTCGCCACCACCGGGAATCATCTAGCTGATCCGAACAACGCGGGGCAGAACCTATCGCGGGTGAACTCGATCATTGCGACCGCTCAACAGGCGGCGCCGGGCTTCAACTTTAACTCAATCAACATTTCAAGCACCGCCGGAGGCGCCGGCAGCGCCGGCGGTCCGGGAGATATTGTAACGATCTCAATAAGCAGCGGCGTAAAGATGTTGACCCCGGTCATTGCGCCGTTCTTTCCGCCCAATGGCACATACAACTATACGGTGAGCGTTACTTTCAAGAACGAGCCTTTTCTCCCGGGTCAGACGAACTAAGCAGACTTGCGGATGGTATGTCCGCAAAGCGCCTGTAACACCGGGTAAATAGATTTGAAACTGCTCTAGAGGAGCGAATCGACGTGGCTGCATCGTGGAAAAACAATTCGGTAAACGGCAGGACGCGGAAGGGCGAATCCGGCCAGGCGCTGGTGGAGTTTGCGCTCATCGGGTCGATGATGATCATTATGGCTCTTGGAGTCATCGATCTCAGCCGCGCCATATTCGACAAGGAAGTGCTGTCAGACCTCGCCAGGACCGGCTCAAACCTGGCCTCGCGTGGACCTTGCAGCACATTAACCGCGTGCCTTTCAACTGCAGGGAACGCCGTGATGACGCAACCGTCCGATTTGAATATGTCCAACAGCGGGATGGTGATCATAACGGCGGTGCAAGCCAATGCAGCCGGAACCCCCTCGATAATCGGGACATACACACAGGGCAGTGTTTCGGGGGCCAGCAGCAAGGTCGCGGTTGGCGGCGCTCCGGTTCTTCCAGCTACCACCCCGGCGATCCCTCCGCCGAACCAGACACTCTACGTGACGGAAGTTTTTTATAAATTTACACCGATAACGCCGATTGGGAATTTTATAACCGCTATTTTTCCAACGACAACGACGTTGACGTTGTATGACGTGGCGTACTTCTGAGTGAGGAGCAGGACGTGAACTTCTTTCTTCGGCACAAGAACGGGAGCAACGAGCGGGGGCAGATACTTCCCATGTTCGCTGTCTTCCTGGTAGTCATGATTCTGTTCATCGGCCTGGCAATTGACCTGGGTTATGCCTATGTCACGAAGGCAAACCTCTCCAAAGCCTGGATGCCGCGGCTCTCAGGGGCATGCTTAATATCTCGAAAGGGACAACCAATGCCGGGGACATCGCGCAAAGCGTTTTTGCCGCCAACTATCAATCGTCAGGCCGCGACAATGGTGGCACTATCCCCGCTGCGACCATTACTTGGATCCCCCCGACCCCGACTGCGGGCGTTAAGCAGCAGATCCAGGTGAGCGCCACCACGAACATCAACACATTTTTTGCTCGTATTGTGCCGAGCCTGCAAACTCTGACGATTAACGACACGGCCCAGAGCACGCGCGCCAACGTCATGATGACCCTGGTACTGGACCATTCGAGGTCGATGACCCTGAACGGCGGACAACAAGCACTTCCACCTGCCGTCACCACGTTCCTGTCGTATTTCAGCGATACTCTCGATCAGGGCGCGGTGGCTAGCTTTGGGAATAACGGGACCCTGGACATAGCGCTGGAACACCCTTTCATCAATGACATCACCAATTTCGTTAACGGCCTGCCGTTTACTGGCGGCACTTATGCGCAAGGCGGGCTGGACAACGCGGCGAACGCGCTCTGCGGTTGGGCAGTGCCGGGTATCTACCCTTATGCCGGGGGATGCCCGGTCGTGGCAAACACTACCAAGGTGGTCGTGTTCTTTACCGACGGTTGGGCCAATAGCAACTACGATGTCTTGAACACTCAACCGGGCGGAGGTGGCTGTCCTGCAATACCTGTCTATTATGGTGGATGCGCCTGGCCTGAAGCCCAGGTTGGCTGGTGCAGCGGTCCGGGGGGAGCGCCATACATCGATGTCTGGGATTCTAATGCGAATACGGTCAGAGGGTGCGCGCCGTCAGCGTTTCCGACACACATGCCCGGAAATCCGGGGACGCTCAACTCGAACCAGGATGGCGAGACCAATGTCCCTAACGAAGCCATGTACCGCGCAATGAAATGGGCAAATGCGATGCGCGCGCAAGGGGTAATCG
The DNA here is from genome assembly GCA_963842345.1 of uncultured Acidobacteriota bacterium. Classification (GTDB taxonomy): domain Bacteria; phylum Acidobacteriota; class Terriglobia; order Terriglobales; family Acidobacteriaceae; genus CAWBRT01. The sequence goes on from CAWJGD010000008.1 coordinate 40,145, forward strand.
TTTACGCGGTCGGCCTCGGCGACAAGATAAGCCAACCGTTCCTGCAACAGATGGCAAACGATCCCAACGGCACCTCCTTTGAGAGCTTCTCATACAACGCCAACGCACCGCAGGGTATAGCGGCATTTGCCGTCGATTGCCCGGGGCCGAACTGCTCATCTGAATTGAATCAGGCCTTTCAGAACATCGCCACCGACATCCTTCTGAAAATCACGAATTAGGCAAAGAGGGCGGAGAACTAGCTATCTCCGCTCAGGGCGGCTTAATGACCGCGCGGCTCCAGCAAGGAATTGCGAACTATAAGCGAATCAACGCGAACCATGAGCGAATTAGAAATCACGCTGCTCCCGGGGATCGCCGTCCCCACCCCAATCACCCAAACGAGCCGAGCCTCGTTGGAGACCCCGACCCCAGCAACGGCAAAAGCTGCCGTCGCCGGGGACCTCGCGGTGCCCGCGGCGAAGAGCAACAAAGGTAAAACCACCTTTCTGCCGCAGGTTTTTTCCTTTCCCGCCGTGCTGGGCGCCTTGCTGGTCGGAGCGGTCTTTGTGGCTGTTCGTGCGTTTATGGTGGACCCCGATCTCTGGTGGCACATCCAGGTGGGGCAGAACATCCTCTCAACACACAGTTGGCCCACTACAGATCCGTATTCATTTACCGTCGCGGGTCATCCCTGGCTGGCGTACGAGTGGCTGGGCGACGTGTTGTTCGGAACCGTTGCGCGTTTCTGGGGCTTGCAAGGCCTTGAAGCTTGCTTGCTTGTGCTTGGCAGCGCCGTGATGCTTGCGCTGTATGCTTACACGACGCTCCGCACGGGGAATCCGAAAGCCGGATTTGCGGCCTCCGCAGTGCTGTTTGTCCTGGCGGCGCCTCAGTTCTCCTTGCGTCCGCAAATGCTTGGCTATCTCTTTCTTCTCCTGACGCTCATCGCCCTCGAGCGTTTTCACCAAGGGAAGAGCCGGGCGCTTTGGTTGCTTCCTCCACTGTTCCTCATTTGGGTAAACACCCATGGATCATGGGTGATCGGACTGGGAGCGATCGTTGTTTACTGGGCAAGCGGCCTGAGGGACCTACGCCTGGGTAGCATCGAGGCGCAGCGCTGGAGCAGCGCGGAACGCATTCGTCTTGAGTCTATCTTTCTTCTGTGCCTCGCCGTTCTTCCAATCACCCCTTACGGCGCGCGCGTCTCCGCCAGTCCCTTCGAGTTTGCTTTCGATCTGCCGCTTAACGTAGCCAACATCAAAGAGTGGCAGCCCATGCCATTCACTTTGCCGGGGGCAAAGTTATTTCTTGCCCTGCTGCTGGCCTTCTTCCTTCTGAATATGGCCCGGCGCTTCGGCTGCCGCCTGGAAGAGCTGGTGCTATTTGTTGGCGGCACCGTGATGGCATGCCTCCACGTGCGTTTTCTGCTGGTGTTTGTGCCATTCTTCGCACCACTTTTCGCTACGGTAGTCGAGCGTTGGATGCCGGCTTACGAGAAGGGCAAGGACTGCCGCTTCTTGAATGCCGTGTTGATGGCGGTATTGTTGGCGGCGATAGTGCGATATTTCCCCAGCGCCGCGGAAATGCAGCAGAGCGTCACCCGCCAGTTCCCGGTACGTGCCGTCGAGTACCTGCGCCAACATCCGCTGCCCGGCCCGATGTACAACACCTACGGCTATGGGGGCTACCTGATCTGGTCGCTGCCCGAACACAGAGTCTTTGTTGACGGCCGCGCCGACGTCTACGAGCGCGGTGGCGCATTCGCCGATTATTTGCAGGTGGCCAATCTGAGGCCCGCGGCTTTTACCGTGCTCCGGAGCTACGGTATTCAATCCTGCCTTTTGGAGCGCAGTGAGGCGCTGGCTACGGTTCTTTCCGCATCGCCAGAGTGGCGGCAGGTCTATTCGGATGAATTGAGCGTACTGTTCGTGCTGCGAAAAGCTAGCGAGATCCCATCCCTCGAGCTGCTGCCTGCGATCGCCAAACGTTAATCACCGTGCCGGCGCCGGAACGGTTCCTCGGAAGTTCCTCGTCTGCAAACTCTCCGTAATGTCATGCCGGGCACAGCCTATCTAATAGCGGGCATCCCGCGTGCCCGCCGTTGGCGTTGTTCGCGACGAACCTCGACGGCTTCACCTCGCAAGTGTCACCAAACCGCACGAGCAGAATTAAAGAAGTGTGACCAATCTGTAACGCTTTCGCCACTAGAGGAGATCAAATTTGCGATTCCGCATTTGTCGACCCGGCAACTTCTGGTTATTCAGGTACTTAGCTTCTAGCAGCGCGTTTGGTGCAGAGTGGCGTCTCAAATGCTTATGGAAGGCGGGCGGCACGATGTTTTCGTGTTGCTCAGCTTACGTAACCTGAGAGGACACAGAATGAAGAGTCTTTTGATCCGGCTTTGGAAGGAAGAGGAAGGCCAGGACCTGACTGAATACGCTTTGCTGCTGGTTCTGCTTTCCCTGGCAGCCACCGCTACGCTCGGAACCATGTCGACGGCGATCAAGAATGTATTCAGCAATGCAGCCGGGAACCTCACATAGCCAACGCTTGCGGCTGGCCAGTGGCTAGCCACGCCTGACAACCGCAGGCCGCTTGAGGCGGAAAAAACTTCCGGCGGCCTCAACCCTTCCGCTCACGCGGCGAATCTGCCGGGCTTGAGCAAAGGTCTTTACCGCGGCAGAACGAATACGTTCGCATAACTGGAGAATCACTGGATGAACGCGGCTGACACCATCTGGATCTTTACGCTTGCAGTCACCTTGATTGCGGCGTGGACCGACTGGCGCACGCGTAAGATCCCCAACTGGCTCACCGTGCCCGCGCTAGCCCTCGGCATCGGGGTAAACGCCCTTGCCGCAGGCTGGCCGGGGGCCAGATCGTCTTTGGAAGGCGCCGGGTTGGCATTGGTCATCCTGTTTCCTTTCGTGCTGAAGCGGGGACTGGGAGCCGGCGACTGGAAGCTAATGGCAGCCATCGGGGCGCTCCTGGGTCCGATCCTGTTTCTGCTTGCTTTGCTTGCCAGCATTTTCGTATCCGGGCTGATGGCGATGGTGCACCTGATTCGAAATGGCAAAGTTATGACGACCATGCGCAACATGGTCGTGATTGTCCGGGGAGTCTTCTCCTTCGGATTTCGTTCTCATCCGGAAATTTCGCTGGATAACCCGAAGTTGTTGAAGGTGCCTTTTGGAGTGGCGGCTGCAATAGCCACCGTGATTTGTTACTGCGCGACCCGGTGGGGAGTTATCTAACACCGGCTCGAAGGAGATTGTATCCATGAATCGGAATCGACTGATCATCGGACTGGCTGCCGCTATTGCAATCGCGGCTACTATGAGTTTCTTCGTATATCACCAATTCAAAAAAGCATCCGCCTCGATGCCCAAGCCTGTTGTCATGCAGCAGATTGTAGTGGCGGCGACGCCGCTTCAACTTGGCGCTCGCGTTGATGCCAACAACCTACGGACTATTCCGTGGCCAACCAACGCGCCCGTCGCCGGCATGTTCACGCGGATTGAAGACTGCGCGGGTCGCGCTTTGATTACCCCGGTTGCGGCCAATGAGCCCATCATCGAAAGCAAGCTGGCTTCGAGGGAATCGGGTGCGGGACTGCCCGCTACGATTCCCGAAGGAATGCGGGCGCTCTCCGTCGCCGTGAATGAGGTGGTCGGCGTAGCCGGGTTCGTCATTCCAGGAACCATGGTTGACGTTCTCGTGACCGGCCGGCTTGCAAAGAGCTCGAACAATGAGAACATCACCCGGACCATTCTCGAGAACGTTCGGGTTCTCGCCGCCGGCCAGAAGATTGCTCAGGATCGCGAAGGGAAACCGCAGACCGTTCCCGTGATCACCTTGCTAGTTAGTCCGCCGGAAGCGGCAAAGCTCGCCATGGCCAGCACGCAGGGAAAGATCCAACTGGCTTTGCGGAACACGATTGACACCAAGGTAACGGAACCGGCGGCGGTCCTCGAGGCCACGCTTTTTTCCGGCAGTGCTCCAGCGCCCAAACAAGCAGTAAGTCATGGTCCGGCTCCCTATGTAATCGAGGTCATCGCCGGCACCAAGCACGAGAACAAGAGCTTCGCCAACCGGTAAGAGTTCAGCAAGGAACGAAATGTCCCAACGATACAGAAAACTTCAACTGATGATGTGGCTTGGGGTTGTTGCCTTCAGTCTCATGCTCGGTACGCCGATGTCCGCGGCTGAGCAGTCGGAACCTACAGCCATTGCTCAACCAGGTATGCCACAGGCGCAATCTGCCTCAGAGCCGACAGTAACAGTAAAGGATCAGCCTCAGGACGCGGAAGCGCAGAGTCTGCACCTGCTCGTCGGACGTTCACTGGTGATTTCGTCGCCTACGCGGATCAAGAGAATTTCTCTCGCTGATCCCACCATTGCCGAGGCAGTCGTAATCAGCCCCCGCCAAATCGTCATCAACGGAAAGGCGCCGGGCGGCGTTTCGCTTCTCCTGTGGGACGAAGCGGACCAGAGCCAGGCTTTTGAAGTCGTGGTGGATACCGATGCCCTGGGGCTAAGCGCAAAAATTCATGCGCTGTTCCCGGCCGAGTCGGTCAAGGTGGACACCGCCAAGGATGCCATAATGTTATCCGGGCGAGTATCCTCCGTAGCCGTGTCCGATAAGATCGTGGAACTGGCAAAGAACGTCAGTCCCAAGGTCACCAGCCTGTTGCAGGCTCCGGTGTCCCCGGCCGGGCAGATCATGCTTCAGGTGCGGTTTGCCGAAGTGAACCGCGTTGCCCTCAACCAGCTCGGATTGAATATCCTCAGTCTTCCAGGCGCGAAGAATGGGGGCACGATTTCGACGCAACAGTTCTCGCCTCCGCAGCTTGTGAACCAGTCAAATGGGGTGGGGAGCACGCTCGGATTGAACAATCTGTTGAACATCTTCTACGTTCGGCCGGACATCAACCTGGCCCTGACGATCCAGGCTCTACAGCAAAATAATGTACTGGAGATTTTGGCCGAGCCGAATTTGTTGACCGCGTCGGGGAAGGAAGCAAGTTTTCTCGCCGGCGGTGAATTCCCCTTTCCGATTCTCCAATCGTCCGGCGGCTCCGGCGGTTTTGCCGGAATCACCATTCAGTTCAAGGAGTTTGGCGTGCGTTTGAACTTTACGCCGACTCTCACCCTGGACGGTCTCATCCACCTGAAGGTCCAGCCTGAAGTCAGTTCGCTGGATTTTACCAATGCGCTCACCATACAGGGGTTCACAATCCCGGCGCTTTCCACTCGACGAGTTTCATCGGAGATGGATCTCGCCGATGGTCAGAGCTTTGCCATTGCGGGCCTGATCGACAATCGCGTGACTGAGCAGCTCGATAAGATTCCTGGCATTGGAGATATTCCGATACTGGGGAAACTGTTCCAGAGCCGTTCGCGGCAGAAGAGCACGGATGAACTGCTCGTCGTGGTCACGCCGCACATCGTGCAGCCACTTTCGGCCGCGAATACGCCGAAGGGGCCGGCGTTTCCTGTTCCCATTCTAACGCCTTCTCCGGCGGGACAACCCATGCCCCCGGCAAAGTAAGGCGCGTGCAAGGAACTGATTTCGGAACAGCATTCTGAAGGGAGCGGTAATCAGTCAATGCTAACAGCGGCAATAGCAAGTGGAGACGTATCGAGCGCGGCGCAACTGCTGGCTTGCCTGGAACAAACCGGCTTGGTGAAGTCGATCAAGCAATGGTCAGTTTCCGGCGACAAAGTTCCCGAGTCGGCCGAGATGTTACCGGACGTTGTTTTTCTGGATCTGCCGCGCGATCCAGATCCGTATTTCGCATTCGGCGCGAGTCTCCGGCGCCTTAGTTCGGCAATGAAGCTCGTCGCGTGCTCGGCAACCTCTCCGCCAACTCCCCAGTTGTTGCTGGAGGCGATGAGAAGCGGCGTGCAGGACTTTTTACCCAAGCCCGTCAGCTCCGGAGCGCTGCGGGAGATGCTTTCGCGGTTCGTTCACGAGATCGCGGGCAGGGAGCGCCCATCCCAGGAAAAATTGATCGTGGTGATGGGCTCGAAGGGCGGCGTCGGCACGACTACGGTTGCGGTTAATTTGGGAGCTCAGCTCTCTTTGTTCGCGCGGAAACGCGCCGTTCTGCTCGATTTTGCGCGTCCGCTCGGCAATGTTCATCTGTTGCTTGATCTCAATCCCAGTTTTGGCGTTCGCGACGCGGTGTCGAATCTGGAGCGCCTCGATAGTCACTTTCTTGCAGGGCTGTTGACTCACCATAAAACGAACCTGGAGATCCTTGGCGGAGCCATGCAGTCCGAAGAATGGGATGCCATCCCCATTGCGCCGCTCGAGCGCGTGGTGAACGTCGCACAGAATAATTTTGACTATGTGCTGGCGGATCTCGGCTCGCAATTCTCCTCCGAATGGAGCCCCATGCTGCGGATGGCCAAAATGGTATTCGTAGTGGCGGAGGCCAGCGTGCCGGCACTGTGGACGCTCGAACGGCGATTACAGGCCCTCAAAGGTCTCGGCATTGATCTAAGCCGGATTCGCGTCATTATCAACCGTTGGCACAAGGGCGATGAAAAGACGTTAAGGGCCATCGAGAAGGATGGCAATTATTCGGTCTTCACCTGCCTGCCGAATGATTTTCGAAAGGTCAGCGAGGCGGTGAACCTCGGCACACCACTGCTTGAAAATCACAATGACGTGCTCAACACCCGTTATCGTCAACTCGCCGCCCACGTGGCCGGGATCGAAATCGACAATGTTTCCAAGAGAGGTCCGCTAGGACTGTTTTCATTTTCCAAAGAGGTGGCATAGATGTCCTCCATTAGCATGCCAGGTACACGAACGGATTTCGGTCTAGTGAAGGCCGCGATTCATCGCAAGCTTATCCAGAAACTCAACCTCGATCGCCTGAACGAAATCAAGCGGGAGGATGTTCGCCGGGAAGTCGGGCCGATCCTCGAAGCAATTCTCGCCGCGGAATCGACGCCGATGAACTTGCAGGAACGAGAGCGGCTGGCGCAGGAAGTGCTCGACGAGGTTTTCGGTCTCGGCCCGCTGGAACCACTTCTGGCCGATTCTTCGATCTCCGACATCCTCGTGAACACATACAGGCAGGTCTACATCGAGCGCAAGGGAATCCTGGAACTGACGAATGTCCAGTTTCGTGACGACACCCACCTGATGAGCATCATTGAACGGATTGTTTCCGCTATCGGGCGCCGGGTGGATGAATCTTCCCCCATGGTTGACGCCCGACTTGCCGACGGCTCGCGCGTCAATGCCATCATTCCGCCGCTGGCGGTCGATGGCCCATGCCTCTCAATCCGGCGATTCGGGCGGGAGCGATTGAATGCGGACGATTTGGTCGCCAATAACAGTTTGACGCAGCCTATGCTGGAACTGCTGAAGGGCTGTGTCAAGGCTCGTCTCAACGTTCTTGTTTCAGGCGGCACCGGCGCCGGCAAGACGACGCTGCTCAATGTGCTGTCCTCTTTTATTTCCGACCGCGAACGAATCGTAACGATCGAGGACGCGGCCGAGTTGCAGCTTCACCAGGAACACGTCGTTCGCCTGGAAACCCGCCCATCCAACATCGAAGGCAAAGGCGCCATCCATCAGCGGCAACTCATGATCAATTCGTTGCGAATGCGCCCCGACAGGATCATCGTGGGCGAAGTTCGTGGCGAGGAAGCGCTCGACATGCTGCAAGCGATGAACACCGGTCACGATGGATCGCTGACGACCGTGCACTCGAATTCCCCTCGCGATGCCCTGAGCCGGCTGGAAACCATGGTGGCGATGTCCAACCTCAACATTCCAACGGTTGCTATTCGTCGGCAGATCGCCTCGGCAATCGACGTGGTTGTCCAGATCAGCCGCCTCAGCGACGGAACTCGCCGGGTAACGAACCTGTCGGAAATCACCGGCATGGAAAAAGACATCGTGACCATGCAAGACATTTTTGTCTATCAGAAACAGGGCATCCGGGAGAGCGGAGAGGTACTCGGCGAATTCGTGGCCACGGGTATCCGCCCCAAGTTCTCGGAGCGTCTGCTGGTCACCGGCATTCAGCTTGCCTCGTCCATGTTTGAACCACCGCGTGTTCACTAGGGAGTCGTTTATGGCAGCAATAAGTCCGCGTCACCGGCAATCAGTTTCCTTGCGGGCTGGTTGTTCTAAAAGGAGTTTGAAATGGCGCTCATGATCTCCGTTCTCACGTTTGCGGTCGTTGCCGTAATCGTGCTTCTCATCTCGCTGCTTGCCTCGACGGACAACCGCCAGGACGTGATTCGTCGCCGGATGGAAGCGGTGATGAAGGCAGAGCGGCGCGGGGGCTCGCTCGGGCTGAAGCTGCTTCGCGACGAGCTGCTCAGCAACGTTCCTCTGATTCACCGGTGGATGACCCGGTGGTCCTGGTTCGGGCGCTTCCAGATTTTTCTGACACAAGCTGGAATGAAGGTCAAACCAGGCAAATTCTTTCTCCTGTGCAGCGTGTTCGCTCTGACCGGCTACGTGATTGCGGCACACACGATTTCCCAATTCCCGGGTGCGCCGATTGCCGTGGGCGTGGCGGCCGGCGCAATGCCATTTGTGCTTACCGCTTGGAAGCGCCGCAAGCGCTTGCGGAAGTTCGAAGAGCACTTCCCCGAAGCTCTGGATCTGCTTGGCCGCGCGGTCCGCGCCGGGCATGCTTTCACCACCGGTCTGGAAATGATCGGCAAGGAGACATCCGAGCCGATCGCCGGCGAATTCCGCAAGACGTTCGACGAACAGAATTTTGGCATACCCATCCGCGACGCACTCCTTAACCTGTCGGAGCGGGTCCCTTTGATCGACGTCCGGTTCTTTGTTACCGCCCTGCTGGTTCAGCGCGAGACGGGCGGAAACCTGGCGGAGATTCTTGACGGATTGGCGCGCGTAATCCGCGAGCGTTTCAGGCTGTATCGCGAAGTAAGCGTGAAGACAGCCCAGGGCAAATTGACAGCCGGAATTCTCATCGCCCTGCCTCCGGTCATGATGTGTTTCCTCGGAATTATCAACCCGGCGTATGTGCGGGTGCTTTTCGAGGATCACAGAGGCTTGATAGCTCTTGCGATTGCGGCGGTGAACCAGTGCATCGGATCCTTAATCATCTGGAAGATCATTCACATAGAGGTCTGAGGAAGGGCAGGGAGAAAAGAACATGCTGTTGACCTTAACAATAATCACGTTTTTCGCCATCGTTGGGATTTCCGCGGCCTTGCTCTATGCCTTTGCTCCCACTGGGGTAGGCGTCGCGGGACGATTGTCGCGGTTCCTGAGACCCGATGCGGCGGCGGCGCCCGACAAGACAGGATTCGTGGAAAAGCATACGGGGAAGGTCGGCGGCACTCTGGTTTCGCTCGGCAAGTACTTGCCGGCGAATTCAGGAAGGGAATCGTCCTCGCGACTGCTCGTGATTCGAGCAGGCTTCCGCAGCCCGAACGCAATTTTTGCGGTGAGGGGCATCAAAGTGCTGCTGCCCATCGTACTTGCTGCCTTGGTATTTGCGTCCGGAACCTATCGCGGTAATCCGGTCATGTTTCCACTGATAGCGGCAATTGTGGGCTATCTCTTGCCGGAGCTCTGGCTTGGCTGGCGGGTCCGCTCACGCCAACATCGGCTGCGGAAGGGGCTTCCCGATGCCCTGGATTTACTCGTCATCTGCATTGAAGCCGGGCTTGGCTTGGATCAGGCTCTCTTGCGAGTCTCGCAGGAATTGCACATTACTCACCGCGAGCTCAGCGAGGAACTGCAGTTGGTGAATCTCGAGATGCGTCTCGGCAAGACCCGCCTTGATGCTCTCCGGGAACTGGCACGGCGGACCGGCCTGGAAGACATCAAGGCGCTTGTGGCTATGTTGATCCAGACGGAACGCTTTGGCACCAGTGTCGCCCAATCGCTTCGCGTGCACGCGGACGATCTGCGGGTGCGGCGTCGTCAGCGCGCTGAAGAAATGGGCGCCAAGACAAGCGTCAAAATGGTGCCGCCGCTCGTGTTCTTCATCTTTCCCGCTTTGATGGTCGTAATCCTGGGCCCTGCGGTAATCACTTTATTGCGGCAACTGATGCCTGTCCTTAAGTAGCTCAGGGACCTGCTGGCCGTAAAAACCACAACCTCGGTAGAAAACAGGAAATTGCTAAGGAGAAAAAAATGGATGGCATAATGGCAATTCGGCTTGTATCCGGCGTATTCGCGGTCATAGTTCTGGCGATCATTGTAATGCGGCGCCGGCAGAAGGCACTCGAGTAAGCGTCTGCTGCTGGTTGACAAGTTTTCGAAGAACCCGTTGGACAGAAGGTGGAATAGGATCCATGGCGAACGGTCTGCAGGATCGACTCGTATACGTTTACAACCAAACGCGAGAAACTTTTGTGGCCACTGAGGTAACCGTCGCCAACAACTATTTACTCCGTCTTGTCGGGCTGTTAGGGAAAACCGCACGGTGGGCGCAACCGGGGAGGGGTCTGTGGATCGTTCCTTGCCGAGGCGTCCACACTCTAGGAATGATGTTTCCAATCGACCTGGTTTTTCTCGACAGGGAAAAGCGGGTGATTCACGTCGAAGAGTATGTGCGCCCCTTTCGTATTTCGAAGGTGCTTCGAAAAGCGGCCAGTGTGTTGGAACTTCCCGTGCATACGATCTATCGCAGCGGAACACGCGAAGGAGATTGCCTCGAAATCGCCTGGTTGAGAAATGAGCGCGCGGAAAACAATGCAACCATCTCGGGACGGGTCGAATTCCAGAGTAAGCATGACCTGGCCGCCGGCATTGGCAGAGAGCAAGAACGCCCCGACCGTATCGCGTAGGCAAGAGCATCTCCGTCCGGTGGCTTCTCCCGTTCACACTGTGCGGTTCTACAAAAAATCCCCGGGTTTGCCGCCCAGGGATTTTTTCGCTTCCGTGCCGACTCACTTGCGAACGGAAAACTTGTAGATAATCTTCCCGCTGTACCATTCACCGGGGTCCAGCCGCGTGCTGGGCCACTGCGGTTTGTTCACCGAATCCGGAAAGTGCTGTGGCTCCAGACAGAAGCCGCTGCGCAGGCTATAAATCTTGCCGCCCTTGCCAACGTCGCGCGGCACCTTGCCCTCAAGGAAATTGCCCGAATAGAATTGCACGCCCGGCTCCGTCGTAAAGACCTCGAGGACGCGGCCAGTCTTCGGTTCACGCACCCGTGCCGCCAGGCTGAGTTCCGATCCAGTTTTGTTCAACACGTAGTTGACGTCGTATCCGGGGCCGTATTTCAACTGGTCGTAGTCCTGGTTGATGCGGGAGCCAATCGCTTTGGGCGCGCGAAAGTCCATCGGTGTGCCCGTGACCGGGCGGAACTCGCCGGTGGTGATCAGCGTTTCGTCCACTGGCGTAATCCTGTCTGAATTGATCAGCAGTTCGTGACCCAGGATATCTCCGTTTCCCTGGCCGGCCAGATTGAAGAAAATATGGCTGGTGAAGTTCACCACCGTGGGCTTGTCCGCCGCCACTGCATCGTAGGAAATGACGAGTGTGTTGTCGTCGTTGACGCTGTAGATCACGCGCGACAATAGCGTGCCGGGAAAATTCTCCTCGCCGTCCTTGTAGATGTAAGTCATCTGGATCGAGCTGTCGTTCAACTGCTTGGCGTCAAACACTACGAATCGCGAGCCCTTCTCTCCGCCATGTAACGTATTCGGCGGGTTATTGATGGCAAGCTGGTATTGCTTGCCGTCGAGGGCAAACTTGCCCTTCGCGATGCGATTGGCGTATCGTCCGATGAAGGCATCCATCGAACCCTGGCCGTTCATTACCTGATCGATCGACTCGTAGCCCAGGGCCACGTCGCCCAGTTTGCCGGTGCGGTCGGGAACAACAATCTGTTCGACCCGGGCCCCATAGTTCGTGATCCGGACGATCATGCCCTTGTTGTTCTTGATGGTGTAAAGATCGACATGTTTCCCGTCAATCTCCTTCTGGAATTTCGCGCGGTCGAGCTCGACATAGGATTGGTCGCCATTGGCCGGAGCCGCGAACCCCGACACCGAAACGGCGACCAACAAGGACACCGTGCAAAGAGTTCGTAGAACTGTGTGCTGATCCATTGCTGTCTCCCGTAGATGGTCTGGCTTGAATTTGGGCGGCAGACTCTGCTGCAAGGCGGCCAGATCACCTGAACATATTACTCTTTGAAGACTTGTAGTGAAGGTTTTTAGAATTTTTTAAAAGGCGTGGAAACACCCATACAATCGTTTGAAATAAGAGCGATTTAATTCGGATTATGATGACAGCAATGAATTGCCCGGTGCCAGGATGGTTTTCAGCAGTATTGACGAGGTAATGGAGGCAAGTTTTGGCAATCGAAACCGGTTCAGGTATTAGCGTCGGTTATGACAGTATGCGCGAAGAGCCCCCCAGAATTTTCCGCCGCTTGTTGCTCAAGTTCCGGCAGTTGCGGAACAGAGATATCCGCGCCTTGTGCACGCAACTGCTTTCCGAACGCGGCGAGGCATCGCAAACCGTGCTGGCGCAAGAGTTGATCAGTACCTATGAAGCGCTGAATGACGAGCAGAGGCTGGAATTCTTCCAAATACTGAGCCGGGAATTCGGAACGAATGAAGCTGTCCTTTGCGGTCTTGCGGGAGATTATCAGCGGTCGCCGAGTGCCGCGACCTACCAGGCACTTGCCGCCGCCATGGGATCGCCCCGACAGAAATTGTTTCTACGCATGAACACCGCGCCACACGGGATGGAGACCCTGGTTGCCATGCGCGCGCACATCGGGCGGTTTTTAAGGAAACATCCCGAGCTCGGACCACTGGATGCAGATCTCAAGTATCTGTTTGGCTTGTGGTTCAATCGGGGCTTTCTTCGGCTGGAGCGCATTGGCTGGCACACGTCTGCCCTGATCCTGGAGAAACTGATCCAATATGAATCCGTCCACGAGATCAACGGGTGGCCAGATCTGCGGCGACGTCTGGCACCGGACCGGCGCTGCTTTGCCTTCTTCCATCCGGCTCTGATCAATGAGCCGATTATCTTCGTCGAAATCGCGCTGACCAAAGGTCTGGTCGGCGAACTCGATCCATTGCTGGATCTGAACGCGCCGGTGCTGGCTCCTGAAGAGGCCGACACCGCGACCTTTTATTCCATTAGCAATTGCCTGAATGGCCTGCGCGGCATCTCGTTCGGCAACTTCCTGATCAAGCAGGTTGTGGTGGAGCTGGGAAACGAATTGCCAGGACTGAAACTTTACAGTACGCTCTCGCCTTTGCCGCGTTTTGCAAGCGCCCTGCGCGACCACAGCAACGCTGAGGGCTTCACCCGCGAGCGGCTTTCCCGCCTGTTGGGAGAATATGCGGCAAAACTGGTGGAGGAGGCGAAAAATCCGGACCCGGTCGACGCTCTGCTCCACCTGCTGGAAGACCCGCTTTCTCACCGCGACGTACTTGCCAAGCCTCTCCACCGACTGGCGCTGGCGTATCTCACTCAATCGCGAGTGAAGGGCCATCTTGTTGATCCGGTCGCCAGGTTTCATCTTTCAAACGGCGCTCGCTTGGATCGCGTTAATCGCTTCGGCAATGCGCGGGCTTATGGTCTCGACGATTCTTTCGGGCTCATGGCAAACTACCGGTATGTGCCCGAGGAATTCGAAGAGAATCATGAGGGCTTCGTTTGTGAAGGGAAAATCCGCGTCTCCACGCAGTTGCTGCAAGAGTATAGAACCGTGGCGAGACTGTGGCCGGAGCCCAAGCCCGGCAAAGCTCGTGCCACTGGTGTAGGCAATTCCAGAGAGTAATTGTCACATTGCCAATTGCGAGAATCGCCCGGGCGTGCAGCCATAACTGCTGATTTCAGCGATTTTCAGATGAAGCATGCTTCGACCAACGTGCGGCGAGGCGCAAACAGGTGTAGAATCTTGCCGTTGCCGAAGCCACAAGGAACTGCCAGTCTATGCCTAGGAGGCGTAGCGAGATGAAAACAACCGCGTCATTGAAGACTATGATGGTACTTTGTCTGTTAGCTACGTTAGTTCCGAGTGTGTTTGCGTCTTCGGATAATACAATCCCTGAGTCTCCTAGGAACATAGAAATACTCGCAACAGAAAAAAGTGTTCAGGAAATACATAATGATTTAGCCGCCGGTCGTTATACCTCGCATGATCTAGTGATTGCCTACATGAAGCGTATTGCCGCGCTGGACAAAGATGGTCCTAAACTCAACACCATCTTGGAAATGAATCCGGAAGCGCTTCTGTTGGCCGACGCTTGCGACGCAGAGCGCCGGGCAGGCAAGGCTCATGGTCTATTGCACGGTATCCCTGTATTGCTAAAAGATAATATTGATACCGCTGACATGATGCATACATCCGCCGGCTCATTGGCGTTGAAAGATCACTATGCGAGTAAAGACTCTTTTGTAGCCCAGCGTCTACGTCAAGCCGGAGCAATCATTTTTGGAAAGACCAACATGACCGAATGGGCTAACTGGATGTCGACCAAAATGCCTGGCGGCTACAGTTCGCTGGGCGGGCAAGTACTCAGCGCTTATGACCCTGGTTTCCCTGTGCGCGGTTCCAGCACCGGTTCAGCCGTCGCTATGTCCGCAAATTTTGCTGCCGCAGCGGTGGGGACTGAGACTTCCGGGTCTATCGTTCACCCTGCCTATTGGGCGTCCGTTGTCGGTATTAAACCGACGGTTGGTCTGATAAGTCGTAGCGGCATAGTTCCCCTTGCGACGAGCCAAGACACGGCTGGACCTATAGCGCGCACGGTAGCGGATGCTGCTGCGATGCTGAATGTTTTAGCCGGTGTTGATCCAACAGACCCGGCCACGTTGGCCGCAGCCGGCAAAATCCCAAAAGACTATACAGTCTTTTTAAAGAAGGATGGATTACGGGGCTCGCACATTGGCGTTAGCCGGCAGCTCTTCGGTCAAATGAGTGATGAACAAGTAATACTGTTTGACAGGGTGCTGAAGGAAATGAAGGCCGCCGGTGCGGAAATTATTGACCCGGTAGTTATGCCAATCGATGAATTACTGGGATCTAACTGGCAAGACAGCAAGACCATGCTGTACGAGTTTAAACCGGCCATCAACAACTATCTGAAAGGCATTGAGCCGCATATTTCTATTCACTCTCTTAGCGATGTTATTTCTTTTAACAATCAAGATACGGAAAAACGCGCACGTTATGGGCAAAATATATTAGAAAAAGCGGATATGACTAGCGGATCATTAGCCGAGCCCGAGTATATTCAAGAGCACCTGCGTGACATGCGCCTTACTCGCGGCGCCATTGATTATGCGCTCCGCAAATATAACTTGGATGCGATTATCTACCCTCCTCTGAATAACACGATGATAAGCGGCGTTATTCTTGAAGCCAGAGCCGGTTATCCTGCCATAGTTCTGCCGGCAGGCTACTCAAAAGATGGTAAGCCGTTCGCTATTATGTTGGTAGCCTCGGCTTGGCAGGAACCAAAGCTGATTTCTCTGGGTTATGCTTATGAACAGCAGACCCACCATCGTCAGCCTCCTGCGCTTCCTATAGTGCATTGAAACAGAAATCAAGAGTATTCAATATGGCAGCCGACGCGTTCAGGCTGTCATTTTTGTTGAGATGAATCTCATGGCTTGAGGCGATGACCTTTACGGTCAGGCCTCTTCATTTCCTGCCCGATGACCCGAAGCCTCCGGCATTGCGGCTCGACTGCGTCAGCTCTTCGACTGTTTCCACTGGCGTGGTCAGCACCGGATAAGGAATGAGATTCGCGAGCTTATCGCCGGCATGAATTTCGGCGGCCAGTTCACCAAGGTTCTCGATCAGTACTTTGATTTCGCCGCGGTAACCGGCGTCGATGACACCCCCGGTGAGCGTCAGGCGACGCGCGGCCATCGACGACTTGTCGCGCAACAGAGCGCCCAGTGGTTCGCCCGAAGCCATGGTCAGTTCGATGGCGATACCTGTGGGCACGACGGCATTCCCTCGCGAGGCGATGGTCACGTCTTCTGCGGCGTAGATGTCGTAGCCCAGGTCTTCACCCGGATGCGCAATCGTCGGCGCCTTGGCGCCGGGCCGGAGCAACTTTACTTTTAGCATTAGAAAAATGTATCAGCCGTCGCCGCCGCTTCATAGAGCCTTCCACAGTCGGTATGCCCCAGCGTATCGCCCGCCGGGACTTCTTCCAGGGGCATACCTTCCGCGAATACGGTCCTAGCACGTTCGCTCCATCCGGGCGCGGGTTCCGGATCGTTCGTTGAAAACAGTGTGCCGGCGCCGGATTGTCGCAAATTGCCTGCCTGTTTTAGCTGGCAGCGGCGGGCGGGCTGTGCGAAACTTCCAGACGGCAACTCAACCAATCAGAATCGGCTGAAAGAGCGGCGAAGGAGGTCTGTGCCGTGGCAACTGAGAGCGTGAAGGAAGCAAAGGCGGAGGCTACTGCCCGGGAGAAGAAGGCGGGAGGGTTCGAGGCCTGGGGAAAAAAATGGGGACTGCTGCTTTCTCTCGTTGTGGGAACCGCGATTTGGTTGACGCCGATTGCCAACGTTAACGTCACCCAACACAAGATGTTGGCGATCTTTGGCGGCGCGGTCGCGGTGTGGGTCACGATGGGTGTCAATTTCGCCGTCAGCATCTTCATCATGATCTGTTTCCTGTACTTTTGGGTCGGGAACGGCACCGGGGCGGTGAAGGATGGGGCGCTCGTACGCAGCACCGACTTCGTGCTGTCGGGCTTTTCCGCGGCATCGTTGTGGCTCATCGTTACCGGATTTGTGATCTCGATCGCAATGGTCAGAACCGGGGTTGCCAGAAGACTTCTGCTGCACGTGGTGCGCGGCATTGGCAAGACGCCGTTGAGGGCCATCATGGCGGGTTCGATCACCACCTTGCTGGTTTCGCCCTTTACCCCGAGCAACACCGCCAGATCGCTGGCCATGGTTCCGGTGGTGGAAGGCTTGGCCGAAACCTACAAGGTGAAAGCCGGGGAGAGTAACTTCGGCAAGGCGCTGGCGCTCTCGCAGGCCTTTGCCAACAACATTACCGGCTCCGCGTTTCTCACCGCCACCATCCCCAATACGATGTTTATCGCCGCCATCATCGCGGCCAGCGGCCCATCGAAATACACCAGCTGGGCGTTTTGGGCGATGGCTGCGGCGCCCACCAACATCATTCTGCTGCTGGTAATGTGCTGGTTCCTGACCAAAATGTTCCCGCCGGAGATGAAGGAGATCACAGGCGGCATCCAGCGGATCAACGAGGACCTGATCGCTCTAGGGCCGATAACCGCGCCGGAAAAAAGAGCTGTTATTTTCTTCCTGCTCGCCCTCATTCTGTGGTCCACCGATCAGCTCCATCATCTCAACCCCACGATGATTGCCTTCGTCATCGCGTCGCTGATCTTCCTGCCGCGTCCGATCGGCGTGCTGGAATGGCGAGACGCGCAATACTCGCTGCCCTGGGAACTCTTCGTATATGTCGGCGGCGTCACCACCATCGCTAATTGCCTGGCGCAAACCAAGGCCGTGGAAGTCATTATCAAGATGGCGTTCGCCTCGCTGGGCTTGAAACACGTCTCCTACTTCTGGCTGCTAATGCTTCTGATCGGATTCAGCATCTTCAGTCACGTTATCTGGTCGACCACGACTACCATGACCGGAGTCATGGCGCCCATCTATATCGGCATCGCGCAGTCGTTGGGATTCGACGTTCCCAGGTTCTGTCTGCCCTTGGCCATCATGATGGCCTATGCGCTGTTTTTTCCATTTAATACCACCGGCAATATGATCTTCATGCAGACCGGGCATTTCAAACCGAACGATTTGCTGAGGGCGTCCATCCCTATCGGATTCATGATCTGGGCTGCGTGGGTCGTTACCGCACTAACTTGGTGGAAGTGGATAGGACTGATGTAGGCGGCACAGATAGCAATAAGGATGCCGTGTAGGGATGAGCATACCTGCGCACCGTTATACTCAGCGCGCTCTCCCTGCGCTGGCGGTCTTTGTGACGACGCGGCGGCCGACGATCTGGTAGTTTCCCTCGATCACGATGCGAATCGCATCCGCGTAGGCCTTGTGCTCCTGCTCCAGGATGCGCGCGGCCAACGTGTGTTCGTCGTCATCCGGCAGCACCGGGACGGCGCGCTGCACGATGATCGGCCCGTGGTCGAGGTGCTCGTCGACGAAATGGACGCTGCAGCCGCTGATTTGTACGCCGTAGTCAAAGGCCTGCTTTTGAGCTTCCAGTCCGGGAAATGCGGGCAGCAAAGACGGGTGAATGTTGAGAATGCGTTGCGGGAATTGCTGGATGAACCAGGGCGACAGCAGCCGCATATAGCCGGCGAGGATGACCAGATCGACGCTCGCCTGGCGCAGCGCGGCCACCACCTCGTGGTCGTGCTCTTGCCGCTGGCGGCCTTTGCTGGGGACGACCAACGCGTTGAGCCCACGACGGCGGGCGGTTTCGATGCCGCCGGCATCGGCACGGTTCGAGATGACGATGGCGATCTTCGCCGCGAGGCGACCGGCATCGATGTTGTCGGCGATGGCCTCGAAGTTGGAGCCGCGGCCGGAGAGAAGAATGCCGAGATTCATAAAAGCAGTCGTGCCTTCTTAGAGCAGTTCCCGAGTTGCTGTATCCCGCCAAACAACGTCATTCCGAGCGAGCGCCGTTTACGGTGCGAGCCGAGGAATCTTTGTGTTGCTTTGCCGTAGGAAAACAAAAGATCCCTCCACTCCGCTCCCCCACCCCATCAAACGCAACAGCGGCGTTTGTTGGGGCCCCCGGCTTCACTTCGGTCGGGATGACGCCTCCGATTTTGCCTTGCCGGGCGGCTACACGAATTCGGGAGCTGTCCTAGTTGTTTGTTCGTGGCTCTCCGCAGAAGAAGAACCAATTGCCCGCAGCCATGAACCGCTTTACGTGTACTGTACTTTGCGGTCGCCCTTGACGATACGGCCGATCACGTGTGCCTTTTCGCCGATGCGTTCGAGGATGCCCTGAACCTTCTTGAATTTCTTGGGCGAGACTACCAGCAGCATGCCGATTCCCATGTTGAAGGTGCGCATCATCTCCGCTGGCTCGATGTTGCCGAGCTTCCGCAGGTGCTCGAAGATCGGCAAGATGGGCCACGTCCCCATTTCGACGAGCGCGCCGGTTCCTTTGGGCAACACGCGGGGCAGATTATCGGTGATGCCTCCGCCGGTGATGTGCGCCATGGCGCTGATGGTATCGGCTTCGATGAGGCGGCGAAGAATCGGCCAGTAACTGCGATGCTGCTTCATCAGTTCGTTGCCGATCTTGCCCTTGATCTCGTTGACGTAGGACTCGGGCGAGTACCCGGCAAGGGAAAACAGCAACTTGCGGGCCAGCGAATAGCCGTTGGTGTGCATTCCGTTGGAAGGCAAGCCCAACAGAATATCGCCCACCTCTACCGCTTTGCCGGTGATGATGCGGTCGCGCTCGACCACGCCGACGATGAATCCGGCCAGATCGTATTCCTGCGGCGGATAGAAGCCCGGCATCTCGGCCGTTTCGCCGCCGATGAGCGCGCAGCCGTTATGCTTGCAGGCTTCGGCCACTCCGCCCACGATCCTTTCGGCCACTTCCGGATCGAGCTTGCCGACAGCCAGGTAATCCATGAAGAAAAGCGGGGTTGCGCCCTGCACGACGATGTCGTTGACGCAGTGATTCACCAGGTCGCCACCGATGGTGTGGTGCAGGTTCATCTCGAAGGCAAGCTTCAGCTTGGTGCCGACGCCGTCGACACTGGAGACGAGGACGGGGTCCTTGAATTTCTTCTTGTCGACCTGATACAGGCCGCCGAACCCGCCAATTTCGCTCAATACGTTCTTGTTGAACGTGCGGTGAGCCAGATACTTGATACGTTGCTTGGTGCGATTGGCTCGTTCAATGTCGACGCCGGCGTCGGCGTAAGTGAAGCTTTTCTGTTCCTGTTCCATGCTCTGCGCCAAGCCAACTTCCGGGTGCTCAAGAGTTTGAACGGAAATTGTACCATTGTCTCAGCAGCTTTCGATGCGCCGGCACTCAGCAGGGCTGACGTTGGTGCCGTGAACAATGCCCGGCGGGACGATTTCAGGCTGCTGGCACCGATCCCCGGGTGTCCTGCTTCTCCAACGGCTGCTTGCCGCGATCATACCCATCGGCGGCAGGAACATTATTTAGCCGAGGCGGCTTTCGCGGGCGGCGCGGGCGCGCTGATGATGACCACCGAGTCGGCGCGAGCGAAATGCGGCTGCATGTTTTGCATTTCCAGTTTTATCATGTCGAGCTCGAGCTTTGTGCCGTTCACGCGCACCACGCAATAGTGGTAGGTGGAGCCGGGTTTCCGGTATCCATCCTCCGGCTTACGCAAAATAGAGTACGGGGTCGCTCCGCCGCCTCCGGTCACAATGTAGGTCACGCCATGGTGCTCGTAACGTTCGTAGTTGTGGACGTGACCACTAAAGACAATGAAGTGCGGGCGGGTCTTGAGTTGGCGTTCTTCCAGCATTTTCGCCAGCGCCTGCTCGGGAGCGCGCGCCGTATGGCCGCCCCCTCCCAAAAAACCCTCCTTGGAATTGGTGTAAGGCGGGTGGTGCAGCAGGAAGAAAACGAAATCGACATCGTTGGGAAGGTGATCGAGTTGGCCGGCCAGCCACTGTCCCTGCGCACCGGTTGTCTCGTCTTGCGAGCTGTCCAAAACCAGCGTGAGTGTGTTCCCGGCCCGCACGGAGTAATAGCGACTGTTTTTCAGCTCAGGAAAGCGCTGGAAGTAATTCCGCAAACCGGCCGTTGGATCCTTGTAGAGCTCGTGATTGCCGATGGTGGGGAAAACAGGTAGTTTTGCGTCCGCCCAAGGCTTGGTTTCGGCGTCCCAGATGGCCCAGTCGGCGGGGTTATCACCTTGCAGAACCAGGTCGCCGCTGACAAGAACAAAGCTCGGGTTGAGCGATGCGATCTGGCTGACCAGAGCCCTGCGAAATTCCGGATTGCTGGGCGCGACGTTGGCGGGATTGGTGAACCTGATGTCGCCATAGGCAACGAACTGGAAAGGCCCATTGACTGCAACCTCCAGCGCCTCCGCCCCAGCGCCCGCAACCACGGGGTGCCGGGGATCCCGCGGGTTGCTGGCCCCAGCCGGGGCTGACGGAAACGAACAAGACGATAAACAGCAGCGGGACGAGGAGGAGGTTACGCATGGATTTACGATGCCGCGGGCGGGTAGAAGGATCAGAGTCCGCCGATGACCGTGTCACAATCGGAATATTATAGAGTAAATCCTTGAAAACACAAGAGCAATGCGCACTGTGCGAGCGCCTCCCGGGGTGGTATTCTGGGACAGACAGAAGCGAACAACCTGGTTGTTCTTGACAACTGCGGTTTAGCGGTTCACTGCCATTGCAGCATCCGGTGAGCCGTAACGCAGTTTCCCCCGCGAGGAGCGAAGGTGGCCGTAGCACAGGACCATGCAATCCGTCACGCTGTGGTGTCGACCGCAAGAAGCGATGTTTTTCGCGATTCCTGTCTTGTTCGAATTCAAAAGCTTTGGTTCTCCGCCTGTTGCCATCGATTCATTCATAAATACATTCATTTCGCAAGGTGAGGTCTCATGACTCCTGCTGGAAAAGCTGTTGGAAAAGCCTCTGGAAAAGCGGTTGGAAAAGGGCAGCCCGTCACGGACCCGGCGCATGATGTACTGCGGCCGGACGTGCATCCCCTGGATCCAATCTTTAAACCTCAAAGCGTCGCCCTGATCGGCGCCTCGGAACGTCCCGGAAGCGTGGGGCGCAACGTCCTCTGGAACCTGATAAGCAGTCCGTTTGGCGGGACTCTTTATCCGGTGAATCCCAAGCGGTCTAATATTCTCGGCATTCGTACGTATCCCTCGTTGACTGATTTGCCGGAAGTGGTTGATCTGGTGGTGATCACGACGCCGGCGGAAAGTGTTCCGCCCCTGATCAAGGAAGCTGTTGGGCTTGGCATCCCCGCGGCTATCGTGATCTCAGCCGGGTTCAAGGAAGTCGGCGAGTCCGGCAAGAAGCTG
This sequence comes from uncultured Acidobacteriota bacterium, assembly GCA_963842345.1. Lineage (GTDB taxonomy): Bacteria > Acidobacteriota > Terriglobia > Terriglobales > Acidobacteriaceae > CAWBRT01. The sequence continues at coordinate 62,147 of CAWJGD010000008.1, forward strand.
GAAGCCGAGATCATGGACACGATCCGCGGCAAGATGCGCCTGATCGGTCCAAACTGCCTCGGCGTGATGAACCCGATCATGGGTTTGAACGCAACTTTCGCCACCACCATTGCGCGGCCCGGCAATGTGGCGTTCATCAGCCAGAGCGGCGCACTGTGTACGGCGGTTCTGGATTGGAGTTTGAAGGAGAACGTCGGCTTCAGTTCGTTTGTCTCGATCGGCTCCATGCTCGACGTGAACTGGGGCGACTTGATCGACTACTTTGGCAATGACCCCCGCACCAACAGCATCGTGATTTACATGGAGTCGATTGGCGATGCACGTTCCTTCCTTTCGGCGGCGCGCGAAGTCTCGCTGACCAAGCCGATCATCGTGATCAAGGCGGGACGCACGGCTGCCGCGGCCAAAGCGGCGGCATCGCATACCGGCTCGTTGACGGGCAGCGACGACGTGCTGGAAGCGGCTTTTCGGCGCACCGGCGTACTGCGCGTCAACTCGATCGGCGACATCTTCTATGTGACGGATGTGCTGGCGAAGCAGCCGCGGCCCAAGGGTAACCGGCTCTGCATCATCACCAACGCCGGCGGTCCGGGCGTGCTCTCTACCGATGCGCTGATCTTCGGTGGCGGGGAATTGGCGGAGCTTTCGCCGCAAACCATCGAAGAGTTCAACAAGGTACTACCTTCCGCCTGGAGCCACGGTAACCCGGTGGACATCCTCGGCGATGCGGAGCCGGAACGCTACGTGAAGGCACTCGAAATCGCAGCCAAGGACCCCAGTATCGATGGCATGTTGATCGTGCTGACCCCGCAAGGCATGACGAATCCGACGCAGATTGCCGAACAGCTGCGCCCCTTCGCCAAGAGCCTGGGCAAGCCGGTGTTGGCCAGTTGGATGGGCGGAAACAACGTTCAGGCCGGCGTGGAAATTCTCAACCAGGCGGGCATTCCGACCTTCACATACCCGGATACGGCGACCGGCGCCTTTAACTACATGTGGAAGTACTCGTACAACCTCAAGGGCATCTACGAGACTCCGCAACTGGGCTCGTTGGACAGCGGTCCTGACCGTCCGAAAGCGGTTGAGATCATCAACTCGGTTCGCAATTCCGGCCGCACAATCCTGACCGAATACGAATCGAAGAAACTGCTGGAAGCCTACTGTATCCCTACGGTTCCGACCGAGATCGCCCTCAGCAAGCAAGAGGCGATCGCGATTGCAAACAGAATGGGCTATCCGATCGTGTTGAAGCTGCACTCGCTGACCATCAGCCACAAAACCGACGTGGGTGGAGTGCTATTGAACCTGCGTGACGCGGATGCCGTCGGCAAGGCTTTCGAGGGCATCAAGCAGTCGGTGACCGAGAAGGCCGGCGCCGAGCACTTCCAGGGCGTGACCGTGCAGCCGATGGCGAAGCTTGAGGGCTACGAGATCATCCTCGGCTCGAGCATCGATTCGCAGTTCGGCCCGGTTCTGCTGTTTGGAACGGGTGGACAGTTGGTTGAGGTTTTCAAGGACAAGTCTCTGGCTCTGCCGCCGCTGAACAGCACTCTGGCTCTGCGCATGATGGAGCAGACCAAGATCTTCAAGGCCTTGAAGGGCGTCCGTGGGCGCAAGCCGGTGGACCTGCTGGCCCTGTCGACCTTGATGGTGCGCTTCAGTGAACTGGTCGTCGAACAGCCGTGGATCAAGGAGATCGACATCAATCCGCTGCTGGCCTCGCCCGAACGGTTGCTGGCACTGGATGCGCGCGTGGTGGTTCACGGACTTGAGGTGGCGGAAGATAAGCTGCCGAAGGCGGCGATCCGCTCGTATCCGGTGCAGTACGTGAACGAATGGACGATGAAGAACGGCGAAAAGGTCGTGATCCGGCCGATTCGTCCGGAAGACGAGCCGCTGATTGTCGATTTCCATGAGAAGCTGTCGGAGCGTTCGGTCTATATGCGCTACTTCCAGCCGTTGAAGCTCAGTCAGCGCACCGCGCATGAACGCCTGACCCGCATCTGCTTCATCGACTATGACCGTGAGTTGGCGCTGGTGGTGGAACGCAAGAAGCCGGACGGCACCCGTGAGATCATCTCGGTATCCCGCATGAGCAAGCTACATGGCCGCAACGAGGCCGAGTTGGCAGTGATCGTACGCGACGAGTTCCAGGCCAAGGGCCTGGGCACGGAACTCTACCGGCAGATGGTGCTCATCGCCAGAGACGAGAAGCTTTCCAAGGTCAACGCCGTAATGCTTGGCGAGAACCGCGAGATGCGCTCGATGGTGCAGAAGCTGGGCTTCAAGGTGAAAACGGACATGGAGGAAAACCTGGTCGAGGCGGAACTGGTGCTGATGTAGTTACCCCAACAGACACATCTAGGGCGGCGGCTTCGGTCGCCGCCTTACTTGCATTATGTTGAGCGGTATAACTATGAATCGCACTGGCGCGCGGCAGGAAAGGGCTCTGGTGGTTTTTCGATTCCAATGCTGCTTCTGCGGCAAGACGATTAAGAAAGCCGGTCCAGACCCTGGATCGTTGGCATACACAACTTGCTTCGACGGCGAACGCTCACGGCAGTTTACGCAAAGCCTGTTCTGCCATGCCGAATGTCTGCGTGCCGCCCTGCACCCGGGTGCTTACCTGGATGTGCCAGACGAGCTGCTCGATTCGGATGAGAAGAAGGTCAACTAAAGCAGTTTCCAAGCTGGAGCTTCCGGCCGGGCTTGGAGGCTCGGCTCCTTCGCGGGATACACCTTCCGCGAATCCGGTCTAGCCGCCGGTTAAGCTGTTTCCGGTGCTTTCGTTGACAAGCAGTGCTGTCTAAGGTAACTTATATTCTTTGCACATTTCCGCGATGCGGCAATGTGCAAAGAACAAAAGAATATGACACGTGTGACATTACGCGTGTGAGATTTTGTCTTTCGGCTGTCCTGCGTTGCCCGCCTGACGGTCCCTGTTGCGGAAATGTTCTGCTGACGGGAAAAGGGTTCCGTTTTCAGCTAGCTGGACTCCCAGAAACAACGGTCTGGGAGGATCGGAGCTGCCTTGAAGGGTTTCCGGTGCGTGCCGGTTGCGCGTGTCGGGGCGGGGTTGATTCCCGTCCAGCGAACGTGAAGTTGGGCGTTCGTCGGTGCCCTGAAAGATCACAGGCCGTGCGGGTCTGCTCAGCGGTTTTTCAAATCTGGGAGAGTTTGGAATGTCTACGTATTTCCCTAAAGGGGAGATTGCGCGCAAGTGGTTCGTCGTCGATGCCGAGGGGCAAATCCTTGGCCGGTTGGCGACCCGGGTTGCACGCATCCTCAGCGGCAAGGATAATCCCCGCTACACGCCGTTTCTTGATACCGGCGACCACGTGATCGTGATCAATGCCGCCAAGGTAAAGCTGACCGGCCTGAAGGCCGAAAAGAAAGTTTACCGGCGCTACACGGGATATCCCGGCGGGTTGCGTGAAGAGGAGTTCCAGCAAGCGGATCGTGCGCAAGCCGGAGCAAATAGTACAGGATGCGATCGAGGGCATGTTGCCCAAGTCGAAACTGGGTCGGGCGATGGCCAGCAAGCTGAAGGTCTACCGCGACGACAAGCATCCGCACTCGGCGCAGAAGCCCGAGGCGTTAGCGGCCAAGGCTTAAGTCGATTGACTGGCCGGGCCGCAGAGTTCGGCAAGAGCGGAAAATTTAAAGTAAGGATCACAGGAGCGTCTGAGCACGCTCGAGAAGACTTCTAAATGGCTGAAACAGTTCAATACTATGGAACGGGGCGCCGCAAATCGAGTGTCGCCCGTGTTTTTCTTCGTCCTGGCAATGGCGAAATGACGGTCAACGGTCTTCCGTTCGACCGCTATTTCGTCACCGATGCGCAGAGGATTGTGGCTCGTCAGCCCCTGGTGGTGACGGAGACCGCGAGCAATTTCAACGTCATTGCCACCTGTAGCGGCGGTGGCGTAAATGGCCAGTCGGGCGCGGTGCGCATGGGCATTTCCCGGGCGCTGCAGGAGTTTAATCCTGAGTTGCGCGCCAAGCTGAAGGGCGAAGGATTCATGACCCGCGATTCGCGTCTGAAAGAGCGCAAGAAGTACGGACAGAAGGGTGCCCGTAAGCGGTTCCAGTTCTCGAAGCGCTAAGTGGCGTGGACGGAATTTTGCGCAGTCTCGGGGGTAGGCTGTCGCGCGTAGGGCAAGCGCACGAGGCTGCGGTGGCCACGGTAGGGGCGTGATTTCCGCTAGAGTGCGAGCGCCTCGACGAGTTCTTTTGCAATTGAGCCTCACGTTTGGGCTTCCGGTTAGCCTTGATGGAGGCATCTTCCCAGCACTGATTTCCGTGTGCGACGTGCGCGAGTAACGTGCGTCGCCTCCTTGCGTCCGGCAAGATTTTTTGACTGTCAGCCGCAATTTTGTTTTTCGGTTTACGCTTCCGCGCTGTCTGGTTCCGGCGGCGCGGCGGGCGAATTGTTTCCGGGACCAAATCTTCCCGCACCCGCTGTTCATTTCGCAACGGGGCGGGCACGGGAATGTAATCCCTTGGCGCCGGCAGCCGGAGCAGCATTGACTGCGTCGTGGTTGCCAAGCGGTGGCCTTATTGGCTGGCCGCAGGTAGCTGGAGGATGCAATCCAATGAGGAGGTTACTTGGCTAATATCACCATGAAAGAGTTGCTCGAAGCCGGAGTTCACTTCGGGCACCAGACGAAACGCTGGAATCCGAAGATGAAGGAGTATATCTTCGGCGAGCGCAACGGGATTTACATCATCGACCTGCAGAAGACGCTGAAGATGTTCAAGGAAGCGTCGAAGTTCGTGCAGGAACTCGCCTCCGACGGCAGGCTCGTGCTCTTCGTCGGAACCAAGCGGCAGGCGCAGGAGGCCATTGCCGAAGAGGCCGGGCGCTGCGGGATGTTCTACATCAACCAGCGGTGGCTGGGCGGTCTGCTTACCAACTGGGTAACCGTTCAGAAGTCGGTGAAGCGGCTCAAGGAATTGGACGAAATGGCCACGGATGGCCGGTATGAGCTGCTGCCGAAGAAGGAAGTCGTCAAACTCGAGCGCGAGCGCAAACATCTGCAGGCCAACCTGGCTGGCATCAAGCATCTGAACCGGCTACCGGACGCTTTGTTCGTGATCGACTCCAACAAGGAGCAGATTGCGGTAAAGGAAGCGCGCAAGCTGGGCATCCCCGTGGTGGCCGTCGTCGATACCAACTGCGACCCGAGCGAAGTTGATTACATTATCCCGGGCAACGACGACGCCCTGCGCGCGATTCGTCTTTTTGCCTCGAAGATTGCCGACTCGATCGTGGAAGGCGCTCAGTTTGCCAACGACAAGCAAGCAGCCGAAATTGCCGCGGGCATCTCCAAGGGCGCGGCTGACGCTGCCGCTGCTGCCGCTGCTGCTGCTGCGGCTCCGGATGAAGCCATGGCCGCCGGCGTTGCCGACGACGTCAGCATGGAAGAGGTGCTGGGCAAGGGAATTCGCAAGCAGCCGGAACCGGAGATCGGCGATAACGATATTCCGCAGGTCGAGAGCCGATAGGCGATTTTCAGAATGAGTTTAGCTGAATAAGGCGCGGCCGGCAGAGTTCGAGGCGCGTAGCTTGAGGGCTGCCAGTGTGGTCCGATGGCTGGCGGGCGGAATTGTGACTGTGGGCGGCCGTCTGCCGAAACAGGATTTGAGTCTAAGAAAGGTTTTGCAGGAATGGGTACTTCTCCAGTTATTAGCGCAACAATGGTAAAGGAGCTTCGGGAAAAGTCGGGCGCTCCGATGATGGATTGCAAGAACGCTCTGACGGAAGCCAAAGGCGATCTCGAGCAAGCATTCGTGCTGCTGCGGAAAAAGGGAATGGCGACGGCAGCCAAAAAGGCCGCCCGCACCACCAGCGAAGGCAGTGTCACCAGCTACATCCACGCCGGCGGAAAGATCGGCGTGTTGCTGGAAGTAAACTGCGAAAGCGATTTTGTGGCGCGCACGGCCGACTTCCAGAACCTCGTCCACGACATCGCGATGCACGTTGCCGCCGTCGATCCGAAGTTCGTCCGCAAGCAAGACGTTACCCCCGAGGCGTACGAGCGCGAGAAGGACATTTATCGCGCGCAGGCCGCACAGACGGGCAAGCCGGCCAACGTGATCGAAAAAATCGTGGAAGGCAAGATGGCCAAGTTCTACGAGGAGGTTTGCCTCTACGAGCAGCCTTTCATCAAGGAGCAGTCCATCTCGATAGCGCAGCTCATTGCCGGCGTGATCGGCAAACTGGGAGAGAATATTTCGGTGCGGCGTTTTGCTCGCTTCAAGGTGGGCGAAATTGGCGAGACCATGGCGGTCTCGAAACCGGCGGGGCCGGACGAAACCCCGGGCGCAGCGGCGGTGGCCAAGTAAACCGTAGCAGCGGCGGAAAAATCGGAAGCAAGATTGAGGGCGGAGGCGGCTCCGCCCCTTTTGTTTTTTGCCGCTGGCATGGTTCCGCGCTGCTTCGAGTGATCGGTTACACTAGAACCAGGTTCTTATGACACAGCCGCTATATCGCAGGATTCTCTTAAAGTTGTCGGGCGAGGCGTTGGCCGCCGGACAAGGTTTTGGTGTCGACAATGCCCGCGTGCACGAGATCGCGGGTGAAATTCAAGAGGTTCACAAACTCGGGGTTGAGATAGGAATTGTTGTCGGAGGGGGAAACTTCTTTCGCGGCGTAGCCGAGCAGGCGCGGGAGATGGATCGGGTCTCAGCCGATCACATGGGCATGCTGGCGACGATGATTAACGCCCTCGCGTTGCAGGACGCGCTTGAAAAGCGACAGGTGTTTACGCGCGTGATGTCGGCCATTGAGATGAACCAGGTGGCCGAGCCATTCATCCGCCGGCGCGCCATCCGCCATCTGGAGAAAGGGCGCGTGGTAATCTTCGGGGCCGGGACCGGCAACCCATATTTCTCAACCGATACGGCAGCTTCCTTGCGTGCCATGGAGATCAAGGCCGACGTGATCATCAAAGCCACCAAGGTGGACGGCATCTACGACGCCGACCCGATGTTGGTGAGGGACGCGACGCGTATCGAGCAAATCAGCTACATGGACGTGCTGAAACAGGGGCTGCGCGTGATGGATGCGACCGCCATCAGTCTGTGCCGGGAGAACAATCTTCCGATTATCGTGTTCAACTTGAACGTAGAGGGAAACATTCGGCGCGTGGTACTCGGTGAGAAGGTCGGATCGCTCGTTACCTCTCAGTAGGGCGGTTTCCTAGTTGGGGTATCCTGAGCTATCATCGCCGGGCTGAATGTCACCCCAGCAAAGGCCAAGCGTTTGCCGGAGACCCCGTATCCCCGGCTGCTTTTCGGGAGCACCTTTCGCGGAAGCCGGTACGTTTCAGGGTTTCCGATGTGGGAAGGCACACGGGAATCAGAAGAGTGGTCCAGTTCAGCAATTCCGGGTTTATAATCGCTGTTTTGAAATTCTCTATTTAGCAGGCTGCGGAAAAACGCGCCGGAGCAACAAGCGAGGCGCTACGTGATGTGGGCACCCCGAGGTCACTTTTATCAGAGTTTTGGGGCCCGTCTCACCTGAAACCTGTTTTTCCGCAGCCCCTTAGACGGGCAGACCTATGGCTCAAGTCAGCATGGCCTCAGTGGCCGCTCTGAAAGAAACCTACGTACAACTGAAGTCCCGCATGGAAAAAGCGGTGGAAGATTTTCGCCGCGAATTGGCGGCGACGCGCACCGGCCGTGCCTCCGTCAACATGCTGGACACCATTCACGTCGATTGCTACGGATCGTCGATGCCTCTGAACCAGGTCGCGCAAGTGCACGCTACCGATCCACAGATGATCACCGTACAGCCGTTCGATCCCAGTGTCATGTCGGCCATCGAAAAGGCCATTCGTAGCGCCGGGCTTGGGTTGAATCCCATGAATGATGGCAAGATCGTGCGCGTACCGATACCGGCGCTCACCGGCGAGCGCCGCAAGGAGTTGGTGAAGCACCTCGGCAAGGTCCTGGAAGAACACCGTACGGCGGTTCGCAACATCCGGCGCGACGGCAACGAAGCCATCAAGAAAGCACTAAAAGACAAGAAGATCACCGAGGACGAAGAGCGCGGCTCACTCGATCAGATCCAGAAGCTGACCGATGACGAGATTAAGAAAATGGAAGAGATGGCCAAAAGCAAAGAGAAAGAGATTATGCAGGTGTAGAGACCGTTAAGTTCCGATGGACGGGCGCCGACAAGGCGCCCTTTTTTATGTTGATGTCTCCTCTTAGCAGGTTACTGAAAAACTGTTCTCCGAGGGTGTCATCCCGAGCGCAGCCGGGGCCCCCGGCAACGGCCGCTTTTGCCGTTGCTGGAGTGGAGGAGCGAGGGATCTGCTTTGCGCGAGTTGGAAGCAAAGCAGATCCCTCGGTCTCGCAAAAAGCGGCACGACCTCGGGATGACACTGGCACGTTTTTTCCGCAACCTGTTAGGCAATTCCCGGATTGCTGTCCCGGGGAACTGTCCTGGAGTGCGAGGGTTTCGCCCGGGAGCGGCTGGCGGTCGCAATTCAGCGGGAGAGTATTCGCGGGGTCACTGTACCCACGGCTGCCTGCCAAGGCCTACTTCGGTAACGTGCATTTCCGCTGGAAACGCGGAAAGATATCAGTCATGAGCGGTGGCCTGATAGAGCGATTCCTGTCTTCCTGCCGGCACCAGTTTGCCTGGCCGAGGCGTGCTGAAAACGGCGACTACTACCAGCTCTGCGTTCACTGCGGCGCCAAATACATGTACGACTGGGGCAAGATGCGGCGGCTCGCTTTGGCCGAGGACGAAGAAGATAGCGTGACCGAGCACGTGCGGACATCCAGCCGAAAGTGCGGTACGCGGGTGGCGTGGATGCCTCGTGAACGACGTTTGCGCCATAGAGTGTCCGTGCAATTCCGCCTGCCCGGAGCCGCCGAGTGGGTCGAGGCGACAAGCGAGAATATCAGCCGCTCTGGTCTACTGTTTCGTCATACCGCGCCTTTGCAGGTTGGTACCGAATTGCAGTTGGTGTTCGAAATGCCCGAGGAACTCGCGGGTCACTGCCCGGCACGAGCCTTTTGCAGAGGCTCTGTCGTCCGCGTAACCGCCGACACGGCATCACGCAAGCAGAAGCACTCTTTCCTTATCGCTTGCGCCATTGACCAATGTGAACTCAGGGCTCAGCAGGCTGGGTAAATCTTGTGCCGAGGACGGAGGACGTCACCTACGGATCGCCGTCTGCCGCCTCTGCGGCGATCACTGAGGCTTGTTTGTACGGTTGAACCAAAGCAGTTCCCAAGTTGTTTATCCGGAGCTATCACGCCGGGCTTGGAAGCCCGGCTCCTGCGCGGGTATACCTTCCGCGAATCCGGTCTAGTCGATCGCCGGGGCAGTTGTAAAATCTAGTCTCCATGACCCAGGCGCGCGCAGTTCATCCTCTCTCCCTCGAAGACTACGACGAACGCTTTCGTGACCGCCACCTGCTTCATTCCGTGCTGGAAAAGTGGGCCCATGAGAGGCACGGCCATCCGGCAATTATCAGTGCGGACACTGGCCAAGCGACCAGTTGGGCCGGCCTGGAACGGATCACCAGAGGTTTGGCCATGCAGTTGGTTGAAATGGGCTACCAGAAAGGTGACCGTTTCGCCAGCGCACTGCCGTTGTCGACCGAACACATCCTTATCGAGTATGCCTGCTTTCGCGTGGGCGTCATATTCGTGCCTCTCGACCTGAGACTCTCGACGGCCGAGATAATTCGCAACCTTGGATTGCTTCGACCGAGAGGGTTCGCATTCCTTGGCGCGGAGTTGCAGCACGCACCGGCGGCGGGAGACTTCAGACTGCTCGAGAAGATGGTCGAAACCGAGGCGCCGTTCGTCGAGCATCGCCTGTGTTTCTTGGACGGAGATGCGACGGCTGCGTTGGAGGATTCCGGTAACGGGCTCCTGACGATGCGGCAGATGCTGGCCCGGGCGTCGGAGCTGGCGAGCGGGAAAGCGGCTTCGGCAAAGAGGATTTGTGAGGCGTTCGAACGCGCCACGGCAGGCGTGGATGAGAACGATGGCGCACTGGTTATCTTCACCACCGGTTCAACCGGCAGTCCCAAGCCTGCCTTGCTCTCGCATCGCAATATCACTTGCCAGGCGATGTGCATCAGCCGGGTGTTTTTCCAAGGCGATTCCGGCATGCGGACGCTGGTGAATCTGCCGCCCTCCCACGTGGGCTGTCAGACCGAACTCCTGATGGGCACATTCTTTGGCGGCGGAACGGCAATCATTCTCGCGGCCTTCGAGCCGCTGCGTTCGCTGCGCGCTATCCAGGAATATAAGGTGCAAGTCCTGGGACAAATTCCGGCGCAGTTCCAGTTCGAATGGCGGCTGAAAGATTACGACAAGTTCGACTTGTCGAGCCTTGAGTTCGTGGCATACGGCGGCCAGCAGGTGCCGGAGGCGTTCATCGAAAAGATGGCGGCCATGGCGCCATGGACCGGCACCGGGCTGGGGCTGACGGAAACGGCCGGTTTCTGCACTTATCAGCGCCAGCCGCGAGAAAATGCAAAGGCCTGCCTGAACAGCCTGGGAGTGGACATGCCGGTGTATGCGGCTTCCATTCGAGGGGAGATGCGCGAGGACGGCTTCGCGGCAGCAGAACTGCCGAAAGGGGAAATCGGCCACATCTGCTTTCATGGGCCGCAGACATTCCTGGGCTACCTTAACGATCCTGAAGCGACGGGCCGGACGATTTCGCGCGATGGTTTTCTCTACACCGGCGATCTTGGCTTCAAGGATAGCAAGGGCATCCATCTTTCAGGACGAGCGAAGTGGGTGATCAAGCCTTCCGGATACCAGGTGTTTCCAGCGGACGTTGAAAACCATTTCTGCGCGCTGGCGGAGTATGTAGCCGCCTGCGCCGTCGTGGGTGTCGGGCACGCATTGATCTCCGAAGCGATCGTTGCTTTCGTTGAGATGAAGCCCGGCGTCAGCTTGTCAGGTTCCATACTGGAAAGGCACGCGCGCGGGCTTGCCTCCTACATGCGCCCTCGTCATTACGTGCTGCTGCAATCGGGCGAAATGCCTCTGAACCGCGTGGCAAAGCCCGACTACCTTCGTCTGCGCGAGATGGCGGAGCGAGACATTGCGGAGCTGCGTGAAAAAGGAAAGTGGGACCGCATGTGAGTCGCCCCGTTCGTCCTTCGAGGCCTGTGTTTGGTGCCCCACGTTCGCCCGCGTCGGGGTCCCCAGCGAGGCTCGGCTCGCTGGGGTGATTGGGCTAACGTGGGGTAGTTTCCTGGGCTGCCGTCGCGGGCCTCCTGCCACCCGCTTTAGCTATTCATGCTTGGGCGACTTCTTGTTCAGCGTATTGAGCAGCAGCTTGGCCGAGGCGGGAGGAGTCACCGCCTTGTTCAAAACAATCTCCCTGGGGCAACTTCCTTGCCGTAAAGCGACTTGTTGGCGTTATTGTCCGGACGAAGGGTTGAGCCTTCGAGCGATATGCCGGCGAACAGTCCGCGGGAACGGGAATAGCTGAGAATCTCCGAACGCATTGTGACGTCGGTAGCGGCAGCCAGATCACGTCCTTTGGGGCCGGCTGAGGCAGAGGCGTCCGCGCCCAACTTTACCTTGCCGGTTAGAATGCCGCGGGCACCGCCCTCATTCATCACCAGCAAAACGAAATCGGTGGCCTGGCCTCCCAACTGCAAGCCGAAGCTTCCACCTTCTAAAGCCATCATCAAGGGAGGTCCCCACGGGCCCTTGAAGTTGTTGGTGCGGCAGGTCATCACGCCCCTGCCATAGTTTCCGCCGATGCCGATCGCGAGCTTGAGCACGGAGGGAAGCACGATGACGCAATCGGCTTTGTCGAGCAGCTGTTGTGGAATGTCGTCGGGAACATTCAATATCTCGGTCATGACCTCGCCGGCGTTTTCAACGCGGGAATTCTCCTTGCTCTTGGCCGCGGCGGAAAGAGTGAGGATGGAGACCAATGTCAGCACGGCAATAAGTTTTTTCACTTTGCAGTCCTCCTGAGTTGGATCGACAGCACACTAGCATTGTGCAGGCGCACGCATGAGGTTGGCAAATCAGCGCCGTCCCCGGTTTACTTTTCCGGTGAATACTGGCGCGGGGCTGCTGGCGCGTCTTGCACTCTGCCTTTCCACTCACCGCCCCGCCCGGACCAGTACCTGATGGCGGAGTGCACGGTGGCGCCCGCGTAAAAGGCCGCCGAGAGAGGCAAGGTGAGCGCCCAACCCGCGTGCAATCCGTAGAACCTGACGATTGGGAAATAGGTGAATGCCATCAATCCCCACGCCAGCGCCCCGAGTATGACCGGCGCCGTGCCGTGCGCGAACAGCAATAACGCGGGAGACAGGTAAACGATGATGAGGCCGAACACGGTGGCGAACAACAACCATGCGGAGTGGTGTAACTGATTGAAAGCCGTTCTGGAGATCATCCGTCCGATGGCCGCCAAAGACTCGTAGGGGCGTACGCTCGCGCTGGTCGTGGTGAGCCAGAGCGATACACAACCTCCGCTGCGTTTGACCGCGCGCGCCAGGGCACAGTCGTCGATAATCTCACCGCGTATCGCCTCCAGGCCCCCGGCGCGGGCCAGCGCCCGCGGACGAATCAATATGCACCCGCCGGCTGCGCCCGCACTCCCGCGCCGCGAATCGCGAATCCACGCAGGCGGGTAAAGCAGGAAAAAGAAAAATACGAAAGCCGGAATCAGCAGTTTCTCCGGCAAGCTGCGGCAGTGCAGCTTCACCATGAAAGAAACGAGATCGTAGCCGCTGTCAGCCAGAGCAGTCAAAGCCGCGACCGTGTGCGGCTCGTGCACGATATCGGCATCGGTCAGCAACAGAAAATCCGGAGAAGTCTTAAGCGCGCTGTCCACGCCTTGCTTGACAGCCCACAACTTTCCCGACCAGCCTGACGGCAACGGTTCAGCCGCAATGACCGTGAGCGAAGCAGATTTGCCGGCGCCAGCCGCGGCGGCGCGGGCGATGGCGGAGGTGGAGTCCGTGCTGTGGTCGTCAACCAGAAAGACGTCGACACCCTGATCGAGCAGCGATACGACGCTGGCGGCAATGAATTCGGCCTCGTTGCGCGCGGGCATAACGGCGGCGACTCGAGGCGCGCAAGAGCAAGAGCGCGGTGCTGGGGCGATCCATCGTCCGGCGCGCCAGAAACCGCCTCGGGCAAGCAGCAGAGATGCCCAGATCAACGTTGCCAAAGCACCCGTAAGCGTAGCGAAAGCGAGCATTGTGCGATCAGCAACATGATAAACACTTTTCGTGAGCGTCATCCTGAGCGGAGTGAAGGATCTGCTTTTTCTCGCGCCTGAAAACAAAAGCGAGCTGGCCCGGACTTATGCCGCTGAATCCAGTCTGTCATGCGCCGGCTCACTGGTAGCAAGGGCAAGCGCTTTGCGCGAGATCAGCGAGATCATCAACCACTTCCAACCGCTCACCAGCATACTGATTCCGACGATGATGCCGATGGCCCATGCTGCGCTCGACGGCCACTGTGCCCAGATCAGGGCGGCTAAGGCGATAGTGATGATGCCGTCCAGGAGCATCCAGCCAGCGCCGCCGTGTCTCCGTACCTGAAAGAACGCCGCGATTTCCAGAACGCCTTCGACTAGAAAGAAGGATGTGAGCAGCAGCGTCAGGGTCGCCACGCCGATCAGGGGATGAAAGGCCATGTAGCCGCCGGCGAAGATGTAAGCAATCGAAACCAGCAGCTCCCAGAAGAACGAGCCTGCACCGCGAGAGCTGAACGCGACACTCAGGTGTATCAGGCCGCCAAAGATCATGAAGCCAGGCGACGACCGAGGTAACGGCAATTGCGGCGATCAGAGGCAGGGCAATTGCCAAGACTCCCAGAACGATCAGGAGAATAGAGAAGAAAATGCCCCAACCGGTGGCACGCTTGAAGATTGTTGCAGGTGAGGTGCTCATACGATCCTCCGTTGAATGCACCTGAAGAGCGAGATGGACAGGTAGCTGAAAACTCTTCAGGTGTGATCAATGAAGGTGTGATTCAAAACGCCGCCGCCATGCTGCCACCGATTCGTCGATTAAAGCCGAGTTGCGGCCGTCGCGCCCGCAGCGAGGCCCACCGCGGACGTGCCCGCAGTGGGCCAGAGCACCGGATTCAACGGCCAATAAAAAGCGCAGCTTATCCGAGCCGGTTCAGCCCGTCCAGGTACGCCTTGGCGCTGGCTTCGATCACGTCGGTCGAAGCACCGCGCCCCACCACTCTGTTTCCGCCAACCTCGAGTTGCACGGTAACTTCGCCCATGGCCCCCGTGCCGCTGGTTACGGCGCGGATTTCGTAACGCATGAGCTTGGCGGTGGTGCCGGTCAAGGCCGTGATGGCCTTGTAGACGGCGTCCACGGGGCCGTTGCCGATGGCCGCGCCCTGTCGAACTTCGTCCTTTACGCGCAGGCGGACGGTGGCGGTGGGGATGGCCGAGGTTCCGGTGTAAATCTGCAAGTATTCGAAGCTGGCAGATTTCCGGCACCGGGTGCAATTCGTCGTGGATGATGGCGACAAGATCCTCGTCGAAGACTTCCATCTTCTTGTCCGCCACGGCCAGGAAGCGCTGGTAGGTGACATCCAGTTCCTCTTTGGAGAGCGTGTACCCCAGCTTCTCCAGACGGTCGCGAAGGCCGGCGCGTCCGGTGCGCGCCGTCAACACCACGCGGCTGTCTCGCCATGCCCACATCTTCTGGCCGCATGATCTCGTAAGTCAGGTGGTCCTTGAGAAATCCATCCACGTGGATTCCCGAACTGTGGGAAAAAGCGTTCCCGCCCACCACCGCCTTGTTGGGGGAAACAACGATTCCGATCAGGTCGGACACCATGCGGCTGGTGCGGTAAAACTCGCGGGTGTCGATTCCGGTGGTTACCCCGAAGAAGTCGCTGCGCGTGCGCAGGGCCATGACGATCTCTTCCAGCGCGGCATTGCCGGCCCGTTCGCCGATTCCGTTGATCGTGCCTTCCACCTGGCGAGCGCCGTTGCGTATGCCGGCCAGCGAATTGGCCACGGCCATGCCGAGGTCGTCGTGGCAGTGCACACTGATCGTCGCTTTCTGGATGTTGGGCACGTTCTCGCGGATGGCGCGGATCAGTGCCGCCGAACTGCTCGGGAACTGTGTAGCCGGTGGTGTCGGGGATGTTGACGACGGTTGCGCCGGCATCAATCGCCGCCTGCAGCATTTCGAACAGGTAGGCGGGGTCGGCGCGGCCGGCGTCTTCGGCGTAGAACTCCACGTCGTTGGCGTAACTGCGGGCCCGCTTGACCGCGTCGATGGCCATCTTCACCATCTTGACCTTCTTCTCGCCCAGAGTCTTGCCGTAGCGCTCATCTCTGAACTTGCCCATGACGTGAATGTCGGAGACGCCGATGCCGGTATGGATACGCGGCCGCTTCGCTTTGGCCAGAGCTTTGCCGCAAGCCTCGATGTCCGCGGGCACGGCTCGCGACAGAGCGCAAATCATCGGCCCTTCGATCTCTTGCGAGATCAGCTTGACGGCCTCGAAATCATCCGGCGAGGAAGCGGGATATCCCGCCTCGATAATGTCGACTTTGAGCCGCGCCAACTGGCGTGCCAAGGTCAGCTTGTCGCGAGTTCCAAGACGTGTTCCCGCCGCTTGTTCGCCATCCCGCAGCGTCGTGTCAAACACTGCTACTTTCGAAGGTAAGGTCTTCATAATAGGTGTGCCATCCATGCACCGACCGGAAAGGTCTGCTGATTAGCGGTACTGAAGCGATCACGAATTCGTTGATCCAGAAAACCCCACGGATGAGCTGCCGCCTCGCAGCAAACTCGTCGCGCAATACCACTTACTTAGAAGAATAACAAATCCGGCACCCTGCCCGGGAGGACAATTCGAAAACTTCCGGTACACCACGCTAGATCGTTGTGTTTTCGATCTGCCGGATGATGCCATCGCCGGTCGACTTGGTTGACCCATTTCCGCCGATATCGACCGTCAGGCCCTCCTGCTTGCGGATGAATGCAGCGACGGCATTGTCGATCAAGTTCGCTGCCTGTTTCAGCTTCAAGTTTGGATGTCGCCCGTCGAGCCAGTCCAGCATCATGGCCGCCGAAAGAATCGTGGCTATGGGGTTGGCAATGCCCTTGCCGGCAATGGTCGGAGCCGAACCGTGAGAAGGCTGGAAGACGGCGTGTTGATCGCCGATGTCTCCGGAGGGAGCCATGCCCATGCCGCCAACGGTCGCCGGGCCCAGATCGGACAGAATGTCGCCGAAGGCATTCTCGGTCACGATGACGTCGTATCTTTCGGGCCACAGAATCTGGTTGACCGTCATCGCGTCGGTGTAAGCATAATCTTTTTCCAAATCGGGAAACCCGGCCATGACGTCGTCATAAACTTTACGGAAGAATGCGTAGGAACGAAGGATGTTGCTCTTGTCTACACACGTCACTTTGCCGGGACGCCCAAACTTCCTGGCCCTTGCCTGCGCGAGTTTTGCCGAGGCGCGGACAATTTTCTCGGTGCCGTAACGGGTGATGACCATGGTGTCGGTTGCGACCTGGTCATGGAAGACGTTGCCGCCTCCGCGGGCGCCGATCAAACCTTCGGTGTTCTCGCGCATCACCACGTAGTCGATGCGGGGGTCCATCAACCTGCTGGTCACTCCCTCGTAATACTTCACCGGGCGCACTCCGGCATAAAGATCAAGCGAGAAGCGGAGGCGCAAGACGATTTCCGGCTGCACTTCAGTGCCGTCCGGCAAACGAACCTCGGGTATGCCCATGGCGCCAAGCAGAATAGCGTCGGCGGCTTTGCAGTCGTTGAAGGTCTCATCGGGCATGGCCACTCCAGTCCGGCTATAGCGCGCTACGCTGGCATCGTGGAACTGGAAGTCCATCCTGAACGAACTGAATTTTTTCTCGACCGCGTGTAGAACCCGAATGGCCTCCGCCACGATCTCCGGACCGATACCGTCGCCCGGCAAAACGGCAATTTTTAGTGCTGTTGCCATAGGAACGCTCCGCATTCTTGTCGTGTTGTTGTGTGCTCTCACCGTTTCCCTGAAAGCACGCCGGACACGAACCTGCTCCGTAACGAGAAGCAAGTTCGTTCACGCGTCATACAGGGTATTCTGGATCACCCTAGCGAAGTTGTAGGCTCGCGTCAACGGCGATCCCGGCCGTTCAGCGCCAACTCAAGCGAGGAACTCTGCTGCTGAATGGCCCGTGATCACCACATGAACTTCTTGATTTGAAGTTAGGTTGCCGCATCATAGCAGATGCGGATTGGCAACAGGCGGCGTTTTTCCGGAATCTCAGATGGAGTCCGAGGTCAAGGCAGTGTTTTTTCAGAGTAGGTGCATCCCGAGCTATCGACGACGGGCTGACTGTCAACCCGGCAAACGCTACCGGATGCCATCCGAAACTGGTGTGGCAGAAGCGCAATAGATGGGAAAACTGAAAAACCCTCCAGATTATGGCTTCGCTTCCGTCCTTCACGAGAAGGAGGGGCTGCGTCTGCTCGAAGTCAGCTTCGACGGAATCTGGGCAATCGACGCACAACTCCGCACCAGGTTCGTGAATCACCGCATGGCCAAGATGCTTGGCTACTCTTCCGAGGAGATGGTCGGCCGAAATCTTCTGGAGTTCATGTTCCCGGAAGATGTTCCCGCGGAACGAGAGGCCATCGTGCGCCGCCGCATAAGCGAGGAGTTTGAAATCCGCTACCGCCGGAAGGACGGATCGGAATTGTGGGCACGGGTTTCCACCGCCCCCATATTCGATGAGCGAGGCGAGTTCGAGGGCGCTGTCGGCGTCCATAGCGATATCACTGACCGCAGGCGTGCAGAGCAGGCTCTTAGAAAACGAGAGGCGGAGCTAAGTGAAGCAGAGCGAGTTGCCGTCACGGAGCGCAACACCGCCGAGGAAGCCAAGCTGCGGTTGGCTGCCATCGTCGAATCCTCCTACGACCCGATCATCTCGAAAGACGTGAACGGCATTATCACCAGTTGGAACGCGGCTGCGACGCGAATGTTCGGGTACTCGGCGGAAGAGGCGATTGGGAAGTCGATCCTGATCCTGATTCCTCCGGAGCTTCAGGAAGAGGAAAAGACAACCTTATCGCGGCTGAGAGCGGGCGAACGAATTGAAGGTTTCGAAACACATCGGGTCAAAAAGAATGGCGAACGGCTGGAGGTCTCGCTAACCATATCTCCCATTAAGAACTCGGCGGGAGTGGTGATTGGCGCTTCCAAAATCGCCCGCGACATCACCCAGCGAAAGCGAACCGAAGATGCCCTTCGCATCAGCGAAAAAATTGCCGGTATGGGCCGACTCGCAGCCACGGTTGCACACGAGATTAACAATCCGCTGGAAAGTGTGCTGAACCTCGTCTACCTTGCCAGAACCGCTGCTAACGATCCGTCAAAGGTAACGGAGTACCTGGGCATGGCTGAGGAGGAGTTGGTACGCATCGCTCATCTCACCAAGCAGACACTCGGATTCTATCGCGAGCAGGCCGGCATCGCGAAGGTTCGCGCCGGCGAGTTGCTGCGGCAACTCATCTTCGTGCTTTCCCCCAAAGCCAAGAACAAGCAGGTCAGCATTGATCTGGAGTTGGTGAACGATCCGGAAATCCGGGCGAATGCAGGTGAGATCCGACAACTGTTCGCCAATTTCCTTAGCAATAGCATCGATGCGTGCAACTTGGAGGGCTCGATTCGCGTTCGTGTGTCGCGGCAATTCAGCTATCGGTTACACCGCCATGGTTTGCGCATCACCGTGGCCGACAACGGTACAGGCATCAAGCGGTCAGACCGGGAGCGGTTGTTCCAGCCATTCTTTACCACCAAAAAGGACGTTGGCACCGGCCTTGGGCTCTGGGTCTGCAAAGAGATCGTTGACAGGCACGAGGGGAAAATTACACTCCGAAGTGATGCCACCCCGGGACGGAGTTGGACAGTGATATCGGTTTTTCTTCCGGTTTTGTCCGCGGAGGGAGATGTCTTCCAGGAAGTTGCATGAGCCGACAAGTGCCGGCAGCATCGCCGTCCCTCGATGCTCTGAATGCAACACAGTGCAGGTATAATCGGGCCGGAGCCGCGGCGGGCCGCGCGTTTTGATCGTAAACTGCAACTGTTTCCTGATAGGCCTCATCCACAAGGCTGGAAACCCGTGGCGCTTTGCTCCAGGCGCTAACGATGCTGCTGGCAACTTTAATCCCAAAACAGTAATCAGGAGTATAGGTGCGAGGAGCTGCCGATGACCCGGATGGAAGGTTTTCGAGCGTTAATGCGAGCCGGGAGCGGTGGTCTCGGCTCCAGCCGCCGGGCTTTTCCGTGCGCTCGCGTGAGATTGGCGGTGGTGTGCCTCGCAATTTTTCTTCCCCTCTTTGCCTTTAGCGAAGATTCCGTAGACGTACACACGATCATCGAGCGTTCCGTTCGAGTGAACAATGCGGACTGGCAGCAAGCCCCTCAATACGATTACTTTGAGACGGACCGCGACGATCAAGGGACCAAGACCTACCAGGTGATGATGATTCTGGGCTCTCCTTACCAACGCCTGGTGGCCGTAAATGAAAAGCCGCTGCCCGCGGACGAGCAGGAGGCAGAACAGCGCAAACTGGAGCAGGCAATCGCCACTCGCCGGAAAGAATCGCCGCGGCAAAGGGCGCAGCGGATAGCCAAGTACGAGAGAGATCGCAAGCGAGATCACTTGCTAATGGAGCAACTCACCGAGGCATTCGACTTCAAGCTGCAAGGAACACAGAAGCTGGGTCCCCATGAAGTCTATTTATTGCAGGCGACGCCCCGCGCCGATTATCAGCCTCCGAATACGCAGGCAAAAGTGCTGACCGGCATGGAAGGCCGGCTCTGGATCGACACAAAAACCTACCAGTGGGTGAAGGTCGAAGCGATCGTGGTTCATCCCGTGTCGATTGCCGGTTTCATCGCCCGCGTCGAGCCGGGCACGCGGTTTGAATTGGAAAACGTACCTGTAGCCGAAAATGTCTGGCTGCCCAAGCATTTTGCGATGAAGGCAAACGCCAAGGTCCTCTTGATGTTCAATCACAATCAACAAGAGGATGACACCTTCTTCAATTATCAAAAAGCGGAACCGAACCAGGCCCTATCCTCTTCAGGTAAGTAGCGAGAGTTGGGTTCGTAAACCAATTTCGGAAGAAACGGGGACCCCGCTCGCAACCACGGCACTCGCGTCAGACCCGTCCTGGCGCGTTTTCCACACCCGGTTAAGCGCCCGGTTCCGCATGCGCTCAGCCGTGCTGAGTCTCGAACTCCGGTTCGTCCCAGACGTCAATGTAGAAGCGTTCTCTGCCGCATGCCACGATGAGAAATGGATCGTATCGCTTGTCGACCGTGAGCTCCTCAACGTAAAACCGGGCTTTCGGGAGACGCTCTTTGATTTCGACTGCCCGGGACAGTGCAAACTCCGGTATCTCGCCTCCATACTTAGCGAGCTTGGTGCAGCGCCAAGTGACACGAACGAAGCTGGTGACCAGTGCCTCCACCGCGCCCGCGGGATCCAGGCCCGCTCGCCGTTGGAAATCTGCCCACACCTTGGCTTCCAGATCGCGCGCCTTCCCGGCTTTATATTTCTTTACGTCTTCTTCGAGGAAGGGATCGATTCCGAGTTCTTCAAGGGTCCGCGTTAGTGAAGCTGGATGGATGCCCAACCTCTTCCTCAACGCGGAATAACCCAACAACGCTTCGGCTTTGAGAGCAATCGCCGAAATCAGATCAAACTCCGGTACAACCTCAGAGGCCCGCGCCCGGCGCAGTTCATTCGAGACCATACGCTGCTCCTGGTGAATCGTGTTAGGCACTTCGATGCACGAAGTCAGTTTGCGGTGGCTGGAAAATGGCGGGAAGCCCCGTCATCAAAGGCGGGGCTCGTTGCGAGAGTCGGCGTGCAGTGTCACAGATTTACATCGTGGCGAGTTGGCTGGCCGGCGGAGTGCCGTGGTCTAGGGTTTCTTAACCGCTGGATCGTTGTCGGTGAGAGCAGACTTAAAGCCGCGAATGCCCTCGCCAAGGCCTTTTCCGAGTTCTCCGATCTTACCGGGGCCGAAGATCAGCAAAGCTATGCCGAAGATCACTGCCAGTTCAGGTAATCCGAGTTTCCCGATCATGAATCCATCCTTTAAAAAGGAGCTCGCATAATTCGCGAGCTCCTGTCGATTCTTGCCGCGGCTCACTTCAGCTTCCGGCGAGCCGTGTACCGGCTTCGTCTGTGTCTCTCAATCGTCTCAAGCGCCGGGTGCGACGGCGAACGCTCCGTCGTAGTTCAGAACAGCCCACGCGGAGTTCGTTGTCGGATCGATGCCGTATGTGCCCAACCCGTAACTCGAACTCCAGGGTCCATTCACAAAGTTCTTCGTACCGCCGGAGTTCTGGTTAACGGCGTTATTCCAGTTGCCGTTGGAGTCCAAGGCGCAGAGGACTAGCCCCTTCCCTACGCTCGCTGTGCTCAGAAGAGCCATGGATAGCGTGTAAGTATCCTGTTGAGATCCTCCCACGAAGGGATCGAGTCCCCGGAGTGACAGGATGTCGCTGAAGGTTGGCGCCACGGCCGGTATCCAGCCGGTAGTGACTACCTTTACATAGGCGAGCCCGACTGCGTCAGTCGAGTGGCTACCATTGCTTCCGCTCAGAATCTTTGCCGTCGTGCCCGCGGAGGAGGCGTCTTGAATCTTGGCATCGGTGACGTAGCTCTGGCCCTGCTTCACTACGAACTGTTTGCCGTTGAGGCCGTAACCGAAAGTCTCGCGCTTGGTGAAGTTGAGGCCGACAGCATTGTAAATCAGCAGCTCGCTTGTGCTGGATGAGAATGGGTACACATCGGCCGAATAGTAATCCACGGTTACCGTCGAGCCGTTCACCGTGAAAACGTAGTAGCCGACCGTGTAAAGTTCCTGGGAAAGAACCTGCCGCCGAGGCGTGCTGTTGTATACCGTATCGTTCGACTTGCCGAGCGGAATGGTGGCAGAGACATTCGTAGCCGAGCCCTGGGGTACATAGAACTTGGAGCTGTTGGAAGCGGTCAGGATCTGCATTACGCTCGATTGCCCGTCTGGACTGGCTATCAAAGAGCGGTCATGCATATGGTCGTGGCCGTTGATGTAGTACCCAACCTTGTTGCTGAACAGGCTGCTGAAAAACGCATTCTGCGCGGTAGGGTTCTGGCTGGGATCATTGCCGAACAGGACGTCGGTGTGATTGCAAGTAATCAATCCTTTGTGTGAAAAGACGAAAGCGTGGCTGCCTGCGGGCTTAGACGAGAGCTGCTGGGAAATCCAGGCTTGCTGTGCCGCAATGGTGGTCGCAGCATTGTAGCCCGCGGGAGCGGTCGCCGGCGTGAACTGATCGAGCAGGATGAAGCGCGCGTTGTTGACGTCGAAGGAATAGCTCAAGCCTTTCAACCCGCCGTCGCTCCACGGATCGGGGCTGCTGAAGTTGGAACCAAGGGTAAAAGCCGAGCCCGTCTTAGCGGCGTAAGGATTGCTGCCGGCGTCTTTCGTGACATTGGGGTCAGTGCTGGCAAAGGTTCCGGTTACGTCTGCGGGAGAGGTGTTGTGCTGCCCGTTCTGGGTTTGCGGGTAGACTCTCTGGAATTCCTTAGCGCCGGCGGCTCCGTCATCGTGATTGCCGCGATGCGGGAAGAACCCTATGCCGGCGTTGTAGAGGGCCTGGGCATAGAGGGCGCGGGTGGTTTCACCGGCGACAGCGTTGCTGTTTGCAGGCGAAGAACCGGCACTGAGGCTATCGTTATCGCAGAGATCGCCAACGTGGACCACGAACTTGACCCCTTGGCTGATGAGTTGCTGCTGGATTTGGCTGGCGATATGGACCGCGGATGAGTTGGGGTTGTTGCCGTCGTCGGGTACGCCAGTCCACTGCGTATCCGACATTACTGCGAACTTCCACGCCCCGGAGGCCATGGTCTGCGCATCGGTCGTGGTCTGGGGCGTGCTGGAGGATGATCCGCTGCACGCATCCAAAACAGATGTTAGCGCGACGGCGCCGGCGGCGCCAGCCGCCGTGCGAGTGATGAATTGTCTTCTATTTACGCCGGTTGACTTCGGCCGTTCGTTTTCGTCGTTCTGCGGCATGGCTGTCTCTCTCCGTATGATTTAAGGATGGTGGAGCTTTCCCGGATCCTGTCGTGGCGAAGAAACTACATACGCAAGCCGGACCGTTGCCGAATCCTCCTCCTTGCCGGGAGCGAGACTGTCCAGGCCGGTTTGGTTACGGTTAGGGCTTGCACTTGAAAGTTGCCGCTGCCCAGGAACTCAGGAGTACTGGCTCACTGATATCAAGCGGTTGTGACAATATGGTGAATGGCTGATTAAGATCGGACTAAAAGCGACATAGTTGCCACAAAGGGTGTGCAGAAAAGTTTACTTTTGCACATCGAGGCGGGAGGGGCGAGAACGGAGAATTCGATGGGACGGGAATCCCACAGCAGAATAACGGGTCAGCTTAGGAAATACCGCGCCGCATTACAACGCTGCATCTGGTTGTACGGCGAACCGACAGGACCGGCAGGATCATGCGATATACCGCCCGAGGTTCTTCTTGGAGCGGCGATTGCGCCAGGCGTCCACAGGATTATCGAGTGTCACAAAGTCATAGTGCTCCAACCCTTCTTTGTTTCCGCTTTCGATGCACTGCAATACCTCATTCATCAGCGAGCCTGCTTCCGCCTCGCTCATCTGTGCAGTAGCTGCCCAGTATTTCCAGGGATTAATCCAAACCTTTGTTAGTGAATCGCTATGCATGGAAACCTCGAATCGTTGAGTGCAAACGTCGGGAAGGGAAAGGTAATGGTGGAGGAGGAGCAACTGAATCGTGATTCGCCTGGTGACGACCATGCGGAGACGCTTCCAGCGTGAAAGTTCGGGACTCGGCCAATGCCGGCGGAATCCAGAATTCATGATCGCAAATGCGAAATAAACCAACCACTACTTATCATAGCAGTGTGCGGGGCGAATTAAAATCGGTCGACCGGCGGGACCTTTCTTCCTGACGAGCGCGTCATGATTTAATCGTCGCACTGAACGTGCGGCACATTCCCAGTCGTGCCGGAGCCGCGGCTACAGTTCCTGGCGTGGGGACCCGTAACTGGGCACACCTGCTTCCTGGACTAGCGGAAAGCGATGCCGGTCCAATCGCCAGCATCGGTGACGAAACAGGCTAACGCGTGAGTTGGAGGTGTACCAGGGGTAAGGCTAACCCGGCTGTGCCTACATTCCTTGTTTTTAGCCCGAGGAGAAAATGGCTCCAAAGGGGCGTAGGCAGCCTCTTGGCGGGGGGCACACTCATAAATAAGCTATCCACCTCTTGCGGATAAACTCAACGCTGAGGGGAGGAGGTTGTGCTTCCCATAATTGCCGCATTAAAAATCTGTCCAATTACCGCGTGAAAATCTCTGAGCAGTGTTGTACGATAACCCCGCCCAAAGCAGCACAGATTCATAGCTTTGTGCGTACCGGATCGTGAGACGGCGCATAGTCACCGGTTCGCGGATCGAGGGCGAGGAGCACCCCGTCCTTCATCGCTGCTTACCGACAGTGGTTTGTAGCGCGAGAACCGATAGCTTGTCTTCACCCGGAACACGGGGGCATGGTGACATCGACCAATCGAAATGAAAATCAATCGTTCTCCGGCGTAATCGGTCACCTAGCCAGAGTGACTGAAATAGTGATGGTGGTCCTAACGGTCTCCATGGTCTCTCTCGTCAGCTATCAGGTCTTTGAACGTTATGTACTTCACTACACGCCGCCGTGGTCGGAAGAACTCTCGGTATACCTCATGATTTGGTTCGGCATGCTTGGCATAGCTGCTGGAGTACGGCGCGGCACGCATATGTCACTACATTACTTTGCCGATAAACTGCCGAAAAGGGTGCAATCAGTGCTGGAAATACTCAAGTACGCGATGGTTCTCGTGTATGTGAGCGTCCTGTTATGGCAGGGGATTGTGTTAGTCCGACTGACCATGCCCCAAACATCGGCGGCAATGGACCTTCGTATTGGTTATGTTTACCTTTCATTACCGGTGAGTGCGACCCTGATCATCATTTACGTGCTCGAGAAGTTGTACAGCATGTTCTTCAGCAAGGAAGGAGCCAAATAAGATGGGATTAGGGGCATGGGTATTATTAGGCTCGTTCATTGCGCTGATGATCATAAGGGTGCCCATAGCTTTCAGTTTAGGCATTGCTTCCTTGATTACTTGCCTATATTCCGGTATTCCGCTGTTTCCGCTCGGCCAGCGGATGGTGGCTTCGCTTTATTCCTTTCCCTTGATGACCATTCCATTCTTCGTATTGGCCGGACATATCATGGCCGAAGGCGGCATTGCCAAACGCATTGTCGATTTTGCCGATATCCTGGTAGGTCGCATGCGCGGCGGACTGGCCATGGTCAATATTGTGGGCAGTATGTTTTTCGGCGGCACCACCGGCTCATCCGTGGCCGACGTGGCGTCAATCGGCCCGGTGCTCATTCCGATGATGGAGAGCAAAGGCTATGAGAAAGACTTCGCCGTGTCGGTAACGGTCTGCGCGTCTACCACTGGCATCATTCTTCCTCCCAGTCACAACGCTATTATTTACGCGGTGGCTGCCGGCGGTACGGTGTCTATCGGCGCGCTGTTCTTGGCCGGGTATATTCCCGGGCTAATGATTGGGCTGGGCCTGATGGCAATGAGTTTTATTTTATCCCTGGTGCGCGGTTATCAAAAAGAACCGGCCAAAGGCTGGAAAAAAAGCTGGCAAGCGCTCAAGGGCGGAGTCCTCAGTCTGATGGCGGCGGTCATTATCGTCGGCGGGATCGTCTCCGGTGTCTTTACCGCCACCGAATCCGGAGCGATTGCTTGTCTCTACGCCCTCATTCTCACCACGCTGTATTACCGCGAGCTGAAGTTTTCGCACCTGCCGGAAATCATCAGGAAAGTTGCCCTGACATGCGGCATGGTGTTCTTCCTGATCGCTACTTCTTCCGCGTTCGGCTGGATCATGGCCTACGAGCGTATTCCTCAAACGGTTGCCACCGGTATTGCATCCGTAACCCGCGAACCGTTTTTGGTGCTGCTCATTGTCAATCTTTTTATCCTGATCATCGGTTTCTTCATGGATATGGCGGCTTCTATCCTGATCTTAACTCCAATTTTCCTGCCGATAGCACAGAGCATCGGCATGCATCCCGTTCAGTTCGGCATCATGCTGCTGTTAAACCTGGCAATTGGCTTGATCCATCCTCCTGTCGGAACAGCTCTGTTCGTAGGCTGCGCGATAGCAAAATGCTCGCTGGAAAGTACCGTCAAGGCGATACTGGTGTTTATTCCGGTTCTTATTTTAGTCCTCTTGCTGGTTACTTATGTTCCAGCTCTAACCATGACGCTGCCCAGGATCTTCATGCCATGATGCCCGCCTAGGCTGGCGATGGATTCATCGGTGCAAGTTCTTGGCAGCCATCAAGAATTAAGAGATAAGGAGACGTGTTATGCGAATGAATAAGTGGATTGTCCCGGGAATTCTGGCAATTTTCCTTTTTACACTGCTGGCGACCGGCTGCGACTCCGGCCCCAAGGCACCTGCGGCGCCGAGTCAAATCGTTCTTAAGGCTGCTGATATTCAGCCAGAAGACTATCCAACAACCATGGGCATGAAGTATATGGCTAAACTGTTGGATGAGCGTTCCAACGGCCGCATCAAGGTGCAGGTGTACGGCGGGGCGCAGTTGGGTCAGGAAAAAGAAACGATTGAAATGACTCAGGCGGGAACACTTGCCTTCAACCGCATCAATGCGGCGCCGATGGTAGGCTTTTCTCCCGCGATAGGTGTGTACTCAATGCCGTATATGTTTCGCGACGAGGACCATCTGTGGAAGGTGCTGGAGGGACCGGTCGGCAAAGGGTTGCTGAAAGGCATGGAAACCAGCCAATCTGGTGGGGCTGGCCTACTATGATAGCGGCGCGCGCAGCTTCTATACGAAAGGCAAGCCAATCAGGACCCTGGCAGACATGAAGGGCATGAAGATCAGGGTTCAGCAAAGCAAGATATTTCGTCGAGCTGATCAATACCCTGGGCGCTTCGGCTACGCCGATGAACTACGGCGAGGTTTACAGTGGCCTGCAGACAGGCATTATTGACGGGGCTGAGAACAATGCGCCCAGCCTGTGGACCAGTAAACATTATGAGGTCGCCAAGTATTACTCTCTCGATGAGCACTCCAGGCTGCCTGAAGTCCTACTGATGAGCAAGAAGGTCTGGGATGGCTTGTCGCCCGCTGACCAGAAGCTCATAGCCCAGGCTGCTGAAGATTCGGTGGCCGAGCAGAGGAAACTGTGGAATGCAGTTCGATCAGAAATCCATGAGCGAACTTGTCGCTAATGGCACGGTTATCATAAAGCCCGATAAGGCTCCATTCCAGAAGGCCGTGCAGCCGGTTTACGCCAAGTATCCGGAGTACAAGGAACTCATTAGCCAGATTCAGGCGGTTAAGTAGGGAAGAGATAGTTATCACCGTCTCAATGCAGTCATCGGGCAGGGCTTCACTGAGGTATTGGCAGCCAACCGCCGGCTACTCGGGTTGTCCCGCCGTGTCTGAATCGGATGAGAGCGGAACAAAGGCAGCGCATGGTTTTGTGGCCGGCGCTGCCTTTCGCAGCTTCGAGTCTCGTCACCATCCAACCACGAATTCGTCCCGCTCTGTTCAAGTCCCAAGCTGTTTTCACATTTCTCCAAAGCTGCTTTTGCATGCTTTTAACTTGAGCCATCGCGGCAGCAATCCAGAGTGTTGAATGGGAGATGCCTGACGATCAAAAAAAGCTGAATGCTGGTCGGAGTTTGTGATAAAAGTGGCTAACTGTTTCTGGAAGAGGGAGATGTTTAATGTCGGCAAATGAAAAATGGAAGTCGGAATTGTGGTGGACGAGCAGTGTTAATTTCCTTTCCGAGGTTCGGAGCCAGTTTGTTTTGCCCCGTGAGGTCGAGATTCACGATGCCACTCTGAGGGATGGCGAGCAAACTCCCGGAATCGTACTGCGGAAAGACGACAAGATCAGAATTGCCGAAATGCTGGACGACATTGGCGTTCATAGGATTGAAGCCGGAATGCCCGCCGTTTCAGCCGAAGACGCGGAAGCCATCAAAGTCATCACCAAGCGGGTGAAGAAAGCCAAAGTATATGCTTTTGTTCGCGCGATGGAAAAGGACATCGACGTCGCCCATGGCTGCGGTGCGACTGGCGTGATCATCGAGGTGCCAGTTGGTCAGCCCAAACTGGAGTACCAATTCAAGTGGACCATCGACCAGGTCTTCGCCCAAAGCCAGCGTGCTATCCGGCGGTCCAAAGAGCTCGGCTTACATACGGTTTACTTTCCTTATGACACGACTCGTGCCGTAGTAGCGGACTTCAAGCAACTGCTTGCCCGTCTCATGCAGGAAGCGCCGCCGGACTCCGTTGGCGTTATCGATACGACTGGTTGCGCGATCCCGGCGGCGATCAAGTATCTTGTCCGGTTGGTCCAAGAGACGACGAAATTACCTGTCGAGATTCATACTCACAATGATATTGGGATGGCCGTGGCAAACGAGATGGCGGCAGTGGAAGCTGGCGCAACCGTCGTGCACACCTGCATTAACGGGCTTGGCGAAAGGACCGGCAACGCTGCTCTGGAAGAGGTCGCAGTGGCACTGAAGACTCTCTACGGTTACGACTGGGGATTCAAGTTCGATAAGCTAGCCAACTTATCTGCCGTAACCCAGCAACTGACCGGTTTTGCCATGGCTCCGAATAAGCCGATTGTAGGATCAGGAAACTTTACCAGAGAGTCCGGAATCGGCATTGACATGGTTTATAAGCAGCCGTTGGCAATGTTTTCATTAAACCCGGTCTTTGTTGGGCAGCAGCCTAAAGCAGTTCTGGGCAAGAAGAGCGGCTATGCTTCCGTGACCACCAAGCTGAAAGAATTGGGACTCGACTATCCAGAGAACAAGGAAAAATTCGAAGTGGTTTTGCAAAAGGTTAAGGAGCTTGGAACATCCAAGAAAGGGCTGGTAACGGATGAGGAGTTTAAATCGATCGTCGGGGAGGTCTGCGGCGTAGCGTCTGCCGAATCCAAGTAGAACCAGTTTTTGCGAGACCTATCTCGCAAAGCAGTCCGGATTAGGCATATCGGAACTGGACTGGTTGTTGGATCACGGCATACGGTGCATCGGCATCGATGCCTGGACGCTGGACAGGCCGGTGAACGCCATGGTTGAGTCGTACAAAAAGACCGGCGACAAGAGAGAACTCTGGGCCAGTCACATGCACGGGCGGAAGCGCGAATACATACAGATTGAAAAACTGGCCAATCTGGAGAATCTGCCTAAGCCGCATGGATTTCTAGTCACGGCGGTGCCGGTGAAGTTCGAGGGTTGCACCGCGGGCTGGTGTCGTGCGGCTGCGATTTTTGAGGAATAGTCGTTTGTTCCAGTGTCGAGGTAAACATGTCCACCAGCACCGCTGCTGCACCGGCAAGCAAATCGGTTCCAACTAAGAAGAAACGCATTTGTTTCCTGATAGGAATAGCCATGCTGATCGCGGCGTATTTCATGCCGCCGGTGTGGGGCTTGAAGCTGGCCGCGATTAGAACGTTCGGGGTAATGGCTACCACAATCTTCTGGTGGGTGACGGAAGCATTGCCTATTCCTGTTTCAGGCTTAATGGTGTTGCCTCTGCTGGATATCATCCGCGCGGTTCCGTTCAATAAAGTGGCTTCGGCGAGCTTCGGCGATCCATTCGTGCCATTTATGGTAGGGTGCTTGGCTCTATCGGTTGCCTTTACGCAGTCCGGCTTGGGGAAACGTCTTACCTACCAGATTCTCAACGTATCGGGAACGAACATAAACCGCATTCTCAACATTTTCTTTTGGGTATCATTTTGCCACTTCATCACCGACGTGGCAGTCGTTGCCCTGATGTATCCAATCGGGCTGAGTGTGGCGAAATCCGCGGGAGCGAAGCCGGGAAAAAGCAACTTCGGCATCTGCATGATGTTTGTGATTACGTTTGGTGCAGTCATGGGCGGCCTGTGTACGCCGTCCGGTACACCTTCCAACATCATTACTATCAGTTTCCTGGAGAAAAACGCCCATTTGACCATGACATACCTGGAGTGGATGAAGATATCCATTCCTATCGGGATCGTCCTCGGCGTGATAGCTCTGTGGCTGATCAAGAAGATGTATCCGCCCGAGATGAAAGAGTTGCCGTTCGGCGGGGAGATCATTAAGAAAGAGCTTGAGTCGCTGGGGCCGTGGTCAGTTCAGGAAAAAGTTACCTTAGTAGTGTTTCTGCTCGCGGTGGTCCTGTGGATGACCGGCGGGTTCACTAAGATACCGATTGCGGTAGTGGCGTTGCTCATTGTCGGCTTGCTCACCATTCCCGGAATCAGTGGCGTCAAGGGATGGCGTGAGATAGAAGCCAATCTCGAGTGGGGTTCTTTGATGCTGATGATTGGCGGCTTCGCTTTGGGAGTAGCCACCTTTGAGAGCGGCTTGGCCAGCTGGATCGCCCAGCACACCATGATGCCTTTGGCGAAACTGCCGATGGTAGTGCAGCCATTTGCGGTCACTATGCTGGTGGCAATCGACTCGCTCGGATTTTCCAGCTTTACGGCCGCGGCTGCCGTCAATGTCCCGCTCGTTATCGCCTATGCGCAACAAAGCGGGTTTCCGATACAGGCGATGGCCATGACTGCGGGATTGGCCTCTTCGACTCACTTTATCCTGGTTACGGAAAGCCTCTGTTTCGTACTAAGCTATGCGGCGGGGTACTATACGTTTAAGGACCTGTTTAAAGTCGGAATGATTCTGACTGTAATCAGTGCGATTGTCATAGCTTTGGGGATGTTGTTGGCTGGGATGCCCATGGGTACCCCGCTTCACTAGCAGCCTCTGCTCTCATCCCGTCTGCCCACTCTCCAACGGGTTACAGTCTTCGCAAGGAACGCCGGTCTGGCAAAGTCCACAGCCGTAAGTTCCCTCCCAGCCAAACACGTCAGCACACTGAGCCTTGATTGTGCCGGCGTAATGGCGTTTGCAAGCTAGCTTATCGCGGGCTGCCACATTCTCGCCAATCGAGTCGACCGGACAACGGCTAATACAGACTCCGCATGTTCCTTGGGCAATTCGCAAACACCAGGCAAACGGATCGTCGCCGTAAGGGCGCGAAGTCGGAGGCAGCTCGGCGTCGGTCACCACGCTTCCCAGGCGGTGCGCGATGCCATGCCGTGTGATGAGTCCACCGGAAAGACCGAATGTTCCCAGCCCCGCGACGAATGCCGTGTGCCGCTCCGACCAGCAACTGCTGAGACCCACCTGCGGCCGCTCGGCCACAATATTCTCAGGCACCACGGCGGGTGCAAGCGCGGCAAAGCCCAGCGACCTGAGACGCAATTCCATGCCGTACCGCATACGGCTGTTAAGGTGTTCCCCGAAGGTGCGAACGTAAGCCCAGGCGCGGGAAGGGACCAGCGTCTCGCGCCGGTTGGTCGAGCGAGCGGGGGAGCTGACCGGCAAACTCCAGCAAACGACGCTGCGGGCGGTTGCCTGCGGAGCGACCAGCGATAAAGCTTCCTGCGGAGTCCAATAGAATGGGCCGATGACCTCTTTGAAGCGGGCAAACAAGGCATCATCGGCTGCCGCAACAGCCACCGTCGGCGCGTCGAACATGGCTTCTCCGAGCGCGTCGTCGAAACCGGTTTTTGAATCGCCTGCCAACAGCTCCGTCAGGATCGTCAAAGGGTCTAATCCCATGCCCACTCTCCAAATGGTGTTAACTATTCAGTTATTCTACTCTGCCATTCGTACGGCATATAACCAATAATGCAGGCGAAGTTGAGGGCGGAGTCTGAGCGGGGTCCTCAGAAAGCCAGAATTCAGGCTTTCCGGGATGCCTTGAGCGGCCTGGTGAACCCTGTAGTCAAGCGAAGGATCTTGGCACGGCTGGGACTGAGACGCAGCACAAGGATTTCTCAAGGGCCCACGCGGCGCGGCGCGCGACAGCCTCCTGGAATGCTCCCGAGGGATACATCAAACGGGAAACTGCTCTAATACGGGAACTCGATTCCCATGCTCTTGGCGAACTCCCAGGTGGCAGCCCTGAACTGCTTGGGGCCGGCGGCAAACGAAGTCTGACCGCCTGAGTACGATGCCAGCGACTGCAGCAAATTCATGCCGGCGACATCGTCCACGTCAAGCCCGATACAGTCAACCCGCACTCTTCCCAACACGGCGTTGATCTCGGAAGAACCGATATGGGCGGCGGCATCGCGTCCGTCGGAGATCACCAGCAGTACGCGGCTCCTGTTCTTGGCGATGCGGTCCAGGTGTCCGGCGGCGAAGGCAACCGCATCCAGCAATGCCGCGCCAGATTGCGGCTTGATGCCCGCGATCGCCTCTTCCAGCAGCTTTTCGTTTCGCGTCAGGTCCTGCTCGAACTCCAACTCATTGCTGAATCCCATGACGAAGACCTCATCGTCCTGCCGCAGGTGCCTGACCAGATCGCTTAGAGCAAAGAGGATCGCGTTGCGGTCGTCGTACGTCAGGCGTGCCTTCTGAATCACGATTCCGAGCGAAAGCGGGCGATCGCGAGGAACAAAAGCGCGCTTATGAACCGGCGGAAATTGCAGCCCCGCCTTGGCCGTGCTTTGCGCCGGTTCCCGGCTCGGCGGAAGCGCGGGAACGGCGGTTGGCCCCGCTTTAGCTTTGATCGCCGACGGCTTGGCAAGCGCAATGGAGGCGCTCTGCACTTGGCCAGACGACTTGGTAACCGGGGCTGCATGGGAATCGGGCGGTCTCGGAGCTGCCGCTCGCCGCGCTTGATCGGGGCGCGAACTCAATGGCGCAGTTGAGCGCGCTACATTGGACCTGGTCGCGGAAGTCGGAGCCATTGCCGCAATCAGAAACCGGTCCCAATTGCTATTGCTGCCGCCCGCGTCCACGTATTGCTTTCTTGCGAATTCCGCGATCTGCGCGCCCTGTGGCGTTCCGCGCGAGAGATTGACGGCCCGCGCCAAATACCAGTAGCCCTGGTTCTGAGGCGGCTTCTGTTTGAGCATCGCGACGGCAAGCCCATACACGTAGCGCCCGTTGTTCGGCACCGTCGCCACTGCCTGCTGCAAGTATTGTTGCGCGGCGGCATAATCCTTCTGGCCGAGATAGCCAAAGCCTGCTTCGCCCTCAAGCGTGCTCAATATCTGCAACTGAAGCCGGAAGAATTCTCCCCTCGTCATGCCAACCGGTTTTTGCAGATGCCCAAACTCGGCCAAGCCGCGCGTCGCCATCCGGAATCGTTCCCTGCCATCGCCAGGCTGGCCTCCGACTCTGGGGTCAACCAGTGCCGCCAGCGCGATTGCATTTCCCGGATTAACGGCCAGCAGCGCCTTGGCGGGGCGCGCTGCCTGCGCGGGAGCTCTGGTTTGCAGGTAATCCCACACCAGGAACTCAAGCGCGGAGGTCGTCAGCGGACCGTTACCGCCAATGTTGAGGAAGTGTTCAAGGGCAGAAATTTGTCGTGCAACGCCGGTCTCTTTCAAGGCCGCTTCGTAAGCGCTCAACCCGGTCTTATCGGCCAATTCAGCCAATGCGTCAGGCTGCAAGGCAACTGCGCCGGCCAAGCAGAATACGGAGGCAATCAGCGCCCGAAGGCTCAATCGCACATGCCGACCGAAGAGAGCCGGGGTCCCCAACATGCCCCGTAGTTGCGCCTGTTGGGTTGAACGAGCGGAACCGGATTGAGTGGAGATACTACCGAACGAATCGCCTGTCGACATACGCCTTGTCTTCTCCGTGAATACCTCCTCAGATGCAGTGCTGGTGCTGCACGTTTGCCGAAAGCCTCGTCAGGAGTTCGGGAGCTGAATATACGGTTTCGGCTGGCGCAGGGTGTTGGAGTACGATTACGGCAGCACTGCACAGTAGCCGATTCATGGGCGGCTTTGACCGCTGATATCCTGTTGCGCAAACTTCGAGGAGATTCGGCATGCGACGATCTCCACAACCTTCGTGCCTTGGGAGGCGACAATGGCGTTAAGTGAGGAGCAGGCAAGGTTGGCCTCCGATCTGTTGGTTAAGCATTGGACGGAGGGCTCGTGTCTGGCAACACTTCCGGAGCGGCTGCGACCCAGCACCCGCGCGGAGGGTTACGCAATACAAGCTTTTCTGGAGAGACACAGCGCCCGGCCGCTGTATGGCTGGAAGATCGCGGCGACAAGCCTCGATGGGCAGCGGCACATCGGGGTGGATGGACCTCTGGCCGGACGATTGCTGGCCGAGCGCGCCTGCGAAAACGGGGCAAAGCTGTCGTTGACGAAAAATCGTATGCGGCTTGCCGAGCCTGAATTTGCGTTTCGCATGGCCAGCGACCTGGCGCCACGGCTGAGTGCCTATGAAGTCGATGAAGTGCTGAGCGCTGTCGAGTCGCTGCACACGGCCATCGAAATGCCGGATTCGCGCTTTGAGGTTGTTGCGAGTGCCGGTGCGCCGCAACTGATTGCCGACAATGCCTGTGGTCACGAGTTCGTGCTGGGTCCGGCCGTCATTGCCGAGTGGCGCACGATGGACCTGGCCGCGCTCCGGGTCAGCGGCTCGGTTAAGGGCAAACTCGAATGCGAAGGCAAAGGCGCCAATGTGCTCGGCGATCCGCGAATAGCCTTGACGTGGCTGGTCAACGAGCTTTCGCAGCTTGGCATCTGCCTGAAGGCCGGGCAGGTGGTCACCACTGGAACCTGTCTGAAACCTATGCCAATCGCTCCCGGCGATACGGTGCGGGCCGGCTTCGGTGTTCTCGGTGAAGTTACAGTGAGCTTCAGCAAGTGATAAGGTCCGGATTCCACCCCAGCGACGGCAAAAGCGCCGTCGCCGGGGACCCCGGCCCGGGCTTGTTGACTCTCCGCATGCCGCACGAACAGTGAGATCAAAGCGAAACGGGGCAATCGAGGTGACGATGGCATTCATCGGGGGAGACGCGTGAGCGAGACGGTGAGGGTCGAACTGGTTCCGCTCGGAGTATCCCTGGAAGTCAGACGCGGGGCGGCTCTCGGCAGCGTGCTGGCGGCGCACGGGCTGGAGTTTCCCTGCGGAGGGTCGGAGGTGTGCGGCGGCTGCCGCGTCCGCCTTCTGGAAGGAACACTGACGGCAACCCCCAAAGACAAGCTCGCACTCACGGGCGAGGAGATTGCCGCCGGTTGGCGGCTGGCGTGTCAGGCCCGTGCTGAAACCGCGCTCAAACTGCACGTGGAGCAGTGGACCGTCCCCATCCTCAGCGACCACACCCGGCTGTGCGGCTCGGGGCGCAGCGGCCTGGGAATTGCAATCGATGTCGGGACAACCACCCTCGTGGCGCAGATGGTCGACCTCACGACCGGTGATCTTCTTGGTGTTCGAACGGCACTGAATCCGCAAACCGCGTTCGGAGCCGACATCATGACGCGGTTGCGATTCGCCCTGACGAAACCGGATTTGACGCCGCTGATTCGCGACGCTATCGGCGATATGGTCAGGCAGCTTGCGGCGGGCCGTGAGAGCGAAGTCGGTGAAGCAGTGCTGGTGGGCAACACGGTTATGCATCACTTGTTTGCCGGCATCGATGTGGAGCCGCTCTCGCACGTGCCGTTTGCATCCCCGGAATTGGGTGAGCAGCCGTTTACGCCCCGGGAACTGAATTGGGACCTGCCCCAGGGTTGCCGAATTCGTTTTATTTCCTGCATCGGCGGGTTCGTTGGCTCAGACGTGCTCGCCGGTATCGTTGCCCTGAACATGAGCACGGGCGCTGAGCTGACGGCATTAATCGATCTCGGAACCAACGGTGAGATTGCGCTCGGGAATCGGGATCGAATCCTGTGCGCTTCGACGGCAGCGGGTCCGGCCTTTGAAGCCGGCTCGATCCGCATGGGAATGCGCGCCGCCACGGGCGCTATCGCTCAGGTATGCAATCGCAATGGCAAATTGGAGTGCGCCGTCATTGGCGATGTTGCGCCGCGCGGCATCTGCGGCAGCGGGCTGGTGGATGCAGTAGCGGCGGGACTGGAGAGCGGCGCGATTATGCCCAGCGGCCGGCTGGCGAATGGGGCGCGCGAGTTTCCTGTGATGGAGCCGGTGCTCGTGTCGCAAGCCGACATCCGCGAGCTGCAACTGGCGAAGGGAGCAATCGCCGCCGGGGTTCGCATCCTGCTGGGCCGCTGGGGCGCAAGCATGCAAGATCTGCGAGCCGTGTACCTGGCGGGCGCTTTTGGAAATTACGTTCGGGTCGAGAGCGCCGCCAGGATTGGCTTATTGGAGATGGCTCGCGAGCGCGTTGTTTCCGCCGGCAATACGGCGCTACGCGGCGCCAAGGTGTTTTTGCTTTCCGAAAACGGACCAGTGCCAAAAATTGAACATGTGAGTCTCGCCGCCGATACTTGTTTTCAGGATACGTTCGTGGACTGCATGGGATTTCCGGATGCGGCAAGATTCTAGGAGCGATTGCATGAGGACACTTTTTGAACGTGTTGCCCAAGGCGAGATCTTGATTTCCGACGGAGCGATGGGAACTTTTCTGCACGCCAGAGGGATGGCTCCGGGTGAGTGTCCGGAGTCCTGGTGCGTTTCGCACGCGGATATCGTGCGCAACATCGCGGAGTCCTACGCCGCCGCCGGTTCCGATATCGTCGAAACGAACTCGTTCGGCGGCACTTCCTTCAAGCTTAAGGCATACGGATTGGCTGATCAGGCCGCCATCATTAATCGCGCCGCGGCAAGGCTGGCAAAAGAGGCGATTGCAGGCAGGGGATACGTGGCTGCATCGGTCGGACCCACCGGGCAGATCGTAGAGGAAGAAGGCGGAAATGTGACCGCGGCGCAACTCTACGAGTCGTTCAAAGAACAAGTAATCGCTTTGGCCGAGGGTGGCGCCGACGCGATTTGTGTCGAGACGATGTGGTCGGTGTACGAAGCCGCGCAGGCCATACGGGCCGTCAAGGAGAACACGCCGTTGCCGGCCATCTGCACGTTCACCTTCGAGCCGGGCGTAAAGGGATTCAGAACGACCATGGGCGTCAAGCCGGACAGGGCGGTTCGGGCGGCGCTCGACGCGGGAGCCGACATGGTGGGCGCAAACTGCGGTAACGGGATCGCGAACATGATCGAGATTACCCGGCAGATGCGCGCCACTGCGCCGCAAGCGCCGATTCTGATCCACGCCAACGCCGGCTTGCCGGTCGTTGAAAACGGCGAAACGGTGTTCAAGGAGACTCCCGAATACATGGCTTCCCGCGTTGCCGAACTGATTGCCGCGGGGGCAAACGTCATCGGGGGCTGCTGCGGAACGAACCCGAATCATATTGCCGCCATGGCGGCGGAGGTGAGGCGGCTGGCGGCGAAGGGTTGAATCGGGGCTCTCCTTGTCCCACGTAAGCTGCTGATACGAGCGAAGCGACAATGGAAACCAGGTCTTGACCGCTGCGCCGCTTCGTTCCATGATGGCAAACGGCAAGAAGGAGAACGAGATGACGGAACGCGAGAGGGCTCTGGCCGCGATTCGGGGCGACACCCCGGATCGGATACCGTGGATACCGCGACTTGAATTCTGGTACCGGGCCGCGCTGCGAAAAGGAACCCTGCCCAAAGAATGGCGAGGCTTGTCGATCGAGGAGATTGCGCGCCGGCTCGGTTGCCGGTCTTTACGCGCTGAACCCCGACTACACCTCGGATGTGTCCGGCACAGTCGATCGAGGCCTCGGTCTTTGGCACATACCGTCACTGCCCTACGACTTCGAGTTGGAAGGCGTCGAACGCCGGATCGCGAAGCGGGAAACAGATAACGGGACTGAAACCACGGTCGAGTACGTTACTCCAGTGGGCTACTGTGCAAACGGCCTTTCTCTTTACGGAAGAGATGTTGGACGCCGGCGCCTCCATTCCCTGGGTCTCCGAGGTGCCGATCCGCAAGCCCGAGCATTTCGCGGCTGTGGGCTACATTTTCGAGCACATCAAGGTTAAGCCGAACCCCGCCGGCTACCAGGCATTGCGGGATAAGGTCGGTGACCAGGGCGTTCCGGTGGGCTTCATGCTGGGCACGGCGGGGCCTATGCATCACATCATGAAAGAGTTGATGTTCACCGAGGAATTCTATTTTGCGATGGCCGACTATCCGGAAAAGATTCACCGGCTGGCCGAGCAGATGAAGCCGTTCTACGAGGCGGTTGGGCAAGTGTTGCTCGATTCTCCGGCTGAAGTTGTCTTTCTGGGCGGCAACTATGACGATTCGATCACCCCGCCGCCGGTGTTCAAGCAGCACATCCTGCCCGATCTGAAGCGATTTGGCGAACGTCTGCACCAGCGAGGCAAGTATCTGCTCACGCATACCGATGGAGAGAACCGCAGGCTGATCCCGCTGTACCTGGAGGCCGGCTTCGACATCGCCGACTCGGTTTGCCCCTACCCAATGACCCGCTTGACGCTGGAAGAGACACTCGCCGCATTTGCGGGCCGCATCACTATTTGGGGCGGCATTCCGTCGACCCAGCTGTGCGTGAGCAGTACGGATGAGCAGGAGTTCCGCCGTTATGCCGACGGCCTGATCGAGCGTTATGGCCATGCGAAACGGCTGGTGCTTGGAGTGAGCGACATGGTGACGGCGGACGCCGAATTGGACCGCATCAAGTACTTGTGCGACAAGATAAACGCGCTTTGCTGATGCGGGACCGAAGCGGGACAAAAGTATCCAAATTCTCAAGAGGATGCATGGCGGCGGCATACGGGGAACGTCCCGGAATTGATGGGCTTAGAAAGCCTGAGGAAAACAGAAATGACGGAACTGAAAAAACTGTACGAAGCAATTCTGAGCGGCGACAACAAGACAGCTCTGGCGGTGACACAGCAAGCGGTCGCGGAGGGCGTGCAGCCCATGGAGCTGATCACAGACTACATGATTCCAGCCATGAGCGAGGTCGGCCGGCGCTTTGAATGCGAGGAGTATTACGTGCCTGAGCTGCTGCTGGCGGCGCGCGCCATGAAAGGCTCGCTAGCGGTGCTGCGTCCCTTGCTGGCTGCCAGCGGCGCGCAACCTCTGGCTCGCGTGGTCATCGGGACCGTGAAGGGCGATCTGCATGACATCGGTAAGAACCTGGTCTCCTCGATGCTGGAGGGCGGAGGCTTCGAGGTCATCGATCTGGGTACGGATGTAACGCCGCAGAAGTTCATTGAAGCGGTGCAAGCGCACAAAGCCAGCATTGTTGCGCTTTCGGCGCTGCTTACGGTCACCATGCCGATGATGAAGAACACGATCGAAGCGCTGAAGCAGGCCAGTCTGCGCGATCGCGTGAAGGTGATGGTGGGTGGAGCGCCGGTGACTCGCGAGTTCGCCGACTCGATCGGAGCCGACGGCTATAGCGAGACAGCTACCTCGGCGGTGGCACTGGCGCGTCAATTGGCCGCGGCCGTAGCATCCTGAGGAACGTCAACCCATGCGGCTGAAATTGATTGCCTGCGAGGTTCTCTATCGGGAGATGTGCGCCGCCGTGGCACGGGCCCCGGAAATCGTCGATGTGGAGTTTCTGCCCAAGGGCTTGCACGACCTGGGCGGGAAGGCGATGACCGCGAAGCTGCAAGAATGCGTGGACCGCGTGCCGGCGGGAGGCTACGACGCCATCGTTCTTGGCTATGGGCTCTGCGGGAACGGACTGCACGGAATCGAGGCGCGGCACACCGTGATTGTGGCGCCCCGCATGCACGACTGCATCGGTTTGCTCATGGGGAGCCGCCAGCGCTATGAGGCGTACTTCCAGGAGCACTCGGGCAGCTATTACCGTTCGACCGGTTGGCTGGAACGGGGGGTGGACCTTCTGCAACTGGCGCCATATCACTCCGGCACCAGCACCAATCTCGCGGAACTGATTGCAAAGTATGGCGAAGACAATGGCCGTTATCTGTACGGAGAGTTGACGCGCTTCCAGAGTGCGTATCGGACGCTGACCTTCATCGAAACCGGCCTTGAATGCGACGGCCGTTTCGAGGAACAGGCCCGGCGGGAGGCCGCGGGCAAAGGATGGGAGTTCGAAAAGGTGGCAGGCGATTTGCGTCTTCTACACCGGCTGGTCAATGGGGATTGGGGCGGCGACGATTTCCTGGTGGTTCGCCCGGGGCAGCGGATCGAAGCCCAATTCGACGGCAACATCGTTCGTGCAGTCGAGATCGCCGCGCCGAACCAATCATGATCCCCGAGTCATGATCCCCGGCCCGCGTCCTGAGTAGCTGCCGGCTGCCTGGCGGCTTTTTCATTTCCGGCCCAGGCAGGTATTGGTGTATATATCAGGTTCCCACAAGTTGACAGGAGTTCTCGATGCTAAAGCGTATCCCTTACCGCTGGGTTGTTGCGTTCGTGCTGTTTTTTGCCTACAGCATCCAGTACCTGGACCGTGTAAAGACGAACGTTCTAAATCCGGCGATTGCGCGAGACATTGGCCTGAGCACGGTCGACATTGGGACGGGCGCGTTCCTGATGATGCTGTTCTACGGTCCTGCCCAATACGTATCAGGATGGTTGACGGACCGTTTCGGCGCGAAACGCATTTTGCTCTTCTCGGTCGTCGCCTGGTCGATAATGACCGCGTGGATGGGCGTGCTGCACAGCCGCCAGGAATACCTGCTCCGCATGGCGCTTTTCGGAGTCATGGTGGGAACCGAATATGTGCCGTCGGCGCGCGTGCTGATGCGCTGGTTCAACAAAGATGGCCGAGCCAGAGCGCAGGCTCTGCTTTCCTGGTCGTGGATTCTGACGCCGGCCTGGGCAAGCGTCTTAGCCACGCAATTGGCGACGTACACGGGTAGCTGGCGCCTGGTTTTTTTCGTTACCGCCGCGCTTGGCATCATCCCGTTGTTTGCGATTACTTTCTTCATCTTCGATCGGCCCGAACAATACCGCAAGATTACGCCCGAAGAACTGGAATACTCCTATAGCGACGAAATCGCAAAGGGCACGCTCAAACAGGGCGACTACCTCGACTCGCAGAAGAAAATTCTTGCCCAGGACAGCATTTTGTTCCGCGACTTCTTCAGAAATCGCAGCTATCTGGCGGTTTGCGTCGTCGACATCGTAATGCAACTGACGTTCTGGGGGGCGATGGTTTGGATTCCGCTCTATTTGTCGGACGTTTTTCACTTTAAGCTGGCAACGATGGGTTGGTGGAATTCGTTGTATTTCCTGGCGGGCGCATGCGGCAGTTTCCTCTCTTCTTACCTGTCGGACAAGGTATTCCACGGAAACCGGCGCATCATGATCATTACCTGCTTTCTTGGACTGGCGCCTTTCATTCTGCTGATGGGGACGCTACAGCGGGCGGATCAAACGCTGCTGGCCATCGCCCTGTGCGGCATGGGATTCTTCGGCAACATGGCATGGGGCCCTTTCCTTGCGGTGCCGGCCGAGATATTCACGCCCGAGGTCTATGGCAAGGCAATGGGATTTGTGAATGGCATCGGGTATTTTTCGCCGCCTTCTCGGCCAAGATTTTTGCCGCGCTCGTGGTGGTGCAGAACGGCCAGAAGAACTACTCTTCCGGCTGGTATTTCCTGTGCTCTTGCGTGGTGATTGGAGTCGTTGCCGCCGCATTTATCCGTACGCCTAAATCGGTGGCCGCACCGCAGTTGGCCCGCTCGGCCGTCGGCAAATGATGCTGGCCTGAGCGCCGAGGCGAGCGCGCGGATGGGACACGGGCCGGCCGGGGTGCAAGATGATCGAAATCCGGATTCACGGTCGCGGTGGTCAGGGCGCGGTGATTGCCTCGCAAATCTTGGCGGAAGCGGCTTTTCGCGAAGAGATGTATGTGCAGGCGTTTCCTGCTTTCGGTTCGGAGCGGCGTGGCGCTCCGGTGCGAGCTTTTTTGCGTCTGGACCGTTCGCCGGTTCTGGTGCGCTCGGAAATCTACCGCCCGGATGGAATCATCATTCTCGATCAGGGTCTTGATCGCCCTGGGCGTGGACGATGTTTTTGCGGGCCTGAAACCCGGCGGTTGGATTTTGATCAACTCGCCGCGTGATCCATCCGAGTTCGCGGAACTGACAGGGTTTGCCGTTGCCACGGTGGACGGATCGGCCATTGGCCGAAGGCACAAACTCGGGTCCGCCACTGCTCCTATCGTGAACACGGCGATGGCCGGCGCGTTCGTCAGCTTGACCGGAATTGCCAGCCTGGACAACCTGGTCCAGGCGGTGCGGAGCGCCGTTCCTTTCAAACCCGAGGAGAACGTGGCGGCAGCCATGGAGGGTGCACAGCTAGTCCGCCGACTCCAGGCGGTTGGAATATCGGAGGCATGAAAATGTCCGTGCCCCAGCCAAAATCCCTTCGAGATCTCCCAATCACGGCATACGCGACGCGTCCGACGAGCGAGAACAATACCGGTACGTGGAAGTACGTGGAGCCACGTTACGAAGACAAACTTCCTCCGTGCTCGCACGCATGCCCGGCCGGGAACGATATTTCCGGGATCATCCTGCTGCTGGCCGGCGGCGATCTCATCGGGGCTGGCCGGCTTCTGCGTTCCGCTAATCCTTTGCCCGCAACACTCGGCAGAGTCTGTCCACATTTTTGTGAGCGCCAGTGTAATCGCGACTTGTTCGGCGGCTCCGTCGCGGTTCACATGATTGAGCGGTTTCTGGGCGATCTTTTGCTGCGCGACAAGAGCGCTCAGGAGCCCATTCCGCCGAGCGGCCGCAAGGTTGCGGTGATCGGCGCGGGGCCGGCAGGAATCACCGCCGCGTACGCGCTCGCACTCAAGGGACACGCGGTGGAAGTCTTCGACGAAAAGCCAAAGCCGGGAGGATATCTGCGCACCGGCATCCCCGACTATCGTCTCCCCAAGGAAATACTCGATCGTGAGATCGAATTCATCGAGCGCGTTGGCGTTAAGTTCATCCAGGGTATTCGCATAGGGCGCGACATCGGGTTCGAGGATCTCAGAAGCAGATTCGACGCCGTGATTGTGGCGGTCGGATTGCATGAATCGCGGGCCTTTGCAGTGCCCGGAAGCAATCATCAGCATATCTACGATGGGGTCGAGCTGTTGGAGCGAATTCTTTCCGGGGAGATCCCCGAGCTTCCATCAACCGTCGCGGTAGTCGGCGGCGGAAACACCGCCATCGATGTTGCGCGCTCACTGTTGCGCCTGGGCGTAAGTCCCACAATCGTCTATCGGCGAAGCGAAACCGAGATGCCCGCCATAGCCTCCGAAGTGGAAGAGGCCAAAAGGGAAGGCATCGGTTTTCAGTTTCTCGCGGCTCCCATCGCAGTGGTAATCGAAGACGACGCGGTGGTCGCGCTTGAGTGTTGCAAGATGCAATTGGGCGAGCCCGATGTCTCGGGACGGCGCACCGCGGTGCCAATTCCTAACTCCGAGTTCCGCCTTCCGTTTGCGGGGATTGTTGCGGCAATTGGAGAGACTGCGGATATTGGTTTTCTTCCGCAGGCTGCGGCGAACGGGAAGCGAAGCCTCGATGGAATCTATATTGCAGGCGACGCCTCGACCGGCGAGGGCACGGTTGCCGCCGCGGTTGGGTCGGGACGCCGGGTCGCCGCGGTGGTGCACAGCTATCTCGTCAACGGCGGCACGACAGCGGATGAGCCCACGCTCCAGAGTCTATGGCCGCGCAAAGTTAATTCGGCGCTGGTGGCCGACCCACAGTACCTGAACCCTGCCTATTTTGCGCCCGCGCTGCGTGCCGAGATAGCGAAGTTGAATGGGGAGCAACCGCCAACCTCATTCGCCGAGATCGTCCAGGGGTTCGCGGTTGAGTCGGCATTGAGCGAAGCGCGCCGCTGTTTGCTGTGCGGCACCTGCAACGGCTGCCTGAATTGCTATTACTGGTGTCCGGATGTGGCTGTCCAGCGCGACTCGCGGACTGGCGCCGCTCTGGCAATCGACTCCATGCACTGCAAGGGTTGCGGGATATGCGTGGAGGAGTGTCCGCGCGGAGCGATGACGCTTGAGGAGGTGGCCCGATGAGGACGCTGCTGAAGGGAAATGGGGCCGTGGCGCGCGCGGTGCAAATGGCTGGTGCGCAGGTTATCTCGGTGTACCCGATTACGCCGCAGACTTCCATCGTCGAAGAGCTGGCGGATATGGTGGCGCAGGGGCGTCTGAACGCGCGATTCATCAAGGTGGAATCGGAGCACTCGGCCATGGCCGCCTGCATCGCAGCCGCCTCGGTGGGTGCGCGCACCTTCACCGCCACGTCGGGGCAGGGTCTTGCTTACATGCACGAACTTCTGCATTGGGCTGCTGGTTCGCGCCTTCCCATCGTAATGGTGAATGTCAATCGCGCCCTGGCGGCGCCATGGTCGCTGTTTACCGAGCAGACCGACTCACTTTCGCAACGCGATACCGGATGGATGCAGGTCTACTGCCAATCGGCGCAGGAGGCGTTGGATTCGGTCATCCAGTCCTTCGAAGTCTCGCAGCGGGTGTTCCTGCCTTGCATGGTGCTTTTGGACGGCTTCCTGCTTTCACACACCTTCGAGAACGTGGATGTGCCGGAACAAGGCACGGTGGACAGCTTCCTTGGTCCGCTGAAAGTGCCACACATGGTCGACATTACCAACCCTGCGGCGATCGGTGGACTCAGCGATCCCGAGTGCTACACGGCATTCCGCAGGAAGCTGCAGATTGCACACGAACAGGCGCTCGAAGCCTGGGTCGATGTTGGCCGGCAATGGGGTGAACTCAC
Organism: uncultured Acidobacteriota bacterium; assembly: GCA_963842345.1. Classification (GTDB taxonomy): domain Bacteria; phylum Acidobacteriota; class Terriglobia; order Terriglobales; family Acidobacteriaceae; genus CAWBRT01. Next base: position 106,879 of record CAWJGD010000008.1, read on the forward strand.
CGGCCGCAGCTATGACGTGATCGAGGAATACCGGCTCCACGATGCGGAACTGGTGCTGGTGGCCAGCAGTACGCCGGCGATGACGGCCCGGGTCGCGATCGACGCGCTCCGCCAGCGTGGCATTCCGGCCGGCTTGCTCCGGCTGCGCGTCTTCCGGCCTTTTCCGGCGGATGCGCTGAGACGCGCGTTGGCCAGAAAGCAGGCGGTGGTAGTGCTGGACCGCAGTTGCTCGTTTGGGCATCACGGAATTTTTTATCAGGAGATCAAGTCCGCGCTTTACGAGCTGCCCGCGGCGGACCGCCCGCCGATGAGAGGCATCATTGCAGGTCTTGGCGGCAGCGATATCACTCCGGAAGACATTGAGCAGATGCTACTCCAGGGATCAGATGGCGAGGGGCTGGAGCCGGTTACGTGGTGGAATACGTTGCCGGAAGAAGAAGAACAAACAGTGCAAGCCGTGCCTTGCGCCGCGACGAAATGAGATAGAGCAATGGACGTCATGCCAACAGAATATGATCCAGTGAATTTGCACCTTCCCGATCGGGAGCTGATGCATTCAGGCCACTTTGGATGTCCCGGATGCGGAGCTACCATTGGCATGCGAATCGCGCTGAAAGCGTTCGGGGAGAACACGATCATGGTGATCCCGGCAGGCTGCTGGGGCACTCTCAACGGACCCTATCCGGTTGCGCCGCTCAAAGTGCCGGTGCTGCAGGTCGCCTTTGCAACGGCAGCCATTTCGGCCGCTGGGGTTCGCGCCGGCCTGGACGTGCAAGGAAAGCACGATGTGAATGTTGTGGCCTGGGCTGGAGACGGCGGCACATTCGATATCGGCCTGCAGTCTCTCTCCGGGACCGTCGAGCGCAATGATGACATCATCTACGTTTGCTACGACAATGAAGCGTACATGAACACCGGCATTCAGCGCTCTTCCGCCACACCCTATGCCGCATGGACGACGACGACACCTGCCGATTCGCCAAAGCTGGAGCCCAAGAAGGACATCGTTGGAATTCTGGCCGAGCACAGGATTCCCTACGCCGCGACCGCATCGATCGCCTACCCGGAGGATTTCCTGCGGAAGCTTGAAAAAGCAAAAGCCATTCGAGGAACGAAATTCATTCATCTCTGGGTGTCGTGCCCGACCGGACATAAATCGGAAGAGCGATATTCGGTAAAGATAGCTCGCCTGGCGGTTGAGAGCGGAGTGTTTCCGTTATATGAAGTGGCGCAAGGAGTGGAATACACCATCAACCATGAGCCGGCATTTAAGGACGTGACTGAGTATCTCAATCTGCAAGGCCGCTTCCGCCACCTGGACGCGGCACAAGTCGAAGTGATGCGGCGCAATATCGATTGGGAGTGGAAGCGGCTTCGCGCGAAAGTTGCCATGGGTCGCGAGCTGCTGTTGCAGAACTCAGTGAAGTGAGCTTCTTCAATTCACCGTTTCGGCGCTGTAACGGGCAATGAGGCCGGTTCGGACGGCATGCCGATACATGCGAGTGAAGAACCAGGAAGCAAGCAGGACATACAGTACGGCAAGGCCTAAGCCCCACAGCAAAGCAGTTCCCGAAGCTGTGCCACCGGAAACAATCGCTCGCATGCCCTCGAATACATAAGAAGGCGGCAAGATACGCGAGATGAGGCGCATCCACCAGGGCAGCGTGGAAAGCGGATAAAAGACGCCGGCAAACGGCGAAAGCATGGCGGGAATCGGCCACACGAACCACTCCGAGGCTGGGCCAAAGCGCAGAACCAAAGCGCTGCCGACGATGCCGAAGGCGATTCCGAAGAGGAACAGCACGAGCAGGAACGGCACCAGGATGAGGCCGTAGGCGAAGAAGGAAAGGCCGAAGAATGCGGTTGACAACACCAGCATCACGGCAAGTCCGACCAAGCTGGTCGCGGTGCTCGAGAGCACGAGACCGCCGACGTACTCCGATATGGAAAGCGGCGTCGCGAACATGTTCAGGAAATTGCGCGACCAGACGTCCTCAAAAAACGCCATCGTTACCCCCTGCATGACGCGGATGAAGAAGTCCCAGAAGAGAACGGCTCCCAGCAGGGAAGGCACGAAATTAAGGCCCGACGAGGTCACGGAGTTCAGGTACTTCGTGATGAATCCCCATAGAATCATGTCAATGGCGACCCAGACGAACAGCGGTAATACGCGCGAGGGACTCCCACGCATTAGATAAAACTGGCGAAGCAGAATAGCTGCGGTGCGGCCGAGAAACATAGCGCTAACCTAGTGGAGTGTCTCAAAACTTTTTGACATGACTTAGTTATTACGCGTCGCGAAACTGGTCGAGGGCGAGCGGTTCGCGCGCCACGGTGATGAACAGCTCCTCGAGGCTTTTTTTACCGTGCTCCCGCGGCAAGGTCTTTGGGTCTCCTTCCAGCAGAATCTTGCCACGTGAAAGAAAGAGTACACGGTTGCAGACCTCCTCGACTTCGTACATATTGTGCGATGTCCACAGTACACCGCATGTGCCCTGCGTCGTACACTCGCGAATTTTCACGCGGATGTCGCGAGCGGAAGAAGGGTCCAGCGAAGCGGTCGGCTCGTCGAGAAGAAGCAGCTGCGGGCTGTTCAACATGGCCTTGGCAAGCGCTGCGCGGGTTTGCTCACCCGAAGAGAGCAGGCCACATTTGAGATTTCGAAACGGCTCCAGATCGAACTGCTTCAGCACGAGTCGAATGCGCTCTGAAGCGTTCTTCACTCCATAGATCAGGCCAAAGACGCGCAAGTTCTGATAGACGGTGAGATTGCCGGGCAGGGGCGCGTAGACGGCAGCGAAATTCGTGCGCGCGAGCGCCTGCGAACGATGCGACGCCAAGTCGACGCCTTCGACCCAGACGCTTCCGGCACTTGGTTCGAGAACGCCAAGAATCATATTGATGGTGGTGGTCTTGCCTGCGCCGTTTGGGCCCAGGAGGCCAACGATTTCCTTCGGCTGCACGGCGAAAGAGACGCCGTCTACGGCGACTGTGTCGCCGTAGACCTTGCGGAGCTGTGTTACTGAAAGCGCCTTTTCCTGCGAGGGCGCAGCGGTGGACCGCTCTCTCACTTAGCCGCCTGAGCTGAAGGAAAATCGGCGCCGAGCGAGGTTTTTTCCCAAGCATCGAAGTCGCGGCGCAGAAGTTCGAGTTTGCCGCGCGCGGTCTCCAGGGCCAAGCGCCCCAGTACCAGCCGCAGCGGCGGGTTGCTCGATTGCACCGCTTCGATCATTGCCTTCGCGGCGCGAACCGGATCCCCTGGTTGTTTGCCGCTGCCACCGGCAATTGCTTGCCCGCGCGTACCCGCGCTTTTGGCGTAATCTTCGATTCCGTTGCGGGTCTGCTTCAGGGAGCGCCCGGCCCAATCCGTGCGGAACGGCCCCGGCTCCACGATTATCACTTTGATTCCGAGCGGCTCAACCTCCTTCGCCAGTGCTTCGGAGAGACCCTCGACGGCGAACTTGGTCGCATTATAGTAGCCCACACCGGCGGAGCCGACGAACCCGCCAATCGAAGAAATATTAAGGATGTGCCCGCTCCGGCGCTGCCGCATGCCCGGCAAAACAGCCCGGGTCATGTCGACGAGACCGAAGAAGTTAGTCTCGAACATGGCGCGGACTTCATCGTCCTCGCCCTCCTCGACCGCGGCCAGGTAGCCGAAGCCGGCATTGTTCACCAGCACATCGATTTTGCCGAAAGTTGCTTCGGCTTTCTTCACGGCCTCGGCCACCTGCGCCGAATCCGTGACGTCCAGCTTGAGGGCAAGCCCACGGCCATCTGTTCCGGCCACCAGATCCTGAACCTTCCGCGGGTCGCGCGCCGTTACAACGGCGCACCAGCCACGTTCGAGCACGAGCTTCGCCAGCTCCCGGCCGAATCCGGTCGAGCAACCAGTGATAAACCAAACGGGAACACCTTGCTGCGGCATGAATCGTTCTCCTGCGGACAAAGCAGACCAAGCTGCTTGTCCTGATGTAAGTGGATTAGCATATAGAAAGAACTATCTTAATATCCAGGCCCAATAGATGCCCAAAATATCGATTCCGATTCGCACGAGCCGGAACGCGCGCTCCTGTCTCGAGTTGCTGTGAGCGCGAGCCTTTATGGCAAGTACTGGGAGCGATGTCTTACTTGTTCATCGTGGCGACATCAAGCGATTGGAGTTGCCAACCGCGAAGCAGGAGTTGCAGGAAATCGCGAAGGCATAAGTTTCCCCCGCCTTCGCTTGATGGAGAACTGGTCTAAGAATTCTTCGGGCTGCTATTTCATGACAGCCACTTCAGGCGAAGCGGAACACTCCGCGTGCTGATGCCAAGTTCCTATGTCGGAGAAGTTCCCGGCTGCATCGAATTGCCACGGTTGCGCTTCGCCGAGCACGACGATGTCGGGATGTTTCCGCGCTTCCTCCAGCATACTTTCGGATATATAAATCTCCGCGACATGCAGGGTATTGGCGATGCGAGCCATGCGGATTCGACCTAGGTCGGGAGCATTGCAGGTCTTCATCGCCGCCTGGATGGCCAGCCGGTCGGAGTCCATGATCAGCCCGATCCGCGCCGAAGGCGTTACCGTTGAGGTCAAGACGTTGGCGTAGGTGTATTCCAAATCCATCTTGTTGAACAGCCGGCGAGTCGTTATGTCGGCCATTCCCACGCCGCAGGAGTTTCCGTGGCTGCGGTCAGTCACGTCCAGAACCACCACGCGCGTGGCCGTGGGACCGGGATCGAGGTAAGGAGTCGGAGCACGCCCGGTGATGTATGGGTCCATACCGCCTCCGGAAAACTCTTTCCCCAATTGGTCGACCAGCAGAATGTCGAGCGGCTGCAATAGCAGCTTGGGCATGTTGCCCTTGGCTTCGACCAGCAGCTTGCGTTCAGCTTCAATGATCTGTTCGGCGGGAATCGCCGCGATTTTCGCTACCCGGTCGTAGGCGTTTTCCACGCTGCCGACGCCAAACAGGATGGGGAGCTTGGCCAATTTGACTTTGGCCATTTCGACGCTGAACTCGGCCATGCGCCCGAAGCCGAGCACATGGGCGGCGTCAGCCCCTTTCTGCTTACCGAGACCGATGGTAATCATCTTCACCAGGCCGCTCTCGTTGGGACCGCTGAAAGCGTTGTGCGCCTTGATGCGATTGATCACGATGATCCCATCGGCTTCGTATGCCTGCTTGTCCATCAGTACTGCCAGGCCGTTATCCAGAACGCCGAGTTCGACGACGTCCATGGAGGAAATAATGGGGCAGCCCGCGCTGTCTTCGGTCACTCCCAGACCGGCCAGCACCTGCTTCTGCCCTTCGGCGGTGGCGCCTCCGTGGCTTCCCATGGCAGGCACGATAAAGGGCTTGGCCCCGAGCCTCTTGAGCTCCTCGATGGTGACGCGTACGATCAGCGCGATCTCCGCCACGCCACGGCTGCCGACACCCACGGCGATGCGCATGCCGGGTTTGACCCGGCGAGCTATTTCCGGCCGGCGAAGCTCTTCCCGCACAGCAGCAGCCACATCATGGACCTCAGGGGCGGCAAATACCTGCCTCACCCGGACCATCTTCGGCAAAGCGATGTCAGCTAACAGATCCGTGACAATGCCCATGTTAGGAACCACCTCTCTTGTGACTCTTCTCTGAAGTTACGCCGAGAAGGGCAAAATGCCCACTCAAAAAATGTCGATTGGCGGAGTTTTGTTACGCTTTACCAGTATGTTGTCCCACAAACTCGCTGCATAAGTTTCAGGATGTCATCCTGAGCGCAGCGAAGGATCTATGCATTACGAATCAAATACATAGATTCTTCGCTCGCTCTGCTCACTCAGAATGACACTTCAACGGGTTGTTGCGCGAATTTCTCGACGTCTCACTTGCAGAGCACGGAAAGCCATTGCCGGGGAGAAATTGTAGGGATAAACTTCCGCCTAACCCGCGCCGTGGTCGCACGTTGGGACAGAAAAGGGGCATTGTGACGGAAGAGACTGCAGCGAAGTTGAAGAAGCTAGACGAGGCGATTGCCCGATTTGTCAGACCCGATACCTTTCCGGTGGCCATCCGCATGTTGAAACCGGGGGAGGAACTTCCTCCGGACGTGAAGGTTCCGAGCAGCAACTTCGGCGAACAGTGGATTGTGTGCCAATCCATCGGTGTGGCACGCCGCTACGGATGGGCGATTGCGGTGGGCAAGCAAGATGTGATCTGCCCGCTGGCGGCGATTGCATTCGGATTCCGCAGACCGAATGACGAATACTTGAAGGGCTTCGCCAGCGTGGAAATGTACTGCAAGGACGAGCAGGCCGCGGCGAACCTGGAGGCCAATGTTTGGAAGTTTGAGCCCGGGCAGTATGACTACGCCTGCGTCGCCCCACTGAGCCGCGCGAAATTCGAGCCGCACGTCGTGGCCGTCTACGGCAACAGCGCGCAGGTGCTGCGGTTGGTTCACGCCACGCTCTATCGAAACGGAGGCCGGGTGGTAAGCACCACCGGCGGGCGCGTGGACTGTGCGGAAATCGTCATCCAAACGATGAGCAGCAACGAACCGAAGGTGATTCTGCCATGCACCGGCGATCGCGTGTTTGGCATGGCGCAGGATACGGAGATGGTGTTTGCCTTTCCGTGGGGTTACGTCGATGAAATCATCGAAGGACTGGAGGGAACCCACAAAGGCGGCGTCCGCTACCCGATAACCGTGGCAATGCGGAAGACCGTAACCATGCCTAAAACGTATCAGGACTTGATGAAGATGTTGCGCGAGCGCGACGAGGGCGCATAAACGGGCCGCTGTCCCAGCTCGTAGACCTTCAGCCTACAGGCTCTGGCCAAAGCTCCGTATGTCCGGTCGAGCAAAAGCCTACAAAGAAAACGGCTCTTGGGAAGGTTTGATATCGGAGATAGAATGCATCTCAGCTACTCAGGTCATCAGGGGGAATGCCCGTGGAAACGTGTCCGAAATGTGGTTCCCCGGTCGCGCCAGATGCGAAGTTCTGCCAGTATTGCGGTTGTTCAATCGCGAGTGGACGCAAAAGATCGAGACGCATCAGCGTCGGTTGGAAGTTCGGGATCATTATCGGGGTCCTTTTTACAATCGTTGCAGGATTAACATCATCCCCATCGCTCGTTGAGAAGTTCTTCCCAAGGGCGAACGAGATATTTCATGCAGGGACGCCCACCTCGCGATCCGATATTGAGTTCAACCTGGCGCGTATTCAAAAAGACATCGACCAATTGAATAGCGCCTGTGACCCCGGCAGCTTTCAGCTAAAAGAGGATAGTGACCCGGTTCCAGTATTCGTGGAGTGCCGCAAACAGATACTTTTGTCCAGACCAGCATTTGAAGATCTACGGTACCGTGTTGAGCAATTCAAGCGGGTTTGGGCCTCCGAAAGTTTGCGAGGATCGGTCTCGGTGGAGTGTCGAGAAGGAACGGATTCAATGTACTCCTACCTGGACGGATTCGCTCGAACAGAGGGCGAAAAGTTCGAGATGCTTCAAGCTCTCAAGCCTGAAACAGCGACTCGCATGGAATTAGGAAAATCGGCACGTCGCTTGGCTGAACTCGAAAGCTCACAGGTGGCGCTGATCCTCACATTTGACGAGGAGAAGATCACTCGAATTGAAAATGCCTGCAGGTGACGCCATGATCACTGATGTGATAATTCGACGACTCCAAGAAAACAAGTACCACGTGAAGCTACTGTGCGGCACCGCTCCGAATGATTTGGGGTTAATGACGGAGACGCAACTCTCTGCATATCTCGCATGTCGGCCACTACTGGATGCGGCCATAACACATCTTGGGACGTTTACGAGATGGATGACAAGATAGGAGTTCACTTCCGAGACTCGACTTGGCGAGCTAGCATTCTGCCGAGCGTCGGCAGAGGGCAGGTGAGCCCATTCAAGCGCCGCAGTTGCGTCCCGAGTGACGTCGGCAGGGTGACTCCCGGAACGATGAACGGGCAACATGGGACCCCACACAAGCAAAAGAAGCTTGTATGGGGCACCCGCGCCCTAAATGCTTCAGGCCGCCGGTGAAGGCGGCCTGAAGTGTTGACCCTCTGGCATTAGTTAGAGTTTCATCGCCGCTCCGGTGTCGGCGCTCATGACGTGCTCGGCGTAGCGCGCCAGCCATCCACGCTTGACCTTGAGCTCGAAGGGAGGAAGCGCGGCGAGCCGTTTCTGGATCTCGGCATCGCTGACTTTCAATTCGATCTTGCGGGTCTTAGCGTTGATGTAAATGCGGTCTCCCGGTTGAATCGCCGCGATAGGGCCGCGAGCCGCGGCTTCCGGTGCGACGTGGCAAACACAGAGCCCGCGCGTGCCGCCGGAGAAGCGGCCATCGGTGATCAGCGCGCAACGGATGCCTGCGCCGACAATGGCGGCGGTTGGCGAGAGCATTTCCTGCATGCCCGGTCCGCCCCGCGGCCCCTCGTAGCGGATCACCACCACGTCTCCGTCTTTCACCTTGCCGTGCAAGATGCCGTCGAGCGCGTCATCCTGCGACTCGAAGATGCGAGCCGTGCCTTCGAACTCCATCATGTCCGACGAAACCCCGGCCACCTTGACGACCGCGCCTTTCGGGGCCAGGTTGCCGAACAGGATCGCGAGGCCGCCGGTCTGGGTAAAGGCATTTTCGGCGGTACGGATGACATCGCCATCGGCATCGGGAGCGCAGGCAACCGCATCAGCCAGCTTACCAGTGACGGTTGGAACATCGAGCTTCAGGTCGCGCACGTGATGGCGATTGAGTTCCTTGAGAATGGCGGGAATGCCACCGTGCTGGTGCACGTGCTCGACGTGAACTTCGGGACGGCTGGGCGAGATCTTGCAGATATGAGGCGTGTTCTGGGAGATCTCATTGATCCGGTTGAGGTCGAACTTGATTCCCGCCTCATGCGCCAGTGCGAGCGTGTGCAGAATGGTGTTGGTCGAGCCGCCCATGCCGACGTCGAGGACAAAGGCGTTCACCAGCGCCTGCTCGGTGATAATGTCGAGCGGACGGAGATTGTTATCGAGGCAGCGCTTAAGCGCGTGCGCCGCTTTCTTCGTCAATGCGAGGCGCTCGGGGTTCGGTTCGGTCTTGCGGTAGGTGTTATCGGTCCAGCGCTCGGCGGGAATGGTGCCGTTTCCAGGCAAAGCCACGCCCAGCACCTCGCCGAGGCAGTTCATGGAATTGGCGGTGAACATGCCGGCGCAGCTTCCACAGCCGGGACAGGCTGTTTCGGCCAGCGAGCGCAACTCGGCGTCGGTCATTTTGCCGACGCTGTGTTTGCCGACAGCTTCAAACACCGTGATCAGGTCGGTGTTGCCGGGACCGGCGAGCATGGGCCCACCGCTCAGGTAGACGGCGGGGATATTGATGCGGACCATGGCGTTGTACATCGCCGGGATAATCTTGTCGCAATTGGCTATGCCGATCCAGGCGTCGCATGGGTGAGCGCCGATGATGGTTTCAATCTGGTCGGCGATCAGTTCACGCGAAGCAAGGGAATACTTCATGCCAAAGTGGCCCATGGCAATTCCGTCGCAGACCGCGCCGCCAACATTGCAATACCAGACGTTGAAACCAAGAGCTTTCAGTTCGTCGCGGACGATAGCGCCGATCTTGTCCAGGTGCGCGTGACCCGGAATCTGGTTGGTGTAGGAGTTGATGACTGTGACAAACGGCTTCTTCAAATCGTCGAGTGAGCTGATAACGCCCTCGGCGATCATGAGAGAAGCCGCCGGCAGCATATGGGCGCCTTCGGCGACAATACGACTACCCCGTTTGCGGATGTTCTCGATTCCTGGATTCATGGCGCTCACATATTACTAGAGTAGCGGGCCGGTGGGGAGTCTTGGTTGACCTTAAGCCGGGGAATTAACTAAAAGATAAACCTTAGGACAAAACTACAAGGGCGTCGGAGCCTACGCGGCGGGTGTTTCGCTAAAGGGGGCGATGTCTTGCGCAGTTGGCAAATTGCGTAGAGCAAACACCACCGCCAGAGCCAGCGTAAGCAGTGCGCCAACGATCGCGGTAACACCGGAACTTTCCGTGCGTCGAGCGCAGGTTCATGTATCCTTAACAGGCGACGAAAGCAACGACCCCGCACAAATCACGTACTTATTCCGGCTATTGACAAGTAAATCTGATACTGACTGGTTACGGAGGTTTCTCACTATGAAGAGCGTCGTGGGCTGTTTCCGGTTGTTTCTCAAAGCGTGCGCGTGCGGTCTCGCGCTGGTCACTTTGACATGCCTTCTCGCAACTGGCCAAAGCGGCCAGACCCCACCCACTTATCGAGTCGACCCTGCCTGGCCCAAGGAACTTCCCAACAATTGGATTATCGGGCAGGTGGGCGGACTTGCCGTGGACAGCCACAACAACATCTGGGTGCTGCACAGGCCGCGCTCATGCACGCCAGACGAGCTGGGCGCGGTTCAGACGCCGCAACGTTCCATGTGCTGCTACCCTGCGCCGCCAGTTTTGGAATTCGACCAGAGCGGCAAGCTTTTGCAAGCCTGGGGAGGCCCCGCGTCGGCCAAGGACTGGCCGGGCAACGAGCACGGTATCCGTGTCGACAGTGCGGGTAATGTCTGGCTGGGCGGCAACGGCGACAATGACAGGCAGATCCTCAAGTTCACCAACGACGGACGGTTTTTGATGGAGATCGGTCATCCCTCGGCCGAGCCCGAAAACAACCAGGACACCAGCATGCTGGGCCGGCCCGCGGGCATTGAGTTTGACGAGGCAGCTCACGAGGTCTACATTGCTGACGGCTACCTCAACAAGCGCATTGTGGTGTACGACTCGGAAACCGGGAAATTCAAACGGGGATGGGGCGGGTACGGCATGCCGTTGAGCGAAATCGACAACACGTTCCCCGTGCCGGCGTATAAGCCCTCTGATCCGCACGATAAGCAGTTCCGCAATCCGACTCACTGCGTGCACCTCAGCAACGACGGTCTGGTTTACGTGTGCGATCGCACTAATGACCGCGTCCAGGTGTTCCAAAAAGACGGACACTTCGTCAAAGAGTTTTATCTTCGTCCTGAAACACTGGGGAGTGGTTCGGATTGGGACATGGTTCTCTCCACCGATAAGGCTCAAACTTATCTGTTGATCGCTGACGGAACCAATAACGTCATCTGGACAGTGCGCCGCAGCGATGGTGCTGTCGTTGGCACAACCGGTCACGGCGGACGCAATGCCGGCCAGTTCCACTGGGTGCACCAGATAGCTTCCGACTCGCAAGGGAATCTTTACACGGGCGAGGTGGACACCGGCAAACGCTTGCAGAAGTTTACGCTGTCGACTGCCGGAGCCATGCCGGGAGAATAAGCTTCGCAGTGCGGCTGCTCCCGTGAACTTTGACGTTCTGTCGATGGATAATTGTGCTCCGTGAATATTCAACTGAATCAAGTACTGAATCAACTTGAGGTCAGGGTGTTGGGGTCGCTGATGGAGAAGGAGATCACCACGCCGGACTACTATCCGCTTTCATTGAACGCGCTGGTAAACGCCTGCAATCAGAAGTCGAATCGAGATCCGGTGATGGATGCGGACGAAAGCGCCGTGCGGGAGGCGCTCTATTCACTTGGCGAAAAGGGGCTGGCGGGCCCGGTCAGCAGCGCCGAAAGCCGCGTGGCAAAGTACGAGCACAGGATGCAGGAGGTCTTTAATTTCACGCGGCGCGAATCGGCAATTATCTGTGTGTTGTTGCTGAGAGGCCCGCAGACACCGGGCGAACTACGCGGCCGGACGGAGCGGGCGTTCCGCTTTGATGACCTTGCCGACGTGCAATCCACGCTGCAGCGGCTGGTGCAGCACGATCCTCCACTGGCAAAGATGCTGGCCAGACAACCTGGCACCAAGGAAGCACGTTACGTACACTTGCTGGCGGGCGACGCGGAGGCTTGGGAGACACCGCAGCCGTCAGCGACCGCGGGCAGCGGCATGTTAAACGGAAGCGAGCAGATATCAATGCTCGAAGAGGCGGTGGCGCGGTTGGAGCAGGAGGTCGCGGCACTGAAGAAGGAGTTCGCCGACTTCCGAAAGCAGTTCGAAGAAGATTGACGCCAGAGACGGGGTGGAGACGTGAATCTCCGTTTCACCCCGCTCAGCATAACTCCCTCGACCGCTGGTATACACCAACGTTGAAACCGATTAGCCTGCAAACCCGTATAGCTCGGCAGCATTGTCTACCAGAATTCGGTTTCTGATCTTCACGTCGGGAACCCAGGTTGCCAGCATGTCCAGCAGGCTTGCATCGGGAGGTATCGCGGTCTTGCAGGACTGATGAGGCCAGTCGCTTCCCCATACCAATCGCTGCGGCGCAACCTCGACCAGAGCCTTTGCCATGGGGACTACATCTTCGAAGGGGAAAGGCTGGGCGGATGTCAGATATGCTCCCGATAGCTTTGCCCAGCAGTTGCCTTGTTGAAGCAGCGAGAGCAGGGTCTGGAATCCTGGGTGCGGCACTCCCAGTCCCGCGGGCACGCGTCCGATATGGTCGATGACAATTGGCGCGGACAAGCGCCGGAGCCTTGGTCCAAGTTCAGCCAACTCACGGCCATCGATGAGTATCTGCACATGCCAGCCGAATGGCGCGACCATGTTTGCCAGCGGCTCCAGCGTGCTGACCGGGGTTCCGCCTTTATAGATAAGATTGAGGCGTACGCCGCGGAATCCCGCATCGTGCAACCGCTGTATCTCCTGCTTCGGAGTATTGGTGTCAAGCACAGCCACGGCGTGCCAGCTTCCACCCGAGGCGACGATCGCATCGTAGGTGCAGCGATTGTCTGTTCCGAAAAAACTTGGCTGAACGATGACGGCACGCTCAAGCCCGACGGAGGCGAGCATCCGCACGTATTCGTCCCGGTGAGCTTCCGGTGGTGTATAGCTGCGATTCTCGGCAAGCGGGTATTGCTGTGCCGGCCCAATGATGTGCGCGTGGCAATCGCATGCCTTTGGTGGGATGGCGATTTTGGGTTTGCCCGGATCGGGCCTCGGACCTTGCTGAAAATGGATGTCTGCTTTGCCTGCGATCTTCTCCATAGAACCCTCGTCCATAGAACCCTCGGTTTATGGTTAGTTCAGAAAGCGTGGCCTGCCAGTCAGAAATGTGAGGCGAGCCTTGCCCGCGCCGCGAGCCAGGGTCCCCAGCGGCTTCACCGCTGGGGTGGAGGGCCGGAGGGCGATCCGTCGCCCGTCCCCGGCGCGCAAGCGAGTACGCGGCTCGCCTCCACGGGTGAGAAGGCCTATTCGATGATCTTCTTCGCTCTGAGCGTGTTGTCGATATCGGGTTTGAATATTACGCCGGCCTCGATTTCTTTGACGCGCTTTAACTCGCGTTCAAAAACCGCTTTGGTCTCTTGCAGAACGTAGGCGGCATCGGCCTTGGGCACGATGACGATTCCGTCCTGGGAAGCGATCACGACATCGCCTGGCATAACCACTACGCCACCGCATTGGATCGGGAAGTTGACTTCGCCCGGACCATCTTTGAAGCAGCCGCTGGCAACAATGGTGCGGGAATACACCGGTAGTCCGAGTTCCTTGAAATCCTCGACGTCGCGGATTGCGCCATCGATGATCAGCCCGGCGATGCCGATCTTCTTAGCGGCGCGTCCCATGAGCCCGCCAAAGCCTGCCCCAGCCATGTGGCCAAAGTAATTGCCGACGATTACATCGCCCGGTTTAGCCAGTGAAAGAGCCTTATGGAACATCAGGTTGTCTCCCGGCGCGCACATAACCGTGACGGCGGGACCGGCGACGAAATCGCCTTGATTCGCCTGCTTCATTCCGGCATCCATCACGCGGAAGCGATTCATCGCGTCGGCGATGTTTGGGGTGGGGTATTTTGCCAGCTCGGCGATCAGAGCGGGATCAGCCCGTTCGATCACGGTCTGGAAACGAAATCCGATCTTGCCGAACACGGTAGACGTAACTGCCGCGGTAGTTGTCATTTTTGAATTCTCCTAGTTCTTTCCTGCGTAATTAAGCAAGCCGCCATGCAGCACGATGTCGACCTGGCGGGACGTTAGATTGTGAACGACCGTGAACTCGCTTCGCTGAGTTTTGTTGACGACGACGAATTCGCTCTGGCGGAAATCACGGGCAGTATCCGCGATCTCCAGTTCGTCGCCGGGCTGGATTCTTTCGTAATCCTCCCCGTTCTTGAACGTCAAAGGCATAATTCCGAAATTGATCAGATTTGCCATGTGAATGCGCTCAATGCTCTTGGCAATCACGGCGCGCACTCCGAGATACATCGGACATACGGCGGCATGCTCGCGCGACGAGCCCTGACCGTAACTGAGACCGCCGATGATCACCGATGCCAAGCCCCGCTTCTGAACCTCCTGGCAGCGACTGGCGAAGTCCGGGTCGACGTTCTTAAAAATGAAGTCGCTCGACTTTGGAACATTCGACCGGTAACGGCTGACGGAACCGGCGGGGATGATGTGGTCGGTAGAGATCTTGTCACCCAGCTTAATCGTTACCAGCGCTCGGAGATGCTCCGGCATCGGCGAATTGCTGGGCGGTGTTCCGATATTCGGGCCACGGAAAACTTCACCCGAATAAGACGGCTGAACGAACATGCTGTCGTCAACGAAGAACTGCTTCGGCTGCTCAACCCCCGGATGCGCACAGCCCAGATCGCGCGGGTCGGTGATCATTCCGGTAAGCGCGGCCGCAACCGCGGCTTCCGGACTGACAAGATACACCTTGGCGTCCTTGGTTCCGCTTCTGCCTTCGAAGTTCCTATTGTTGGTGCGGACGGAAACCGCCCCGCTATGCGGCGACTGACCATAGCCAACGCAAAAACCGCAGGCCGATTCCAGGATGCGTGCGCCCGAGTCGACAATGTCGGTCAGCGCTCCATTCGCGGTGATCATGCGGAGGACCTGACGGCTGCCGGCGACGACTCCGAAACTCACGTCGGGATTGACCTTCTTTCCCTTCAGCAGCGCCGCGGTCGTCATCAAATCCTTGTAGGAAGAGTTGGTGCAACTGCCGATCAGTACCTGGTCGACCTTGATCCCCGCCACTTCCCGAATTTTCTTGACGTTGTCCGGCGAATGCGGCAGCGCCACATTCGGCTCGATGGAAGCGAGGTCAAGGTCGATGATGCGATCGTAGTGGGCATCGGGATCGGGTTTCAGCTCCATCCAGTCCTGCTCGCGCGCCTGCGCCCGGAAGAACTCGTGAGTGACCTCGTCGCTCGGGAAGATCGAGGTGGTCACGCCGAACTCCGCTCCCATGTTGGTGATGGTGGCCCTTTCAGGAACCGTAAGACGAGCAATGCCCGGGCCGCCGTACTCGATGACAGTGCCTACGTTGCCCTTGGTAGTAAGGCACTTTAGCAACTCAAGGATGATGTCCTTGGCCGTGACCCAAGGATGAAGCTCGCCGTGGAGGTTGACGCGCATGACCTTGGGATAGGTCAGAAAAAAAGCGCCTCCGGCCATGGCCACCGCTACGTCCAAACCGCCGGCGCCGATGGCCAGCATGCCGACCGCGCCCGCTGTGGGCGTGTGGCTATCACTGCCGATCAAGGTCCACCCCGGCCGGCTCAGCCGTTCGAGATGAACCTGATGGCAGATTCCATTGCCCGGTTTCGAGTACAGGATTCCGTACTTCGCGGCCACCGTCTTCAGATACTTGTGGTCGTCGGAGTTCTCGAAGCCCTCTTGCAGCGTAAGGTGGTCCACGTACGATACGGAAAGCTTCGTCCGGACTTTTTCGACAGCCATGGCCTCGAATTGCAGATAGGCCATGGTGCCGAGCGCGTCCTGCGTCAGCGTCTGGTCTATCTTGATGCTGATTTCACAACCCGGCTTCGTCTCTCCCGAAATCAGGTGCGAGGCGATCAGCTTTTCCATCAAATTCAAACTCATGCCGAAGTACCTTTTTGACCCTTCTTGTCGAGGACGGCCAGAATTTCGTGAAAATCCTTCGGCGGCACACCCTTGAAATACTCCTTCAGTCCCAGTTCCGTGCACCATCTCAGCTTGGCCTTGGTGGCCTTGGACATGATCGAGTCGACCTTCAAGGTATCGAGCGTGGCGATGACCTCGTCCATCTCGTGCTCGCGCCGCGCCGAGTGAATTACGCCCCGGGCAACGAGGCCATTGATCACATCCAACATCGGACCACCGGTCAACGTCTCCTGCACGGAAGCCAGTACGTCATCCTCTACTCCGTAGCTGTGACCGGCAACCAACATCTCGATTAACAGAGTGACAAAGCCCTTCATGAAGATGCTGCGGAACATTTTGGAAGCCGAAGCGCTTCCGGCGGGCGCATCCATGAACGTGATCTTCATGCCATAAGGCGTCATCTCTTCCGCAAATCGCTTCGCGCCCTTGCCGGAGACGGAGACTGGAACCTTGTGCTTGTAATTGGGCACAGGGCCCATCACGGCGCAGTCCACAAACAAAGCGACGGGCGAAATGATCGCGTCAGCTTCTTCCTTGGTCATGGGTGAAGTGGCGTTGAGGTCAACGTAAAGCTGGGACTGCTTCAGGAAAGGCTTTGCAGCCTGCGCCAACGGAACCGACATGTTGGCGCTCACCGCTGACATAACGATTTCAGAGCTCTCGACCAGTCGCTGCATGCTGGGTACGAGCGCCACGGAAGCCTCAGCCGCACGCTTGGCGATCAGCTCGCTCTGGGGCGCAACATTCCAGAACTTGTCATAGGCGATGATGCCATGGAGGCCCTCTTGCTTCAGGCCCTTGGCAATATTGAAAGCAGCTTCACCAAATCCGATAAATCCGAGCTTTGTCATAGCAATGTCTCCTATCGATTTCGCCCACCCCAACATGTGCAACCCGCGACGCGTGCCGGGGCCCCCGGTCGCTCGTCAAACAGAGCTGGGCCGGATCATCTGGAGCCGATTGAGTCCACGTAGCGTGCCAGGCGGCTTTGCTGGACAATCACCATCCGATCTGGCCGTTCACCATGGCAAATCTACCCCAACACGCGCGACTGCGGCGCGTGCCGGGGACTCCGAGGTCAAACTCCTAGAGCGTGCTTGCGCGCCCTCTCCAACGCGTATTTGACGAGGGCCGCGAAACGGTATACTCCATGCACGAATTTGCCATACGGCAGCATCAGGAACAGCGCCATTACGATGCCAAGGTGGATCACCAGCAGAGTTCCCATAGCCGCGGTTTCCCGCAGGATGAGCAACAGCAGACCGCTCGCACTGGTCAGCAAGAGCATGACAATGAACGCCATCTCCATGCCGTACTGCTTTTCGTCTTCCAGTTCGTTATTACGCCGCAGCTTCAGGAAATAGAGGCCAATCGGCCCGACCAGCAGGCCGATTCCACCCAGCGTACCGAATATCACCGGCAGGCTGGCGTAGCCGTAAGGTCCTTTCCATCCGAAGACGTAGTAATAGATCGCCCCAAGGGTGGTTGCTGCAAAACAAGACAGGAAGCCATAGAACGTAATGTGGTGGAACCAGCGCCGCGATTGCGAACTCTTCTCGTCCGGATAAGCGCATCCCCAGCCGCTTTGGTCCAGGTACTTGAGGGCAAGGGCTTCCTTGATGGCCAACATGACCGCGGACGGGTTGGTGAGATCCGAGGTTTGCTCGCCTATGTTGCGCCAGAACCGGACGACCCCAATCAACAGAGCGAGTGCGGCGAACAAGCCTACCGCTCCGAACGTTAAAACCAGAACTTCATGCGATGTGATCTGGTAGAAGTTGCCGCCGGCAACCGCCGTCGAGAGACTCCTGCTTCCCGCCGCTTGCATTGCGCCAAAGAGAGAACACGACCAGCATCAGCGCCGTAAGCAGCGAGACCACCAGGGCGTTGGCCCGGAAGGCGCTGGCCAGCGGTTTCGGCCAGGCGAACTGCTCGTAGCTCTGCGCGCGAATTTTTGCGAACGTCTGTGGCGGATTGACCATCCACTCGTGCGGAGGAGCGTACTGGCAGGCGTAGTAGCACTCGCTGCAGTTGTGGCACAGGTTTGCCAGGTAGTTCAGGTCGGCCTCGGCGAAGCTGCGGCGGTACTCCATCGCGGGCCACACGGCGCAAAAGCCCTCGCAATACCGGCAGGAGTTACAAACTGCCATCATCTCCTGGCCAGTATGAATCAGTTCACTTTGCGGCATGGGTTGCCTCCTTCGACGCCACAGCAGCGGATTTCTTGGCAAGAGTGGCCGCTTCCTTGCCCGCGATTCGTCCAAATATGTTCCCGATCACCAGTCCGATTCCGCCGATATAGCCTTTCGGCAGGATGTTGCCTGCCATAACCTCGCCGCCGGCAAAGATGTTCTCCAGCCGGCTGTCCGCTTTTCATCAGAACCGCCGCTCGCCTGTCCACTTTCACGGCGAAATAGGTGAAGGTCAGCCCCGGACTCAATGGATAGCCGTAGAACGGAGGCGTGTCCAGCCGCTGTGCCCAGTGCGTCTTGGACGGGGTCAGGCCGGCTGTCTTGCAGTCGTCCAGAACGGTATGATCGAACTTTCCAGGCTGCACGGCGCGGTTGAACTCGGCGACAGTGGCTTCGACTTTTTCGACCGGCAGCCCGAACTGCCTGGCGACTTCGCCGATGGTGTTACCTTTGATTGCCGGATAACGCGAAGGCATGAACTTGTTGATGGTCTTGGAATCGACAAAGCAATAGCAAATCTGGTCTTGCTGCTGCGCCACCAGGCGTCCCCAGATAGCGTAGCGGAAACCCCAGAAGTCTTCGCCTTCGTCGTAGAAACGGTTGCCGGCCTTGTTCACCACGAGGCCCAGAGTGACGCAGTCGAGCCGGGTGACGATGCCGCCGTCGAATTTGGGCGAGCGCGAGTCGCAGGGCACCATGTGCCCCTGGCTGGGATCGCCAACCGATTCGGCACCGGCGGCCAACAGCACCTTTATCATCGTGCCGGTGTCGAACGGAGTGCCGCGGATCTGGAAGTTGTCGGCCGCCGCTCCCCATGCTCCCTTGAGGAATTCGAGGTCGGACTGTAACCCGCCGGCCGCTATCACCACGGTCTTAGCGGGGATCTGGACTGTATTCTGCCCTTTGATCCGCACGGTTGCGCTACGGAAGCGGCCGTCCTTGATGTCCAGGTCGATCGCTTCGGCGTCGTAGAGAACACGCGCACCCAGTGCTTCCGCACGGCGGTAGAGGGTGTTCATCAGCGACTTGCCGCCGCCCAGGAACCAGGCATTCGTGCGGCTGAGGTGGAGCGTGCCGGCCAGCGCGGGTTGAAAGCGCACTCCCTGCGCCCTCGCCCAATCCAGGACGCTGGGCGATTCGTAGACGGTCATTTTGGCCAGCTCCGGGTCCGTCATTCCGCCGGTACAGCGCATGTAGTCGTTCCACATCTCGTCTGCCGGATAAGCCCCGGTGTACGGATCAATTTGCTTCTCATGCGCCAGACGCATGTTGCGCGTATGCCGGCTATTGCCGCCTCGTAACGTTTTCGGGGAGCACTCCAGCACCAGAACGCTGGCGCCGTTTTCGAGCGCCGTGATAGCCGCGCACAAGGCCGCGTTCCCTCCGCCTATTACCAAAACGTCCAAATTGCTAAAGTCCTCTGACATAGCCATCTCCCACAACACCTTACGTGGATATTGCTCTTGCAGCAGTAGGTTTCATTCCGATACCCATTGGGGCTAAAATTGGTACTTCCCAATCATCGGCGATCGCCGGAAGGTGTGTTCGCAGAGAGTAGCGCCGTGCGGGCATTATCGCCAATATATTGATAGTAACGATTGATACTTGGAATAGAATAATCGCATGGAGCTGCGGCACCTCCGATATTTCGTGGCGGTTGCGACCGAGAAGAGCTTTCGTCGCGCCGCCGAGCGGTTGCACATTGCGCAGCCTCCGCTCAGCACGCAGATCAAGCAATTCGAAGAAGAGCTCGGGCTGCCGCTGTTTGAGCGCACCAGCAGGTCGGTGCGGTTAAGCCCCGCGGCGGAAAATCTGCTGCCGCTGGCGAACAGCATCCTCGAGGCAGCCGATCGGCTGAAGGCAGCCGCCAAGCAAAGCGCCGAGGGAGCGATTGGCTCGCTTTCCATCGGCTACCTGCCTTCGTCGCTCGGACCTCTGCTGGCTGAGGCGCTGCGCACTTTCCACGCCGCCCATCCTAACGTGCAGATTTCATTGGTGGAACAGCGGGCCCCCCAACAGCTTGAAGCGATTCTGAATGGCTCGCTCGATATTGGGCTGACCCACGGCAGGGTGGAACAGAGCGAACTGGCGGCCGAGCTTTTCAGTGAGACCGACGTGGCAATCGCTTTGCACAGAGGCCACCGCCTCACCCGCAAGGCCCGGATCTCTTTGGAGAGCCTGAAGGGAGAGCGGTTGGTCCTGCTCCGGCAGGAGTTGGCTTGCGGATTCTATGATCCGTTCTTTGCCGCCTGCGCCGCGGCGGATGTCAGCTTGCCGGTCTTTCAGTACACCAACGACTTTGTAACCAAACTCTGGCTGGTTTCAGCGGGGTTCGGTATTTCCCCGACGATGCTTCCATCGTTCCTGCCCTTTCCCATCAGCGACATCGTCTACCGCCCGCTGGCTACCCATCTGCCTAAATCCAAGCTCTTTCTGGTTCATCGCAAGGCCAACACTTCGCCTCTGCTCGAAACCTTCGTGGATCACGTAAGACAAGCCCGCGTCAAAAAGTTAGAGGAGCCAATCCAGATAACCGGCACAAGCCTGCCGGCCATAAGTCGCCGGATCAAGCTCCGGTAGACGAGGCTTATCTCAAGGGAAAAGCATCGTAACTCCCCCTGCGAAGGCAGACCGGAATGCTCTGAACTACGACAGCACGCGCCCTTTAGTCCTCGGGCCGAAAACTCCGACGATGAGGGCGACCATCACGAACATCCCCGCAATGTAGCTAAACACCGACATATACCCGAAATTGCTGAACAAAGCGGCAACAATCAGCGGTCCAAACGAATTCGCGCCCCGCCCCGCTCCATAGGAAATGCCTGCTCCCGAGTTGCGAACGTGCGTTGGAAAGCATTCCGCCGTATACGCGTACAGCAGCGGTGTGAACATCTGGAAAGAGATCATCATCAGGCAGCCGAAGACCACGATGGAAGCTTGACTGTTGCTCAGTCCATAGATCACAGCGCAGACAGCCTTGATCAGCACGCAGACCGTGACCAGCCACTTGCGATCCCAACGGTCCGAAATGACCCCCGCGAGCATGGCCCCCACCGGCGCACCCAACTGCATAGCTGAAGTCCATGTCAGTGAATGCACGAGTGAGAAACCCCGCGCCACAAGTAGTGTTGGAATCCACGCCTGGGCGCCATAAAACCCAAGTGCCTCGAAGAACCATACCGAGACCAGCAAGGCAGTTCGCCCGCGGACGCTGGGAGCGAACAACTCCGTGTACTTGGCGCGCTGAACCACGGGCGGTACAAAGTCCGAAATCGGTCGGCAGTTCGCCGAATTCGGCGCGCGTCCGAGCCTCTATGCGGTCCAGCACCGCGTCCGCCTCGGCAAACCGGCCTTGATTCTCGTACCAGCGCGGCGACTCTTCCAGCCGATGTGCGAACAACAGGATGAGCATGCCAAGCGCGCCCCAGACGAACACCAGCCGCCAGCCCCACACAGCCGCGGGAATCGCCATCCGGGCAATGAACGCCGTGGCCGGGATGCCGCAGACCCCGATCATCATGATCCAGCCCTGGTAGCTTCCGCGCCTTTTTACCGGGAACATCTCGCTGATGTAGGTCATGCCGACCACGGTCATGGCAGAAATGCCGACGCCGGTCAGCAACCGTGTCAGGAATAATCCGGCCGTGTTCCAGGCGCAAGCGTTCAGCAGCGAGAAAACGGAGTAGAACAAAGTGGTCACGACCAAGGCTTTTTTTCGACCAACCCGGTCGGAAAACCATCCGCCGACATTCGCTCCCACCAACATGCCGATAAATGCTGCCGAGGTGATGAAGCCAATGCTGGAAAGCGGAAGCTTCCAGGCGATGCGGATCGCAGGCGCAGCGAAGCCGAAGGTATTGAGGTCGCCCAGTTCAAAGAAGAAGATGTAGGCCATTATCCACATGATTCCCTTGTGAAAAGAGCCTATGGGCAGTCGGTCAAGCCTCGCGGCCACCGATGAACGCGCCCCCCGCATGGCGTCAGTCTGTATTGTCCCCACGTAATCCTCCCCTATTCAAAGCGAAAGATGCACACGACCTCCCAACACGCTTCCGCCCTGGCAACGGAAAAGGCACCCGTCGCCGCGGACCCCAGCAGCGTCAAGACATCTCGTGTGAATCCCACAATGAAACCTGTAGCGGTGCTTAATGGCGGGGACGCTATCACAACAGGCACGGGAAAACGGAGCAGATTAATCACTGTGTCGCGTGCGATGCGTCACTTGGCAGGTGTGATTTTAAAAAGGACCGGTGAAGTATCTGGATTGGGGGTGAAAGGCGATCGTGGTTGCCGATCGCCTCGCAGCTATTCGCCTGCTCAGAACTTCAGGTTCTTGAATGGCAGGTAGGCCATGAAATCCGAGTGATGCACGATGACGGCTTCCGTCGTGCGCTTGACCAGATCCCCTTCCGCGGCATGCGCGGCAATGATGTGGCAGACGGCATCCGGCACGCCGCACTCCATGGCCAGCGCGACGCCGGTAAACGGGTGGCGCACCATCTCGCCGCGAGGGCTCTGCACGGCCTTGCCTGCCTTGATTTCGTACTCCAGCAGTTTGCCGACATCGGCGAGTATGGCGCCTGCGATCACCGTGTCCAGATCGATCTTCAAGCTGTTGCCCATGAACTCCCGCATGGCCTCCGCCGAGTGGCGCGAGATGTGCACCACGCAACGCTTATGTTCCATGAAGGTCGTCGGGCAGTTCGGCACCAGAAGAGTAAAAGGAATCTGGTTGAGATCGTCGGGACGAAGCGGGCTCAGCTCAAATGCCCGTTCCCAGGTGCGCGTCACTTTTTCTCGAAGATCGGCGTCCTGAATCCAATCCAACTCCGGCCAAAGGCGCTTAACGTCGTCGCGGATCAAGCAGTCCTCCTGCGCGCCACTCGGGCGTGGCTGCCGGCACAACTTGTAGCAGAGCATGAAAGTGGCAGGTTGTGATGCCGGTCATAACATGACGTGACAGAAATTGGCGCAAATAATCACGGCACGCCATGAATATGCGCGTTCGTTCTGATTCGAGTATCAATTCTTTCTATCAAGATATTGGTGCAAATCGAAGCTCTCAGATACTCTCCCACACCAGACGAGCTTTCGGCGACAACCGCTGCCGGGCGGATTTCAATGAGCATCCTCGGGGCACACACCGGCTTTCGGTTGGGGAGAAGATCTCACGGGCTCGATCCATGGGAGATGGGGACGCGGCAAAACTGCATATCACTGTCGCTTGTGATTAAAATCACGGGTTGCTGTTCGAGAGCTGTGATAGTCATCCCATCCATACTTTCCTGAGCGACAAGCGTGGGTGCCCGTGTGTTTGAATGAAGCACGCCACCATCCGAGCGAGCGGTTTCCGGGACAACGAATCACGAGGAGGAAGGAATGAAGGGCAAGCCAGTCTACAAGAGCCTCTATTTCCAGGTAATTATCGGAGTAGTCTGCGGCATTACCTTGGGCATGGCGGCCCCGAAGTTCGCCGTGGAATGCAAGCTATTGGCGGATATTTTTCTAAAGCTCATCAAGATGATGATTGCCCCGGTCGTGTTCTGCACTCTGGTGGTCGGAATCGCGGGTTCGCGCTCATCGGGGGGCAAGGTGGGCCGGGTTCTGCTGAAGGCAATGATCCTGTTTCATGTCTTTACCATCATTTGCCTTCTGCTCGGCCTGGGAGCCATCACCCTGGCTCATCCCGGCACTGGACTCAACATCAATCCCGCCACTCTGAACACGTCCAGCATCAGCTATCTCACCAGTTCCGGGGGGGCGAAGATTACCACCCTCACAGACTTTGTTATGCACGTGATCCCGACCTCCTACGTCGGCGGACTTGCGCAAGGAGACGTGTTGCCGGTCCTGTTGATCGCCATCATGACAGGCTTCAGTTTGATCCGCGCCGGCAAAACCGGAGAGCTTGTGCTGAGCGTCATTCAGTCGGCCCTGAAGGTCGTCTTTGGAATTATCGGGTTCATCATCAAACTCGCGCCGCTGTGCGCCTTCGGCGCCATGGCTTTCACCGTGGGCAGATACGGAGTGGGCGCGCTGAAGTCGCTCGGCCAACTGGTGATTCTTTTCTATTTGCTGTGCGCGATCTTCTGGGTCGTTTTTCTCGGCGCGCTCTGCCGCTTCTATGGTTTCAGCATCTTCAGGCTGCTGGCGTACATCAAAGAAGAGCTTTGGATTACGCTTGGGGCGGCGAGCAACGAACCGGCCATGCCGGGCATGCTGATGAAGATGGAGAAGCTTGGGTGCGACCGTAGTGTTGTCGGCCTCACTATCCCCGCGGCCTATGCGTTTAATCTCGACGGCACCGCCATTTATCTTTCCTTTGCCACAATGTTCATTGCGCAAGCCTGCAACATCCATCTGAGCTGGGGAAGAATCTTTCTGATGCTGGTCGTCATGTTGATCTCGGTCAAGGGATCGGCCGGCGTATACGGCGCGCCGCTGGTTGCCTTGGTCGCTACGCTTTCGGTCTTTCCGGATGTGCCGGTCGCCGGCATCACCCTGATCATCGGAATCGACCGTATCCTTGCCGAGGCGCGCGGAACCGTCACCGTTCCCGGCCACGCCGTGGCAACCATCGTCACGGCCATCTGGGAAAAATCCTGCGACCTGGAAAAATTGAAAGCCGAACTGAAGAATCCGACCTACAACTACAGTTCACTTGGCCTCGAACAAACTGGGCCGGCGGAGGCACCTGCCACCGCAACCGCGGCGAGCGGCGGAGCCTAGCAGGACGCGTTTTTCAGCACCCTGCTAGAGCAAATTGACGGCGACTCATGAGAAAAGGCTGCGGCTCCATCCAGTGCGCCGCAGCTTTTCTTTGTCTTAGCTGATTCCCAAGCGCTTCTTGACATAAGGAACCAATCCGCCTAGGTCAAGTATCTGCTGAACAAATGGCGGGATAGGCGTGAAGCTGTAAGTTTCGTTCGTGCTGAGATTCCTGATCACGCCCGCGGCACTGTCCACTTCGAGCACGTCGCCGTGCCGGATGCCGGCCGATGCGGCTGGCGATTCCAATGCAAGCAGGCCCACGTTGATGCAATTGCGGTAGAAGATACGGGCGAAGGAATCCGCGATCACAATCTTCACCCCGGTCATCTTGATCGCGACCGGCGCCGCCTCGCGCGAGGAGCCGCATCCGAAATTCGCGCCGCCTACCACGAAGTCGTCCGCGGCGACTTCCTTGGCGAACTCCGGAGAGAGATCGATAAAGCAACTCGTTTTCAGCTTTTCCGGCTGCTTGTTCCAGTTGGCAAGAAATCTGCCCGGAATGATCGCATCCGTATCAATGTCGTCGCCGAATTTCCAAGCTTTGCCAGCCAATTAGATCACCTGCCTTGGATCGATAATGTATCCCGCTACCGCGGATGCCGCCGCCGTGTAAGGCGAGGACAGATAAACCTTGCTGTTTTTATGGCCCATGCGGCTGGCGAAATTACGGTTGATGGTCGCGATTGCGACCTCTCCCTCGGCGAGCAAACCCAGGTGCCCACCGAGACATGGCCCGCAGACGGGAGGAGAAATCATCGCTCCGGCTTCGATGAAAATCTCCATCAAACCTTCCTTCACTGCCTGGAGATAAATCTGCTGCGTCGCCGGAAACACCAGCAGCCTGACGCCGCGGGCGGCTTTCCTGCCCCGCAGGATTCGAGCCGCTGCCCGGAGATCGCTGATGCGCCCGTTTGTGCAGGAACCGATCACCACCTGGTCCAGCTTGACGCCGTTGATTTCACAGACGGGTGCGACGTTTGCCGGCGAGTATGGTTGCGCGACCATGGGTTGCAGCTTAGCAACGTCATAACCATGCTCGACCTCGTATACCGCATCCGGATCGCTGCTGAAGGTGAGAAACGGTTCCTGGGTTCTGCCTTCCAGGTATTCCAGAGCGGTTTTGTCGGCTTCGATGATGCCGTTCTTGGCTCCCGCCTCCACCGCCATGTTGCACATGGTAAAGCGATCGTCGATGGGCAAGCCGCGGATGGTCTCACCGCAAAACTCCATGGCCTTATAGCGGGCGCCATCGACGCCAATCCGTCCGATGGTGTGAAGGATCAAGTCTTTGCCGGTGACCATCTCCGGAAGCGCGCCGAAAAAATTGAATTTGATGGAGGCTGGAACCTTCAGCCAAAGCTCACCGAGAGCCATGGCGGCGGCAACGTCGGTTGCGCCAAGCCCGCTGGAGAACGCTCCCAGTGCGCCGTAGGTGCAGGTGTGCGAATCGCTGCCGACCACGACCATTCCCGGGCGGATGAGTCCTTGCTCCGGGAAGATCGCATGACATATCCCTCCGCGTCCTTGTTCGAACCAATGCTTGATTTCGTACTTGGCAATGTAGGCGCTCAGATCTTTCAATTGGGCGGCGGCGTCGAGGGTTGGACTGGGGACAAAATGGTCGACCGTGAAGTAAACCTTCTCGCGGTCGAAGACCTTTTCGACCTGCATCTTCTCGAGCTCGCGAAAGGCCGCGGTGGTGATGTCGTGGCCAATGACGGCATCCACCTTCGCGGTAATGATCTCGCCCGGCGACACCTGTTCGCGCCCGGCGGCGTTTGCCAATATCTTTTCTGTTATGGTGGCTCCCAACGCGATCTCCTTACCTGATCTGCAAAACATCACCCGTGCGCTCGATGGCGGGGCTTGCCGTTGACCTGTTAGCGTGGAGGAATCGTACAACGTGGCATGAATGCCGACAAGCCGAAACCGCACGTGACCGCGACGGCCACTGTTGACAGGGCAACTATCATGGCGGAAAATTACAGACTCTCTGAACTCATCGCGATTCACAAGATGTACTGCCGATTCGATCGCCCTTGGAAGGGGTCTTTATGCTGGTTGATGTCTATGCGGAATATGCGCGGCATGATGCCGGGCGCGAGCTTCCCCCGGAAGTGATTCATTACGCCAAGCGTGCGCTGCTCGACTGGTTTTCGGCGCTCATTCCCGGCACCCGGGTTTCACCAGCCGTCAATCTGGTTCAGGCTTATGCTGCCGAGTTGGGGCATGGCAAGTCCAGTCTGCCGGGACTCGGCACGGTGGCTTTTCCCGGGACCGCCGCCTGGATCAATGGCAGCGCCTCGCACTCGGTTGAGTTCGATGACATTTTTCGCGATGCCATTTACCACCCTGGTTGTCCGACGATTGCCGCTGCGTTGGCGACAGCGGAAGACCGGGGCAGGTCGGGCCTGGAGCTGCTGAAAGCCATTACCATCGGCTATGAGATCTCCACGCGCATCGGTGCCGCTATCCAGCCTTCTCATTACAAGTTCTTTCACACGACGGGAACGGCGGGTTGTTTCGGCGGCGCGGCGGCCGCGGTTGCGTTGATTGCGCCCAAGGACGCCAATGCGGCGCGCCATGCGTTGGCCACGGCGGCGTCCCTTGCCGCTGGCCTGCAGCAGGCGTTTCGCTCCGATGCGATGACCAAGCCGCTGCACGCGGGACATGCCGCCTGGGTAGGAGTGGCTGCCGCCACCGGTGCCGCCCATGGGGTCACCGGCGCGCTCGACATCCTTGAGGGCGAAGCGGGATTCATCGCCGCACTATCGCAAGTCGCTCCATCGCCGCGGTTCACCGATGGTCTCGGCGAGCGCTACAACGTAATGCAGGTCACGCAAAAGAATCACGGCTGCTGTGGTCATACCTTTTCCTCCATCGATTCCGCATTGCTGCTGCGCGCGCGGAACAACCTCGATCCGGCGCAAATCAAATCCATCGCGATTGATACCGCGCAGATCCCCATCAATGTGACGGGCAATTTCGCGCCGCGTACGGAGTACGAGGCGAAGTTCAGTCTTCCCTATGTCGTCGCGCATGCACTGCTTTACGGTTCCGTCCGGCTCAACGCTTTCACCCCGGAACGACTTGCGGACCCAGCCATACGCAATCTGATGAGCAAAGTAACCTTGCAGCCAGATGCGGAGATGACGGCCAAATTCCCTAACATGCGTTCAGCCAGGGTTGCCATTACCATGCAGGACGGCCGCCGATACGAGCACTTCCAGCCGCACCGCAAGGGAGATCCGGAAGCGCCACTGTCGGATGCGGAACTCAATGACAAATTTTTTGAATTGACGTCTCCAGTCATCGGGCGGCAAGCCGCCGCCCAACTGCTGGACCAGCTTTGGAATATGGAGAAGCTGCAGGTCGCCGATTTGCGGCTGGCAGCCCTCAAGAGTCTGGAATCATTGCGCCTCCAGCAAACTGCCGGCTGATGTGCACGGCTCAAGTTGACCTTGCTGGCGCAGGGCGTGCAGTCGTGGTTGGTTGAGGGACACGTGAACTATGAATAAAGACACAATCGGAATCGTTGGTTGTGGTCTGATGGGAAGCGACGTGGCCGCCATCTTTATGGCGGCTGGCTGGAACGTGCAGGCTGCGGAGCCCGACTCGGCGAGTTGGGAGGCGCGCCGTGAAAGAGTTCGTTCGTCGGTACGGCAACTCGATGGAACCTTTCATGCGGATCGCCTGCGCCTGGTAAAAAGCATCCAGGAGATCGAGTGGACGGATATCAAGCTGGTGCTCGAAGCCGCGCCCGAGCGGCTCGAACTGAAACGGCATATCTTCTCCGAACTCGATCGCCTAGCTCCGCGCCATATCCCCATTGGCACGAACGCCTCCGGGTTTCGAATTACCGACATCGCGCGCGACTGCAACACGCGCGAGCGCATGGCCAACCTGCATTTTTTCGCGCCGGCGCATCTGGTTCCGGCAGTCGAGGTGGTGCGGGCGGAGTTTACCGATCCATCCGCCACGGACACTCTCTACAACATTATGAAAGCCGTCGGACGCATGCCGGTCCGGGTGAATCGCGATGTACCCGGGTTCCTGGCGAACCGTATTCAGCACGCTCTGATGCGGGAAGCCTTCGCTTGCATCGACGAGGGGCTGGGAACACCCGAGGATATCGATACAGCCGTGCGCTATGGATTCGGCTTCCGCTATGTCGCGGCGGGGCCGCTTCTGCAGAAGGAATTTGCCGGCTTAGACACGCAGATTTCCGCCGCCCGATCCATCTACCCCTCGCTTTGCAACCGTTCCGAGCCGAGCCGCACGCTGACGCAAATTGTTGCGGAAGGCCGCCTTGGAATGAAAACCGGACGCGGCTTCTGGAACTGGACACCAGAGCAGAGCAAGCAAGAGCACGAACGCTACGAGCGCACGCTGATGGCCGCCCTGAAGCTCTTGCTCGGATCGAAGGCAGCCACGGAGCGCTAACCGGCTGCGAAAAACGCGCGAAGAGTTCGCCACGGCTGTGGCGTGGGTGACGATCAACAAGGTAGAAGAGTGCGATCCGCCAAGTTGCGGAGTGGAGCATGGTCCCGTGAATGAAGCTGTCAAACCCGGTGCTGAATTTTCCAATACGAAAATAGCCGATCTCGATGGCTTCATCGCCCGAGTGCTTGAGGCCGTGGGTCTTTCGTCAACCGATGCCGGTCGTGTCGGCAAACTCATGGCGGAGGCGGACGCACGAGGCGCGGATGGTCACGGCGTCTTTCGCTTGCCGCAGTACGTGAAACGGATTCAGAGTGGCGGCATCAACACGCGGCCGAACATCCGCGTCGTCCGCGAGCAGGCCGCTACTGCGCTGGTTGATGGCGATAACGCCATGGGGCACCTGGTGATGAGCCGGGCCGCCGAGATTGCCGTCGAGAAAGCTCGTTCGGCCGGTGTGGCCTGGGTGGGAGCCCGCAACAGCAATCATGCAGGCCCGGCATCGCTGTATGCGCGAATGCCGCTTGCGCATGACATGGTGGGGATCTACATCGCCGTCGGAAGCGCCAACCACTTGCCCCCGTGGGGTGGAACGGAAATGCTTCTCAGCACGAATCCGATCGCCATCGCCGTGCCCGGTTCACGACAGCCGGATATCGTCCTCGACATGGCGACAACCAATGCCGCCTACGGAAAGGTGAAGATCAAAGCGCAGCTCAATGAAACGATGCCCGAGGGCTGGATGATCGACCGCGAGGGCAGACCACTGACCGACCCGAAGAGAGCAAATGAAGGATTTCTGCTGCCCATCGGAGGACCGAAAGGCTATGGGCTGGCTCTCATGTTCGGCTTGTTGGCCGGGACGCTCAATGGAGCCGCATTCGGCAGAGAAGTCATTGATTTCAACAAAGATTCCTCGACGCTGACCAATACAGGGCATGCTATTGTGGCGGTTAACATCGCTTCGTTCGTGGACGTGCCGGAGTTTAAGAAGAAAGTTGATTACGTTTGGGAGGAAATGAAATCTTCCCCGAGACTGCCTGGTTTCGACGAGATACGGCTTCCAGGAGAACGCTCGACTCGAATTTACCAGGATCGCATGGCCAAGGGCGTTCCGTTGAGCCGCGAGCTGCACTCATCGCTGGATGCACTTGCCGACCGGCTGGGAGTTCCGCGCCTGTAGTTTTTAGAGCGTTTCAGAATAGGTGTCCCCCGGAGATATCCAAATAGAGAGGTTTTTGTTATGGACAATAAAGTGAGAGCTAAGGAACTGATCGAAGGGTCAATCGATTTTCATATTCATACGGGTCCAGACGTATTTCCCAGGCTGGTGAACGATATCGAGGCCGCCAAGCAAGCCAAAGAAGCGAAGATGAAGGCAATCCTGCTAAAGAACCATGTGACTGGCACGGGAGATCGCGCAGCGATCGCCACCCAGGTAGTCGGTTTCCCTGTGTTCGGCGGCATTGCGCTCAATCTGCCGGTGGGAGGCGTCAATCCCCAGGCAGTGGAAATGGCCCTCAGAATGGGAGCGAAGGAAGTATGGATGCCGACCATTCATGCCGCGCATTATCTTAAGGAAGTCGACAATGTCCCGATGTTTGCCAAGCTGATAAAATCCGGCATCAAGGGAATCAACCTCCTCAATCAGGATGGTTCGCTGACGAACGCGGTGAGAGACGTTCTGGCCGTAATCGTACAGTACGACGGCATACTGGCTACAGGTCATATCTCGATTCAAGAGGCAATGGCCCTGGTTCCGGAAGCGAAAAAAATGGGGGTCAAGAAGATTGTGGTGACTCACCCGCTTTCGCCGATGGAGAACTACTCAATTAACGATATGAAAGAAATTCTTGCGCGGGGCGCGACGATGCTGGAACACGTCGTCAACGATATCACGCACCAGATGAAGAATCCGATCCCGGCTTCAAAGATTGCGGAAGCTATCAAAGCCTTGGGAGCGGAAACGGCCATTATGAGTACCGACAGCGGCCAAGTCATCAACCCCGCTCCGGTTTGCTCGATGGAGAATTTCATTCGTGAGATGCTGGATCATGGTATTCCAGAAAAAGACATCATGCTGATGACCCGCGATAATCCCGCTGCAATGCTCGGGATTTAAGCCTAGAGGTGCGTTTTTCCGTAGCCTGCCGGCCATAGGTAAAAGGAAAAGGGGAGCCATTTGGCTCCCCCAAAACTTTAGTTTCAAGCACTGCGAGCGTGCTGAAACCTGTTCAGAAGTTGACGCGCATTGCCAACTGTACAAAGCGGCGCTCGTCGTGATTGCCGCCGATAGCGCTACTGCCGAGTCCGCCCTTCAGTCCCGTTATGACTATCGGATTGCTGACCGCTCCAGGCACCGGAGTTCCGCCAAATGAAAGGACATTAGCGGCCGCCGCGTTCACGTACATGTTGTGATGGTTAAGTATGTTGAACCCTTCCACGCGGAATTCGACCTTTACCCGCTCCGTTACGGCGAAGTTTTTAGCGGCTGCCAGATCGAAGTTCCAGGCTCCCGGACCACGGAAAGCGTTTCTGCCGGTCATGTTCGCAGGGAATGGACCGAAGTCTGAAATTCCGTAGAAGTAGGGATTGGCGCCCGAATTGTAAGGACTACCAGTGAAAGCCAATGCTGGATTGGCGAAGCTGACCCCAGGGGGCAGAGTTAGTATCGCGTAGTTATTCGGGCCCAATAAGGTTCCGTTTCCAGTTTGGTAGCTTGAAATCGCAGTGCTGGGCACGTAACGCGGCATTCCAATCAGGGACCCTGCGTTGAGCGAGGCGGTACTATCGAAAACGGAGAATGGAACTCCGGTACGCGCCGTAAACACACCCGTGAAGGTATACCCACCCAACAACTGGCGCTTCAGACCCTTGCCATTCTTGAACCACTGCGTCTCCCAAATCGGCGAGATCACCAGGCGGTGGCGAACGTCAAAGTCCGAGCTGCCCCAGTCAAGCTTCGGGTTCCGCGGGTCGAGATACCCAATGTTGCCGGACGTAATGCTTGAGAACGTAGAGCTCAGGTCGTCCATGGAGTGAGACCAAGTGTAGTTGGCAACTATGCTGAGGCCGGTGCCATGCAAGTTCTGTGTCTGCAAGCGAATGTTTAATGCATTGTAGCGAGAAGTTCCTCCGCTGCCGCGAGTGTTGATGTCCGAATAGTAGTTATTGGGGCGAGAGTAATTCCCGAGCGCCGGATCATAGGGATCGCCAAGATAGACATTGCCGGCACCGAGCGCATTGGAAGGATAGATGTCGTACAGGTGAACGCCGTGCGCGCCGCTGTATTCCAGCGCGACGATGGTGTTGCGAGCCAGGCGGCGCTCCAAAGCCATGCTGTAAAACTGTGTCTGCGCGGTATCGATATTCTGGTCGACTTGGCGCAGCGTGGGAGGCAAAAAAGGAGTGGTTCCGCTGGAGCCACCGAGGGGTCCGTAGTTGCTGACCGAGACGACCGGAGTGGGCGTCGAGGTTGAGAGCAGGGCAACGGTAGCGTAATTAGGCGGGTTCTGAATGACGTTGAAAGTAATGTTCCCAAAGTTGCGCTCGTAACTGATGCCGAAGCCGCCACGCAAGCTAGTCTTGCCGTCGCCGAAGACGTCGTAAGCAAAGCCAATGCGAGGCGCGAGTGTGCCGTAATTAGGGTTCCACATTCCGCCTACGGGGCTGTTAGGAGCGGCCATCACCGAGCCATTGCGGACCATCTGGGGCAAACTACTGCCTGTGCCGTAATAGAAGTTGGAGTCAAGTGACTGGTTGTCGTTGTGCTGCACACCATAGAACTCCCAGCGCAAGCCGTAATTGAAGGTCAAGCGTCGAGAGACTCGCCAGTTATCCTGCGCATACACCGCGAAATCCTGGTAACGATAGCTACGAGAAAAGCTTGGAGGGGTTACGGGAAGGTTCAAGAGGCAACCTTGAACAATCACGGAACCGTTAGTAGGATCATTGTAGCAGGGTAGGGTTTTTCCTTGCGGGTTCACGGCGACATTGAAATATGCCAGGTTGCCGCTTAACATGGCGTCCAACCCGCTGCCTGGATCAAATCCGAGTAGTTCAAGTGCCTGGTTGGCGTACCCGTAGGTGCGGTTGTTCTGGATGTAGTTGAACTGGCCGCCGTACCGCATTTGATGCTTTCCCTTGTTCCAGGAAAAGTCCTGGGTAAGCTGAAGCATATTCTGCGGGCCGCCATAAGGCTCACCACCGACGCCGGCAAATTGAGCCCATAAACCGGGAAAGGTAACCGCTTGGCCATTCACCGTTGCGCCGTTGCTCAGGAGCAGTTCGGGAACACTCAGCGCGGCTTGATTGTAAGTCTGGTTGAGGTTAAGACGGGTAAAACTGACCTTCGAGCTGCTGAAGACGCTATTGGTGAAAAAGTGAGTCAATGAGACCAGCGCACTGTTGTCGTAGGTCGTCTGACCCACATTGTACATAGAATACGGGCTGCTGAATTCTCCGCCGTTGAAATCGTTTTCGCTGTAAAGAGCATAACGGAAGAACATCTGCGTCTTGTCGCTCAGGTTGTAGTCGAGGCGTCCTATGATGTTGTAGGTATTTTGCGGAACACCGCCGCCCGCGTCAGCAGGAGCCGAGTAGTTCACAAGATCCAGGATCGGTGTCCCATCTGGAATGGCGGCAAAAGCTGAGGACGAAGGGCTGACGCCACCCACCATGGTTTGGCCGCTCACCGTTGTCTTCGGTATCGTGCTGACGGAGTGGAATTTCTGTCCGTACGCATTGAAATACGCCGCCACGTTCGGTGCTACATAGTTATTCAAAAAAATCGGGTCGGGCACCAGGGCGGTTTGCTGCGCGTTGCTACGGACGCGCGTCCACTCCGTGCTCTGGAAAAAGAAGAGCTTCTTCTTGATGATGGGCCCGCCAATCGTGTAACCGAAATCATTGCGGGTGTACTCGCCTTTCGCAATGCCTAGCTGGTCATTGGTCACAGTGTTCGCTGTCAAAGCCGAGACACGGTTGAACTCCCAGGCGGAGCCGTGAAGGTCATTGGTTCCCGACTTTGTCGTAACGTTTACAACGCCACCTGAAGCACGTCCATACTGCGCATCGAAGTTGCTGGTCATGACGCGAAACTCCTGTACCGCTTCGATGGGCAGCCGTTGACCAAACGTGGCATTGAACCAGTCAATGTTTTCCGCGCCGTCCAGCAGGATTTCGGTACCGGAGGAGCGCTGCCCGTTAATGCTGAAGCCGACGCCATAGTTCTGGCTGTTCTGGTCTCCGCCAGGGGATGTGCTGTCACCATTGCTGATGTTGCCGGCCAGTGCGACGAAGTCGTACGGGTTGCGATTCAGGCTGGGCAGTTGCGCCATCTGCGTTGGCGTAATCAGCTGTGAAACTTCTTGCGTCTGGGTGTTGATTTCGGTGCCGCCCGCGGCCACTACCTCGACCGTTGTCGTCTCTTTGTCTACGGCGAGGACGGGGTCCAATGTAACGTGGCTGCCCACGGTCACTTCGACCTTCGACCTGTAAAGGGCGAAGCTACCACTTTTGACCATCACCTCATAGATTCCAGGAGTAAGTCCCAGCACGTTGTACTGGCCTAGACTTCCGGATTGCACGGTCGGCCGAGCGGCGCCCGTAGCAATGTTTTTGACAGAAATAACGGCACCTGGGATAACCGCTCCGGAGATGTCGCGCACGGTTCCGACGATTTGTCCGGATTCGGCCTGTCCAAGCGCGAACGTCGCGATGAATGAGAGCAGTGTCAACAGGATCAAAGCCCTTAGGGTAACTCTCATGTGCTCTTTCCCCGTCCTTCAGGTCAAAGGTGCATAACATCTCGCTTGCTCTTGCGGCACGACAAGTATGGTCGGGTGGCAAATGGCGCGCCAGGAGCCCGAAACGACCACGAATCCCTGCCGAACTGTTCCAGCCCGCGGAAGGCGCAATTATCTCCAGGGCCGCTCCTTTTTACAATGTTTTCCCGGTCTCACAATTGAGGATAAATTCGATGGCGTTGATCGTTTGAACAGCATGGTCGTGTCTCCACGTACGTGCCGGGCAACCTGCGGTTTGTGTTGCATCGAGGTGATTTGCTGCCACTTCTTGAATCAGATAGACTGCCTTTATTCCAGCCCCGCAGGAAGACTCGGTGCGAAATCGGGAGTGTGCAATGTTGTTTTTGAGTGGTGATGAAGCGGTTGCTACGGCCGCTTTTGACGCCGGCGTGAAGTTGGGAACAGGATACCCCGGCACACCTTCGACGGAAATCCTCGAACATTTCGAGAGCCTGGGCGGACAGGCACAGTGGTCGCCTAACGAGAAAGTGGCACTTGAGGTCGGCATCGGCGTTGCTTATGCCGGCGCGCGTGCCATTGTTACCATGAAGCACGTTGGTTTGAACGTGGCGGCAGATCCATTGTTCACCGTCGCCTACACGGGAGTCAGCGGCGCTCTGGTGATTGTCTCGGCCGACGACCCCGGCATGGCCTCCAGCCAGAACGAGCAGGACAATCGCCGCTATGCGGTGGCCGCGGCGGTGCCTATGCTGGAGCCCGCGGATTCGCAGGAGGCTTATGACTTTACGCTGCGCGCTATCGAGATCTCGGAGCGGTGGCGGGTCGCGGTGTTGTTACGGATCACCACGCGCGTCTGTCACTCCAAAACGGTGGTGCGACGCGACGGCAAGGCCCTCCCGCAACCCCGAGCCGCGGAGTTCGTCCGCGATGTTCGTTCGCGCGTGATGATCCCCGCTTTTGCCCGTCCGGCGCACCACAACTTGCGCGAAAAACTGCGGCAAATGGCGGCTTGGAATGCTAGCGACGGTCCCAATCAGGTCGTGAAAGGCTCGGCGTCGCTGGGCATCATCACTTCTGGAATCTCCTATCAACACGTGCGTGAAGCGGTGCCGCGAGCCAGCGTGCTCAAACTGGGCCTGACCTATCCGCTGCCTTTGGAGCTGATGCGCAATTTTGCCTCCCGCGTCGAGCGTTGTTTGGTGATCGAAGAGGGCGACCCCTACATGGTTGAAGCCGCACTGGCGGCCGGGATCGCAGTGGAAGGAAAGCCCGATATGTTCCGTTTCGGGGAACTCAACGTGGCTCGCGTGCGCAGCATAGTGGCGGGCGACACCTCGCCGGAGCCGAAGCCGGTTGCCGGCAAGCCGCCGGCCCTGTGCCCGGGGTGCGGACATCGCAGCGTGTTTGCCAGTCTGAAGAACCTGGACTGCATCGTCGCCGGCGACATTGGCTGCTACTCGCTGGGAGTCTTGCCCCCGTTCGATGCCATGGACTCGGTAGTGTGCATGGGCGCATCCATCGGGGTCGGACTCGGGTTGCGTCATTCGCTGCCGCCGGAACAGGCCAAGCGCGTCGTCAGCGTGATCGGCGACAGCACCTTTGTGCACAGTGGCATTACCGGCCTGGTTGAAATGATCTACAACCCGCCGCCAACCGGACACGTGCTGTTGATTCTGGACAACGGGACCACGGCGATGACGGGGATGCAAGAGCATGCCGGCACCGGGCGCACGCTCGACCATGCCAAAACGGGCAAGGTCGTCTTTGAGGATCTGGCGCGCCTGCTGGGGGTGCCCAATGTGCACGTGATCGACCCCACGGTCGACACTCCGAAATTCGAAAAGCTGGTCAAGGAGTGTCTGGACAAGAGCGAACTTTCCGTCATTGTGGCCCGCCGCAACTGTCTCTTAGCGGCGCGGTATATCCGGGAATACGAGAGGTGCAATGAGCAGCAAGGTAACTAACATCGTGATTGCCGGGCTAGGCGGCCAGGGCGTGCTCACGTGCTCCGATATCGTGGCGGATGTCGCCTTTCACACCGCATTGGACGTAAAGAAGAGCGAACTGCATGGCATGAGCCAGCGCGGCGGTTCGGTTTCCAGCGATGTGCGCTACGGCGCCCAGGTCTTCAGTCCCATGGTGTCGCCGGGCGAGGCGGATTTTCTGGTGGCCACTGCGGCGGATCAGGTGGCGGTGAATGCCGCGGTTCTGCGCGAGGGTGGCACGATTATCGATCCGTCGCATATCGATGAGAGCAAGCTGCGAAACAAGAAGAGCCTGAATGTCGCGCTGCTTGGCGTGCTGAGCCGGCACTTGCAGTTCTCCGAGCAGGAGTGGCTGGCGGCGATCCGGCGCATTTTGCCGGAGGCGCTGCACGAAGCAAATGTGCAAGCCTTCCACATAGGCCGGGGCGCATGACACCGCCGCTTGCGCAAATGTGGAAATAGGAGTGCGGATGCCAATCGCCAAGACAGTTTCCGAGCAAATGGGCGGGTCCTCGTGGATTCGCCGTATGTTCGAAGAGGGAGCCCGGCTCAAACGCGAGCGCGGCGCCGACAACGTCTTCGACTTTACCCTCGGCAATCCGGATGTCGAACCGCCGGCGCAGGTGATCGAGACGCTGCGGCAAGTGGTTGCCAGGAACCGGCCGCTGTCGCACGGCTATATGCCGAATGCGGGCTACACGCCGGTGCGAGAGGCGATTGCGGCAAAATTGCGCAGAGAAAACGGAGTCCACTTCACCGCCGAGGATGTGTTCATGACTTCGGGCGCGGCCGGTGCCAGCAACGTATTCTTAAAATCGGTTCTCGACCCCGGCGACGAAGTCATCGTGCTGGTCCCGTTTTTCCCGGAGTACCGGTTTTACATCACCAACCATGGCGGCCGAATGGTACCGGTGGAGACTGACGATTCCTTTCTCCCCGACATGGAGAAAATTGCGGCCGCGGTCACGTCCCGTACCCGTGCCATCATCCTGAATACTCCGAACAATCCCACCGGGCGCGTCTATCCGGAGGCGGTTTTGCGCGCTCTGGACGGCTTGCTGGCGCGCCTCGGGCAACCGATTTCCGTCATCAGCGATGAGCCCTATGATGCCTTGGTTTACGATGGCCGGCGACAGCCCAAGGTGGCAGCTCTGGTCAGGAATACGGTGATCTGCAATTCCTGGTCGAAGTCGCAAGGGCTCGCGGGGGAGCGCATTGGCTACCTGGCGCTTTCGCCGTCTCTTGCCGATCTGGAGCAGCTACGCGCCGCTTGCACTTTCAGCAATCGCGTCCTCGGTTTTGTCAATGCGTCGGCCATCTGGCAATGGGTAATGCTTGAGGCCGCCGATTACACGATTGACGTGGCCGGATATGAGCACAAGCGGAACGTCCTCTGCGACGCCCTGCAAGCGATTGGATACGAGGTAAGGCGGCCCGAAGGTGCCTTCTACGTCTTTCTCAAGACGCCGATTGCAGACGACGTCGAGTTCGTGCGTATGCTGGCCGCCGAAGGCGTGCTCACGGTGCCGGGAACCGGTTTCGGGCGGAGCGGGTACATGCGGCTGTCGCTAACCGTCCCATTGGAATCGATCCAGCGTTCGATTCCCGGCTTCGAACGCGCGTTTGCGGCGGTGCGGAAGCAGGTAGCCATGCCGAGATCCTAAGTCTCTCGCCATGATTTTCTATACTGACCCATCGGGATTTTCGGATGGGGCGGCTTTTTCTGTGCAAGATTGCCGCTTGCCCAGTGTCTTTCTACAGGCCATTTGTGGCAGAATAGGTCCAACTTTCCCACGATATTGCGGTACACCCGAATATCCAGAAGAGGGCATATGGATTCTGCGGCATCCGAGAGCCGGGGTATGGCTCCCACTGCGGCCCGGACCAGCTTACCCAACAGCCGGTTGGTATGGGATCGCATTGCGGGCACCGAGCAGTTTAAGCACCTGATCAGAGCCAAGAGGGCGTTCATCCTCCCGGCTTTTCTGTTCTTTCTAGCGTATTATCTCCTGCTGCCGCTGTTGGCCGGATACGCGCCGCAGCTCATGTCCAGGAAGGTCATCTGGGGGATGAGCTTTGCGTTTCTGTATGCCTTCTCGCAGTTTTTCGTGGTTTGGGCCATAACTTGGGGGTATGTCAGAGCCGCCGGGAAATTCGATCAATTGGCGAAGGACATCATCAAGCAAGCGGAACAGCAGAACGGGGGTAAGTAAGCATGTCAACCTCCGTGATGTTTTTTCTGGTGTTTATCGCCGTCACCTTGGGCATCACCTTCTGGGCTTCGAAACGCTCGACCGGATCGGCGGCATACTTCGCGGCTGGCCGGCGCATAGCGGGTTGGCAGAACGGTCTTGCCATTGCCGGCGATTTCATGAGCGCGGCCTCCTTCCTTGGAATCGTGGGTTTGATTTCACTGTTCGGCTTCGATGGCTTCTTGTTTGCGGTCGGGGGCTTGATCGCCTTTATGGCCGTGTTGCTGGTGGTCGCCGAATCGCTGCGTAATGCGGGGAAATACACGATGGCCGACGTTCTGGCCTACCGCCATCGACGCCGGCCGGTTACGGCGATGGCCTCGGTCAGCACGCTGGTCATCAGCACCTTTTACATGATTGCCCAGATGGTGGGAGCGGGCGCGCTGGTCTCTCTCTTGCTGAAGGCTTCCGGCGTCAGTTACAGCACGGCGGTGATCGGCGTGGGCGTGCTGATGATTGTTTACGTGGTCTTCGGCGGCATGCTGGCTACCACTTGGGTACAGATCATTAAAGCCGTTCTCCTCATGTCGTGTACCGTAGTGCTGAGCATCCTGGTACTGAGCCACTTCCATTTTGATATCGCGGCTCTTTTCGGGGCGGCTTCGCACGTAACGTCGCATCAGAAAGGGCAGGAAGTCGTCAGAGACTTTCTACTACCCGGTCTGCGCTACAAACTGCCCTACGGGCCGCTGGACCTGGTTTCTCTCGGTCTTGCATTGCTGTTTGGGACCGCGGGACTACCACATATCCTGTCAAGGTTCTACACTGTGCCGGACGCCAAGACGGCGCGCAACAGCGTGGTATGGGCAATGGTGTCTGGTCGGCACCTTCTTCATCATGACCGCGATTCTCGGGTTGGGTGCTGCCGTTATCCTAGGGCCGGACTACATCCTGACTCACGGCGGCACCAACATGAGCACGCCGCTTTTGGCCCAGTTCATGGCCGGAGACATCTTCTTCGCCTTTGTCGCGGCGGTGGCATTTGCCACGATTTTGGCGGTGGTCGCAGGGCTCACGATCAGCGCATCCACTTCGTTTGCGCACGACTTCTGGACGAATGTGATCCACCACGGGGTCGAGCGCAAGCCGGGTGAATCCGTACTGGTGGCAAGAGTCGCCGCATTCGTGGTTGGAGCGGTCGCTATCTTCATTGCCATTCTGCTGGGACCCACGGCAAACGTGGGCGTGCTGGCGACCTTGGCGATGGCCGTCGGGGCCTCGGCTAACTTCCCCGTGATCGTGCTCTCGATGTACTGGCGGCGCTTCAATACCGCCGGAGCGCTCAGTGGACTGATTGTCGGCTTGCTGTCGTCTATCGGATTGATCCTGATAAGCCCGACCGTGATGGCGATCGATCCGCCTACTGTGGCGTCGGGTGCCCGCCATCTGATCCAGGCCAAGGCCTGGTTCCCATTGGAGAACCCGGCCCTGATAAGCATTCCGCTGGGATTTCTCGGCGCACTCCTGGGGACGCTGTTCAGCAAGGACACCAGCTCGGAGGTAAAGTTCAACGAGCTGCTGGTTCGCTCCAACACCGGACTCGGAGCGGAAAAGGCGGTCAGCTAGACAACCTGACGAGTCCTCACATCTGCGGATGCCTATTGCGGCGCGATCATGCCGAGAATCTCTTCGAATGATTCCTCGGCCAGCCGCCGCAACTCCGCCGTGGTGCGGTTTTGCACCGGATGCGCCACATAGACCGCGGCTCCGGCGAAGCCGAGCGAGCGGCACTGAGCTTCAAAGCCTTCCTTGAACACCGTTGTCAATACATCGACTCCGGGAACGCCGCGGGAATCGAGGTCGCGTAGGTCGTGCAAACTGCACGACGTGCAGGACCCTCAATCACTGAGCGCGATGAC
Organism: uncultured Acidobacteriota bacterium; assembly: GCA_963842345.1. Lineage (GTDB taxonomy): Bacteria > Acidobacteriota > Terriglobia > Terriglobales > Acidobacteriaceae > CAWBRT01. Next base: position 148,056 of record CAWJGD010000008.1, read on the forward strand.
CGCCACCTGGCACTCGCGCGCGATCTGCTGGAGCAATTCGACCGGCGCGGTGCGGGTATTGGTCGGCTTCTTGTAGCGCCGCCAGGAAATGCCGCGGGCAGCGAGCAACTCCTGCAAGCGATCCACGTATTCGTCGCCGCGCGCTTTGCCGATGTCGAGCAGAGCAACCGTCAAACCGTTCAGCGAAGCGGGAGGCTGCAAGCGAGCGCGCAGCGCCGGCGAGGTTTCCGCCGTGGGGTCTCTCAGGATCGATTCGTTGTTCAAAGTCGTATCTCCTTGGTGACTGGCTTCATTTGACCGCGCGCGCGGCCGGCAATCCATCCGGCGCAGATGGCCGAGAACAGTCCAGCCGGGCCGCCGGCGCGGACAATCAGCAGGCCATCATCCCAGAATTTCGGCACCATCTCTTCGGCCCGGCTGGCGGGAATGCCTTCGCCGACTCCCTGCGCGCCCACAATAAGATCGCGGCCGGGACGGACGAGCGCCGCGTGCAGCTCTTTCGTGATGCGGGTCCGGTCCCAGCCCGCGTCGCGAAAGATGCCGTAGTGCTCCGGCGAGAGGATCAGGATCGCGTTCGCCGTCTGCGCCTGCTTGGGATGGTTCACGGCGGTCAAACGCCATGGCAAGGCTCCGGGTGAGTTCTTCAGGCGCGCGGGACTTCTGGTCGACAAAGCCCTGGACTCCATCGCCTTGAAATAGAGTCACCGCGCTGCGCCCGCGCGGAATGCCGCGTGCTACCGAGAGAGGCTCCCAGGCCGGATCGGTTTCGTCTTCGGCGAAACAAAACGTGTATTTGCCGGGCTGGCCCAGAGTCGCGCGATCGATCTCGCCGGGACGTCCGCCGCCGACATTGCGAATGATCAACTGCAGCGCGCGTCCGATTGTCGCATTCGCGCGGTTGCCCTGACCCAGGGCATTGATGCCCCAGTTCATGTTAATCGCCCGCGCGATCGGGCCGTTCACGATGACGATGGGTCCTGAAAAATAGGTCGTGCTGAGAAGGCCGTGCATCGTGAACAGCGGGTCGAGGGCCGCTTCGAGCGCCGCCAGAACCACCGGCATGTATTCCGGTTTGCAGCCGGCCATCACGGCGTTGATCGCAACCTTTTCCACCGTGCACTCCGACAAATCCGGCGGCACCAGGCCAACCGTCTCGTCGCGGCGGCGGCTGGTGCCCGACAACATTCGCAGGATTCGCTCGTCGGTGGGCGGCACGACAGGCAAACCGTCGCTCCAGCCCCGGTCAAAGCAGGCCTCGATGGGGTCGTCCCACTCATCGACCTCGATTCGGCGGCTCTTCAGTTGCGAGTCGCCGAACTCCGCCACCAAGCGCTCCCACACTCCAGGCTGACGCGTTTTTGATCCGCAACCAGGGCTGTAAGCAGGCAGATCACCGCCTAAATTGGCTATCCCGGTGATGCTCTGCCATTCGTCTCGAACCCACCCGCAAACGCGGCCTGTCTCGTTTTGTCCCGCCATGCGGATCAGCGTCGGAGTGATCTCAATGTCGGAGCGAAACGAATTCTCCAGCGTCTTGTCGTAGGCAGCGCCGGCAGAAGAGAGGAATCTCGGGTCATCTTGCACGTAGATGGCAAGATCCGGCAACGATTCTCGCAGGCGCTCGAACACCGGAACCAGAAGAGTGCATGTCTGGCAATCCTGCTTGACGAACAATGCGAAACGAGCGCTATCCATGGAATCCTGCTCCGTTTCTCAGGTGGATGGTGATTATAACGTTCGCGGGCGCGTGCGGACGCCGTGTGCCCGCGGCGTTCGATTCGCTGGGAGCGTAAGAAAGTTTATTAAGGAGCTTGGAAATGAGATCCAAGCCCCTCATTACCAATTCCGTGTAACCAGACCGGTCTTGATTTATCAGAGCCGCAGGAGTTTCCACCGAAGGCCGCCGATCACATTACTCCGCACTTGATGGGTTTCGCCGGATGGTGAGCACGGTCAGAACGCCGGTGACCAGTCCCAGGCAGGAAAGGGCAAGCAGGCCCATGGGGAAGCTTCCGGTGTGCTGCTTGAACCAGCCGAGAACATAGGGGCAGACGCCGCCGGCAATGTTGCCGATGCCGTTGATCAGGCCGATTCCACCGGCCGCCACTCCAGCCGGCAGCCACTCCGTACACAGCGCAAAAAATGGTCCCTTGATCGAATATATTCCGAGGATGGCGAAAGACAGTCCCACGACCGTCGGAAGCAGAGAATGAGATAGTACACTCACGGCCAGGCCGGCCGAGACAGTGAGCAGCGGGATGGCGGTGTGCCACACGCGTTCACCAGTGCGGTCCGAATGGCGTGCCCAAAGCACCATACCGATGCAGCCTATGCCAAAGGGAATCGCTGTGACCAGCCCGGTCTGAACGTTGGTGAGACCAAAACCTTTCACGATCTGCGGCTGCCAGATATACAGGGCGGCGCTGGTGCCGGCGCTTCCGGTGTAGACAAAGGAGAGCATGAACACGCGCGGATTCAGTAAGGATCTGAGCGAGCTCATCTCCGGCTTGGAGGAGGACGCGGCACGACGCTCCGCCGCGGCGCGTCGCTCCGCTTCCAGACGAGCCGAAACCCATTCCCGCTCCTCCGGCTTCAACCATTTCGCCTTGGACGGTCCATCGGAAAGATAGAACAGCGTCGCCACACCCAGCAGGACCGCCGGAAACGCCTCCAGCAGGAACAGCCACTGCCAGCCCTTGAGCCCTAGAATGCCGTTCATTCCCAGTAGCAAACCGGAGATCGGCGACCCGATAAAGCCTGAGAAAGGCATCGCCATGGCAAAGATGCTTATCATCTTGGCGCGGTAAGCGGAAGGGAACCAGTAGCTCATGAACAGGATAGAGCCAGGAAGAAAGCCCGCTTCAGTAAGACCCAGCAGGAAGCGATTGACGTAAAACGACCTGGTGCCAACGACGTAAGCCGTCCCCATGGAGACCAGGCCCCAGCTCACAATGATCAGCGCCATCCAGCGCCGCGCGCCTACGCGCTCCAGCGCCAGGTTGCTGGGGACCCCGAAGATCACATACGCGGCGAAGAACAGCGACACGCCAAAAGCCAACTCCGTGGGCTTGAGGCCGATATCGTGGTTCATGGTCAATGCCGCCATCCCGACGTTGATGCGATCGATAAAGTTGATCAGAAAGCACAGCATCAGGAACGGCACAATGCGCAGCGCGACGCGCCTCATCGTCGTCCGTTCGATTTCACTTACTGTGCTCGCGGAGCTCTGGAGGGTCTCGACTGCCATGTTCTGCTCCTTCGTTGGGTGGCGATGATCGGCGTGGATATCCTGGCTCAGTTTGGCCGTGGATTATCCTCGTGGGGATTAGCTGGTTAAGGCAAGCTACTACAGAGCAGATACTGGTGGCAAGCGCAATGAGCGGGGCGTCGAGTAGGCAAGGATTCCTCCCTAAGACGCGGGGCAAATCCCGAATATCGAGCGATCACGGACTTCGCAAGCATCAAGGTTTAGTAATCAGGAGGTGGATTCGCTGGGATCGCGGCATCCGGATGATGTGATTAAATGAGACGATATCCTTCACAGGGGTCCCCGGCGCGCGCCGTCGTTGCGCGGGTTGGGGCAGAGACGCAGAGGAAACGAACGAGGGCGCAAATCGTGCGAGGCCCGGCCGAAGTTTGAGGAGTGACATGCACAACCAAGGCTGGCTTCATCGACTCTTTCAGCCGAAGGAGCCACTGCCCATTCCGCACGCCCGGCTCTACAAGGTGACGCTGCGAACCGCGCACCTGATGGCGATCAGTGTCCTGGTTGGCGGCCATGCTTTCAGCGCGCCCGTCAGTGCGCTCAGACCGTTGCTTTACGTGGCGATCGCGACCGGCGTGGGTCTGATTCTGCTCGAGACTGGCCCAAGTTTGCACTTCGTGTTCGAGGGCTGGGGGGTGCTTCTTCTCATCAAGCTGGCCCTGCTATGTTGGATACCGTTCGCTTGGAAACAGCGGTTCCCGATTCTGCTCGCCGTGGTGGCGATTGCCTCCATCGGCTCTCACATGCCTGCAAGGTTCCGGCATTACTCGCTGCTGTATCGCAGAGTGATCAAGTAAAATTAGCCCTCATGTCACGCGCGGAAGAACAGAGTCGGCAAAGACGATGCGGCGACGTTCGGCTTAGGGGTTTCTCCGATCGCGCTTCGTTCGAAGAGGCGATTGCCTGGCTGGATGTCCACGGCCGCCCTTGCCTGTCGGCGGAAGACATAAGCGTCGACGCGGCCCAGGGAAGAGTGATTGCCGAGCCGATTGGCGCCCCGGCGGATATTCCTGCCATGAATTGCGCGGGGGTGGATGGATACGCGCTCCGATCGGCTGAAACCGAGGGCGCTACCGATTACAATCCGCTTCTCTTTGCTCTAAACGAGACGCTTAACGAGCCAAGCCATCCCCTGCCTTTTGCTGGCGCAGTCATGGTTTCCGCGGGCACTCCCCTGCCTGCCGGAGCGGATGCCGTTTTGCCCTTTGACGCGACGCAGTTGAAGGGCACGACGCTGGAGATTTTCGCTGCGGTTGCCGTGGGCTCGGGCGTGGAACGAAGCGGGCAGCAGGTACGAGCGGGCACGGTGTTGATCGAGAGTCGACGCATCCTGCGGCCTCAGGATGCGGGCCTGCTTCGCTCGATAGGTATTGATCGCGTGCGTGTTGTGCGGCTTCCGCGTGTCCGGCTGGTGATCGCCGGGCCGAAGGCATTCACGGGTCATCTATCCGCGGGCGATGCCAATGGCCCGATGCTTTGCGGATTGATCAGGCGCGACGGCGGGATGGTCGAAACCATGCATGCCGCAGCGCCACGATGCGAAGCGATCAGCCAGGCGATCACCGAGCCGGGAGCGGATGTGATCCTGGTTGCTGGCCGCACCGGTACAGGACCGGACGACGAAGCCCCACTCGCGCTTGCCAAGGTCGGAGAGCTGGCAATACACGGGATAGCATTGCGTCCGGGAGGCTCGGCGGGCATGGGGCTGACTGGCACGACTCCGGTGCTCCTGTTGCCCGGCGATCCGCTGGGCTGCTTGTGCGCCTACGAACTGCTTGCCGGAAGGTTGATCAGAAGTCTCGGTGGCCGCAGCCCGGAGCTTCCCCATCTTGTGCGAGAGGCGGAAGTGGGGCGCAAGATCGTGTCCGCAATTGGATTCGTCGACCTCTGCCGGGTTCGCCTCGTCGATGGACGGGTCGAGCCGGTTGGTTCGGCCGAGTTCGGCGGCCTCGCATCGAGTGTCCGGGCCGACGGCTTCGTGGTGGTTCCCGCTCCCCTGGAGGGATATGCGCCCGGCACGCATGTCAGAGTGCATCTCTATTAGGCGGCGTTAAGACCGCTTCGGAGGACGCATATACTGACCAGAGTGCCGGAACCACTTTTGAGGAGTTCAAATTGGCGACGGAAGATTTCAAGATTGCGATGCAACGGGCGGCTCGCCAGGAGCAGTTCCTGGAGGTCATTGACCGTGCAGAGGCAGAAGCCCGTTTCCGAAAGCATCTCACCTTAGCGCCGCTGGGAGAGGAAGTTGTCTCTCTCATAAAGGTAGTGGGCCGCGTTCTCTCACGAGACGTTGTCGCCGGCATCGACGTTCCCGGATTTGATCGATCAAGCATGGATGGCTTTGCCGTGCGTGCGGCCGATACGGCTGGCGCCACCAGTGAGCAGTCGCGCGTGCTGCGCCTCAATTCCGAGATCTTGACGCCGGGGGTCGAGCCTCGGCTCACGGTTGCCGAGGGGACCGCGACGATCATCGCCACGGGTGGAATGTTGCCGCGAGGCGCCGATGCCATCGTCATGGTCGAAGACACGGACACACTGGAACGCGGCGTAGAGTTGCTTGTTGAAGTGCGTCGTCCCGTGCCGCCGGGGCAATTCGTTGCCGTCGCGGGCGGGGACATTGCGCGCGGTGAAACCCTGTTCCGCGCGGGCCAGATTTTAAGTTCTCGTGAGATCGGGTCTCTGGCCGCGATCGGCCTGGCCGAGGTTTTCGTGTGGCGCAAACCGCGTATAGCTATTTTTTCGACAGGCGACGAGCTGGTCACGCCCGGCGAGGCCATGCATCCGGGTGGCGTCTTCGATTCAAACCTGGCGACATTGGCCGCCGCGGTCGAGGAACTGGGGGGAATCCCGGTCCCGCTGGGAATCGCCCGCGATGATGAGGCAGCTCTGTCTGCCTTGCTGCAAGCCGCGACTTAGCCACGACATGGTGTTGCTATCGGGCGGCTCCTCGAAGGGCGCCGGCGATCTGGCTTATCGAGTTGTCAGTCGTCTTGGCAACCCCGGGATCGTGGTGCACGGCGCGGCGCTCAAACCCGGGAAACCGATATGCCTGGCGGTGACCAACGGCAAGCCCGTTGTCGTCCTGCCGGGTTTCCCGACTTCCGCGATGTTTACCTTTCACGAGTTCGTCGCACCTGTGATCCGCGCATTTGCCGGGATGCCTGCCGAACAGCGCCAGACGTTGCCGGCAACGCTGCCCATGCATGTCACCTCGGAGCGCGGGCGAACCGAATACGTAATGGTTTCGCTCGTGCAAAGAGATAGCGGGCTGGTGGCCTACCCGACGGCCAAAGGTTCCGGTGCGGTGACGGCGTTTGGGCAGGCGGACGGCTTTTTCTCAATCGGATCGCAGACGGAAATGCTGCCGGCGGGAACGGCGGTTGAGGTTACGCTGATCGGGTCGCGACATAAGCCGGCGGATCTCGTCGTGATCGGCAGTCATTGCGTCGGCCTGGATTTGTTGATCGGACGCCTGATGTTGGAGGGGGTCTCGGTCAAGGCACTGAACGTCGGAAGCACGGGCGGCCTTGCGGCGGCGAAGCGCGGCGAGTGCGACATCGCCGGCATCCATCTGATGGATGCCGCGAGTGGGGAGTACAATCGGCCCTTTCTGAACGAAGAGCTGGAACTGGTGCCCGGTTATGGCCGCTTGCAAGGTATCGTATTCCGACCGGGCGACACGCGCTTCGAGAACCATTCGGTGGAAGAAGCCGTAGCGATAGTGCTTGCGGATAGCGCGTGTCTGATGATCAACCGCAACGCCGGAAGCGGCACACGGATTCTGATCGACCGCATGCTGAATGGCGCGCGGCCCGCGGGATACAGCGCCCAGGCAAAGACGCATAATGCAACCGCGGTTGCGGTGGCGCAGGGTCGTGCCGACTGGGGCGTGGCGATTGCCACCGTCGCTCAACAATACGGACTGGGTTTTCTGCCGTTGCAGGCTGAGCACTACGATTTTGTCGTTCCCAAGGATCGTCTGGACCGCGCCCCGGTACGGCGTTTTTGCGAACTCCTGCGGGACCCCGCGCTCCGGGCCGCGCTTCTGGAACTCGGGTTCAAGCCATAGCTGGTGCTAGGAGTGCTCGATTGAACAGAGAGAGTGACGAGAGCGACGACCAGCGGGAGAATTCGCGGTGAAGTCAGACAAATCTGCTTTTTCGACCATCGCGTGGGGGCCGCTGATTGTGGTTGCGATCGGGACTCTCCTGTTTCTGCTTGGCGCCGGACGCTTCTTTCTCAGGGATCGCTTTAGTTTCGTCGATGCACTTTATTGCTGTCTCGCAATCATCCCGGCAGGATTCGCGCTTCTGGTTTTTGATTTCGTGCTTCATCATGCACGGCTGGCGTCGGTCTTGCTCCTCTTCTTGGGCGCGGTGCTGATTTTCTCGTCTCCCGTGGTTGACGTTGCGCTCGGACTGGCTCTCGTGGGAGCCATGGTGGGCCCCGCGGTGAGTGAATGGAAGCAGGGGAAGCGCCTTCGACGAGCAGAGAAGGAAAATCGTGGCGCGGGAGAATCTCAGCATGATCAAAATGGTATTGAGTAGTGTTGTCGAGGCAATCGGGAAGACGCCGATGGTGAGCCTGTCCCGCATGACAAATGGGCTGGAAGGAAATATCTTCGCCAAGCTGGAGTATCTGAATCCCGGCTTCAGCAAGAAAGATCGAGCCGCGCTGCAGATGATACTTGAGGCGGAACAGGCGGGAGCGCTGTCACCCGGCCAAACGGTTATAGAGCTGACCAGCGGAAACCAAGGCACCGGCCTTTCCATCGTATGCGCCGTCAAGCGCTATCCGTTCATCGCGGTCATGTCCAAGGGGAATTCCATGGAAAGGGCGCGCATGATGAGAGCGCTTGGCGCGGAAGTCGTACTGGTAGACCAGGCCCCGAATGGCATTCCCGGCCAGGTGTCAGGCGAGGACCTCGAACTGGTGGAAGAGGCGACGCGGCGACTCACGGTTCAACACAATGCGTTCCGTGCCGATCAGTTCAGAAACCAGGGAAATGTGCATGCGCATGAAGATCATACGGCGGAGGAAATGTGGGAGCAGGCCGCCGGACAGATCGATGTATTCGTCGATTTCTCAGGCTCCGGCGGGACGTTTGTGGGCTGCGCCAAAGGGCTCAAGAAGCATAAGCCGGGCATCCGTTGCTATCTGCTCGAACCGACGTCTGCCCCCTACCTGGCAGGAAAGACGGTCAGCAATCGATCTCACAAAGTGCAGGGCGGCGGCTACAGCATGGAATTGCCGTTCCTGGAGCGCTCTTTGGTGCACGATTATTTGCAAGTTTCCGACGAAGAGGCTATCGATACCACGAGAGAACTTGCCAAAAAGGAAGGCATCTTTGCCGGATTCTCTTCCGGAGCTAATGTCGCCGCCGCTCTACAGTTGCTCCGGGAACGGGAAAAGGGCGCCAATATCGCTCTCACCATCAATGATTCAGGACTCAAATACCTCAGTACGGAACTCTTCTAAACTCGTGGATCACTTCGCAGGCTCTAATCCTGCTTCTCGTAGTACCGGAGCCGCGGCGGGAGAAGATAAAAAGAGAATCAACTGCTTGGCGGCCGCCGGGTTCGCTGCGTTTGCGCTCACTCCCGCGGAGAACACCGTCAGGCTTTGTAGGCCCGGAGGCAGTGGACCGACCACTTCCGCGCCCGCTACCGGCATAAGTTCGCTCATCATCTGCACCGCGATCTCGACTTCGCCGGAAGCGGCAAGCGCTCCGGAAGAGCCGCCGGGTGGGACCAGCTTAGTCTTGGGCTTGAGTTGCTCGGCGATACCGAGCTTCTCCACAACCTGTGCGAAAATGATCCCGCTTACACCGCCGCCGGCCGGGTCTGAGTAAGCGATCGACTTAGCGGCAAGCAGAGTTCGTTTGAGGGCATCGGCCGAGCTGATGTCCGGCCGTGGCGCACCGCGACGAACCGCGATCGCAACACCAGTCTGGGCAATCGCCGTGCGGCTTTGCTCGACGACTTTGCCCAGCTTAACCACACTATCCAGCGCCGGGGCTGTGACCATGACCACATCGGCGGCTTCGCCATTCTTGACACGGTTCAAAAGGCTGCCGGTCGCGCCATAGCTGATGACGAGTTTATTCCCGGTCTCACGCTCGAACTGCGGCCCCAGCTTTCCCAGCGCCCCAGTAAGAGCCGAAGTACACAACACCTTGATTTCGGATGCAAACCCATTGGAAGGAATCGCAAGGCCGGTAATGAGAACAAGTGAAATCACAACCCTGCGTATGGAAACAGATACTGTTCTGACAGTCTTGTGCATGCAATCTCCACGGACCACACAATCAGCAGTACCGCGCTTCACCACTAAACGAGCAGCCGATTATATTTCACACTCGCGATACTTACAGGAAAAAACTCGGGACGTTCATTGTGGCTTAGCTTGCGCCGCATGCAGTGATATTCTCGCGGCAGCCGGGCTCGGCAAGCCATCGGAATCGGGATGAGCCAGCTCCGGCCGGGTGCTTTCGTTGGGCGTTTGGGGGTGCACCACTTGGCCTATGTCGAAGACCGTAGCGTTCCGCTTCGGATTAAAGCGTCCCTCTGTAAGGTAAGCCACCGCCATACCACCGGCAAAAAACGGGTGCAGCAGGGCCAGGGGCAGTGAAACCTTCTTAGTCTTGACGAAGCTCTCGATGACTCCGTCGACGGAGTTGCTGCGGTGAATGCTGCCCGGAACCTGAGGAATCACGAACCTGGTAAGCTCCAGTTCCGGATGGCGCTTGCTGTAGCTCACGAGTGATTTTGCCGCCTGTTTCGGCGCCATCATGCCGGCGTCTGAAATGTAGCTGCGATGCACTGAACCTGGATAATAGCTGTTGAGGACACGGCCGGCGAAGTCCGCGCAGTTATGAAACAAGAAATTGAAATGACTCTTGTTCCGCCGCCGATTGAACTCGCGGATCAAGCTATCGTCCTGTTGTTCGCTGGTCTCGATTTCAAAGCCGTAGATTTTGCGATCATAGGCGGACCCGACCAACTGGGTCCACTCGCCTGGCGGCATCTGCCCTTGCGGATCGTTGGGCGCAAGCGCCAGCAAATGACTTCGCCGATAGGCGTCTCTGAGGGATCTCACGAGGTCGGCGTCGGCGGCCTTCGGTATCTTTTGAACATCGTCAACGGCATAGAGATATGGAACAAGCGGGATCGCGATCCAGTCATATCCGGCAATTCTGTGGTATCGACTGATCACCACACCTGCTTCTCCCGCTTCGCATCGTCGCAACTGCGTCGGCGATGCAGCACAGACCCGGGTCAGATAAACAGCGGCATGGCCGGTCGGGTTCATATAACCAAACTTACCAAAAGGCTCTTCCAACAGCAGCGCAGCTCCGGCATGCGCCTGGGCAATTGCGCCGAGGATGAAAAAAAGAAGAATTCGGAGCTTCATGATTGTCCGCAGATCGAAATTTTACTTTATCCTTAAACCCCGGCGAAGCCCAATAATTTCGGTGATTCATGGTGCTTTCGATTATTCCGTCTGTTCGAAAATAGATTTATTCCTCAAGCTTTTATGGTGCCGGTTTTGCCCGATTGCGGCCTGGTTCTTGCCACTCTAATTATCTTCAACAGAACGCAACAATTTTGGCATTTTCGTGTTGTAATCTCCCGAGAGCTGGGTTAAACAAATTTCGCAAGAAACGAGGGGGCTAAAGCCCGCAGTTCTCTTGTTGCTGGACGCGAGGGCTAGGCCATGCCTCTGCCAAGATCCACTACGAAACTGCTCTAGCCTCTCAACGCGAGTTACGCTTCATGCCATCTTCAGAAGGCCGTTCCAAACGCTCCATGTCGCTTTTGGCCGGGCTGGCCGTGTTGGGATCGATGTTTGTATTGGCGGCCATTGGCCAGCAGGCGCCCGCAAATTCGGGGGACGTCAACCTGGTCAACGTACTTGCCACGGTTCGCGACAAGCACGGAAAGATCGTCAACAACCTGTCGCAGAACGACTTTATCCTGAACGAAGAGGGCCGTCAGCAAACCATTCGCTCCTTCAGCCGGGAGACTGACCTTCCGCTCACGCTCGGGCTCCTGGTCGATACCAGCCCGAGTCAGCGCAAGGCGCTTGAGCAGGAACGCTCTGCCAGCGGCCATTTCATCGATCAGGTGCTCCGGGAAGAAAAGGACAAGGCATTCCTCATCCACTTCGATCGCGAAGTCGAACTGCTTCAGGACCTTACGCCGTCAAAACAGAAACTGAATTCCGCTCTTGGCTCGCTCCAACAACCACAGCTCAAAAGGGATGAAGACGACTTCCGAAGGGAGCGGGTATCCGAGGAGCGGACGCGGCTCGGGCCACTCGCAAATGGGCGGCGCATTGTTGTACGACTCCGTCTACCTCGCCTCCAACGAACTGATGCTGAAACAGCCGGGACGCAAGGCCGTCATCGTTCTTTCCGACGGTGTCGATCGAGGCAGCAAAGTGACTCTGGAGCGGGCAATCGAAGCCGCCCAGCGGACCAACACCGTTGTGTACTCGATTCTGTTTGCCGGCCAGCAGAGCTCCGGCGATGACAGCGGTTGGGGACACGGAGGGGGAGGCATGGGTGGTCCGACGATGGGCGGTCCCATGGGTGGTGGTCCTATGGGCGGTCCGATGGGACGCCGTGGGGGAGGGTATCCCCGCTCACCGGAGCCTCGGCAAGATCGCTCCAACGGCAAGAAGATTCTGGAGCGCATTTCCAAGGAAACCGGCGGCCGTATGTTCGAGGCTCTCCAAGAAAGAAACGGTCGATCAGATTTATCAGCAGATTCAGGAAGATCTTCGGAACCAATACAGCCTCGGCTATGTGCCGGATCGCCCTGGCAACGCCTCGGAGTACCACAAGATCCACGTGACCACGACACAGAAAGAACTCGTGGTGCAAACCAGAGATGGATACTACCCGGCCAAGCAGATCGAGACGAAGCAGGAGAAAGAGCAGAATTAGCCGGTGAGTGGTGCAGGCATTGGTGGCCCACATCCGCCCGCAGTTGGCGAATGTGGGGCTCGAAGCCGATACTGCTTAATTGAATTCGCGGCCGCTGCGCGCTCACGCGCCTGCACTCAATCCAATGCCGCGGGCCACCATGCGAGCGCTGTCATCAAAGCCGTTGAAACAGAATGCGCCGGGGCGAACCGGTACATCCCATCCAAAACCTTCGACCGCCTGCGCCAGCGAGAATGGATGAAATGAGCGCTCCAGTTGCAACTCCTCGTTGGCAAAAACGAAACGTCCTCTGCCGGTGATGACCGCATGAGGTCCGCCGCGAAGTCCGCATCGCAAGCGCTCTCCGCCGCCGTTCAGAAAACCGGGACTGGTGATGAAATCGACCGAAGCCACGAAACGCCTGGGATCGTGAGGCATGGCGATCACCACCCGCTTAGCCAGACTCGCGATATCGTGAGCGCCGCCGCTGCCCACCATCCGCAGCTTAGGTTTGCGATAGTCGCCAATCACCGTACTGTTGAGGTTCCCGTGCCGGTCGACCTGTGCCGCCGAGAGCAGTCCCACGTCGATACGGCCAGCCTGAAGATCCCCGAATACGTCCAGACAATCTCCGATCATGGCGGTATCCGCGGTCACGCTCGGGCTCCCCGTGGAGAGTGGAGCGATGGGGGGATTGGCGTCGATGGCGCCGGATTCATAAATCAGCACCAGATTCGGGGCGTGAGTCCGCTTAGCCAGCATTGCAGCCAGCGAGGGTACGCCGATGCCGACGAAGCAGGTTTCGTGGTCGGCCAGTTCCAAGGCGGTTGCCAGAACCAGGTTTTCCATCTCCGTCTGAGCGCTCATCACCGTGCCTCCACGGGGTCCCCGCTACGCGCGTCTTTACGCGTAGTGGGGTGGGACGGGGTCCCCGCTACGCGCGTCTTTACGCGTAGTGGGGTGGACGCGTCTGGCGATTCCAATCCGCTCAAGAACTCCAGGGTCCAGCGAGTTCAGGTAGGCCGCGCGATCGGCAACGTTTCGAACGTGTCGGTCCAGGTAGGCGGATAGCTCATTCGGGTTCCGGGAGACACGATCATAGAGGACGAAATGTTCGTCGTCGCGCGTGTAATAACCTTGAACGTAGGAGGGGTGAGCGCCTCCGGGCACATGACAAACCGCCGCGGTCCGGTGCGCGGGAACGATTGTCCTCTCGGGAGTGGCGCGGATCACCTCGCGCGGAACAATCTCTTCCACCGTGGCGATCACCACGCGGCTGGCGAGAGCGCCTTCGCGAGTGTCGCCATCGATCCCCCACATCTGCACGTTTCCATCCTCATCCGCGCGCTGCGCGTGGATCAGCGCCACGTCGGGGAGCAGCGCCGGGATCGCGCTCAGAGATTCGCCCGTGTACGGGCAGGTTATCTTTCTCGCGTCAGCCGACGCCTGCGGAATGTCGCCTGCCAGCAGTACGCGGCTCGGCAGAAAAGGAACCCCGATGCGCCCGGCGTGCAGCCGCAGCAGGAGCGTAAAGTTTGTCCATTCCTCAACCCCGAGCGAGCCGGCGTCAACCGCGCGCCGAAACGAGTGGGAGATGCCGACTCCCGGATTTCCCAGGTAGCCGAAAATCACCTTCGCCACGCATCCGGCGCCAATCAGTTGGTCGAACAGAATATCCGTCCCGGTGCGGCAAAGTGTCAGTCTCTTTCGACCCTGCCTGATCAATTCGTGCCCGGCCGCGAAGGGAACGCAATGGCCAAACCCGCCAATGAATACGAGCGCGCCATCCGGCACATACCGCTGGATAGCGTCGCCAAGCTGAGCAGCTTACTCATTCTGTCTTCGGTTCCTTGACCAGAGAAATCCAGTGCTGTGATTTTAAAAACACTGTTAGTGTGGTGCGTCATAAATTAGGACACTGCCGCCGCCTTCAGCGGCTGAGAGGAACTCAAAACTGCCCATTTGCTTGACGCACTACGCTAGTCTAGCAGTCTTGTATTTCCAGCGCTCGCTGACAAATGCCATTCGACAACCCCTGCCGGAACCGTCAAAATATTCGGCGGAGAAGCTGAGCAATGCCCTTCGTCTGGCTGGTCGAATGCAAAACCTGTCTTCTGCGATTTGCCATCAAGCAGCGCGAACTTGTCCCCGGCAAGAGCACGGACGCGATCGTTCCCGGCACGGACGCCGGCTCCTTCGAGTGCCCGCACTGCCACGAATCTCACCACTACACCACCGACGATTACATTCCCGGCGAGGGCCGTATCTATCGTTGAGTGATCGCGGACGCGATTGGCAGGCTGCTCAACTAGAGCAAAATCAGAGTAGGTGTATCCGTCTTTGAAGGTGCGCGGCTTTGCGGGGTCCCCGGCAAGCCTGTATTTGGCTTGCTGGGGTGCCTTGAGCCGCGCCGAATGGATGCCGAATACGGCTGGCCTTTAGGCCCTGAGGTATCGGCCCTCGGCGGCTATAGCAAAACCAGGGATGATGTATCCCGGAGCCAGGGCACTCCAGTCGACGCGACCATCAGGGAGCGGCGACCTTGAACGAAACGGAAAAGGATATAGCATCCCTGGTTTTGCCTTAAAGCCGGATTCCTAACCGTCCCCATGCGGCACGGCTAAAGAGGCTGCGGAAAAAATCAGGTTGCACCAAGATTGGTGCAGTATTTCCACAGGCAACTCTGCTATGTAGATAGCATGCGTGGCGAAGACGAGCAGCAAGGCGGCATGTTCAGCTATATCAACCCCGAGGAACGTATTCCCCAGGATCATCCGTTGCGTCGGATTCGAGCGATGGTGGATCGCAGCCTGAAGGAGTTGTGGGCGCACTTCGAGGCCTTGTACGCGCGGCGGGGAAGGCCGTCGATTCCGCCGGAGAGATTGTTGCGGGCCTTGCTCTTGCAGGCGCTGTACTCGATCCGCAGCGAGCGGCAACTAATGGAGCAACTGGACTACAACCTACTGTTCCGTTGGTTCGTGGGATTAAATCCCGACGATGCGGTGTGGGACGTGACCGTGTTCACGAAGAACCGGGAACGGATGATGGGGGGCAAGGTGTCGCAGCGTTTGCTGGGCAGCGTAGTGGAGCAGGCCCGCGAACACAATCTCCTCAGCGAGGAACACTTCACGGTAGATGGCACGCTGATCGAAGCCTGGGCTAGCCGCCAGAGCTTCGTCCCCAAGGATCCGCCGCCGGCCCAGGGCACGGGAGCGCGCGGGAAGAAGTTATTGCGCGACACGCACGAATCGAAAACCGACGCGGAGGCACGGCTGTACAAAAAAACCACGGCGGGCGAGTCCAAGTCCAGCTATCTGGGACATGTCATGATCGAAAACCGCCATGGGCTGGTGGTGGCGGCCTGCGCCACTCAGTCCAGCACGACGGCGGAGCGGGAAGCGGCGCTGGCCATGCTGGATCAGCAGGGCCGCAGGCCGGAGCGAATCACCGCGGCGACGGTCCCGATCACCTTGGGAGCCGACAAGCTGTATCAGGGGGAAGAGTTCATTGCCGGTCTGCGAGAACGCAAGGTGATTCCGCATGTAGCGGAGTACAAGGAGAACGACCACTGGCCGAACTGGTTGACGGAGGAGGAGCGGCAGCATCCGGGTTTTGGCATCAGTCAGAGGAAACGCAAACTGGTGGAGAACATATTCGGTTGGGGGAAACTGGACAGCATTCTGCGGCAGGTGAAGCTCCGGGGCGTGGGCAAAGTGGACTGGTTCTTCCGCCTGCTGGGCGCCGCCGCCAATCTGGTACGCATGGTGAAACTGATTCCAGCGGTGTAAGCCCAGGGAGTAGTGTGTCTGCGGGAGCCGAAAAAGCTCCCGCGAGACAGCCGGGCACAGCAAAGGCACGGCTCACAGGGCTCAAAAACGACTTGAGGCAAGCTAAGAAGCTCAAGCGCGCGATTTTTTCCGCAGCCTGTGAAGGCGTGCCCCTTCAAAGATATCGGTTACAGTAACTGTGGCACTGCTCTAATCATGAGGGGAGTTTTATGCCAGGCGCGATATAAGAGCAGTACCTTAGAGATATCTGTATCCTGCGCAGCGGGTGTCATCGTGAGGAGGTTCGCCGCTTCTGCGAACCGACGTGACGATCTATGCTTTTCACCGCGCGCCACCCGAAGCCCGGAAAACAAATACATGGACCCTTACGTCGCGTCCTAACGGACGCTCCTCAGGGTGACACGCTGGAACAATCGTTCTGGGGATACTCTATTAAGCTCGTCCTGCGCATCAGCATGAGAAAAGTTGCTGCACTGCCGTAAAGAAGACTTGAGGTTGGTCGCCCTTGATGGCGTAGGCGTCTACCCACCGCAATTCCTCTTCCGGAAGATCCACGTAGGCGGAGAACAAGAGAATCTTTACTGCTGGATCGAGACGCTTGAGAGCAGCAGCGACCTGCGCGCCATTCATCTCAGGCATGCCGTAGTCAAGGACGACAGCAGGGACTCGATGACGACCGAATATCGCCAGTCCTTCGCGTCCACTGGTCGCCGTGAGCACCTCGTAGCCTTGACTTTCAAGCACCATCTTGCGAACCGCCAGGCCCTTCGGCTCGTCATCTATGCACAAGACGGCCCCAGCTTTTGACTTTACATTTTGCGGGAATGCAAGAGAGGGGCGTATCTCAGGAATGTTTCCACGATTGGAATTCTGGGGCAGGTTTCCCGTTGAATTGGCGGAATCCGGCGACGGGTTATCGATCTCCGCTTGCGGGGGCGGGTCTGTATAGGGGGCCATGGTGCCTCGCCGAAAAAAGGGAAACTCCCTAAATTATGGCGAGGCACTTTTATGTTTGTCTGTCAGCCACCAGACATAGGCATTGATATTTTGTCTGTCTGCCGCCAGGCTTAAAGCAGCCCAAGACGCTGAAATTCATCCCGCACGGTGCGATAGCACTCGCAAGCGACATGCTCAAGTTCTTCGCGGTTCTTGATGGTCACGTGGCCGCGTGAGTAATCAATCAGTCCCGCTTGCATGCAGCATCCCTGCCGCCAAGGTAACCGTGCTTCTGGGGGAACCCAGCATCTGGCCAAGAAACTCGTGGGTGAGCGGCATGCGGTCGGTCTGTACCCGGTCGTGACAGGTAAGAATCCATCGCGCCAGACGCTCACTAATCGTGTGCAGCCGGTTGCAAGCGGCATTCTGGGCGCTTTGAATCAGATAAGCCTGCACGTACTTTTGGAGATGGCTGCGTAACTGGCCGTCGCGCTCAAATTCAGCTTTCAAACGCTGTGCATCGATGCGATAGCCGGAGCCCGCAACCTGAATGAACGTCTCCCCCGGCACCGTCCCTGCTCCCAGAAGTATGGGAAGCCCGACGACACCGTCAATGCCGATGACGCCGACCTCGACTGTTTCTCCGCCAGCGAGAGTCAAGACCACGGAAGCGAGTCCCTCTTCCATGAAATATGCGTAATCGGCATGGCCGTCCAGCAGTTGGGTTCGTACCGGCAGAGTGACTGGTGACAGATGCGGCTTCAGGCGGTTAATTTCCGCTTTCGGCAGTGCTGCCAAAACGCGATTTTTGTACACTTTTGCGGGCGGGTTCATAGCTGCTCCTTAGCCGAAACGGCATCTGGATGCGCAAATGAACCAACCTCTCCAGGCGGGCGGAAATGCGTATTTAGATGTAGAGCTTAACTGTACGCTCTAATTGCGAATCGTGCGCTATTTATTTGTATCTATTTCGCGCCGTAACCCTTTTCAGGGCAATAGTTATCATATGTCTGGTATCAGACAGGCAACCGAGCATCTATGTCTGACATCGGACATACTATTGTGATGTAAGTGTTCTCAGCGCTGGGGACCGAAGTTCTGAAAAGTGTTCAGGGAGGAAGAGTCCATGCCGGTGGCCCCGCCACCGGTATGGAGCTAAAGTGCCCATGTTCGCGTTGAGGGAGACATTTTGTGGATATTTCTTGACACTCTGATAGGAATCGGCGAAATCCTACTCAAACTCGCAGGGTTATGCACCGACAAGGCACAATCGCCCCGGACCCGGCGCTAATTTCCGAGTTCTACTTACCCACCACGCCCCGCATTACTTTTCCCGAGTCCCTGCTTCTGTTTGTGACAACCGCATTTTTATGTCTGTTATCAAACTAAGCAACTGTATTATTATGTCCGGTATCAAACTAAGCAACCAACGAAAGGACTGGCCTCATGTACGAACGAGTTCACTACGATTCCCTCAGGTCTTCGGATTGAAGGCAGAAGAGAAAGGCGTTCTGCGCCCGCAGTGGAGGGCAAACTTGCGGCGTCGCTTGCCCACGAGATCAATAACCCTCTCGATTCGCTCGTTCTCCTTGCTCTACCTCATGAAAGCAGAGGCTACGTTCACAGAAAAGGGCAGCCAGTACCTGACGCTCGCGGAGGAAGAGGTACAGCGAATTTCCCAAATCGCCCATGCGGCCCTGCATGATTACCGGGATACGAATGGTCGGAGGGATGCGAACGTGCCCCGATTGGTCGGCTCCGTGGTCGATTTCTACAAGTCGCGCTTTGAGGCACGCGGCATCTCGGTCAATACTCGCTACTGTGGCAATGGCGACCTTTCAATCTACGCTGGTCCGTTGCGTCAAGTGTTCTCTAACCTCTTGCTGAATGCCGCCGATGCCATGCCTGAAGGCGGACACTTTCACGCGCGGGCATCCGTCGCCCGCGAGTGGTCGGGGCAGCAGCGACGCGGATTACGGGTAACGTTTGCGGATAACGGCAGCGGCATTACTGTGGAGAACCTGCGCAAGATATTCGAGCCCTTTTTTACCACGAAAGGTTCCGGCGGTAGCGGTTTGGGGCTCTCCCTGGTCAGAGATGTGGTGCAAAAGCACGGTGGCTCGCTCCGCGTCCGCAGCAGCACAAAACCGGGCCGAAGCGGCAGTATCTTTGCGATCTTCCTGCCTGCGGCTTAGTGTCCGGTTTCTTTCTAGCGCAGTACGTCACAAGTCGAATAACTTAAGGGAGATGTCATTCTGAGCCGGAGCGCCGAGCGCCTATGGCCGGAGCAGCCAAAGCTGCGTACCCGACGTTGCGTTCGATAAGCAAGAAGCTATTCAGGCGGAGGCGAAGAATCTATGTATTTCGGCGCAGGGAAAATGCATAGATCCTTCGCTTCGCTCAGGATGACATCCGAAAGGGCAAGAAGCCGCCTTCAAATAACGGCCCATTTGTTTGACGCACTCACACTAGCTGCGCGCAGCGTTCACCCTCTACCGGTTCATCACTCAGCATCACCCGGCAAGGGGCTGTCAACGGTGGCAAGTTCCTCCAGGATGCGGCGTCTCTGGGCCGGGTCGGTCACGCTGCGCAGCACTTCTTCTCGACGGCGCGCAACTTGATCGAGCCACACGCCGTACTCTTCGCCGAATTGAGCTTCCAGCTTCTGGCGGACCCGGCGCGCAAAGGCCGGGCTTACCCCTGACGTGGAAATCGCAATCTGCAAAGCGCCTCGCCGCACAACGGCGGGATAGAAAAAGTCACAGTGTTCGGGATCGTCCACCACGTTGCAGAGAACTCCGCGGCGGCGCGCTTCGTCATGAACCTGGTGATTGACTTCGGCGGAGGAGGTGGCTGCCACCACCAGGAAAGCGCCGCTAAGATCGTCGGGCTCAAACCGCCGCCGACTGTAGTCGATCAACCCCTGCCGCGCCCATTGCTCAACCTTAGGCGTTGCGGTTGGCGCCAGCACCGCGAGTGCGGCCTTGGTGGCAAGCAGACCCTGTATCTTGCCTTCGCCGATTACTCCGGCCCCCACTATGACGCACCTCCGTCCAGTGAGGTCTAACATCATCGGAAACAACTGCCGTTGCTCGCTCATTTGCTCAACTTGCTCCACCCAAATACCTTAAGTGTAGCTAGCTCTAAATGGCTGAAGTCTATCACTCCACGGTTCCGCTGTGCGCTTCCGGGCCTCCGTGAGACTATGGCGACAACGTGGATAATCGGCCCCGCTTTTTTCCGTCGCACAAATCGCTGTTCGAAGCCCGGAGTGGAAATCAGTTTGCGGCGGAAGGGGAGAATACGCCGAGATTCAGCTAATCCTCGCCGGAATCGGCGGGGCTCTTGCGGAGAGATAGAGACTCGCTGGCGTCGCCTGCAGCGGGTGGAACAAACCCGAGGTAAGCGGCCGCTTGCGCCAGCGAAGCCTTCAGCGGTAGATCGGTATTGATCGTGAGATGCTCGAAGGCAATGGGCTCAAAGTTTGCCTGGATGCGCTTGTAAAGCCCGTAGGTGCGATTCCGTGCCAGGTGATTCCCGGCGTGTTTCAAGCGGCGTTTGGCGACTTCGTCGGAACACGCGCAGTGGAGAATTCGCCACGGAACCGCCAGACGCTCGGCGACTTCGATGGCGGCCCGAAGCTGGTATTTGCGGGAGAAAGTCCGGCCATCGAGATAAACGCGCAACGACCGGTTCTTGCGCAGAAGATATTCGGCGGCGGCCAGCATCATGGAGCCGCAGAGATCATCCTGCTGGCGCGAGTAGTCGGTGTGCGCCGCGCCAAAAACCGCTTGCCGGATGACATCTTTATTCAGCACCGCGCTGGGTGCATACGCCGCCAGTGCGTGGCACAATGTACTTTTACCCGTGCCCGGCAAGCCGGAAAAAATCACCAGCATCGAATCACCATGGATGCGAACGACATGCGAACGGCCTGCACTCCTCGCCGGCGCTGTCGATGAGCGCGTGGTTTCAGAATAAGTGTATCTCCCTTTAGTTGCCGCACGGCAAATTGCGCCGTCCCATTAGGTTACGGAACAGGTTACTTGCAGTTACTTCCGTGACTTTACAGCCGCAGCCGACCCATCGAGAATACGGACGTTGGCAGTTCTGGGGGAGGGCTGCCAAGCGCCTGAGACTTCGGTCGATGGCGCTTTTTTATTGCTGGTTACTTTCGGGTTCGCATCCGGTCCGGCTTCCGGCACAAGCATTCTTGGGTTACTTTCGAGTGGGATGACCCTCTTCTACTGCGGGGCGAGTTCTGGTCCGTCGCTCGTCACCGGGAAGTCACGGCTCCTTTGAGACGGCAAGGCGAGATGCGACTCGGGGGGACGAGCGGGCGGTCCGTTACCTGGAAGCCACTGTTCATTTGACACGGCAAGGGTTAACCTGCAAAACAAGCTTTAACCGCCTTGTCACAGCCTGTATTTGGGAAGGCGGTGCCCGGTCCCGGGTGTTTCGCGTCGTTCTTTGGTCTGCGGCATCGAATGTAGTGGTAGGATACTGAGTTCTGCGCTGGCGGGCTGCCGCCGAGCGATTTCTCAGTTGGGAGGAAGAATGGCTAGCGACACAATATTTGAGGTGACCGACTCTAATTTCGATCAGGAGGTGCTCAAGTCGGACCAGCCGGTGATGGTTGATTTCTGGGCTGCCTGGTGTGGTCCATGCCGTGCGCTGGCGCCACTCGTGGACGAGATAGCCAAGTCGTACCTTGGCAAGGTGAGAGTCGCCAAAATGGATGTCGATAAGAACATGTCGACCCCGCAGCGCTATGGCGTGCGCGGGATTCCAACGCTGCTGATCTTCAGGGGCGGGCAGGTGCGCGAACAGATTGTGGGCTATGTCCCAAAAGAAACGATTCAGAAGGCGCTCGACAAGAATCTGGTGGTCACAACCTAGCGGCTGGCCTGCAACAGGATTCACATCCAAATGACAAAAACAGCCCGGCTGGTTCCGGGCTGTTTCGTTTTGTACTAATCTTCGAAAGATACATCTCATAGCGCCGGGCTAAAAACCGGGCTTCTACTCGGGTTTACCTTCCACGAGTTCGGTCTCGCTCCGCTATGCACTTATGCTGAAAGCGTTTTCGATCCGCCAATATCAGTACTTCCGCAAAACTCCTATGACGCGCCCTTGCACCTGCACCTGCGCAGCCGGAACGAGTATCGGCTTCATAGCAGCATTCGAGGGCTGGAGCCGGATTTGCTCGCCCTCACGATAGAGGCGCTTCAGAGTGGTTTCCGAGTCTCCAATCAGGGCAACCACAATTTCTCCATCGCGTGCCGTCGGCACCTTTTCGATCAGAACGTAGTCGCCATCGACGATGTGCTCGTCCTGCATGGAATCGCCGCTCACCTGCAACACGAACACGTCGCGTGAGCGCGTCAGGTCCGCCAGGGAAATGGTTCCCGGATTCTCCAGTTGTTCCACCGGACGCCCTGCCGCAATCCGCCCCACCAGCGGCAGCTCCAGTGACGCCGCCGCGGCCGGCCTCGTCCGGGTCTTTACCGGCAACAGGTCAATCGACCGGCTGCGATTGTAATCCCGCTTCAGCAGACCTTTTTCTTCGAGGTTGGAGATATGCTTGTGCACGGTCGCCAGCGAGCTGAGCCCCAACCCGGCCCCGATCTCTTCAAACGATGGGGAGTATCTTTGCCGTGCCACAAAGTTCGCAATGAAGTCATACACCTGCCGCTGCCGCTTGGTGAGAGCCATTTTCTTCCCGTCCCGAAAGCAAATATGGCGAATAAAAAGCGAAGTGTCAAGCGCAAAGTGATTATCCCTTGACGGTAGGTATATAATATGTCTTTCGGTAATGGATGTGTAGATCGACGGCTCGCTGGAGTTGAGACGCACTACATTTGCGCGCCGAAGGACATTAACATGCGAATACCGGATCAGATTATCAAGTGTGTGGGCTTTGTCTCCCGCTTCGAGGAAAAATTAAAGTTTGGCGGGACCGCCTTTGTTGTTGGCGTACATATGGATGCTACCCACGGATATGCCCATTTAGTCACAGCCAAGCATGTAGCGGAAGCCATTGAGCCCGCCGAGGCGGTAATCGCGATGAACGCCAAAGATGGCCACCCGCTTTTTCTCCGAACCGCGGATGCCCGCTGGTTTTACCATCCGACCGAGCCCGATTCGGTTGACGTAGCAGTGCTCCCCTTCGGAAGCACGCGATTCGCTGAATACGACATAACCTGGGTGCCAGAAGAGATTTTTGCAACAGACAACAGAATCTCCGAATTTGGTATTGGTCTGGGTGATGAGGTTGTAATCATAGGACTGTTTACTAAGTTTTTCGGGACTACCCGCCTGATTCCATTAGTGCGAACCGGAAATATCGCGATGATGGCTGGGGACAGGGTGCCAGTAAAGAATTTCGGGCAGATGGAAGCTTATCTTGCGGAAGGTAGATCCATCGGCGGCCTGAGCGGTTCTCCTGTGTTTGTCCGTAACACCGTGCATATGCCCGCCAAGACAGCCGAGGGAAAACTGAGCCACATTTCCGGATTAGGGCCGCTGCACTTTCTTGGCTTGATGCACGGTCATTGGGATTTACCAGCTTCGTTTTCTTCTACCGAGCAGGCAGAGGCGGTTAATATGGGAGTGTCGATTGTCGTCCCGGCGAAAAAGATTTTAGAGGTGCTGTATCACCCGGAGTTGGTCGCAATGAGAAAAGAACACCTGGAGAGGGAAAAGGAAGCCAACTACCCGACCGCAGATAGCGCACTCCGCAAGGTTGAAGGCGATAAGCCGCCATTCACGCAAGTCGATTTCGAGGCTGCGCTAAAGAAGACCAGCCGCAAGATTTCGCCATCCGATAAGAAATAACATCAAACAAATCACGAGCCAATTGGGCCGCCCGTTTTGGGGCGGCTTTCTCATCGCGACCGCGACTTGACAAACTTTTCCGGTTTACACAATCCCGAGTTCCTGCATACTGGACATTCCCCTATATCACAGGAGGAATTTCCTATGACGATGCAGGTTGCGCTGGTAGGCAGTGACGGTATTGTGCTCGCGAGTGATACCAAATGGACGGTAAGTGAGCAGTACCCGCGTAGGTCCTTTGAGGCGTCCAAGATAAAAATAGATTACGAGCGCTGCATCGCCGTGAGCTATGCAAGGAACATGGAGACCTCGGGGGCGATTGCAGACGCGCTTTTGAGGCTTCCCGATGGGTGCTGGCAATCCCCGATTACTCCAATTGAACAGGCCGCAAGGTCGATCCTTGAGCTGGCTCCCCGCAAAGAGGCTCACTGTTTAATTGTTTCTGCACGTCCATCGCTTCAGCTCCTATTGTTTGAGGTAGCAACTGTGAACGGCGTACCAGATCAGCCAATGTGCCAACCCATAGGGGATAAGTGTTGTGCGGGGGATAACGCAAATGCGGCGTGGTTTTTGGCGGAACGTTACTACGAGCGGATACCAGTAGCACAACTTATTCCGCTTGCTGCCCAGATCATTGTTGCGGCTGCAAAATTGAACTCAGGTGCGATTAGCGGTTTAGAAATCGTGGAATGCAAGCCCGATTGCTTCCGCCGCCTTTCGGCGGAATCCGCTCTCGAATTGGAAGCGAAAGCTATTCGAGTAGATAAATCATTGGGTCGATCACTTTCCGCGCATCAGCAATTCGCTTATGCTCCAGCCGCAGGCCGATGACCGTAAGACCTTTGGCAATGTGAGCGTGATGTGCGGCCAAAATTCAGTCAGAACGGCGCAACTTCAACAGGCATTCGCCATGCAACCGCATCGCGCTTCTCAATCTGCTTTAGAAAGCTCGTAAACATCGGCTGCGTGTCGTGGCGGCGATTGTACCTGAAAGAGTATTCGTTTAGGTAGCTCTGCAAATAATGATGTCCGACCGAATGGAAAACACCGCGAAGTCCATTCTTGACCAAGCCCCAGAACCCTTCAATCGTGTTCGTGTGTGTCGTGCCGACCACGTACACCTTGGTACTGTGATGGATGCGGCGGTGATCGTATCCGCGATTCATGTGCGTCATGCCGTCATACATGGTGGCTTCGTCGGTGAACACAACCGACTCGGGAAGAATCTTTTCTCTGGCGATTCCGAGCAGGGTAGCCCCGCTTTTGTCCATAGTGGCAAGGGCCGAGATTTTGCCGCCGCGTTCGACTACTCCAACGACGCAGGTTTTGTTTTTGTTCTTGTTGGCGACGCCGCGGATGCGACCGCCGTAGTAGGTTTCGTCCATCTCAACGCCGGGAGAGCCCTTGCCGCCAAGCGGCCCGCAATCCTCTTCCAGCATGGAGCGGATCTGCTTGCACATGCGCCATGCGGTTTTGTAAGTGACCCCGATCTCTCGCTGAACCTGCTTGGCAGAGATGCCGCAGCGAGTAGAGGCGAGCAAGTAGATTGCGTGAAACCACAGCCGCAGCGGAGTGGGCGACTTGTGGAAGATCGTTCCTGCTGTCGGATGCACATGATGGCCGCAGGAATCGCAAGAATAAGAAGGACGCGATTGCATCCGGTGATGCTTGGTCACACGCGCACACTTGATGCAGTAAACCCCATCGGGATAGAGGTAATTGCGCAGCCATTCAAGACAGGCGGCATCGTTCGGAAACATGCGCTCGAAGTCCTGAACCGTGAACGGAATCATGTTCGGCTTGGCGTTAGAGTTGCGGCCTTTCATCGTCGTACCTGCTTTCAGGTACTAACCTACAATAAGTGAGTACCTGCTGTCAAGGGATAATTACTAAGCGCAAAGTGATTATCCCGTGACTACCCACAAAGTAGCGGGTCGTACATGTACTGTCAGGCAATCCCCCATGCACCACCCCGGGCAGCGGAATCGGAACTGTCGTTACCTGCCCCCGGGGCCAGATAAGTGATTAACTTCCTGCTCAACAGCAAATCTGTCGTCGCAGGTTCCTATGCTGGGAATTCAATATTTCGATCAATCGCCCGCGGATATCCCCAAGTACGTGCAAAGGGCGGAAAAAGCCCTGCAAAGGGGCAGGTTGAAGTCAGCGCTGAGCCAGTATCTCAGGGTTCTTCGGATTGATCCGGCCAATGCAGGAGCGAAGGAATCGGTCGCCGAGGTTTACGCCTCGCTGAACCAGCCTACCCTGGCTGCCGAGCAGTTGAGCGAGGTGTTCCATTTCTATGCGGAAAAATCGAACCTGTCGAAGGCCACACTGACCTATAAGCGTCTGAGCCGCTTACGTCCCGTGCTCCCCGAAGAGGCCCTCCTATTTGCCCGGCTGAGTGGGCGGACAAACCAGCGTGAGACGGTGCTCGCCTACGAGACCGCGCTCAACGGTTATCGAACGTTGCGCCGTGACGCCGAGGTCTTTCAGATTCTGGAACGCCTGACCAAACTCGACCCGACTGCCGAGCGCTTCCAGCAGCTTGCCGACGCGGCCATGAATCAGGGTCTGACGCGGGAGGCTGCCACCGCATACACCGGAGTGGCGCTGGAGTTTCAGCGCCATGGAGTCGACGGCTCCGCTCAATTTGCCAAGGCCTACGCGCTCGATCCGGCAAACGTCGTTGCGGCACTCGGCCATGGCTCCGCGCTGCTGGAGACCGATCCCGCGCAGGCGGTAAGAATTCTGGAGCCGCTGGCAAATTATCCGTCCAGTCCGGCGGAAGCGCGCGAGCCTTATGGCATTGCGCTGATGCGTGCGGGCCGCCCGGTTCAGGCCGAACCTTACATCTGGGAACTTTTTCAGCGCGATCCGCGGCAATGGCTGGAGAAGGTGGTTGAACTGATCGGCCACGCGGTCGATGCCGGCCAGGAGGAGCATGCCGTCGATCTCTCGCACCGGCTGGAGGAGTTCCAGCGCAGGGTCGGACTGCGCCGCGAGTTCGTCGCGCTTACCAAGCAAATGGCCGGGACGCGGCACCCGGGGCCCGTTTTCCTGGAATACTTGGCCACTTTATACGATTCCGCCAATCATGAGACGGACCTGACGGCGACCTTGGCGAGACTCTTCGATCACTATATGGCGACGGGAGACTTCGAGCGCGCGACCAGCGCCCTGGAACGTGCCGTCGATGTCGACGCCTACGAGGGCGGGCACCAGGCGCGTCTGGAGAGCTTGCGAGACAAGGTCGATTCAGGGCGGTTGAGCGGCCTGTGTCGTCGTCTGGCCGCAATCAGCACTACGCCCGCGATCCAGGAAGAGAACCCGCCCGCCGCGAATCAGCTTGCGCTGCTGGAAGACCTCATGGTCGAGGCCGAGCTCTTCTGTCGCTACTCGCTCCTGGCACAGGCTGCCGGCACGGTGGCGAAGATACGGGAGAGGTTTCCGTTCGAGGAGGAGCACAACGCGAGCCTTCGGGAACTTTGCATCATGCTCGGCCTTCAGCCGCGGGGTGCGCCAGTTGTACGCGTCCAGGCTCCGGTCGACCCTCCGCCTCAGGCCGGCGGACTGCTCAAGCGCTCGTCCTATCTCGATGTATTGCTTGCCGAAGTCGCACGCGCGAAGGCGCAGAGAAGTCCGCTCACGCTCTTGCTGCTCGAATTCGCCGCCCCGGATTCGGCGCCGGAGGGCGACCCTCAGGCTTGGCAGGAGCTCATGCAAAATGCCGGGGAAACCGTATGTTCGCACTTGCGGCAAAATGATCTGGCTGTCCGCTATGGACCGGCGCAAATTGCCGTTCTGCTGGCAAGCACCTCCGGGAAAGACGCATCGCTTGTGATCGACGACTTAAGGCGGGCCCTGAAAAAAGCCTGCGGGGATAGCGGGTGCGCCCCGGTGCTGACCGTCGGCGCGGCTGAAGCTAAGCTCGATCCGCTATTCGATGCCGTCGACATCGCTACCGAAGTGATCAACCGCCTCGAAAACGCCCTGGAACAAGCGAAAACCACCGAGGTGGGAGCGGCGTACGCGCTCGCCTATTCGGCCCCGGCTGTACAGCTCGCCGAATTCGGTCCGCGCTGATTGCCATATCTCGGAAGCTGCTGATAAACTCTGCTGGTTTCGTCCGCTGGCATGGACGAAAGCATGTGTGTCTTCCTGTTAAATACACTTCTGTCCAAAGCCAATCTTATGATGACACCGGTTGATATCGCTATTGTCAGCGGGGCGCGCACGCCGATGGGCCGCTATTGCGGAGCCTTGCGTGATTTCACCGCAAACGAGCTTGCCGCGATCGCGAGCCAGGAGGCAATCCGTCGCGGCGGATTGGAGGCGCGCGAGTTCGACCATGCCGTTTTCGGCAACGCCATGCAAACTTCCGCAGACGCGCTCTACGGCGCGCGGCACGTGGCGCTGCGGGCCGGCCTGCCCATCGAGACGCCGGCTCTTACCGTCAACCGCCTATGCGGTTCGGGCATACAGTCGATCATCACCGCCGCTCAACTGATTCAGCTTGGCGAAGCGCAGGCGGTTCTGGCGGGCGGCATGGAATCGATGTCGCAGTCGCCGCACGTCATCCGTGGAATGCGCTGGGGAGTCGGGCTGGGCGAGGGCAAACTCGAGGACTCCCTGATGGTCGCGCTGCTTGACAGCTATTGCGGGATGTACATGGCCAACACGGCGGAGCTGTACGCGCAGCAGCAAGGAATCACCCGCGAGCAGATGGACGAATTTGCCCTGCGTTCGCAGCGCCTGGCCCATGAAGCGCAGGTGGCCTGCCGGCTGGCAGCGGAGATCACGCCGGTGGCGTTGAGGAATCGCCGCGGCGAACCCACCGGAGAGCGCTTCGAGAAAGATGATCATGTGCGTCCGGATGCGACGCTGGAGAGCCTTGCCGGGCTGAAGCCGGCGTTCGGGAAAAACGGCGCGGTTACGGCCGGCAATGCCAGTGGAATCGTCGATGGCGCCGCCGCCGTGGTCGTCATGCCGCTCGCCGAGGCCGAGCGACGCAAACTGAATCCGCTCGGACGCATTGTCGGTTGGGCGGTGGCCGGCGTAGATCCGAAGATCATGGGATCGGGGCCTGTCCCCGCTTCCCGGCAGGCGCTCAAGAGGGCCGGGCTCGATCTCGCCGACATGGATCTCGTCGAAGTGAATGAAGCTTTTGCCGCCCAGTATCTGGCGGTCGAGAAAGAGCTTGGCCTCGATCGCGACAAGGTTAACGTCAACGGAGGAGCGATTGCGCTGGGGCATCCGCTGGGCGCCTCCGGCACGCGCTTGGTGATTACGTTGCTTTACGAACTTGGGCGCCGCAAGACACGCTACGGACTGGCCACGGCGTGCATCGGCGGCGGACAGGGCATCGCCATGATCGTGGAAAACCTGCGGTGCTGAGTCAACTCCAACAAGCCAACAACTGGCTTGTTGGGGACCCCGGTAGCCGCTTGGTGCCCCACGTTCGCCCGCTTTTGGCTAACGTGGGGTAGTTCGACTGGTGCCCAAGTCCCACATCTGCTAACTGCGGCAGAGTGGGGCACCGTCCGAAAAAGCCACAAGCTCTGAGCCGAGCGACGGCGAGGTGGCTTGCTGTCGCCGGAGTGGAGGTTGGGAACGGTTTTTTCTGACTCGAAACGTGACCTCATCGATCTTTTATCATGCAATCTGGAGAGCACACATGGAGATCAAGAAAGTTGGAGTTATCGGTTGCGGGCTGATGGGCAGTGGAATTGCGCAGGTATCTGCGATGGCCGGCTTCGACGTGGTTGTGCTCGAGGCCGAGCAGCGTTTTCTCGACAAGGGTTTCGCCGGGATTGGAAAATCGCTGGCCAAATTCGCCGAGAAGGGAACCATCACGGAAACTCCCGAAAGCGTGCGCGCTCGCATCAAGGGCACGCTGAAGGCCGAAGATCTCGCCGCCTCCGATATCGTCATCGAGGCGATCATCGAGAACGTGGAAGAGAAGAAAAAGATGTTTGCCCGGCTCGATCAGACGGTGCAGCGCGATGCGATCTTTGCGACCAATACGT
The DNA here is from genome assembly GCA_963842345.1 of uncultured Acidobacteriota bacterium. Lineage (GTDB taxonomy): Bacteria > Acidobacteriota > Terriglobia > Terriglobales > Acidobacteriaceae > CAWBRT01. The sequence continues at coordinate 177,840 of CAWJGD010000008.1, forward strand.
CATCGATTTCGGTGACCGAGGTGATGACCGCCACGACGCGCGCCGAGCGATTCATCGGGCTGCATTTCTTTAATCCCGTGCCGCTGATGAAGATGGTCGAAGTCATCCGCACGATTGCGACCGACCCAAAGGTAATGGATGCGGCCGTGGCCTTTGCCCTGAGGTTGGGGAAGGTTCCGGTGCGCACCAGCGACAAGACCGGCTTTATCGTGAACCGGCTGCTCGTGCCCTATATGCTCGATGCCATTCGGGCGTACGAGGAGGGCGTAGGCTCGATCAGCGATATCGATCTGGCGATGAGGTTCGGCTGCGGCCACCCGATGGGACCGCTCACGTTGCTGGATTTCGTCGGGCTCGATACCACTTACTACATCACTCACGTGATGTTCGACGAGTTCAAGGAACGACGTTTTGCCGCGCCGGCGCTACTCAAGCGAATGGTGCTGGCGGGATGGTATGGCAAGAAGAGCGGCAAGGGTTTCTACGACTGGTCTAATGCCGAGAAGCCGGTGCCCCAGGACGCGGCGCTCAAGGGAGAGCTGGCCTAAGTGCAAGGAGCATAACCATGTCATCGACTGTAGCCCCCGTGCAGTATGAAAACATCAGGGTCGAAAAGAAGAACCAGATCGCCTACGTCACCATTGCACGTCCCAAGGTGCTCAATGCGCTCAACATGGCCACTATTAACGAGTTGCGCGGGGCTTTCCACGACCTGAAGAACGATTCCGAGGTACGAGTCGCGATTGTGACAGGCGAAGGTGACAAAGCTTTCATAGCCGGGGCGGACATCCCGGAACTGTCTCGCTACGCGCCTGTCGAGGGCAAGGAGTATTGCCGAAAAGGGCAGGGCGTGATGGATCTAATCGAAAACCTTGGCAAGCCGGTGATTGCCGCTATCAACGGCTTTGCTCTCGGCGGCGGATGCGAGCTGGCTATGGCTTGCGCCATCCGCATCGCCGCTCCCAATGCCAAGTTCGGCCAGCCGGAGGTTAAGCTTGGCATCATCCCAGGATTTAACGGCACGCAGCGTCTGCCGCGGATCGTGGGCAAGGGCCTCGCAATGCAGCTACTGGTTACGGGAGATCTGATTCCGGCGGAAGAGGCTTATCGAATCGGACTGGTGAACGAGATTGTGCCCGCGGGCGAACTGATGGCGAGAGCCGAAGCGATCGCGAACAAGATTATCGCCAATGCTCCGGTGGCGGTGCAGTTTGTGATGGAGGCGGTCAACAAAGGTCTGGAAGTGACGACCCAGGAAGGATCGTTTATCGAAGCCGCGCTGTATGGAGTGGTGTGCTCGACCGAGGACAAAGTCGAAGGCACGCGCGCCTTTCTGGAGAAGCGTCCGGCGCAGTTCAAAGGCAAGTAGAGGTGATCGCCGGGTGCTTGCGAGCCGGACGACGGTCGAAAATCGAAGCCGGTTGCCGGTTTTGCGAGTTTTCTCTAAACGGCAATCGGCTTTTTGCCGCTCGCAGGCGGTCATAATTCTTTTGCCCGCGCCAACTTGCGTTTGCCTGACGATAGTGGCGGCGATTTCCATCCTGGTGTGGTAAAACAATCCTCGGAATGATTAAGTCAATTCATCGTCTGTTGCTGCCCGCCAACGCGGAGGACTATGGCGCGCTGGTGGGGTTTCTGGAAGCGCTGGGGTTCGAGCGCGGCGAAAGCTGGGAGCGCCCTCGCAGTCGCGGCATCAAGTTGCAAGCTCCCGAATCCGGTATCGAGATCGGCATTGGCGAAGGCTTTCCGGATGCGGAACTGATCCTGGAAGTCGATAACGCCGACATTATCTATGAACAGGTGCATCGTCTCGGATGCACCGTGGTTCGCGAGATTGCCGACTGCGACTGGGGCGCGCGCATGTTTACCATCGAGCTTCTCAAGGGCCATGGCCGGCTCGCGATTTTCTCCTACCGGGAGAACTGGCGTCAGCCGGCGAAGCAGGGGTCCCTCGCTGCCGCCGGTCTTCGCTTTGCCGCCGTCGTAAGCCGGTTCAACTCCTTCATCACCGAGCGTTTGCTGGCGGGCGCGCTCGACGCCTTGCGGATGTCCGGCGCCAAGAGCGAGGATATCGAGATCGTGCGCGTTCCGGGAGCGTTCGAGATTCCAGCCGCGGCTCGTATGCTGGCGCAGACGGGCCGCTTCGACGCACTGGTCTGTCTCGGTTGCCTGCTCCGCGGAGACACGTTTCATTACGAAGCGATCGCCAACGAAGCGACGCGCGGGGTCGGCCAGGCGATGCAGGAGACCAATGTCCCGATGGGGTTCGGCGTGTTGACCTGCGACACTCTGGAGCAGGCGATAGATCGCGCCGGGCTCAAGGCCGGCAACAAAGGTTTTGAGGCGGCACTGGCCGCGGTCGAAATGGCAAACTTACGAAAGCTGGCTGCCGGGAAGCCCCGCTGACGTGGTCCGCTCGAAGTAATGCACGGTTTGAGGAAACCGAACCCTTTCCAGGAAGACAATGGGAACCCGAAGAAAATCACGCGAGCTTGCATTGCAAATGCTGTTCCAGTCGGACATGGGCCACCAGAGTGTGGACCAGGTCGAGCGCACTTTCTGGGCGGAGCGCAGCGATCTTGAGGACAGCATTCGCGGTTTCGCCGGCGACCTGTTCCGCTTCGCCATGGATCGTTGCCAGCAAATCGACAAGATCATCGAGCAGCATGCCGAACACTGGCGCATGGAGCGCATGGCGGCCGTCGACCGCAACATTTTGCGCGCGGGAGTGGCGGAGTTTCTGTGTTTTCCTAAAACGCCGAAGCCCGTAGTCATCAACGAAGCATTGGAAATCGCCCGCCGATTCTCAACGCCGGAGTCGGTGCAGTTCATCAACGGCGTGCTCGACAGCGTCGCCAGGGAACTTAACTCGACTTCCTGAGGGCGGCCATCGTCATTGAGCTTTCATTACAACTTCCTGATTCGAGGGAATCATGCAATGGTCCGATGAAGCGACGGAGATCCTCGCCGAATTGTTGCGTTACCTTCCAGCAAACGTCCGCGACGTGGTCGAGGAGAAGGCCGGCCCCAGAGCCGAAGCCATAGCCGAAGAAATGGGAGAGGAAGAGATCGCGATGGAAACGGCGGTTCGCGCCCTGGTGGAATCGACGCCCGAGAGAATGAAGTCCAAACTGCGCGACGGCCTGACCTATCACGGTCTCGACATGGATGATTTCGAAGCGGACCTTTAAGTCCTCGCCGCGATTTTAAGCGGCTTTTTCGCGGTCTGCTACTGGTTGCGAATGGCGACCAGATTGGGCAGCGCGGCCGTTACTCCATCTGCCTGTGTAAGCCCCCCGGTGAGGAGGACCACCGTCTCCGCGGGTGAGCTAACGAGAATCTCGTGCAGGTTGCCATCGCTGCCGCCGACAACGAATCCACTGCCATTGGCGGGAACGTCGCCCTTGCACAATAAGCCTGTCGAATCCTGAAGAGTTACGTTGTTTGCCAGAGTGAAGGTTGTCGTTTTCAGTGATTGCAGGTTGGCGAGGTTAACGAGGACGATGACGCCGCTGGTGCCGCCGGTGCTGGTGAACACGGCGGTGTTGCTATCCGACGTCACTAGGAACTGGTTTACCGCCGTAGCGCCCAGCCCAAGGTTTTGCTGCACCACGGGATTATCAATGGCTCCGCTCTGGGCCGGCGGACATCCGACGAACGGCACCTCAGGGTTGGCCAACGTTACCACGTCGATGTTGTTGGGCAGGTCGAGTGCCAGAATCCCTGTCCCGTTGGGCAAGGCGCGGATGTTCGTGGGAGCCACGCCCGCTTGCACGTCGACGACACCGTTGGGCAAGTCGGCGCCGCTTGTAACCGTGGAAGCTGACACTGCATTTTGTTGGCCGCCAAAGCAGGTCGCGCGGGCTGCGATGCTCGCCGCTGTAGTGTCGCCCGCAAGATACACGAGCGGTCCACTCGGCAGGAATGCCAAGCCGTTAACCGGACTGCTGACGGTGAAGAAGGTCGAACCCACACCCGGCGTGCCTACCGTGCCCGCCGTGTAGACGTAGACACGATTTCCCGCCGTGCTGCCGACGGGTGGGGTCACGGCGACCCACAGGTATCGAGAGTCGAGCGAAAAATCGGCGGTGGCAGCGGTTCCCGAGACCGAAAAGGTGGCCGCCAAGGAGTTCGTACTGAGATTGATGATGCCGATCGAGTTTTGATTTTGACCCGCAACCTGCCCGAACAACGCCGCTAGTGTGCCGTCCGGCGATATGCTCAACACGGTTCCGTTGAACGGAAATGGCGAGAAGGTGGGGGGACGGCCACAGGGTCGAACACGAACACGCCATTCGCTGATCCGAGCACCGCTTTCGTCCCCTGCTTGTTGAACAGAAATGAGTTCGGAACGTTAGGGAGGAGGTAGGTGGCGCCAACTAAGTTCGATCCAAGGTTTAGGGACAACATGGTTTGGCTTTGCGAGCTGGCGATGTATGCCGTGGCGGTGTTGCTCCCCGAATTGGTGGTGACGATTGGATTGCTGTACACCGGAAACAGGTTCTTGTTGCAACTCGGCGGCGTGCACGAGGCCGCCAGCAACGCAGATCCGCTGATAACCCCGGTTGCAGTCGCAGTCGGCAAAGGCACGGTTTGGCTGGTGGTAATGCCGCTCGTCGTCGTCTTTACCGTTGTCGTTTGCACTGCTGTGGTGGCGGCATAGAGATCCGTGCTTAACCAACTCAGGGCGGGGTAGTTCAGTGCCAAACTGGTCGCATTCCCGGTGGAATAGGTGATGGTCTGGCCGGCCGTATCGGTGACCGCAGCCGAAAGGGTCTGGGTTCCACTTGGAGTGAGCGTGAGCGGGCCGAGGCCGCTATTGGCCGCGCCCGGAGCTGTCAGCGTAATCGAGGTGACAGGGCAGGTCGCAAATGGCACCGAGGAACTGTTGACCCCGGCAGTCGAGGCAAAAATGTTCGCCTGGCCTGGACCGATAGGCGTCACCGTTCCGGCGGTCGAGGTCCCGGAGGTGTCGATTGTGGCGATGGTGGTGTCACTGCTCGACCATTGGAAGGGAGTGACACTGGTATTCTGCGCAGTCAGGTCGGCGGTGATGTCACACGGCGGTTTGGCAGAAGGGGTTTGCGAATTGCAAACAGTCGGGTCGTTGCTAATAGCTTTGGCCGCGAATTGCGGCGTTGCACTGGGGGTTGAACCGAATACTGTAGATAAGGATGTGCAGGTACACTGCGTGCTCGATGCACAGATGAGCCCACTCGACCCTACTCCCGGACCGCCGCTAATTACTACGCTGTCCACTTTTTCGTGTACGTAAGCCTGAACAGTTTGGGTGACGGTCTGCGCGGTGACGGTGATGGTTGCGGTCGCAGGCTTCAGAGTCGCGGGTTTGCTGCAAGTGACGAAGTTAGCGTCCCAAGTGCCGCCGCAGAGTGTTCCGTCGGGGGCTATGGAGACCGCCGCTGTATTACTGGACGCAAACGTAAAGGAGGTGCTCACGGCGCCGTTGGTGCTATTGAGCGCCGTAGCCGTCAGTACAATGTTGTGCTGGCCATAAGCCACTGAGACCGGCGACGGTGTCAGCGTGATGCTGACAACTTTGCCGGCATTAGAGCCCCCGCAGCCTGGCAAAATTGAGACAATACAGAAAAGAAGGAGAGCCAAAAAGGCAAATGTCGTTCGCGACCGCCGCATGCATCCTCCCCGCACGGGCTACGTGCGGTTCGTTTTCCACTGGATGAGCCAGTGTAGTGTCTGGCGAAGGTGTTCCGCAAGCCGAAGGAGCTTGTTTCTATCCAGGTTAAACTCGCCCATGCCGCAGGCGAATGCAGGCTGTGCTGCGATGGCGAGGGTGCGGTCGAATGTCAAGGCTCTATCCACGGGGGTGGAAAATCCGCCGCCGCGTGGTCATTGTGCCGGCACGACTTTGGAGATGCGCCCCCGGTGATGGTAGAATTCTTTATCCGTGCTTCGGGAGCAGGCGCGGTTGACGGCTTTGTCGCGAGTTGCTATAGTGGATTGGTTCTGCGAGTACGATTGGCTTGCCTGTAGCGGTTCTGGTTGAGCTGTAGAAGTCATGGCCCATGGCGCGCTTGCCGCGTCGGTAGAAAAGGGCTCCCTCGCTGAAACGATCTGCGCTACCTTTCGCCCTATGCGAAGGGGTATGCAGGTCAAAGCTGCGAAACGGAGTATCGGCCCCCTGGGATGCCGCGGTTGTTTGCGGTGGGGATTGGTCTAGGTGCCACCGTCGCTAGCTCGTAAATCTTAAGGAAACTGCACATTCTCCGCGCTGCGGGGAAGTATGACCGGGCTCAAGAGCCGGTCAGCCCGGATGGTTGTGAACCTCAACAGACGCAAAACGGCGTCTGCCAGGGACCCGGACGCAGAAACGTGCCCGCAAGATGAGCCAGAGTACGCGAGTATGGGTGCACTGGCCGGGCGACGCGCGCTTTCTGATGGCGCGCATGCGCGCCGGATACAAGGAGCTGCAAGAGTGCCTACGTTTAATCAATTGGTCCGCAAGGGTCGCACGGCGCCGCGATACAAGACGGCGAGCCCTGCGCTCCAGGCCTGCCCGCAGAAGCGCGGCGTGTGCACTCGTGTGTACACCCAGACGCCCAAGAAGCCGAACTCGGCTCTGCGCAAAGTTGCTCGTGTTCGTTTGACCAACGGGATCGAGGTCACCACCTATATTCCCGGCGTCGGTCACAATCTTCAGGAGCACTCGATTGTGCTGATCCGCGGCGGCCGTGTGAAAGACCTGCCGGGGGTTCGCTATCACGTCATCCGCGGCACGCTCGACTCGGTTGGCGTGGCCAATCGCAAGCAGTCGCGGTCCAAGTATGGGGCGAAGCGTCCCAAGTGACCGCGTTTAGCGAGCGTTCGAGCGGGGTCCCCAGCAAGCCCGAATTCAGGCTTGATGGGGTGCATCGAGCCCGCAGCGGTCATCCTGAGCCGCACGGCGGCGAAGGATCTGGTTTTCGCGGCGTCTGAGCCGCGAGTCGTTGTCCCGAGCGCAGCAAGGGATGTGAGTTAGACGTTCCGTAGTCGGCGTTATCGCCGTTGAAGCAGCGAAAGAGAGTTTTCAGGATGCCTAGAAAAGGATTTGTTCCGAAGCGTGAACCGATTCCCGACCCGGTTTACAACTCCACGCTGGCCAATAAATTCGTCAACTGCATGATGTGGGGCGGCAAGAAGAGTACCGCGCAGGGAATCTTCTACAAGTCCCTGGAAAACCTCCAGCAGAAGGGCGGCGACGAGGCCCTGAAGTTGTTCAAAAAAGCGGTTGAGAACGTTAAGCCGCTGCTGGAAGTCAAGACCCGCCGTGTCGGTGGCGCTAACTACCAGGTGCCCATCGAGGTCAATCCCGACCGGCGCACCTCGTTGGCAATCCGTTGGCTGCTGACGTATGCGCGCGGGCGCGCGGAAAAGGGCATGGTCGACAAGCTGACCAACGAACTGCTGGATGCCGCCAACGGCAAAGGCGCAGCCATCAAGAAGAAGGAAGACGTACACCGCATGGCCGAGGCCAACAAGGCCTTCGCTCACTATCGTTGGTAGTGCCGATAGCGCCATTGCGTGGGTAACGAACAGCAGTCGTTCCGCCTGAGTTTGCGGAACGCCGCTAAAACCAGCGCGGGCTCATGCCCCGTGCGATGACAAGCGATGACAAGCAAGGATTAGAAGGAAGTTTTGGCAAGACAGGTTCCATTAGAGCGTTGCAGGAATATCGGCATCATGGCGCACATCGATGCCGGTAAGACTACAACTACCGAACGCGTCCTCTTCTATACGGGTCGCACGCACCGTATTGGCGAAGTGCATGAGGGCACGGCGACCATGGATTGGATGGCGCAGGAGCAGGAGCGCGGCATCACGATTACTTCCGCCGCCACGACCTGTTCCTGGCGCGACTTTCTCATCAACATCATCGATACGCCGGGGCACGTGGATTTCACCGCCGAGGTGGAGCGCTCGTTGCGTGTGCTCGATGGAGCAGTCGCGGTATTCGACGCCGTGCACGGGGTCGAGCCGCAGTCGGAAACCGTCTGGCGTCAGGCCGATAAGTACGGCGTACCTCGCATTTGCTTCATCAACAAGATGGATAAGATGGGCGCCGACTTTGAGCACGCCATTGACACCATCCGCAAGCGTCTCAACGCCCGTCCGGTGGCGATCCAGTATCCGATTGGGCACGAAGACAAGTTCAAGGGCTGCATCGATCTGTTTGCCATGAAGGCCATCTTCTGGCACGACGAGACCCTCGGCGCGGAGTATTCGATCGAGGAGATTCCGGCGGAGTTGAAGAAGAAGGCGCAGGCCTATCATCAGCTCCTGGTCGAGAGCGTCGTAGAGAACGACGACGGCGAAGAGCTGATGGCGAAGTATGTCGAGGGCGAAGAAATCGGCGAGGAAGAGCTGAAGGCTTCGCTTCGCAAAAGCGTCATCGCCTTGAAGCTTTTCCCGGTCATTTGCGGCACGGCGTTCAAGAACAAGGGCGTGCAGCCGCTGCTGGATTCGGTTGTCGATTTCCTGCCTTCGCCGCTTGACATTCCTCCGGTCACGGGCAAGAACCCGGAGACCGGCGCGGAAGAAATTCGCAAGCCGGACGACCAAGAGCCCTTTGCGGCGCTGGTTTTCAAAATCATGACCGATCCCTTTGTCGGCCAGTTGGCGTTCATCCGCGCCTATTCGGGGGGATTGAAGAGCGGCGACAGCGTTTATAACCCGCGTAAGCAGCGGAGTGAGCGTATCGGGCGCCTGCTGCGCATGCACGCCAATAAGCGCGAGGAGATTACGGAAGTTCTCGCCGGAGACATCTGCGCCTGCGTCGGTCTGAAGAACGTGACGACCGGTGACACCATCTCCGACGAAAAGCACCCGATCGTGCTGGAGTCGATCGAGTTTCCCGACCCGGTGATTGCCGTTGCCGTCGAGCCCAAGACCAAGAGCGACCAGGAAAAGATGTCGATTGCGCTCAGCAAGCTGGCGCAGGAGGATCCGACCTTCCGGGTTGCGACCGATCAGGACAGCGGCCAGACGATCATCAGCGGCATGGGCGAGCTCCATCTGGAGATCATCATCGACCGCATGATGCGCGAATTCAACGTGGAAGCCAACGTCGGCAAACCGCAGGTCGCTTATCGCGAGACCATCCGCAAGAAGGCCGAAGCCGAGGGCAAGTACATCCGGCAGACCGGCGGCAGCGGGCAATACGGCCACGTCAAGCTTCGTATCGAACCGAGCGGCGCCGGCAAGGGCTTCGAATTCGAAAACGATATCGTCGGCGGCTCGGTCCCGAAGGAATACATCAAGCCGGTCGAGGCGGGAATCAGGGAAGCCATGGAAGGCGGCGTTCTGGCGGGCTACCCGATGGTTGACATCAAGGCAACGCTCTACGACGGCAGCTACCACGATGTCGACTCGAACGAGCTGGCGTTTAAGATTGCAGCCTCGATGGGTTTCAAAGAGGCTGCCCGCAAGGCGAGCCCGGTTCTGCTGGAGCCGGTGATGTCGGTCGAAGTGGTCGTGCCCATGGAGTATATGGGCACCATCATTGGCGATCTGAACAGCCGCCGCGGCCGCATCGAGGGCATCGAGCATCGCGCCGGCTCCGAGGTGGTCAAGTCGATGGTGCCGCTGGCCGAAATGTTCGGCTATGCCACCCAGATGCGCTCGAACACGCAGGGCCGGGCAACGTTTTCCATGCACTTCTCGCGCTACGAAGAGGCGCCGCGCGCGGTTGCCGAGGAGATCGTGGCCAAAGTGCAGGGCAGGGTTTCGACGAGATAGTTCAGTTGATTGGGATGCGCGGGCGTATTCCGGGCAATAGTGCTTCACAAAGTTTTTCGGTGCGGGCCGAAATGGCTCGCCAGTGAATTGAGGAGCTTTGAGCAATGGCGAAAGAGAAATTTGACCGCAGCAAGCCGCACGTGAATGTGGGGACGATTGGGCACATTGACCATGGCAAGACGACGTTGACGGCGGCGATCACGAAGGTTTTGCAGAAGCACAATCCGAAGATTGTGTTCCGCTCGTTCGACTCGATCGACAATGCGCCGGAAGAGCGCGAGCGCGGGATCACGATTGCGACGGCGCACGTGGAGTACGAGACGGCGAATCGTCACTATGCGCACGTGGATTGTCCGGGGCACGCCGACTACATCAAGAACATGATCACCGGGGCGGCGCAGATGGACGGGGCGATTCTGGTGGTGGCGGCGACCGACGGGCCGATGCCGCAGACCAAGGAGCACGTGCTGTTGGCGCGGCAGGTGGGAGTGCCGTGCGTGGTGGTGTTTCTGAACAAGTGCGACGCGGTGGACGACGCCGAGCTGCTGGACCTGGTGGAGTTGGAGGTGCGCGAGCTGCTGACGGGCTATGGCTTCCCGGGGAACGATCTGCCGGTGATCCGGGGGTCGGCGCTGGGGGCGCTGAACGGCGAGGCGCAGTGGGAGAAACAGATTGACGCGCTGATGGAGGCGGTGGACAAATATGTGCCGCTGCCGGAGCGTTCGATCGACAAGCCGTTCCTGATGCCGATTGAAGATATTTTCTCGATCCAGGGCCGGGGCACGGTGGTGACCGGGCGGATCGAGCGCGGCAAGGTGAAGGTGGGCGAGGAAGCGGAGATTGTGGGCTTCCGGGAGACGCGCAAGACGGTGGTAACGGGCGTGGAGATGTTCAAGAAGCAGTTGGACGAGGGCATGGCGGGAGACAACGCCGGGATGCTGCTGCGCGGGATCGCCAAGGAAGACGTGGAGCGCGGGATGGTGCTGGCGAAACCGGGCTCGATCACGCCGCACACCAAGTTCAAAGGCGAAGTGTACGTATTGTCGAAGGAAGAGGGCGGGCGGCACACGCCGTTTTTCAATGGCTATCGGCCGCAGTTCTACTTCCGGACGACGGACGTGACGGGCGTGGCGCATCTGCCGGAAGGCACGGAGATGGTGATGCCGGGTGACAATGTGACGGTGGAGATCGAGCTGATTACGCCGGTGGCGATGGAGAAGGGTTTGCGCTTCGCCATCCGCGAAGGCGGCCGCACGGTCGGCGCCGGCACCATCACGGAAATCGTTGCGTAGGAAGTTCTGAGTGGGCGGGATAAAACTCCCCGCTCGAGAGTCAGGCATCCGGCGAAAGGCCGGCCAGGGAAAGATGGACGGGCGTGGAGATCGAGCGCCGGTCCAGCGAAGCAGGCGCGTGAGATAGGGCGGTTGAGCAGCGAACTTGCGGAGCTCTGGTAAAGCGATCTTTTGAGAGACACAACTGTGATTGGTAAAGAGCGAATTCGGATCCGATTGAAGGCGTATGACTACCGCGTTCTCGATCAGTCAACGGGCGAAATTGTCGAGACGGCGCGCCGCACCGGCGCTCAGATTGCCGGACCGATCCCGTTGCCGACGGTCAAGAACAAATATACGGTTTTGCGCTCACCGCACGTCGACAAGAAATCACGCGAGCAATTTGAGATCCGCACTCATAAGCGTTTGCTCGACATACTTGAGCCGACGCAGCAGACGGTTGACGCGCTGATGAAGCTCGATTTGCCGGCCGGCGTCGATGTCGAGATTAAGGCGTACGGCAAGGAACATAAATAGCCGGGCGCAGCGAGATTGCTCGCTCCGCTCTGGATGCCGGCAGCGTTCTCTGGAAACCCCCAGATGCTTCTGGGGAGCAGAAAGAATCGCTGGGCGCGGCACCTACAGTGCCAGCGGCGGTAACGCAGGCATGATGAGGAGAACAAACGAATGCCACTGAACGGAATTCTTGGGAAAAAGGTCGGGATGACCCAGTTGTTTGACAGCAAGGGCGAGGTTCGTCCCGTGACCATATTGCAAGCCGGTCCGTGCGTCGTGACGCAGTTGAAGACGACCACGCGCGACGGCTATGAAGCGGCCCAGCTCGGGTTGATTGAGTTCGTCAAGGAGTCGCGGCTTACGCAGCCGATGAAAGGCCATCTGACGAAGCACAACCTGCCGCCGGTGAAGTTCCTGCGGGAGGTGGCGATCATTGCCGACGCAGTCGGCGCGACTGGCGAACAGGCCGGAGGCGATGGCGTGAAGGTCGGCGACAAGGTGTTGGTCGACCTGTTCGAGAGCGAAAAGTTTGTCGACGTTTTGGGCACCAGCAAGGGCCGTGGCTTCGCGGGCGTGGTTCGCCGGCATCACTTCGGCGGCGGACCCGCGGCTCACGGACACATGTTTCAGGTGCAGGGCTCCATCGGCGCTTCGTCGTACCCGTCGCGGGTGTTCAAGGGGCTGCGCATGTCGGGGCACATGGGAAACGAAAGCGTGACGACGCGTAACCTGCGCGTGCTCGGAATCGACAAGGAAGAGAACCTGCTGGTGATCGAAGGCGCCGTGCCGGGCCCCAAGGACGGCTACGTGCTGATCACCAGGGCGAAGAAGCCGCCGAGAGAGCGTCGTGGTTTCGCCGGCGCCGGCACGGTCGATCCGTTGAAGGCTTCCAAGCGCCAGGCAAGCAAGAAGAAATAAATAAAGAGGTGGCGGGTCGCGTGGCCCGCACCGCATTGACCCGGCGGAGACTCTATCGCCGGGTAGTTGGAAGAGAAAACCTTATGGCAACCATTGATGTTTTAGATCTGGCCGGCAATAAAGTGGGTAGCCTCGAGTTGGCCGACGAGGTGTTCGGTGCCATCAATGAGGACTTGCTCTGGGAAGCGGTGAAGCACTACCGCGCCGGATTGAGGGCTGGCACCCATGCCACCAAGAATCGCAAGCTGGTGTCGGGATCGGGCAAGAAACTGTGGAAGCAGAAGGGGACCGGGCGCGCCCGTGTCGGGTCGATTCGTTCGCCGCTATGGCGTCACGGCGGCACGATTCACGGACCGCAGCCCCGCTCCTACGATTACCAGTTTCCGCGCAAGAAGCTTTTGGGCGCGCTGCGTTCGGCGCTGGCGGCCAAGGCGGCGGAAGGCAAGCTGACGGTCGTCGAGGCGTTCGACCTGAAGGACGCCAAGAGCAAGGCTATGCGCCAGGCGCTGGGCGCGCTGAAGGCCGACAAGACGGCATTGCTGGTCGAGGCGGGCAATCACGAGAACCTCAACCTGGAGTTGAGTTCGCGTAACCTGGCTGGCGTGGAAATGCTGTACGGTCCCGAAGTGCACGCCTATCACCTGCTGCGTTACGAGCGTGCGATCTTCTCCCGGCTCGCGCTGGAAAGGCTGCAAGACTCGCTGAAGGCTTCCTCGCCCAAGCGGGCTCGGAAGGCGGAGGTGGCGTAATGGCAAAGTCCGCGTATGAAATCATCCGCCGTCCGGTGATCACGGAGAAAGGTCTTGGCGCGAAGGAGACCGAGCACACGCTGGTCTTCGAAGTCTCGGTGAAAGCCTCCAAGACGCAGATCAAGGAAGCCGTGCAGTCGATCTTCAAAGTCAAGGTCGACCAGGTGCGTACGGCAACCTTCGAGGGCAAGGAACGCCGTCGGGGAAAGTTCACCGGCTATCGTCCCGACTGGAAAAAGGCCTACGTACGGCTCAAGGCGGGCGAAAAAATGCCCGAGTACGCCGAAAACGTCTAGGCGCACCCGGTGCGGTGCGGACGGGGAACGATTTTGAGAGTCGCGTGAAGCACGGCGCGACAAACTGGGCAGGGAAACGGTTTTCCGGTATCTGCCTGGAAGAAGAGAAGAGCTATGGCGATCAAAACATATAGACCGGTTACTCCGACGTTGCGTTTTCAGACGACGCTCGTCAATGACGAGTTGACGACGAACCGGCCGCACAAGCCGCTCACTGAGCCGAAGATGGAAACCGGCGGTCGCCGCAATCGTGGCGATTTGACCATCTGGCATCGCGGCGGCGGCCACAAGCGCAAGCTGCGCATCATCGACTTCAAGCGCGACAAAGCCGGCATTCCGGCGACGGTGGCATCCATCGAATACGATCCCAACCGCTCGGCCCGCATCGCTCTGTTGAGCTATGCCGACGGCGAAAAGCGCTACATCCTGCATCCGTCCGGCCTGAAGGTCGGCGCCAAGGTGGTCAGCGGTCCCGAGGCCGACATCCTGGTCGGCAACGCCCTGCCGCTGCGCAGCATTCCCTCCGGCACGGTGGTGCACAACATCGAGCTCAAGCCGGGCAAGGGTGCGCAGATGGCGCGCTCGGCGGGGGCGCAGGCGCAGTTGGTGGCCAAGGAAGGCGACTACGCGCTGCTTAAGCTGCCTTCGGGAGAGACCCGCCGCGTGTTGGTCGACTGCATGGCGACGGTAGGACAGGTTGGCAATCTCGATCACGAGAACATCACGATCGGCAAGGCCGGCCGCACGCGCTGGCTAGGACGCCGTCCGGTCAACCGCGGCGTGGTTATGAACCCGGTCGATCACCCGCACGGCGGCGGTGAAGGCAAAACCAGCGGCGGGCGCCATCCGGTGACACCTTGGGGGCAGCCGACGCGCGGCTACAAGACTCGCAACAACAAGCGGACTGACAAGTTCATTGTCAGCCGGCGGAAGAAGTGACCGCTGTATGCGAGGCGTGAGCGTAGCGGGAGCCTCGCAGGCGGTCATCCTGAGCGAGCCGCGAAGCGGCGAGTCGAAGGATCGAAAAATTTAGAAGCCGAGAATCCAATTTATGGCACGTTCAACAAAAAAAGGTCCGTTCATCGACACACACCTGTTGGTTAAGGTGGAGGGCATGAACGCGCGCAACGAGAAGAAGGTGCTGCGCACCTGGTCGCGCCGTTCGACAATCATCCCGGAAATGCTGGGACACACGTTGGCCGTTCACAACGGCAAGAAGTTCATCCCCGTGTATGTCACCGAGAACATGGTGGGCCATAAGCTGGGCGAGTTCAGCTTCACGCGCACCTTCAAGGGACATTCGGTGAAGGCAGCCGCCGAGAGCACGGCAAGACCGGCGAAGTAGTCGCCGTATTGTGCGGCCCGTGCGACTCGCTTCGTTCGCTCAGGGCAGGCTAAGAACGAGCCGCACAGGCGATTATCCCGAGCGGAGCGAGGGATCTCGGGCAGGCGGTCATTCTGAGTGAGGCCGCATTGCGGGCCAACCGTAACGGATTCGAGGCCGGCGAGGAACGCGCGGCAAGATTTGAAGGGACAGAGATCATGGAATTCACTGCGAAAGCCATGTTTATGCGTGTTTCGCCGCAGAAGGCCCGGCTGGTGCTGGACCTGATCAAAGGGCTGCGAGTGGAGCAGGCCCTGAATACGCTGGCGTTCACCAATAAGCGTGTGGCGCCGCTGGTTCACAAGCTGCTGCGTTCGGCCATTGAGAACGCCAACTATATGAACCAGGAGAAGGGCATCGAGGTGGACGTCGACCGCTTGTTCGTCAAGCGCGCCATCGCCAACGAAGGTCCGCGCATGAAGCGCATTCGTCCGGCTCCGATGGGACGCGCGTACCGTTACCAGCGGCGCATGTCGCATCTGGAGATCGCGGTTGCCGAAAAGCCGGGAGCGGTTGTGGCGGCAGGCCAAGCGAAGGCGGCACCGGCCAAGAAAGCGGTCCGCAAACCGCCGGCCAAGAAAGCACCTGCCAAGAAAGCGTCGGCCAAGAAAGCGCCTGCCAAGAAGGCGCCGGCGAAGAAGAAGTAACAGCCGCGGGTGCGGCTGAGAGGCGTATCCCGGGCGGCACCGCCGCGGCGATTCGCGAGCGAAATGTGAATGAGCGCGGCAGCAATGCCGGCGCGGAGAAGAGAAGGAAATATGGGACAGAAGGTCCATCCATACGGATTCCGCCTCGGCTACACCAAGCCTTGGAAAGCGCGTTGGTACATGGATCGCGACTTCGACAAGTTGCTGATCGAAGACATCAAGCTGAAGGAAGAGCTGAAGGAAAAGCTCAAGTCCGCCGGTGTCAGCTCGATCGAGGTGGAGCGTCCCGGCAACAAGCTGCGGGTCATCATCCGCACGGCGCGGCCGGGCATCATCATCGGGCGCAAAGGGACCGAAATCGACAAGCTGAAGCAGGAACTGCAGAAGCGCACCAATCGTGAGGTGTACGTCGATATCCAGGAAGTGCACAAGCCCGAGTTGGACTCGCAACTGGTGGCCGAATCGATCGCACTGCAACTGGAAAAGCGTGTTGGCTTCCGCCGCGCCATGCGCAAGGCAGTGGATTCGGCGCTGCGCTTCGGTTGCAAGGGCATTAAGGTCCGGGTGAGCGGACGCCTAAACGGCAACGAAATCGCCCGCTCCGAATGGTACCTGCAGGGACGATTGCCGCTGCACACCTTGCGCGCCGATATCGACTACGGCTTCGCCGAAGCCAAGACGACGTATGGCGTGATCGGCGTGAAGTGCTGGGTCTACAAGGGAGAAATCCTTACCCAGCGCCGCCGCGATGCGCAGACAGCGCAGGCGGGTTTCTAGGATCAGCCGCTGGTTCGTCTTGGCCGGTTGCCTAGGCAGCCGCGCTTGACGGAAGGCGGTGAGTATCA
Organism: uncultured Acidobacteriota bacterium; assembly: GCA_963842345.1. Taxonomy (GTDB): domain Bacteria; phylum Acidobacteriota; class Terriglobia; order Terriglobales; family Acidobacteriaceae; genus CAWBRT01. Next base: position 194,216 of record CAWJGD010000008.1, read on the forward strand.
CGGTCACTTAGCCGGGGCTGGCTTTGCCTCTGCGGACCGAGAACTGAGAACTACTTATGTTGATGCCGAAGAAAGTGAAGTACCGCAAGCAGCAGCGCGGGCGCATGGCTGGCAAGGCTTGGCGCGGCTCCGAGCTGTCGTTCGGCGATTACGGCCTGAAGGTGCTTGAACCGGGCTGGATCACCGACCGCCAGATCGAGGCAAGCCGCGTGGCCATGACCCGCTTCGTCAAGCGTGGCGGAAAGATCTGGGTCCGCTTGTTTCCCGATAAGCCGGTCACGAAGAAGCCGGCCGAAACTCGTATGGGCAAGGGCAAGGGTGCTCCCGATCATTGGGTGGCCGTCGTCCGCCCGGGCAAGATCCTGTTCGAGATGGAGGGTGTGAATCCAGTCGACGCGCAGGAAGCCATGCGGTTGGCTTCGCACAAGCTTCCGCTCAGAACCAAATTCGTGATGCGCCATACCGCGCACTAATGCGTCCGCGGCGCCAGAGAGAAACGAGATGAAGGCGGAAAAGATTCGTAATTTTACCGATGAAGAGCTCCTTCACCAGGAGCACGAACTGAGCGATCAGCTCTTCCGGCTGAAGTTTCAGTTGAACATGGGACAGAGCGAGAGCCTGAAAAAGATCCGCGGCCTGCGCAAGGACATTGCGCGGATCAAGACCGTCCAGCGCGCCAAGATCTTGACGGCCGCCAAGACCGGAACGGAGAAGAAGTAGCGATGCCTGAGACCACGAATACTGGAAGCGGCTCCCGCCGCAAACTGTTGATCGGCCAGGTGGTCTCGACCAAGATGGCGAAAACCATCGTAGTCGAGGTCCGCCGGCAGAAGGCTCATCCGCTCTATCGTCGCGTGGTGGCGCATTCCAAGAGGTTCTATGCGCACGACGAAGAGAAGATCGCTCATTTGGGCGATTTTGTCCGCATCGAGGAGACGCGTCCCCTCTCGCGCCTGAAGCGCTGGCGCTTGAAGGACATTCTCAGACGGGCCCCGTTGGTGGCGGGCGAGGCAAAGCAGGAGACCGCGGAGGTCAGTTAACGCGACGGGGCCCCCAGCAAGTGCCGCTTTTCGATTGTTGGGGCAGACAGTCCTCCGGTGCCGGCCGCATTTGCGACACGTATGATCGCTCGAAATGGGGCTTTCGACCGGGGACTGAGGAGATAGAACCATGGCAGTGATGATGAGAAGCATGCTCGAGGTCGCCGACAATTCCGGCGCGCGCAAGCTGCAGATGATTCTCCCCCTCGGCGGCTCGACCGGGCTGAGCGCCGGTCTGGGCGATATCGTGACGGCTGCGGTCAAGGAGGCCTCTCCCGACGGTCAGGTCAAAAAAGGCACCGTGGTCAAGTGTGTCATCGTGCGTACGCGCAAGGAGCACCGCCGCAAGGACGGCACGTACATCCGCTTCGACCAGAATGCCGCCGTGCTGATCGACGCCACCGGCGAGCCGGTGGGGACGCGCGTCTTCGGGCCGGTTGCCCGCGAACTGCGCGAGAAGCGTTTCTTGAAGATTGTTTCGTTGGCGCCGGAAGTGCTCTGAGGGCGCTCAGGGCGTGTTGATCGCCGTTGCGGCGCGAGCCGTTACCCAGGTCGGCGATGCGGCCCGGAAAGTTAGAGGAGAACAATGTCAGCCATTCTTGATATCCGGCGAAACGATACGGTGAAGGTGATCACCGGGCGTGACAAGGGCAAGCAGGGACGCGTGCTTCGCGTGTTTCCCGAGAAGAACAAGATTCTGGTCGAACACGTGATGGTGGTCAAAAAGCACGTCCGGCCCAACCCGCAGAAGCAGATCAAGGGCGGAATCGCCGAGCAGGAAAGTCCTATCGCGATCAGCAACGTGATGCTGGTCTGCGGAAGCTGCAACCGTCCGGCGCGGATCGGTCACGAGGAACGTGGCGAGCGCAAGGTGCGGGTCTGCAAGAGCTGCAGCAACACGCTGGAGAAGTGACCGCGTCAAGCGGGCGTCTGAGCCCGCTGCGGTCATCCTGAGCCGCGCAGCGGCGAAGGATCTCTTGAGCAAGAAGTGCGAGCGTAGCGAGCGAAGGGTCGCGCAAAGCGAAAATGAGAACCTCACGAACCCGGCGGCAATCCGGAAACCGTGAGAGAGAGTGAAGGAAGCGATGGCCGAAAAGGAAAAGAAGCCACAGACACCGGGCAAAGGCGCCAAGCCGGGCGCCCAGCCGAAGAAGGGCGGCAAGCAGGCTGCCGAGCCGGTACAGGAACAGAAATCAGGCCGTCCTAAGCTGAACAATGCGGCTTCGGCCCGCTTGCGCAAACGTTATTTCGAGCAGGTGCGTCCCGCACTGATGAAGGAACTGAACCTCGCCAACCCGATGGCCGCTCCGAGACTGGAGAAGGTTGTCGTCAACATGGGGGTGGGCGAAGCGACGCAGAACGCCAAGGTTCTGGACCCGGCGGTGGCCGAGTTGGCGCAGATCACCGGCCAGAAGCCGATCGTTACCAAGGCCAAGAAGTCGATCGCGGCGTTCAAGGTGCGCGAGGGCATGCCGATCGGCGCCATGGTCACCTTGCGCGGCGACCGCATGTACGAGTTTCTCGACCGGCTGATGAATGTGGCTCTGCCGCGCGTGCGCGACTTCCGGGGCGTTTCGACCAAATCGTTCGACGGTCGCGGCAATTACACGCTCGGCGTTCGCGATCAACTGATCTTCCCGGAGATCGATTACTCGAAGGTGGACAAGATGAAGGGCATGAACATCACGATTGTCACGACCGCAAAGTCCGACGATGAAGCACGGGCGCTGCTGCGCCAGATGGGCATGCCGTTCCGGGCGCAATAGGGTTGGCAATAAGGGAAGCGCCCGCAAGGCGCGATTGACTCCGGCGTGCTGCTGGAGACAACGGGAAAAGGACAAGATGGCCAAGACATCGAGCATCGCCAAGGCGAACAAGAAAGCGAAATTTTCCACGCGCCAGCACAACCGCTGCAAGCTGTGCGGACGTCCGCGCGCTTACCTGCGCAAGTTTGGCCTCTGCCGCTTGTGCTTCCGCGGATTGGCGCTGCGTGGCGAGATTCCCGGGGTTTGCAAGTCGTCTTGGTAAGGCGAATTTTTTCCGGCGACGAGGCCGGTGCTGGCAGCGGTTCAAGGGCTGAGCGTCAGCTCAACATGCGCAAAGAGGCGTCTGTTGAGCCGCCAGCGTGAACCAAGTACGTCATCGCAGGTTCTTTCACGGGAAGGCCCGGGGTCCGGTCTATCGGACTTGAAGCCGAGTTTCCAAGGGGAGCAAAATTTGCTTTGCTTTGGGCGCCGGCTAGGCTGACCCAATCGCATGCCGCCAGCGACAGGCGAGAAAGAGAACGGGTGACGATGATCAGGAGAAGCATACGATGAGTTTCACCGATCCGGTGGCAGACTTCCTGACACGGATTCGCAATGGCATTAAGGCGCGCCATCAGAAGGTGGACGTTCCGGCTTCCAAGTTGAAGCTGGAAATGGCCCGCATTCTGAAGGAAGAGGGTTACCTCGCGAACTTCAAGAGCACGGAAGAGAATGGCAAGAAGATTCTCCGCGTGTATCTGAAGTACGGCAGCGACAATCAGGCGTCGATTACAAACGTGTCGCGGATCTCACGTCCGGGATGCCGCGTGTATGTCGGCCATGCCGAGATACCGCGAGTTCTAGGCGGTTTGGGGATTAACATCCTGACCACGCCGAAGGGCGTTATGACCGGCCGGCAGGCGCGGAAACAGGGTCTGGGCGGAGAGATTCTCTGCGAGATCTATTAGCGCCCGGTCTAGCTGTTCGCGGCGGTTGAAGCCGCGGGATTGCAACGGACAGCATCGCGTCCGGCGCGATGCGAGCAGACGAGCCCGAGTCCAAGGACAAAGGCCGGAAGCCCGGGACCGCGAAGGTTTCGGTGTGGAGAACAAGCATGTCGAGAATTGGAAAAAAGCCGATTCCAGTGCCCAAGGGCGTCAGCTTTGCGGTTGACGGCAATACCGTGACGGTCAAAGGGCCGAAGGGCACGGTGACGAACCACCTGCCTGGCGGGGTGGCCCTGGCACAGCAGGATGGCCATATCGTGGTTACTCGCGAAGACGAATCCAAACGCGCCATTCATGGCTTGACGCGCGCTCTGGTCAACAACGCCGTGCGTGGCGTCACCACTGGTTGGACCAGGGATCTGGAGATCGTCGGCATCGGCTACCGCGCCGAAATGAAGGGCAAGGGCACGGTCGTGTTCACGCTGGGCTACTCGCACCCGATCGAGTATCCGCTGCCCTCGGGGATCGAAGTTACGGTCGATGCCAAACAGGCAAAGTTGACGATCAGCGGCATCGACCGGCAGCAGGTTGGGCAGGTTGCGGCGGAGATGCGCTCTCTGCGTAAACCTGATCCGTATAAGCAAAAGGGCGTTCGCTACGCCGGCGAGAAGCTGAAGAAGAAGGTCGGCAAGACGGGAGCGAAGTGACCACGTTAAGCGGGCGTCCGAGCGGGATCCCCAACAAGCCCGAATTTAGGCTTGCTGGGGTGCACTGAGCCTGCTGCGGTCATCCTGAGCCGCAGGAGCGGCGAAGGATCTCAGGCCAGCCGTCTGAGGCGCGCAGCGCACTACCCTGAGTGAGCGCAGCGAGCGAAGGATCTCAGGAGTTGAAAGATTCGCGGAGTGTGAAGGCGAGCGTGCGGGTCAAGAGAGTTTTCGGGAGGAGCGGTTCAAAGACCGTCCTCTCCCCGGTATAGAACCCCGGGACAGAGCCGGAGCGGAATCCGGCGAGGACAGCAACGATGATTAGGAAGACTTCGAAGAATGATACGCGGCAGAAGATTCACGACCGCATTCGCAAACGGCTCCAGGGAACGGCGGAGCGGCCGCGGTTGAACATATATCGTTCGGTGGGACATATTTACGCCCAAGTCATCGACGATTCCAAGGGTACGACGGTGGTATGGGCAAGCTCACTGGAACTCGGCAAAGCGGCTGATGGCAAGACTCACGTGAGCGGCGGCAACATCGCGGCGGCCAAGCAGGTCGGCAAGTCAATCGCCGAGCGCGCCAAGCAGAGCGGTATTCGCAAGGTCGTCTTCGATCGCGGGGGCTATCTTTATCACGGGCGGGTCAAAGCTTTGGCCGAGGCGGCCCGGGAAGCGGGTCTCGAGTTCTAGAGTTAACGGCGGCATTCACTGAGTCCCCAGTAAGCCAAATGCGAGCTTGCAGGGAACCCCGGATGCCTGCCAGGAGAATCGACAGGAATGGCAATCGTTAAGAAAAAAATCGATGCCGGTCAGTTCAACCTCAAGGACCAGGTGGTCAGCATCAACCGCGTCACCAAGGTGGTCAAGGGCGGCAAGAACATGTCCTTTGCCGCACTGGTGGTGGTTGGTGATCCGGCTTCCGCCGTGGTTGGCTATGGTTCCGGCAAGGCGAAGGAAGTTCCCCAGGCGATCCGCAAGGGCATTGAAGCCGCGAAGAAGAACCTCATTCGGGTCAATCTTTCGCATACTTCGATTCCCCACATCTCGCTCGGCCGTTTCGGCTCCGGCATGGTGCTGCTCAAGCCGGCTCCGGAAGGCACGGGCGTAATCGCCGGCGGCGCGGTTCGCGCCGTCATGACTTCGGCCGGGGTCCAGAACGTGCTGACCAAGTCGATCGGCACGACCAACCCGCACAACGTGGTGAAGGCTACCTTCGATGCTTTGCGCAAGTTGCGCGACCGCAACGAAGTGGCCAGCAATCGCGGCAAGTCCGTCGAGGAGCTCTGATCATGGCGCGCACACGGAACAAGACGGCGAAACCGCAGGCAGCGGCTGGAGCGAAGATCCACTTGAAGTACGTGCGTTCGATGAATAGCTGTCCGGTGAAGCACAGACTGGTGGTCAAGGGACTCGGGTTCACTCGGCTGAATCAGGTTGTCGAGCGTGAGGACACGCCTTCGATTCGCGGCATGGTTGCCAAGGTGCCGCACCTGGTCGTGGTCGTCGAGGCGAAGTAAAACAGGCCCGCACGGACTCCGGGATCGCGGCGCGCG
>CAWJGD010000009.1:0-62018 GCA_963842345.1 uncultured Acidobacteriota bacterium
GTTCCCGCTAACCAAGCTCCCCAACCGGCCTCTATTCCACAACCGGCTCACCTTGTCCTTACAAAGAGCCAAGCGCCACCCCGGATATCTTTGCCTTGCTCTACTTGGACATAGATGACTTTAAGATCATCAATGAAAGTCTGGGCACCAGGCGGGAGATGAACTGCTTGTGGAAGTTGCGCAGCGCCTGCAAGGGGCCCTACGTCGCACCGATGCAATCAGTCGCTTTCCCGGCGGGGAAGACCTCGTTGCGCGTTTCGGCGGAGACGAGTTCGCCATCCTTCTCGACGATATCAAAGAAGCAAGCGATGCTCTTCGCGTCGCAGATCGAATTCTGGGAAAAGTCCAAGCTCCGGTACATCTGCGCGGCAAAGACTTGTCGGTTACTGTCAGCGTTGGCATCACGACTAACGCGAGCCAATATTCCACGGCGGAAGATATGCTGCGCGATGCGGATATTGCCATGTATCGGGCCAAGGCTGCCGGGCGAGGTGGATGCGTAGTCTTTGATCAAGCCATGCACTACCGTGCAGTCGAAAGATTGCAGTTGGAATCTGAGTTGCGGCAAGCGATAGAGCGAAAAGAATTCATTTTACATTATCAACCCATTGTCTCTTTACCGGCCAAGTACATCATGGGCTTTGAAGCTCTTCTGCGCTGGCAGTCACCGCAACGCGGCTTGGTCGGACCGGAGATCATCATCCCCGTAGCTGAAGAAACCGGGCTCATCGTTCCCATTGGCGCCTGGGTTTTACGTGAGGCTTGTCTTCAGTTGCGCAGGTGGCAAGAACGCTCTGTACACGAATCGCACCTGACGATGAGCGTCAATCTCTCGGCGAAGCGATTTTGCAGCCGGATCTTGTGGTCAGTGGCGCGGATCTTGCACGAAACTGGAGTGAAAGGGCGTAGCCTGCGTCTCGAGTTGACTGAGAGCGCGGCCATGGAAGACCCCACGCGCACGTGCTCTACCCTTGAGGAGCTGCAGCATCTGGGCGTGCGGCTTAGCCTGGACGATTTTGGCACTGGCTACTCGTCTCTGGACCAGTTGCACCGATTTCCCGTGGATACCCTGAAAGTTGACCGCTACTTTGTCATGGGGATGACAACGAACGAACGAAATCAGAAGATCGTTAAGACAATCATCAACCTGGCACATAACCTGGGGATGGACGTGATCGCCGAAGGAGCAGAAACGGCCGAACACGTTAGTCTCCTTAATGGTATGGCCTGTGACTGTCTGCGGCTACATCTTCTCTAAACCGCTGGAACCTGAAGAAGTAGACTCTTTGCTCGGGACCCTCTGAACGAGCACTGCTTTCGGAGAGAGGCTTGCATGAATCCGATCGTGGCATAGAGATGTCCAAACACCGATAGTTGGCGTAAAACAGGCTTTCTCACCATTCAGCCCGAACGAGAACCCCAGCGATTTCCGGCTGTTTTCGCCCTGCCCTAAACCCAGGGCTTGGCAAACGGTATAATCGGCGAGCAGCCGGTAGCAGTGGTTCAGTTTGCGAGCGAAACGTGCGACTGCTGATTCTCAGCGATATCCACTCCAATCTGGAAGCCCTGGAAGCGTGCCTTAACACAGTTGAGGGCTGGGACCAGTTCGTCAATCTGGGCGATACCGTCGGTTACGGTGCCGACCCCAATGCGGTGATCGGGCGAGTCCGTCCCTATGGCGGTCTTACAGTGCGTGGCAACCACGACCGTGCAGTGCTCGGATCCCAAGGAAATTGAAACCTTCAATCCGATCGCGGCGCAGGCAGTGCAGTGGACTCGCAACAGCCTTACCCCGGAGAATCTGGCCTGGCTCAGCGAAGTGCCGGTCGGCCCCGTCTACGAACCCGCGCTGGCCAGCGCGCAATTCGTGCATGGCTCTCCCGGGGACGAGGATGAGTACATCCTCAGCGAATTCTCGGCCCGCACGGCTTTCGCCGACAGTCCGGCTCAGCTTATTTTTTTCGGGCATACCCATATCCAGGGCGCGGTGGAGTACAAGGAAAAGAAGATCCAGGTCATTCATCCCAGTTATGCGTTCAAGCCCGGCAGCGCCGAACGCTGCGATCTTCCGCTGGAGGATGAGACGCGATATCTCGTCAACCCCGGTTCCGTCGGTCAGCCCCGCGACGGCGACTGGCGTGCCGCATTTGCCATTTACGACTCGGCGAAGCACCAGGTTTCTTTTTGGCGCGCCCCCTACGACGTCGACTTGACACAGCAGAAGATCATCGGTGCGGGACTGCCCTACCGCTTGGCATCGCGGCTGCGCGAAGGCAGGTGAGGGCAGTACCAGAGATACGGTATCCTTCGCTGTGGTGTCATCGTGAGGAGGTTCGCCGCTGTTCCACCCCAGCAACGGCAGAAACAGCCGTTGCCGGGGATCCCGGTTTGCGAACCGACGTGACGATCTATGCATTTCACCGAAAGCAAATACATGGACCCTCACGCTCGCGTCCTGAGCGGACGCTCCTCAGGGTGACACGCTGGAATAGTCTTTCTTCGGATGCACTGCTTTCGCCCGGATCGCTCATGCCACTTGAAACTTAACGCCTGAGACTTGAAACTAGCCTTCTATGCCTTTCCGCAGCTTTCCCAAGAAGAAGACCGCCGGCAGCGAAGATTTATTCGCTTCCCCGAGCGAATCGTCCGCATCCCAGACAGCATCGTTGCGTATATCGATGGCGGTTCGCGAGGCAATCCCGGACCGGCCGGCTACGGCGTGGCCATCAACGATGCCGCCGGACGCCGGATCGCCGAACTGAGCGACTACCTGGGCGTGCAGACCAACAACTTCGCCGAGTACTCCGGCCTGCTGGCGGCCCTCGAATACGCCGTCAAGCACGGACACAAGGCGCTGAAAGTCGTCAGCGACTCGGAGTTGCTGGTCAAGCAGATGCGCGGCGAATACAAAGTGCGCAACGAAACGCTCCAGCAGATGGCGCACGAGGCCCGGGAGCTGATCCGAAAGCTCGAATCGTTTCAGATACGACACGTGCTGCGCGAGCAGAACCGCGAGGCCGACGGCCTGGCAAACCAGGCGATGGATTCCGGAACCGGGCGTAAAACACAGGCGCAACCGTCTACGGCTCAGCCCGCTGCCGATCCGCCGCGCGAGGTGAATGGGCGGGTCGTGAACGGCAGGGTCGAATTCCTCGACGGCTCATTGCCCGAGGGCACGATGGTCAAGGTCAGGCCGGTGGGCAAGCGCTGAACGCCACAGCAATTCCGGAGTTGGTGTATCCGTAATATCGCCGCCGGATGCGGACGTACCTTGCGCGAATCCGGTCTACTTCCCCGCCAGTTCGCGTTTCACGGTATCGCTGACCAGTTTGCCGTCGACGCGGCGCCGGCAAAGCGCGCCATCACGTTCTTCATGACCGCGCCCATCTCCTTTATGGTCGGCGAGTTCATTTCGGAGATCACGGCCTTGACGGTCGCCGTCACTTCGGCCTCGCCCAATGCCTTAGGGAGGTAGCCCTCGATAATCTCAATCTCCTGCTGTTCCTTGTGCGCGAGTTCCAGCCGGCCGCCCTTGGTGAACTGCTCGATCGAGTCCTTGCGCTGGTTGATCAGCGTCGACAACACCTGTATTTCTTCCTTCTCGTCGAGCTTGGAGCGTTTGTCGATTTCCTTGTTTTTGAGCGCGGCTTTCACCATACGCAGCGTGGACAGCCTCAGCTCCTGCTTGGAGCGCATGGCGTCAACCATTTCTTTCTGAACACGTTCGCTGATACTCATGCCGGTGATTATAGAGGAGAGCGCAATGCAAATCATTTACTCTGGGTTCGATCGTCCGACGTGACAAGGTTGCAGCGATCTGCGCCCGCGGCAAATTGACCGCAGTTGAACAATGCCTTGCTAATTGCATCCTGCTCAGAGCGCCTGCCGGAGCTGAAACCGTAATGCCCGTCCGCCGACACGGCGAAAGCCTTATGAGGCGGACTCAGCAGATACTCACGAAACGCTTCTTTGCCTTTGGATGAGAGCTGCGCAGGTGGAGCAATCTTTGGTGGCTCGGGTGCGGGCAGCAGCTCACCTCGCAGGGTGAGGTTTTGCGTCTTCAAGAAGTCGTCAACAATTGGAGTCCAGACCGGTATGCCCTTGCGCGAAAACAGGAAATGACCGTCAACGCCAAAAGCAGGGGCGATGATGAAGGAAGCCTTGCCGCCGTCGGCGGTAAATGCCTGATAAAACCGCCCAGCCAGTTGCGGCGCGAAAAAATGATCGTTCTCTGAATAGACCCATAACATTGGGACTCTCGATTTCTTCGCAAAATCCGCGAAGGCCTTGATCAAGGCCTCTGGAGAACAAACCTGATCGGACTGCAGCGAGCCCCTCCCGCCGGCGAAACTGATTGCCGCGACCAGGCCGGGTGGCGGATTCGCCGAGAGCGCTACGTTCGCGAAGCCTCCGGCAGAGACACCGACGCTCAGTATCTTGGACGCGTCGACCTCCGGGAGCTTGGAAAGATACTCAATGGAGGCGCGCAGGTCAGCGGCGGAGGCCCTGCCAGCACCTTCATAAAACGGGCTTGAGCAGTGCCCATACCCTTCCGCGTAGCCTCCGCCCGAATCTCCGTAGCCTCGGCGCATTACGATCACGGCGGTCCATCCCCGTCGAGCAAACTCAATCGCTTGGGGCAGCATGGCCAAGGGAGACATTTGCGGACGGTCTGCCTCGTTTCGCGGCGACCCGTGGGTAAGGACCACCAACGGATGCGGTCCAGCTTCGTTCGGGCGCACCATGACGGCGGCAAGGCCTTTCGAGCCGGCTCCGTGAATGGGAATGCGGAGTTCCTGATGGATGATCGATTGCCCGTGCGCGCACGGAATAGACAACAGCACAGCGAGCAATACACATACCGCCCACAATTGCCGCATGTTCACCTCCTCCGATCAAGTTGTGGTTGAGGACGGGCTTCGTGTACAGACTTAGCTTGGCAGTTGCCGCTGCAGGTCGAGCAGGGCCTCTCTGGGCAACTGGTCTTTGGATTCTTCGACCAGCTTGGGATCGTGGACGAACAGGTTGCGCGCTTCGTGCAACAGGGCGGCAAACGCCTCCTGATAGACCTTGCCCTTTTCGCTGCGGCGTTCGAGCGAGCGTCCGCTCTGGGCGTCGTAGATGCGCAGGCTGCAGCCGCTCTTGGAGTTGGTCGCGGCCAGGAAGCGGCCCTGGCCATCCTGTTCAACGTAAAACCAGGCATGTTTCACAGGCGCGGCCTTGGCATCGACAACGGGAAGTGCTTCCTGCGGTGTGCGAGGGATCGTAGTAGAGGATGCGGTTGCACGAATCGCAATAGACGGTTCCGGTGCTCCATGCGCACCTCGTTGAACACCTGCGGACGCAGCAGCACCTGGCAAGCGGTGCAACGCTGCTCGCGCGCCTCCGCCAGCGCCGTACCGCGCGCGCGCGTCAGGCGGTCGTAGTGCTCCAGCAGATCGGCGTCAATTCCCGAGCGGAGTTTCTTCTGCTGCGCGGTGTGCTCGCCGAGCTCGGCTTCCGCTTCGGCAGTCTTGGCGCGGGCGTGCGCTTTTTCCTTTTCAATCGCCGCCGATTCTTCCTTCAGATCCTGCTGCGCCTTTTTCAAATCCTGCTGCTTGCCGTCGGCGTCGATCATCGTCTCCAGGATCTTATCTTCCAGCTTGCGGATTTCCTCTTCGGCAAAGGAGACCTCGTGCATCAGTGCGCGGTATTGGTCGTTGGTCTTGACTGCCAGGGATTGCTCGCGGAACTTCGAAATGCGCTCGTTGTGGCCCTGGATTTCAGATTCGTGTTTGCGCCGTGCTAACTCGTCGGCCTTGATCGCAGCCTGAGCCTTGGCAACGCGCTGATTGGCGTCGGCCAGCTTCTTTTCAATGGCCTGTACTTGCTTAGGCAAGTCTGCGATTTCGGCGCGCAGCCTCGAGATTTCTTTCTCGACCTGCTGCAACTCGATCAGCTGTATGAGATCCGGGTTCATCGGTGAGACTAGTCGGAATTTTAGCACGTATCGTGCCAAAGGCGGCAGGTGGAGACTACGCGATTTGCCGTATTGAACGAGGCGCCCGGGGCAGTTAATCTGCTGGAAGATGATCCTCGAGTTTGCCAGGCTTGCTCTCGGTCTGCTGGTGGCGTTGTTCCACCAGCCGCTCGCCGATTTCATTACGGCACAGGACCGGGTCGTGGTCGCCGTGGCCCGCCGCCGCGGTTTGTTCTTGCCAGATGTGCCTTCAGCCAGGATTTGCCGCAATTTTTATTTCTCCGTGGGCATCTTCATCGCTCTCTACGAACTGCTGCGCATCTGGACCTTAATGCGGTAAGCGCCTCGATCTGCGGTTTGCAAACGGTTGGGCTAAAGTATACAGTTTCGCGTTCTGCTCTCTCTGGGCAATTCCGGGGGAGCAGCATTCCACGCTCGCAGGAGCCGCCGCTTGATGCGCTCGCTTTTCGGAGTCGTTGCCGTTCTTCTGTCGCTCGTGACCGCAGCTTTTCCTCAGCAAGCATCCTCCGTGCTCCCGGCTGGGAAAAAGCAGCTCACCATAGACGATATTTTCCGCGAACCAGCCGGCATGCACAGGTGCTCCGCAGTTTGTGGAGTGGAGTCCCGACGGCCGGCGTCTCTCCTTTATCCGGAACAATTCGACCGATGGCCGGGACGAGCTTTATTCTCTGGATCCGGCAAGCGGCCAGGGCAACGTGCTGATTGGCGCTGGCCCGCTGGCGAACCTGATGGAGCCGAAGGCCAAGCTGAGCGAGCGCGAGCGTGAAAATCGTGCCCGTTATGGCGTTGCCGCCTACCACTGGGCGCCGGATTCGAAGGGACTGCTCTTCGATGCCGCGGGCCAACTGTGGTTTTATAACCTGCAAACAGGGAAATCGATCGATTTGACCGGCTCCGCATCGCCCCCCTGCCCCACCACGCGCGACTACGGCGCGTGCTCGGGGACCCCTGGCGAGCGACCCAAAGTTCTCCCCCGACAGCCGCTATATCAGCTTCATACGCGACCACAATCTCGTCATTCGCCACGGGCTTCCGGCAAGGAAACACAATAAGCTGACAACCTCGGGCGCATCCGTCTGGAATGGCGAGGTCGACTGGCTCTATCAGGAAGAGCTGGATGTGCGCAGCAATTACTTCTGGGCGCCGGACGCCAGCCACATTGCCTATCTCCAGATGGATGAGAGCGCCGTGCCTGAGTATCCGATCGTCGATTGGCTTTCCCGGGAGCTGGAGATCGATCGCCAGAGGTATCCCAAGGCGGGTGAGACGAATCCGAGCGTGCGGATCGGCGTAGTCGATCTCGACGGCCACTCGAAGTGGTTGAGCTTTACTACGGAGACGGATATCTACATTCCGCGCTTCGGCTGGCTGAATCCGCGGGTTGTCTGGGCGCTGGTGCTCAACCGCGCGCAGAACCGGGAGAGCCTGTATTTCATCGACATCGAGAGTGGCGAAAGCCGACTGACATTGAGTGAAACCGAGGAGCCGTATATCGAGATGAACGACCTGTTGCGCTTCTTTCGAGGGCAGCGGCAGGTTTCTGTGGCCGAGCTGGCGCGACGGGCACACGCATCTTTATTTGTACGAATACGACGGCGAGAATCCGCTCTCGGCTCCCGCGCGGCTGGTGCGACAGGTGACGCATGGCGATTGGGAGGTGCTCGATCTCTGCGCTCTGGATGAAAAGGCCGGCACGGTTTATTTCACGGCGAATAAAGACGATTGGCGCCAGACCAACCTTTACCGTGCGAATCTCGATGGCACCGGGCTGCGCCGCCTCACGCCGGAGAACGGCGTACACAAGCCCACGATGCCGCGCAACGCGGAATACTTTTTCGACAGCTTCTCGGCGCTCACCACGCCTCCACGCATGCAATTGTGCGACGTGAACCCGGCTACCCGGACAGCTTCCGCCGGGATGGCCGAAGCGGCGGAAGCCAAGTGCAGCGAGCATATGGCGATCCAAGGGGCTGGAAGAATACGACGTGCTCACTCCGCAGTTCGTCGACTTCAAGGCGGAGGATGGAACCCTGCTGCATGGCGTGGTGCTGCTGCCGAAATCCGGGCCCATGGCTGCCAGCGGCAAGTTTCCGCTCATCCTGAACGTTTATGGCGGTCCGCACGAGCAATTGGTGCGCGACGCGTGGAGGACGGTCAGCCTGCTGGACCAGGTCATGGCGCAACGCGGCTTCGCCATCCTCAAGGTTGACAATCGCGGCACCGGAAATCGTGGCAAAAAGTTCGCCGCCGCCACCTGGAAAAGCTTCGGAGCCGTGGAGTTGAAGGATCAACTTGCGGCGCTCGATCAAGCTCTGGCAAAGTATCCGCAGTTGGACCGCAACCGGATCGGTTGCTGGGGTTGGAGTTTCGGTGGAACCCTGGCGGCTTACGCGCTCACTCACTCCACCCTGTTCAAGGCGGCTGTAGCCGTTGCTCCCGTCACCGACTGGCGCCTCTACGACTCCATCTACACCGAGCGCTACCTGGGCATGCCACGGCAAAATCCGGAGGGATATCGAAGCAGCTCGATTCTGGAGTCGGCGCCCGAGTTGAACGGCCGTTTGCTGATCGCGCATGGCACGAGCGATGACAACGTCCACGTGCAGAACTCGCTCCAACTGGCCAACGCCTTGATCTCCGCCGGCAAAGCCATTCGATCTGCAACTCTATCCAGACAAGACGCACGCGATTGAAGGGGTGGCGGCGCGCTCCGATCTCTACCATCGCATCCTGGAACACTTCGAGCACTGGTTGGCGCCGCTCGGTGATCCGGGCGATGAGCATAAGATGGCTCGAGCGCTCGCAAATTCGCATGGCAAGGTTGTATGCGCCGATCGGCGGGTTAAGATGGCATTGAATATGCCTCTCGCGCTGAAGCTGGTGAATCTGGAAGAGGATCACCCGACGGTGGACCAAGGTCTGCTGCGGTTGGACCGCGCCCTGGCTGCCGCCAGACAGGAGCGGATCACGTTGCTGAAGTTGATTCACGGATATGGGTCGAGCGGGGTCGGCGGCCAATTGCGCATCGAGGTATGGAAAGTGCTTGATCGCTACAAGCGCGCCGGAACCATCCGCGAGTTCATTCCGGGGGAACAGTTTCGCATCTCCGACGAGTCCGCCTGGGCGCTGCTCAAGCGCTTTCCCGAGCTGAAGCAGGATCGCGATTGGGGCCGCGGAAACCGGGGAATCACCCTCGTCGTGCTGTAGAGCGGTTTCCAGACGATGATCCCAAGAACGATGATTCGAGCGTGTCACGCCTGAGGAGTCGTGCCATCGTATTTGTTCTTTGTGGCCTTCGGTGACGCGCGGTGAAATGCAGCTAGATCGTCACGTCGGCTTCGCAAACCCGGAGTCCCTCGGCAACCGGCTCGTTTCTGCCGTTGCTGGGGTGGAAAAGCGGCGAACCTCCGTCACGATGACATCCGGCAGACGCGGGATAGGGCAACTTGGGGTGCGCTTCTAGCGTCTCAAAAGCTGAAAAAGCCAGCTAAGGGATTTCGGCAGGCGCTGTCTGCGTCCACCGAGACCCCGCGCTGGCCCTGAAAACGGTAATCCCGACGAATCGCGCTTATTTCTTCGGAGGAGCGATCGAGTCCTTCACGGCTTTGGCGACGTAAAACTTCACGACGGTCTTGGCGGGAATTTTAATGGGCTTCGCCGGTTTGCGGATTGCGGCCCATGCGAGCCTTGCGCTGCGACTTTTTCAAGCGGCCCAGGCCTGCCAGAACGAATACGCCATTCTTCTTCGTTTCCTTTAACCGCAACTTCGGCCAGCGTAGCCAGGAATGCGGCGGCGGTCTTGTTATTGAGTTCCAGCTTCTCGGCTAAATGGCGCACGAGAGCGGTCTTGGTCATGCCAGCTGCCATTGAAAATATCCTCCTTGGAGTCGAGTGCGTCGAGCTACTCAACGGCGGATATCTTATACCACCGACTCGAACGACGAGAAAGTGATTTTACATAGATTTTATGCGGGTTTTTCCACAGGTGTATACCCCGCAGCCGCTGGCCATGCCTGTTTCGGGCCGGCAACGGCAACACGCCGCGACTCAAGCGCTGAGCAGACGGCGACTCCGGCGGTGCGGCTGAACCCGGATGAGGTGCGTTCGCTTCGCGAGTAAGGCCAGTGCAGTGCAATAATAGCTTCGAGAGAGGCTTTCGTGAGCTGCGAGATCTGCCACAACCGGAAAGAAAAGCGCTTCTGTCCAGCCATTCATGGGCGCATCTGCCCGCAGTGCTGCGGTGAACAGCGTGAAGTTACACTCGATTGCCCGGAGGAGTGCTCCTACCTGCAACAAGCCCGCGCGCGGGAGAAGACCCGCACGCCGGAGCAACTTGCGGGCGAGGAACTGTTCCCCAAGGTGGAAATCGGGCAGCGCTTCTACTACGAACGCGAGCCGCTGATTGGAGGCCTGCTGTACGAACTGACTCGCCTGGGCGGCTTGCACCGCGACTGGAACGATCGCGACCTCAGCGGCGCCCTGACGGCGCTGGCCCGCAGCTACGAACGGCTGGCGGGTTCCGGCATCATCTACAACGAGTCGACCACGAATCCGATTCATCAGGCCGTCGCCGAAGAGCTGCAAAAGAGAATCGACCAGTACCGCCAGTTGGAGCAGCAGAAGCTGGGCTACTCCTCCCTGAAGGACTCCGAGGTTCTCAAGGCGCTGGTGTTTTTGGTCCGCACGGCGCAGGTGCGCACTTCCGGACGGCCACGCTCGCGGGCCTTCTTGTCGTATCTGGCGGAACAGTTTCCGGGGGCAAGGCAGAAAGCGGGCTTGGTGAACGGGAGCGCCTCAAGCCTGATTGTGCCGCCATAACCCGCGTGCTGGGTTCGAGGTGGACCCGGTAGGTGGATCGCGCAGTTTGGCTGGGTTGTTTAGCGTAGGCGATCGTCTAGGCAATGGAAAAGACAGTTTATCTTTCGCTCGGCTCAAATCTGGGCGACCGGGCGCGGAACCTGCGAAGAAGCGATTGAACGGCTGCGTTCGATCGGCGAGGTGGCCGCCGTTTCCAGTTTCTACGAGACCGAGCCGGTCGGCGATTTTCATCAACCCTGGTTTCTGAATTGCGCGCTGATGCTGCGTACCGAAAAGATGCCACGCCAACTGCTGGCGGCGGTGATGGCAATCGAGCAGGCGCTCGGACGCAAGCGAACCGTGGCCAAGGGACCGCGCACCATTGACATCGACATCCTTCTGTTCGGCGCCTTCGTGGTGAACGTGCCCAGCCTGATGATTCCTCATCCCGCCATGCACGAACGGCGCTTTGTGCTGCAACCCCTCGCGGAAATTGCTCCCGCCGTCCGGCATCCCGTTTTCCGCCGCACGATCCGCGAGTTGCTGGAAGACTTACCCCTTGGTCCACCCCACGTGCGTAAACTGGACGACCAGACTACCGGGGGCAATACCTAGGGCGGTGTACCAGAAATACCCCGCATAGAAAAACAACGCCTCGTGAGTGTCATCCTGAGCGCAGCGAAGGATGCCCAGGGGTATTGTTCCACCCCGCGCCGTGCTGGGATTCCGAGGTCCTTCGCTTCGCTCAGGATTTCGGCAGGCGGCTCAGACGCCGCCTTAACGCCTCAACTTCGCAAGCCGCTCGACCTCTTTGAGCAGAGCCTGCGGGCCTTCGCACTTGTGCACGAAACTTTCCACGTGTTCGAGGTCCTCGAGGCCGTCCGCTCCGGAAAGCAGGATCACGGACATGCCGGGACGAGACGCTTTCAGCGAGGCTGCCAACTCATCCCCGCTGAATCCCCTCCAGATGGTAATCGACGATGGCCAAATCAAACGGCTGGGTGGCGATCAATTCGCGGGCACCCGCCGCGTTAACGGCGGTTTGCACCTGATGCCCGGCACTTTCCAGCACCAGCTTACGGGGCTGTAACGCTACCTCGTTATCGTCCACGCAGAGGATCGCGGAAGGCATATCAACCACTCCTTTTATGCGATAGCGGAGAGCACCCCAATGTAGCTCGCTAATGATTGTTGCACTGCAACATCGCAAGAGATTACTCTTCTACTCTTCGGCGAGTCAAGCCCCAGTCGCCCCTGAAATGTCCGCCTAGCGGCCATCGTCGAAGGAATGGGCGAGGGTGGTCTCGGCATGCGAGACGCCAAAGTGGAGCACGCGAAGCCCAACTGTGCCCTGCTCCTCCCGGCGAAGACATCGACAGGAGCATTGCTCAATCAGTAGAATCAAAGGGTTGGTGCACAGGTCGAACCGCCCGTCCGCCTCTGTCTTACGCCAGCGTAACCGCGTCTTTCCGGCGACTACCGAACAGGTGAGTTTTGAAGCATTTTTTCGCGCTGTACAAAGGTTTCATTCTGCACGCGCTCGCCCCGCTGGGCGGGCCGTGGGCGATTTTCTTTCTGACCACGGTGGACGCGAGCGGCGTTTGGCATTCCTCTCGACCCGTTGTTGGCATACTACGCCTATACGAATCGCGCGCAGATCGTACCTTGCATCCTGATGGGTGCGCTCGGCTCCATGCTCGGAAGTCTGGTTCCTTACCTGATCGGATACAAAGGGGGGGAAGCCTTCGTCGCGAAACGCTTCGGAAAACAGCGCTTTGATATCTTCCACGCGCGGGTGGAACGCTACGGCATGTGGGCGCTGATCATTCCTTCCATGTTGCCGCCGCCGACGCCATTCAAGTTGTTCGTATTCTGCGCCGGGGTTGCCGAGATGAGCTGGGTCCGGTTTTGCTTGTCCGTCTTCGCCGGCCGGCTGGCGCGCTTCACGCTGTTAACGGTGCTTACTATCATTTTTGGCCCCCAGATTGTGGACCTGTTCCAGACGGTGATCATGCGCCACTGGCCGATAGCCCTGGCCATGGTGGCTGCCGCCACACTCTCGATAACCATCATAGCCATGGTTGTGCGCCGCCGGCGCGCACGCACCCACCAACCGGTCGAGACCGCATAGACCAGTTTCGCGAAAGCCATGTCCCGCTCAGACGCCGCCTCAACTTCATCGCCCTGTGCGCGGTACCTTGACCACCCCAACATGCGCGACTAAGGCGCATGTCGGGGCCCCGTCGCACACCAATCCCGGCGTCTTCAACCTGGAGAGTGGGAGAAAGTAAAACGTAAGCGCCCATGGCCGAGCGGCGCGAGTCCGGGTAGATGAACCGCAGGTCGCGAAACCGCACCAGGAATCCGGGTGAGGCTCCGTCGAGCTTCTCGGTTTCGACCAGCGGATACCGCGCCCAATCCAGATACGTGCGGCCCAGCCGAGTGTCGCGGGCGGCATTGCTGGCGAGCGTCCACTCGGGTTTCGAATAGACGCGGGCGCGCCCCTGCGGATCGACTGCCGGAGCGAGCGAATCGACATCCATGGCGATGTAGCTGTCTCCGGTATCGGCCACGCCGTACCAGCGAAACGGATTCACCATGTAAGGAAAGGCGGAAAGGCGCACGGGGGCTTTGCCCAGATACTCAAGTGCGTCCATCGCATTGACAGCCCGCCGATGCTCGTAATCGCGCACTCCCCACAGCAACACCATCAGCGCGAGGGCGACAATCGCTCCCACTCTGCCTCGCGGACTTTTTTCACGCGCCCCAATCTCCTGGTTGACCAGTGCGAACAAGGCCGGCAAGGCGAGACCGCCAATCAGCACCACGAGGAGTAGAGGCTCGATAATGAAGACAATATCCCACGCATACCACTTCGGCCACCATGGCCATAGGGGCCGGACCCCGTAGTTGTTGGTGAAGTCCAGCAACAGGTGGCTGTAGCCGGCCACGCAGGCAAACAAGTACAGCAGTCCCCAGCGTGGCGTCAACACGCCGTGATCCCCGGCGAGCCCTGCCCGCTGGGGTGATTCGGTCGTGCGCGCCGGTCGCCGCCGCCACCATTGATGCGAGCGGTGCCCGGCGAAGACCAGGGCGAGCACCACGGCCGACACCAGCGGAATTCCCCACAGCGTGTGCGTCGCTCCGCGATGGTTGGCAAAGCCGGAGACGGAGCCATTCACGTATGCGATGAGGTCGATATCAGGAGCCTCGGCCGCCAGCGTCATGGTAAGCGTGGCCAGCGCCGTCTTGCGGTTGAAGCCCAGGCGCGCCAGGCAGGCTCCGGTCAGAAAATGAGTGACTGGTTCCACACTTCCTCGACCTCATATTACCGCGGCGGCGGCATCAGCAGCGTCAGCGCCCGCGGCACGATGGACATTTCGACGGGCATGCCATTCAGTAACTCGCCATCGGCCTGCGCGCGCAGGCGAGCTGTCGGACTGGTGTCGATCACGCGGAAGCGGACGCAGAGGGCGCGGACGAACTCGACCCGGGCTGACCGGCTTTTCGATTCCGGCCCCGCGCCGCGGAAGATCGCCGAAATTACGTAACGAAACATCGCCAGGCGGCCGCTCGGCTTCAACGTGATCAGTTGCAGGTAGTCGTGGTCGAGCGCCCCGCCCGGACGCCAACGGCTCAGCCATTTGCCGAACGAACTCACCCGCATGCCGACCAGTTCAATCAGCTCTTCCCGCCGCCGGCTTCCGTCGGGCAGGGTGATCTCGGCGGAGAATGGCGTAAAGTCGTGCGACACCAGCAACGATAACCCGGCGATGTAGTAGGCGGCGAAACCGCCGTGTCGCTTGAGCAGCGCGGTTGCGCCGTAAATCAACTCGGCGTGAACTCCTATGCCGGCGGCAACCGAAAAGTACGTGGTGCGCCCTTCTTCCTGATCCGGCGTTCGATTCCAGCGCAGTTGTCCGGCGGCTATGCGCCGTGGCGCGTAGCCAAGCGTGACCCGAGCCGCGGCTTTAATGTCGCCTGGAAGCCCGAGATCGGTGGCCAGCACGTTCGCCGTTCCCAACGGCAGCACTCCCAGCGCCACTTGCTCGGGGCCGTGCACCATGCCTTGCAGCACGTCGAAAACCGTCCCGTCTCCGCCGCAGGCGAAGATCGCGTCGAAGCCGCGAACCAGGGCATCTTTCGCTTGCGGGCCGCCTTCTCCCTTGGCGCGCGTCGCTTCCAGTTCGACTTCGACGCCGGCGTCGCGAAACACCTGCGCGGCAGAGAGCAGTTCCCGTCTGTGTGCGGCATGGGCATTCCCGGCAACTGGGTTGTAGAGCAGAAGAACCTTGTGGAAGGTTGGCATCGATTTACGCAGGTCCGCTTTGGTCGGCGCGTTCACAGCGCCAGGACGAGGCGTTCACGGTGATGACAACCGCCGTTGCCATCTACTCCGCCCTCGTGCCGTTCGGTTCGCCGTGGCCGTCTTCGCGTTCTCCAGCGGAGGCGTCGCGAGTGGCTTCGTCGAGCAGGCGCATGCCTTCGAGCAAAAGCGCCTGGGTTGATCGCGTCGTGGTGCGCAGATCGGTGGCGGCCTTGAAGTCGATTTCGAAGGTTCCCCCACCCTGCCAACGCAACGCGTCGTAGACCGCATCGTCGCCGAGCAGCCAGCCGCTGGCGGCATGCACCAATTGCCCTTCCACAAAATACATTTCGCAGCGCTGTTGACACCCCGACGAGAGATTCGGCGCCGCTTTCCTGGTGCCGGGCGGTTCGCCCGTCAGCGCCAGGCAGCAACTCTTGCGGCCCATCTCCAGCGATTGCACCAGGTCGGTGACGCTCATCTGCGCCAGCGTCCCGCGGACGGAATTGCCGCCTACCGAGCGGATCATGCGCTCCAGGTTGATGCGCTCCACAATGCGCCGCACACGGCTTTGCAGGTCGCGGATCAAGAAGGGTTTTTCGATGATCTCGCCGACACTGTCATCGAAAGAGTGGTGGGATTCGCCACTGCTGTCCCGGGCCGTAAGCAGAATCAGCGGCGCGGTGAGCCGTCGGCCAAGTTCTTGCAGCAGCGATGGATCGCCGCTCGATCCCAGTTCGGCATCGACAATGACCAGGTCGGGCGCGGCTGCCTCTAGCTGATGAAGCGCCTCGGTGCCATCGGCGGCCAGTTGGACGCTGCCGAACGACTCGAGACCCTGGCCAACCAACTCGCGGATCATGGGGTTGTCATCGATCACCAGGATTTTGATAGCAGTTGCCATGGTTACTTAGGTCGCCGGACGCAGGTAGCTGCCGCTTTTGCCGCCGCTCTTGCTCTCGAGGACAACTTCGCGGATCTCTATGCCTTTGTCCAGCGCCTTGCACATATCGTATACGGTTAAGGCCGCGATGCAAGCCGCCGTCATGGCCTCCATCTCGACCCCCGTCACGGCGGTGGTGCTGGCCGTGGCGCGAATGCGCACGCCATTCTCGCACAGCTCCAGTTGCACATCAACGTGCGAGAGGGGAATAGGATGACACATCGGGACTAGTTCCGACGTGCGTTTGGCCGCCATGATCCCGGCCACGCGGGCCACTTCAAAGGGATCGCCTTTCGGGTTCTCCGGCAGAGCCGCCAGCACCTTGGGGCTCATCCTGACCAGTGCCGTAGCCACAGCGGTTCGTTTCGTCGCCGACTTTTCAGAGACGTCGACCATGCGCGCGCGGCCCTGAGAGTCGTAATGTGAGAGCTTGTTCTTCATCGAATCAGTCTCGATTTTCCGGTTTCAAGTTTCAAGTTCGAGTCTCGCCCAGGCTTCGAGTCACCCCGACAAACGCTAAGGGCAGCGTTCACCGGGGACCACGCCGCCCTGACATATGAGCGGCTGTCCTGTTCATCGCAGTTCCGTGCCGAAAATCAGAACGCTAACCTCTTCTCCGGCGTTCAACTGTTCACGATCGTCGGGAACCACCAGGTAGCAGTTGGCGCGCGAGGCGCAAACCAGATCGCCGGAACCGCGCCAGCTCAGATATTCCACCTCGATGTTTTCCGGTCCTCCACTCAACTTAGCCGGCAGAAAGCGCGTGAGTCCGGTGGCCGTGCGCAATTCGGTTTTCAGCCGCGCCGAAGCGAACAGCAGGGGAGCAGGTTCGCCTCCAGCGAGGGCGCGAAGCACCGGAGTGACAAACAGTTCAAAAGTGACGAGCGTCGATACCGGATTCCCCGGCAGACCGAAAAACGGCACACGGCGCACTTCCACCGGCACAGGCGCGCGCACTGTCCCCGAACGCTTACGCTGCCGTTTGACGGGCGTCTCGGCCTCGCCGAAGACGATGGGCCTGCCTGGCTGAATCCGCGCCCCGGTGAAATAGAACTCAGCCTTGAACTCTTTCAACACATCTTCCACCAGGTCGTACTTGCCCATCGAGACCCCGCCGGAGAGCAATGCGAGATCGTGCTGCAAGGCCAGGGCAATCAACTCCCGCAACTCGCGAGGATGATCGGGTGCAATCGGCAGCGGGACAGGTTCTCCGCCGGCCAACTCGATCTGTGCCGCCAGCGAGTGCAGATTGGAGTCGCGAATCTGGCAGGGACCGGGGAAAGTGTGAACCGGAACAAGTCTCGTCGCCCGTAGCCAGCACCGCTACTTGCGGACGGCGGAAGACGGTGACCGTGGAGTAGCCTGCTGATGCGGCAACGGCTATGCCGGTCGGGGTCAACCGCGTACCCACATCGAACAAGAGTTGGCTCTCGCCCGCCTCGGCGCCCCTGGGAACGATGTTTTCCCCGGCTGCTACCTGCTGCAGAGCTTCGATGCCGCCATCATGGCAGGGCCTGGTGTGCTCCTGCATCAGCACGGCATCCGCCGCCATAGGGACGGGAGCGCCGGTCATAATAGCGACAGCCTCGCCGGGCAGCAGCTTCCGCGGCATCGACTCCGGCGCGGCTCCGGCCTTGATTTCGCCAACGATTTTCAGACGGGCCGGAATCACGGCCAAGTCGGCTGATTGCACCGCGAATCCGTCGCGCGTGGCCCGCGGAAATGGCGGAAAATCGCGGTCGGCACGAATTGGCGACGCCAGGAACCGGGCGAGTGAGCGGTTCAGCGAAACCTTTTCCGTGGCCGCCGGCTTTAAGCGCCTGGCCTGGTTCTCAACTACCTGGCGCGCTTGGCAAAACGATAACACCTGCTCATGGCTCGAGAGCTTCATGCTGGAGAGATACCATCCCGGACCCGGTTGTCCGGGTACATAGAATATACGCGAGCCACGTTGCCGGGCCCCGATTCGTCCGCCGGCCGGCGAATTGCAAGCGCCGGGCGGCTGCTTGGAACGCTATTTCTTGCCCTTCTTGGCAGTTCCGTACTGGGTCTCAATCTTGGCTCCAATCATGGCCAGCATCTCCTTCACCGGCTCTGCGAACTGTCCGTTCGGGCTCAGCTCGAGATACTTCTGAAAGGCCTCCTCGGTGCCCTCGGGCGCGGTCATCTTGCCGTCTTTGTCGACCTTGGCTTTGCCGATCAGGTTGATGCCTTTTTGATAGTAAGCCTCAGCCTTTTTCGGGTCGGCGGCAATCGCCTTGTCGAAGGCGGCGACGGCTTCGTCCGACTTGCCCTGAATGGTCAGCGCTGCGCCGGCGTTGTACCAGTACATGGCGGCGTAGTCGTTATGCTTGGGATCGCTCGGATTCTTGTCGTTCAGCTCGGCTGCTGTCTTGAACTCACCGACCGCATCGTCCATCTGCCGGCGTCGCAGATAGGCCGTGCCCAGCAGATTGTGATATTCATGACTTTCCCGGTTCAGCCCCACGGCTTTCTTCAAGGCCTCGATAGCCTCGGGATACTGCTTGGCCCCGAGATGCGACAGGCCCAGGCTGACCCAAAGCACGTCCTGGCTCGGGTCCTGCTGCGTGGCTTCTTGCATGATCGAGACCGCCTTCTGGAAATCGCCTGCCTGCCGAGCCGCCTTCGCCTGCTGCAACATCTGGTTGAGCACCTTGATTTTTTCGCCCTGGCTGACGGCATCCTGCGGTTTCTGAGCCGCGGCGTTGACGCACAAAAATATCATCGCCAGCGGGATTAAGATTGTGATTCGATTTTTCATCTCGCCTCACGTCGAAGAGCAATTCCACAGTCGGTATACCTCTGGAGTATCACCGCCGGGCATGGATGTCTCCCCGGCAAACGCCAGCGTTGCCGGAGACCCCGTACGCCCGGCTCCTCCGCGGGGGATATACCTTCCGCGATTCCGGTCTAGGATGGCTCCGCTTCAAGCGACGCGCCTGCCTCATAAGGTATGGGATCTTGCAGGCCGGCGGCTTCGAAGGCGCGCAGCCGCAGGACGCAGCTTTCGCACACTCCGCATGCCCTGCTCTGGCCGCTGTAGCACGACCACGTCAGCTCGAAAGGCGCGCCCAGCCGCAGGCCGAGCACAACGATTTCAGCCTTGCGCATGGCGATCAGCGGCGTCACGATCCTGATCCTGCCTTCCTTGGTTCCGGCGCGGATCACGCTGTTGAATGCTTCGTAGTATTCGGGACGACAATCGGGGTACCCCGAGCTGTCCTGCTGCACCGCGCCGATGTAAATCTTCTCTGCTCCGATCACCTCGGCCCAGCTCACCGCTACCGAAAGGAAGTGCGCGTTGCGAAACGGCACATAGGTAATTGGGATCTGCTGCCCGATTTCCGCCCCGGCCGCAGGCACCGCAAAACTGGAGTCGGTGAGTGCCGAGCCGCCGATCTGGCCCAGCGCCTCGGTTGCGCACCATCAGCCGCTGCTTGATTCCCAGCCGGTCGCAAATCTCCCGGAACGCCTGCTGCTCGCGCGCCTCCGTCCGCTGGCCGTAACTCACGTGCAGCGCGGCGACATTCTCCGCGCCGAAATCCCGCACCGCCAGCGCCGCACAGACACAGGAATCCATGCCGCCGCTCAGTACGACAACCGACTTGTTTTGCTCCATGTTGTTCATAGGACTAACGGGTTGCCGAAAAACTGTTCTCCGAGGTGTCATCCTGAGCGCAGCCGGGGTCCCCGACAAGCCCGCTGTTGGCTTGTTGGGGTGGAAGCCGGGGTCCCCGGCGACGGCCGCTTTTGCCGTTGCTGGGGTGGAGGAGCGAAGGTACGAGTTTTTCAGCAGCCTCCTAAACGCCCTTTAACGATGGGTCCCAGATAAATTTGTGAATTTGCAACCCAAGCCGCACGCGCAGTCCGTCTTCGAGGATCCACTCCGCCAACTCACGCGGATCGACCAGGCAATTGGCGGCGTCGCGCGAGCCGCTCGCGTGTTTGCGGAAAGCAGGTGAAAAGATAACGTTGCCGGCCTTCCGCGAAAGCTCATTGCCGATGGTGAACTCGCGCGCGAATTCGTAGTCCGCCCGCGAGGCGATCACGAACTTGACTTCGTCCCGCTGCGAAATCGCCCCAAGGTTTTCAAGCCGGAAGCTTTCGCCCTCACCCGAGTCCGGGCACTTCACATCGACAATCTTGAACACCGCCGGAGGCACCCGCAGCAAAGGCCGCTCGCCGCTCGTTTCCAGCAGCAAAGTGTAACCGCTTTCGACCAACTGCTTCATCAGCGGAATCAATTCGCGCTCCTGCAAAAGCGGCTCCCCGCCGGTGATCTCGACCAGTCCGCCGAAAGACATCAATCTCCGCACCTCCCCGGCGACCTCCTCGTTCGACATCTTTACTCCGCCCTTGAAGGTGTACTCGCTGTCGCACCAGCGGCAGCGCAGATTGCAGCCGGCAAGCCGCACAAAGACGCAGGGCAGTCCCGTAAACGACGACTCGCCCTGCAGCGACTTGTAGATTTCGATGATCTGCATCTGTCCAACCGCCGGCGCCCCGCCGGCAAATTCCGCAAGAACCAATGCACTTTTTCGCCTACTCGTAATAGGTTGCGATGGAGGTGTCCGTCTCCCAGATGGTCACCCGCTTGATCGCCACGCGACCGTTCGTATGCTGCTTCAGGCGCTCGTTCGTCTCGTCGAAGAAATACTTCGCCAGGTTTTCGGCGGACGGATTCAAGGTGGTGAAGGGCTCCAGGTCATTCATCATCCGGTGATCCAAATATTCGATCACGTGCTTCATCACCCGCTTCAGATCCTTAAAGTCGAGCAGCAGTCCGGCCTGGTCGAGCTCCCGGCCGGCAAGCGTCACGCGAACGCGATAGTTGTGGCCATGCGGGTTCTCGCATTTTCCCTTGTAGTTGCGCAGGTAATGCCCTGCGGCAAACGTATCTTCAACAGTCACTTCGTACATGGTCCCTCTTGCCTGCGTCAGAGTGCGCAAGCATCCGCCGCGCGGGGTGCAACTCATATTCTACTCGTGCGGAAGCGTCTTTTCCGCCGCTTAGACCGGCTCCGCGGAAGCTGCCTAGCCGCTCCAATCGCAGCCAAAGAACGCGGCAACCTCGCGCAACTCCGTCGTCTGTGCGTAGCGTGGCAGACTGTTCAGAAACACGCGCCCGTACCGCTTCTTCAGGATGCGATTGTCGAGCAGCACCAGCAAGCCACGGTCGTGCAGCGAGCGAATCAGGCGGCCAAAGCCCTGCTTCAGGGAGATTACCGCGGAGGGCACCTGGTATTGCATGAAGGCGTTGCCCCCGGCCTCATCGACGGCGCGAATGCGGGCGGCTGTAACCGGATCGTTGGGGACGGCGAACGGCAGACGGTCGATGATCACGCAGCTCAACTGGTCTCCCTGCACGTCGACTCCCTGCCAGAACGAGGCGGTGGCGAACAGCACCGCGTTCGGGGTCGCGCGGAACTGCTCCAGCAGCGCGTTTTTCGGGGCCGTGCCTTGCAGCAGCACGGCATACTCGAGCTCTCCCAGCAGCCGGTCGTGAACCTGGTTCATCTGCGCGTGGCTGGTAAAAAGGCAGAAAGCGCGGCCGCGCGTTATCTCCAGCACCTGCCGGATGCGGGTGGCGGCGCGCTCGGCAAAGCCCGGCTCGCGCGGGTCGGGCAGGTCCGGCGGAACGTACAGCAGGGCTTGGCTCTCATAATCAAAGTGCGAGGCAACCACCAGTTCGCGGGCGTTCCCGATCCCCAGCCGCTCGCGGATATATTCGAATGTACCGTTAACCGCCAGCGTGGCCGAGGTGAGCACGGCGGTATCGAGCTGCTCGAAGAGCGTCTGTCGCAGAATCTGCGATACGTCGATCGGCGTGGCTTGCAAAAAGACGTGCTGTTGCCGCCCGCCGCGGATGCCATGGATGCGCCCTCGCGCCGCTGTCCCCGCGCCGGAAGCATCGCGGGCATCTGGGACCAGGGAAGCCGCCCTTCCACTCGCCGAGGCCGTCCGCCTCTCGATCCAGAAAACCGTGTTGGGGTCGGTCGCCTCCAGCAGAAAGCCGAGTTGCACGCGCAGCTCTTCAGCGCGGCGGCCCAGCCGGAAGACCTCGTCAGGCTTATTGGCAAGGCCCTGCAACGCCAGCGCGAGCTGCGCAAGCGCGGCCTGGAGTGAGAGAAATTCGTCGCCGTTTTCCTCCAGAAACTCACGGCGATTCTGAAACTCGAAGCGGCCCTCGCCCGGCGGAAGCGCGGCAAAGAACAGTTGCGCGCGCTCGTGGACGCGGGTTGCCGCCGCCAGCAGCGCCGGCGATGCAAGCTTGTGCTGCTGCACTGTCCGCTCCGTGTCGCGCAGCAGGTCTTGCACGCGCAGATCGCTGACGCTGATGCCGAAGTAGCTGCTGGCCACGTCCTCCAGCTCGTGAGCCTCGTCAAAGATCACCACCCCGGCTTCCGGCAAAACGCCGGCATCGGGCGCGTTTTCGGCTGCCTGCTTCACCGCCAGGTCGGCGAAGAACAAGTGATGGTTGACGATCACCACATCGCTTTCCGCCCCCCGCCGCCGCATCTCGGTGATGAAACAGCGATCCCACTGCGGGCATTTCGTGCCGATGCAATTCTCCGCCCGCGCGTCCAGCCGCGGCCACAGTTGACCGCTTTCGGGCAGGGCCGCCAGCTCCGCGCGATCTCCCGTCTTGGTGGTTTTCTCCCATTCGCTGATGGCGCGATAGTGTTCGATTTCCTCCAGCCCGGTCAGTATCGGCGCGTCGGCAAGATCGTAGAGCTTTTTCCGGCAGAGATAGTTATTGCGCCCCTTCATGTAACAGACCCGCAGCCGCTGTTCGCCTTTGCGCGCCTGCGTGCCCTGTTCCACCCCAGCACGCACAACCCCAGCACGTGCCGGGGACCCCGGGGAGCCAAACAGCGCCTCTTCCAGCAAGGGAACGTCTTTATAGAAGAGCTGCTCCTGCAACGTCTTTGTTCCCGTGGAGATAATGACTCGCTTGCCGGAGCGAAGCACGGGCAGAAGGTAGGCGAGCGTCTTGCCCGTGCCCGTCCCGGCCTCGACAATCAGGTGGCGCCGCTCCTCCAGGGCCTGCTCGATGGCCTGCGCCATGCCTAGCTGCCCGCGGCGAAACTCATAGGCCGGATGGGTTCGCGAGAGCAGTCCCCCGGGACCGAAAAAGTTGTGCAGGGAGAATGTTACCGGCAGCGAAACGGCCTCCGGCGTCGAGCGCACTTCACCGGCGGGGAATGGCGAACCAGCGGCTTGTTGGGGAGGGCCGGACACTGACCCATATAATAGCCCCAAGCGTGCAGTTCTTCGTCGTCCTCTTGCCGGCCTGCCGGGCGATGAGGAACTCGGCCTGTAATGTAAAGTCATTCCGAGAGGCCAATGACCGTTAACCCCAACTCGACTCCGGGCCTGCTGGCCATTGTCGGCCGGCCTAACGTGGGCAAGTCCACGCTGTTTAACCGCATTGTCGGGGCGCGCCGGGCCATCGTCGGCGACGAGCCGGGCATCACGCGCGACCGCCTTTACGCCGAAGCCTACTGGCTTGGGCGCCGTTTCCGTGTGGTCGATACCGGCGGCATCCTGCCGGAAGACAAGGAATTCATTCCAGCCGAGATCTTCCGCCAGGCGCGCTTCGCCCTGGAAGAAGCGGCGGCCATCGTCATGGTGGTCGACGGGCGCTCCGCCATCACCGCGCCCGACATGGAACTGGCTCGCCTGCTGCAGCGCACCGGCAAACCCCTGTTCCTGGCGGTGAATAAAGTCGATTCGCCGAAACAGGAGCCGGAGGTCGACGAGTTTCGCCGGCTTGGCATCCGCAACGTGCTGCCGGTTTCAGCCGAACATGGCGACGGGGTTGCCGAGCTGCTCGAAGAAGTCGTAAAGGTGATCCCCACGGTAGCCGACGAGCCTGAGCCTTCGGCTGAGGAAGCCCCGGCCATAAGGCGTCGTTCCGGGCGAGGCCGGTCCTTGCCGCCGCCGGAGTGGGAGGACGAAGCTGCCTCCCCGGATTCGCCGGCACTCGAAACTAGGGATGAGATCGCGGACGAACTTGAGCCTCCGCTTGCAGACGAAGCCTCCGAATCGCGTCCCGACGAAATCAAGGTTGCCATCATCGGCCGTCCCAACGTGGGCAAATCGACTTTGCTGAACCAGTTGACGGGGACATCGCGAGCCATCGTCTCGCCTGTCGCGGGCACCACCCGCGACTCCATCGACGAACTCGTCGAGCGCGACGGCTGCAAGTATCGCTTCGTCGACACTGCCGGAATCCGCCGCAAGGGCAAGACCAAGCTGATGGCCGAAAAGCTTTCCGTGGTGATGGCGCGTAAGGCTCTGGAAGCCGCCGACATCGTGCTGATGATGATCGACGCCACCGAAGGAGTTTCGGCGCTCGACGCCAACATCGCGGGCTATGCTCACGAGTCGGGCCGCTCGCTCATCCTGGTGGTCAACAAGTGGGACCTGGTGACTCATGCCGACGCGCGCGGCGAAGGCCCGCCGGCCGACCCTGGCATCTTCGAGCAGCAGGCACGCAGCGTCCTCAAGTTCCTCGACTACGTTCCCTTCCTGTTCGTCTCGGCCAGCACCGGCCGCAACGTGGAAAAGATCTTCCCCATGATCGAGCTGGTCGGCCGCGAGCGCCGCAAGCGCGTCACCACCGGCCAAATGAACCGCTTCCTGCGCAAGATCGATTTCGATCGCGCTACAGTCCCGGCGTCGCGCAAGGTGAAGGTCTACTACATGACCCAGACGGCCGTCGCCCCGCCCACCTTCATTCTCTTCACCGACAAGGACGTGAAGCTGCACTTCTCCTACGAGCGCTTTTTGCAGAACCAGATCCGCGACGAATTCCAGTTCACCGGCACGCCCATCTGGATTAAAAGCCGCGCCCGCAAACGCCGCGACTTCGTGCCCGGACCAGGCAAGAAGAAATAGACCGGCCACTGCCGGGCTTTGAACTCAATGGTGGCCGGGTGCCCTACCCTTCCGGCGAAGCCGGAGGGTGGGGTTGTTCGGGCGGGCGGCACTCCCTTTGTTCTGCGTCAAAACGCCTCGCGGGTGCCCTACCCTTGCGCCGTGATTTTCGGCGCAGGGTGGGGCTTCTGACTTCGCTCCGTGTTCTGGGTCACAGCCGGGTGCTTTTGCTTTCGGTTAGTCTCCGGGCCATGCCTTGGAGCTTAAAGCGTTTCCACCAAACAGGGCAGCTTCATTTCGTGACTTTCAGTTGCTACCGGCGGGCGGCGTTGCTCAACACGCCCGAAGCGCGGGCAGCGTTCGAGCGCTCGTTGGAGCGTGTACGCAAGTGGTACGGGCTGTTCGTAGGCGGCTATGTAGTGATGCCGGAACATGTGCATCTGCTGGTGAGTGAGCCGGAGCGGACCAGTCTCGCGGTTGCCCTGCAGATGCTGAAACAGATTGTGGCCCGGAAGGCCGGCGCCGACGCGGGTCAGCCATTCTGGCAGCGGCGGTACTACGATCTCAACGTATGGAGCGAACCCAAACGCATCGAGAAACTGCGCTATATGCACCGCAACCCTGTGAAGCGCGGATTAGTGGAGAAGCCGGAAGAGTGGAGATGGAGCAGTTTTCGTCACTATGCGTTTGGCGAAGCGGGCACGGTGGAGATCGAGTCGGGGTGGACGGCGCGCAAGAGGGATCGTATGGGAGCGCCGTTGAGAGCTGTGCTCAGGCTCAAGGCTGAACAACCCCACCCTCCGGCTTCGCCGGAAGGGTAGGGCACCCCGACAAACGCATTAGCACTAAGCCTGAGGGAAAGGGTGCGCCACCCGCCGGTTTTTGGTCCCCGATGCAGAATTGGGTCTGAATCACGGACAAGCCGGAAACCGTCCGCCTCACGACAACTGAAAGACGATATGAAGAGTGGCGCGTGTATCTACGGCTTGGCCTTCCCGCTGAGCGGGTGAAAAACGAATGCCCTCGGCCGCCCGCACGGCCGCTTCATCCAGACCGTGGCCCAGGCCGCGCACCACGCGCAGTACCTGGACGCAGCCGTTGGAGGTAAATACAACCTTGCAGCAGAACTTCCCCTTCCACGCGCAACTCGCGCGCCTCGCGCGTGTATACAGGGCTAGGCTTCTCACGGATAGTAACCGGCACGACAGTCGGCTTTTGCGGTAGCGGCGCCGCCCTCTTGATCTCGGGCTCAGGGGGCCTTACTCCAAAACTCGCGGCCATGACGTGACCCCGGGGGCTCGGGCGCGCATCAGTCACGGCTCCGTTGCCAAAGCCTGCGTTGGGAATTACTCCACGCAGACCTCTCGCGCCTCCGCTGCCATTCCCATAGCCGGGGCCGGCAGGAAGATCAAAGCTGCCAATTGCAGCGATATGTACCTTGCCGGAATTTGGCTGAGCGCTGCGCGGAACACCGTTAGGATCGCCGAACCCGCCGGTCTGAACTTTGCGGGACGCCATCTTCGGCAGGGTTGGTGTAGCCGCGCTGCCAAAATTGGTGGCTCGTACTTGGTGCTGCACCTGCGGCGGTTGCTGAACTGGTGCGACTTCTTTCGGCTCCGGCCTGGGTTGAATTGGAGTCTCGATTGCGACCTCCAGGCTGGGCACGGCAACAGGGGCGGGCAGCACTGGAGTTGCAAAGCGGCGCCGCCGTACCTTTACCAGCCGATGCACGGGTTTGGGCGCCTCCACGGGAGCTTCCGTAGTAGGCTGCTGCCACACAATAGGCTCACTCGGTGCCGTCAACTTGATGTAAGCAAACTGCTGTTGGACCACGCGCGGGGCGCTGGCGGCGAGCGTCCAGAGAAGAACCATGGCGGTAAACTGCAGGCCGAAACCGATGGCGAACGCTCCCGAACGATGCCTCGGTTGGGGCAACGGGGAAAACAGGATCGTCGCTTCAGCGCATTTCATGTCCGTTTCTCGAAGCTCTTGCAGACCGAGAGACAGCCCTTCAGCACTGCCACCCTCCCGACTGGTGTGCAAAGAACTTAATTCCGGGTGGCTAATTGATGATATAGAGCACGAATTGTGCCACTCACCCCACCACGCCGTCAACGGGTATGTACTTTAGTCTTAGTACTTAGGTGCGCTGATGGAGGCAACCCCAGATTCGCCGCCGCCGATTGGAAGTTCTTTTCCATTCCAAGTGTGCAAAAACGTGCACACACAGTCTGCAGTTGGCTGAAAGATCCGGACGTAGTGCGACATCCCTCGGCAACTGCCGCGTGTCGGATTTGCCGCCGGCCGTGCTTGCCCGTAGTGCTATGCCTTGATTCGGCTGCGAAGTTTTGCCGAGACCATCGCCAAAATCAGCATTTCACCAAATCCCACGGCGATTGCCGGGCTGAGGCTCGAAAAGGGAAGAAACGTGCTGAGAATTGCGATAAACACCCATGAATCACAGCGCAGAGACGCGAACGCAATCCCGAACCAGCGCCGCCGCAGTTCTCCGGATCGCGCCGCCAGCACAACCGGGGCAGACAATGCCATGGCGGTCAGAACAAAAAGCTGGCTCGGCAGAACGAGCGTCCGGCTTTCCAGCCACAGTCCGACCGAGACCACCAGCAGGCCATACGCCATGCTGAACCATTTCGCATTCATGCTGAAAGCAGCATACCGCAAGAAGCAGCGAAGACTCTCGGTCGGAATCACGCAATAAGGACCGCATCAATTTTTCGGCACTCCGATGGGGTCGCCGCCAGAGGCTGGATTTCCGCACAGCCACTCTTGCAATGCCGCAAGAGCGCGCTCGCACACCATCTGGTGGCGCAGCTTTTTGTCGCGAATCTTTCGCCGCGTGGCTTCGTCGAGTGGCTCCAGCAGGTCGAAGGTAATGTTGGCCGGCTGAAAGTGGCGGGCTTCGGCATGGCAGATGTAATGCACCAGCGAGCCCATAGCGGTTGGGCGCGGCGCCGCGACCGGTTGCTTGCCTGCCGCCAGGGCGGCGGCGGCGATTCCGGCGAGCTGTCCGGTGGCAATCGATTCGACGTATCCCTCGACTCCGGAAATCTGCCCCGCGAACAGCACGCGCGGGTGCCGCTTCATCTGCAGCGTGGGCAGAAGCAGAGCAGGCGCGTTGATGTAGGTGTTGCGATGCATCTGCCCGTAGCGCAGGAAGCGCGCGTTCTCCAGACCGGGAATCAGCCGCAGCACGCGGGCCTGCTCGCCGAAGCGAAGATGGTTCTGGAAGCCGACTAAATTGTAAGAATCGGCGCGCAGATTCTCCTGCCTGAGCTGCACCACCGCGTAGGGCATTTTGCCGCTGCGCGGATCGCGCAATCCGACCGGCTTCATCGGCCCGAAGCGCAGCGTATCCCGGCCTCGCCGCGCGATCTCCTCGATGGGAAGGCAGCCTTCGAAGTAGTTAAGCCCGAGGCCCCCGACAGACGCCGTCTTTGCGTCTGCGGGGCGGTTTCCCACTCGGGACCGTCAACGGTTTGCGCCGCGATCAGTCCATCGAGGAAGCGGTTATACTCTTCCTCGTTCATCGGACAGTTAATGTAGTCCGCCGAACCTTTGTCATAGCGCGCTGCCCGATAGACTTTTTCCTCATCGATCGAATCCGCTTCCACAATCGGGCTGATGGAATCGTAGAAGTACAAGCGCGCCGTGCCGTCGTCCGCCGTGGTCTCCTCCGCGGCAAGCCGTTCGATCTCGCGGGCCAGCGCGTCGCGTGGTCAGCGGCCCCGAGGCGACGATGGTGATCGCCGAATCTTCGTCGACGGCGGTGACTTCCTCGCGGTGAACGGTGATGAGCGGTTCTCGCTCGATGGCCTCCGTCGCCGCGCGCGCAAAAGCCAGCCTGTCAACCGCCAGTGCGTGCCCGGCGGGAACGGCGGTTTGGCGCGCGATCTCCATCAGCAGCGATCCGGCTCGCCGCATCTCCTCCTTAAGCAGCCACGGCGCGGTGTTTTCCGAGTCGGACTTGAGCGAGTTCGAGCAGACAAGTTCGGCGAAGTCGCCGGTTTCGTGAGCCGGAGTCCGCCGCGCCGGCCGCATCTCGAACAGCTCGACGGCGACGCCGCGCCGGGCGCACTGCCACGCCGCTTCCGGGCCGGCCAGGCCACCGCCAATAATTCTAACCGTGTGAGTCATACCGCGACCTGCAAGGGCGAAGCAATCGGCTGTATCAGCCACGCCGACCATTTGAATATCGTCACTTCGCACCCGTTAGTCATGCGCCTCCGCCCTTTGGCTGGCCCTGGGCCGCCATGTTCGCCAGTGCGGCGTCCTCGACCCGCATGGTGAGCCACTCGCTCATCAGTTTTGCCCCCAGCGATTTATAGAACTCGATGGACGGCGTATTCCAGTCCAGCACCTGCCAGACGTAGCGGCCGCAGTTCTCGCGTACGGCAACCTGCGCCAGGTGCAACAGCAGCGCCTTGCCAATGCCCTTGCCGCGGAATTCGGGATTGACGAAAAGGTCTTCCAGAAAAATTCCCGGGCGGCCCTGGAATGTCGAGTAGTTGTAAAAGTAGAGGGCGAAACCCACCGGCGCCTGGTTCCACTCGGCAATCACACAGCGGAACTTGGGTTCAGCACCGAAGCCGTCGCGCAGCAGATCCTGCTCGGTCGCAACCATGGACAGGGACAGATGCTCGTACTCGGCCAGGGCCCGGATAAAGGTCAAATAAGCGAAACGTCGTTCGCTTCGGCACGGCGGATGTTCAACATGCGGATCTCACGTTCAAAGGCATTTCGGCTGCCCGGGGTGTTTGCATCAGTTTAGCGTGCGCTGGAACTTGAGGAGCTGGCCGTTCCCAAGCGCACGAGCTCCGCCCGCGCCCAAAAAAAGCTCCGGCAGCAAGGCCGGAGCATTGAGTTACTTCGGAGAAAGAGGGTCGAACTCAGTCAAATGCAGGCGCCGCAGCGGCCTGCCCCGTCCTCGCCGCGGCAGCGACATTCAGCTCCTCGACATACATCTCGCGCATGCGGAACTTCTGCACCTTGCCGCTGATCGTGATGGGGAAGGAATCGACAAACTTGACCAGGCGCGGAATCTTGAAATCGGCGATTTCACCCTTGCAGAACTTCTTCACCGCCTCAGGCGTCAGCTCGTGGCCCTTCCTCACGATGATCCAGGCCATCACCTGCTCGCCGAACTTGGCGTCGGGAACGCCCACCACCTGCACGTCGGCAATCGCCGGGCAGGTATGCAGGAACTCCTCGATCTCGCGCGGATAGATGTTTTCGCCTCCGCGGATGATCATCTCCTTGATGCGGCCGGTGATGCGCACGTAGCCGTCTTCGTCCATGGTGGCCAGGTCGCCGGTGTGCAGCCAGCCGTCGGGCATCGATGGTCTCGGCCGTCGCCTTCGGGTCGTTGTAGTAGCCCTGCATGACCAGGTAGCCGCGGGTGCAGAGCTCGCCGTTTTCTCCGCGCGGCACAATCTTGCCGGTCTTAACGTCGATGATCTTGACCTCGGTGTGGGGCAGCAGGCGTCCCACGGTCGTAACCCGGCGCTCCAGTGAGTCATCGGTGCGGGTCTGGGTGATCACCGGCGAAGCCTCGGTGAGCCCGTAGGCGATGGTCAGCTCGTTGAGCAGTGCATGACCTCCGTCACCTGGCGCATGAGCTCGATCGGGCAGGAGGAGCCGGCCATGATGCCGGTGCGCAGGGACGTGAAATCGAAACTCTTAAATTGCGGGTGTTCGAATTCGGCGATGAACATCGTGGGCACGCCGTAGAGAGCCGTGCAGCGCTCGGCCTCGACCGTGCGCAGCGTCTCCAGCGGATCGAAAAAGTCGGCGGGAATCACCATGGTCGAGCCGTGTACGACGCAGTTCATGTTGCCCAGCACCATGCCGAAGCAGTGGTAGAACGGCACCGGAATGCAGACCTTGTCGCGTTCGGTCAGCTTCATGCAGTCGCCGATCAGCATGCCGTTATTGACCACGTTGTAATGGCTGAGCGTGGCGCCCTTGGGAAACCCCGTGGTCCCCGACGTGTACTGGATGTTGATGGCATCGTGCGGCGACAGCGTGGCTTCGCGCGCCCGCAGTTGCTCGGTTGAAACCTGCTCGCCCAAGGCCAGCAACTGTTTCCAGCTCAGCATTGCCGATGGCGCGGACTCGCCGCAGAAGACCACGTTCTTCAGGTGCGGCAAACGTTGGGACGAGAAATCTCCGGGGGCGTTGGAGCGCGATTCCGGAGCGACGCTGAACAGCGTCTCGACGTAATCGCAGTCGCGAAAACCGCTGATCAGCAAGAGCGTCTGGCATTCCGACTGCTGTAGCGCGAATTCCAGCTCGTGCGCCCGATAGCGCGGGTTGAGGTTGACCAGAATGGCGCCGATTTTGGCGGTGGCAAACTGCGCCAGCACCCATTCCGTGCAATTGGTGGCCCACATACCCACCCGTTGGCCTTTTTCGACGCCCAGCCCCATCAACCCCCGCGAGAGTTTCTCCACCTCCTGGCGAAGCTGCGTCCAGGTAAACCGCTCGCCGGTGTGCCGCATCACAAGCGCAAGACCGTCGGGAAAGCGTTCGGCGGCGCGATCGAGCGCCTGGCCGATGCAGATGTTCAACAACTCAGTACTATCGGGACCTTTCGAATAGCTGGCGGTAGGTTCGTGGAAGGAGTTCACGTTAAGAGCCTCTTTTGCAGTAGGAAATAAGAAAAAAATGACAACCTGAAACTTCCCTTATCGGGCCTTGGAAAACATTAGTCAATCTAATATTTGTAATCGTACGATAAGAAAATGAGATGACATTAGTCCAGACACTTATCTGTTAAGCGGCTCTGGTAGAGCTTCCCGGACTTATGGTCTCATTCCGCGTGAAGCGTGTTCTTAGGCAAGTCCGTGAGAGCGATTTTCAGCGTAGAGGTATCCCTGCGGCGGGCGTCATGGCATGTGCCTTTCGCCAAAGTGGTCCATGTCCGGCCGCAGATTCAGTGTTTCCCAAGCCAGGAGGAAGCTTATGGCAACTAATCGCATTTTTGTTTCACCCTCGCCTGCCACGGTTTCCGTGCGCCGGGCTACCGTGGCGGACGTGGACGCCTGCGCGCGCATCTGCTACGACGCGTTCACCGCAATCAGCAACCAGCATGGCTTTCCGCCCGATTTTCCCGGACCTGACGTCGCCGCCCACGTACTCACGTTCATGTTCTCGCACCCCGACTTCTACTGCGCGGTCGCCGAACTGGATGGAAAGCTGGTAGGCAGCAATTGCCTGGATGAGAGAAGCATGAGCGTTGCCGGCATTGGACCGATTACGGTGGCGCCGGCCATCCAGAATCGTACGGTTGGGCGCACGCTGATGCAGGCGATCATGCAACGGGCCGTGCAAAGGCGCTTTGCCGGAGTGCGCCTGGTGCAGGCGGCGTTTCACAACCGCTCGCTCGCCCT
This sequence comes from uncultured Acidobacteriota bacterium, assembly GCA_963842345.1. Classification (GTDB taxonomy): domain Bacteria; phylum Acidobacteriota; class Terriglobia; order Terriglobales; family Acidobacteriaceae; genus CAWBRT01. Next base: position 32,340 of record CAWJGD010000009.1, read on the forward strand.
CTACGCCAGCCTGGGCTTCATGGTGCGCGAACCGCTGGCAGTGTTTCAGGGAGCGCCGTTGCACAAGAAATTTCCCGGAGTTCAGGTCCGAAAAGCCCATTCCGGGGATTCGAAGAACTGCAATGAGTTGTGCCACAAAGTCCATGGCCACGACCGCGGTGGTGAAGTCGTGGATGCCATCCACGAGGGCAGTGCCATGGTGGTGGAGCGCAATGGCGGCCTGACCGGATACGCCACCGATCTGGGATTCTTCGGGCATGCCGTAGGCGAAACCGATCTGGACATCCAGGCGCTGATCGGCAACGCGGAGCAATTCACGGGGCCCGGAATCCTGGTGCCGACCCGCAACGCGTCCTTATTCCACTGGTGCCTGGAAAGCGGCTTGCGAATCATCCAGCCGATGAACTTGATGAGCACGGGTTTGTACAGCGAACCTGCGGGCGCATTTCTTCCCTCCATTTCGTTCTGAAAAAAGGGAATGCATTGCGGACAGTCTTCTATTTTGTGCTCAAGAGAGGGTGCCCCAGGTTCGCCCGCGTCGGGGTCCCCGGCGAGGCTCGGCTCGCTGGGGTGACTGGGCTAACCTGGGGTAGTTCTTGCCGCTAGGCTAGCCAACAACGCGCGAGCACGCGGGTTTATTTCTCGCTGCCGCCCGGCATTGCCAGCAGTGCTTCGACCCGGTAGCCGGCCTCCGCTGCCGCCCACAAAAAACGCTCGAGCTGCCGCTCCAATGACTTCACGGCGTCCTTGGCGGCTGTGGAATCCTCGGCCATCCGCAGCAGCGCGGGCAATGCCATCCACCAGAGAAAGCGCTCGAACGGTTCCTTGACGAAGTATTGCGCGTCCTGATAGCGATGCACGCCAATCAACCACGCGACATCGGGATCGTGCAGCCAACTGATGGGGCCTCCGGCTGCCGGCAACGTCGGTTTCCTTCCGGCGGGCACAGCCACAGCCGATGAAACTGCCGGGCCGCCGGGGTCCCCAGCACGCGCCGTGTTTGCGCGTGTTGGGGTGGAACGCGGTCCGTCGTCGGCGTAGGCATGCGCGAAGCTGGCTCGCACCCGCGCGGCGGCCTGCCAGCGCTTTTCGTCGTGCAATCCAAGTTCGCGGAAGGCTTCAGCCATTGGGTCGCGCAAGCGCAACGCCTCGAAGGCCTTGGTCGCTCCGCGGTTCGGATCAGCGGGACGCAGGAAAGCCCCAATGGCATGCATGACGGACCACGCCAGCACCGTGCCCCAGATGGCGCTGGCCTCTTCGATCGGGGTTTCCAGCGCGGGCAGGACTTCCTTGGCCGCTGCCGGCCAGCTCGTCGCAAACTGGCATTCCAGTTCGGGGATGTGGATGGCCGCTTCCATCTGTTGCTCGAAGGATTCCAGCACGTTGTCGAGATGCTGCCGCCAATCCGGCATCGGCACGCGTCGCAGCGTCGCGTATTCCTCCACCGCCAGCAATGCTTGCACGTGCTCCAGCAATGCCCGCAGGTGTTCTGCCCCAACCCGCGCAACTACGGCGCGTACCGGGGTCTCGTGCCGTTGAGCCGGAGTCGCATGCTTCGCGCCGTGCCCGCGGGAAGCTCCGGCGACGATGGCCGCCAGGTGTTCGGCAGCTTCGGGGGTAAGCAGCGCGCGCAGGGCATCGTGCGCAGGCTTCAGGCGCAGGTCGCGCAAGGCGTCGTCCAGGCTGGCAACGCCGCGCCCGCCGAGCATTTCGCACAGTTCCGCCCAGGGATGCGCGGCGTCTTCGCGAAGATCGCGCCAATCGAGAAAGACGTGATGCTTATAAGCTTCCAACTCGAGGCGCAGCCCGTTTTCGACCATGCGCCCGGCGTGGTGCAAGTATTCAAGTCCGGTGATGGCGTCGCGGCAGGCGGCAAACATCGAAGCGTCGTTCTTCAGATCGAACCCTTCGCCCAGGGTTCGCTGGCGGAGACGCTTGCTGCCGTCCGGATTCTTTTCCGCGCACGCGCAAGATATCCGGATCCAGCCTCGCGTGTCGGCATAGCGATTGTTGTAGACCACCAGTGTCCGCTGATCGCCAAGCCGGTTGGAGTAGGCGAAAACGTCTTCGTTCACTTTGCCATCGTCGGTGTAGAAGTCGTACAACAGAAATTCTTTCACCTCGGCAAACAACGCGCGCCGGTGCAGCAGGGGAGAGATTTCGCGCTCATGGCGCGCTACCAGCCACTCGTCGGGTGTTTCGGAGTGATAGGCGCGGCGATACTCCATGCCATAGCGCTCGGTGAAACCTTCAATCTGGCCATGGCCGAACATGGGCAGTCCGGGGAGGGTGGCCAACATGGTGCAAACGCCGAAGTACTTGTCTCCCTTGCCGAACTGATCGACCGCCGTGCGCTCGTCGGGGTTGTTCATGAAATTAACGTAGCGCTTGAGCACCTCCGGGTCGAACTCAAGCGTGTTCTTAATCACGCTGCGGTAGTTCGCGTTCTCTTCGTCGCGCAGCATGTTCATGAAGGCGCTGTTGTAGACGCGGTGCATGCCGAGCGTGCGCACGAAATATCCCTCCAGCAGCCAGAAAGCCTCGGCCAGCAGCAGGGTTCCGGGGACCTCGGCGGCGACGCGATCGACCACCTCGCGCCAGAACTCGTCCGGCATGGCGGCGTCGAACTCCGGCTTGGTGAGCCCGTACTCGGAGCGCGATGGAATGGCGCCGCCGGTGCCGGGAACCGGAAACCAGAGCCGCTGGTAATGCTGCTTGGTGAGCGTCATGGCGGCGTCGAAGCGAATGATGGGAAACAACCGGGCGACGTGGAGAATGGTCTGAATGACTGCTTCGCGCACCTCCGGCTTGAGGTAGTTGAGCTGCGCCGTGTCGTTCCACGGGAAGCTGGTGCCGTCGTTTCCGTGGTAGACGTAGCGTGTGTCGCCGCTCCAGCGATCGACGCGCCGGAAAACCACGGCGGCATCGCTGCGGTCGTAATAATGGTCGTCGATCTTGATCTCGACACGCCCGTCGGTCGAGAGGTCGGGACCCGCAAAGCTGTACGCCGGGAAAGGCGGATAAGGCAACTGCACAAACCAGTCGGGATGCTGAATGACCCAGCGCGAATCGATTCCCATGTGATTGGGAACCATGTCGCTGGCCAGGCGGATACCGCGCAAGGCCGCGCGATCGCGCAGGTTCACGTAAGCGGATTCGCCGCCGAGGTCCTGAGCAATGGTGTAATCGTCGAGCGAGTAGGCCGACGCGGCGGCCTCCGGATTTCCGGTCAGCCGCTTGATCACCTGCGAGGCCCGGCTGCGCTCCCAAACTCCGATCAGCCACAGCGCATTGAAGCCGCGGCGCGCCATGATGTCTAGCTCCTGGTCGGGAACCTGATCGAGAGTCTGGATCGGACGCCGGTATGATTTGCCGAGCTGGTCGAGCCAGACATAGATGCTCTTGGCGATCATCACCGTCCGCGGCATCCAGTCCACGTCCGCGCTGAAGCGTTCGTACTCGAATTCTTTGCCGCCGAAGTCCGGGACGGCAGCGGCGCTGGAATCGCCGAACCTCGCTCCCATGCCGTCGTGAGGCGCAGGAGGATGGAAGCGCAGCCAGATGGCCGTCTGCTCTTCCTTCAGCACATCGAGTGCGGCCAGCAGCCGCCGTACCATGTCTCCCAGCAGCGGGCTCCAGCGCTCGCGGATGAATGCGAGCTGTCCCTCCAGCGAGCCGGGAGAAGCCAGCGCCGGCGCGCGCAGCAGGTCCACCAGATTCTGGTTTTCAGGACCGAAGCGCGGCCGCGTTTCAAAGTATGCGCGTAGTCCTGCCGTGAGTTGTTTGTACGCCGTCGACTTGGCTAGGTCTTCATCGGCAAACAGCTCGGAGAATATCCGGAACGCGGGATTCAGGTTGGCGAGCCAGAGCATCATCAGCTCTTCCAACGCGATCGCCCGATTGGGAACGCTGCCGGTAGCGCCGCGAAGCCACTCCGCCGCGCTCTGCCGGCCGCGGTAAACCGCCACCGTGGGAAACTCATCGGCAAATGTCAGCAGAGTACGATCGAGCGCTTCGCGTCCCAATCGCGCCTCGAACCAGGCCAGCGCGTCAACCACGCCGCTCGGGTCGCGCTGCTGCCGATAGAGCGCCATCACCACGTGCAGCACTTCGTCGATGAGCGCCATGGCGTTAAGTTCGCCCGGATTGACCACCAGCTCCGGATGCCGCGCCGCATCCCGCACCAGGTTCATGCGTTGCGCGAACTGCCTGCTGGCTGCAAGGTTGGCGAAAATCACGTTGCCGGTAACGGAGAACAGCGCCTCTCCGAACTGGTAGCGGTCGCGTGCATTCCTGGAAACGTGGAACTCAAAGGTTGGCAAAAGGGCAGTCATGTGCACTGGTAATTGTACTTCTGAAGTTAGATGCGAGGGGCAACCTAGCTTCGCCGCCGGTTCCATTTCGGTCAGAGGCGGCAGGATACGGCGGAATCCGGCCCCCACTCGCCTTCTTCGGGCCCGGCGGCGATATTAGGGATACACCGACCCCGGAATTGCTCTACACTATGCGAGCCCACCGGTGGCCCACATTTGCTGCAGTTGGCTAATGTGGGGTGGAAGTGCCTTGGTTCACTAATGTGGGCTCTCGAAGAGTTGAACGTCGTAATGTTGCATGAATCGCTATTCTGTACTCACGAATCGTAAGCGCACGGTAATCGCACTGGTGCACGCGGTGTTTTTTTTCTTCGTCGCGATCTCCGGGCTTTTCGGGCCACCCAGGATTCCGCCTTTGACCGTGGCGGTGGCCCGGCAATCGCAGCTTGCTCCATCGCTGGCGATCACGGCGGTTTACCTGCTGGTAACGAGCATCCTGGTATGGTTGGTGCGCCTGTCGGCTGCGCTGCGGGAGAGGCTCTACTTTGCATTCTGTGCGACCAGCGCCGGAACCGGGCTGTTGCGTGCCCTGTTCGGCGATACTTCACTGCATGCCGAAGCCTGCATCCGGGCAATCATGCTCGCCTGCGCTATTGTGACCTGCACGCTGATCTGGCGTTCGCATCCGGCAGCGATGTAACTGGCTCGCCTGCCAAACAGATCTGGACGGGTTAAACTAAAACATGGGCTTTCTGCAGACCATCCGCGAGGACATCCAATCGGTCTTCGATCGTGATCCGGCGGCGACCTCCCTGGTCAGTGTGCTGCTCTGCTACCCCGGGTTGCATGCCGTCTGGTTCCACCACCTGAATCACTGGCTATGGAAAAACAACCTTAGGTTTCTGGCGCGTTTTTGCTCGCAAGTGGCGCGCTTCTGGACCGGCATTGAGATTCACCCCGGAGCGCAGATCGGGCGGCGCCTGTTCATCGATCATGGCATGGGCGTGGTCGTCGGCGAAACTACGATTATCGGCGACGACGTTACTCTCTACCAGAACGTAACCCTGGGCGGCACCGGCAAGGAGAAGGGTAAGCGCCATCCCACGTTGCGCGATGGCGTGTTCGTGGGCAACAGCGCCAACATTCTTGGAAACATTACCATTGGCGAGCACTCGCGCGTCGGCGCCGGTTCGGTAGTGCTGCGCGACGTCCCGCCCGATTCCACGGTTGTCGGCAATCCTGCCCACATCATCTACCGAGAGGGCAAGCGCGTGCTGATTACCGATCCGCACGATGTGCAAGACCCCTTGTCGAACGTGATTATTGCGCTGGCAAAGGAAGTGAAACAGCTCGAGGAACGGCTCGAGCACCTGGATGGCCAGGTCGTCCAGGCTGCCCGCGAGCTCGACGCCGTCCGCGGTCTGGCCACCGAGGACGAAGAGCGCGAACAATACCGGAGCGAACTGAAAGCGCTTTCCGAATACGTGAGCATGGGCGGAGGAATCTGATTTCTGCAACCCCAACAAGCCAACAACGGGCTTGCACCCCAGCAACGGCAGAAACGGCCGTTGCCGGGACCCCGGCTTGTCGGGGACCCGCCACGCCCTCACACCAACCGAGTGACGAGATCGAAAGGGTTGGGCCGATGTCACGGAAATCTTCAAGCCTGATGGCTGTCCTGCTTAGCCTGGCTATAATTCTGCCTGCTATCTCCTCCGCGCAGGTTGCACCCCCGGCGTCTTACAAGGTCAGCAAGCGATTTCCCCTCGGCGGCGCCGGGGGCTGGGATTACCTCGCCGTCGATGCGCACGCGCGCCGGGCTTACATCGCCCGCTCGGATCGCGTCATGGTGGTGGACGCCGATTCCGGAAAACTGATCGCCGAAGTTGGCGGCATGGAACGCGTGCACGGCGTGGCGCTGGCCACTGACCTGAATCGCGGTTTTATCTCCAGCGGCGGCCAGGGCAAGGTCGTGGCATTCCACTTGGGGGCGCTGAAGGCAATCACGGATATCGCCGCCGGCAAGAATCCCGATGCCATCGTCTACGACCCGAGATGGAAGCGCATCTGGGCCTTCAACGGTGGAGACAACAGCGCCAGTGTGCTCGATGCCACCAGCCTGTTCCCGGTGCGGACAATTGCCCTTCCGGGCAAGCCGGAGTTTGCCGTGCTCGATCCGCATGGGCAGATTTACGTCAACCTCGAGGACAAGAGCGCGATTGCCCGCATCGACGCGCATACCATGGACATCACCGCGCAGTGGCCGCTCGCGCCCTGCCGAGCGCCAACCGGGCTGGCGATCGATATCGCGAAGGGCCGGCTGTTCGCGGGTTGCGGCAACGCCACAATGGCGATCGTGGAAATCTCCAGCGGCAAATTGCTGGCGACCGTGCCGATTGGGAAACGCTGTGACGGAGTCGCCTTCGACCCCGCCGCCGGCGTGGCTGTGAGTGCCAACGGCGAAGGCACGTTGACGGTCGTGAAAGAGACGGCTGCAGGTAAGTTCGAGGCCGCGCAGACGGTCACGACACAGCCCGGTGCGCGCACCGTCGCCTTCGATGAGGCGACGCGCTCTTTCCTGCTGCCTGCCGGCGAAGGGCAGCGCAACGCCACTGACCGCAAGTTCGAGTTGCTGGTCGTCGGCAGTGGCGAAGTCCGCAAGTAGGTTGAGAGCGGTTCTAGAAACCGAATGCCCATCATCCGCACCGAACATCTGGGGCTTGACCTGCCTGATCAGCACCGGCCCGATTCGCGGACACGCGTTCAGCGAGGCGCAGCAGTTGCGGCTGCGCGGCAAGGCAGCGTAGCGTCGTCGCTGCCGTCCAATAAGTTTCGCAGACCTAAGCGGCTCTCATTTTCTCGAGAATGGCGTGAATCTGGCGCAGGTGGTTGATGTCGTGCCCGGCCAACAGCTCGACGACACGGCGCACCGTTTCCTTGCCGCGCTCCGTGTGCATGCCATAGCAGTCCCACTGTGGCTTCGACAGCTTCTTCAGCATCCGAAGCGTCCGCTCCCGGTTGACTCGAAAGTCCTCCACAGAGGCGGCCGGATCGTGCGTGCCGTAGGCGAAGGTCGCGGCCCAGGCATCCTGGTCGATCCCCTGGATGGTGACGCCGCTTGCCCCGAGCATGAGCAGCAGGCGGAACGCATAGACGATCTCGGTATCGGCGAGGTGCGCGAGGATCATTGTCGCGGACCACTTGTCGGGGGCCGGCTTCGCGTCGAGGCTCTGCTTCGAGGCTCCCTTGATCAGCCTCTGGAGCTCACGCGGCGTGGTGGAAAGTACCTCCACGGGGTCCTTCCCTTCGAGATAGCCGACTACCCTCTGGGAATACTGCTGAGGGGTTTCGTTCATGGGCGTTCCTCCTGGATGAGAGCCCGCCGCTCCGAAAATCTTCCGCGAACACACCAACAATAGAACCGCAACTGCTCTAGCCTTTGTTGCCGCGACGCCGGCGGCTCCCGCCATTCACCTTCCATGCCGGGGACCTGCCGGAGATGGAAGCATCGAGCAACTGAATGGTGTGCATGGTTGGGATTTCGTACCCGAGCTTGTTCAGCGATGCCTGCAACTGGAGCTGGCATCCGGGGTTGCCGGAGACGACGAGTTCGGCCTTGGTGGCGGCAATATTGCGCGCCTTGCGCTCGCCCAACTCGGCGGCGGTGCCCGGTTGCACAAGGTTGTAAATGCCAGCCGAGCCGCAGCAGATAGCGGCTTCGGCAATTTCCTGGATCTCCAGATTCGGAATGCCGGCGAGCAGCTTCCGCGGTTCGGTGCGAATGCCCATGGCATGCTGCAAATGGCACGAGTCGTGATAGGCAACGCGCAGCGGCACCGGATGACGCTGGGCGCGCGGTTCCAGTCCGGCAAGCACCACCGTCACATCCTTGCACTTGGCGGAGAATTGGCGGGCGCGCTCGGCATAGAGCGGATCGTCGGCCAGCAGTTCGCCGTAATCCTTAAGGTTGGAACCGCAGCCGGCGGCATTCACCGCGATCACATCGACCGGCTCGCGCTCGAAGACCCGGATCATCTGGCGCGCCAGATTCAGGGCTTCCTTCTCCCGGCCTGCGTGCATGCCCAAAGCGCCGCAACAGCCCTGCCCTCGTGGTATGACCACCTCGCAACCTTCGGCGGCGAGCACCCGCGCCGTAGCCAGGTTCACATCGTCGAAGAACACTCGCTGCACACATCCCAGAATGAGCCCGACTTTCATGCGCGGCGTACCTTGCGGCTTCACGCGCACGGGCAAGCCGCCGAACATGGATTTCAACGAGAAGTCGGGCAGCAGGGCTTCCATCGCTTGCAGCGGTTCTGGAAGCAATCGCAGCAGGCCAGTCCTGCGCAGCAGCCAGCGCAGGCCGGAGCGCCGATACAACCACATTGGCAACAGCATGGCCCGCAAGCGCGCCGGATGCGGAAACAGGGAGAAGATCAGCCAGCGGAAGAGGCGGTCCGCCAGCGGCCGGGGATAGTGGCGTTCAACCTGCGCGCGGGTCGATTCGATCAGCCGGTCGTACTTCACCCCCGAAGGGCACGCCGCCACGCACGCCATGCAGCCGAGGCACTGGTCAAAGTGCTGCACGTAGGTCTGGTCCATGCGCTCGACGTCGCCCTCCAGACCCATCTTCATCAGGTAAATGCGGCCGCGCGGGGAGTCCATCTCTTGGCGCCAGAGCAGATACGTGGGGCAAGTGGGCAGGCAGAAGCCGCAGTGAACGCAGTCGTTGATCAGTTTCTCCTGCGGTGGGTGATGCGCATCGAAGACCTTGCAGTTTGCGGGCACACCCCCGGCAGGCTCGGGCGAAGCCAAGCCCACGCTTCCAAGCGTTGCGTCAGGCACCCCGAGCTTCTTTTCAGCAGGATCGCTGGCGCTGTCGGCCGCACTGCTCAGGTCATTCGGCTGGCTCATCAAATCCCTCCACTTAAAAGGGGTTGTCCCGCGAGGGGCAGACGCCCGCTCAGGTCATTCGGCTGGCTCATCAAATCCCTCCTACGAATCGGCCGGGGTTGAGAATGCCTTTGGGATCGAATTGTTGTTTCATGCGGCGCATGGTGCCGAGCGCCGTGCCTACCTCACCCCAGGGATCGAGCTGGCTGCGCAACTCGCCGGAGGCATGCAGCACAACCACGGAGCCGTGCCGGACGGCGGCCAACTGCCGCAGCTCCCGGATGATGGGCAGCAGCGCGTCCGTGGGACCGTCGAGCCGCAGCAGGCCAACGCCAACCGCCTGCACGACGGCGCGAGTTCGCACCGCCAGCGGCTCCGCCAGCGACTGGGCGCGATCAAGAAACGGCGCGATTTCACTGGGCAGCACCGAGAAGCGGCAGATCGAGTCCGGAGCCCCGCCCCAAAGCGCGGTCGAGCTTTGCCATTGCTCCTTCTGCCGCCGGCAGCAGGTTGCCGACCATGCGCCCGGCTCTGTGCGCCTGGTCTTCGACCGCGTTCTCGATGCCTTCGAAGCGGACATCGAGCGTGCACAGTGACGGACCCGACGAGCGCAGTTGCAAGCCGGTGAACGTGAGCACGGAATCAAGCAGCGCCAACGCCGCCTGATTCGCCGCCGCGATGGTTTCAAAGGGGAAGCTGAGTGTGCGCGCCGTCTGCGGCAGCGGATGCAGCCGGAAAATGGCCTGGGTGATGATGCCCAGCGTCCCCAGGGAGCCTGTCGCCAGCTTTGGCAGATCGTATCCGGCAACATTCTTAACCACTTTTCCGCCGCTGCGAGCCAGGGTTCCGTCGGGAAGGGCGAGGGTTACGCCGATGATGAGGTCGCGCAACGAGCCGAAGCGCACGCGCGAAGGACCATTGTCGTTGGTGGCGACTAGTCCTCCGATGGTGGCACACTCGGCGAAGAGCGGCTCGACCGCAAGCCGCTGTCCATGCTCCGCCAAGGTGCGCTGCAGATCGGCTACGGTGCAGCCGGGCTCAACGGTCGTCGTCATGTCGCCCCAGGCATGCTCGACAACGCGATTCATCTTGCGCATCGAGACCACAACATCGAGCCCGCGGGGATCTGCGCCCCAGTCAAGCTTGGTGCCGTTGCCGATCGCTGCCAGCGCCACCGAGTTCTCATTGGCCCAGCGCAGAACAGCGGCCACCTGCTCGCCTGTCGAAGGCTCGACGGTGAACTTTTGGCACGAGGCCGCGGATAGTGACCGGATGATCCGCAGCCTCGGCGGTAGAGGCGATTCCCTCCAGTTCATTCCACGGAATTGGCCGCGAACCACTTGAAAATCCCGCCATCAGAAGAACTCCGCCACTCCGGCCAACTCCAACGGATGAGGTGTATACGGGCCGGTCTTTTCAGCGCACAGGCGCAAGCCGCGGAAACACCTTGCCAGGGTTGGCGAGGTGCTCGGGATCGAAGGCGCAACGAACCAGTTGCATGGTGTCGAGGTCGGGCTCGGCGAACATCTCCCCCATGAACATCTTTTTCTCTTCGCCGACGCCGTGCTCGCCGGTGATCGAGCCGCCGGCCTTGATGCAGAGCCGCAGGATGTCGCCGGCGACCTGCTCGGCGAGGTGTTCCTGGCCCGCAATGCGGCGATCGTAGAGCACCAGGGGATGCAGATTTCCGTCGCCCGCGTGGAAGACGTTGGCGACCCGCAACCCCGATTCCTGGCTGAGCCGCGCGATCTCATTCATGATTTGCGGCAGCGCGGTTCGGGGAACGACTCCGTCCTGCACGATATAATTCGGCGAAATGCGCCCCATGGCGGCGAACGCGGCTTTGCGGCCTTTCCACACCACGATGCGGTCGGCCTCCGAATGCGCCAGCCTTATCTCCCAGGCGCCGCGGCGCGTGCAGATGTCGTTCACCTGGTGCATCAGGGTCTCGACCTCGGTCGCCGTGCCGTCAAGCTCCACCAGCAGCAGTCCGCCGCAGTTGGGATAGCCCGCATGAACGCTGGCCTCGGCGGCCTGAATGGCGAGGTTGTCCATCATCTCGATGGCCGCCGGCAAAACGCCTGAGGCGATGACGTCGCTCACCGCTTCGCCGGCTTCGTTGGTCGAGTTGAAGGCGGCCAGCAGAGTGGTAATGACCTCCGCGCGTTTGACGATCCGCAAAATAATCCGCGTCGCCACGCCCAGCGTGCCTTCCGAGCCGACAAACACGCCGGCCAGATCGTAGCCGGGCGAATCCAGGGTCGAGCTGCCCAGATGCACCAGTTCGCCATCGGGCAGCACGACATCCATTCCCAGCACGTGCGTCGAGGTGAACCCGTACTTCAGACAGTGCGCGCCGCCGGAATTCTCCGCCACGTTGCCGCCGATGGAGCACACCTGCTGCGAAGAGGGATCGGGCGCGTAGAAGTAGCCATAGGGAGCGACCTGCTGCGTAATGAAGGAGTTGATGGCTCCCGGTTCAACCGTGACCCGCTGGTTAGGGATGTCAACCTCAAGGGTCCGGCTCATGCGCGCCAGGCTGAGCACTACGCCATTGGCCACCGGCAGCGCACCGCCGCTCAAGCCGGTTCCGGAGCCGCGAGCCACAAAAGGAATCTTGTGCTGATGGCAGATGCGAATTACTGCCTGCACCTGCTCGCTGCTTTCAGGCAGCAGAACGGCCGCGGGAATCACGCGGAAATTGGTCAGGCCATCGCACTCGTAGGTCTTAAGCTCGTTCGCTTCGGTAATCAGGCCGCCCGAGCCGAGCACGGCACGAAATGCATCCAGTATCTGCCGGTCCATAACGCTGTTTCCTGTCGGCTGGCCTGCCCTCAAGGTTCAACCCGGGCGGCGGCCTCCCGGCTCATCCGCCGGAACTATGGAAGAATCATTCAGGCCTAATAGATGCAGACGCGGATAAGCGTGTGGCCACAGCAGGGTCTCCGAATAGCGGTTCGTCTTTAGTCGGAAGTCTGATAAGCACGCAGCAGAGTACCCGCCCGAGGCAGAGGCTAGCGCAACCTCTTTGCAAACTCGTGATGTGCGTTAAGATGTGCGTTAATGTGGAATGAGGGGAGATGCGGAAGCGAGGTAAGTGCAAGAAAATATGGAGCGGGAGACGGGATTTGAACCCGCGACTTCGACCTTGGCAATCTCTCGCTATTCAATCCTTCCAACAACTTAGCTCATCGAACGGGTTCTCCCAACCCCCTGCAAGTACGAACAAAACGTACCCTCCAACGGGTACAGGACGGGTACAGGTTCAGATGCCTCTTGTCGCAAATAGCCAGCTTTGTCGTCTTGGTTCTCTTCGCCTTGTTGCTGCCTTTCTTTGCGATGGCGTTCCTGATTCCCAGCGTTCCTGCGCATGACCGCCAGATCAAAGCCCTCAGAAATGCGGAACCGTCACCCCGGCAAACAAGTGATAACGTGATTCTCAACAATTACCTGCTGCCCTCTGGGCTTCACGATAACTTCCGAATTGCCGACGACCACTCGGGAGCTGACATCAGGTTTTGGCTGTGTGACTAGATCTAATCCCCTCTGATGACACTGGCTCACTCTTTATGACTTCTTTATGAACTTTTTACTCGCCCTTTAGGTCTGAAGTTTTCCAATTAAAGATGCTTGGAGGTATGGCCCCGGCGATTTTCGCGCTGGCACGCCCGCCTCGGGAGGCAGAGTGGCTACGTTTGTTGTCATGACCACCATCGCCCTTGCGGTATTTTTTCTGGCCTACTTTCTCATTGCGTTGATCAGGGAGCAGAAGACTATTCGTCCCTTTCGGGTAGGCTCGACATCGGTCGAAAGGGCCGGATATCAATCATTGGGCAGAGAGCAGGGCGCGGTCATTTGGTCGTCCCCGGTAACTGTTCTCAAAGTGGCGAGGATCACGCAGAACTCGGGACGCTGGCGGCGCACTGCCCCGGCTACCAAAAAGCATCTCCTAGAACCGCGGCTAAAACTGGTATGACAAACCAGTGGAGCAGATGAACCGTTAGTGTCGCATGTGCACTTAGTCTTTCGGTTTGTCTTCGTTCTTGTCTGATGTGTCTGGCGCAGATTGTGCAAGGGCGGCATGTGCAACGGTGCTTTCGCCAGCGATCCGTTGCGCGTATCCGAACGACGTCCATGGATGTCCGATGCGGGAACTGTCGGTTTGCAGATCCTTCAGAATTTGCTCCCGTTCGGGTCCCGGTGTATTCGCGCGCAAAGCGGTTCAGCGCCTCAGAGACAATGTCTGCGTGATGCAGCTTATCGAGTCCGGGCTCCTGGGTAATGTCCAGCCACATGCGGTGAACCAATTGCACATCTTCAGGCCGCATCGTGGGGGTATGCGGGCCGATCCGGAAAGTTTCCACCGTCATATCCGGATGCACCACATGCAACACAAACTGACGCTTTGGCTCAGGTGCGGCTTCCCATGCGCGGCCCATGCGGAACGCCTGTTCCTGCGCTGTCATTGTCGTCGAGAGACCGGCAACCACGGCGGAAGACTCCAGGCTATTGGCGGTCTGAACGATGGCAACCCAGATGTCCACGGCGGGAACGACTAGCAACGAGATGTGCTTGCCGTATTTCTCCGCGATGGCAACGGCGCGGGTAAACAGCGTTTGCTCGTAATCGCCGAAGATCTGCTCCGTTGCAAGATCGGAGCCGCCGGGCGATAGCCGTGTAATCCTTCCTGCCATGCACACCACATCCTGCTCTTTCGTGTCCACTCGTTCCATCACCCAGCGGAGGTGGTTAAGGGCGTTGTAGTCACGCGCCGTGATCAGAATGTTGCCCGGACGAACGCCGATCGACTCGCGCTCCACCGTGTCCTCGTGCAGGAGTTGGAAATGTTCCTGCACCTTTGCCTGCGTGCGTGCAACTTCGCGCTTATTGATGCGTTCGGAAACCGTGAATACGACAAAAAGAACGCCGGCAAAAATAAGTCCGCTGATCGGTTGCCACAGACTTCGTGAACAGGTTTACCACTGCGGTCGAAACTAACACCATGCAGACGCTGGCCAGGCCTATTGGAATTTCCACGCCGCCGATGGTCACGTTGGGCGGAACTTTCCAACCGCGCTCCCCTTTGTACTTCAAGCGCAGCACCAGCATTGAAGAGCTGTTAAAGACAAAGCTCCACATGACGCCAAACGCGTATGCTTCACCCAATACGTACACGTCGCCGCGGCTGATGAGAATAATGGCGAGTTGCAGGCCGACCACCAGGTTGATAATTCGGTGGCTGGTGCCGAAGCGGCGGTGCGGTTTGCGGAACCAGTCCGTCAGGACGCCATCTTCCGACACCCGGTTCAGCACACCGTTGGAGCCAACGATGGCAGTGTTGATCGCACCAGACAGGATCAGGAAACCAACAACCACCACGAACGCACGAAAGATCAGCTTCAGGAACTGCGGTCCGACCAGATGCATGGCCAGGGCGCCAAGCAGATTGTCCTTTACTTCCGGCAGCATGCGCACGTTGTCGGGGACAATCATCACCACCAGCATGGAGGAGATGCCGGTGAAGATAAAGCTATAGACCGCGATCAGCAGTGCCGTCCGCTTTAAGTTCTTCAGCTTGGGATGAGCGATTTCGCGGTACACCTGGGCCAGCGATTCTTCTCCGCTCATGGCCAGTACCGAGTGCCCAAAGGCCATCAGGATGCCAAATACCCCAAACATCTTGGGAATGTTGCTGTGCTTGAGGAATCCCAAGGAGTCGTCGCTGAAATGCAGATTGTGAGGAAATGGGAGCGGCGGCAGCTCAAAGCCGCGCTTCAGCAAAGTGATGGCGGACCAGCCCAGCAGCATGATGACCATCACAGTCGTGATCTGCATGACCCACAGGGCCTTCTCGCTGGATTCCTCGATGCCTTTGACGTTCTGCCACCAGTAGTACAGCGTAACTGCCAATGCCAGAACTACCGCGATAGCGTTTTCGTTGATGTGCGGCTTTCCGTGAAATGCGTTCAGTACCGCTTGCGGCATCCAGCCATAGGCGTAGGCGGCGGAGAGGGTCTCGTTGATCAGCCCGGCAATGTACTGCCCCGCCGAAACGCCGGAGATCGGTCCGGTCAGGATGTAATCGAACATCAGGGCGGAGACCGCCATCTTGGCCAGCGTACCGCCCAACGCTTCCTTCACGATGCGGTAGACGCCGCCACGAACGAACATCGAGCAGCTCTCGACGTAGACGGCACGAACCGCGAAAGAGAACAACATGACCCCGATGATGAACCACGGAGCGGCTTTGCCGAAGGCTTGCTCGGCGATGGAACCGGCATAGAACGCTGACGAGCCCAAATCGTTGAGGATGATCGCCGCGGCCCGATACCAGGAAATAAACGTCAGCATGACCGAGGTCGCCACAACAATGCGAACCCTGGTCGATGGCTCCTTCCCGGCTATCGACGTGGTGTTCATCTCTGGCAATACTTACTCCTGCGGGGTTCGGTCCGCTGGCTTGTCCTTATCGAAAATTATGCGGATGTCCTCCACCCCACTCAACAGCAGCACGAGCACGGACCCCGCCCATCCGACCACGAATAACACCTCAAGCACGCGTACACCGGTATGAATTAACACATCCATGTTGTTCTCTTACGATTTCGCGAGATTAGCGCAGAACAGCGTGATCCATTCCACTCCATCCGGCTGTTACCTCGATGCACTTGCCGCGCCACTATCGGTCTCAACGGCGCTGTTCGCGATCTCATGCAGTAACCGGGTGGTGAGTACCGGGCAAAATGCCCGGCGCACGATTTCCGAGGCCTTGGCCATGGTGGTTTCTGAGTCGGGAGTTTCTCTTGCGACACTGTGAACCCCGAGAACGACGAGGTCAGCTCTCCATCGTTCGGCCGTTTCCAATACCTTTTCCGACACTGAACCGAACTCTATCAGAAATTCTGGGTGTAACCGTCCGCGTTGACCAGCAGAAACCGTTGCGCGCAATCGTTCCAATCGTTCGCTGCGAAGACGCTCCTCGTCATGCGCACCGGTTGGATCGGTTACTACATGCAAAAGCGCCATTGACGAGCACATCTGTTTCGCCAACCAAGACGCGTATGTGATCGCATACAGCGATTGCGGTGCAAATCCTGTCGGAACCAGGATGCGTTGAGGCCAGTTGTACGGACCTTCACCTACGACATTCGGTCCGACCGTGAGTACGGGACAGGTGACCTGCTGGCGAACGCTCTCCGCTACGGATGATCCCAGCAGAGACCTCCAAACACCAGTCCGTCCCCGAGTTCCAAGCACGACTAAATCAATTGCGAAAGCACCGACGAGATGCGCGAGTTCTGTCCGAACGTCACCGCATTTGACCAGCAGTTCTTGCTGCACACCTGTCAGCCGGTCTGCTAAGAAGTGGTCCATCATCTCGGCCTGTAATGTGCGCCACGCGTCCATGGTATTCCTCTTCGATTGGGAACTCGCTACATGGACGACAAAGAGCTTTGAGCCATGATGACGTGCCACGGCGGTCGAGTAGAGGAGTGCTGCCTTGGAGACAGGCGAAAAATCGGTTGCGACCAGGATATTGTCGAGTTTCATATCGAGGCGATAACGTCCAATCATCAAGAGATCAGGATGAAAGAGAGTATAAGGCCTTTGAGCATATTAATTTAGCGAATTCTGGCGGACGCCGCTCCTCTGCCCGCACAACCGCCCGGATACCGCACCCGGCATATTGTTGATAAATCACCTTCTCACTTGTTTGCCCGAAAAACGGGAACTGTCGCCCCGTTGACCTGTGTCGTGGCGGCTTTGATGATGCGGTGCACGGTCGTCTTGGTCAGCCTCAATTGCTTGGCAATGGTACCGAGGCTGTGCCCGGCCGCATGGAGCCTGAGCACCTTCCGTTGGTCTGGACGCTGGTCGTGGTACTGGCGGCGACCGCCCTGCGGGTCAGCGAGGCTTCGGGGCTACGGTGGAGCGATCTCGACTTCAAGCGGGGGAAGATAAAAATTCAGCGTGGGTTCACCGCCGATGGCGGGATCGACAAGCCCAAGTCCCGTGCGTCACGGTCACGGTCTACGGTCGAGATGCATGAGGCCTTGCAGGCGGTATTCATGGACTGGAGAAGTCAGACCATCTACGGGAAGGATCAGGATTTCATCTTTCCAAGCTACAGGCTGAAGGGGGCGAAGCCCCGGCTCGGAAGCATGATCGTACAGGACTACATCCGTCCGGCTGCCGAGAAGCTCGGACTCCGTCCCCCGGACTGCAAGCGTTTTGGACTGCACAACCTCAGGCATTCGCTCGGCACGTGGCTCGTGAACAATGACATTGAGCCAATCGTCGTGGTCAGGATGCTCCGGCAGTCAGACGTAAAGATGGCGATGCATTATGCCCACCTGGATAAAAAGGCGTGGAAAGCGCAGGGGAATTCTTGGAGGAGTTCCTGCCGAAGCGGGTACAGGAACGGGTACAGTGATTTCTGCACCCGGAGGCTAAACCCTTTGGAATCTTGGAGCGGGAGACGGGATTTGAACCCGCGACTTCGACCTTGGCAAGGTCGCACTCTACCACTGAGTTACTCCCGCTCGACGTGCTTGATTATAGCGGGCCGTCCAACCGAGCGTCAAACCTCCGCCGGCGCTAAAGACAGCTCTGGAGCAGAATTAGAATTGATGTATCCGGGTCAAAAAGTTGAAGAATGTCATTCCGACCGGAGCCGCGCAACGGGGCCCCGGCAAGCGCGGTGTTCGCTTGCTGGGGCAGGAAGGCGCGGCGAAGTGGAGGAACCTTTTGTCCGGAAATTGAAAACAAAAGGTGGCTCGTCCACCCCAACATGCGCAACTACGGCGCATGTTGGGGGCCCCGGCTCGACTTCGCTCGCCATGACAGCACCTCGTTGGGATACATCATCCCTAGTTGGTCCCTAATGAACCACTGGAGCCCACTGCGGATCCTGGGTGGCATCCACCATCTCGCCGTCGCGCATGTGCAGAATGCGGTCGCCATGGGCGGCCGCCTCGGGGTTGTGGGTAATCATCAGCACGGTTTGCCCGAGGTCCTGGTTGGAGCGGCGCAGCATCGCGAGCACGATTTCAGAGTTCTTGGTATCGAGGTTGCCCGTGGGCTCGTCGGCGAGCACGATGGCTGGCTTATTGATGAGGGCGCGGGCGAGCGCCACCCGCTGTTGTTCACCGCCGCTCAACTCCGAAGGCCGGTGGTTAAGGCGCTTGTCGATCCCGAGCAGAGAGGTCACGTGCTCGAAATAGGCCGCGTCGCCGGCGAGGCTCCCGCCGATTTCGCGCGCGATGTCGATATTGCCGCGGGCGTCGAGCGTGGGCAGCAGGTTGAACTTCTGGAAGACGAAGCCGATTTTGCTCTTGCGCATGCGCGTCCGCTCGGCGTCGGAAAGTTTCGAGAAATTCACGCCATCGATCGTCACCCGCCCGGAATCGACTTGCGTGAGCCCGCCGAGGATATAGAACAACGTCGACTTCCCACTGCCCGAGGGACCCACCAGGGAGACAAACTCCCCGCGCTCGATTGCCAGCGAGACGCCGCGCACGGCCGGCACTTCGACTTTGCCCACGCGGAAGGTTTTGTATACGTTGTCTACTTCAATGATGGCAGGCATGAATCTTTGATTCTACACTTGATCGCCCCAGCGGGACTCTCGGGCAAGATACTGTATCCTTCGCGGCGAGTGTCATCGTGAGGAGGTTCGCCGCTTTTCCACCCCAGCAACGGCAGAAACAGCCGTTGCCGGGGACCCCGCTTTTGCGAACCGACGTGACGATCTATGCATTTCACCGGGCGTCACCAAAGGCGGGAAAAACAAATACATGGACCCTTACGTCGCGTCCTAACGGACGCTCCTCAGGGTGACACGTTGGAATAATCTTTACTTGGGTTACACAACCCTAACCACCACCCTAGCTGCCGCTGGCGCGCTTCAACCCGGTCGGTTCCAAGGCAGTGGCGCGCTTGGGTCCGCGCTTGCGAACCAGGAGCAAGCGGATTCGCTCCAGCAGTTCGGCTGGGGAATACATTCCCTTTGGCAAAAAGATATCGGCGAGCGTGTCCTGATCGTAGATCTTGACTTGGCCGGAGAAAAGAATGACCGGGGTGGCCGGCGAGAGCTGCTTGATCCGTCCCACCAGATCGTTGCCGCTCATGCCGGGCATGATCAGGTCGGTAAGCACCAGATCCACCTCGCCGCCGGTAAACGCCGCGAGTGCCTGCTCCCCGCTGATGCAGGCGATCACCCGGTACCCCCTGGTTTCCAGGATCAGCTTCCGAATCGAGAGCGATTGTTCGTGGTCATCGACGCAGAGAATTGTCTTCTTGACTTTCATGATTTATCGACCACGCACCCTCTGCGCCGCTTTCAAAAAAAACGGCAGCCAGCGACTCTGTTAAAGCGATGTTACAGCAGAGAAGAACCAAATCCTATGTGCGATTTGCGGCAATGTAAAGTATCTTTTAAGTGAATAAAACGTGAGACACGCGGCCGGCACTTAGACCCGTTGCCCAAGCGCAAATCAGTCTGCGCCGCCTTGATCTTCAACAGAATCAGTCTGAAGTTTACGCGCTGCGGGAACTTCGTTGTGCGAGTGGTTTACCAGAAGCAAACATCTTGCCCTGCGGGACCTGTACGTTTGCTCGTCCGAGTAACTCGAGCTGTTTGTTTGTGCTGCTAGCGAAGTTCCTTGTGTAGGAATCATAGCCCTGACGCGAGCGGCTCCAGGCGGGGACTTCCACCGAATCGAAGCGCGCCCTTTCACGGTTTCCTGGTCCGGAGCGAAGTTTTTGCTCGGCACCCTTGACAGCTCGCCGCTCTGCTGCATAACATGGCGGCCATCTTTGCGGCAGTGCTTTGGGCGTCCTTCGCGGTACTTCGGGGCTGGTGATTTGCGCGGCGGACACCTTAGGAACAAAGCCGGGATGTATGTTGTACCCGCCGATTCAATGACATTCCATAAGGACTAATGAGCGTAGAAGAAATCAGACCTTTTGTTGAAATGCGCGGGATCGTCAAGCATTTCCCCGGCGTCCTTGCGCTCAAGGGCGTGGACCTCGATGCGCGGCCCGCCGAGGTGCATGTGCTGCTGGGCGAGAACGGGGCGGGCAAGTCCACCCTCATCAAAGTCCTTTCCGGCGTTTATCCCCCCGACTCGGGCGAGATTCTGTTCGAGGGCAAGCCAGTGCATGTCCGCAGTCCCCACGATGCGCAGCAGTTGGGGGTCAGCACCATTTACCAGGAATTCAATCTTGTTCCCGAGATGAGCGTCGCGGAAAACATTTTCCTGGGACGCGAACCGCTGCTCAATCGCCGGCTCGGAATCGTCGACCGCAAGAAACTGTTCCAGCAGGCGCGCGAAGTCCTGTCCACGTTCGACATCCAGGTTGCTCCTGAAACCATCGTCAAGCGCTTGGGCATAGCCCAGCAGCAGATGGTGGAAATCGCCAAAGCGCTGTCGTTGAATGCCAGAGTCATCGTCATGGACGAGCCGACGGCGGTGCTGACGGCCCACGAAATCGATCATCTTTTCAGGATGATCCAGGATTTCAAGCAGCGCGGCATTGCCATTATTTACATCTCGCACCGCCTGGAGGAAGTGAAAAGAATCGGCGATCGCGCCACCATTCTGCGCGATGGCGCCGTGGTCGGCACGCGTGCTCGTTGCCGCCACGCCGGTCGACGAACTCATTCGCATGATGGTCGGGCGCGATTTGAAGGACAAGTTTCCCAAGCTCACTGTCGAGCCGGGGGAAGAAGTCTTGCGGGTGGAGAATCTGCGGCGTAAAGGCGTGCTGCACGGCGTCAGCTTCCACCTGCGCCGCGGTGAAATTCTGGGTGTCGCCGGACTGGTCGGCTCCAGGCGCACGGAAATGGCGCGCGCGATTTTCGGCGCGGATAAGATCGATAGCGGGCACATCCTGGTGCGTGGTCAGCGGGCGGAGATCAAGTCGCCCTCCCAGGCCATCCGCGCGCGTCTGGCGCTGGTGCCGGAAGACCGCAAGCGGCATGGAATTCTGCCGACCATCTCGGTGAAGCACAACATTACCCTGAGCATGATCAAACGCTTCGCGCGCATCGGCATTCTCGACCTGGGAAGCGAGAAAAAAGCGGCGCAGGGATATGCCGACTCGTTGCGCATCGCAACCCCGAACCTGGACCGCTGGGCGATGTACCTGAGCGGCGGCAACCAGCAGAAGGTGGTGATCGCCAAGTGGCTTGGAGTGGAAGCGGATATCTTTCTGTTCGACGAGCCGACGCGCGGCATCGACGTCGGCGCCAAGGTCGAGGTCTATCAGTTGATGGGTGAACTGGTGAAGCGCGGCGCGGCCATCCTGATGATCTCCTCGGAGCTGCCAGAAATTCTTGGCATGAGCGATCGCATCATTGTCATGCGCGAAGGACGCATCGCCGGTGAGTTCACGCGTGCGGAGGCCAACCAGGAGAAGATTCTGAGTTGCGCACTGGGCGGCACGTCTGCTCAACAAACTGGCACGGGAGCACAGGCATGAGCGAGGTCGGGCTAAAGGAAATCGAGAAGCAAGTTCAGGGCGAGTCCGTTGCCCACTCGAGGGCAGGATTCTTGGAGCCGGGTTCCCTGGGGCCGCATCGGCATGCCCGCCGTGCTGGTCATTCTTTGTATCTTGTTCGGCACCATCAATCCAAACTTCTGGAGCGTCATGAATCTGACCAACGTCTCGCGCCAGATCTCGATTCTGGCGTTGATTTCGATCGGTCAGACCTTTGCGATTTTAAGCGCCGGCATCGATCTCTCCGTCGGCTCCCTGCTGGCGTTGGTCAGTGTCGTCTGCCGCCCAGCAGATGCTCAACTTCGGACTCTGGGGCGGAATCGCGGCCGGAGTTCTTGCCGGCGCATTGGCTGGGCTGGTCAACGGGATCCTGATTGCCAAAGCCAAGCTGCCGGCCTTTATCGCGACCCTCGGCATGCTGGTCGCGGCGCGCGGCGTTGCCCTGACCTTGAGCGGCGGGCTGCCGATTGTCGGCTTGCCTCGCGCCTTCATGTTCTTCGGCGCGGGCAAGATCGGCCCGATCCCGGTTCCGGCGGTCATCGCGGCCGTGGCCTTCGTTCGTCGCCTACCTCATCATGACCCGCACGCGCTTCGGACGCTACGTCTACGCCATGGGCAGCAACGAAGAGGCTGCCATGCTTTCCGGCATCAACGTCGTCAAGTACAAGATCCTGGTCTACGTTCTCAGCGGCATGTTCGCGGGAATTGCGGGCGTGGTGCTGACCTCGCGCGTCATCTCCGGCCAGCCGACGCTGGGAGAGGTGCAGGAGCTGTACTCGATCGCGGCCGTCGTCATCGGCGGCGGCAAGATCACCGGCGGCGTCGGCGGGATGTGGCAAACGCTGATGGGCGTGCTCGTCCTCGGAGTTCTGGCCAACGGATTGAATCTCATCCAGGTTTCGTCGTACGTGCAGAACATCGTCATCGGCGTCATCATCGTGCTTGCGGTTTACGTCGACCTGGCGCGCGAACGCCGCCGCTAGATAAGTGGATGTTCTCCAATGTCACGAGCGAGCGAGTCTATCACACGAATCAATACCAGTCGCCAAATCGCAGAGTGAATTTTGCCAAGAAAACGTATCCTGTTAACATGAGTTTCGTTTCGTCACAATCGAGGAGAGTAAGGCATGAACAAGCGTCTTCGATCAATCACTTTTGCGTCCGCCCTGCTGCTGGTTCTGTGCCTGGGCGTGGCACAGGCACGGACCGGCGCAGGCGACGCCGCAAGGGGCCGGCCAAGTCCGGTGCCGCCAAGACAACGGCAACGCCGAAACCCGCCACGCCTGGCGAGCCGGGCGACGAATATCCGCGTCCGCCTAAGCCCGCCAAACAGTACACCATCGGGGTATTGGTGCCGCAGATGTCGAACCCGCACTTCATCGGACAGGCCTATGGTTACATCGACGAAGGGGCAGAAACTCGGCGCCAAGATGATCCTCTACGATGCGGGCGGCTATCAGTACATCGATAAGCAAGTCTCCCAGATGGAAGACCTGATTGCCAGCAAAGTGGACGCCATCGTCCTGGTCGCCATCAATGGCGCCGGCACCGTCGGCGCCGTGGAACACGCTGTCGCCGCCGGGATCCCGGTCATCAACTGCAACGTCATGACCGACAGCGACAAGGTCGTGACCCGGGTTCGCTCCGATGACGAGATCATCGGCCAGATGCAGGCGGATTACATGGGTAAGCTCTCAGGGGAAGGGCAACGTCGTCATGCTGCGCGGTGCGGCCGGAACGTCGTGGGCGGAGAACCGCGGCAATGCCTTCAAGAAGCGGCTGGCGGAGAAGCCCCGTGATCAAGATGGTCGGAGAGCAGTATTCCCAGTCGACGCCCGCAGGACGGGCTGAAATTGATGGAAGATTTCATGCAGACCTATCCCCAGATTGACGGCGTTTACAACGGCGCGGACACGACCGCCGTCGGGGCCGCCCAGGCGGTATTGGCGGCCGGCAAAAAGGGAAAGGTGGTCATCACGACCACGGACTTTCAGGCGGACAGCGAAAAATTCATGCGCGAAGGGGTGATTACGGCGAACGTCGTCCAGCAAACCGTGACCATCGGCCGCTGGGGCATCCGCGCGACGATCAATCATCTCGAAAAGCGTCCGGTCCCAAAAGAGCTCTGGACTCCGCTGCTCCTGATCAGCAAAGAGAACGTGGACAAAACTGATATCCGAGGCGTGCGCGCACCTGATGGTTGGAAACCTCCAACGAGGTAGAACGCCTGCATCGGTTTCGTGAAAGGTACATCCCCGCTGCCCCACATCTGCTTGCGCAGACGTGGGAGTTCCAGCGGGTGACCAAGAGGAATATGGCCAACCAATTCAACCACTCAAGAGTCGCGCTCATTACAGGCGCAAACAAGGGCATCGGGTTTGAAACGGCGCGCCAACTTGGCAGGCTGGGCATTACCGTCCTGCTGGGCGCCCGGGACGGAAGGCGCGGTCAGCGCGCGGCGGAAACCTTGCGCGGCGAAGGCATCGACGCGCGCCCCGTCGTCCTCGACGTAACCGACCAGAGCACGATTGACGCTGCCGCCGTCCAAATCGAGCGGGAGTTCGGGAGACTGGACATTCTGGTGAACAACGCCGGGATCTTTGTTGAAAAGCAGCCGGCAAGCCAGTGCCAGCTCGAGAATCTTCGCCGAACCTTCGAAACGAATTTCTTCGGCGCCTTCGCGGTCACCAAGGCATTGTTGCCGTTGCTCCGCAAGGCGGAGGCTGGGCGGATCGTCAATCTCGCCAGCGATCTGGCTTCGCTCGGCAACACCAGCGATCCGCGGTGGGCGCTCTACGAACACGTTTACTTCGCCTACGCTTCGTCGAAGGTGGCCATCAATGCCATGACCGTGGCCTTGGCCAAGGATCTGCGGAACACGCCCATCAAGGTGAACTCAGCCGACCCGGGCTTTACCGCAACCGACATGAACGGCCACACCGGTCCCAAGAAGCCGGAGCAGGCGGCGCTTGTCCCGGTGCGACTGGCGACGCTCCCGCCGGATGGACCGACCGGAGGCTACTTCGACGAGAACGGCCCAGTGCCCTGGTGAGCGCGCTTCGCCGTGCAAAGCCCAGTTCCCGAGTTGCGATATCCCGCCAAACGTCGTCATTCCGAGCAAGCGGCGCTCTGCGACGCGAGCCGAGGATTTCTGTGTCGCTTTGCCGAACAAGCCGGAGTCCCTCCATCCGCTTCCCCCACCCCATCAAACGCAACAGCGGCGTTGTTGGGGACCCGGCTCGCTTCGGCGGGATGACGCCCGGAGAAGGCGGATCATCCGCCCCGCCAGTATTTGAGCCTACTTCTTAGCCGCAGGCGATAACGCCATGCGTTCCAGAATCTCGTAGACGGCTGCCGTATCATGCTCGGCGTGTCCCGAGGCAGTGGCGGCGATATAGATCGGTATGGTCGATGAAAACACCGGCGCCGGGCAGCCCGTGGCTTGCAGGGCTTCGCCGATCAGCTTCATATCTTTCTGCCAAACCGAATTCTTCATCGTGGCCTCGTCCCAGGTCCGATTCACCATCGCCGGACCCCGAACTTGAAACATGCGCGAACCGCCGGCCCCGTCGGCAACCACCTTCACCACCATCGCCGGATCAAGTCCGGAACGAGCCCCGAGCAGAATCGCTTCGGCGGCCGCGACATTGTGAATCGCCACCAGCAGGTTGGCCACCAGCTTCATCTTCATTCCGTTGCCGAATTCGCCGAGCTCATAACAGACCCGGGCAAAGCCGTCGAAGACCGGAGCCACTTCCCTGATGGCAGCGGCGTCGCCGCTGGCGTAGACGGCGACATCGCGGTTTTTCGCCTGCGCGCCGGTTCCCGAGAGGGTGCAGTCGAGCAGCACGATGCCTTTTTCGGCGAGCTGGTCGCGCACCTTCAGCTTGGCCGCCAGCGGCAGCGTGCCGGTTTCAATGACGATGGTTCCCTTGGCGCAACTGCCGGCGAGCTCGGCGCAAACGGCATAGAGCGCGGCCTCGGAAGCCAGCGCCAGGATGATGTGATGGCAGCGTTTCCCCACTTCGCGCGCATCGGCGACTGCTGTTCCCCCGGCCTTGGTCAACTCGTCGCGGCCCGACGCCAGGATGTCCGTCCCAATCACCTCGAAGCCAGATTTCACCAGGTTGGCCGCCATCGCCGATCCCATGATCCCCAACCCGATTACACCCACCACACCTTTTTTTTCAGCGCTCATCTCTTTTCCCCCGTCACCACGGCTGACCGAGCCGCGGACAATCGTGCCGCGCTCTGTGCCGCCAGCCAGTAGTATTTTCCATCATCTTCACCAACTCGCCGGAGGTCACCACCTGCCCGATGATCCGCTTCATGATCTTGATGGCGGCGTCGTGGAAATCGCGGCCGTCCATGCTGTCCATGCAGTCTTCCACCATGATGACGCCGTAGTCGCGGTTGGTGGCCTCGAAGCTGGTGCTCAAACAGCAGCTTGAAGTGTTGATGCCGGTAATGATTACCGTATCGACGCCAAGGTTCTTCAAGACGAACTCAAGGTCCGTCATGTGGAAACAGTTGTAACGTTTCTTGTTGTGGACAACATAGTCTCCGTCCCGGTAAAGAGCCGGGATGATTTGGGTTCCCACCGATCCCTGCATGTTATGCCGCCGCGCCGCCTTTCTGACGGATTTAGGATCTTCGTCGTTTGCCCGCCAGTGCGGGTTTGACAAAGCCTCCTCGGGATTCCGGAAACCGGCGACTACGTGAACGATCGGAATTTGCAATTCGCGCAATCGATGAAAGAGGCTGGCAGTGTTATCGATCACGATCTTGCATCGCTCGGCGGGCAGCGGCATAGTTGCCACCTCGGGGTCCAAATGGCCGCGATGCATATCCACGGAAATAACCGCGTATTTCGTCATCTTGTTATGTTCCCTTTAGCGTCCCGTAATTACTTTCGAAGTGTCATTCTGAGCGAGCGTAGCGAGCGAAGAATCTATGTATTCTCGCCCAAACACAGATCCTTCGCTATGCTCAGGATGACACCCTCGGAGAGCAATTTTTCCGCAGCCTGTTAACGGCTGCGGGCTTCCCTAAACTTTGGCGCGTCCCGCCGCCGCTTACAGACCCACCAGCGCCAGCATCTCCCGGCTGTAGAGACCGCGGGCCTCGCCATACAGAGGCTTTACGGCTGAGACGAACGCGTCGTGCTCTGGCGGCGTGAGCTCGATAATTTCGCCGCCTTCCTTCCGGATCGTCGCTGCCGCGTCCTCTTCCTCCCTGACGTGAAGTTCGCGCTGGAAGGCGACCGCATCGCGAACCGCCGCCGTCATCTCGGTCCGCAGTTCGTTCGGCCATGCGTCAAACGACGTGCGGTGAATGAAGATCGGCCGGGAGAGATAGAAGTGGTTGGTCACGGTGTGGAAGCGATGGTACTTGTGAACCCCATAGGTGACCGTATTGAAAAACGGATTCTCCTGCGCATCCAGGGTTCCGGCCTTGACCGCCTGGATCGCTTCCGTCAAGTCCATGATGAGCGGGGTGGCGCCCAGCAGCTCGAACGTCCGCGCCTGAATCTTGCTGGGCAAAACCCGAATGCGCATGCCCTTCATGTCGGCGGGGACGCGCACCGGCCGCAGGCGATTGGAAACCTGTCTGAAACCGTTCTCAAAATAGCCGGCAATGCGATAGTTCATACGTTCTTCGAGCTTGCCGGCGAGAACCTTGCCGAGTTTGCCGTCCATGGCGGCACGCGCTTTTTCATTGCTGTCGAAGATGAAGGGAAGATCGGCCATCCCCAATCTCGGGAACGCGGTCGGTAAAGTAACTGCTCGATTGATAGCCGAGCGTGAGCACCCCGTCCTCGACCAGCCACAGGATGTCTTCGGCGCGATAACCGAGGTCCATGATGTTGTAGACGTATTTAACGTCCACGTCGCCGCCGAATTTTGCTTTCAGCCGGTCGCCGATCCGCTTCAGCGCCAGACTGAAGCCGGTTGTCGGCGGTCCATAACCGCCCATACGGATCTGGATCGGCCTGCCTTTGGCGCTCTGTGGCACTTGCTCCCCGGCTGACGCCTTGCCTTCGTTTTTCATAGCTCCCTGTTCCGAGGCGGAAACAGCGCGCGAATCGAGCAGTCCGCTCACCAGCGCGCCGGTTCCCAAAATACCTGAACCTCTTAAAAAATTTCGCCTGAGCATGGGCCCTCTGAGCGCGGCAACATCACCAGACAAATGCGGCCGCTCTAGCGCCTTGCGGGATACGCCTTCCCCGAACCCGGCCTAGTTTTCCACCGTGACGATGGCTCCACTCTCGGCGGACTTGGCGATGGCTTCAAAGGCGGCGATGTTGGCGACCATCTCGGCGAACGTTACCGGGTAAGGCGCACGGCCCGCGGCGGCATCGGCGAAGGCCTCCACATTGGCGCGAACCATCGACATCGCCGGATATTCGACCGTCTGCTGCGGGCCGCCATGTGCGGCCTTGGTCAGCAGCCAGCCTTCCGGCGCTTGCGGGTGGGCCTTGTCGCGAATCTCCACCCACCCCTTGCTGCCAAACACCGCGAAGCGGATGGAAAAAGGCGGTCCCAATACGAGGAGATCACCCCGTTGGCGCCGTTCTTGAAATTGAGAAGAATTGCGAGCGTGTTTCGCGTGGGGCTGGCAACCGAGCGCAGACTGGCCAGCACGTTTTCAGCCGGACCGTTCACGGCAATGCAGAGGTCCAGCCCGTGGATACCCAA
The DNA here is from genome assembly GCA_963842345.1 of uncultured Acidobacteriota bacterium. Classification (GTDB taxonomy): domain Bacteria; phylum Acidobacteriota; class Terriglobia; order Terriglobales; family Acidobacteriaceae; genus CAWBRT01. Next base: position 60,748 of record CAWJGD010000009.1, read on the forward strand.
CGCCACCATCGTCGTTCCGCCGGGCGACTCCTCCTTTTGCAGCCGCCAGTTGTCAGCCGCCAGCGGGCGAAGTTCAAAGGTCAGGGTCGCTTCCGTCGTCTGGATGGCGCCCAGTTCGCCGGATTTCACCATCCGCAGCACGTCCTGCAAGACTGGTTTGAAACGGTGTTCGTGCCCTACGGCAAGAACCACCCCGTTGGCTTTGCAAGCCTCGACTTCGGTGAGCGCGTCGCGCCGCGTAAGCGCCAGCGGCTTCTCGCAAAAAACGTGCTTCTTCGCCGCGGCTGCGGCCACCACTTGCGCGAGATGCTGCGTGTGGGGCGTACACAAGATCACGCCACCGACGTTAGGATCGGCCAGCGCGGCGGCGTAATCGGTCGTAAACTCGATGCCTTGCGCACGCGCCCAATCCCCGGCGGCGGGAACCGTATCCACGGCCTTTACCACGCGGACCTTCAGGCTGTCCTTCAACATGCCGATGATGGCTTTTCCCCACCAGCCCAAGCCGGCCACTGCGACATTGAGTTGAGCGTTCACCGAAGCTGCGTTCTTCATCGCGTAATATTTCTCCTGGCTACTGTTTCCTTAGGAATGTCTTCAACGGCGATAGCTTCTTGCGGATTGACCACGCCAATGATCCTGCCAGGTTCACTGACTTGACAGGATCATTCCACTGAAATCTAAAGTACCTTACGTTACGCCTTTTTCGGTCTTGCAATGATCAGTTTGCCCGGGTCAACCAGCGCCATAGCGATGATGCCGATCACCGGCACCAGCGACAACTGGATGAGGGCCGCGGTTCCCCATCCAAAGCGGCCGACGAGTGCGCCCATCGAATATCCGGCGATGGAAGCGGCGCCGAACAAAGAGGCAATAAAGATTCCCGAGGCACGGCCAACCATGGACGGTCGCACACTGCGCTGCAACATCGAGAGCAGGTTGGTAAAGACGAAACCGCTGCCGAAGCAACCTATGCACCAGGTAAGGAAGCACTGCGCCGTGATTGTGACGGCGACGTTATACATGGAATAGGTGACTACGGCGAAGCAGACGTAGGCGAAGGCGATAACCCAGCGCTGCGGAAAGCGGTCGCCACACCAGCCGCCGACAAACGACATGATGCCGCCCAGACCGAAGAAGCTGAAAGCCAGCGCCACATCGGGACGCACGAACTTCAGCATCGAGGTGGCAAAGGTCGTGTAAAGTCCGAGAAAGCCGTAGAGAGAGATGCCCAGGACGACGCATCCGATGAACCCCAGGATGACGTTGCG
>CAWJGD010000010.1:0-109798 GCA_963842345.1 uncultured Acidobacteriota bacterium
GAAGAGTGATGAATGATGTCTGCGCGTCATCATCATCTGCAGAGGCGACAATTTTTTATGTATTTACCGTTATTTGGCAGGCCTGCAAAGTCCCTGAGTCTTTGCAAATCCTTTCCAGAACTTATGCTCTCTTAAAAAAGATAGAGCCAAGAAAATTAAAAGTCAAGTTCTTTTCATATAAGTTTCTTAGAAAGTGCTAACAAAATTCTCTCAAATGCCCGCTTCCGTATTCTATCGATAAACGAGCCGGAGCAGGTTCCTGGTTATTCAATCTGCTATCCTGGATTCCCGATGAAAACATTCGGGTTTAATCTTTCGCCTGCCCAGGGCAGAACCAAGACTTGAGAGATGCTGGAAAGGCGAATTATCGCACGTTAGCGGAGGTTTTTCACGCTGCACTACGAGAACGTCAACTACCCCGCCCTAGCTTCGCAAGAACGGGGCACCCGGCTCAGGGTCGCGATTAGAGCAGCCCTCGGCGGACACATCCCCGGTTATGCCGAGCGAAATCGAGCCACCTTTTGGCTAGATGTGTCCAAAATTTTTTTGACCCTGGGATTGCAACTAATCAATCGCAAAGGAACATTTCCGATACAATGCAACCGTCATGCCTTTTGCAACAGCCGCCACGGGGGCGAGACTCCATGCTCCGGAGAATCGGATCTCTACGCGCTTACCTCCCCGCCATCGCTGCCGGGGTTGCAACCTTTGCCGCAGTGTACGGGATTGACGCGTTCCTGGCGCGAATCAAATTGCCCGCCGAAGCGACCATTTTAGATGACACCATCCTTGGTATCCTCGTTGCTGTTCTGGTCCTAGTAATTCAGCACCAGACAGAACTTCGAAGGCAACGGCACAAACTCGCCGTCATGAAGGAGATGAATCATCACATTCGGAACGCCTTGCAAACTATCATTTACGTCAGTTCCAACATGAGCGATAGAGATGCAGGCGATCAAGTGAGGGACGCTGCTAAACGAATAGAGTGGTCATTGCGTGAGGTCTTGCCAGCGGAGCCATCCGACAGTGAGGAAAATGCAAGCTGGCCCCCCGTCCCGCCGAAGGGTTCGCGTTAAAAACTTGTCCGGGAGGGTGGAGGGTGTCGCCACTCCGCGCCCGAACCGCTTCTTGCTTATCGAATGTGATGTCGGGCACACAGGTTGGCTGCTCCGGCGTCTACCCAGGTTAGCGCCGAACTGCGAATGAGCCATTTGCTACGAATGGCGCAGCTTGACCAGACCGCGCGGCGTGTCTCACAAGGAGTGCGTGGCGGCGCGGAACCTGGGGCACCCGGCTTTGCGACGCGCCTTGAAGCAACTACCCCACGTTAGCCAAAAGCGGGCGAACATGGGGCACCAGCCAACCGAAAGGAAGCGGTCTCGGCAAACGATTTGCTCAATCCATCATGCCGGCGTTGGGGCACGAGCCGCAGGCGCCAGCGCCGGCGCCGCACGGACTGGGTGCGCCCGAGGGTGCGGCGCTGCTTGCGCGCGGGGCAAAGGTGGAGAGCAATTGCTCCAGGTGCCGTCCATGACAGGCGGGGCACTCCGGCTGTTTGGAATCCATCACCAGGGCTTCGAAGGTGCGGCTGCAATCTTTACAGACATATTCAAAAATGGGCATAGGGCTCCGCGAAACGTGAACTGTTACATTCATTATAGATGGAATCTACGGTTCCGAACGCGGTTCTCAGATCTTCGGTCCGCTTTCTTCCCCGCCGTTGGCTGCGCGGCGCGCACGCACAGACGCTGGCGGGAAACTTTTTGCCGCGCCCGAACCTGTTGCCGCCGCCCGAGGAACGGCTATTCCAAGTGGAGCCGGAGGCTCAAGTGCTCTGCCACTGCCATTGGCAGCCCGAGCGCCAAAAGCGGTTCACGATTCTGCTGGTACACGGGCTGGAGGGCTCCAGCCAATCGCACTACGTGATCGGCACCGGCTGCAAGGCCTGGCAGCGGGGCTGGAACGTGGTGCGGATGAACGTGCGCAACTGTGGAGGCACGGAGAAGCTCTGCCCCACGCTCTACACTTCGGGGCTGTCAGGCGACGTGCGAGCCGTCGCCACTACGCTGATCGAGCAGGATGGGCTGGAGGCGATCGGGCTCGCCGGATTCTCCATGGGCGGCAACCAGGTGCTGAAGTGCGCCGGCGAGTGGGGCACGAGCGCTCCGCGAGAGGTGCGCGCGATAGCGGCCGTCTCGCCGGCATGCGACCTTGCCGTCTCCGCCGACCGATTGCACCAGCCGCAGAATCGCATGTATGAGATGTGGTTCTTGCGCAGTCTGTTTCAGCGCTTCCGGCGCAAGGCGCGGCTGTTTCCCGGCCAGTACGACGTCGAATTGCTGCGCAAGGTCCATAGCATACGGCAGTTCGATGACTTCATTACGGCGCGATACATGGGCTTTCAAAGCGCCGACGATTACTACGCCAAGGCAAGCGCCGCGCGCTTTCTCGATCAAATTGCCGATTCCCGCGCTCGTCATTCATTCCAGCGATGACCCGTTCGTTGTGCTGAGGCCGGAGACGGAAGCGAAGCTGGTGGCCAATCCGAATATCACCTACCTGCGCAGCGAGCATGGCGGACATTGCGCTTTTCTGGCCGCGCCGGACGGCTACGACGGACGCTGGGCGGAACAGCAGGTCGTCGAATTCATGGCTGGGCTGCCAGGAGCAAGGGAAATAGCGCGGGGTGAGATCTGCGACGTAAGCGCTGAACATCCCACATTTGCCAACGGATGGCAAATATGGGCACCGTCGGAAGACAGCGGCTAGCGCCAGAGCGTGTCGAGGAATCGATAGCTGTGGCACTGCGGACATGACCACATTGCCGAGCGGGTGGCTAAATATGGAGCCTCATCGACGCGTAAGGTGGCAATTATTCAGTCCATGTTACTCGTCCTGCGGCCTGGAAACTGGTTAGAATAGCTTCGCCCAGAGTTCCGGAGGTTGCCATGCCCATTTACGACTATCGTTGCAAGGATTGTCGCAAGACATTTGAGAAGGTTCTGACGCTGGCAGAATACGAGAAGCAAAAGATGAAGTGTCCAAAGTGCGGCGGCAAGAACGTGGTGCAGGAACTGAAGTCATTTTTTGCTGTAACTTCCAAGAAGAGCTGAGCGGTTTTTCTGCGGCTGAAAAAACGTGCCCACATTTGCCAACAGATGGCGAATATGGGCCGCCGTCCAGGCGGGTGATGTTAAAGAAATCAACTACCCCAGCAACTATAGCGTCGACAGTGCGCGACTGCGTCAGCATGGTCGGTATTCCTCACATCCGCCTCGCTGAATTCCCGACATTCGCCAACGGATGGAATATGGGCCACTAGCTCTTATTTCTCCGCAGCATGCCAGCCGCCTCCAAATACCCTGACCCCACTTCACACGCTTATAGGGCTTGTAAGCGGGCTGCCACATGGTGGCGCGAACGGCGTCGGCGATCTGGCGGTCATTATCATCATCGGGGTGGCTCGGCAACGCCGTCGAGCTGCGCCTGTTTGGCCACCGCGTTGCCGACGACTTCCGCGACTTCGCGCAAGCGGCTGACCGCAGGCAGCAGCGTGTCCTCGGGATCGCGCGCGGCGGGAGACGCCTCGGCCAGCGCCTTGGCTGCGGCCATGAACATGGAATCGGTCACCCGGCGCGCATTCATGGCGAGCACGCCCAAGCCGACTCCAGGAAAGATATAGGCATTGTTCGTCTGGTCGACGGCCAGCGGTTTTCCGTGGCGCATGACCGGCGGGAACGGACTGCCGGTGCCGATCACGGCGCGCTCCTCGGTCCAAGCCATGAGGTCCTGCGGCGTGGCTTCACTGCGCGAAGTGGGATTGGAGAGCGGAAAGATGACGGGGCGCGCCACATTTGCGGCCATGGCGCGCACAATCTCCTCGGTAAAGGTTCCGGGCTGCCCGGAGACGCCGATCAGCGTAGTCGGACGAGCGTTGGAGACGACATCGAGCAGGTCGATGCGGTCCGGCTGCCGAAGCTTCCAGCCGGCAACAGCGGCGCGTGGCTGCACGAAAGGAAGCTGGAAGCTTTGAATATCGGGCATGCCCTCCACCAGCAGTCCGTCACGATCCACGGCGTAGAACTGGCGGCGCGCTTCGGCTTCCGGCACTCCGGCGCGATGACGGCCTTCAGCAATAATGAGGCGATGCCGCAGCCGGCGGTCCCGGCCCCCAGAATGACGATTCGCTGCTGCGCCAGTGAAACTCCAGTCACCTTGATGGCGGCCAGCAGGGTGCCGGTGGCGACCGCGGCGGTGCCCTGTATGTCGTCGTTAAAGGTGCAGAGGCGGTCGCGATAGCGGTCGAGCAGACGGCCGGCGTTGGCGCGAGCGAAATCCTCCCACTGCAACAGCACGTGCGGCCAGCGACGGTTTACGGCGTCGACGAACATCTCGATGAAGTCGTCATAGGCGGCGCCGCGTACGCGTTCATGTCTCCAACCGAGGTAGATGGGATCGGCGAGCCGCTCCTGGTTGTCGGTGCCGAGGTCGAGCAAGATGGGAAGCGTGTTGACCGGATGGATTCCGGCACAGGCGGTGTAGAGAGCGAGTTTGCCGATCGGGATTCCCATGCCGCCCGCGCCCTGGTCGCCAAGTCCCAGAATGCGTTCGCCGTCGCTGACGACGATGACGCGAACATCGTCATGGCGGCGATGGTCGAGGATCTCGCGGATGCGGTGCCGGTTCGGGTAGCTCAAGAACAGACCGCGAGGCTTTCGCCAGATGGTGCTGAAACGCTGGCAGCCCTCGCCCACGGTGGGCGTGTAGACGAGCGGCAACATCTCTTCGATATTGCGCACCAGCAAGGCGTAGAAGAGCGTCTCGTTCGTATCCTGCAAGTCGCGCAGAAAAGCGTACTGCTGGAAGGGCGTGGGAAATCCTCGCAGGGCATCGAGCCGGCGGGAAATCTGCTCATCGATGGAACCCACATGAGGAGGCAACATTCCGTGCAGGCCGAACTCGTCGCGCTCGGCCTCGGTAAAAGCAGTGCCTTTATTGAGCAAAGGATAGTTGATGAGGTCATAGCCGGAGACATCGACCGCCAAGCACGCCATCGAGCTCGGCTGCATGTTTCGTTGCGTTCACAGGCCACCCCCTGAGATCAGCAATGCTAACACCGTGCAGCGGTTCAGCTGACACACGAATCGTAATCGAAGTCAGCCGTGTCGGTGGAGCATTCCGCTGTCCAGGTGCGGCGGTTCAGGCCGAGCCACGAATTCTGCCCAACACGCGCCGAGTGGGGCTCGCCGGGACACCGCGCCCGGCCATGGGCCGGCGGTGACCAGCTCATGTCCCTTTCGTAACGCGTTCGGCACAGCGGTGAACTTTCCGCATTACCTCTACTATATAGTGTGGCCAATGATTTAGATCATGCAATATATAGTGCGTGACGGCGGTACATGCCCCAAAAAACACCCAGAAAGGCCTAAAGAACCGGAAGAAAACCGGAAGTAATCTGTTGACAGCCAGAGTTCCTGAGCTAATCTGCTGAACAGCAGTACACCCAAGCAAGGCGAAGCATTTCGTCCTTGAATGCGCGCTGGACGGAAGAATTTGTCCGTCGAGGGGCGCGAAATTCTGTGGAAAGGTCAGCAGCAATGGCCGATTCGCCTGAAGTGATGAACATCAGACAGGCCTCGCAATACCTGGGCGTGAGTCCGGACACTTTGTACAAGTACGTGTCGGAAGAAAAGATTCCCGCCTTTAAGCTGGGCAACCGATGGAAGTTCAAGAAAACGATTCTCGACGCCTGGATGGAAAAGAAGAGCGCAATCGGCGAAGAGCGCGGCAAACCGCCTCAACAGGCGCAAAAAGCGCGCTTGGCGGAAACGCCGGCGAAGCGAGCGCGGATGAGTGGCGACCGGGCGTTAAGGGCATAAACATGTTCGGACTGGGCAGTGGAAAACCAATGGTCGGACTCGACATTGGCTCGAGCAGCATAAAAGCGATCGAGCTTCGCCGAACCCGCGGCGAGATCCAGGTGGTGAACGTCGGCGTGGAACCGCTTGCTTCCGACATCGTAGTCGACTCCATGATCGTCGACAGCGGCAGCGTAGCCAGCTCGATTTCAAAGATCTTTGCCGATCACGGAATCAAGTCGAAGCAGGTGGCAACCTCGGTGAGCGGCCACTCCGTGATCGTCAAGAAGATCTCGATGGCGACCATGCCTGAAGAGGAATTGGAGGGCGCCGTACGCAACGAGGCCCAGCAACACATTCCGTTCGAGATGAGCGACGTGAATCTGGATTACCAGGTGCTCTCCGAGGACCTGGAGCGGGCCGCAGATGGATGTGCTGCTGGTGGCCGTAAAGAAAGACAAGATTCTCAACTACACCAATGCGCTTCAGCTTGCCGGGCGGCAGCCGATGATCGTCGACATCGACGCCTTCGCGCTGCTGAATTGCTACGAATTCAACTACGTGCCGCCAGCCAACTCAACCGTGGCGCTGCTGAACCTGGGCGCCAGCGTCATGAACATCAACATCGTGAAGGGGACGACGCCGCTGTTCACGCGCGATGTGAGCGTGGGAGGCAACCAGTACACGGATGCGCTGCAAAAGGAACTCGACCTCAGCTTCGATGACGCCGAATCGTTGAAGCTCGGACACAAGGTGGGCACGGTCAGCGAGGATGCGAAGACACCGATCCTGCAGCAAGTAACGGAATTGATCGTTCTCGAGATCCAGAAGACATTCGATTTCTTCCGCGCCACAGCGAGCGGCGATCACATCGAGCGGATTTACATGGCCGGCGGTTCTTCGCAGGTTCCCGGACTGATGGAGGCGTTGCGCCACGAGTTTTCATTGCCGGTGGAGACTCTGAATCCTTTCTTGAGGATCGAACCCCCGGTAAAAGCGAGCGCTGAACTGCTGGAACAGCACGCGCCACAGCTTTCGGTGGCGGTCGGTCTGGCCTTGAGAAGCTTCGAGGACAAGTTATGATCCGGATCAATCTTCTGGGCACGCCCAAAGCGAAGGTTCGCCACCTGCCCAAGATCACCATGTCGGCGCCGTCGTTGCGGATGTTGTCGATCTTGTTGATCGTAATCGCATTTGGCGCGGTTTACTTCCTGTACTGGCGCGCTCAAAGCCAACACGAGAAAATCCAGGTCGACCTTCGCGATGCCGACAAGCAACTGGCGGCGCTGGCCGGCGTCAAGACGGCGTACACGCAGAAACAAAAGGAGGCCGATGCGCTCAAGCAGAAGTTCACCATCATCGACCAACTCCGCGCCAACCAGAATGGTCCCGTGCAGTTGCTGAACACGATCACGCAGACGGTGAATTCGACTGACGCCGTATGGCTGGTCAAAATGAGCGACGACGGCAAATCGGTTTCCATGGATGGAACGGCGCTGAGCACGACGGCCGTAGCCAACCTTATCAGCAATCTTAAGAAGTCGGGCTATTTCAAGAACATCGAACTGAAGGAGACGTTGCAGGACGATACGGTGAAAGACGTACCAGGCGTTCACCTTCACGCTGGTGTGTGAGAAGCAGCATTCCTAACGGGGAATTATGGCTAGCTGGAGCGAAATAGAGCCAAAGTACAAATTCGGAGTCCTCAGTCTGGGTTGTGTGCTCATTGCGGCCGGGGTTTGGTATGCGGTGGTTCGGCCCATGGAACAGGTAAACCGCGACGACATTGCGGCGCTGCAAGGCAAAAAGACAGAGATCGCGCAGTTGATGCCGTTCCAGGCACGCATCACCCAACTGAACAAGGAAATCGAGAATTATCGGCAGCAGATTGAGCAACAAAAGCAAATCGTGCCGGAGGACAAGCAGGTCGACGGGTTCATCCGCATGGTACAGGCGCAGGCGCACTCGTCCGGCATCGAGCTTCGCCGATTTACCGCGATGCCCGTGGTGATGCGCGATTTCTACTCGGAAGTGCCGTTCGAAATCGAGATTGACGGCCCATATTTCGCAGTCGTCCGTTTCTTTGAACAGATCGGCAAGATGGAGCGGCTCGTCAGCGTCTCAGGCCTGAACATGTCGAACGTGAAGAATCCATCTCAGGCGAAAGCGAAGAAGAGTTATAGCTACGCGTCGGGCGAGAGCGTGGTGGCGACCTGCACCACTTCCGCGTTTTTCAGCTCGAAGGCTCAACCGCCAGCGCCGGCGGAGCCCGCGAAGGGGCGCCGCAGCCGACGCCAAAAAAGTAAGAGGAAGCCATGGTCTGGAGAGTTGCAAGTATAACTTTGTTGCTGGCCGTCACCGGATGGGCGCAGGCCCCGGGCGATGTCCAACAGGCTGTTCCGCTGCGGAGCCCGTTCGCGAATCCGCTTCGTGCGGCGGTGAAGCCAGCCGGCCACGCCCGAGAGCAAGGCGGGAGCGCAGAAACCGGCGGCGGCCAAGCCTGCGAAAGCGCGGTGCGACAGGCCGCAGCCGGTCAGCGGCGCCGTCGCACGCGATACCATCCGCCCGCGAAGGAGAAGCCCGGGCACGGTCAAAGCCGTGGGCGGCGGGCGCGACCCGTTTATCAGCCCGATTTCGACGGCTTCGGCGGCAGCCGCTGTCTGCACCTCGGGCGGCAAGCGTTGTCTGATGATCGACAGGATCCGGCTGAAGGGTGTGGTCCGGTCCGAGTCGGGCTTTATCGCGGTGGTGGTCAATGCGGCGAATCGCGCGTATTTCCTGCGCGAAAACGATCCGCTCATGAATGGCTACGTGGTGCGGATCACGAGCAATACGATTACGTTCAAGGAAACAAGCAAGGACCGGACAGGCCATCGACTGCGCGTGAGGTCACGGACGCTGAGCGGACCGGCCGTTTAGCAGGCGGCGATGCGAGGATGCGGGACGGAGCGACGTGGTGAGTTGGGCGTCGGTTCGGGATTGGTTAACCGGCTGTGCAAGAGCGCGAGCATTTGGGAACCAGCCGCTGTCGCGTCGGTATGGCAGCTGTCGGCGGCGCGCCGGAAGCAAGGCGTGCCGGTTGCGAGGAGACTTACATGAGGCTCAAGCACGTGTTTGTACTGGCGCCACTGCTGCTGTTTGCGGTAATTGCGGGCGCTGCCGATACGCAACTCAAGGAGATTTCGGTAACGGCCCAGAGTGGCGCGACCGTCGTGGCACTTGAGACCGCGGGACCGTTCACGCACAGCGAGTATCGGCCACAGCCTTCGATGGTGCTGGTGGACTTGCAGAAAGTCTCGTCCAGCGCCCTGAAGCAGCGTCAGCGCAGCCTCGATTCGCCGGCGGTGAAAAGCTATCGGGTGCTCGAATACAAGAGCGTTGGAGGCATCGAGGTCACGCGGTTGGAGTTGACCGTGACGGACGCAGCCAAGCTCCAGGTCAAGGAAACCAAGAACGGGTTGCAATTGTTGTTTACGGCGGGTGGCTCGACGACTGCATCGCAGACATCCCCGGCAACGCGGTCCAAGCCCGCGGCAACACCGGCTGCAGACAGCAGCGGCCAAGCCGACGGCCAGCGTGCCAGCCAAGGCTGCGCCGAACAAGGAAGCCGCGTCGTCGAACCAGTTACGATCCGCAACATCGGAGTGGTTCGCACCAGCGCCGGCATGGCGGTTGAAATCGAGGGGGCGAAGACGGCCAGAACTTTGCGGCTGAGCGGTCCGGAGCGGCTGGTGGTAGACGTCGACAATTCGGTCGCGGCCGGCAAACAGAACCATCATGGTCAATGCGGCCGATCTGAAGTCGGTCCGCATCTCGCAGTTCCAGTTGGCTCCTCCCGTCATGCGCGTCGTGCTCGATCTTGCCGGACCGCGTGAATTCGACGTAGCAAACAGGGGCAACAAGCTGGTGGTCACCGTGTTGCCGCCGAGGGCGGCATCGTCGGCCAGCAGCACGTTAACCCCACCAAGTCCGAAGGTCGAAGCGCCTGCAACTATGGCGCAAAAAGCATCGCCGGAGGTCAAACCAGTTTCAGCAGCAACGCCCCCGGTAGCAACGCCCGGCGGCGGCGCCCTCGGCGCTGGTGGCCTTCGCCAGCCCGATGCAGGCGGCTCCGGCGAAGACGCCGGTGCTGCACCCGGTAGGATCAACATTCCCGGACGAGACCGTGGTTACCGTGGTTGCGAAAAAAGAGGCTGCCCCGCCTGCAGAGCCCGGCCGCGCCGGTGCCGGCGCAGGTCCCGGAAGAATGAGGCTCCCCCGGTGCAAACGGCGGCTCAAACTCCGGCTCCGCAAGCCGATGCCGGCCGTGCAGAGCAGCGCTTCCGGAGAAGGCCAGGCAAAGGTCGTGCCGGCGGCATTGAGCGTTCCCAAGGAACAGCCAGGCGGCGGTCAGAAGAATGCGGACTATGTCTTTGTGGCGCCGGAATTCAAGACGCAGGACGACGACGTCCTGCCCCTGCACGCGGCAAATCCGGCCAGTACGCGGCGCCACGAGGCGGCGACGACCGTCGCGCAAGAGCGCCCGCCGGCGCTGACCGTACAAGCTCAGCCGCAGCAAGCCGCAGACAGCCGCAGCCAGCGGCGAACCTCGCGCTTGAGCAGCAGAAGGCAAATGCCAACCCCGCGCCTCCAGCCAGCGGCCAAGAAGTACACCGGCGAGCCGATATCGGTGAACCTGAAGGATGTGGACCTGAAGGACTTCTTCCGGCTGATTCACGAGATCAGCGGCCTCAACATCGTCCTCGACCCGAACGTCAAGGGCACGCTTACGCTGGTGCTGGACGACGTGCCGTGGGATCAGGCGCTTGACGTGGTATTGCACAACAACGGCCTGGGACGCGAGCTGGAAGGCAACATCCTGCGGATCGCGGCGCTGGACACCTTCCGCAAGGAAGCCGAGGAGCAGCGCGCGCGGACCGATGCGCAGGCGCTGGCCGTCAGCAAAATTACGGTTACCCGCTTCCTCAGCTACGGGCGCGCCAAGGATGTCATGCCGACCATCAAGAAGCTGCTGTCGGCGCGCGGCGAAGTGCTCGCCGATGATCGCACGAACGCTTTAATCATCAGCGATATCCCGAGCATCATTCCCGGCATCGACCGTCTGATCACGCAGCTTGACCGCAAGACGATGCAAGTGGAAATCGAAGCGCGCGTAGTGTCGGCCACGCGAAACTTCGCCCAGCAGTTCGGGACGCAGCTCGGGTTCGCCTGGGGCAATGGATCGACGTCGGTCGGCGGCAACCCGTCGACAGGATCTCAGCACGACAAACCTATACGTCGTCTTCAGGGTCTTCCCTTACTTCACCAGCGCCGGCAGCCATCCCGCTGTTCTCGAATCTGGCGCCAGGCGGAAATACGAGTGGGTTAGCCTTTTCGACCGCGGTAGGCAACTACCGGGTGGACGTTCTGCTTTCCGCCGCCGAGTCGCGCGGTCTGGCGAAAGTGCTGTCACGGCCGCGAGTGGTGACGCAGAACAACGTCACGGCGGTGGTGCGCCAAGGCTACCGAATTCCGATTGTGACGCAGAGCCAGCTCGGCGGACCGGCGACTACGAGTTACATCGACGCCTTTCTGCGGCTGACCGTCACGCCGCAGATCACGATCGAGAATACGATCTTCCTCGCGGTCGACGTGGAAAACACGACACCGGACTTCGGCAACTCCAGCACGTCGGTGGGCGGCAATCCCAGCTTGCTGACGCAGCAGGCGACGACGCAGGTTCTGGTCAGCGATGGCGGAACGGTGGTCATCGGCGGCGTCATTCAGACGCGAGTTCGATCAACGTGGAGCAGGTGCCATGGCTTGGCAATATTCCGGTGCTCGGCAATCTGTTCAAGAGCCGGACGGTGTCAACCAGTACGCAGGAGCTGATCTTCATCCTGAGTCCTAAAATCGTCCAGACGTAACGTTGTTTTCAGTCTTCGTCTCTGAGGGCGCTCGAGGGGCTGCTTTCGCGGCCTCCCTGCATGATTCTCCGCCATCGGCGCGCCATATACAATGACCAGCATGGACTACTCTGGACGGCAGGAGCGGCTGCAACTCGAGCTGCGACGCCTGAAGCTGGATGCGATTCTTATCACTCATCTGCCGAACGTGCGCTATCTGACGGGCTTTACGGGCAGCGCTGCCGCACTACTGATCGGAAGCCGGCCGGTTTTGGTGACCGATGGCCGCTACGCCGGGCAGGCACGCGAGCAGGTGGCGCATCCGCGAGTGGTGGTGGATAAAGCCGGTTCGCTGAAGGGAGCAGCACGGGAGATTGCGGCGCGCAAACCGTCCCGTTTGGGTATTGAAGCCGAACACATGACGGTGGCCACGCGCTCGCTGCTGGCTCGCGAACTGCGCGGATGCAGACTGATCGCAACCTCAGGCGTGGTCGAGGGATTGCGAATGCTGAAGGACGCGGAAGAGGTCGATGCTCATTCGCGAAGCGGTGCTGCTGGGAGGACGCCTGCTGCCACTGGTGCTGCGGGCGCTGCGCCCCGGGCGCTCCGAAACGGACGTGGCGGCGCGACTCGAGTACGCGGCACGCCGCGCCGGGGCCGAGCGCATGTCGTTCGAAACGATTGTTGCATCCGGTGTGCGGTCGGCGCTGCCGCACGGCATCGCTTCGGAGGCGCTGCTGCCCAAGCTGGGATTCGTAGTCCTCGATTACGGTGTTATACTGCACGGTTACTGCTCTGACATGACCCGCACGGTTCATCTGGGTAAGCCCAGTCAGCAAGAGAGAGGCTGGTACAGTGCGGTGCTGGAGGCGCAGCTTGCGGCGATTTCCGTCGTCAGTCCCGGCGCGAAATTGTCGGAGGTCGATAAGGCTGCGCGATCGGTGCTGAAGAGATCGAAGCTGGAGAAGTTCTTCACGCACTCGACTGGACATGGGGTGGGATTGGAGGTCCACGAACCGCCTCGTGTGGCTGCCAACCAGGACGGCGCGCTTAAGCCGGGGATGGTGATTACCATCGAACCTGGGATCTATGTGCCGGGCAAGGGCGGCATTCGCATCGAGGACATGGTGCTGGTCACCAGCCGTGGCTACGAGCTTTTGACGTCCGCCAGGAAAGATTTTGTGGAACTCTGAAATGCAGCTGCATCGGTATCCCACATCTGCTGACTGCGGCAGATGTGGGGCACTGCCGTACCGGGTTTGCGCGACCGCGGCAAGCCTTGGGGTCCTGGAGCGGACGCGGTATTGGCCTGATAAAAAATGAACCTGAAAGAAATCAAAGAGCTGATCGAGTTCTTAATCGAAAAGGACGTGGCCGAGTTCGAACTGGAACGCGGCGACGTCAAGGTGCGAATCAAGCGAGGGCAATCGGTGTTGTATGCGCCGGCGCCGTCTCCCGTTGCTTCGCATTTTCCACCCGCCAGCTCGGTGCTTGCGCCGGGCGCAGCGCCGGCGATGGCGGCCGGAAGCGCGCCAGCCGAGGCGGCCGAGGAAGAGCTTCACCTGGTGAAGTCGCCGATTGTCGGCACTTATTACGAGTCGCCTTCGCCGGGCTCGCCGCCGTTCGTGAAGCCGGGCGATCAGGTGACGCAGGGACAGGTGCTGTGCATCGTCGAAGCCATGAAGTTGATGAATGAGATCGAGTCGGATGTGGCCGGCGAGGTGGTAAAAATTCTGGTCAGCAACGGTCAGCCGGTGGAGTACGGGCAGCCGCTGTTTGCCATGCGGACGAGATAGTTTTCGCGCCGCAAACGCCGGGCAGAGGCGAACAAGGGATGCGGGCGGCGGTCCACGGGCCGGCCTGGCAGGCTGCGTCATTTTCCATGTTTAAGAAGATACTGATTGCCAACCGCGGGGAGATCGCCCTGCGCATCATCTGCGCGTGCAAGGAACTGGGTATCCGCACGGTCGCCATTTACAGCGATGCGGACCGCAATTCGCTGCACGCGCGTTTCGCCGACGAGGCCATCTGCATCGGGCCGCCACGGCTGAGCGAAAGCTATCTGAACATCCCGGCGGTGATCAGCGCGGCCGAAATCAGCAACGTCGACGCGGTGCATCCCGGATATGGCCTGCTGAGCGAGAACGCCAATTTCGCCGAGGTTTGCGAAACCTGCGGCATCACGTTCATCGGCCCTCCTCCGGAAATCATGCGCATGATGGGCGAAAAAGAAAAAGCTCGCATGGCGATGAAGAAAGCCGGTGTGCCGATTCTGCCGGGCTCCGAGGGAGTCATCGCCTCGGCGGCAGAGGCCGGGGAGTGGGCGCGCCAGACGGGGTTTCCGGTGATCGTAAAGGCTTCGGCGGGCGGCGGCGGGCGCGGCATGCGCATCATTCGCTCGCAAGAAGAGTTGCCGCAATTGTTCAACGCCGCACAGAGCGAAGCGGCGGCTGCCTTCGGCAACGGACAGCTCTACATGGAGAAATACATCGAGCGCCCGCGCCATATCGAGTTCCAGATGCTGGCGGACTCGTTCGGCAACGTGGTGAGCCTGGGCGAGCGCGAATGCAGCATTCAGCGGCGTCACCAGAAGCTGATCGAGGAATCCCCGTCGGTGAAGGTGACCCCGGAGCTGCGCGCCAGAATCGGCGATCTGCTGGCGTCGACACTGAAGCAGATTGGCTATGTCAATGCGGGGACCGTCGAGTTCCTGATGGACGAAGATGAGTCGCTGAGTTTTATCGAGATGAACACGCGCATCCAGGTCGAACATCCGGTCACGGAGATGCGAACCGATGTGGATTTGGTCAAAGCGCAGATTCTGATTGCCGCCGGCGCCAGGTTGTCCGATGTTCTGCCCGAAGTGATCGAGCAACGCGGGCATGTCATCGAATGCCGCATCAACGCCGAGCATCCGGAAAAGTTCACGCCGTCGGCGGGCAAGATCACGGCTTTCCACACGCCCGGAGAAATCGGCGTGCGGGTTGACACTGCCATGTACGCCGAAGCGGTCGTGCCGCCCTACTATGACTCGCTGATCGCCAAGCTGATTGTGCGCGGCAAAGATCGCGCCGAGGCCATAGCACGAATGTCGCGCGCGCTGGATATGTTCATTGTCGAGGGAATCCACACTTCGATTCCGCTGCATCGGCGGATCATGAACGACCCGGAGTTTATTGCGGGGCGTATCGACACGAAGTTCATGGAACGATTTCTGGCAGAGGCGAGCGCGGGCCAGCGTCCGCCTGCCCCACCGCCGGCGGCTCCGGAGATACCGGCTGGAACCGCGACCGACTCCACCCCGGCTTCCAGTGAGCAGACGGCAGAGCCGCCCAGGAAGCATCGGGCCGGAAAACGCGTCAAGGAGCACGGATAAACCGAATGCGCGGAAGGTATATACCGAAAAGAAGCCGGGCATTCGGGGTCCCCGGCAAACGCTTGGCGTTTGCTGGGGTGACATTCAGCCCGGCGGTGATAGTTCCGGATAGACCAGCATGGGAACTACTCTAGAGATGTGGCCGCGCCTGTATGCGATTCTCGACATCGACTGCTTACTAGAGCGGCTGCAGAGCAAGCAAATCCCCGAGCCGGAGGTGAATACCTTTCGCGAAACCGGCCTGGACTCCGCCGCAATTGCCGCAATCAAGCCCTCCGACGAAGCCGCGCTGCTCTCAGCCGTTCTTGGTTTTGCTTCGCAGTTGCACGACGGCGGCGTTCGCTGGCTGCAATACAGGGCCAAGCGACTGCCGGCGCGATCCGCATTGGCCCACGCCCGCGCTTTGCGGCAGACATTCCCCGGACTCAAGCTCATCATGAACGACCGCGCCGATCTCTGCCTGGCGGCGGACTTCGACGGAGTTCACGTGGGACAGGACGACCTTTGGCCGGAGGCGGTTCGCGGCCTGGTTGGGAGCCGCATTGTTGGCGTCTCGACGCACAACCCCGAGCAGGTTGCCGAGGCCGCCGCGAGCCAGGCGGATTACGTTGCCGTCGGCCCCGTATTCGCCACCGGCAGCAAGCTGAACCCTGACCCGGTGGTGGGTTTAGAGGGAGTGCGGCGAGCACGGCAACTCACGACAAAGCCCCTGGTCGCAATCGGCGGCATCACGCTTGCAAACTGCCGGGAGGTGCTCGCAGCAGGAGCGAACTCCGTGGCGATCATCTCGGCGCTGATGGAGCACCCGCGGGAATCCGCCGAGCGCTTTCTGCGCGCCTTGTCTTGAGGCTCCCGCGCATCAGACAACAACTTTGTGAATAACTTAGGGTGTCATGCTGAGCGAAGCGAAGCATCCCAGGAAGCTGTCCCAACCCGCGCCGCTCTAGGCTTTTTGATGAAATCCTTCGGCTGCAACTCAGCCTCACACTGTGCCGGGATTCTTCGCTCCCGTGGTCGCTCAGAATGACACAGTGAGTTATTACGCGAATTCTCGAAAACTGCCCCACTCAAGCCAACAGAAGGCTTGAATGGGCCACTGGCAGGCGGTTGAAGCTTCAGCGTCCCAAATCGTGGGCGGTCTTTCCTCCTATGCCCCACTGGGTTTTCGGAATCTCCTGAATGATGACGCGAACATTTTCCCGTGGAGCGGATACGGCCTCCATGATGGCCTGGGTCACCTTTTCGATGACGGCCTTTTTCTGCTCATCCGTGCGTCCCTGTAGCATAAAAATGTGAGCTAGTGGCATTGGCTTCCCTCCCCTGGTGACCAGAATTACACGAACTTGACTGAAACACTCCCCATGCCTTGCACCTTGCAAACTACGCTATCGCCTGCTTTGACGGCAACCGCCTCGGTGACACCGCCGGAAAGGATCACGCAGCCCGCCGGAAGTTCGAGGCCGCGCTTGGCGAGGTGGTTTGCCAGCATCGCGACCGCCATCGCCGGATGGTCTACAACGGCAGCTCCCGTACCGGAAGCGACGACCGTGCCATTCTTTTCCATCACCACGCCTACGGCAGGCAGATCGACGCGCTCAACCGGCGTGCCCCGGCCACCGACCACAAAACGCGAGGCAGAAGTGTTATCGGCGAGCACGCTCTTCAAGTCAAACTTGAAATCCCGATAGCGCGAATCAATGACTTCGAGCGCTGGTGCAACGTAGTCGGTCGCCGCCAGCACAGCGCGGATGTCGCAGTCCGGACCCTTGAGCGGCGTCTTGAGCACGAATGCGATCTCCGGCTCGATTTTGGGATGAATCAGCTCGGCAAACTTCGCCTGCCCGCCATCCGGCACCGCAAAGGAAGCGGAGAGAAAGCCGAATACAGGCGTGTCGACTCCCATCTGCTTCATCTTGGCATGAGAGGTCAGCCCGGCTTTGAAACCCACGGTCCTGATTCCACGCGCCTCTTTGCGCAGCCGAATCTGGTCCTGGATGGCGTAAGCGTCTTCCCAATCCATGTTGGGATGCGCGTCGGTGATTTTTACGACATCGCGCGCTTCCAGCTCCGCGTTCTCCAAATGCACGGCGAGCTCACGGATGACTTCGATCGTCAAGTTCAAGCAGCACCTCCTGAGTAGTCCATCGCGGAGATTTCGATTGACGCTGTGCGCGCGTCAGATTCTTGATTTTGCATCCGGGAAACAGCCCCACTCAAGCCAACAAAAGGCTTGAATGGGCCACTAGGCGGATGTGGGCACCGGTTCGCTAATCGGGTTCAGAATTCCACGCACTCAAGTATACTTCTTGAACACGGAACAGCCCCACATTGGCTCCGCTTGCGGCTCCTCGAATGTGGGCCACCGGCCGACTTGCCGAAGCGCCACAAAGGAGATTATCGGTTATGACCGCGTCACAGAAACGCTTGGTTTTAAGAGGTCTTTTCCCGGCAACGATCACTCCTTTTGGCGAGGATTTCAGCGTCGATTTTGACGCTCTTCGCCGCCATTTGCGCGAGTCGGCCGACGTCGACGGAGTCAGCGGCATAGTGGTAAACGCCGGGCTCGGCGAGGTTTTGCAGCTCAGCGACCAGGAGAAGCAGGAGATCATCGCGCTGGCCCGGCAGGTGGTCCGTCCCGGCCAACTGGTGATCGCCGGCATTGAAGGCAGGGGGGCGGCGCAGGCGGTGAGAGATGGCCGCATAGCGAAAGAGGCTGGGGCAGATGCGTTTCTGGTGCTGCCACCGTTCGACGTGAGACCGTACCGCAGGCTGGCGCGTCACGTCGACTCGGTCTATAGATTTTTCTCGACACTCGACCGTGAACTCGATCACCCGATGATCATCTTCCAGTATCCCGATTCGTCGGGATGCGCGTACTCGGTTGAAGCACTGGTTGCGGTCTCGACTTTGCGCAACGTGGTCGCGGTCAAGGCCGCTTGCGGCACGGTGACCCGTTATGTTCAGCTCTGGGAACCTTTGCACGACAAAGTTGCCGTGCTGGCGGCGCTCGACTCGCCTCCGCTGCTCGGCATTCTGCTGCATGGAACGCACGGCGCTCTGATCGGCATCAGCGTCATCGGCACCAAGCGCTGGTCCGAGCTGGTGCAGGCAGCCATGAACAACGATGCCGCGGCCGCCAGCCGAATCCACCGGGAGTTTTGCATTCCGCTGATGGACGGCGTTTTTGAGAACCAGGAGCCGAGCAGCCCCACGAGCGAAGTCGCCTCGGTTAAGGAAGCGCTGGTGCAACTTGGGCAAATCCCATCCTCGCGCGTCAGGCCGCCGGCCGTCGGGGTCACGGCCGAGCACAGAGCCCACGTATCGCGGGCTTTGCTGGCCTCGGGGCTAATCAAAGAGGCGAAAGCGACGAACGTTACCGCGGGGGCGGGCCGCCAATGAACTCTACCGCCGCGCCAGTGTCCGCCGAGGGACGGCCATACGGCGACGCCGAAGCCGACGCCACGTACAGCAAGGTTTTCTGGCGGATCATTCCGTTCCTGATCGTCTGCTACCTGTTCAATTTTCTCGACCGGATCAACGTGGCGTTCGCGAAGCTGCAATTCAGCCGCGATCTTCACTTCAGCGAGGCCGTCTACGGACTGGGCAGCGGGATCTTCTACCTCGGCTACAGCCTCTTCGAGGTGCCCAGCAATATCATGCTGGACAAGATCGGCATCCGCAAAACGCTGGTGCGGATCATGGTTTTGTGGGGACTGTTTTCCGCCATTACCGCCTTTATGCGGACGCCTCAGCACTACTACATAATCCGCACACTGCTGGGCGCCGCCGAAGCCGGATTCTTTCCCGGCATCCTGTTTTACGTAACGCAATGGGTCCCGGCCGGGCGGCGGGCGCGCATCACGGCGCTCTTCTTCATGTCCGTCCCGTTCTCGGGGATCATCGGCGGGCCGCTCTCCGGCTGGGTGATGCACAGTATGTCCGGATTCCACGGCTTGCAAGGCTGGCAATGGCTCTTCCTGATGGAAGGACTGCCGGCGTGCGTGCTGGGAGTGATCGCTTTCTTTTACCTGAGCGATGGACCGAGGGACGCACCCTGGCTTACGGCGGGTGAACGGGCCATCATCCTTTACGATCTGGAAAAGGAAGCGACGGTCGAGCGCGGCCATTCGCATCGTGCGATTGGCAGCGCGCTGCGCACGCCGGGGTTTTACGTGCTGGCGTTCCTGGCTTACGCGGTCTTCACAGGAATCGGCGGCGTGACGTTCTGGTTGCCGACGATCATCAGGAATTCCGGGGTCAAAGGCATCTTGAGCGTGGGGCTGCTTTCCGCCCTGCCTTACATGGCGGGCGCAGTAATGCAGATTATCGTGGCCCGGCACTCCGATCGAATGCTGGAGCGCCGCTGGCACTTTGCCGTTCCGGCGATGGTCGCCGCCCTGGGATGGTTCCTGATGCCGCTGGCCGCACACAGTCCGGTGTTCTCGGTTCTGATGCTTACGCTCTCCGCGCTGGGTATTCTTGGCGCGGCGCCGACATTCTGGTCGATGCCGGGAGCGTTCATGACCGGCCCGGCACGCGCGGCGGGTATTGCCTTGATCTCCAGCATCGGCGCGGCGGCGAGTTTCGCCAGTCCGAGCATCGTGGGCTGGCTCTCCACGCGCACGGGATCGCTGGCTGCCGGGCAGTACTATCTCGGAACGGTCGTCCTGCTCAGCGCGCTGCTGGTGCTGATCGGCTTCCGTGAGCATGCGCGGGTGAAAACCGCGTAAGCCGGTGGCTTGGAACTCGACGCACTCGAGCGCCCTTCTTGAACACGAAACAGCCCCACATTGGCTCCGCCTGCGGCTTCGCGAATGTGGGCCACCAGCCAATATCAAGAACGGCCGTGAGGTTACTGTCTCATGCTTTCTTCCGGAACTTTTTCTTCTCCAGTTCACCCGCAGGACAGCCGGGGACGTGGATGAACCTGGACCTGGACATTATGTTCCCGTCTTTTTTGCAGAAATCGCACTCCATGCGATAACTCTGACCGCCGTCATCCGTGGGCAGCATGCTATATGGATTCTCAAGATTGAAGCGTCTCAGCTTGCGGCGCTGACGCCACTCAGCAATCCACTTGAACACTTAGTTCCTCTTCCTTGAAAGGTTCGTCGGCTTGATACGAGCCCATGTTTAGCTCCGCCTACGGTTTCGCGAATGTGGACCGCCCAAGAAACTACCCCACGTTAGCCCAGTCACCCCAACGAGCCGAGCCTCGTCGGGGGCCCCGACACTGGCGAACGTGGGGCACCAAGAGCCGCGCGGCCCGGGATTTCGAGTACATCATTTCTTTGATGGAGGCTCGGCGGGAGGCATCGCGGCAAGCGCTTCGATCCAGAAATCTCTTTCCGTATTGAAGCCGGCGACAGCCGATTTAAGCGGAACGTCTTGCAGCGACTTTGCCCCCCAGCGTCCCGACTTTAATACTGCCGCCTGTTTAAGTACTCCGGCGCGGGCCATGTAAAACACCGGGGTACCTCCCGCTTCCGTTACGAGCACAGCAGCATTCGTCTCGTCGAGGAGGTAAATGGTACGCTGGCTGCTGTTATCTTCGACAACAGAAGCCCAGTACGGCGCGTTTCGTATACCTAGATCACTCGTGATGTAGTCAGCGACATGCGCCCGGTGACCTCGCTTCTTCACTACCTGAAGAGCCTTGGAAAACTGCTTGGCAGCGTCTGCTGGAGGCGGCGCTTTGACGGAAGCAGCAGCGGGCATATCCGCTATGGAGGATGGCTTCTGTTCTTCGGCCGGAGCGGTGCTGGACGACTGCGCGCTCATGGTTTCAGCGAAGATAGATGTCAAAGCAAACAGCAAAGCAAACAGACACATGGACGTAAGTCGCGTCCGCACCAGCCAAGCCATCGGACTACCTCGATTTTCATGCTCAGAATGCTGCGATTGTAGCTTCTCTGCTGACGATAGAGCAAGTAAGCGCCGCCCCGGGAAGCGGCCGCACATTCGCTCGCCGGTGGCGCCCGGCACCCGTAACATCCAACCTAGCCCGTGATTCCGCCTATGCGCTCGGGAAGCCGTACAACTTCGCGGGGTTATCGACGAGGATGCGTTTGCGCATCTCCTCGGGCGCCCAATACGCCAGCAGATCGAGTTGCGTGGCATCCACCGGCGGCGCGCCTTTGTAACTCGGGTGCGGCCAGTTGCTGCCCCAGACCACGCGGCTGGGGCCGGCTTCAATCAGTGCCTTGGCGAAGGGAGCGACATCGTCGTAGGGATAAGGCTTCCCCGACATGGCATACGCCGAGGACAATTTGACCCAGGTATTCCCTTCCCGAACCAGCGCCAGCAGCGCCTGGAATCCGGGATACTGCACGCCCAGCTCCGGCGGAACGCGGCCCATGTGATCGATGACCAGCGGCGTTGCCAGGCCGCGGAATCGCGGAACCAATTCCGCCAGGTCGCGGCCTTCGACCTGTATCTGCATGTGCCAGCCAAAGGGCGCGACCACCTGCGCCACCTTGGCAAGGTCTTCGAGCGTTGGTCCGCCCTTGAACGAGAGGTTGACGCGCGCGCCGCGAAAGCCGGCGTCGTGCAAACGCTGAATTTCCGCCTTGGGAGTGTTCGCGACCAGTCCCGCCACGCCGCGCCAGTTGCCGTGCGATTCGACGATGGCATCGTGGGTGCGGCTGTTATCGGTGCCATAAAAACTCGGCTGAATAATGACGGCGCGCTGCAATCCGAGCGCGCTCAGCATCCTGCGGTACTGGTCGAGGTGCGCTTCCACGGGGGTGAAGCTGCGTCCGGCGACAAACGGATATTTCGCTCCCGGCCCAATGATGTGGGCGTGGCAATCGCACGCCTTGGGCGGAGCGACAACCAGCTTCGGCTTGCCCGGATCGGGGTTGGGGCCGGCGTTGAGGGTTGGCGGCTGCTGCTCTTCGCCATGGGCCTTGGCCGCGAACAAGCTGGACGCGGTTACGATGGCGGCGCTCTTCAGAAAACTGCGGCGGTCCGGGTTGGTTCTCATCTCTATGTATTTCACCTCAGCGGCTGAAGCCGCAGAAAAACCCTGCTTATGCAACGAGGTCCTGGAGCTGTAATCCCTGCTTCCTGCGCAAACTCCCCCACCCTTGCAAAGTGCGTCAAACAGATGAGCCGTTATTTGAAAGGCGGCTGCTTGCTACCTTTCGGATGTCATCCTGAGCGAAGCGAAGGATCTATGCATTTTCCCTTCGCCGAAATACATAGATTCTTCGCCTCCGCTGCGCTCCGGCTCAGAATGACATCTCCATTAAGTTACTCGACTTGTACGCACTACCCTAGCGAAGAAGGCCAGGTGGGCACCTGTCAGGCGAAACAGGCTCTACACGAATCCAATCCAGTGCCAATAGGTCAGGTAGAACAACAACCAAATAAACAAAGCGACGATGGTGAATGGGAGCGATATTCGTATGTACTCTTTTGGCTTCGAACGTGTCCGTGCCGTAGGCGATCATGGTTTGCGGGCAGCTCACCGGCAACACCGCGCTGAACAGGATGATGTACGAGGCCACCACGGTCATTCCGGCAATGTGCAGATTGGCCGATTTCGCGCTGACCAGAAAGCCTAACATCGTCGGAATCAGGGCGGACACCGCCGATGTGCTGCTGGAGAACGCCATTCTGACGAAGAAGATGGCGACGGCAAAAGCAGATCATGATCATCAGCGGAGACATCGAGGTAACGCCGATGGCTCCCAGTGACTGCTTGGCGGCCCAGGTGGCCGCGCCGGTTTTCAGCAGCATTTCGCCCAGGGAGATGCCGGCACCGAACAGCGCGATGGTTCCCAGGTCGACTTTCTTGGCGACGATCTTCCAATCCGTGACCCCAATCACGGGAGATAACAGAATCAGCACGCTCAAAACCGAAACGCTGTTGGCGTCGATCTTGTGCAGCGGCTCGGTCGCCCAGGCAAGAATGGTCGCAAGAAGAATGTAGAGGAGCTTCTTTTCCTTGGCGCTCGCCGGTCCCAGCGCTTGCAACTGCTGCTGCACAAGTTCCTTGCCGCCGGGGACGTCGTCGAATTCGACCTTCACCATTCGCGTCACGAAGAAGTAAGCAACGACGGTCAGCACCAGCGCAAACGGTTCGCCATAAATCAGCCACTGGAGCCAGGTTATCGACCTGCCCGTAACCTTCTCGACGAATGAAACCGTGACGGGATTTTGCGCGCCCCCGCTCAAGACTCCGACACCGGAAACCGAGGAAGAGACGGCGATCGATAACAACATGGCCTTCGAGAATTGACTCTTCCTGCTGAATTTCAGCGCGTCAACCAAGCCCAGCGCAATTGGGCACAAGGTAGCGGCGCGGGCTGTGATGGAAGGAATGAAAAAGCCAAAGACCGACATCGCCACCATCATCCCGGCCATGAGGTTCTTGGTCTTGGTGCCCACGATTTTCAAAATCGTGAGCGCCATTCGCTTCTCCAGACCGGTCTCCAACATGATTGCGGCTATGAACAGTCCGGTCACCACGAGCACCCAGCCGCCGTTGGTCAGGCCGCTGAGAGCGATGGTGAGGGCCTTTGCCGTGCCGAGGCGGGCTCCGGCGGGGCCAGCCGGCGCAAAGCCAAGACCGACCGTAAGAAAGGTAAAGATGGCGACTGCACTCAGCGGATAGGAAATCGCCTCCGAGATCCAGACGATGACCGCGAACAGCCAGAATGCCCAATACGCGTTGCCCGTCGACCGATAAACCGGCAAAGGGGCCGGAGAAAAAAACAGACCAACATGCAGAGGATGGCGGCGACCAGCCAGATCAGTTTGCGAGAACCCTGCGAAACGCCGCTCGGCCTTTTGAACCGGGCCGCCTGCGGGCGAACGAGGCGGCGAAGCCGAAACCGTTGAGCTCATTGGTAAGTCCTAAATGATGTGTCACAAGCAAATATCACGGCACGAGCGGCTCCAGCAAGGAAAAAGATCGTCAACTTGAGCGAGTCGCCAGTTCACTCGCGGCTGATGCCCAGAGCGAGGCCACAATGATCAACAAGATCGTATCCAAGCGCGCATCAGTTCGCGCTGCGCTTGCATTTCCGCGTTGCAAGTTGGATTGGAGGCTAGTGAACATGCGTGGCGGTTGATAATTTTTGATGTGGAATGGCCATCCGCTTAGTAGACTTTATCCGCATCAGTCAAATTCTTTTTGACGAACTCTGGAGACGCATTCATGGACGTGCTGATTCTGCCGGGTGATGGCATCGGTCCGGAAACGACCGCAGCCACGATGAAAGTATTCAACGCCGTCAACGATAAGTACTCGCTGGGTCTGGAGTTTCATAGCGAGGACATCGGGCTGGTTACTCTAAAGAAGATCGGAACCACGTTCCCTCCGCACATTTTGGGATCTGGCGCGGAAAGCCCATGGCGTGCTGCTCGGTCCGGTGTCGCACAACGAGTACCCGCCGCGCGACAAGGGCGGGCTCAATCCATCGGGCGAGATGCGCATAGGGCTGGACCTTTACGCGAACATTCGCCCGAGCCGTTCGCGTTTCGGCATGTCTTTCGCGGGCAAAGAGATGGACTTGGTCATCGTGCGCGAAAACACCGAAGGTTTCTACGCGGACCGCAACATGTTCTTCGGCAACGGCGAGTTCATGCCGACCGAAGATATCGCGCTGGCGATTCGCAAAATCACCGTCAAAGGTTGCCGCCGGATCGCCAAGGCCGCGTTTGAGATCGCCGCCAAGCGCCGCAAAAAGGTCACGGCGGTTCACAAGGCGAACGTCATGCGGGTCTCCGACGGCCTGTTCCTGCGCGAGGTCCGCAAAGTCGCAGAGGATTATCCGCAGGTGAAACTCGATGAGTTGATCGTCGACGCCACGGCCGCGCTGCTGGTGCGCGACCCGGCGCGCTTCGACGTGATCGTTACCACCAACATGTTCGGCGACATTCTTTCCGATGAAGCCTCCGAGATCTCCGGCAGTCTCGGACTGGGCGGCAGCCTCAATGCGGGCGACGGAGTCGCCATGGGACAGCCGCAGCACGGGTCGGCTCCGGATATCGCGGGCAAGGGCATCGCGAACCCGGTTTCGCTGATGCTTTCAGCCAGCATGCTGCTCGACTGGATGGCCACGGAGCACAAGAAGCCCGCGCTGGCCGATGCCGGAAAGTGCATCGCCGATGCGGTTGAACTCGCGCTCTCGAACCCCGCGACGCGCACGCGCGACCTCGGCGGCACGCTCGGCACCGAGGCGTTCACCGATATCGTGCTGCGCACTGTCCGCGGTTGAAGCGCGGACGAGCGCTCAATGCCAATAAGCCGGACGATGCCTACAACCTGGGGCTGGTGAAGGACTGAGCCCCGGAAGCGGGTTCGCGGCAAATGTTGCTTGCCGGCAATCCGGGCAGGCTCTTCGGATTCGATAGCTAGAGCAGGAATTCCGGGGCTCGGCCTGCCTGGGCTGTCGCCAAGCCGGCCAGCCATAAAGGTTGTTGGTCACAGGCGGCTGTGCTAGTGTCAATAATCACAAATACCTGTGACGTAGATTACAGCCAAATGTTCGCCCGCGGACGCAAAGTAACTGCCAGTTAGTTGTCATGGTAGTGGGGAAGGGGAAGTTTCTACCTCGAGGCCGAAACAGCTTTGGCGCACATTGATCCCTCGGAGTGCGTTGGGGCGCAAAGAGAAATGAGCAGTGTGGGACTGCTTGGGGTTGGAGCACCTTTTTCGCCAATTCATTCGATCGCGCCCCGGCATCGGGGTAGGCCAAAACGCCAGGAGCTTTTATGCCCGATAACACTCTGACAGTAGTCGACAATCGGACCGGCAAGTCGTATACGATCCCGGTTACCAACGAGACGGTTCGCGCCATGGATTTCCGCCAGATGAGGGTCAACCCCGATGACTTCGGAATAATGACCTACGATCCGGCATTCACCAACACCGCATGTTGCGAAAGCAAGGTCACGCTGATCGACGGTGACAAAGGTATCCTGCGCTATCGCGGATATGACATCGAAGAGCTGGCGGAGAATTGCACCTATCTGCAGGTTGCTTACCTGCTGATCAACGGGGAACTCCCCACTCCTAAGGAGGAAGGCCGTCTGGATGGACGCGCTCCACTACCGCATGTCGATTTTCGAAAATATCAAGAAGTTCATGGAAGGGTTCCGCTACGATGCGCACCCCATGGGCATGCTGGTGAGCACGGTGGCCGCGCTCTCGACGTTTTATCCCGATTCCAAGAACGTGCGGGACCCCGAGACGCGGAAGAGTTGTATCTATCGCCTGATCGGCAAAATGCCGATTATTGCCGCCTATGCCTTCCGTCACCGCAAAGGTCTGCCGTACCTCTATCCGGAACCCGACCTCAGTTACACCGAGAACTTCATGAACATGCTGTGGAAACAAAGCCACATGAAGTACTTGACCGATCCGGTTCTGGCCCGCGCACTGGACGTTCTGTTCATTCTGCACGCCGACCACGAGCAAAACTGCTCGACCAATGCCATGCGCGCGGTCGGCAGCTCGGAAGCCGATCCGTTCCTGGCGACTTCGGCGGCTGCCTCCGCCCTGGCCGGACCATTGCACGGCGGCGCCAACGAAGCCGTGCTGCGCATGATCGAGAAGATCGGCACCAAGGACAAGGTTCCCGAATACATCAAGGGCGTCAAGGAAGGCAAATACAAGCTGATGGGATTTGGCCATCGCGTCTACAAGAATTACGATCCGCGCGCCCGCATCATCAAGAGGGTGGCGGAAGAGGTGTTCGAGGTCACGGGACGCAATCCCAAGATCGACATCGCGATGGAGTTGGAGCGGATTGCGCTCGAAGACGAATACTTCGTTAAGCGCAAGCTGTATCCGAACGTGGATTTCTACTCCGGCATCATCTACGAGGCCATGGGGTTCGACTCGGAAATGTTCACCGTGCTGTTTGCCATCCCGCGGACCGCGGGCTGGCTGGCGCAGTGGCAGGAGATGATTACCGACGACGAGCAGAAGATCGCCCGTCCGCGCCAAGTCTTCACCGGGGTGGTAAAGCGCAGCTTGGTAAAAAAGAATACCGCCCACGCTGACTAGAGCGGTTTCGAAATCCGCGAGGCTGGCATAGTCTTGTGCTGTCTTAACTGGATACCTTTGCCGAGAGCAGTTCACTGCTCTCGGCTTTGCTTTGGGCGGAACTTTCGCCCCCGCATAAAGAGAGAACCCAGGTTAGCGCCGATCCATCACCCCAGCGAGCAGGGCACGCCGGGGACCCCGAACAGCCAAAGGAGTTTTCGCTACAGGCGGCACAGATAGGCTGCGCGGATCGTCTTATGTGACTCGCGTTATCGCGCAAACCCGCGCGAAAGAGTTTTCATGGCGGCGCGGAAGCGGGAGGGCGCCCGGCCAAATACAACGGGCATGTATTCGCCTGGTCTCGCGAAGTCGACGTTTGCTCGATGATTTTGTGGGCGCCCAGTGGTGAGGGGTGGAGCGTATGACCGCGTTTGTGAAGAGCAGTTCCGGGTGTATGATTCGTTGCCCGCGCTGGTTAGCCGCGCGGGTGCAGCCTGTCTTTTTTCCGGCAAGGGTCCCTTTTTTCATCGCTTAGCAAGGGTTCTTTCAAATCACAAGACACAGGAGGAAGTTTCCATGTCAAGGCGGTGGTTGAAGTCTCTGCTTGTCGTGGTGCTGGCGCTGTGCGCGCAAGGCGCAATGGCGCAAATGCCTAATCCTTATGGCGCGAACGTTACGGTTGATAAAGCCAAGATAATGGCGGCGGCGGCCCTGGCCGAAGCACGCAAGAATGACTGGAAGATGGCAGTTGCCATAGTCGACACCGGCGGCTACCTGATCTATTACGAAAAGATGGAGAACACGCAGCTAGGCAGCGCCAACGTGGCTATTGAAAAAGCGCGCTCGGCCGTATTGTACAAGCGCCCAACCAAGGTCTTCCAAGATGGGTTGGCGGCCGGCGGTGCTGGTTTGCGGCTGCTGCGTCTGGAGGGTGCGGTGCCGATCGAAGGCGGTTTGCCGCTGCTTGTGGATGGCAAGATCGTGGGCGCCATCGGTCTCTCCGGAGCCAACGCCGACCAGGACGCCCAGTGTGCGAAAGCGGGCGCGGATACTCTGAAATAACGGTCGATCTTCTCAGACACCGCTGGCGCATCGTTATTGAGCCGCCTGGCGGAGTGAAGCGCGGCCGCTTCGCTCAACAGAGCATTCCGGGCGGCAGAGGTTGAAGTATGTCTTGCGGAAGTTGATCCGCACATTACACAGCCAATGGGAATCCACGCTGCTGCCCGGCTTCCGGACGGCAGCTTTCCCGGCGGGCTCAGGCTGCCTGTAGTCTCCCTTCAGTTCAACACCTGAAAGCGTTTTATCTTAGAGGCGTTTATACACAACGCGGCGATGTTAGATCACACTTTTCTGCTTGACTCCCAATGTTCACATGGTTAAAATCGCCCGCAATACCCGTGTAGCTGGATGGTCTCAAAAACTCAGTATTCGACTTGAACCGTTGTCGAGGAGTAAGGATGCGACATTTTTTTAAGCCCACATTCCGTTGGGCGGTTCTGATTGGCGTTCTCCTGTTAGCGGCGGCCACGATGATGGCTGCCAAGCGGGACTCAGACGCCAAGAAGGCCGTCCCCGCAGACCAGAAAACCGCTCAGGCCGATCCGTCGCAGTACGTCGGGTCTGACACCTGCAAAGGCTGTCATGACGAAGCAGGCAAGAGCATCGATGCCAGCCCCCATTTCAGGATAGGTGCTTCCAAAAAGATTCGGGGCGAGGAAACCCACGGCTGCGAGTCGTGCCATGGAGCAGGCGCGGCACACGTTGAGGGAGGCGGCGACAAGACCAAGATATTCAACTTCAAAGGGGTCAAGCCGGAAGAAATCACAAAGCGCTGCATGACTTGCCACGAGTCGAGTCCTGAGCAGCGCGAATTCATGCGCTCGACGCACAACGAGAACGGCGTTACCTGCACAACCTGTCACTCCGTGCATCACTCCAACGCGGGAGTATCAGCTTGTCAAGGCGCAGACGCCGCTGTGCTTCTCCTGCCACGCGGAACAGAAGGCCGACTTCCAGAAGCCGTTCCAGTCATCGCGTGGAAGAGGGGCTGATCCAGTGCGGCGATTGCCACAACGCTCACGGCACGACGGTCGGGCGCCAACTGCGGGCCACGGCCGACCAGAACTTCGTCTGCTTCAAGTGCCACAGCCGACAAGCGCGGACCGTTCTTCTACGAGCATGAGCCGGTCAAGGTTGAAGGCTGCATGGCTCTGTCACACTCCGCACGGCTCGACCAACCCGCGGCTGCTGAACACCGCGCGCATCAACTCGCTGTGCCTGCAGTGCCACACCAACATGGGCGGGCGAAATGCCGCCGGAAACGTCAATCCGGGGACGGGACGCTTCACCAGCAGAATAAGTTCAACCAGAACTGCATCATCTGCCACGCCAACATTCACGGCTCAAATACCAGCAGCTTGTTGTTTCAAATAAGGAAAGGAGAGGAAGAAGATGGCAAATACAAATCAAAATTCGCCGCGGCCTCTCCTCTCGGGAAGAGAGTCGCTGGATGGGAGTCGTCGTATGAACAGGAAGGCGCTCGTTTTTCTTGCTGTCCTTGCGCTGGTGCTTCCGTCACTGGCGGCGGCGCAGGACGATGACACTGAAACCAAGGGGAGTGTGTGGGGCAGATACCAGGTGCGGCAGTCGATCGAATTCGGCGGCCGGATCACCGAAAGCAACGGCAACCAGCAGATGTACGACACGCTGGTCAACCTGCAGAGCGGTCCCCGCCTGCTCGGGCAGGAGCTGTCGATGCGGTCAACGGACCGCAGCGGCGGTCTGTTCGACACTTTGAACCTAAGCAGCTTCGGATTGGGCGGCGACCCGAACGACCTGATCCGCCTGCGCATCGAGAAGAACAAGTGGTACAACTTCGTCGGCCTCTACCGGCGCGACCAGAACTTCTTCGACTACAACCTGTTTGCGAACCCGCTCAACTCGATTTATCCGGCTTCGCCTCTGACGGCCAACTCCGGTTACGTCAACAGCCCGCACATGCAGAACACCACCCGCAACATGGGCGACTTCAACCTCACCCTGTTCCCTCAGTCCGCGATCCGCTTCCGGTTGGGCTATTCACGCAACGACAACCAGGGGAACGTCTTCAATACCATAGAGAGCCCCCAAGGCTTTGGGATAGTCAACGATTTCCGCATGCGCTCGGATCGCTACGCGTTCGGCGTGGACGTGCGGCCGTTCAAGCGGACCACCATCAGCTTCGACCAGTTCTTCACGCATGACAAGGTCGACAACAGCTTGACTCGCTCGACGGGAACACCTTCCCCGTTTTGAACAATCCCGCGCTTGGGTTGGTCAACATCGGGTTCCCCTACGCTGCTCCCCCCTATGCCGGTGTCGCGACTGGCTTGCCGGTTAATTGCATCGTGACGAACGGCTTAATTGGTAGCACCGCCTGTGCTGGCACCTACTCATGGGATTTGCCGACAACGTTCGTACAGACATACCAACCTCGCAGTTGTCGTTGCAGTCGAACTACTTCCGCAAGCTCGATATCACGGCCAGCGGCAGTTATAGCGACGCCAACATGACGGCGTCCAACATCAGCCTTCCGACAAGGGGGGGCGCTGGCACCGCCAGTTGGCTTTCTGGCAATGCGAACGCTGAAAGGATATCGGGCAACGCCGATCTGGGGCTGACCTACCACATCAGCAAGGCCTGGAAGTTCTCCGACCAGTTCCGCTGGTTGAATTGGCATGACCCGGCCTCGCTAAATACAACGACGGATAGTTGTCTCACATCCGTCCTGCGGCCAACTCCAACTTGACAACTCCCTACGCGCTTGGCAAAACCGGCCAGGCCTGCCTGATTCCGTCGAGCATTTTGTCAACGCTCGCCGGTCCGGGAGGGACGCTCGCCAACCCCGTCTTCACCCCACCCGCCACCAGCGGAACCATTCAGACCGGCACCGCGGCGCTCACATTCTTGGGCGAGCGAACCTACACCAACACCGCCAAGCTCGGCTGGGACCCGAACCGCAAGCTCAGCGCCTATATCGGCTATCGCTATGGGCGTCTTGAGTTCGACAACAAGGGGACGCCGGACGCATTTACTGGCACGGGAGCCCAAATCACTCCCCTTTCAATCAGCGCCACCGGTGTCGTTACCAACGGAGCACTGACACCGGCAACTATCACTATGCTCATTCCACTGGTCGCCAAGGTCAACCAGCATACAGCGTTGGGAGGGGTAGTTCTCCGTCCGATCAGCGCGTGGCGGATCAACGCCGACGTCGAGCTGATGTACGCGGACCTATGCGAGGGATGTGGTCTCCCTCTTGGTAATTCGAGCTATAACACTTCCGCTTTCACCAACATCAGCCCGCGCCATGAGCAGCGTTATCGCGCGGGAAGCACTTACAAATTCAAGAAGTGGGTCACGCTGAACGCCAGCGTGCACATCATTGAATCGCGCAATGACTACGGCGCCGCCAATACCGGCACCACCAACCTGTTTGCCTTCCAGCCCAGTCAGACTGCAGCCTACGGCAACCAGAACCACATGCGGACCTATACTCTCGGCTTCAGTGTTGACCCAAGCCGCCGGTTGGGCATGGATGTGGGATGGACGTATCAGGACCAGAAGATCCTGGCCAACACGTGCATGATTGTTAATCCTCTCCTAACGGCTACGCCCGCACTGCCCGCAGTGGGGACATCGGCGGGTAGCTTCTGTTACCAACAGTCGACCAATGGCGACCTGCCCGTCCTGCTGTCCTATGCCGAGGATACCAACACCGCTTACATCAACTTGCGATTCAAGCCGGTCAAGCGGGTTACGCTCAACGCAGGCTATGAGCTGACCAGCAGCAGCGGCAATAACAGCTGGCTGCGCATGGATGCCGGGAACCAACTGTTCCAGGTCAGCACGTATACCACGGTTAACCCCGGCTCTCCCGTGATAACCGGCGTGGCTGGCTCCGGCACGGTTGGTGGTCTTGGGCTCGGCCCGAATCCTTTGGTTCCTGCCGGCGGCTCGCTCGACACCAACTGGCACAAGCTTTACGCCGGCCTAACCTATGATGTACGCAAGGGGTTGGCCCTCAAAGGCTTGTGGTCCTACTACGACTACAACGAGAAGGACGTAGAAAACGCTTTCTTGCTGTTGCCGCGTGATTTCCACGTCAACACTGCAACGATTTCGTTGAAGTACTCGTTCTAGCAGGCAGTTAACACTTATGGACGGGATGGCCTTCGGGTCATCCCGTTTTTTTTTGCGCCGCGCAACCGGCCTTGACGGCCGAGATTCTCATGCGCTGTTGCCCCGACAAACGCCAAGGCGTTGCCGGGAGTTCCCACATCTGCTAACTGCGGCAGATGTGGGGCACCGGAGATTCCGGGTGACATGGGATTGCGCGGATTCGGCTCAGGTTGTAAGATACGCGGCCAAGCGCCGGGGTCCCCGCTACGCGCGCTTTTCGCGTAGTGGGGTGGAAGCGCCGGGGTCCCCGGCACGTACGCTTTCACGGGCTGGGGTGGAAGCGCTGGTGCACACCAAATCTTGCCAGCGGGTGTTTGCGGGGGAACCAGATGCAATCGACCATGATGAGCTATCCGTTGACGCTGCCGCACCTGCTGGAGCGCGCGGGGCGGTACTTCGCCGGCTCCGAAATTGTTTCGCGGCTGCCCGACCGCTCTTTGCACCGCACTTCGTACGGCGACTTCTACCGGCGGGCGCGGGCGTTGGCTATGGCCTTGACGCAGGCCGGGCTGAAGAGGGGCGACCGCGTGGCTACCCTGATGTGGAACCACTACGCGCACCTGGAAGCATACTTTGGAGTGCCGGTGGCGGGCGGAGTGGTGCACACCCTGAACCTGCGCCTGCATCCCGATGAAATCGCTTATATCGTCAATGACGCCCAGGACCGGTTTCTGATTGTCGATGACGTGCTTTTGCCGCTGTTCGAGCAATTTAAGGATCGCGTGACACTTCACCCCAACGCGCCAAATACGGGCGCGTCGGGGACCCCGACCCTTGAGCGGATCTTCGTGGTGCCGCTTACCGGCAAGCCAATCCCCGCCGGCTATGAGAGTTATGAGGAGTTGATCAAGAGCGCGGGAGCCCCGGAGAACGAAGTTCCCGGCGGCGATGGGACAAGCGCGGCGAAGGCAAGCGGCGCGGGGTTCTGTTACCCAGAACTGGATGAAAACGAGCCGGCGGCGATGTGCTACACCTCGGGAACGACCGGGCGTCCGCCGGGCGTGGTGTATTCGCATCGCTCCATCGTGCTGCACGCTTTCAGTATCCTGCTGCCCGACTCGATGGGGGCGTCGCAACGCGACACGGTGATGCCGGTGGTGCCGATGTTTCACGTGCTCTCGTGGGGGATTCCGCACGCGCTCGCCATGGTGGGCAGCAAGCTGGTGTTTCCCGGGCCACACCTGGATGCCGAGAGCCTGCTGGACCTGATCGAACGCGAGCAGGTGACCTTCGCGGCGGGCGTGCCGACCCTGTGGCTGGCCCTGCTGCAACTGCTGGAGCGCGATGCCGGCAAGCACAAATTCGCTCCCGGGCTGCAACTGCTGGTGGGCGGATCGGCGGCGCCCGAGGCGATGATCCGCGGGTTTGACCGGCTGGGCATCGAGGTGGTTCACGCCTGGGGAATGACCGAGCTGTCGCCCGTGGGCACGATCTCGCGGCTGCGGGCGCACATGCGGGATCTGCCCGAAGACGAGCGCTACGCCGTGCGCTGCACGCAGGGAACCGCGGTGCCGTTCGTCGATCTGCGGGTGGTGGGCGACGGCGCCAAAGAGGTGCGCTGCGATGGCAAAACCATGGGAGAACTACAGGCGCGCGGCCCCTTCGTAACCGGCCGTTATCATAACCGCGCGCACGATCCGGAAAAGTTCACCGCCGACGGCTGGCTGCGTACCGGCGACGTGGCCACCATCAACGCCGACGGCTACATCAAGATATGCGACCGCACCAAGGACCTGATCAAGTCGGGCGGCGAATGGATCAGCTCGGTGGACTTGGAAAACGCCATCATGGGTCACCCGGCGGTGGCCGAAGCAGCCGTGATCGCCATGCCGCACCCTAAGTGGGACGAGCGTCCCCTGGCGTGCATCGTTCTGAAGCAGGGAGCGACGGCGAGCGCGGAAGAAATCGAATGCTTTATCGCCGCCAAATTTGCCAAGTGGTGGCTGCCGGACCGGTACATGTTCCTCGATGCGATTCCACGAACTTCGACCGGTAAGTTTCTGAAGCGCGCGCTGCGCCAGCGCGTCGCGGCTGAAGCGACAACCGGGAAGGCGGGCGGCAAGGAGGGCTAGGGAGTTTCAGAGTTAGGGTATCCCGCGCTACAGGTGTCATCGTGAGGAGGTTCGCCGCTTTTCCACCTCAGCAACGGCAGAAACAGCCGTTGCCGGGGACCCCGGTTTGCGAAGCGATCGGGGTCCCCGACGAGGCTCGGCTCGTTGGGGTGGTGGACGTGACGATCTATGCATTTCACTGGGCGTCACCGAAGGCCGGAAGAAACAACTACATGGACCCTTACGTCGCGTCCTAGCTGACGCTCCTCAGGGTGACACGCTGAATAATTGTTCTTCGGATACACCATCACCGCTCTAGCACGAGCGGAAACCCTGTCAACCCCGTTCCGTGCTACTTGGAAGCTAAGTTGCTGAATTTACGAGGAAAATAATTTGAGAAAAATGTCGCGAAAACTACGCCAAAACTAACCGCGCATTTTGCCGGGAAAATCGATTATGATTTATTAACAGGGCGTTCACAGGGAAAGTCTCCTGGGAAGCAGGGTCGAGCAGGCGGCAAATCTTTGCCGCCTGTTGCTTTTGCACCGATGCGGATGCGTTGGCGAGCGCGCGTCCACGTGACAGGGCGAGCACGCGGACGAAAGATCACAACCTGAAGCCCTGAAACGTAGTTCACTTCCTCTTCCAGCGCACGCCGTCTTTGGTGTTCTCCAGAATCACGCCCTGCTCGGCCAGTTGATTTCGAACCGCGTCGGAGGTCTTGAAGTCTTTGGCTTTGCGCGCGGCGGTGTGTTTGGCTACCAGCTCTTCGATTTGGGCGTCACTGAGCGCGGCGGCTTTCGCCAGTTCGCGGGTTTCGGCGGAGATTTTGTCCTGCAAGCCCTCGGCTTCGGCCCACTCCACCACGCGGCGAATCTTGGCGGCGTCATCGTCGGCCAGCACGGCGAAGATCTCGTCAAACCTGGCGAGCGCCTGTAGCAGCGCCGGAACGTCGCCTTTGTGCACCTCGCCCTTGTCGGCGGCGGCGTTCACGTCGCGCACCATGTCGAACATGGCTCCCAGAGCCTGTGCCGTGTTGAGATCGTCTTCCATGGCGGCGCGCATGGCAGCGACGGTTTCGGCGGCCATCGCGGAAACGGCCTGGTTCGTGCCTTCGGGCAGTTGCTCGGTTTCCAGACGCAGCTTGAAGTTGCGCAGACGATCCACCGAGGCAGCCGCCTGCTTGAGTCCGTCGAAGGTGAAGTTAAGCTGCTTGCGGTAAGGAACCGAGGCCAGCAGGAAGCGAATGGAAGACGGCTTGTGGCCCATCAGCACCAGGTCGCGCAAGGTGTAGAAGTTGCCGAGCGACTTGGACATCTTCTCGCCCTCGACCAGCAGGAAGCGCGAGTGCACCCAGACGTGCGCGAACTCCTTGCCGGTGAGCGCCTCCGACTGCGCGATCTCATTTTCGTGATGCGGAAAGATCAGGTCCTCGCCGCCGAGGTGGATGTCAAAGCTCTCGCCCAGGTACTCCATGCTCATGGTGGAGCACTCGATGTGCCAGCCCGGGCGGCCGGGGCCGATCTCCGTCTCCCAGCTCTGCTCGCCGGGCTTCGGGGCCTTCCACAGGGCGAAGTCGCGCGCATTGTCTTTGTCGTATTCGTCGACATCGACGCGCGCGCCGTCGGTCATGCCCGCGAAGTCCTTCTTGCTGAGCTTGCCGTACGGCGGAAAGCTGGAGATGCGGAAGTAGTACGAGCCCTCGTCGGTGCGGTAGGCGTTGCCCTTGGCGACCAGAGTCGGCGATAAAGTGCGCCATCTCCGGAATGTGCTCGGTTGCCCGCACCAGCTCTTCCGGCGATTGCAGACTGAGCGTCTGCATGTCGTCCAGGAAAGCCTGGGTGAACTTGGCGGTGTAGTCGGCGATCGGCACACCCTTCTGCATGGCGTTGCGAATGATCTTGTCGTCGACGTCGGTGATGTTCATGACGTGCTTGAGGCTGTAACCGCTTTGCAGCAGGAAGCGGCGCAGCACATCGACCGCGATGAAGGTGCGGAAGTTGCCGATGTGGCCGTAGTCGTAAACGGTGAGCCCGCAGGCATACATGCGGACGAGGTTGTCCTCGCGAGGTTTGAATTCCTCGAACTTTGCCGGAGAGCGTGTTATAGAGCTGGAGCGCCATAGTGCGTCGTGTTCCTGATCTGAATCTTTGATTCTAGGGTGAGGGCGCGGCGGGGTCAAACCGGAGGGGATTGCATAATGGTTTAATTATACGTAACCGCTCACGTATATGTCAAGCAAGAAATACACTTGACTTTCCTGACCGCTCACGTATAATGAAACGCATGGCGGAGAAAAGAAAAAACCCGTATGCTGTTGCTCTTGGGCGTAGGGGTGGGCGCAAAGGCGGTCCCGCCCGTGCCGCTAACATGACTCCAGAGCAACGCAGTGAGAGTGCAAGGAACGCCGTAATGGCACGTTGGGCAAAGGTCAAAGAGCAAACCAATTCAAAGCCCGGAGAGAATGACTCTAATGGCCGAGCAAAAAGTCAAGATACCGTTTCCAACTCCCGCTAGTCCAATGGTGGAGGGGACTGTAGTGTCAGTCTCTGAGTCCACGGAGAAATGGTCGGAGGTTACTTTACAGGATGGCACCGTCATTCGCATTAAGCCGAATGTATTATCCGCTATTCGCATGGATGGTCAGTATGATCCCGAAGGGAATCCGGTATATGCGATCAGGTCGGCTGCCGTAATAACGATCGCCAGCGCCCCTGCGCACTTGCGCAAGGGCAGTCCAGACTCAAAGGTGCATTAAATTTATGCCACGAATTCACTCTGTCACATCGAATAAAATTACGCTTGTTGCGCTCACGACCTTAGCGTCAATGTTGTATACGGTCCCTGCTGGTAGGGCGGAGCAGCAGGAGCAAGAGGTCGTTTCCAGTGCCAGTGCCGGAGAAGAAACCTTTGACCCCTCTTCTATGTCACCTCCAGATTATGTGGTTGATCCGAAAATTAAAAAATGGTTGAGATTTCAGAACCTTGTTGATGACTGGCGGCGAGAGCGTGGGGCGACATCTTCTATCACCGAGATGGCAATGCTACCATCCTATCAGAGCATCATCGGCATGGGCGCAGACGCGATTCCATTATTAATTGCACAGCTTAAATCCGAAGGTGATGAACCTGACCAGTGGTTTTGGGCGCTGAAAGCCATCACCGGAGTCAACCCGATCAAGCCAGAGGATCAAGGCGACTTTGCGAAGATGGCACAGACGTGGGTTGCTTGGGTCGAAAACGAAGACTATGCCGGGTAGTTGGCCGCCGTCGGAGTTCCCCTATCTCGACGATAACAGCTGCGAAGTGACAAGCGGCGCTTCGAGGCGATACAACTGCATTGCGTGGGCAGCCGGAAATAACACGCGTTGGTGGTGGCCTGATCCGATGGGAATTGGATATTGGCCGCCCGACGTGCCGAGAGCCGAAACCGTAGAAGCTTTTATGCTTGCATTCGAAGCTCTCGGGTATCAACTGTGCTACGAGAGTTCCCTTGAGGCAGGAATAGAAAAAATAGTTATCTTTGGAAAAAAGAACCAACAGGACGTGGTCATTCCCACGCATGCGGCCCTACAGCTCGAATCTGGCGAATGGACTAGTAAGTTGGGACCGTTCGAGGATATTCAACATAAGACCGTCGATGCGGTAAACGGGCCAGTTTACGGGGAATTTGTTTGTTATATGTGTCGACCACGCCCAAATATGTAATTGCTCATTTATCCTCAGTAGCCTCTCGCACGATCCGCACGGCTGCTTGGCTGAAGTCCTCACGAGTGGCTTTGGCCTTTTTCTTGGTCGGTTTCTTGCCTGTGGAAATTCAAGCTGCACCACTACCGGAACTTGGGGCCGTGCAGCAAATCTGAGCCCTCGCTTTGTTTCATGTACCATAGCTGCGGGAGTGGTATTTATGCGGCGTACTAGGACGATTGCAATTTCTCTTCTGTTGCTGATGGCCGCTGCCGCGGCTCAGATCACGTTTAACCCCAGGCTCTACGACCCTAATGCCAACGCCAAGGCGGAGATCGCGCGGGCGGTCCGTGAGGCTGAACGGGAGCACAAGCGGGTTCTGCTCGTGTTTGGCGCCAACTGGTGTCCCGATTGTCACGCGCTCGACTATCGCTTCCACCAGGAGCCGATCAAGGCGCTGGTGGAAAACAGTTTTGTCGTCGTGCACGTGGATACCGGCGAGGGCGAAGGACGGTACGCCAAGAACGTCGACTTGGCGGAGCAATACCAGATTCCGCTGAAAAAAGGGATTCCGGCTATCGCCGTGCTATCGGAGCGCGGCCGCCTGCTGAGTAGCCAGAGGGATGGCCAGTTCTCATCCGCCCGCCGGCTCGACCCGCAGCAGATTGTCGAATTCCTGAATCAGTGGAAACCGCCGAAGCGCAGCACTTAGCCGCCGCAGTCTGCGGATACCCCACATTAGCCAACAGCAGGCAAATGTGGGCCACCAAGGCACATTTCTTGTTGGTCTGGACGACGCGGCTGAAGAGGCTGCTAAGAAACTCGTAGCAGTGTCATCCTGAGGTCGCGCCGGTTTTGCGCGATCGAAGGATCTGCTTTAATTCCACGAGCAAACAGCAGATCCTTCGCTGCGCTCAGGATGACACCTCGGAGAGCAGTTTTTCAGCAGCTTGTATACCGCGCCCCTTCAAGGTCAGTGTTTCCAACTCCAGCTGTATCCCGCGTAGAGCAGGTTGGAGTCCGCGCCCGGGTTACGGTCGGCCGCGTTGGCGTTGGAAATATGATGGAATTTGTAGCCAATGCTGACTGACCGGTTCTCCCGATGCCATATCTGCACACCCGCTCCCCAGCCGACCCCAAAGTTAAACTGCGACGATCCGCTCACGGGAACCTGCTCGGCGAAATAGAGGACGCCCGCCGTCCCATTGATGTAGGGCTGAAACATGCGATGGCGACGGAAGTTCACCTGTAACCCGATGGGAGAAGCGCCTCCGCCGTAGATGGTGCGCTTGGTGCCGGCGGCGTCGACCTGCACCACCGCATTTCCCTGCACCACATTGACCTGCCGCGGTTGGCTGATGATGGCCACCGGAACCATCTCAACCATGTACTTCAGGGCCCAGTTGTCGCGGGCGACAAGCACCCGCGCATACTGAAAATTCAGCTCGAAAAAAGGGCGATCGGTGGTGATGCCGATTAACGTCGGATTGTTTGGCGAATACCCGGTCCAGAAGCCAAGTTCATTGGTGCCGCGGTCGAGCGAGCGTCCGTCGGATGCGGCGAAGCTGGCCGCGGCCAAGAGCAGCAGGCAAAGTATTACAGCAGCAGGTTTCACGGCAAGGGCTCTCATCTCTCATCATCGGGGCGTTTCACCTACGTCAGCTTACCTGTAGCGTCAGAGGCGCGCCAAACAAAAAACGCGGGCTTTTCCACCCCAACAAGCCAACTGCGGGCTTGTCGGGGACCCCGGCTTCTGGCCCCGAAGAGCCAACTGGCGGCGCGGCCGTCGGGCGAATCTGGTACTATTCGTCTTTCCATGAATCACACTGGCGCAAATGTCGTTCGCATGGAAGCGGAAGCCTTGCGGCAGTTGGCCGACCGCATCGACGGCCCCATGGCCGGGACATTTTGCCGCGCCGTGGAGTTGCTCTCCGGCTGCGCGGGACGCGTGGTTGTGACCGGCTTGGGAAAGAGCGGCCTGATTGCGCGCAAGATCGCCGCCACACTCAGTTCGACCGGAACACCGGCGCTTTACCTGCATCCGGCCGAAGCGCTGCATGGCGATCTTGGCATGATCGTGCGCGGCGACATCGTGATCGCGCTCTCGGCCAGCGGCGAGACGGAGGAGATTCTCGAACTGCTGCCGAACATCAAGCGGCTCGGTATCGCGCTCATCAGTTTTACCTGCGACCCGCTCTATCCGCCGAATGCCTACCCCAGCCATCCAAATGCGGCATTGCCGGTGGCCCCGTGCAGCCGCAGTTCGCTGGCGCAGGCCGCCGACATCGCGCTCGACTGCTCGGTTGCCAAGGAGGCCTGCTCGTTAGGACTGGCGCCTACCACCTCGACCACGGCGATGCTCGCCCTGGGCGACGCCATCGCCGTCGCGCTTGCCGAGAAACGCGGCTTCCGGGAAGAGGACTTCGCCAATCTGCATCCGGGCGGGAAGATCGGCAAGCGGCTGATGCGAGTGTCGGCCTTGATGCATACCGGCGACGCAATCCCCCGGATTTCACCGGGCACGCGCATGGCCGACGCAATCTTCGAGATGTCGAGCAAGAAGCTCGGCATGACGGCCGTGGTGGAAGGAGGCATTCTCGCCGGCGTTATCAGCGACGGCGACCTGCGCCGCCTGCTCGAACGCCGCGGCAAGGAGATTCTCGACCTGACGGCGGGCGAATGCATGACCCGGACACCGAAAACGATTTCGCCGGACGAGTTCGCCACCGCGGCCCTGGAGGTTATGGAGCAAAAGAAAATCACTTCTCTCGTCGTCGTAGACGGCGAAGGCCGGGTCCAGGGCGTGCTGCATCTGCACGATCTGTGGGGCACGCAGATGATTTGAGCTTTCGGGAATCAGTGTGCGTTTCGCAAGTTGGGGCAATCATGTTTAGGGATGTCATTCTGAGCGACTGAAGGGAGCGAAGAATCCCCGCGCGGCTTGGGCTGAGGCGCAGTCGAAGGAATTCATCAAAAAGCCCCTAGCAGCGCGGGGTGGGACAACTTCCGGGGATGCTTCGCTGCGCTCAGCATGACAGCACAGAATCTGTTCTACTGCGCTCGGGATGACACTTACAAAAGGTTTTTAGCCAACACGAAGTATTTCCGCGACATAACCTTATTCAGCGCAACTGCGCAGGCAGGACGACATTCATGACTTATGTGCAGCAACAGGATATTCGCATCACCAACACGGCGGATTATCGCGAGCGCTACGCCAACAGCGTGCAGGTACGCGTGAACGTCTGGGATTTTTTTCTCGTCTTCGGCACGCTCCAGCCCAGCGAGACGCATGTCGAGGTGCAGAACTTTCAGGCTATCTACCTGAGTCCGCAGCAGGCCAAGGCGTTGGCCGGACTGTTGCAACAGAACGTCGCTAATTACGAGCAGGCGTTCGGCGAGATCAAACTCGACCCGAAGATGGCGCCTGGGCCAGTCCACTAGAGCAGGCTGCTGAAAACTCGCAGCGATGTCATCCTGAGGTCACGCCGATTTTGCGCGACCGAAGGATCTGTT
Source organism: uncultured Acidobacteriota bacterium (assembly GCA_963842345.1). GTDB lineage: Bacteria > Acidobacteriota > Terriglobia > Terriglobales > Acidobacteriaceae > CAWBRT01. Next base: position 41,598 of record CAWJGD010000010.1, read on the forward strand.
TATTTTCAGCATGCGCAAACAGCAGATCCTTCGCTGCGCTCAGGATGACACCTCGGAGAACAGTTTTTTAGCAGCCTGCTAGAGCAGTTTCAGGTCGGTGCATCCCGAGCTATCAACGCCCGACCAGTCGGCGGGCGGTAAGGAAGATCTGCTCGAACATCGCAACCGTCAACTTCCCGGTTGCAGTGTTCTGGTTCGAAGGATGATAGGAGGCCAGCAGGATGACTCCGTTGGGCATGGTGTAAGTGGCGCCGTGGCCAAAGCTGTAAGCGCTCTTGCTCTTCAGCACGCCGACCCGTTTCAGATGATTCAGGTAGGCATCGAAGCCGATCCTGCCCAGCGCGACGAGGACCTTCATCCGCTTGAGGGCTTGCAATTCGCGGTCGAGAAAAGGGGCGCAATTGGCGATTTCTCCCGGAGACGGCTTGTTATCCGGAGGAGCGCAACGCACGGCGGCGGTAATGTAGGCGTCCAGCAGACGCAGCCCGTCGTCGCGGCTGTCGGCATTAGGCTGCGACGCGAAGCCGACGCGGTGCAGGATTGGATACATGAAGCGTCCCGAGGAATCGCCGGTGAATGGCCGGCCCGTGCGGTTGCTGCCATGTGCTCCGGGCGCGAGTCCGAGGATGACCACCCTGGCCCCGGGATCTCCGAAGCCGGGAACCGGCTTGGCCCAGTAATCGTGATCGAGATAGGCGCGGCGCTTTTCGCGTCCGACGGCTTCGCGGTATTCGACCAGACGCGGGCAGCGCCGGCAAAGAATCACTTCCCGGTTGAGAACCTGCAAGGCAGACGGCATGAAGGTATTCTAAAGCGGTACCAGAGATACTGTATCTTTCGCTGCGGGTGGCGTCGTGGGGGGGCCGCTTTTGCGAACCGAGCAGCAGGCCGAAGGTTCGCATGACAAATACGGGCCGCCAATCGGCCATTCGTCCACAGACGCGTACAATAGACCGGGTACAATAGACAAGGGGAGTAGTCCATTCAACGACCAAGGCGTCAGGTTCATCCGTCAGCTCAGGAAACTGGAACTACCTAACTAACTGGTTGGACGGGTTTGACCGGGCTCGGTTGCCTCTCTTAAACTGTTTTTTCGCTGTTTTTTGCTTGGCTTGCGTCGGCTGCACCGGGCGCGAAGCTGAAGTCCCGGCGCGAGCCGTAGGTGGCCAGCCTTTTTGGCGCACACTTTACACTGATCTGAAGGCACTTCCTTGAATTCAACAGAAGATAGCAAGAACGAAAGTCCTAACCCCTGCCAGCGAGAGGTTTCCGTCGAAATCCCCGCCGATGTGGTGGAAAAAGAAGAACAGTCGGTTATCAGCGAGTTTCAGAAGCATGCCCGGGTCCCGGGCTTCCGGCGGGGCAAGGTCCCGGCCGCCATCATTCGCCAGCGCTTCAGCCAAGACATCAAGAGCGAACTGGTCGAGCACCTGGTTCCGCGTTACTTCCGGCAGGAAACCGAAAAGCAGCACCTGGTTCCGGTTTCGCAGCCACAGGTAACCGACATCGATTTGGCCGGCGGCAAACCGATGCGCTTCAAGGCGAGCTTCGAGGTCTTGCCGGAGATCGACGTCACCGGATACCAGGAGATTCGTCCTGAAAAGAATGAAATTTCGGTGACCGACGAAGAGGTCGAGCAGGCGTTGGGAAACCTTCGCGAACAGCATGCGACCTACGAAAACGTGGAAGAGGAGCGCCCACTCCAGGACGGCGACTATGCCCAGGCCGGGTTCAGCGGAACGTCGCAGGAAGCCGACGCCAAGCCGATGAACGTCGACGACGTGCTGGTGGAGATCGGCGGGGCCACCACAATGAAGGAGTTCAGCGACAACCTGCGCGGCGCCAAGGCGGGCGAGGAGCGCAGCTTTGATGTCACCTACCCGCAGGATTTTTCTGACAAACGGCTGGCAGGCAAAACGATTCACTACGAAGTCAAGATTAAGAGCATCAAACGTAAGAGTACGCCGGAGCTGACCGACGACTTTGCCAAGGAAGTCGGCAGCGAGTTCGAGTCGCTGGAGAATCTGAAAACCCGTATCCGGGAGAGCATCCAGACGGGTAAGCAGCAGGAAGAGGAGCATCGGGCCAAGGATAAGCTGGTGCAGGACTTGGTAACCAAGTTTGACATCGCCGTGCCCGAGTCGATGGTCGAGCAGCAGATTGACACCCGGCTGGAGCGGGGCCTGCGCGCCTTGGCCGCACAGGGAATGCGGACCGAGGATCTGAAGCGCATGGACCTGGGCCGTCTACGCGAAGGCCAGCGGCAGGCTGCACGCCGCGAAGTTCAGGCATCTTTACTGCTCGATAAGATTGCCGACCTGGAAACCGTCGAGGTCAGCGACGAAGAGCTGAATAAAGAGATCGAAGCTCTCTCCAAGCAGATGCAGCAGACGGTGGAAGTTGTCCGTAAACGGCTGGAGGAGAACGGCTCGGTCGACCGTATACGGGCACGGATCAGGAACGACAAAACTTTAGAAATGCTGTATGGCAGGGCGGGATAATAGCTTTTTCCTGGAGTAAAACCACAAGCGGGGAGTTCCGGAACGGGAGCTGCGCTTCCGACAGGATTCCCCGGAGGCAGTGAATCGCTAGTATTATGTATCGGGGCGTTGGGCTGGAAGCGGCTTTCACCCCAACAAGCCAACAGCGGGCTTGCCGGGGACCCCGGCTTCCACCCCAACAAGCCAACAGCGGGCTTGCCGGGGACCCCGGCGGCTCCCTGCAAGCCGTTTCAGCCGAGCAGGATTGCCCGCGCCGCCTTTCGATGTCGCGACCGTGGCGGGGGGCGCGTTGATGACAATAAAGGAGCGAACCAATGCTTGTGCCCATGGTAGTGGAACAAACCAGCAGGGGCGAGCGTGCGTATGACATCTACTCCCGCCTGTTGCGGGACAACATCATTTTTCTCGGGACTCCGATTGACGACCAGGTGGCTAATCTCATCATTGCCCAATTGCTTTTCCTGGAAGCGGAAGATCCCGAAAAGGACATATCGCTCTACATCAATTCGCCCGGCGGCTCGATTACGGCCGGCATGGCGATCTACGACACGATGCAGTTCATCCGGCCCGACGTGGTGACCATCTGCATCGGGCAGGCGGCGAGCATGGCTGCGTTACTGCTGTCGGGCGGCGCCGCGAAAAAGCGGTTTGCGCTGCCTACGTCACGCATTCTTATTCATCAGCCGCTCATTATGGGCGGAGGCATCTCCGGCCAGGCAACCGATATCGATATTCAAGCGCGTGAAATTCTCCGCATGCGCGAGCTCACGAACCAGTTGCTGGCCAAACATAGCGGCCAGATGCTGGAGAAGGTCGAGCGCGACGTGGAGCGCGATTTCATCATGAACTGCTCAGCAGTCCAAGGAGTACGGGCTGATTGACGAGATCATTTTCAAGCATCGCTAGGGTATGTGCGCTGCCTTTCCGGGTCGGGTAGTTACCTAAGGGCAACGGTAGTGCAACAATGGAGACTTCCATTGCGGAGCAAAGTTGTAGTTCAATAGGCAAGCTTGGACCAGCGATCGAAGATTAGCGATGGACCCCAGCGGCGTGACAGCGGCGCTGATGGGGATGCTGGTTGCGCGATGGCACGAATTGAGGCGGGAGCGTTTCCGCACAGCCTGGCAGACCAGGCGAAGCAAGAGATCGGCAAGTGCATGGTAAGTATCGAGGAGTCACATGAGACGGTCAGGTTCCGATGAAGTTTTGCGATGCTCCTTCTGCCACAAGTCTCAGGATGCTGTCGCCAAATTAATCTCTTCCCCCAGCGATTACCCACGGGCGTACATCTGCGACGAATGTGTCGCGGTCTGCAATTCGATTCTCGAGGATGACCGCAGCGAAGCGCAGCCTTCCGCCGCTCCGAGCCAATTGCCCAAGCCGCACGAGGTAAAAGCCTTCCTCGACGAGTACGTCATCGGCCAGGAACAGACGAAGAAGAAGCTCGCGGTCGCGGTTTACAACCACTACAAGCGCGTCTACATGAACAAACAGCGGAACAGCGATATCGAGCTCTCGAAATCGAATATTCTGCTGATCGGCCCGACCGGAACCGGCAAGACGCTGCTGGCGCAAACCCTGGCCAAGATGCTCGACGTGCCCTTCGCCATTGTCGACGCGACCACGCTGACCGAGGCCGGATACGTCGGCGAGGACGTCGAGAACATCATTCTGAAGCTGCTGCAGTCAGCCGACGGCGACGTGGCGCGGGCTCAGACCGGAATCATCTATATCGACGAAATCGACAAGATCGGGCGCAAGGACGAGAACCCTTCGATTACCCGCGACGTGAGCGGCGAGGGCGTGCAGCAGGCCTTGCTGAAAATTCTGGAGGGCACGGTCGCCAACGTTCCTCCGCAGGGCGGACGCAAGCATCCGCACCAGGAATTCACTCCGGTCGATACCACCAACATCCTGTTTATCTGCGGCGGCGCGTTTGTTGGCCTGGAAAAGGTGATCGGCCGGCGCGTCGGAAAACGGGCCATGGGATTCCGCTCCGACGAGGCCCAGGGCGGCCAGCAGGAACTGGTCGGCGCCGCCAAGCGCGACAGCGAATTGCTGCGCAAGGCCGAGCCGCAGGATCTGATCAAGTTCGGGCTGATCCCGGAATTTGTGGGCCGCATGCCGGTGATGGGAATTCTTGACGATCTGGATGAGGATGCGTTGGTCGAGATCCTGACCAGGCCGCGCAACGCGATCACCAAGCAATATCAGCGGCTGTTCGAGTTTGAGAACGTCAAGTTGTGCTTCACCGCCGATGCTCTGCGAAGCATCGCTCACGAGGCCACGCTGCGCAAGGTGGGCGCCCGCGGACTGCGGATGATACTGGAAGAATTGATGCTTGACCTGATGTACCACCTGCCGAGCCAGAAGAAAGTGAAGGATTTTGAGGTGACCCGCGAGATGGTGGAAAAGCGCGACCTAGCCATCGCCATGCTGGAAAAGGCGGGCTAAGCGAGTTCATGCTCCTGTCCGGACAAAGGGCCTGCGCCGATGCAGGCCCTTTTCTCGTCGCGGCAGGGCTTGATACTCCGCCGTTTCGTGCTCATTACGCAAAGGTCAGCGTCCAAGGTCTGTTACCGCGATTGGGACGTAGCAGCACGTTGCGCGGGCGGTTCTTGAGGAAAATTTCCCGGCGCAAAGCCGTCCCGAATCAGAATTTATCATCGAAACAATTTGGGCTGTATCTAAAGGAACATTGCAGTCCAGGCCGGTGGTTGCCGTAGGATGTCTCATGTAGTAGGCTCAAACTAAGCCGTGGGTCCTCGGCGTGGATGTTTGAAGGCGGGCCCAAACAGGGAGCTGTACTGAGTGAGTTCTGCCAAAGAAAAATTCGAGACCAAAAAGCTGCCGATGATGCCCATCCGGGACGTCGTCATCTTTCCGTTCATGATGACGCCGTTCGTGGTGGGGCGTGAATCGAGCGTTCGCGCGCTGGAAGAGGCGCTGGCCCACGACAAGAGGATTTTCCTGGCCACGCAGCACGATGCCAGCGTTGACGAACCGAAGCCGAACGAGATCTACCAGGTGGGCACGGTCGTCAACATCGTCCAGAGCCTCAAACTGCCCGACGGGAACATCAAGGTGCTGGTCGAAGGACTCGAGCGCGGCAAGACGCTGCAGGTGACCGAGGTGGAGGGCTACCTCGAGGCGTCCGTCCGCACGGTGAAGAGCACGACCGAGATGACGCCGCAGATCGAAGCCGCCATGCAGCGCGTGATTTCGCAGTTTGAGCAATACGTAAAGCTGTGCCAGTCGCTCAACTACGAAACCATGGCCGCCACGGTGCGGCCGGACGATATTGCCAAGCTGACCGACACCATCGCCGCCAATCTCCAGCTCACGATCGAAGAGAAGCAGGAGCTGCTGGAGATCTTCGATCCCGCCGACCGTCTGAACCGCGTCCTCGACGTGCTGGACATCGAGATCGAGAAGCTGAACATGGATCGCACCATCCAGTCGCGGGTGAAGCGGCAGATGGAGCGCGCGCAGAAAGAGTACTACCTGAACGAGAAGATCAAGGCGATCCAGAAGGAACTCGGGCGCGGCGAAAAAAGCGAGTTCGACGAGCTGAAGAAGAAGATCGACAGCTCCGGCATGCCTAAGGAAGTTCACGAAAAGGCGCATACAGGAGCTGAAGAAGCTGGAGGCGATGCCTCCGATGTCGGCCGAATCCACCGTGTCCCGCAACTATCTGGATTGGCTGCTGGCCGTGCCGTGGAAGAAGAAGTCGAAGGAAGTGCGGGACATCGAGTTCGCCGAGAAGATACTGAACGAAGACCATTACGGGCTGGAAAAGATCAAGGAGCGCATTCTCGAGTTCCTGGCGGTGCGGCAGTTGGTGAAAAACCCCAAGGGTTCGATTCTCTGTTTCGTCGGGCCTCCAGGGGTCGGGCAAGACCTCGCTCGGCATGAGTATCGCCAAGGCGACGGGGCGCAAGTTCGTGCGCATGTCGCTGGGCGGAGTTCGTGACGAGGCGGAGATTCGCGGCCATCGCCGCACCTACATCGGCGCGCTGCCCGGGCAAATCATCCAGATGATGAAGAAGGCCGGCACAAAGAATCCGGTCTTCATGCTCGACGAAGTCGACAAGATGTCCGCGGACTTCCGTGGCGATCCGTCTTCGGCGCTGCTGGAAGTGCTCGATCCGGAACAGAATTACATGTTCATCGATCACTACCTGGACGTCGAATACGATTTGTCGCAGGTGTTCTTCATCGCCACGGCGAATGTGCTGCACACCATTCCCGGCCGCTCTGCAGGACCGCATGGAAGTGCTGCGGCTGCACGGCTACACGGAGCCGGAGAAGCTGGAAATCGCCAAGCACTATCCTGGTGAAGAAGCAGCGCGAGCAGGCCGGGCTGAATGAGCAGAACATCAGCTTCACCGACGATGCGATCACCGGAATCATCCGCTATTACACGCGCGAGGCCGGGGTCCGTAACCTGGAGCGGGAAATCGGCAACGTATGCCGCAAGGTGGCGCGCCGGGTGGTGAAGGACGGTCAAGGCTACTCGATCGCAGTCAGCCGGAGAGACCTCAACGACTTCCTGGGCGTGATGCGCTTCCGCGACACGGCGGTCAACGAGAAGAGCGAAATCGGCCTGGTGACGGGACTGGCGTGGACCGAGGTTGGCGGCTCGATTCTGTCAACGGAAGTGACCGTCGTGGAAGGCAAAGGCGGCAAGCCTGACGCTGACCGGCAAGCTGGGCGATGTCATGCAGGAATCGGCGCAGGCGGCCATCACTTATATCCGCTCGCGGTGGCAGCAACTCGGCCTGAACCACGACTTCTACCGCAATATCGACATTCATGTCCATGTGCCGGAGGGCGCGATCCCGAAGGACGGCCCCTCGGCGGGCATCACCATGGCGACCGCGATTGCCAGCGCCCTGAGCCGAATTCCCGTGCGGCGCGACATCGCCATGACCGGGCGAGATCACGCTTCGCGGCAAGGTGCTGCCGATCGGCGGGCTGAAGGAAAAGCTGCTGGCGGCGCATCGCGCCGGCATTATGGAAGTGATTCTGCCGCAGGAAAATGAGAAGGATATGGCGGACGTGCCGGAGAATCTGCGTAAGGCCATGAAGTTCCACTTTGTGGACCACATGGACCAGGTTCTGCAGATCGCGCTCGAGCGCTCATTGCCCGAGGTCGCCGACGAGGCGCCGGCGCTGTCGCCGCCGCCTACCGCGCCCGACTCAGCCGACCGCGCGGCAGTAACAAAGTTTCTATCGAGCCCGCCGAAGCGGCGCCTCAGACGAGATTTGATCTATTATCGTTGAGGGCGACGCGGCGGGCTTTTTCTTTCCGGTTCGTGTACTTCCGACCCGTTGTGCTCAAGCGATCGGCCCGCATCTAAATGTGCAGTTCAGGGTTTACGCAGTTAGTGCTAGCAACGCCGGCAAAACGTCACCCCAGCAAACGCCAAGCGTTTGCCGGGCCCGAGCGCCCGGCTCCTTCGCGGAGGATACCTTCCGCGAATTTGGTCTAAACCCATGAGTGGAGTTGGCTGGATGAAGGTCCACACACGGTTTCTCCTAAGCGCACTGGATGAACGGCAGTTCCCGGCCGCAAGCTTGCCGGAAATCGCGTTTCTGGGCCGGTCGAACGTGGGCAAGTCCAGCCTGATCAATTCGCTTGCCGCAGTGAAGATTGCCAAGACCAGCAATACGCCGGGCCGCACCCAAGCGATCAATTTCTTCGAAGTGCGCTGGCCGGGGCATCCAAAGCCGGATTTGCTATTTGTGGACCTGCCCGGGATACGGCTACGCGCGTGTTCCACGCGAAATTACCAATCGTTGGCAGGGCTTTGTCGACCCGTATCTGACAAATCGGCCGACACTGGCGCTTTGCCTTTGCCTGGTTGACGCCAATGTTCCACCGCAGAAGAACGACGCGCAACTGATTGAGTTCTTGCAGCATGTGGATCGTCACTTGCTTGTAGTTGCGACCAAAGCCGACAAGGTGGGTTCCCGCCTGCAGTCCGCGCTGGAAAAGATGCGGCAGGGGCTCGGCGTCGACAAGATCCTGCCGTTTTCCTCCAAGAGCGGCATGGGCAAGGACGAGTTGTGGAAGCTGATGCGCATGGCCGTCGAGCGCTCCGATGAAGAATCTGAGCGGCCCGGAAGGGGCTCCGCGAGCTACCGGGTGACGGAAAGCGGCCGTTCGATCGCGGCTAGGATTCGCCTCGCCGCTGCTCCGGCCGTCGGCACGGCCAGGCATCTCGCTCGCGCGCCTGACGCCTCAGACCCGATCAGCGGCACGAAGCGGCATCCGCCAAGGTTGGTCACGGTGAATTGGCCGGCGGCCTTGCGCAGCACCTGCAACTCCTGAAGATCGGCGCTGCCAACCGGCAGAACGAGCGTTCCCGTTTTCATCGAGCTGCTGGAGCAAAGGCTCCGGTACCGCGGGAGCGGCAGCGGCCACAATGATTCGCTTGAAGGGCGCCGACTGCGGCAGTCCTTGGTTCCCGTCTCCCACACTGACTTCGATGTTGCGATATCCCAGCCGGGCAAAGTTTGCCCGGGCCCGCATGGCGAGCGACGCAACCCGTTCCACGGTCAACACGCGCGCCGCGATGCGCGAGAGCACCGCCGCCTCATATCCTGTTCCTGTTCCGATCTCCAGTACCGTATCGTCGGCTTCGGCACCGAGTGCTTCGATCATGAACGCGACGATGTAGGGCTGCGATATCGTCTGGCCTTCGCCGATGGGGAGCGGGTGGTCCTCGTAGGCTTCGCCCCAGGCTTCCCGCGGTACGAATTCGTGGCGCGGAACCGTTGCCATGGCCTGCAGCACGCGCTCATCGCGAATACCGCGATCGCGGAGTTGTTCCGCGACCATCCGGAGTCTCGCTTTGACGAACGGATCGGCCGGGCTGAAGTGGTCCATTGGCATGAAGCGAGGTTATCACCCAGCAAGCGAGGTTCGCCGAGGGGCCCGCAGGCGCAAATACGGTTTACGCCGCCATGGCTCAGCGCTTCCGGCGGCGCACAAAAACGTCGAAGCCTACCACGCCGTTCTGATCCCTCACTCCGACAAGGGATATGCTCGGCGTGATGTAATACTCGAATTGTAAGATCTGCTGCGCCGATTGAGCGAGGTTTGTGATGTAGGTCAAGGTGACGCGATTGGAGACCGTTTGCTCGATTGTCAGGCGGGCATTCGCGCCACTTTGCTGGCCGGCGACGTTGGGATCTATCTTGATTCGGCTCACGCCGAACAACTTCTGCAGGCGGCTGTTTACAGCCGAGTTGAGGGCCTCTCCCAGAATGGCGTTTGAGGCCGACTCGGCGAGATTGGACGCGCCCGAAGCGTCGAACCGGGAAGCTGCGCGATTTCTTCTTCGCGGGTTCGCCCCAGCGCCAGCAATGAGATGATGTCCGACGACGATAGCGGCGGGTCGGACCTGTACGTCATGTTCATGCGACTGAGCGGCCCCTGCAAACCCAATGTGATGTCGTAGTCGCGGACGCGGGCGGAAGCTTCGATGTCGATGTTGGCATCGATGCTGACCGGGTTGGTGAAGGAAATATCGCCGCGATCGAGCCGGTAGGTTGTGCCGGCAAGCGTAATATTGCCTTCCAGAATGCCGATTCGCCCCAAAACCGAGGGCCGCGCGGCTGATCCGCGGATGTGCAGGTCCACATTGCCGGTGACCCTCGCCAGCGAAGTCTGCACCTGGAGTTGCGGCGTGGAAACTACCCGCACGTCAAGCTTTACGTTATTGGCCGGGGCTTTGGGATTGGCCGGGGCAGACACAAGCTGTGTCTTGATGAGATAACTTGCGAAATCGAACTGCGGATTCAAGGCGAGCCGGCTGACGGTCACTTCGCCCGAGAGCAGCGCGTTGCTGGTAGTACCGGAAAACGCCAGTCTGGCATCGACACTGGAGCTTATGCCCTCGGGATATCGCAGGCGAATATCGTGACCTTCGGCGGTCAGGTTGAAGACGATCTCCTGCGCGTAACTGACCGAACCACCCAGCTTGAGGCGGCCACCGCCGGTAACAGCCGTGAGTTCCTGGACCTGCAATCTGTCCTGATTAAAGGCGAGCACGCCGTTGATGTTGCTCAACCCGTTCGGTAGATCGATGTAGGAGACGGCGCCTTCGGTAATGCGCACCTGCCCGCTCAAGGAGGGCTTGGGAATGGTGCCGCGAACTCGAAGGGTGAGGTCGGCGACGCCCCGCGAACTGAGATCGGGCGCAAGCGTTTGCAACAGCTTCAGATCGATCTTGCCGTCAGCGTTGAGATTGTAGCGCTGATCGCCGGAGGGGTGAACCTGTCCGTGAATCTCGACAAAGTGGGTCTGCTGCCCTTCGAGACGAAACTGATCGACGGTTACCACCTGATCCCGCATGTGCAGGAGAATTGGGCCGGCATTGCGAAGGGGAAGGCCTTCCAGCTCTCCTTGGACTCTTGGGATATTGAGTTCCGCGCTCAGTGAGAGCGGCGAGCGGGCGGCCCCCTGCACCAGAATCTCGCCGTCGAGTACGACGTGAGCCGCATGTCCGGCCGGGAAGAAGTTTTTGATCAATGGATCGAGGACGAGATTGCTGGCCACCAGTTTGGCTTGCATCGGCATTTCGCCTCGCAGGTGGATGCTTCCATCGAGCGCAACCGCGGCGTTCTGGAACGCCGAACGCGCGGTCAGCGTGAGGTCCGCGCCATGGGTAACGGCGACGGCGTTGAAGTCGCCAATGCGCTCTCCGTTGACAACCAAGTCACGCAGTCGAAGAGCGGCGTTGATTACGGGAGCTTCCGCCGTGCCCGAACCTTGCGCTTCAAATCCGAGCGCTCCCTGGATGTGCATCCTGCTGACTTGCAGTTGGCGGACTCGCTCCAGTTGAAAGTTAGCCCCGTGAAGCAGAAAGCTGAACTGTTTGCTGGAAACGTTGTACTCGCCTCCGCCAGTCACCTTGCCCCAGTCATTGGCCGCAACCAGATTCTGGATCTTGAGATCACTGCCCTCGAACTTCAAATCGGCACTGGCCAAACGAACCGGATGCCCATAGGCCACGACGTTTGCCAGCGTAAGATGTCCCGTTCCGTTCAACTGACGGAGGGTTCCGTCGATCTGTAACGCTGTATCCAGCTTGCCTTGGATGGGATAGTCCGTTCCGATAATCGACTGCAAATCGGCGAGTTCTCCGTCGCGAACCTGCAAACGGCCGTGAAGCTGCGACGATTCCACGAACTGGCCTTTCAGCAACGAGGAGCTACCCTCCCAATCGATCTCAGCCGGCCCTCGCCGTAGCTTTGCATGCCGCACCGAAATCGACTGCGGTGAGTAGACGACGTCAGCTTGAGCCTCGTCCCAGTGAAGGCGGAGAGGAGTAGGCTCGTCCTTCACCCCACCACGCGCAACTTCGGTGCGTGTCGGGAGCCCCGCCGCCGGGACGGCGGTTGCACCCTTCGTGGAGAGAAAAACCGCCCGCCCGCTTCGTCGGTTTCGCTTGAACCGGCGGCAGTTGCTCCCCGCCACGAGGAATGGCGGTGGTGAAATCATGCAGCTCAAGATGCGCGGCAATCAGCGGGGCAGAAAAAGTGCCGGAGGCAGTTCCGCTGATGGCCGCGGCACCAGCCAATTCGAGAGGCAGCGTCTTTGGAAGCACAGGCAGTTGCGCTAAAAGCGGCTGAATCTCGCCAAGGCTGCCGGTGTTGATCGTAAACCGCAGATTGCCGGCGACGCCTCCGAGGTTGCCGCTCGCTTGCAGCCGGGTTGCTTTGCTCTCGGCGCTCAAAGTTGTGATTGCAAGCAACCGTCTGGACCCTGAGTAGGTGGCCTCGAGGTGCGCTGATAGCGGAATCTCCCCGGGCACGATCAGCGGCGGCTGAGCCACATCCAGATTGAACCTGGTTTCGGCTTTCTGAGGCGAACCGCGCCAGACCATCACGGCCTTGCCGTTGATCCGCCCACCGAACTTCAGCGGCTCCTGCGCGCGCCTTGGGAGGGAAGCCAAAAGCTCCTTCAGGGAAAGCGAGCGCAGAATGAAGTTCGCCGTGCCCTGCTCTTCCGCTGGTCTCCCGCGACCGCCGCTGCCGCTGGGCGCTGCTGGTACGAGCCAGTGCGATATCTCCGCCTGCCCAGTCACGGAGCCGCCCAGCGCCGAGGCAAATAGATGAGGCACGCTAATGCTTTCGGAATTTGCCGAAAATTCCAATCCGCCCGTGAGGTTCCTGATGACGAGCGGGCCAGCCGTCCAAGCTACGCCTTTGAAGATGGCCTTGCCCGAGGAGGTAAACAATTGCCGCGAGAATACGCCTCTGCCGGTGACTTCGAGCCCGCCTCCGCTGAACTGGCGCAGAGGCGAGTCCGGCGCCGCCCGTGCGCCGATGGGTCCCGCCATCGCGGCCGCCTCAGAGGTGTCGGCAGCAACTTTATAGAGCGCGGTCAAGACCGGATCGTTCCAGTTTGTCAGGGTTCCGTTCGCCTCCAGCAGCGAGTGACCGGCGGAAACCCGCAGCGAGTTGAGCGTCGCCGAGTCCGGATGCAGACTGAACTCCGCCTGTCCTTGGGCCAAGGGAAGTTGATAGCCCGCGGTCAGAAGTTGGAGTTTGCCGACGCGAACTTGAGCGTCATATCTGCTGGCATCCTTCACGTAGGTCATCATCAGCGAAAAATCATCGGCTGAGAAATCGAGCGGCATACGGCGCTGGTTCCACAGCAGCCAGCCGTCACTGAGTTGCAGTCGCTCCATCGACAGGCTGAACAGCGCCTGAACCGCGTTCTTCTTTCCGCCGATGGGCAGAGAAGGCTGATTCGTGTGGCCGTCGGCATCGACCAGAATGTGAATGATGGGACGGCTGAGAGAAAGCTCGCGCAGTGCAATTTCTCGCCGCACTATCGAGAGGATTTTCAGTCGCGCGCGGAGATGATCGACATGCGCGTAGGGCTGCTCGCCGACAGCTTCCAGTCCATGGATGGTGAGGTTGTCAACGTCGAATTCAAGTCGGGACAGGTGCCATTGGAAGCTTCTAATTTCGACGGCGCCACCGGTGACCGATTGCAGCGCGAATACCAGCTTCTGCCGCATGCGCTCGCGAAAGAAAGCGCTGTTAAGATACCAAGCGGCGCAGAGGGAGACGGCAAGCACGACAAGGCCGGCAAGCGCGGCAATTAGAGCGGTTCCGGACTTGGCGTATCCGGAACTATCAACGCCGGGCCCTCGGGTGACAGTCAGCCCGGCACCCCGTCGGATGTACCTTCCGCGAATCCGGTCTAGCTTCGCCGGCGGGCGGAGTCGGTCTGGTCGCTGTTCCATTAGCGGATCATCATCGTCCAACTACGGCAGAGAAGGACATCGCCCTTGAGTCGCCGGAGCCGGTTGCGGCTTCCACCGTAGAGCGGAAAACTCGCACGTTCCCCTGCTCTCGCAGGCTGGCGAGCCAGGCATTCAGCTGGGCGTCGATCTTCTCCTGTAACAGAAGTTCGTGAATCTCGGATCGTACGTTAGCCAGTGGCTCGGCTGCGGCTCCCTTCCGGCTCAACTCCGGCAGCAGCTTCTGCTTGTAGTAGTCTTCCACTTCGGCACGAGGCACGCTAACCATGTGGCGTAGGCGCGCGTCGACAAACTGCATCAGTTGGACTTGTTCTTCAACGCTCTTACGCAGTTGCTGCTCCTGAATTCCATAGGAGGTCAGCAGGTCTCGCCATGCCGCGTCCGACTTTGCCGCTGGAAAGGCCGCCCGCACCTGAGCCATGCGCCATTCCACCTGTTGGACCGGCGGAATGTACCCGCTGGTCACCTGCTGCCGGATCAGCGTCCGATCAATCAGCCGATCCCTTGCCGCCCCGTAATCTGCCAGGGGAATCTCCGCGACCGCCTTGCCCTGCATAAATGCCTCGACGCGGACAGCATCGTCCACATCGCTGGCAAGCACGGGATCATCGTTGACGGTTGCCACGATACGATCGACCGGTTCGCTGGCCGAGGCCAGGGGGGAGAACCAAAAAACAAGCGTTAATAGCAATGCCAGAATCTTCATCAGAACGTCTGCCCAATACTAAAAAAGAGGTTAAAGTGCCGCACCTGCTCGATATGCGGTCCAGGCTGTACCTCGAAGTACGCCGGATTTAGATTGTAGCCAAAATCGAGCCGTAAAGGCCCGATCGGCGTATGGTAGCGTACTCCGCCGCCAAGCGCTTGCGACATGTAGCTAAAATCGCACGGTGACGTCAGGCTTCTGCACCCTTGCTGGTTACGTTGCGAGAACCGCAACAGATTGCTCCACATGTGGTCGGCGGTGTCGAACACATTTCCCATGTCGTGAAACACAACGAAACCAAATCCCGGACCGACGAGCGGCAAGCGCACCGGAGGCGCACGCAGCTCCAGGTTGTTGACAAACATGGCGTTTCCGCCGACCGGAAACCCCGAAAACTGATCGCGCGGGCCCGCCTGGTTGACGGCGAACCCTCGCAAGGAAGTACTGCCGCCGGCGAAAAAGTGCTCCGGCAGGGGGACCACGCTGGAAGTGTTGTAAGGCGATTCGACCCCGATGCGGGTTGAGCGCGCAAAGACATATTTGTTCCGGAAACGATGGTAGGTTGTATTCTGCACGAGCACACGCCCGAAGTTCGCCTCCGAGCCTAAAGCTCCCGTCGCTACGCCAAAATCCGCCGTGGTGTAAATTCCTTTGGTCGAGTCGACCGGATCATCACGCGTATCCCGGACGAAGGTGACGCTCGGCATTCCAATACGCACCGGTACGGCATAGATATTTAACAGGTCCTGGCTGAACCCGGCCGGAAAGCTGCTTGGGTCAACTTTGTCCTGGCGGTAGCTGAAAGCATAAAACAGACGGTTGGCGCGCGAAACACGCTGCTCCAACTGAAACGAGCCACCCAGCCGCTGCGCCGTGAACGTATTCACGTCGCGCGTATTGTCGTACAAAAACGTGGTCGTGAAATGCCACTTGGGCAGATCGAACCAATGCGGCTGGTCGAAGCTGAGCAGAACGCGCTTGATCAGTTCCCCTACTTGCGTCTTAAGGATCAGCGACTCGTCTCGTCCGCGAAAATTGATGCGCGTGACATTGAAAGATACCGTGGGGCTAACGCCGGTATTCCCCTGAGGGTTGCTGCCAGGCTGATTGCCGGTTGAGAATTCGATGCCGCCGCCGAACTGAACCGTGTAGCGCCGGGCCTCCTGGATTTGATAGAGCAAGTTCTTATGGTCGATTTGCCCGCCGGGATTCTGCACCGCCATGTTCACTTCGTTGAAAATTCCGAGGTCGTACAAGCGAGATTGTGTTTCGACCATCTTCGCCTGGTCGAGCGGCTCCCCGTCACGGATGCTGAACCGGCGGTCCACCACGCTCTGCCGCGTATGCACCAATCCCGAAACCACCACATTCTCAACGTAAATCCGTTCGCCTTCGGTGATCTTATAGGCGACATCGATCCGCCGGGGATCGGTCTCACTCGGTTTCGCGGCAACTTCGAACTGCACCTGGGGAAATCCGTTGTTGAAATAAAAGTTGACCAGGGTATCGCGATCGGTGGCGACGTTCATCTCTGAATACGGCTGGCCCGGCACGATGTAAAGATTACGTTGGAGCAGCACCGCCGGAAAAGCCTTGTTTCCGGTGATCGTGAGACTCCGCACCAGCATCTGCTGCCCTTCCACGATCCGGAAATCGACGAACAGGCGTTGCGGATCGCCTTCGTAGTCGTCGACGACATTCGCCGTGACCTCCACATTAGGAAACCCGTTCGTCACGTAAAGGTTTTTGATCGCCAAAACGTCGACGGCGAGGATTGCCTGACTGAAACGGCCATGCGGCTGCATCCAACTCGCCGGCTGTAGAGACAAGCGCTCGCGTATGGTTCGGCTGTCGAAGTATTTGTTGCCTTCTATCCTGATGCCTAACAGACTATGCCTTGCGCCGCGATCCACCTGATAGACAATTTTGACGGCGCCGTCTTCCCGCTCTTCCCGCACATTGACTTTCGCGTCGAAAAACCCCTCGGTCTGGAGGAAATCCCGCAGATTGCGGCGCCCCTCATTGAGCAGGTCCTCGTCGACCGCTCCCTCCTGGAAGACCGGGATATATCTCTTCAACTGGCCCCGGGTTAACTTCGTGCCTTCGGTCACGATGTGGACCTCGGGGCCCGCGACGCACCTCGATGGTGTAGTCGAGGGTGTTGTTTGCCGCGTTGTACGAATGGGCGATTCCGACCTGCGCCGTCAAGCGCCTGCCCTTTTGGAAGCGCTTGCGCAGCCGTTGGAGAGCACGTTGAATCTGGCCTTTCGAACCTTGTCGCCGGGACGAATGTCGGCGAAGTCTTCGATGTCGTCAAGAGCGACATCGGAATCGCCCGCGAGAGTCACCCGGCCGACGTGCGTTAAGCTGCCCGGAACAACATGGAACTTCACGTTCATCTGCTGCAGCGCGGGAACCGGAAACTCCCGGTAAGTGAGCTGGGCCTGATAGTAGCCGTGTTCTTCCAACAGGCGGTGCATGCGCTCCAGGGTCTGCGAGATCCGTTCCGGCGAGTAGTGAGTCCCGAGCTCCAGATTGGCCGAGGTAATCATCTCATTCAGGCGCGGCCCGTCCTTGGGTAAGCCATCGACCGAAAGCGATCCACAGAAGTATCTGGGCGTAGTTTCGAAGATAAGATTGATCTGCCCGGCTTCGGGGCCCCCGACAAGCCCGCTGTTGGCTTGTTGGGGTTGGGCGGGTTCCCAGACAACATCGATGGTTTCGAACAGCCGCGTCTCATAAAGCCGCCGAATGCTCCGGCGAATGGCATCGCGGTCCACGGCGGTGCCGGGCTTTTGCTCGATCAAGGCGACGACATAGGACGCCGTTCCCATGGCGGTACCGTGCAACTCGACGCGGGCCGCAATTCCCGCCGGCAGCTTCTGCATCGCTCGCGCGCGAAGTTGGCGGCTGATTGAGGTTTGGCGAAGGCGGAGTATTCCGATCCTGAGCGGCGGCAGCGGCGAGGCAGACAGCGGACAGAAACATCAGGAGCCTGATGGCCGATGAGGCTCTGGCCAGCAAAGAGACGCCCTTTTCACCCGGCCTGTCGTCGCACACCAAAGTTGCCTTCATGAGCAGTGGTTCTGCTCTCCGCCCCAACCCGCGCAACCACGGCGCGCGTTGGGGACCCCGGCAGCAGAAACTCTCATTCCCGATGCCAGACATCTGTTTCTCAAGGCCCTGACTATGCGTGTCAGCTCACTTATAATAAATGGTTTCCGGCTAAAATCATGGAATCACAAACGAAATTCGAAGATCGTTATTCGCGGCAGATTCTATTTCGCGGCATTGGCGCTGAAGGCCAGAAGAAGCTGGGCCAAGGGCGCGCCGTCATTGTCGGGTGCGGCGCAACCGGATCGGCCCTCAGTTCCCTGCTGGCGCGCGCCGGGGTCGGCTATCTGCGGATCATCGACCGAGACTACATAGAATCCAGCAACTTACAGCGGCAGGTCCTGTTCGACGAGGCCGATGCCGCGGAATCTTTGCCCAAGGCTGTGGCCGCCGCCCGCAAGATCAGCAGCTTCAACTCTGAAATCGAGGTCGATGCCCGGGTCGAGGACCTGATTCCGGCCAATGCGGAGGAGTTGCTGAACGGGGCGGACATCATTCTGGATGGGACCGACAACTTCGAAACCCGCTATCTGATCAATGATTTCGCGGTGAAATTCAAGCGGCCCTGGATCTATACGGCGGCGGTTGGCAGCTACGGACTCACCATGAACGTGCTGCCACATGAGACGGCCTGCCTTGCCTGCATCTTTCCGGATTCGCCGCGCGGCGTGGTGGAGACCTGCGACACGTCGGGCATTCTGAATTCGGCGGTGAACGCCTTGGCGTCGATCACCGTCACCGAAACGTTGAAGTTTCTGGTTGGCGCCCGCGACAAGCTGCGGCGCAGCCTGCTCTCGCTGGACGTCTGGAGTAACGAGCGTACCGAGATCGTTGCCGATCGTCCGCGCGCCGGTTGCCGTGCCTGTGGCGAGGAAGATTTCATCCACCTCTCCGGCGAAGCCAGGCCGCACATCACCATGTGTGGCCGCAATTCCGTGCAAATCCACGAGCGCCATCGGCCAATCGACTTTGGCGAGATGGAGCAACGGCTGCTGCCACACGGTACGGTGCGCCATAACGAGTTCGTGCTGAAGTTCTGGCGCGACCCCTACGAACTGACGCTCTTCCCCGACGGGCGGGCCATTATCAAGGGCACGACGGACACGGGAGTCGCCCGCAGCCTGTACGCCAGGTTCATCGGATCGTAAAGGTAAAGAGGACAAGGTGTACTCCGAATCGGGTTCGCGGCCAATTTGGCCTGACGAGCGCGGTCGTCCAAGTGGCTTTCCTTGCCCGCCGTAGTACCTTCGAGGCATTGCCGTAGGCACAATCGGGGTAGAATTAAGTGGAACGTTGCATTGGTTCCATGGATGTGTGGTTTTAAAATTGGGGCAGTTGCAATCGATGTTCGGGCGCGAAGAAAAAGTCCCCCAAATTCGGCTCACTGGTATCCAGTACGGAATCCTGGCGATCTTCGTCCTGCTCGCTTTCGGGCTCTGGCGCTTGCAGATCATTCACCAGGAAAAGTATGACCGCAGGCGCAGATGAACCGCGTCCGCGAAGTTCCCATCCTGGCGCCGCGCGGCAAGATTCTCGATCGCGAAGGCCGCATCATTGTCGACAACTATCCGTCGTTTTCGGCGCTGCTGCTGCGCGATCAAAGACAGACGACTATCGACGCCGATCTCGACGGCATCGCCGCCGGCTTGCATCTTGATCCGGCGGAGCTGCGCCAGCGCCTGAAGCGGGTTGCGGCAATGCCAGGCTTCAATCCCATCTTTCTGAAGTATGACGTTACACCCGATGAATTGGCGTTTATCGAGTCGCACCGCAACGAGTATCCTGAACTCGACACCATCACCGTCCACCGCAGGCTCTACCCGAAAAACGGGTTTGCCGCCCACCTGATAGGCTACGTCGGCGAAGTCAGCGATGAAATGCTGAACCAGCCTCAGTTCCAGTTCAATAGCGTTGGGAGATATTGTCGGGCAGTCGGGGGTCGAGAAGTACTACAACGACATCCTCATGGGTCAGAACGGTTCGCGGCGGGTGCTGGTCAACAGTCGCGGCAAGGAAGTGGGCGAACTCAGCGACAAGCAAGCCGTTCCCGGCAAGCAACTCAAGCTGACCATCGATATCGACCTCCAGATCGCCGCTGAAGAGGCGTTAGGAGCCAAGAACGGCGCGATCGTGGCGATGGATCCCCGCAGCGGAGAAGTGCTGGCGATGGTGAGCCGTCCGGCGTTTGATCCCAACGCCTTCGCCGTCCGCATCTCGCGCAAAGAATGGAACGACCTGGTGACGGATCCGGCCAAGCCTTTGATGAACAAAGCCATCCAGGCGCAACTCGCCCCGGGTTCTGTTTTCAAGGTCATCATGTCGGTTGCCGGCTGGCAGGAAGGCATTTCGCAGACCCTGCACATCCATTGCGGCGGCGGTGGCACGTTCTACGGGCGTTTCTTTAAATGCTGGGTGAAGAGCGGGCACGGCTCGGTTACGCTTCTCCAAGGCCATCTATCAGTCCTGCGACACTTATTTCTATACCCTCGCGGAACGGCTTGGCATCGGGCGCATCGCCAAATACGCAACCATGTTCGGACTCGGTCAGAAGACCGGCATCGATCTGCCGCAGGAAATCAGCGGCGTGATGCCCAGCGAAGAGTGGAAGATCAAGAATTATAAGCAGAAGTGGTTTGCGGGCGAAACCATCTCGGTCGGCATTGGCCAGGGTGCGGTAGCGACCACCCCCGTGCAACTGATGCGCGCCATCGGCGCCATCACCTCGGATGGGTCTTTGCGGCGGCCGCACGTGGCCTTTCCCGGACCAGTTGCCGCCGCAATACCTGCAAATGGTGAACTACACCGAAGAGAAGCAGATTCCCATCGACAGCGAGGGCTGGAACACGATCACCGATGCCATGGCCGACGTGGTAAACCCCATCGGCACGGCGCCCAGCGCGCATCTGAACGGCATCGACTTCGCCGGCAAGACCGGTTCGGCGCAAACGATTTCCAACGCGATGAAAGCCAAGGTGTCCAACAAAGCGGCTTTCAAGGACAACGGCTGGTTTGTGGGCGTCACCCCGCGTCGCAATCCCGAGATCGTGGTTGCCGTTCTTGTCGAAGGCGGCGAACATGGGTACCTGGCGGCGCGTATGGCCGCTCAGGTCGTCAAGGCTTACGTGGAAAAGAAGCGCGCCCAGCAGGTGAACGTGGCCGCGGCCACCGGAAACGCACAGAAATCCGAATCGAAACCTGCGACTACTCCCGAAGCTACGTGGAGCTGAGACGGCCAAGCCCGGACCAACCAAGCGCACTCCGGAGACGACCGCTAAGCCGAAACCGGCTGAGATGACAGGCATGTGGGGCGGAGCGACGGACGAGTTGCGCGGCGCACGCTTCCACATTGCCGAGGGGACAACGTTCCACCCGGCGGTGGCGGCGCCCGGCATGGAGGCTTCGCAGAAAACCTCCACTTGCAGCCGCGGCCAGACCGGATTCCGCCATCCAGGCGGCGGCAGCCTGGGATTATGTCCCAGGGGTCCTTGCCATTATCGAATCTCCCGCCAGGAGCGGCTCCCGTCGATGAGCCGCTATATCCGCTTCCGCGATTTCGACTGGGTGCTGCTGCTGATCGTGGTTCTCATCTGCGCGCTCGGCGTGCTCGAGATTTACAGCGCAACCCTGAACACAAAATTTCAGGGAATGCACGTCAGGCAGATCTACTGGATATCCGCGCGGACTGGTCCTGATGTTCATCCTCAGCATGGTGAACTACCAGGTGCTGCTTGAAAACGTGCCGTGGATGTATGGCGATGCCATCGTGTCGCTGGTGGCGGTGCTTGTCTTCGGCCGCAAGTACCTGGGGGCGCGCCGCTGGATATTGATGCCCGGAGGATCGCATTTTCAGCCCTCGGAGTGGGTCAAGCTGATCCTGATACTTGCCATCGCCAAGTATTTTGCCGACTATAACGAACGTGAATTGCCGTTTCGCGAACTGGTGAAGGCGGGCATGATCGTCGGGGTTCCGATGCTGCTGGTTCTGAAGCAGCCCGACCTGGGCACCGCGCTCACCTACGTCCCGGTAGCCATCATGGGATTGTTTCTGGGCGGGATGCGGGCCAAGCATGCCCTGATTCTGCTGCTGATTGCCGGCATCCTGATGCCGGCCGTGTGGCATTTTGGGCTAAAGCCCTACCAGAAGGAGCGTTTGACGAGCTTCATGGCTCCGGAGGCGGATGCCAAAGGCTCTGGATACCAGGTGATCCAGTCGCTGGTGGCGGTCGGCTCCGGCGGACTTTGGGGCAAGGGCGCGACCAAGGGCACACAAACCCAAGGGCAGTTCCTGCCGGTTCCCCACACCGACTTTATCTTTGCCGCCTGGTCGGAAGAGCACGGTTTCGTCGGCGCAACCTTCGTCTTACTGCTATACTTCATGATGTTGATGCGTTTGATCAGCAACGCTCAAACTGCGCCCGATCGTGCTGGAACCTTCATCGTGATGGGCGTTGTGGCGGTTCTTACGTTTCACGTGCTGGTCAATGTAGGAATGGTGGTCGGCTTTATGCCTGTGACCGGCATTCCGCTGCCGTTGATGAGCTATGGTGGCTCGTCGGTGCTATTTACATTCCTGGCGCTCGGAATCGTGATGAACGTCCGTATGCGCCGTTTCGTGAATTAGCATGCTTGCTGAAGGCAAAGCGGCCTGAAAAGTTTCGGCGGCGGTGCTCAGGACCTGAGCCCGGCCCCGACTAACATTAAAGGTCAAGATTTTTATCCCGCTCTTCGCAAGAAGGGCACTCGCCGGCCAGAGGAAAAGGGCCGGACAGGATTGAAGGAGCGTTGCCCAGGGCGGGTAACGGCCCCTTGTTGGCATTGGCTATGCGGCGTTGCCAATAAGCGTGTGGCCACAAACCCTGAAGGCGCTACGTAGTGTTTCGGTGCAGAATATCGACGCAGTTTCGGCTGACATGAATACTTGCTCACTTCATCGGAATCTGTGGCCGGCATCGCCGGCGGAAGCGGATGTTCCGACGAATTGGGGAGCAAGCGTGTTGGCGGAGTCTCCACACAGCTTCATCCGTGTGGTCCCCGGCCCTTCTCCATCACCACGCCGCACTTCGTAGGCGTGGGGGAGCGGTCCACCGAACTTCAAGACTGACCTGCCTATTCCACTTCCGGTGACGCTCGCAAACTCGACGCGGGCCGTGACCACCCGGGCAACTGCATTGCATTTGCCGGGATCTCGAGTCCGTGCCGGTTCCGCGAGCCCGGAGCAACCATGAACAAGGAATTGTACGTTTCTTCAACCCCTCACGAAACCAAGGTGGCGCTGGTCGAAGACGATCAGCTCGCCGAAGTGTACTTCGAACGTGAAAATGAGTACACCCTCGCGGGTTCGATTTACAAAGGACGCGTCACTCGCGTGCTTCCCGGCATGCAATCGGCTTTCGTCGATGTCGGCCTGGAACGCGACGCTTTTCTCTATGTCTCCGACTTCCTCGATTTCGCAGGCGAGGAGGACGAGGAGGAGTTTGGCGAAGTGCAGGTACTTCCGCAATTCGCCGAGGTGAAGCAGTCATCCGCCGAGGGTGCGCCTGCTGGGCCGGAACCGGAGGAGACCGAGGAAGAAGAGTTCGCTGAAGAGGCCGATGAGCCCGCCGAGGCGGCTGAAACCGAAACCGCGGATGCGGAACCCCAGGATGCGGAAGGAGCGCGCCCCTGGCGGGGCCGCCGGAGGCGTCGTGGACGCCGCGGAGGTCGCGAGCGCGGGCCCGAACCGCAGCCGGCAAACCCGCAGGCGGAGGCTGCTCCCGGCGAGCCGCAAACATCTGCCGCGCCCCGAAGAAGCTGAGCCGGAGATTCCTGCTGCCGTTCAGCAAGAACAATCGATGCCGGAGGCTCCCGCCGCTGACAAAGAGCCGGTGAACTACCAGGGCATGCCTGCCGACTACGCGCCGATAGTGCTGCCCGGCGAGTCCATCGCCCGCTACAGCCGCGGCGCAGACGCCGGACCGCGGGAAGCGAGTGAACGGCCGCCGGAGCCGCGCCAGGAGTTCCCATCGCACCGCGACGACTTCCGCGGACGTGGACGCGGAGATCGCGAGCGCGGCCGTGATCGCGGCCGTGACCGTGACCGTGGTCGCGAACGCTGAACGTGAACCGCGGGAAGAGTATTCCCTGCCGGAAAATTACACGCCCATTGTTCTGCCCGGAGAGTCGATTTCCAAGTACAGTAAGCCGCAGTCTGGCCCTGCGATGCACGCCGAGGTGACGCCGGCCGAGGCCAGGCACTTCGACAGCGCCGCCACCGAACTTGCCAGCGCTCCCGGACCGGAAGCCGGGGGACGGACTGTGCCCGCGACGGCGGCGGAACCCGCTGCGCCTGACGTTGCCCCTGCAAGCACGACCGCTGTTTCCGAAGCTGCGCCGGACACCACCGCTGACGCTAGTGTCTTCGAGGCAGAGCTGCTGCCTTACCGCCAGCCCACCACGCCGACGGATCACGTTATGGATGAGAAGCCAGGTCGCGCCGGTAGTCGTGCCTCTGGGAATCCATGTCGAACCCTCGGGGAATCCGTTGAGTGCTCCTCGGCGAACCCTTCCATAACGCTGCGGCTCCGGCTGTGCCAGGGCCGGAACATGAAGACGTCAAGGCAGAGGCTGATCAGGAAAAGCAATGGCCATCTCGCGCCGCCGAGGAACCACTGGCAACTCCGGCTGGAGGTGGGGAGTACTTACCGACACCGTTGACCATTCAGGAGGCTCAACCGGCCGAGCCCCAGGGTTCCGCGCGCGACGGACACGCCGCGACTCCCCAGGCCGGCAGTTATTCACCTGAAGGCGGTCCGGTGGTACACGAAGAACTCGACGAGGAAGAGACTGATATGCCTTCCTACGCCGAAAGCTTCAACACCGAAGGCCATCAGGAGATGGAAGAACAGGTGTTCGATCGCCTGGCTGAAACTGCTAACGGCGAATTGCTCGGCCAGACCGTTCGCGAAACCGGCGAGGAGCACGTGCTGGACGAATCCGAATACGACTTCGATCCGGAAGACGCCGATGAGTTTGAGGAATCGGAAATTCTGGCCGAGCCCGAGTTGGCCGACGAGGAAGAAGACGAGGATACCGATCAACCTCGGGAATTGAGCGACGGTGGGCGAGCCGAGTTGCGCGCGCCGGGGGCGACCGCCGGCTACCAGCAGCGCAGCGAGCGCGCGTATCCCGATCGCGGCGGGCGCGACCGCCGTGGGCACCGTGGACGACCGCCCATGCGCGGGCGCCGTGAAGCTCCGCGCCAGGTGCCGCTGATCAGCGACCTGCTCAAGGAAGGACAAGAGGTACTGATTCAGATCGCCAAGGAACCCATTGGCAAGAAGGGCGCCCGCATTACCAGCCACATCGCACTGCCGGGCCGCTTCCTGGTCTACATGCCGACGGTGAACCATGTTGGCGTGTCGCGTAAGATCAGCTCTGACGACGAGCGCCAGCGCCTGAAACGCATTGTGGCCAGCGAGCGCGAAAACGGCCACGGCGGATTCATCGTCCGTACCGCGGCCGCCGGAATCAAGGAAGACGAGCTGCGCGCCGACATCCGCTTCCTGAAGCACCTGTGGAACGAGATCCGCAGCCGCGCCGACAACAGTAAGTCTCCGGCGCTGATTTATCACGATCTGAACCTGGTCGAGCGCATTCTGCGCGATCAGGTTACAGAGAACTTTTCGCTGATTTGGGTCGACACCGAGCAGGAATACGAACGGGTCGTGCGCTTCGCCTCGCGCTTCCAACCGAATCTGGTGCGGCGCATTAAGCTTTACACCAAGCCCACTCCGCTGTTCGAGCAGTTCGGCATCCAGGAGGAAATCAACAAGTCGTTGAAGTCGAAGGTCTGGCTCAAGAGTGGTGGCTACATCGTCATCAACCAGACCGAAGCGCTGGTCGCCATCGACATCAACACCGGCAAGTATGTCGGCAAAACGGCTCGCCTGGAAGACACGATTGTCAAGACGAACTGCGATGCCATCAAGGAAATCGTGCGGCAGATTCGGCTGCGCGATCTCGGCGGCATCATCGTCATCGACTTCATCGACATGGACGAGCGCAAAAACCGGCAGAAAGTCATGCAGACGCTGGAAGTGGCGCTCGAGTCCGACCGCGCACCCTCCAAAGTTCTGCAGTTCAATGATTTCGGACTGGTGGCGATCACGCGCAAGCGGGTCAAGCAGTCGCTGGAACGTACGCTGGGGTCGCCCTGTCCGTACTGCGCGGCGACGGGATTCGTCAAGTCGGTCAGCACGGTGTGCAATGAGATCTACTCGGAGATGCGTAAGATTCGTACGCACGTCCAGGCCGCCGACGTCACCCTGAGAGTCAATCCCGAGGTGGCGAAAGAGCTGAAGTCGAACAATGGCAGGTGGCTGACCGAGATGGAGGAACTCATCCGCCGTCCGATTCTGGTCAAGAGCGACGCCCCGCTTCATCAGGAGCAGTTCGACATTCAGTTCTGATCCCGCGTCGAGTTCACCCCAGCACACGCAACTACGGCGTGTGCCGGGGACCCCGCTCTCGGCGTCGGTTTTTCCGTAGCTCCAAGAGGCCAGGCATCGCGCTTGGCCTCTCGCTTTCAGGAACGGATCGAATCCCTCGGCATGGCGAAACCGGGCCGGGGGTTCGCGCATTGCGGCCCTTGCGGTTCTGATTGACACCCCCGCATGATTGGAGCTATAACAGCGCCATCTGGCAAAGGGAAGCGCGGTGAGATGCCGCCACTGCCCCGCAACTGTGAGCGCTGAGGTGCGAACAACGAGAGCAGTTTAGAAATCAGGGTGTGCCACGTCACGGCTTCGACGATCACACCTTTCGCTAAACTGGTCTAAGCCACTGGAGTAGCTGTTCTCTGGGAAGGTGGTTCGCACCGCCGACGCGCAAGTCAGGAGACCGGCCAGATACGTGTCCATGGCCAGTTCGGCTTCGATGGGAGAGCCGACGAGCATCTCCGGCGACCGAAGACGAGGTCCCAGGAAGCCGCCGTTACGGAAATCCCGCCTGAACCGAATTTGCGGAGAAGATGTGTTCGGAAAATTTCAACCAGGCGTTGCGGCGCATTCCGCCCCAACAACCGCAACTACGGCGATTGTCGGGGACCCCGGCTTTGGCGCCGGAATCGTCGTGCTGAAAAACGCCTGCGCGTACGCCGCAATCCTGCTTGTGTTGTCGCTGTCCGCCTCGGCGACTCGCCTGCTGCTGGATGACCTGGGCCGCAGCGTTTCCGTCCCGGACCATGTTCATCGCGTCATCTGCCTCACGCCGAGCATTACGGACACCGTGTATGCCATTGGAGGCGGTGAAGACATTGCCGGCATCACGGATTACACGCACTATCCTCCGCAAGCAGCGCGTGAGAAGCCAAGCATCGGTGATCTTTTGCATCCGTCGCTGGAGAAGATCGCCTCTTTGCATCCCGACCTGGCCATCGCCGTCGCAACTCTGAACAGCTCCGAGACCGTGCAGGGAATCGAGCGTATCGGCATTCCGGTTTTTCTCGTGAGCGATAGGGGCCTGGCGGGACTGTATCACTCGATTTCCAGTATCGGCCTCGCCATGGGACGTGAGCGTGAAGCGGCTTCACTCATCGGGCAACTGCGGGCGCGCGAGCGCCGGGTGCGTTCCCTGGCGGCGCAAGCCGGACGCGGACCTTCCGTTTTCCTGGTTCTTTCACTTGATCCCTGTATTACGGCGGGGCGCGGAGCGTTTATCACCGAATTGATTTCCGTGGCCGGTGCACGCCCGATTACGCGTGATCTGGCTCAGGATTGGCTGCGGGTCAGCCTGGAAGCCATGATTTCCAGGAAGCCGGATTACGTGCTGGTGTTGAAAGACTCGCCATTTGGGCTCAATGAAATGCGGCAACGAGCCGGATGGGACACCCTCGACGCGGTTCGTCTGGGGCGCGTCATTCGTATCGATGATCGCTTGCAGTTTCCCAGTCCCGTGGCGTTCGACGCGCTCGAGGACTTCGCTCGTCAAATCCATGCGCTTCCAGCAAGTTCCCTGAACCTGCATGGAGCACGATAAAACCGGAGTGTGCGGAAACCCTGTAAGCTGAATTCAGCATGCGACGCCGCCCGAAAACATCTTCGACACTGGTAACGCTGGCCGTCTTGCTCTTGCTCGCGGGAGTGGTTTCGGCGGGCCTGGGAGCGGTTCGGGTGCCCTTCCCTTCGGTGATTCGTGCTTTGCTGCATCCGGCCGAGGCCGGGGATGCAGGCATCATTTTGTTTACCCTCCGTCTTCCAAGAGTCATTGCCGCGGGGCTGGTAGGCGCGGGGTTGTCGGCAACCGGAGTCCTGTTCCAGGGTCTGTTCCGTAACCCTCTGGCCGATCCCTTCGTTCTGGGCGCCTCTGGCGGCGCCGCGTTGGGCGGAGCGGTCGCCGTGTTTCTGGTGCCGACGATGTCGATCGCCGGAATCAGCGCTACTGCGTTGCTGGCATTTGCAGGTTCGCTGCTGACGATGGCCGTAGTATGGAGTCTGGCGCGGGCCGGCGGGAAGTTCGCAGTCGAAAACATGCTGCTTGCGGGGTTCGCTATCGGCACCATGCTGAACGCCGCCACGTCGGCCCTTGAACTCGGGAAAGAAGCATCGAATCCGGGAATTCGCGTGCTCACGGCCTGGCTGCATGGAGAGGTCGGCGTTCCGTCCTGGACGCAGGTTTTGATCATCACCGTGGTTGAACTCGCAGCGCTCGTGCTGGCGATACCGCTGGCGCGGCAACTGAACACGCTCGCGCTGGGCGAAGAATATGCCGAACAGCTCGGGGTGCGCGTCGGCCAGATTCGAATCCTGGTTGTGGTCATCGGCTCGATTCTGACTGCGCTGGCGGTGTCGCTGGGCGGCCTCATCGGGTTTGTCGGCCTGCTGGTGCCGCATGTCCTGCGAATCATTCTCGGACCGGACCATTTTCGACTTCTGCCGGCGGCCGCTTTGAGCGGCGCAATGTTTCTGATCGTAGCCGACACGATTGCCCGCACGGCGTTTGCGCCAACGGAGATTCCGGTGGGACTGCTGACGGCTTTCATCGGCGGTCCGGCGTTTCTGTACCTTTTGAATCAGAAGAAAAGGAGATCTTCCCTCTAGTGTCTGCCGTGATCGAGTTCCGCAACGTGCGTTTCATGCACGGAGAACGCGCCATCTTCGACGATCTGAACTTTCGCATCGAAGAGCGGGAGATGATTGCGCTGGTGGGACCAAACGGCGTCGGCAAGACCACGCTGCTGAAAATCGTTGCCGGCCTTCTCCGCCCCACATCGGGCACGGTCCTTTTGCAGGGGCGCGGGCTGGAGTCGTGGAGCCGGCGCGAGCTGTCGTGCTATGCGGCGCTCGTCCCTCAGCACCTTGATGTCCCCTTTGCGTTTAGCGTGGAAGAAATCGTTGCCCAAGGACGTGTGCCGCATCTCCGGCGCTTCGCCGGTCCCTCCGCGCGCGATTTCGAAGTCGTCGAAAGCGCGATGAAAGCAGTCGATATCCTGGGCCTGCGCGAGCGCGCATATTCGGATCTATCGGGCGGCGAGCGCCAAAGGGTGAAGATCGCCATCGGATTGGCCCAGCAGCCCAAAGTCATGATGCTCGACGAGCCTACGCAACACCTCGATCTCGGACGTCAAATTGAACTGATGGGATTGCTGCGGACACTGAACGAGAGCGGCATCACCATCATCGCCGCGATGCACGATCTCGCTCTCGTTCGCGAAAACTTTTCGTCGGTGATTCTGCTCACGCCCGAGGCTGTATCGATCGCCGGCCCTACGGCCGAAGTGCTGCGGGCCGACCTGCTTGAACGTGCCTTCCTAGTGGACCGCTCCAGCCTCAGCCGGCACGTGTCAGCAGAATCATTAATCTATGAGCGCGGCGACCAGTATTGACGACAAAAGGCATGCCAAAACGGAAATTCCGGCACATTCGTCCAGACATTCCCTTGCCTCTCTTCCCCAATCGTTCTATGCTCCTGCCGTTACAGCAAAGCAAGCCATCCAGCTCCTGACACAACGGGCTTGTGACTGGATTCGCAATCTTGGCCGCCGAACCCCACCGCGGGAGATAAAGAATATGATCAGCCGCAGAGTGTTCTTGCAAAACGGGATTAAGTCTGTTGCCGCAGCTAAGCTGATTGGCACGGCCATGACTCCGGGAATGCTTCTCGCGGAGAGCGTCCCTGCCCTGAAAGGAAAAGCGCGCCAGGTAGTCATACCGACACATGAGCACTTCGGGGATATTGAAGAGCGCCTCGACTTCCCTGCGAATTGGGAGATCACGCTGCAGCCGATG
Organism: uncultured Acidobacteriota bacterium; assembly: GCA_963842345.1. Classification (GTDB taxonomy): domain Bacteria; phylum Acidobacteriota; class Terriglobia; order Terriglobales; family Acidobacteriaceae; genus CAWBRT01. The sequence goes on from CAWJGD010000010.1 coordinate 71,470, forward strand.
CTTGGGCACAATGCGCCTGTGCTGGAGCATGACGAAATTCTCAGCCACATTCGAAAACCCATCGGCACGCGCCAACTGCGCGACCTTGCGGCGGGAAAAAAATCGGCGGTGATCACCTTCGACGATCTCACCCGCCCGACGCCGACCTATGAAGTTGCGCCAATTGTTGTGGAAGAACTTTTGGCCGCCGGCATCCCCGAGAATCGCATTATTTTTCTCGGCTCATACGGTACGCACCGCAATTTGGAACAGGACGAGGTCGTCCGCAAGCTTGGCAACAATCTTCTGCGGCGTTTTGCCTGGGTGAACCATAACACCTGGGACAACTTGAAAGAGATTGGCACAACCGCCCACGGCAACTTGGTGAAGATTAACCGGACCTTTGCCGCCGCCGATGTTCGCGTAACCATCAGCGGTGTCAAGGCGCACTCTTTTGCCGGATACGGCGGCGGCGCCAAGGCGATCCTGCCGGGCGTGACGGGCTTCGAGACGGTCGCTTACAACCACGAGGTCGTCATGAAGCGGCTGACTCGCCCGCCCGCCGGCGTCATCTCGATGTTTAAGAACGAAGTCCGCCTTGACATGGACGAGGCAGCGCGCCTGGCTAACGTCGATTTCAGCGTGCAAATTCTATACAACGGGAAGCGCCAAGTGACGCACGTGTTTGCCGGCGAGATCGTTGAAGCACACCGTGCAGCCTGCCGGGCAGCCGTGCAGCACTACCAGACCAAAGCGGCTCCCAATCCGGACATCGTGATTTGTAATACCTATCCGCAAAGCACACAGGGCGGCAGGTATAAATGGGCCTCCACCGTGCGGGAAGGCGGCACGAGCGTGCTCATTCTACAGCACCCTCAAGGACTCAGCGCCATGCACTACTGGGAGGCGCGCCGGGCCGGCCTGAACGGCAGAACTTATCTCGACGCAGTGGCCGCAGCGCGGGAGCCATTCCCCGGCAATACGCAACTGATCGTGTATTCGCAATACATGGATAAGCGGCAGATGCTCAAGTTTCCGTCCAACGCCATCTTTGCCGCGACCTGGGAGGACATGATCAAACAGCTACAGGCGCGCCATAAAGGAGATGCGCGCGTCGCCATCTATCCCTATGCGGCGATCCAGCATATGGAAACCAAACTAGACGAACCTGCGTAGGCATACGCCTGCTGGAGATCACTGCTCCATGAGTGCTCCTTTACACGAAAATCCGTTTGCCGTACTCACCGCCATCGTCGCTCCAGCGGTTCTGACGAACGCCTGCTCCGTGCTGTGTCTCGGAATCGGCAACCGCATTGCACGCGTTGTAGATAGAACGCGCGTCCTGACCGCGGAGATGCCAAAGTTTCAGCACGGCAGCCAGGAATATGGGTCGCGCGGGCGCCAACTCGAACGGTTGCAGAAGCGCGCTCAGTTTCTTCTCAAGGCCCTGCGCCTCTTGTACGCGGCGCTTGGCGGGCTGGCGGCTTCAGCGCTTATTTCGGTGATCGGGGCGGCGTCGGCATACTACGGCAATCAACTCGTGTTCCGGTCAATAGCCGTGATCGCACTTGCGATTGGCGTCTTTGCAGTTACGGCGCTGGTCGCGGGTTGTGTTTACATGGTCCACGAGACCAGATTGGCGGTGCAGAACCTGAGCGAAGAAGCTCAAGAAGCTCTGACTGATTATTCGCCAGTCTGAACCAGACCCCGAGTTGCTATGTCCTTCGCTGCGGGTGTCATCGTGAGGAGGTTCGCCGCTTTTGCGAACCGACGTGACGATCTATGCATTTCACCTAGCGCCACCCGAAGGCAGGAAAAAGCAAATACATGGACCCTTACGTCGCAACGGACGCTCCTCAGGGTGACATGCTGGAATAATCGTCTGGAATTGACCAACCCTGGCACCGCTCTGAGCGAATTCAAAGTACCGCAATGTGCGCATCTGGCGCAGGTTCCACGGCCAGCGCATTACGCAATGGCCTGCCGAATCCTTCCGCTTCGATCTCGAATATTTCGCCGGGCTGCGCCCGCACCCCATCGGCGAAACTCAACGTCGCCGTGCCGAAGAAATGCACGTGCACGTCGCCGGGACGGCGGAACAATGCATACTTGAAATGATGATGCTCGAGGTTGCCGATGTAGTGTGACATGTTGGCCTCTCCGCTCAGGAAGGGCCGCTCCCAGCGGATGCGGCCGTCGGAAGCCAGCACGCGCGAGACGCCTTCGACATGGTCGGGCAGCGCGCCATCTCGCAGCGCAGGCCCTACCGAACACTGCCGCAGCTTCGAATGAGCGAGCCAGAGATAGTTCTGACGCTCCATCACGTGGTCGGAAAACTCGTTGCCGAGAGCGAAGCCGAGCCGATACGGCGTGCCGTCCGCGGCAATTACATAGAGCCCGGCAATCTCCGGTTCCTCGCCGCCGTCTTGCGAGAAATCGGGCATCACCAGCGGCTGTCCACAACCGCGCAGAATTGATCCGTTGCCTTTGTAGAACCACTCCGGTTGTATGCCAGGCTTGCCGTCGTTCCGTTTGCCGCCTTCCAGCCCCATGCGGAACATCTTCATGCTATCGGTAAGCGTCTCGATTTCGCCGCTCACCTTCTTGTGCATGGCATCCCGCGTATCGGCGCTGCCCAAATGGGTCAGGCCGGTCCCGGTGACAATGCAATGAGCCGGGTCCGGATGATCGAGCGGTGGCAATAAACAGCCATCGGCAAGGAGTTGGTCGTAGTCTTGCTCCGTGCCATGGAGCCGCTCGTCCACGAGTTCCTTGAGGCCGCAGCCGCGTTCGATAGCCTCAACCGCCAGCTTATAGGTGGATTCCGCGCCGCGTACCGGACGCACTTTGCCGTTCTGTTCGAGACGGCCGACACACCGGTTGCCTCGTTGATCCTTGAATTGAATCAGTAACATCTCCGAACCCTCCTATGGGGCGGCAGTGAGCCGCAATTGTACATTGCGCATCAGTCGCGCAGGTTCACGAAGCCGCCGTCAATTGGGTAATCCACGCCAGTCAGGAATGATGCCTCATCCGAGCAGAGGAAGAGAGCAAGCAGCGCGACTTCTTCCGGCTCGCCCATCCTCCCAATCGGTTGCGCCGCCGCCAACTTCGAGAACATTTCCTGTTCGCGGCCGGGATAATTCTTCCGCACAAAGCCTTCGACGAATGGTGTCCGGACGCGTGCCGGTGAAATGCAATTACAGCGTATGTTGTGGGGTAAGTAGTCCTTCGCCACCGAGTAGGTCATGGCCACTATGGCGCCCTTGCTGGTTGAGTAGGCGAAACGGTCGGCGATGCCAATCGTGCCGGCAATCGACGCCATATTCAAGATCACGCCGCCGCCGCTGTCCTTCATGTGTCCGATACAGGCTTGCATGCAGTTGTAGACGCCTTTAACGTTAACCGCAATGATTCGGTCAAAATCTGCTTCCGGCGTCGTTTCGAGCTTCCCTACATGCGCGATACCGGCATTGTTCACCAGGACATGAACTCTTCCGCCTTGGAAAATCTCCTGGAAGACCCGTTTAGCCTGCTGGTGATTGGATACGTCGCAGGCCAAGGCGCTTGCCTGTCCTCCGGCCGCCACAATCTGGCGAGCGACTGCCTCGGCTTCGCCTGGATTCACATCCAGAATGCACACGCGGGCACCACTCATTGCGAATCTCTCCGCAATCGCCTTGCCGATGCCACTCGCGCCCCCGGTAACGACGGCGAATTTTCCGTCCAAGCGAAACGGTTCTTTGCCTGGTACTGAAGTCTTCATCCTGGCACCATCTCTTTCAGAACTTTCGAACACCCTTGCCGGAAACGATCAGTGGCGGCGATACGCTGCTTCCGCCTAGACTGGGGCGTCGCTGCTGTTTTAATAAGTGGCGCGGCCTCCCGAGATATCGAAGACTGCGCCCGTGCAGAATGAGCACTCTTCGCTGGCCAGCCAGCCGACGAGAGCAGCTACCTCATCCGTAGTGCCAAAACGTCCCATCGGTATTCGGGAGAGCATGTACTGAATATGCTGCTCCGTCATTTGCGCAAACATCGGAGTGCGGACCGCGGCGGGCGTGACGCAATTGACAGTGATGCCCGACTTCGCCAGTTCCTTGCCCAGCGATTTCGTCAGGCCGATGACAGCGGCTTTCGATGCGCTGTAGGCCGGTGCGTTAGGATTGCCTTCTTTTCCGGCGATGGAGGCGAGGTTCACGATCCGCCCATAGCCCCGGTTCAGCATGTGCGGAACCAGCGCCCGGCTGCAATAGAACGCGCCATTCAGATTGACGTCGATAACGCGCTTCCAGGCTTCGATCGGATACTCCCAGGTGGTTGCATTCGGCCCGGTAATGCCGGCACTCGCGATCAGAATGTCGATTTTCCCGAGCGCGCCAATGGCCTCACGCGCCGCGCGTTCGACGTCGCCTGCGTCGGCAACATCCACGGTCGTCGTAACGACGGCAGCCCCGAGGCGATGCTTGAGGTCCTGAAGCCGGGCACCATCCGCGTCCCAGACGGCAATGCGAGCGCCTTCCGCCAGCAGCCGCTCGGAAATTGTCAGCCCAATGCCAGAGGCGCCGCCCGTTACAACCGCACAGCGCTCCACAAAACGTTTCATTTGAATCATCTGATGCAAGCTCCCTTAGCCAGCCCCCTGGCTAAGCCAGTAGGAATTCCACAGCCGGATACCCCTAGCCGTCACCCCGGGCGGAAGCCCGGCTCATTCGCGGGGCATACCTTCCGCTAATCCGGTCCAGCCATTGCTGTTGCTCTCCGAGTTGGCGGCAACGTCCGGCTGCCCGGAGGCAGATGCCTGGCGTCGCCGTTCTGACAATCTTTGTCTTGCGGTGAGCGACCAGAATATTACTTGACTCGATTACAATATGTAAATTGCCGTTCTAACATATGCAACTGGAAAACGCGGCTGTCATCGGCGTTGAGCGCCACATGGCACGCCCGCGCCAGACAACACGGAGGGAGTTCAAGGTGCGTCACGGCTCCGAATCCAGCGGTAAGAAGCTCAAGGTTCTCATCACCGACTATGACTACTCTGACGTGCAACTTGAGCACGAGCTCTACCGGGAAGCGGGCATCGAGGTCGCAACCAGGCAGTGCCGAACAGAGGATGACGTTGTTCGCGCCGCCGAAGGGTGCTTCGGCCTTCTAGTGCAATATGCGCCCATAAACACCAAGGTCTTCACGGCTCGTCCGGAGATCCGGATCGTCAGCCGTATCGGCACCGGGGTGGACAACGTCGATACGGCGGATGCGAAGCGTCACGGTGTCTGGGTGGCAAACTCACCCGATTACGGAATTGGAGAAGTGGCCACTCACGCTCTGGCGATGACGCTCTCGTTGCTGCGTCATCTCCCGTGGTATGACCGCGACATACGGCAAGGCACATGGGGCCATTCCTCGGCCGGAAAACTACGGCGTGTCGGTAACTTGACTTTGGGAATACTCGGCCTGGGCCGCATCGGCAAACGCATGGCGCATCTGGGTCGCAATTGCTTCAAGCGTGTCATCGCCTGCGATCCTTATATCATCGATGGCGATTTCCCGTCCTATGTGGAACGGGTATCCCTGGAGCAGCTTTTCAGTCAAAGCGATACCATCTCTCTGCACGTGCCTCTTACCCAGGAAACGCGCGGCATGGTGGATGCCCGCCTGTTCAAGCTGATGAAGCCGGAGAGCTTTCTGGTGAATACCGCCCGCGGCGCCGTCGTCAATATTGACGATCTTGTTGCTGCCTTGAATGCCGGTCTACTGGAGGCCGCGGCGCTTGACGTTTTGCCGGTTGAACCGCCGCCGGCAGAGCTTCCGCTGCTCCAGCACCCGCGGGTCATCCTCACGCCTCATGCAGCTTTTTACTCCGACGAGTCGGAAATAGAGTTGCGGCGAAAGGCGGCGCAGAACCTGGTGGACTGGGTGCGCCAGGGCCGCCCAACCTATGTGGTGGTTGCCCCGGGGCCATGACATAAGCACCGCCACGGATCAGTTTTTGCGTGCAGAACGCTCTTCCAGAGTCATTGGCTCATGGCGGGCCGAGCCAAGCTTTCAAATCCGCGGAGACGGCTGGCATAATGTCAGCCAACTCCGACTTTCTTCGAAGTGGAGACGCAAGATGCCCAAAGTCCAGATACAGTACACGGATCTGTTTGCCCTGACCATGCAGCGAATGCGGGAAGATGGTTTGTTACTGGTTTCGATGGGAGCAGACGGCAAGCCCAATGTGATGACCATTGGCTGGGGAATGATCGGGACCGTCTGGTCTCGCCCCGTCTTTACCGTGCTGGTGAGACCCTCCCGGCATAGTTACAGCCGGCTGGAGCAGATCAGCGACTTCACGGTCAACGTGCCTCCCGGGGAGCTATCGGCAGCCGCGGCGCACTGCGGAAAGACGTCGGGACGAGAGCACGACAAATTCAAAGAGTCCCAGTTAACGCCGCTTCCGAGCCGAGAGGTGCGATCGCCGATTATCAAGGAGTGCGTTGTGCATTACGAATGCCGGATTCTGCACCGCAACGACTTGGTTCCGGAAGCACTGGCGCAATCCGTGCGCGACCAATGCTACCCCCAGGGAGATTTCCACCGGTTCTACCATGGCGAGATCGTCGCCGCATATGCCGACGACGATGCCGAGCGCCGGTTGCGGGCTGGGGGAACTCCGACTTCCCTTCCCTAGATCGCATTTACAGCGCCGTGCTCTGCCCGGTTCGGGGTCCCCGGCACGCGCCGCAGTTGCGCGTGCTGGGGCAGAACGCGTGTACAATCCTGTATTCAAGTTCTGTCCGGCGCAGCTTACTGCAAACCAGGGATGCTATGTCCTTTTTTGTTTCGTTTAAGGTCGCCGCTCCTCGGGGTCCCCGACAGACTCTGTCTTTGCGTCTGTTGGGGTGTGCTGATGGTCGCGTCGACTGGAATGCCCTGGCTCCGGGATACATCATCCCTGGTTTTGCTATAACCGGCAGCTTTCAGCCATGTTGGAAAACATTAACCTGAAGAAAAAAAAGCTGTCACGGGAAGAATACAAGCGCGCTCTACCGGGCCTGCAGCGGCGCCTCTACGATCTGGAGAAGGCATGCTGGGACCAGCGTGTCTCTACCGTTGTGATCATCGAAGGTTGGGATGCCTCCGGCAAAGGTACGACGATCAGCACCCTGACTCAAAGATTGGACCCTCGTGGTTTCAAGCTTTACCCCATCACCGCTCCGCGCACTTACGAGCAGCAGCGGCCCTGGCTATGGCGGTTCTGGCTGAAAGTTCCGAACCGGGGTGAGATGGTCATCTTCGATCACAGTTGGTACTCCCGCGTGCTTGAGGAGCGCATCGAGCGCGCAGTCCCGGAAAAAGCGGTGCGGGAGGCCCTTCGCGATATCGTCGAGTTTGAGCGCATGCTGGCCGACGACGGCACCGCCATTCTGAAGCTTTTTCTTCACATCAGCAAAAAAGAGCAGAGCAGGCGATTCCGGATGATCGAAGCAGATCCGCTGGAAGCTTGGCGGGTGACGCGAGCCGACTGGGCACCGCCACAAGAAATATGAGAAGTACCTGGTGGCGATTGAGGAAATGCTGGAGCTGACCGAATCGGAATATGCGCCATGGACGATCGTCGAGGCGACATCAAAATGGCACGCGCGGAAGAAGGTATTTGAGACCATCATTACCGCCATGGAAAAGCGTTTGGGGGCGAACGCGCCGCCTCGGACCCAGGCTGCGGCGGCAATGCCACGCGACGCCGAACTGCGCGCGGCCATGGAGTCCTTGGGCAAAGGAAAGCTCTAATGCTGGAAAGAATGGATCTGACCCGCACGCTCGATCGAGAGGCCTACGTGCGCGAACTGGCGCGGCGGCAGATTCAACTCCGTGAGCTTGGATACCAGATCTACCTGCAACAGCGTCCCGTGATCGTCGTCTTCGAAGGCTGGGACGCGGCCGGCAAAGGCGGTGTCATCAAGAGGGTTACCGAAAAACTGGACCCGCGCGGCTATGTCGTCTATCCGATCAGCGCTCCGCAAGGGGAAGACAAGACCCGGCATTATCTTTACCGATTCTGGAGGCGGCTGCCGGAGCGAGGGCAGATGGCGATCTTTGACCGGTCCTGGTACGGCCGGGTGCTGGTGGAGCGCGTGGAAGGATTCGCCACCGAGGAGGAATGGAAGCGAGCATTCAAGGAAATCAATTCCTTCGAGCGGCAATTGCGTGATTTTGGAACGATCCTGGCAAAGTTCTGGATCCACATCTCCCGCGAGGAACAGCTTCGGCGCTTCGAGGAGCGCAAAGCCGTTGGCTACAAAGCATGGAAGCTCACGGATGAGGACTGGAGAAATCGCGACAAGTGGGGCGCGTACGAGGAGGCCGTCGAGGAGATGCTGGTGAAAACCAGCACGAGTGGGGCGCCCTGGTGTCTGGTGGAGGGAAACGACAAGTACTGGGCAAGGACTAAGGTGCTGGCGAAACTGGTGGAGATATTATCGACCGGGCTCGGATATCAGCCGGCAGATCCTCTGCGAGGCGGAGGACAGAAAAAAGACCGCCAAGATCACCCCGGCGAAAACAGGAAAAACTGGAGAGTTGACTTGGCTCTCCAGACGGTCCCGGCTACATGCCCCGGCATAGCCCACATGCGCGTCCAAGTTTGCCGGCTCCGTATTGCTGACTGAACCACGCGGCTGGGAATCTGATAGACAGTTGACGGGACTGCAAACAAGTAGGATCACCTTCCCTATGGGCGGCTTATTATCCCGGATCGCACAACACGGCTACATCATTATCTCCTCGATCATTTTTGCGGGGTCGCTCGGGGTGCCCGTGCCGGCCACGCTGACGCTGGTAGGAAGCGGAGCGGCGGCGGCATCGGGAGCCCTGAAAACCGCCCGCAGTGTTTCTCGTTGCGCTTGCGGCGATGCTTCTGGGCGATTCATTGCTCTTCGTTCTGGGCCGCTACATGGGCTGGGGACTTTTGGGGTTCATGTGCAGGCTTTCCGTGAACCCGGAAACCTGCATCCTGCGATCCGCCGAGTCATTCTACAAGCGTGGCCGGATGACGCTGATCATCGCCAAGTTCATTCCCGGTGTCAGCGCCATGGTTCCACCGCTGGCCGGAAGCATGAAGATGCCCTTCGCCCAGTTTGTAGCGCTCGATCTCGTTGGGACCAGCTTGTGGGTCCTGGCATACGGCGGTGTCGGGTTTCTCTTCCGTGATTTTATTGTCGCCCTCACTCACGGCTTTCAGGTCGCTGGACACGCGGTCGGAATCGTTATGGTCACTGCCGATCGGCGCATTCATCGTCTATCGCATGCTGCTCTACCGCAAGCACCGCATCTACCGCGCCGTGCCCCGTGTGCAAGTGGACGAGTTGGCGAACAAGCTTCATTCCGAAGGATCGGACAAGATCCTTCTGGTCGATGTTCGTAGTCATGGGTACTACGATTCCGGCGCCGAGCGCATCCAGGGTTCAATTCGCATCGAACCCAATAACCTGGAAGAGGAGATCAAGCGTCTCGCCCATGACAAGGACATCTACCTGTACTGCACCTGACTGCGCGAAGCGACCAGCGCCCGGGTGGCGCATTTACTGCGGGAAAAAGCATTCAATGCATTTGTGATCAACGGCGGCCTTGCGGCTTGGCGCAAAGCTGGACACCCCGTGGAGGACGTGCCGCGAGAAGACCTCGTGCACCTGCCGGATTTCAGCCGTCCGAAAAACTCCTGAGATAGACCGGATCGCGGAGGCATACCCCATGGAAGCCGGGCTTTCAAGCCCGGCGGTGATATTGAGGGGTATACCAACTGTATGCCTAGTCGGCCGCGCTGAGGAGGCCTCACGAATCGCGCCGCTCGCGCGGTTTTTTAAGCTCCCATTTTTCTGGCGAGATCGATCATGTCCTCCGCGATCACATCCCAATTCTCTTCGGCTTGGAAGTCTTTGCTTTGACGCGGACCGAATTCCGTCGGACGCGGAATGAATCCAGTCCGCAGTCCGAGCGAGCGTGCGGCGCGAAGATCGTAGTTGTGTGCGGCTACCAACATGACTTGCTCCGGCTTTCGGCCGAGCAGATTGACGGCGGTCAGGTAAACTTCCGGGCGGGGTTTGTAGCAGCGTGCATTTTCCGAGCTGATGATGCAGTCGAACGGAAGACCGGCGAATCTGGCTATATCGATGAGCCAAGCAAAACTCGCATTAGACAGCGGGGATAGAATGTACCGCCTCTTCAAGAGCGTAAGCCCGGCGACCGAGTCCGGCCAAGGCCGCGTTCTTGTCCAAGCCCGATTGAGATGATCGATGTCATCTTCACCAAGGCCGGTGATGTTGTGCTTGGCTAAGAGTTGAACGAGTGCCTGCCGGTAGAATACGTCCATCTTCGTCCACGGAAGCTCGCCGCTATTGACTTTCTGCTTCGCCGGCTCGTACGCGCTTCTCCATTCCTCTAAGAACACCTCCCAGTCGATCTTCAAATCTTTCCGCCGCCCGAACGCGCATAGCTCATCCAGCAGACTGCCGCGCCAGTCAACGACCGTTCCCCAGGTATCGAAGATCAACGCCGTCACTTCGTCTTGTAGCTTTGCCATTTGAATTAACCAGAATCTCGGTTTTTTAACTAATCTTAGCTATTCTACCGAATCGTTTCTTGAGGGTACGAGTTGAGAGGCTGGCGGAGACGTCGAAGCCGGGGTTCCCGCCACGCGCAGTGGTTGCGCGTGTAGCAAATTAGTGAGTCGTTACCGAATGGGCAAACCGAAATGAAAAGGCAGACTTCGCCGCAAGAAGCCTGCTCGAGCAATCATTGCCGCTGCTACAACCATCATTTGGACGAGCTGAGAGTCGCCGGCTGACTGAGATCGAGCGGCTGAGACAGACGGAAGCTAAGCAAGGATTCCGCTGGTAAGGTGATATCGGCGTTGCCGGTAAATGCCGAACCCGCGGTTCCCGCGCCGCCACCGGCGAGTCCTCCGATCACCGCCCCTTTGCCGCCGCCGGCTAAGCCGCCCACTATGGCTCCCAGCCCCGCTCCACCGCCGCCGAGCACCGCCGTACGCTTGCCTTTTCCAGTTGAAGTCTGCGAGATCGCGCTCGATCTGACTTTGTAGCGCTGGCCGCCTACCGTAATTGAGGTCAGCGTGAGCCCCATTTGCGCGGCTCCGGCGAGTTTCCCGGCTGCTTTCACATTGGTCACTCTGCCGGTTACTTCAGCTCCCCGTGGAATCAGCGTCTCGCCCTGCACGACAACCGCCTTGGAAACCGTGGCGGTGAAAGTTTCGCCCGGTCGCGCAGTCTTCGAGCTGACTGCGTTGTTGAGCTGCACTACCAAAGCCGTGCCGGTCGGCACCGCCGCGGCTGCGCGTTTCTCTGTTTGGTCTCCCGGCGTGCTTGCGGCAGATTGCGCTGCCGTAGCCGTTTGAGCCGGCGGCGTAGAAGGCTGGGCCGGCTGAGCAGGTGCGGCGCTCGCCTGCTGGGAGGGGGACGTCTCTGCCGCCGGGGTCTGTGCCGCCGGAGTCTGCGGCGCCTGGCTGGATTCAGCCTGCTTCTTGCTGCAAGCCACTCCGCCAAGCAGAACCACGAAGACGAACAACAATAGCAACAATTTTCCGCGCATCATTCACCTCAGAGTTCTTCGAGCGGGCTGCGGAAAAACTCGTACCAGCGTCATCCTGAGGTCGTGCCGATTTTGCGCGGTCCGCCGACAGGCGCCGTAGTTGCGCATGTTGGGGCGGGCGACCGAAGGATCTGCTTCAGCACGCGCAAACAGCAGATCCTTCGCTCCTCCACCCAGCAACGGCAAAAGCGGCCGTTGCCGGGGACCCCGGCTTCGCTCAGGATGACACTCTCAGAAAACAGCTTTCCCGCAGCCTCTTAGAGCAGGTTCAGAAATAGATGATTCAGGTATCTTGGGAGGGGTTGTCGCCGGCTGGGTGCATTTCTGAAATTGCAAAGTTCTGCCGCTGAGGCCGAATTCGCGGAAGGTATGCTCCGCGAAGGAGCCGGGCTCTCAAGCCGGCTCGTACTTTCATCTACTCTCTCGCAGGCGTAGCTGTGCGTCGCTTCGCATCAATCGTTCGGTCAGGTCGGCCAGATCGCGGCAGACATACTGGGGTTGCACGGAGGCCGCGCGAAGATCTTCAGGCTTTGTCTCTCCGCTGAGAACCAGAACCGTGCAGATGCGGGCATTGAATCCGGTGGCCATATCGGTGTACAAACGGTCGCCGACAATCGCCAGTTGCTCTGCGTCGTAAGCCTTCTTGCGCAAGATCATGTCGATGATTTCACGATGCGGCTTGCCGATCACTTTCGGCTGTACGCCCGTCGAGGCCGAAATCAGAGCCGCCATCGCGCCGCAATCCGGAATGTATCCGGACTCCGTGGGGCAATTCAGATCCGGATGAGTGGCGATAAATGGGACGCCTCGACGGATCCAATCGCAGGCGGTCACCAGTTTGCCGTAGGTCAGCGTTTTATCGAAGCCCAGCACCACAAAATCCGGAGCATCGGCGGTCAGCGTAAATCCCTGCCTTTGAAATTCCTCTTCCAACTCGGGAGTGCCCAGTAGAAAGATTCGCGCACCTTTTTTTAGGGTGTTGATGTAGAAAGCGGTCGCCTCTCCCGAGGTCAGTATGTTAGCGGCGTCGCAGTCGATTCCTAACTTCGTCAGCTTATTCGCGTAGTATTCGGCATGACGGGAAGAGTTATTGGTTACAAATAGAAAGTCGCGCCGAGTCTGGCGAAGATACTCTATGAACTCGAGAGCGCCCGGCAATAAGCGGCTCCCGAGATACACCGTTCCATCCATATCAAGAACAAAGCAGCGGATTTTGCCGATCATTTCAGCCGACATTCACTCCCCTCGCCACGTAGTCCGCCGCCTTATCGTTAGCCAAAAACGCCCCCCATCCTGGACCCCGCAAGCCGGTTTATGATCAGTAGACAGACTGCGCCAAGAATGATCAAAATGAGTCCCAGAGCCGCCGCCTCATTCACCGACCCGCCAATATAGAAATTAAAGATCCCCACGGTCATCATTTCATGGCCGGGGACGACCAGCAGAAGCGTGGCGGAGGCCTCTTGCAGCGCGAGAATGAAGGAATACAGGGCGCCAGTGAGCACTCCCTTCCAGATGAGGGGAAGGGTCACATCCTTGAAGGTTTTTACTTTGGCTGCCCCAACACTTTCGGCGGCCTCTTCGAAGGAACGATGGACGATCAACAGAGAGGCAAATGTCCCCCGCACCGTGTAAGGCAGGCGTCGCACGCCAAGAACGATGGGGATGACGATCCACATCCCGATGAGGGGAATACCCATGAAAGGCAGCGGGTCGCGAAAGGCGCGCATATAAGCGATGCCGATTCCCGTCCCGGGCAGGGCCAGGATTAGCGTCGTCAACGAATCGAGGATTTCTCTGCCCGGAAGTTTGGTCCGCGCCATGACCCACGCCGCCGGAACTCCCACGGCGATGCAGATCGCTACGGAAATGCCTGAATAGAGGAGACTGTTGAGGATGAACTTGGGCGTCTCAACCGAGACGCGCTCGAAATACTGAAGCGTGTACTTGACGGGAAACGGCGTTAATGCCCAGCCCTTCCCGAACGAATCGAGTGCGATCCCAAAATACGGAATAAAGGCGAAGATCAGGACGCCGACAAGAAAGGCGACGACGCCCAGTTGCGACGAAATCGATAGCTTTTTCCGCTCAATCTGCGAATAGGAGAGCGAACTGTAATCCTTGATGGCCACATACTTCTTGGCAACGATAAGAAAAACGATGGCCAGAATGACCATGATGGCCGAGATCACGATCCCCATCTTGAACAGCCTGCGGTCGACGAACTGGACAATATTCAGATAGGCCTGCGAGGCGAGCAGATCATCGACGCCGACCACGAGCGGCGTCGCGAAGTCGGCGAAGGTCCAGATGAAGACCAGCAGCGCGCCCGTAACATAGCCCGGCGTGGTCAGGGGGAAAGTGATATCCCAGAACTTGCGAATCCCCCGGGAGCCGACACTCTCGGCCGCCTCATCGAGCGAGGGCGATATCTTTGACATCGCATCCACGATGCTCAACGTCATCAGCGGGAAGAGGTGCAAAGTCTCGACCAGCAGCACCCCGTGAATCCCGTACATGAAGTTGATGGGCTGCTCAAAGCCAAGATAGTCCTGGAGGATGGTATTGACCGTCCCGGCGCGCCCCAGGATGAAGGTAAAGCCCATGACGCCAACCAAGGGCGGCATGATCATGGGGATGATGGTGAGATAGGAAAAGAGCCTCCTGCCAGGAAAATCGTAACGGAGCAATAGAAAAGCGATGGCGATGCCGATCACGGAGGTAGTGATCACACAAGCAACGCCAAGCACCATGGAGTTGTAGAACGATCTCAGATAAAAGCCATCGGTGAAAAACCCGTAATAATTCCCCAGGGTGAAGATCCCGTCATCGGTGGTGAAACTATCGTAAAACAGACGGATGAGGGGATAGATCAGAAAAATGATGAAGAAGCTCCAGATGCCGGCGTAGCCGAGGAGCTCTCCAACACGTACATCGGGCCAGATTCGTGATCTCGTCGCCACTGCCGCTGTCTCGGTATTCACGCTCCGGCTCCTAACCCTTCAAGACAGGAATCCCAAGGGTTACTCGAATGGGAAAACAAACGCTCACCTTTTCGTTGATCGGGAACGGTTGCTGGTTCCTGGGGTTCTGCACGTCAACTCTGAAGATGGTCTCCCGGTCAAGTTCGATGTCGTAGCGTATAGCGTTGCCGATATAGGAGGCGAAGCTTACCGTTCCGGAAATCGCGTTCATGCCGTTTTGTGCTTCAGCGGGCAGACCGATGGAAGCGACCTCGGGACGAACGGAAATCTTGCACGCATCTCCTTCTCGAAGCTGTTTGTCCGGCAGACATTTGATCAACCCGAACCGGGTTTGGACCACCATCAATCCGCTCGCCTCATCGACCTGCTTCACCTCGCCTGCAATCAGGTTGTTGATGCCGATAAAATCGGCGACGAATGGATTCCGCGGCCGTTCGTAGAGGTCCCGGGGCGCTCCGATTTGTTGAATCTTCCCGCGCTCGATGACTGCGATGCGATCGGAGATGGTCAGGGCCTCTTCCTGGTCATGGGTCACATAGATGGAGGTAATCGCCAGTTCCTTCTGTAGCTTCCTGATCTCGGCACGGACCTGCAGACGTATCTTTGCGTCCAGGTTGGAAAGAGGCTCATCAAGCAGCAGCACATCAGGATTGAGGACCAGGGCGCGGGCCAGCGCAACGCGCTGCTGCTGGCCGCCGGAGAGCTGGCCGGGATAGCGCTTTTCCAGTCCCGTGAGGTTGACCGTGGAAAGCACCCGGTTCACCTTTTCGGGTATCTCCTTCTTGGGGATCTTCTTGATCTTCAGGCCATAGGCCACGTTGTCGAAGATCGTCATGTGTGGCCAGAGAGCGTAGTTCTGGAAGACCATGCCGATGTTTCGCTGGTAGGTGGGAATGGCCGATACCTCTTTGTCGCCGAAGTAAATTTCTCCTTCGTCGGGCTTGTGGAAGCCGCCGATAAGCCGCAGGATAGTCGTTTTTCCGCAACCTGACGGCCCTAGAAGGGTAAACAGCTCACCGTCCCGGATTTCCAGGGACACGTGACTTACCGCTTCCAGGGCGCCAAATCTCTTTACGACATCCTTCAGGTGGATGTGCATGCAGTTATCTCTTAACGATGTCCTTATGTTTCTCCGCGATTTCCTTGCGGAAGTAGGCGTTCACTTCTTCGTCTCGCTTCGGCCCGCCGGCAACAGTATCGTTGTAAACATTACCGACCGGAATATCAAAGAAGGACCGAATCCCACCGGTGAAAGCCACGGCCTTTTCCTGATTGGAGCCGGCAGGGCCCTGAACCTTGTACTTGGCGGTAATCGGATAGACTCCCATAGTGGAGACCAGCTTCTGACCTTCTTCGCTCAACAAGAATTCGATGAAGGCATGGGCGGCCTTCGGGTGAGGCGCCCCTTTCAACACAGCCATGGGTTCGGGCGTCACGTAGGCATTCTTCGGATAGACAAATGCAACGTCATAACCATTCAGGACCTCGGCAAAGGCCATATAGCTCGGCACCGCAAAGCCAACGGCGAATTCTCCCTTGGATACCACATTCGGCACGTCGCGGGAGCGGGCCGTGAAAATTCCCGTGTTCGCCGAAAGCTTCGTCAGCCAATCCCAGCCCTTTTCCCAGCCATAGGTTTGCAGAATGACTTCATAGGAAGCATGGCTGCTGCTGGATCGGTCGGGAGTGCACTGTGCGATCTGACCTTTCAGCTTCGGATTGAGAAGGTCATCCCAGTCTTTAATCTCCACGCCGAGACGCTTGAGAAGTTTTGGCTGATAGATGATCCCGTAGGGTTCCAGCATCGTTCCGACCCAGAACTTCTTTGGATCCTTGAGAGGCAGGCCCACAGGCTTGCCGATGGTCGGCGGGAATCTCGCGCCACATCTTGTCGGGAACCTGTAGTTTATCGAGCAGCCCTTGCTTGGCCAGCTTGTCAAAAAGGATACCCTCGCCGCCCCAGAAGACGTCCGCCTGCGGTCTCCCCTTCCATTCCACGATCTGGCCATAGGCGACCGGCGTGCCTTGCGGCATGGCGCTGGTCTTCAAGTCCACGTTCCATTTCTTCTTTGCATAGGCCGCGAACGCCTTCAGCATCGGATCGTGGACATCCTTGGATACAGGGGTGATGAGATAGAACTCATTCTCGATGGCCTGAGAAAATGCGGTAGCTGGCATAGAGATAAAAAATCCAACGATCAGGGCCGCAATTACTGCAAACCGTCTCATACCATGTCCCTCCTGATGCAAAATTGTTTTCTGTATTACAGGGGGCGAATACCCGCCTCCCACAATCGTACATAGCATATCGCGCAGATCGGGAAATGCGTCAAAAACCTTGTCAAAGTACCGCGCGGGCAGTATGACAGAACTTCACCGCGCGTTCGGATGCGTTCGCAACATGCAGGTTTTCACACCAGCCAGTACTCGGGGTTCCCGACGGAAACCGAATTGACGCCCTGGTCTATCAAATCCTGAATCTGACGGAGTGATTGTACTAAGCCTCCGGCAATTACCGGCAGTGTGGAGTGTTCACGATTTAACTCGCGCACGAGATATGGAGCCACGATCGCAGGCAGCACCTCGATGGCATCGGGACGGGCTTGCTCGATGGAACGCAGGGAACTTTGCAGCGCGGCCGAATCCAGGAGAAATGTGCGTTGTATGGCGAAAAGTCCCAAACTGCGGGCGGCGCGAAGCGGAACCTGGTGCGTGGAAATAATTCCCCGTATGCTACGACGCGACAAAAATTCAATAGCGGCCGCGTCGCGCGCAAAGCCGGAGACAAGGTCCAGATTTACAATTGGCACTTTGCCACAGGCACTTGCCTGCGCAGCCATTTCGCCAATGTTCTCAGGCGTTCCACACAGCAGATAAACGATCTTGCTCGATGCCGCCGTCGCCTTCGCCAAGAGTTCCGGGTTGCGCACCGCCGGGATAATGCGACTCTGTTCCAGAAGAGATTCGAGTGTCTTCGCCACTTCACCTGTCCCGGCAAGATACGTCCCGGAAGAGTCTTCAACTTGCGGGCCTGCAACGCGCCAGCATCTCCAATCCGGTAGCTTGATGTTTCGCGTCTTGATCATACCCCGCCCGGCGTAAACCGCAACAGGTATCTCCCTGAGCAACAGAGCTTGCGCAATCCGCGGTGAGCGTAAGCAACACACTTCGCGACTCATTATGACGAGTCGCTCTCCGAATCCTTGCCGAAAGCCGGCCCCGTGCGCAGCTCGCACTGGGTAATCCGCGGCGCCGCTTCCAACTGGCGCAGAATCTGCTCGTGCTCTAACCGGGTTGCGTCCACCCGCAGCAGCGCGTGCGAGTGCCCTTCCTTCGATGACAATCGAATGTCCTTGATTAGACGGTGTTCGCCAGTGAGCGTCGTATTGATGACACTGATAATGTCTTTGATATCACCGCCGACAAAACTGTAGCGCGCGGGAATGAGTTTCAACCGCTGAGTTTCAAACCTCCCCAACACACTGAGTGCCAGCAATACAAGCACGGTTGTAAACATTGCGAGAACGGGCATTCCGCCGCCGGCCGCCATTCCAACCCCGGCGGCAACAAACATCGTAGCGGCGGTCGTAAGCCCGGTGATGCTTCCCCTCTCGCGGAGAATGGAGCCGGCACCGATAAACCCGATCCCGGAGATGATCTGCGCGGCGATGCGGGTGCGGTCGCCGCCATAAGTACTGGCCAGAGATAACGAGAGGATGGTAAAAGTGGCGGACCCGACACAGATCAGCATGTTGGTCCGCAGGCCGGCGGCCTTGCCACGCCGTTCGCGCTGAATCCCGATGCAGCCGCCAAGAATCGCTGCCAGCAGAAGGCGGAAGATCGATTGCGTCAGCACGTGTTGCGGCTGATCCGCCAGTGCCAACCAATGTAAGAAGACGTCCATGTCCGACCCTCCTGCCGGCAAACGGCGTAGCGACGTTCACCGGGCCACCGAAACGAGGGAAAGCAAAAGCCGCCCAAAAGAAGCGGCTTGCATGGGGTTGCAATCCATACAGGCGGCTTCTCTTGGGCGGCTTCTCTAATCTCTGCCGCAAATTTGAATTGTCATTTAACTTCGCGGATAGCCGATGTGTCTGTGACCAGCATCACACTGCAAGACGCTGTGCGCCTCGAAAGACACGGCGCCTCGGACCGCAATACTTTTGATTCGGCGCGCGGCGCCCACGTCCGAAAACCAAATGGACTCGACCGCTCGGCACCATGGTCTGTTCGCTACAACGGTTTCGAAGACGGGCATGAGCATGGACCTTGCGCATGCCGGCACGTGATGCATATCACAGACGACGCCAGCCGGTTCGAAGGTAGACTTATTTGCACATCGCGGCAGAGACTAGAGAAGCCGCCCAAGAGAAGCCGCCTGTATGGATTGCAACCCCATGCAAGCCGCCTCTTTTGGGCGGCTTTTGCTTTGTCCCGATAACGAAGCTTTGCCACACTCGCGACGAAAAAGGGGAAACTAAGGATGAAAAGCCGCTCCGAGACAATGGCGAATACCAAGAGCACGACATTCGATGTCTGCGTGATCGGTGGCGGGGCGACGGGAGCGGGGTGTGCGCTCGACGCGCAACTTCGCGGGTTGCGAACGGTTCTGCTGGACGCCGGCGACTTCGTCTCGGCAACCTCCAGTGCTTCCACTAAGCTTGTACACGGCGGCGTCAGATACCTGCAACAGTCAGTTGCGGATTGTGACCTCGGCCAGTATCGCGTTGTCAAGCGGGCCCTGCGCGAACGCAAGCTGATGTTGAACAATGCCCCGTTTCTCACTCGTCCCCTGGAACTCCTCGTGCCATGCTTCAGCCGCCGCGATGCGTATTATTTCAGAACCGGACTGAAGCTCTATGACTGGATTTCCGGGCAAGGCATGCTTTCCCCTAGCCGTTTCCTCTCGGTCCACGAATCCACGGTGCGCCTGCCGATGCTGAACACCTCGGGGCTGGTGGGGAGTGTCGCATATACGGACGGACAGTTCGACGACGCCAGGTACGGCATTGCGCTGGTCAATACCTTCGTCGAGAACGGCGGTGCCGCGCTCAATTATTCGCGGGTCGCCGGTTTTGCGAAAACCAAGGACGGCAAGCTATGCGAAGCACACGTGGAAAACCAATTGTCCGAGGAGCGCTTCACCGTGCGTGCCAAAGCTTTTGTCAATGCCACAGGTCCATTCTCGGACCAGGTCCGGAGCCTCGCTAATCCCGGCATTCACCCGCGGCTCCGGCTGAGCAAGGGAATCCACATTCTGCTTCCCCTGGAGGCAGCCTTCCGCCTTGATGCGATGCTCATTCCTACGACGGATGATGGGCGCGTGATCTTCGCAATCCCGTGGCAGGGCAGACTTCTGGTTGGAACGACCGATGACGAAGCGGCACTGGATGATGAACTGGCGGTGAAACATGAAGAAGTGGAGTACTTGCTTAGGCATCTGAACCGTTATTTGAGGCGGCCTTTTAGCATCGATCAGGTCATGAGCGGTATCGCGGGACTAAGACCATTGGTCAGTCCGGGAGATGCGCGCAATACCAAGAAGGTGATTCGCGATCACGAGGTGGAAGTAAATCAAGACAGTGGACTCATCAGCGTTCTCGGCGGTAAGTGGACCACTTACAGGGCAATGGCCGAGGATGCGGTGAATGTGGTTCAGCAGTACTTGAAGAGTGCGGTTTCACCGTGCAAGACGCAGCACTTCCGGTTAACGGGCGCCGAGGGGTACGGACCAACTTTTTGGCACACCTTGGTTCCGAAATTCCACATCTCCCCGGACACCGCCCAACACCTCAGCGAAAAATTCGGGACCCATGCGGTCGAAGTTCTCGAACTCGCGCGGACGGACAGGCATCTTGCGGCGCCCGTCGTAGCAGGTGCTCCAAGCATCCAAGCGGAGATCGTTTACAGCATTCGTTACGAAATGGCTGCCTCGATCGAAGACGTCCTGGCGCGGCGGATTGGGCTGCAATGGTTCAGCTGGAATTCGGCAATTGCCGCAGCGCCGCTGGTGGGCTCCTACCTTGCTCAGGAGCACGGTTGGTCGGCCGGGCAGACCCTGCAGGCGGTGCAAGAGTATACGCTCAAACTCACCCGCACCATGCGCATGGCCGGCCTGAAGCCAGAGCAGGCGTTGGCAGGATAAGAACTGGTGATCGACCTAGTATAGGGCGTTACAAGTCGAATGACTTAACGGAGATGTCATTCTGAGCCGGAGCGCCGAGCGCCTCTGGCCGGAGCAGCCAAGCTGCGTACCCGACGTTGCGTTCGACTAGCAAGAAGCTATTCAGGCGGAGGCGAAGAATCTATGTATTTCGGTAGAGGAGAAATGCATAGATCCTTCGCTGCGCTCAGGATGACATCCTAAAGAAGGCACGAAGCCGCATTCAAATATCTCCCATCTGCTTGACGCACTAGACTCGCCGGTCTACTGCGCGGGACCTCAAGCAAGAGTGATCCGATCGATCTCCGCCAATTCCTCCGCGCTCAACTTCCACTCCGCGGCTTTGGCGTTCTTCTCGATCTGTTCTGGCTTGGTGGCTCCGGCGATGACACTTGCCACCACCGGTCTAGCGAGCAGCCAGCTAAATGCCAGTTCCAGTAGAGTGTGGCCGCGTTTTGTCGCGAACTGCTCCAGGCGCGCCGCCTTCTCCAGATTAACGGCAGTGTGGTACTTATCCGCCAAAGCCTGCTTCCGGTCCAGTCGTGTACCGGTTGGCGCAGGCTGACCCATCTTGTACTTTCCCGTAAGCAGCCCGCTCGCCAGCGGGAAGTAAGGAAACTCTCCCATTCCATGCCGTTCGATCGCCGGCAGCAGCTCACGCTCGATGCTGCGCGCTACCAGGCTGTATTCATCCTGGCTCGACACAAGACTGGTGAGCTTTTTTTCCGCGGCGGTCTTCTGCGCCTCGTTCAGTTGAGCGGCTGAGAAGTTGGAGCAGCCGATGTAGCGAACCTTCCCTTGTTTCACCAGTTCGTCCAAGGCGCGCAGTGTTTCTTCGATCGGGGTCTTGGGATCGGGGTAGTGAATCTGGTAAAGGTCGATCCAATCGGTCCTGAGCCGTCGCAGACTTTCCTCCACCTCGGCGAGAATATAGCTGCGCGAAACGCCGCTCTTCTCACCATCCGGCTTCTGCTTTGCTCCAACCTTCGTCGCCAGCACGATCTTCTTCCGCCGTTCACCCAGCACTTCTCCCAGTATCTCTTCCGAGGTGCCATAGCTGTCCGACGTATCGAAAAAATTGACGCCCACCTCGAGCGCCTTATCAATCACTTTGCGCGATGACTCGACATCCATGTTGGCGACGAACCCAAAGTTGTTGCATCCCAACCCGACAACTGAGACTTGCAGCTCCGATTTCCCTAGCTTTCTGTGTTTCACTTTTTAAATCCCTCTCTTGTTCTAACTGAGACACGCCTGCGGCGCCGTTTGACATCGTCATCTCGACAGCAAACCGTGGTTGACGACATTGGCGGGATTCACGGCGCCGCCCGTAAGCACTGCGACTATATTTTCGGCCGCGGCAACGCCCATGCGCTCCACTGCGGCGCCGGTCTGCCCCGCGATATGCGGAGTGATGATCAGGTTTGGAGCCGACAGCAACGGATTGCCCGGCGCAGGAGGTTCCTCGGCCAGGGTGTCGAGAGCGGCTCCCGCCAGCCGACTGCTATTCAGCGCATCCGCCAGAGCCGCCTCGTCGACAAGGGCTCCGCGGGCGGTGTTGATGAACAAAGCTCCCGGCTTCATGGTGGCGAATGCCCGGCGATTCATCAATCCGCGCGTTTCGGCGGTGAGCGGGCAATGCAAGCTGACGATATCAGCGGAGGCGAGGAGCGCTTCGAGGCTTGCTGCTCTTTCCGCCAGCGCCGGAGCGATCGACTCTGGCGAGCGCCCGGGGTCCCCGACACGCGCCGTGGTTGCGTGTGTCGGGGTGGAAGTCAGCGCAATGACACGCATCCCGAAGCATCGAGCCAGCTCTGCCACGCGCCGCCCGATCCGGCCAAAGCCGACCAGCCCGAGCGTGCGGCCCCGCAGCTCCGTGCCATGATAGTTTCCACGATCCCACTGGCCCGACTTGACACGAGCGCTCAATGACTCAAGTTCGCGCCCCAGCGCCAATATGCACCCAAGGGTAAGCTCCGCCACCGCCGGGGCATTGGCGTCACCGGCAATCATCACGAATACGCCGTGCGCGGTTGCGGCATCCAGATCTACCGAATCGACACCGGCTCCGTGCTTGGCAATCACACGCAACTCGGGCGCGGCGTCCAACACCGCTTGGCTGACCGGAGGATTTCCGCGCATCAGGATCGCCTGCACCGGTTGCTTGGCAAGCTCTTCGATGAGCCGTTGCTCGGTCACCTTGCCCGGCATCATCGTCAAGGTCGCGCCGATTGAAGAGAGCTTATCGACTGCGGTGGAAACCAGCTCCGCTCCCGTCACCAGCACCCGCAATGGATGTTTCGCCATGTCGCATCCCCTGTACACAATTAGCGCCTGCTCTCATTCGGCAAGCAGATCACTTGCCGGCTGCTGCTTCAGCCCGCAAATCAGCTCCCTTTGTCTCCCGCAGCAGGTAAGCAGCGACGAGCGCCACGGCATATGCCGAGAGGGCGCACACTCCCATGGCCTGCCCTAGCGGTTTGGTTGCCGCCAGCACACCGACCATCGCCGGAACCACGGCGCCGAAACCGCGGCCGCCGCTCAGCGAAAACCCTTGTCCGCTGGCGCGAATGCGAGTGGGAAACAGCTCGGAGAATGAGGGCAGCATGCCCGAGGCAAGACCTCCCTGGAGCGCGCCGAGGAAGAATCCGAGAACCATCGTCGTGGCGGCGCCGATGGGCGCAAACATGTAGATCGCCACGTTGGTAGCTTGGCAGCACAGGAAAATCATGAAGCTCTTGCGCCTGCCAATCCAATCGCTCAGGAAGCCGTAGGCGAACGGGCCGACGAAAGAGCCCAGGATATTCAGGGCCAGATAGCCCGCCGTGGAGGAAACGCGCAGGTGCAATACAGTTCGAAGATAAGTAGGCAGCCAGGTGATCATCACGTAAGCGCCGCCCAGGATGCCGGTCGAGAGCACCGTCGCCGTGATCGTGTTCTTCAGATGCGGGGGCACGAAGATTTCCCAGAAGTTGTTGCGCGCCGCCTTTGTCGTCTCCTTGTGCGATTCAACATAGAGAGTAGACTCGGGCACGAAACGCCGGATGAACATCACGAACACGGCTGGAAGCAGACCGATACCGAAGAACACCCGCCACGCCATCGCCTGCGAAAAGTATCCGAAGATTATCGGCATCATTGCCGTGGAAAGCGCGTAGCCAATCGCGTACCCGCTCTGCACGGAGGCGGCCACGCGTCCGCGAAGCCGGGGAACCACGGTCTCGCTGATCAGGACGCCGCCGACCGCGGCCTCTCCGCCGTAGCCGATTCCCTGGATACTTCGCGCCAGGAAAAGCTGCCAGAAGGAATGCGTGAAGGCTGAAAGAAACGTGAAGCCCGCCACCAGCAGGATGGTGATCTGCAGTACGCGCACGCGCCCGATGCGGTCCGCCGCGATCCCGGCAAGCCAGCCCCCGACCGCGGAACCGATCAAGGCGGCCGAAGCAATTATGCCGGCTTGCGGCTTGGTGATGCCTACGATGGCGATCAAAGTCGGCATGACCAAGGCGTAGATGGTCGTGTCCATCGCATCCAGGCCCAGGCCGCCAAAGCACGCCCAATAGGTTAGTCTCTCCCGGCCGGTGAGCTCGGAATACCAACCCAGCTTCCCCTTCTTCGGTTGCTCCGCGATAGTGGCCGCGGATTTCGCGTTGTTTTCTGCCATGCTCCCGCCTTCGTGACTTGCCGACTCAGAGTTCCTCGACGGTTCTCGGGAAAATCCGTTGGTACGCTTCGGCGTGCGTGATCTTGCGCTCGGTCCGTCGCCGCGCGGTGTTGCCGCGCTGCTCCGCGACGTTCTTGTAATAAGGCCACATCTTGGTCTGCGACTTGATGCATAACATCGCGCGCCACTTGAGATCCCAGACCTCCGATATATCGAGAAGCGTATCCGGCCGGAATTCACAAAGCTCGCTCTGGTGCGGCTCAAAGCAATACACCTGAGGCGCGGCGATGATCTTGCCGCCCTTCCGCCCTGGCGCCTGAGCCACCATGCGCGCCTCCAGCGCCAGACGACAAGCCGTAACGTGATCCCAGTTGGCGGGATCTGCCTGGGGATGCGTCAGGATGAAACGCGGCTGCACGTCCCGATAGATGTCGACGAGCCTCTCGACAATGCCGGGACTTGGCGACAGCAGATAGTCCTGCTGATTGAAAAAATGGATCTCGGCGCCGAGCACTTCCGCCGCCTGCTCTGCCTCAAGCTTGCGACGCGCCCGCACCTCCTCTATGGTGAGATTCGGTTCCGCTGCCCAGACTTCGTTCGACTCGCCGCGTTCGCCCGCGCTCAGGCAGACCACCACCGCCCGATATTTGTGCTGCTTGGTATGAACCGCAATCGCTCCGCCGGCTCGCCAAATGAAATCGGCGGCGTGCGCACTTACCACTACCAGTGATTTGTTGTCTGCTGGAGTCATGTCTCCCTCGCTGAACCTTGGCAACCAGTTCGTGTATCGTGAATGCTACCAGAACGGTTCATTGAAAATCATCCGCCGATCCTCGACCTTATTACTGTGTCATTCTGAGCGACCACCGGGAGCGAAGAATCCCAACACGGCGTGGGCATAAGGTGCAGCCCCAAGGATTTCGCAAAAAAGCCTCTAACGGCGCGGGTTCGGACCGTTTCCTGGGATGCTTCGCTGCGCTCAGCATGACAGCACAGAATCTCTTCTACTGCGAGTCTCTTTGCTGCCGTCAAACTTGACCGGAGAGCCCCGGGGACCTCCTGCATGAGCGCGTACTGGCTGTACTATTTTGCGGCAGCCGCGGCCCATCCTGTCTGGTTCCTGCCTTTCAAGTGCAAAATCGATCGCGCTTCGTCGGCGCTGGCGATTTCAACACTGAGCTGGGTTGCGATGTTAACCACTCTTACCACCTGGTCGGCGCTCCCCTTCGCCAGTTGGCCGGGCCCGACGTAGAGATTATCCTCCAGGCCCACTCGCGTATTTCCACCCATCGCCATGGCGACTGCCATCAACGGGAGCTGCGCTTTTCCGGCCGCGCACGCTGACCACGCAAAGTTCTTCTCGCCAATCGTGCGAACCGCGGTTTCATACAGGAAAACCAGATTCTGCGGAGAGGCTGGGATACCGCCCAGAATGCCCATCACAAACTGCATATAGATCGGCGTTCGCAGCACCCCGAGATCAATGAGGTGCTTGATATTGTTGATCATCCCGACGTCATAGACCTCGAGTTCGGGGATGGTTCCAGCATCCTGCATTGCCTTGGCGTAGTACTTCAACGTTCTGAATGTGTTCGAGAAAATTAGATCTTCGGTCGATTCCAGATATGGAATCTCCCAGTCGAAACGCGGCTGCTTGATCTTGGCAGTCAGAGGATAGATGGCGAAGTTGATCGACCCGGAGTTCAGCGAAGCCAGCTCAGGCTTCAGCACGCTGACGGGGCGCACCCTTTCTTCCATTGCCATACCCATGGCGCCGCCGGTGGTGATGCAAACTACCACATCGCAGCGGGCCGAAATCTTACCGACGATTTCCTTGTACAAATTGAAGTCGCTGCTTGGTTTTCCTGTTTTTGGATCGCGCGCGTGAATGTGTACGACCGCGGCGCCGGCCGCATGCGCTTTAACGGCATCCTCCACTATCTCGTCAGGTGTAAACGGCAGATAGGGAGAGAGACTGGGAACGTGAATAGAACCTGTTACCGCGGCCGTTATGATTAGCTTTGCCATAAACGAGAGTCTCCTTGTTCGGCTTTTAATCGCTCGAATTGTACTGCTCGTGAGCGGTTTTGCAAGGCTAAAGCTGCCTCGACGCAACCGTGCCGGTTTTCCAAACATCTGTATGTAGCTTGATCGATGTGGATTGCGATGTGCCGTGTGGCTCAGGGCCGGATTGTAAGGAGCAGGCAATGAAAGCAGAAATCAGATCTTCGATCACGGAGCCCCTGCCGGCGCTGCCTTTGCGCAGTTGGAGTGAAACCCTTGAGACCCTTCATATGTGGTCGCAAATCGTTGGCAAAGTTCAGATGGCACTCACTCCCAAAGTGAACCACTGGTGGAACGTGACGCTGCGCGTAACCTCGCGGGGTCTTACGACACCTCCGATTCCGCACGGCTTGGGCTCGTTCGAAATTGCTTTCGATTTTCTCGATCACAAACTTATCATTGAGTTGAGCGACGGCAACAGCCGGGTTCTGCCTTTGCGGCCACAAAGCGTCGCGGAGTTCCACCGGGAATTCATGGCAACGCTGGCCTCTCTCGGAATCAACGTCAGGATTTGGACGATGCCGGTCGAGATTCCCAACCCACTTCGTTTCGAAAGCGATCATGTTCACGCCGCCTATGATGGCGATGCCGTGCAGCGGTTCTGGCGCATTCTGGTCTGGGTCGATAACGTCTTCGAAGAATTCAGGTCGCGCTTTATCGGTAAAGTCAGTCCCGTGCATTTTTTCTGGGGAAGCTTCGACCATGCGGTAACCCGTTTTTCCGGCAGACCCGCGCCGGAGCGGCCAGGCGTCGACCCAGTTACGCGTGAAGCTTATTCCCATGAGGTAAGCAGCGCCGGCTTCTGGCCCGGAGGCGGCGAAATCTCAGCACCGGCATTTTATTCCTACGCCGCCCCTCAGCCCGAAGGTTTTGCCCGTCAGCCAGTGCGTCCCAGGGAAGCTTTCTACCACTCGCAGCTTGGCGAGTTCCTGCTGATGTATGACGATGTCCGCATTGCCGGCTCGCCCAAAGACTCGCTGCTGGAGTTTCTGCAAAGCACATACGAAGCCGCGGCCATCCTCGGCAACTGGGACCGCAAAGCGCTGGAGCGCTAGGCCACCAGAACAGCGTATGACGGTGACCTGCAAACATCTCGATCAGATCAGTTTCCCCGCAGTCTCCTAACCTGGAAAACCGTACAGCACCTGTGGATTCTCGACCAGGATGCGGTGGCGGACCTTCTCATCGGGAGCCCATTCTCCGAGCAGGTCGAACAATAGCGCATCGTTCGGTTTTTCCTTTTCGGTGGGGTGCGGCCAGTCGCTTCCCCAAACCAAACGCTCCGGTGCGGCCTTGACATAGGCTTGAGCGATCTTGGTTGCGTCCGCGTAGCTAGGCGGTCCGATTTTGGTATTCAGATAGGCACCCGCAAGTTTGACCCAGGTACGTCCCTTATCGATCATGCGGAGGACGACCTTAAAAGCAGGATAGTCAATGCCGGCCGGCTGGGGCATGCGCCCCATGTGATCGAATACAACTGGCGAAGGCAGCCGCATCAGCATGTCGGCGTTGTCCAGAATCTGATCGCCCCGCATATGAATTTGCACGTGCCAGCCGAGCGCATTGACGCGTTTGGAAAGCGGTTCGATCATGTCGATCCTGGTAACCGCCGTGGCTGGATCGAAGACCGTGAAACGGATGCCGCGAATTCCACCTTCGTTCAAGTGCTTCAGTTCAGCGTCGCTCACGTCCGGGTGAACGACGGCGATGCCGCGTGCGTTGGGAGACATTTGCGAAACCGCATCGAGCGTGCAGCGATTGTCCGTAGCGTAATTGGCCGGCGTAACCACCACCACCCGGGTCGTTCCGTTCCGCTTCTGGAGAAGGCGATATTCGGATACGGTAGCAACGGAAAAGTGTCTTTTCTCCGTATTGGCCGCCAAGGTCGGGGATGCTGGAAACGGAAACCGCTCCGGATCGTAGATGTGCATGTGAGAGTCGCATGCATTCGGAGGCGCCTTGAGTTTCGGCCGATTGGTGCCGGCGGAGTTTGGGACAAGCTGTGCCGCGTCGGGAGCAGCCGCACCTCCCGATTGCTGCGCATAACCCTCCACCATTGGAACGGTGGCTGAACTTAACGCCGTCACCGCAAGGCCCTTCAGAAACGTCCGCCGGCCAATCACATGGTTCGACATTTTATTGCCCTCCTTTTTTGGGAAGTCAGAACTTTCATTTCGACGTTGAAATTCGGAGCCATTGTACATCCATGGTTGGCGATAACGCTGAACTGATTGCTTCGCTTTCGCGCACGCGGTATTGTTCTTTGTACCGCCAAATGATTCGAAAGGAAGATGATGGCCGTCACTTATCTAAAAAAGGCAGGTAAGACGTCGGAGACGGAAACTGAGTCTGCCCGCCAGGTTGTTTCCAGGATGCTGGCGGAAATCGAGTCGCATGGCGAGGAAGCCGTGCGACGTTATGCGCTCGAACTCGACCGCTGGTCGGGTCCCATCGTGGTCACGCCGGAAGAGATCGCGCGCTGTGTTGCTGCCGTGCCGGAGAGCGTGCGGGCCGACATCACCTTCGCAGTCGGCAATGTGCGACGATTCGCCGAAGCACAGCGCCGGTCGGTGCAAGATTTTTCCTTGGAGGTAGTGCCCGGTCTGCGGGCCGGGCAAAAGCTGGTCCCGTGCAATGTTGCGGGCTGCTACGTCCCAACGGGACGATACGCTCATATCGCTTCGGCTTATATGTCGATCGCAACGGCGAAAGCGGCGGGCGTGGGGACCGTTGTCGCCTGTTCTACGCCGTTCCAAGGTCAGGGCGTGCATCCATACGTGCTGTATGCGATGAAAGTGGCGGGCGCGGACGTGATCATGACCCTCGGTGGAGTCCAGGCAATCGCCACGCTGGCGTACGGACTGTTCACCGGTAAGCCCGCCGATATCATCACCGGTCCGGGCAACAAGTTCGTCGCCGAGGCCAAGCGCATGTTGTTCGGCAAGGTTGGAATCGACGTCTTCGCCGGACCTTCCGAGATTGCAATCATCGCGGACGAGTCGGCCGACCCGGCGATCGTTGCCTCCGACCTTGTCGGCCAAGCCGAACACGGTCATGAAACTCCTGCCTGGTTGTTCACCTCTTCCCGCGTGCTCGCCGAAGCTGTGATCCGGCTGGTTCCGAAGTTGATTGCCGAACTGCCGCCCACGGCCCGCGAGGCTGCGGGTGCGGCTTGGCGCGACTATGGCGAAGTGGCGCTTTGCGACACGCGTGAGGAGCTGGTACAGATCTCCGATCAGCATGCCAGCGAGCACCTGGAAGTGCATTGCGCCGATCTCGATTGGTGGTTGGACAGGCTTTCAAACTACGGCTCTCTGTTCTTAGGCGAGGAGACGACAGTCGCTTATGGCGATAAGGCTTCGGGGCCGAACCATATCCTGCCCACCAAGTTTGCCGCGCGGTATTCCGCCGGGCTGTCGGTTCATAAATTTCTCAAACCGCTGACGTGGCAAAGAATGGATCGTAATGCCAGCCGTGCTATTGGCGAGCCTTCCGCGCGCATCTCGCGGCTCGAGGGCATGGAGGCGCATGCCCGCACCTGCGACGAACGCTTGCGCAAGTACTTTCCGGACGTACGCGCCGACCTGGGAAAGCCGGTGGAGGTTTAAATGGGACGATTTGATGAGCTGTTCTCGCTTTCTGGACGCACCGCGCTGGTGACCGGCGGCAATTCGGGCATTGGGCTTGCACTGGCGACCGCGCTGGGCATGCAAGGGGCGGAGCTGATTCTGGTCGCCCGGCGAAAAGATGAACTCGCGGCTGCTGTCCGCACTCTTGGCTCGCAGGGAATCCATGCGACTGCGTGTCCGGCGGACCTGTCCACTCCAGCTGGGCTGGATGGCGTTGCCGATGCCGTCAAGCAGGGCGGAATGAAAGTGGACATTGTGGTGAACTCCGCCGGAGTCAACCTTCGCCAGCCTTTCGCCGAAGTCTCGCCCGAGGGGTTCGATCTTCACATGGCGATTCATCTGCGCGCGCCTTTTCGGCTAACGCAGCTCTTTGCCCCGGCAATGGCCGAACGTCGCTGGGGAAGGATCATCAACATCGCGTCGCTACAGTCCAGCCGCGCCATGCCCAACTGTGCGCCTTATGGAGCAGCCAAGGGCGGCGTGGTTCAGCTCACGCGCGCCATTGCCCATGAGTGGTCGCCGAAGGGCATCACCTGCAACGCCATTGCGCCCGGCTTCTTCCACACGCCGCTCACTGCCGCGGTATTCGCCGATCCGGTGAGGGCCGCCCAACTTGCCGCCCAGACAATGATCGGCCGCAATGGCGAACTCGCCGACCTCCACGGAGCGATGATCTTCCTGGCGTCCGAGGCATCAGCCTACGTCACCGGACACACGCTCTATGTGGATGGCGGTTTCACCGCGAAATAGACCCGGTTCGCGGAAGGCGATTGAAGACGGCTTGCCCTCTTTCAGATGTCATCCTGAGCGAAGCGAAGGATCCCATCACGGCATGGGGCTGAGTTGCAGCCGAACGATTTATGAATAAGCCCAGAGTGCGCGGGGTAGGACAGGTTCATGGGATGCTTCGCTGCGCTCAGCATGACACCATAAAGTTATTTCACAACCTTTTGGAACGCTGTCCTAGAACCTGCGCCAAGGAGCTGTTTCGATGAAAGCACTGATTTATACGGGTCCGGCTACGCTCGAATACCGGGACGAGCCCGATCCTATCCCGGCCGCTGGCGAGGTGCTCGTTCACGTCGAGGCTGTCGGCATTTGTGGATCTGACATGCATGCCTATCACGGCAGGGACGAGCGCCGGCCCGCGCCGTTGGTGCTGGGCCATGAGGCCGCGGGGCGTGTAGTAAGCGGAGCGCGAGCCGGCCGGCGAGTGACCATCGATCCCCTTGTAACCTGCGGCCGATGCGGCTTCTGCCTCGATGGAAGATCGCATCTCTGCCGCGGGCGGCAGATTATCTCCATGCCGCCTCGCGCCGGGGCCTTTGCCGAATTCGTACCCATACCGGAGACCAACTTGGTTGAACTGCCAGACGGCTTACCCGTGCAGCAGGCTGCGCTGGCGGAGCCCATGGCGGTGGGATGGCACGCGGTTCATCTTGCATCCGGCGCGCTCAGCCGGCCGCTTGCTGCCGCGCGCTGCGTCGTGCTGGGAGGAGGGGCGGTGGGACTCGCGTGCGCCTTAGCGCTCAGCCATTTCGGTGCCAAGGAGATTCTGATCGCGGAACCCAATCAGTTGCGCAGAAAGGCTATCGCCGCCGCTGCATCGTTCCGGCCCTTCGCTCCGGGAGATGCGGCCGAACCGCCCGAATGGAGTGTCGATCTAGTGATCGATGCGGTTGGGTCGAACAGCACGCGGGCGGCGGCCAGCCGGCTGATCAAACCCGGCGGGGTCATCGTTCACATTGGATTGCTCTCCGCAGCCGACGGTCTTGACATACGCAAAATCACGCTGCAGGAAGTGGCCTTCCTCGGCTCTTACTGCTACACCCACCTCGATTTCATCGAAACCGTTGCGGCGATGGCCGCCGGCCACCTTGGGAGTCTTGACTGGCTAGAAGAACGCCCGCTTAGCGAAGGCCAACGGGCATTCCGGGAACTCGACGCAGGAAGTGTGGCGGCAGCAAAGGTCATCCTGCGGCCTTAAGGGCTGACTGCACCGCGGTGGGCGTTTGATGGGAACGGTGTTAGGTTTGGCGTATCCCAAGAACGATTATTCCGGCGTGTCACCCTGAGGAGCGTCCGTGAGGACGCGACGTGAGGGTCCATGTATTTGTTTTTTCCGGCTTTCGGTGACGCCTAGTGAAATGCATAGATCGTCACGTCGGTCCGCAAAAGCGGCGAACCTCCTCACGATGACACCCGCTGCGAAGGATGCAGTATCTCTTTAACACTCTAAATCCGCCCGCGCCTACCTCACCACCACTTGATCATTTCCGTAACTTCTTCCCTGATGCGCACAAACTCCGGGTCGGCGAAGTTACGCGGCCGCGGCAGGTCGACTTTGATTTCCGCCTTGATGGTAGTGGGCTTGGGGGTGAGCACCAGAATGCGCTCAGCTACATAGACGGCCTCTTCAATGTTGTGGGTCACGAAGATAACCGTGCGCTTGAGTTCTCGCCAGATACGGATGATTTCGTCTTCCAGATAGTAGCGCAGCTTAACGTCGAGCTGGCAGTAGGGTTCATCCATCAGCATCAGGTCCGGGTTGATGGCGAAAGCACGCGCGATAACCACTCGTTGGTCCATGCTGGCCGACAGTTGTCTGGGATAGTACTTGCGGAATTCCTTCAGCCCAACCAGGTCGAGCATCTCGTTAGTTCGCCCCTCGACCTGGTCTCTGGCTACTTTCTTGATTTCCAGGCCGAAGCGGATGTTGTCTTCCACGGTTCGCCAGGGCATGGAAGATGGCTCCTGAAATACGAAGGACAGGTTGTGCTTGCGCGGGTCGGCCGCTTCGCCGTCGATGTAGATATCGCCGGAAGACGCCGGGATGAGCTTGCTGAGAACGTTGAGAAACGTCGTCTTGCCGCAGCCGGTGGGGCCGACGATGCAGAGAAACTCGCCTTCGTAAACATGGAAGGAGATGTCGTCAAGCACCAGCAGATCGTCGAACTGCTTTGTCAGGTTGCGTACCTGCACCTTAATCTTGCGTTTCTCGGCGGTCATCTCCGTCCTTCTGCTTTACAGAGCAAGGTCGCTGTTGTCGGCGATTTCTTTCCGCAATGCCAGAAATTTGGGATCGGTGTAGCGGCGTGGCCAGGGCAGGTCAATCGCGTATTCCGCCTTGACGCTGGCGGGGCAGCGCCCGAGCAGCACAATGCGGTTACCCAGGTAAACCGCTTCCTCGATATTGTTGGTGACGAATATCACCGTGCGTTTGGCCTGTCCCCAGATACGCAGCACCTCATCCTCCATCTGGTATCGGGTCTGGGCGTCGAGGTGGCCGAAGGGTTCGTCCATGAGCAGCACTTCGGGATCGTTACAGTAGGCGCGGGCTATGCCGACACGCTGCTTCATGCCGCCCGAGAGCTGGTGCGGATACGATTTCTCGAATCCCGCCAAGCCGACTAGTTCGATGAAATGGGCGGCCTTTTCCTCGCGTTCCTTCCGGCCTATGCCCCTGAGCTTGGGTCCCATGGCAACATTCTCCATCACGGTAGACCAGGGAAACAGAGCCATGCGCTGAAAGACCATGCCCCGCTTTGGGTCGGGGCCGACGACTTCTTCGCCGTCCAGGTAGACGCTGCCGGAATCCGGTTGATCCAAGCCGCACACGATGTTCAGGAAGGTAGTCTTGCCGCATTGCCCCGGGCCGAGGATCACCAGAAACTCATTTTCAACCACGGCGAGATTGATGTCCCGCAATACTTCGGTGACCGCGCCACCCATGCCGGCAAACGACTTGCAGACGTGCTGGGCGGCGATCTTCGGCTGGGGTCCCCGGCACGCGCCGCTGTTGCGCGTGTTGGGGTTGGTTACATCGATATCTCGCGCTTCCACGGGCAGATCCTTTTTTCGGCGTATCTTAGCAGCACGGCGATGGTGGCCCCGATGGCGCCGATGAGCAGCATCCCGGTAATGATCATTGCCGGATTGCTCATATCCATACCGAGCAGGATGAGGTAGCCGATCCCCTCCTGTGCGCCAACCATTTCCGCCGCCAGCACGCACATCCAACTGAGACTCAGGCCGTTCTGCAGGCCGGCAAAGATAGCCCCCATGGCTGAGGGTATAGCCACCTCGGTAAAGAGCTGGCGGCGATTCCCTCCTAGCATTCGGGCGGCATCCAGCAGCATGGGTTCAGTGAAGCGTATACCCGTGTAGGCGTTCATCACCACCGGTACGAAAGCGCCGATGAAGCAGATAAAGATTTTCGGAGTTTCGTCAATTCCAAACCAGAGGATCGCGAGTGGAATCCACGCTATGGGAGGGATGGGTCGGAACATTTCGAAAATCGGCTTGACCATGGCCTCAAATTTCTTGTTCCAGCCCATCAACAGCCCTAAGGGTATCCCGGTGAGTATGGCGACACCGAAGGCGGAGAGCACGCGCACCAGGCTGGCCCAGATGTGACCATAGAGGGAGGTGCGGCCGATGGGTTCGAACAACATCAGCCAGAATTGCCTCGCCACGGCCGCAGGGGACGGCAGCGCTTTGCCGAAGTTACCGGTGCCCACAACCAGTTGCCACAGCGCCACCATGACAAACAAGGAGGCGATTGGCAAGAGGTGGGCTTTCGGTCGAAAGCGGGAGGTAAGTTCAGCCACTTAGGATCTCCTCCAGGGCGCCAGCTTGCGTTCGAGCTTCTCCAGCAGGTAGCCCATCGCCGCGCCGGTGCAGCCGATCGTCAGCATCCCGACGATGATCACGTCCGGCCGGGCCAGCGTGCGTCCCATCTGGATCATGTAGCCCAAGCCCTCGCTGCCCGCCAGCAGCTCCGCTGCCACCAGCGTCATCCAGGCCGAACTCAGCGATAGCCGCAGTCCTGTGAATACCATCGGCAGAGCCGAGGGCACGCCGACTTTGAGAAAGGTCTCCCAATTCGTTGCTCCGAAAGTGCGAGAGACGCTGATGAGTACCGGCTCCGTGAGCTTGATGCCGGCGTACGAGTTGATGACGCTGGGGACAAACGCCGACAGCCAGATAATGTATGCCTTGGCCGGCAACCCGATGCCCAGCCAGAGAATAGCCAGCGGGATCCAGGCAATCGGGGGAATCGGGCGGATCATCTCGAAAAGCGGTTTAACGATTTCGTCGACTTTCCGGAACCAGCCCATGATCAGTCCCAGCGGTACGCCGACACATACCGCGGAGATATAGCCGGTCAAACATAGCTTAAGACTGGTTCTAAAGTTGGCGCCGAGGGTCGCGCCGTCGGGAGCCCGATTCGTTAGCTTCGATATGAACGTCGTCAGAACTTGCTCCGGCGAGGCGAGCAGCGCCTGGGAGATGATTTCGAAGCGGACGATGGCATACCAAAAGACGAGAAACCCCGTCACGCTCAGAAGCGAGAGCCACCAGAGCGAGCCTGAAGCTTGTGGCCTGCCTGCAATGGCCCTTTTGCTTTCACTGGCCTCGCCAGCGGAAGGTGTAGCTTGACGGTGTTCCGCAGGAGCTGGTGCGGTTGCGGTCTCGCCATCACCAGCCCCCGAAACGGGAGAGGATTGAGGTCTGGTCGTCATAACATCTTCAGGATTTTGTCGTTGATGAAGTTGCCCTTCATGAACTTTTCTTTCTCGGCCGGGGTAATGCGTCCTTGCTGCACGAAGAAGTCGGCGAGATCCGACATCCATTTCTCAACCTGGCTGGGAGCGCCGTCCTTCTTGGCAAATAGCGCCAACTGCTCCTTGGTGTCAAAGATCGGCCGCAGCGAGAATTCCTGCGCCAAGGCTTTGTCGTCCAGGGTCAGGCCGTGCTCCTTGTAATAGGCGTTCAGCAGCTTGGCCGATTCGCCGGGGTTGGACTTCATCTCGCCGATGCCTCTCATATACAGCTTGAGCCACTTGGCGACCTTTTCCGGATTCTCCTCAAACGCCTTCTTGCTGGCGATGACCACGCCCGGCACTACAACCCCGGCTCGCTTGCCGGACGACATCTTCTTCCAGCCCTTGCTCTCGCCAATGTAGTCGAAGGGAGCCCAGAGCTGAACGATATCGCCCTGTCCGGCTTCAAAAGCAGCCATGGCTTGGGACTGTTCCATGTGGACCAATTTGACGTCCTGTTCGCTGAGACCCAGGGCCTTCAAGGTCGCAATCACCGCATAGTGACCCGTGGAGGCGGTGGTCAGCAGAATGGTCTTGCCTTTGACGGTTGCAGCCGAACCATACATATCCGGATATTTGGGGTTGACGCCCTTGGTCTTGAGGATTGGGCTGTTCGGCCGCACCCACAGGTCGTTGGTCTCGGACTCATCATTGGAGATGGCGATGATGTACGCGCCATACCGAATGGCGGCCAGCATGCCGGGGACAGCGCCTTCGGCTCCGACCTCCCATTTGTTGGAGGCCAGCGCCTCATTCTGCGGCGGGCCGGAAGCGTAGAACTGGTAATCGATCTTAAATCCGTCCGCCTTGTCCCACCCTTTTGTCATTGCCATATACGTTGGCAGGGCGTGAACACAGGGCTGATGACTGACGGCGATGACCGTCTCTTTAGCGGGCCCGCTCTGCGCGGACTTGTTGCAGCCGGATCCAGCGATCAGGACGGTACCGATGCACAACACGATTAGCGACCAAAATTAGCCAAGATTTCGATCTCATAAGTTCACCTTCGCAAGGATGCCTGAAACTATACCAATTGTCGGGTTCTTTGGCCGTAACAATTTGGTGCCGAGTGACTTGACCCCGGCGTTAGTCCGCAAATCGGATTGCCATACCGCTTCCTGTTCTGAGAACAAGGCCGGTTAGTGGCGCCACAGCAAGACACACGGTGGTTTAGGACGAGACCCGCATGACAGAGGCGAATACCCAGTGCTGCGGTTGTTCCGGACGGCATGGATAGCGAAGAAGTTGCCACTCACGTTTGATCGGGATATCGGCGAGGGAACGCTCGCGACTTGGCCTGATCATGGCTCGCTCCGGCACGGCAGGAAAGCGCGCCTTCGCTGTTACCAACGGAACAAGTGCGGGGCATTAGTGACGATCAGGAAACCACCCGGGCGATGCGCGTGCGTAAGGGGATAGCGTACACATAGCTAGCCACCCCTTTCACACACTTCTGGCCTCTACCAAACCGATATCAGCATGCAGAAAGGCATCCAATCGGCTAGCACAACTCAAACAGCACGGCCAAGCCTTGACCACCGCCAATGCAAAGAGTCGCCATGCCATACTTGCTCTTGCGGCGAACCATCTCATTGATCAGCTTGATGGCGATGATGCATCCGCTCGCTCCGATCGGGTGCCCCAAGGCGATGGCTCCGCCATTGACGTTGACCAGGCACGGATTCAATCCCAACTCGTTGATGCAAGCCAAGGACTGCGAGGCGAAGGCTTCGTTCAGCTCGATCAGCCCGATGTCATCCAGCTTGATTCCGGTTTTCTTGAGCAGCTTTTTCACCGCCGGGACCGGCCCGATTCCCATGATCTCCGGAGGCACGCCGGCGGCAGCCGCGTCCACCAGCCGCACAATCGGTTTTAGCCCCAGCGCAGCCGCTTTTTGGGCAGTTGTCACGACAACTGCCGCACCCCATCGTTGACTCCCGACGCGTTACCGGCCGTTACTGTCCCATCCTTTTTGAAGGCCGGGCGCAGCTTGGCCAGCGATTCGGGAGTGGTTTTGCGCGGGTGTTCGTCCGTGTCGAAGGTCTTCTCCTCGGTTTTGCTGACCTTAACCTTGACGGGAACGATCTCATCTTTGAACAGACCTTCCGCGATCGCTTTGGCAGCCTTCTGCTGGCTCTCCAGCGCGAACTGGTCCTGCTGCTCGCGGCTCACGTCGTATTTTTCGGCGACGTTTTCCGCCGTGATGCCCATGTGATTCCGCGTGAACGGGTCGGTCAGAGCCGTGACGAGTCCGTCCTCGAGCTCTCCGTGTCCCATGCGATAACCAAACCGAGCGCTGCGCAGGTAATACGGCAGATTGCTCATGCTCTCGGATCCGCCCGCAACCACAACCTCGGCGAAGTTGCAGGTGATCTCCATGGCTGCAGTCACAATCGACTGCAATCCCGAGGAACAGAGGCGATTCATGGTGATCGCCGTCGATTCAACCGGGATGCCGGCTTTGACCGAGGCCAGACGGGACACATAGGCATCTTCTGCTGCCTGGCCTACGCAGCCCATGGCCACTTCATCAATCTGCTCGGCGCAATCCCCGCCTCTTGACCGCCTCACGAATCACGATCCCTCCCAGATCGCTCGCACTAAAATCTTTTAGCGAACCGCCAAAAGTACCGATCGCGGTGCGCACAGCGGAA
>CAWJGD010000011.1:0-255594 GCA_963842345.1 uncultured Acidobacteriota bacterium
GAGATCTTTGCCCGTACTCTGGAAGTGATCGGCGAAACCATGCAAGGAAGCGGGATCGCGGGGAGAGATCTGGCCGCGATCGGGATAACCAATCAGCGCGAAACTACCGTCGTCTGGAATCGCAAGACCGGCAAGCCGTTTACAACGCAATCGTGTGGCAGGACACACGTACCTCCGATTATGTTTCCGAGTTCTCGAAAGATGGCGGCCAGGACCGTTTTCGCGCTCAGACCGGTCTGCCTCTCGCTACCTATTTTAGCGGCCTTAAGATTCGCTGGATTCTCGACCAAGTGCCCGGCGCAAGGGAATTGGCCGAAGCCGGAGACGTGCTGTTCGGCAACATCGATACGTTCCTCATCTGGAATCTGACTGGGGGCGCGCAATGGTGGCATTCATGTCACTGACGTTACAAACGCCAGCCGCACGCAACTGATGAATCTTGCAATCATCTCGATTGGGATAACGAAATTCTGAACGCTTTCGGAATTCCCCGGCCGATGCTGCCTCGCATCCGATCAAGCAGTGAAGTATACGGCTACGCCCAAGTCGGCACGATACGCGGTGTGCCTATTGCCGGTGATTTGGGTGATCAGCAGGCAGCGCTTGTCGGACAAACCTGTTTTAAACCCGGCCAGGCGAAGAATACTTACGGAACCGGTTGCTTCCTGCTGCTGAATACCGGCCTGCATCCTGTGCAGTCCAGTCATGGACTGCTCACCACTGTGGCATACAAGCTGGGGAATCAGCCGGCGCACTATGCCCTCGAAGGTAGCGTCGCCATCACCGGCGCGCTGGTGCAGTGGCTGCGGGACAATCTGGGCCTGATCCGCACCAGTTCTGAGATCGAGACGCTGGCGAAGACGGTGGAAGACAACGGCGGCGTATACTTCGTTCCTGCTTTTTCCGGCCTGTTTGCCCCTTACTGGAAGGCCAATGCGCGCGGTGTGATCGCCGGACTCACTCGTTATGCCACCAAAGGACACCTCGCACGCGCGGTCCTGGAGGCAACAGCATTTCAGACTCGCGAAATAGTGGAGGCCATGGAGAAAGATTCCGGGATCAAGCTGGACGTGCTGCGCACCGATGGCGGCATGGTCGAGAGATGAGCTGCTGATGCAGTTTCAGGCGGACATCCTGGACAAGCCTGTCGTCAGACCCGCCATCAAAGAGACCACCGCCCTGGGCGCCGCTTACGCTGCAGGATTGGCGGTCGGCTTCTTTAAGAATGCCGATGAGCTCTGTGCCAATTGGTCGGTCGATAAGACCTGGACGCCAAATATGGACACCGTAAGCGCGAATCGATGTACCGGACATGGAAGAAAGCCGTGAGCCGCACCTTCGACTGGGTGGGTTGAGCTGTCGCGAATTAGACGTGCGATGCCACGAACGTCTCGATCCATTCGTTGAGGAGGACCTGGGAAGCTGTCATTTCATCCGGAATTCCTCGATCGAAATGCCAAAGTGCGGCCGCTGTACGCGTGTCTCGGGGCTTGGCATAACCGAGTGGCACGAAAAACAATCTGCAATCCGGCCCTTGACAAAATTCCGGCCTAACTCATATTATGACTTTTAGTCATATATGGTTATTAGTCCATAATGAATAAAAGTCGCACATCTGAATCCGCCACTCTCGCCGATACTCTCGCTTCCGAGAACCTCCCACACTTCCAAGGCATGGGACGTCGCCAGCGCCGCGCCGCCGAAACTCGCGTGCGCCTGTTCCGGTGCGCGCTTCAACTCTTTGCCGAGCGCGGTTTTCCCAATGTCACGGTGGAAGACATCACCGAAGCCGCGGACGTCGGCAAGGGAACCTTCTTCAACTACTTCGAGAGCAAAGATCACGTGCTGGGCGTGATGGCTGAAATTCAGCTTGGCAAGGTGAGAGAAGCCGTGACGCTCGCCGAGTCTGGCAAGCGGACCATTTACTCAGTGCTGCACCAGCTGTTCCTTCGCATCGGCGGAGGAGCCTGGACGCAGCCCCGACCTGGCCCGCGCCCTGATCTCTTCTTTTCTGGCCAGCGAGAGCGTTCGTCAGCTTATCGACCGCAACATGTCCGAAGGCCGCAAGATGGCCGCCCTGATTGTGGGCGCGGGGCAAAAGCGCGGAGAGATCGACTCTCGCCTGAAGAAAGGAAAAGGTCGCGCTTCAGCTTCAGCAGGCGTTCATGGGGACACTCCTGCTTTGGTCGCTGCAGGGCAAGCCAGCGCTTGATGTCTGGCTGGAAGAAAGCTTTCAACACTTTTGGAGGGCGATCGCCATCTCCGGTTAAGAGTAGAAGCGATGAAATGCAATTTTCGTACTGATCGTTGTCTTGTCGCTGGCGAGTCTGATCTGCGGTACTGCAATCAGCGCAGCCCAGGACCCAACGCCATACCGCCTCACGTTGCAGGATGCCATTCAGAAGGCGCTGCAGGCCAACCTCAACGTGCTGGTCGCCGGCACGCGGGTCGAGGAGGCCGAGGGCACGCGCAACGCCGCTTGTCGGCCGCGCTGCTTCCGCGCGTGAGCGCGCAAAGCTACGCCAACGTGCAGAACCGCGACCTGCGCGCTTTCGGGATTTCGTCTTCCCGGCGTCCCTGAAGTTGTGGGGCCGTTTTCCAACTACGATGTTCACGTTCTATGCGCAGCAGAACGTCGTCGATCTGCAGAGTTATCGCGGGTTGAAAGCCAGCGAGCGCGCTCTCGATGCCGGCAAAATGGATTAGCAGGATGCGCGCGACCTGATCGTTCGTTCCGTTGCCGGCCTCTATCTGAATGCGCAGTCTGCCGCGGCGCGCGCCGATGCCGCCCAATCCCGGGTGACCGATTCCGACGCTTTGTACAAGCTGGCAAAGGACAAGCACGATGCCGGGACCGCGACGGGCGTGGACGTGCTGCGCGCGCAGGTGCAGCTTGCGAATGACAAGCAGGCGCTGCTGGTGGCGCAGAACCAATACAAGCAGTCGCTGCTCGCGCTGGCGCGCAACCTGGGCATGAGCTCCGGGCACGCCGCTGGAACTCGCCGAGCCGCTGCAGTATCAAGCCCTTGGCCCAGCCTCAGGCCGAAGACCCTTGTGCCCGCCGCGCTGCTCGCGCGCGCCGATTATCTTTCGCTTGCCAGCCAGCGCCAGGGATTGGTCGAGCAGCAGCGCGCCAACCGCGCCCGCT
The DNA here is from genome assembly GCA_963842345.1 of uncultured Acidobacteriota bacterium. Lineage (GTDB taxonomy): Bacteria > Acidobacteriota > Terriglobia > Terriglobales > Acidobacteriaceae > CAWBRT01. The sequence goes on from CAWJGD010000011.1 coordinate 3,149, forward strand.
ACTATCCGAAGCTCAGCATCAACGGAAACTATGGCGGGATTGGCCGCAGCATTGGCGGCATGCAGGCCACGGGCCTGATTCAAGGCGCAGATCGACTTTACGGTCTTCGATCGCGACCGCAACGGCGAGGCGCAGGAACTGGCCAGCCGCGTCAAACGCATCGACGATCAGATCGCCGATTTGCGCCGCGGCATTGAGGAGGAGATTCGCGAGGCGCTGCTGAATCTGGAGTCCGCGGCCGAGCAGGTCGACGTTGCCAAAGAAGGGCAGGAACTGGCGCGAGCGCGAACTCGAACTCGCGCAGGATCGTTTTCAGTCGGGCACGGCCAACAACGTCGAAGTGGTCACGGCGCAGGACGAACTGGCCCGCGCAGAGGAGAACTACATCCTTGCCGTCTCCAGCCACGTTGACGCGAAGTTTGCGCTCGCGCGCGCCGTGGGCGATACGGAGAAGAACATTGGACAGTATTCGGGAAATCCATAAGCGATTGTCGACAGGGCCGGGCTACTGATGTTCCGCCCGCGAGGTTGAAGCTATGAAACGACGTGATACCTGTTGTGATTCTGCTGGCCGCGGTGATTGCCGCAGGGGTGTATTTTTATCCGCGTCTCACCGAGAAAGCGAAGCCCGAGAATCAGCTCACGCTCTCCGGCAATATCGAAGCGCACGAGAGCCTGGTGAGCTTCAAGGTGCAGGGGCGCATCGTCGATTTGCCGGTCGAGGAGGGCCAGTCGGTGGAGCAAGGCGCATTGCTGGCGCGCCTGGAAGACGCCGATTACAGGCAGAAGGTCCGCATCGACGAGGCCAGTGTTCACGTGCGCGAATCCAACCTCGCGCTTACGCTGGCCGGAACCCGCGAGCAGGAAGTGAAGGCATCGCAGCAAACCATGCTCGATGCGCAGGCCGATCTGCAGCAGAAGAAGCTCGACAACGACCGCGCCCAGCGCCTCTTCGGCAAAGACGAGGTCTCCGCCCAGGACCGCGACCTGGCGGCAACCGCGCTGAAGCGCGCCGAGGCGACTTTCCAGGCGGCGCAGCAGCGTTACAACGAAGCCGTCGAAGGCAGCCGCAAAGAAGACATCGCGATCGCTCGCGCCAATCTCAGGGAAGCCAACGCCAATCTTGGGTCTGTCGCGCGTCAACCTGGACTACACCATCCTGCGCGCGCCCTCTGCCGGCGTGATCACAGTGCGCCAGGCGGAACTCGGAGAGGTGGTCGTTCCCGGCACTCCGGTGGTCACGCTCGCCGATCTCGATCACATCTGGCTGCGCGCCTATATCGCGGAAACCGACCTGGGCCGCATCCACTGGGGCCAGGAGGCAACCGTCACCACCGACACCTATCCCGGCAAGCAGTACCACGGACGCATTTCCTTCATTTCATCGACGCCGAGTTCACGCCCAAGAGCGTGCAAACCTACAAGGAGCGCGTCACGCTCGTCTATCGCATCAAGATCGATATCGACAATCCCAATCACGAACTGAAGCCCGGCATGCCCGCCGACGCGCACCTCAATCTGGCCGCGGCCAGCCCAACACGCCCACGCTACGCCGGCGAAGCAATGACTGACCAGCCCCAATCCGCGATCGTCGCCGAGAGGCTTACGAAGAGCTTTCCCGGCGTGCGCGCTGTCGATGCCCTGAGCTTCGACGTGCGCGCCGGCGAGATCTTTGGCCTGGTCGGTCCCGACGGGGCAGGGAAAACGACGACCCTGCGCATGCTCGCCGGCATCATGCCGCCCGATGCAGGCAGGGCCACGGTCGCGGGCTTCGATGTGGTGCGCGATCCCGAGGGCGCCAAGCACGCTCTCAGCTACATGCCGCAGCGCTTCGGGCTTTACGAAGATCTGACCGTCGATGAGAACATTCGCTTCTACGCCGATCTGTTCGGAGTGAGAAAGGCTGAGCGCGAAGAGCGCTCCGCGCAACTGTTGCAGGCCGCGGGCATGAGCGAGTTCCGCAAGCGGCTGGCCGGCAAGCTTTCCGGCGGCATGAAGCAGAAGCTCGGCCTGGTCTGCGCGCTCATTCATCGACCCAAGGTGATTCTGCTGGATGAGCCGACCACCGGCGTCGATCCCGTTTCGCGGCGCGACTTCTGGCGCATCCTCTACGAACTGGTCGCGGAGGGCGTGGCGATTCTCACCTCGACCGCTTATCTGGACGAGGCCGAGCGCTGCCATCGCGTCGCGCTGCTGCATCAGGGCAAGCTGCTCTTCTGCGACACGCCGGCGAATCTGAAGGCCAAGCTGGGCAAAGGCGTCTTGTCGGTCAGCTTCGCCGGAACCGCGCAGATTGCGCAGCGAACTCGAGCACGCGGACGGAATCTCGAGCCTGGTGCTGACCGGCGACGGCCTGCACGTAGTGGTGGACGATGCGGCCCGCCGCATTCCCGAGTTCGAGGCCCGCCTGAAGAGCGCGCACGTGCCATTCGACGCGATTCAGCAGGTCGCGCCCACGATCGAGGACCTTTTTGTCGATGCGGTCGGCAGCGGAGCGTCACGCCATGCCTGAGCAACAATAATTCGGTCGTGGTCGAGAACCTGGTCAAGCGCTTCGGCGATTTTGTGGCCGTCGACCAACTCAATCTCGAGATCCGCAAAGGCGAGGTCTTCGGTTTTCTCGGACCGAACGGCGCCGGCAAGTCCACCACCATTCGCATGCTGTGCGGGCTGCTGAAGCCTACCTCGGGCCGCGCGCTGGTGGCAGGATACGATGTGGGCCGCGAGCCTGAAGCCGTGCGCCAGAACATCGGCTACATGTCGCAGAAGTTCTCTCTCTACAACGATCTCAAGGTGATTGAAAACATACGCCTGTTCGCCGGCCTCTACAGCGTGCCATCCGACAAGCTTCAGTGAACGGATCGAGTGGGCGCTGAAGATGGCCAACCTCAAAGGCCAGGAGAATCTCATCACCGGCACGCTTCCGGGCGGATGGAAGCAGCGCCTGGCGCTGGGCTGCGCGGTGCTGCACAAGCCGCCCATCATCTTTCTGGATGAGCCGACTTCCGGCGTCGATCCCATCTCGCGCCGCCAGTTCTGGGATCTGATTCACCAGATGGCGGAGGAGGGCGTGACCGTCTTTGTGACCACGCATTACATGGAGGAGGCGGAATACTGCAATCGTCTGGCGCTGATCTTTCGCGGAAAGATCGTTGCCCTCGGCACGCCCTCGGAGTTGAAGCGCGACTCGATGAAAGGCGAGCTGCTCCTGGTGGAGTGCGAGCCGCTGGGCAAGGCGGTGGAAGTGCTGCAATCGGCCCCGGACGTGATGGATGCCGCGGTCTTTGGAAGCGCTCTGCACCTGGTTGTGCGGGATGCTGCTGCCGCCGTTCCGCACATTGAGAAGTATCTGTCGGATCAAGGAATCACCGTCGGCCGCATCGAGAAGATTCGCCCCAGTCTGGAAGATGTCTTCGTCTCTCTCACCACCGCGCGCGATGCGGGAGAGGAGCGGAAAGCATGAGCTACACGCGCTTGCTGGCCGTGGCCAAAAAGGAAGTCATTCAGATCCTGCGCGATTCGCGCAGCCTGATCATTGTCGTCATCATGCCGGTGACTCTGATGCTGCTGTTCGGCTACGGCGTCAATCTCGATCTCAAGGGGCTGCCCGTTTATGTGTACGACCGCGACGGCAGCCAGCAGAGCCAGGATCTGCTGAAGCGCTTCCAGGCCAGCGAATATTTCCATATCGTGCGCGTTGTGAACGGCTATCCGCGCTCACCCGTGCGCTCGACGACGGCCACGCCAAGATGGGGATCGTGATTCCGTGGGATTTTTCCCAGCGCCTGCGCGACGGCGGCCCTGTGCAGGTGCAGGCGCTCGTCGATGCCACCGACGACAACACGGCCAATGTCCTCATCGGCTATGCCCAGGCAGTTGTGCAGGGCTATTCGTCGGAGATCCAGCTCAACTGGCTTCGCGCAGCATGGCCAAGCCGTCCAGCCAGCTCCCGTGAGCGTCGAAACGCGCACCTGGTACAACGAGGATCTCGAGAGCAGCGCCTTCATCATTCCCGGCGTGCTGGCGCTGGTCATGTCGGTGATCGGCGCGTTCCTCACCTCGCTCACCATTGCGCGCGAGTGGGAACGCGGCACGATGGAGCAGCTGATTTCAACGCCCGTGAGCGCGATGGAGATCATGCTGGGCAAGCTGGCGCCTTATTTCGTCCTCGGCATGTTCGACGTCATCGTCTGCGCCCTGATCGCGATCTACTGGTTTCAGGTGCCGTTTGCGCGGTTCTTTTCTCACTCTGCTCGTCAGCTCTGCCATGTTTATGGTGGTCGTGCTTTCGCTCGGATTCTTCATCTCCGTAGTGGCGAAAAGTCAGTTCGCCGCGAGCCAGATCGCGCTGCTCGTCACCTTCCTTCCCGCTTTTCTGCTGTCCGGATTTCTGTTTGCGATCGAGCAGATGCCGATCCGCCCTGCAGTGGATCACGCGCATCCTGCCGGCGCGCTACTACGTCTCGGTGCTGAAGAAGATATTCCTCAAGGGAACGCCCGCGGCCTTGCTCTACGCCGATCTGGTTCCGCTGGCGGTGTTCACGGTTGTGCTGGCGCTGCTGGCCACTCGCGCATTCCACAAGAGGCTGGCGTAAAGGAGAGCTATGCTGGCGCGCCTGAAGCAGATGTTGATCAAGGAATTCATCCAGGTCTTTCGCGACAAGCGGACGCGCTTCATGCTGATTCGGCCCGCCGATCATTCAGATGCTGATCTTCGGATATGCGGCCACCTTTGAGATTCATCACGTCCCAACCGTTGTACTCGATCTCGACCACAGCCAGGAGAGCCGCGAATTGATCTCGCGCTTTTCTTCCAGCCCCTATTTCGACGTGCAGCGGCAACTGGCGGACTACCGCCAGATCGGCGATCTCATCGACGAGGCAGAAGCTACCGTTGGTCTGGAGATCCATGCCGGCTTTGCCGCAGAATCTGCGCAAGGGCCAGATCGCGCCGCTACAAGTGATCGTGGATGCGACCAACTCAAACACCGCCCTGATCGCCTCCGGCTACATCACGCAGATCGCACTTGGCTTCGCCCAGGACTACCAGAAGGACCGCATCTACCGCATCGCGCCGCAAATGGTGGAAAGAATCCCGTCTGTCCAGCTCGAGCCGCGGCCGTGGTACAACCCTGACCTCAGCAGCCGCTGGTTTTTCGTGCCTGGAATTATCGGCAGTCTTACCCTCGTGCTGGTGGTGACTCTGACGGCCTTTGCCGTGGTCCGCGAACGCGAGATCGGCACTCTCGAGCAGATCATGGTGACGCCCATCCGGCCCGCCGAGTTTATCCTCGGCAAGACGCTGCCGTTCTTCCTGATTGGTCTCTTTGATGCTTCACTGATCGCGACGGTAGGGACGCTGTGGTTTCAGGTTCCGTTTCGCGGTCACATCCTGGTGCTCGCGACGGGCGTGATCCTTTTTCTGCTGTGCATGCTGGGCGTCGGCCTGCTCATTTCAACCGTCTCTTCCACACAACAACAAGCGATGGTGACCGCCTTCTTCTTTATCATGCCCGCCATAACTTTCTCCGGGTTCGGATTTCCCATCAGCACCATGCCGCAATGGCTGCAATATTTCACCTACCTCAGCCCTCTGCGCTATTTTCTGGACGTGCTCCGGGGTACGTATCTGAAAGGGGTGGGCATGGAGATTCTCTGGCCTCAGATGGCTGCCATGGCCGGCCTGGGGTTCAGCCTGCTCACGATCGCTGTTCTCCGCTTCCACAAGGCGCTCGACTGAGCTTCCGGCACCTGCATACTTCCCTCGGAAGGCATCGCTTCCGCTTAATCGCGGGTCTTTCGCTGCAGGTCCTTGATCTCGAAGCGCAATTTGCTTGCTCACCGGCGCGCACGGGTTGAGAGCGCCAATTGCTGAACGAGATACCGGAAATCGGGAGGAAACTCGCAGTCAATCGAGACGCTCTCCCCTGAACGCGGATGAACGAACTGAAGATGCGCCGCATGAAGAGCAACGCGATCGATTAGCCGCTCTGATGACTCCGCCACGTGGTACTTTCGATCGCCGATGACCGGGTGGCCGATCGCCGAAAACTGCGCTCGGATCTGATTCTGCAATCCCGTCACCAGCGACACTCGGACGAGCGAAGCACCCGAAAAAAGGCGTTCGACGGAGTATCGGAGTTCAGCGCGCGCCGCTTTTGGGTCTCTCTCCGTGCGCAACTGTTGAAACATTCCTTCCCGTCGAAAATAGTGAACGAGTGTCCCTTCCTTGGCACCGAGACGGCCGCGAAGCACCGCGAGATACTGCCTCACGGGAGTATGGCCGAGAAACTGTACAACGAGTGAATCTCGATCCAGCTTGGTCTTCGCAAAGAGCAGCACCCCGGACGTGAAACGATCGATGCGATGCACGACAAAAGCTCGCTGTCTCTTCAACTTGAGTCTTGCGGAAAGCAGAGACAAAGCGGACAGAGTATCGGAGCCCTTAATCGGCACAGCCGGAAGTCCGGCAGGCTTATCGAGGACCACCACGGCATCGTCTTCGTAAAGCACGGCAAGCTCCCGTGAAAACCGAGGCTGGCGCCGATCTTTGTGGGCTGAAGCCCGATCCGGCTTTCCTGAACGGGGGCCGGCTTTTCCAGAACGTTTCTTCATTTGCAGAGTGGCTGATCGTGCCTTCCCAGGCTGTCGCATAGACCGCCTGCGAGCCAACCTTATAGAGATCAGCCAATTATCAAGCCATTCCGTGAGCGCCGCAATCCCAGGTCCGTTGAATACAATCTCTCTGCGTTAAGCCTGTGTGCTAATGTGAATTTAATGCCGGCGCACGGTTGATGGGCTGTGCAGTATTGCGGAGGCAAAGCCGATGGGCGTCAAGGTCTGGCTCACTCTTGCGGTGGAGGCTTTGATCTTTTCGGCCCTGCTATTCGGAGGTGCGGGAACGATCTTCTGGCCCGCCGGGTGGGCGTACCTCATCATGTTCTTCATCGGAGCCTTGTGGATCACTCTTCTGCTGGTGCGGCACGATCCCGCGCTTCTCACCGAGCGAATGAAATCGCCATTTCAAAAAGGCCAGCCGTTCTGGGACAAAATCTTGATTTTGCCCATGATTCTGGCCTGGTGCGGCTGGCTGGTTCTGATGGGTCTGGATGCGGTCCGGTTCCGCTGGTCCGTCATGCAGGTCTGGCTGCAATGCGCTGGCGGGGCGTTGATAGTGTTGTCGTTCTGGATGATCGCCCGCGTTTTTCGAGAGAACACGTTTCTGTCGGCGGTCGTGAGAATCCAAACGGAACGCGGGCACAGAGTGATTTCAACCGGACCATACGCCACGGTCCGCCATCCGCTTTACGCTGCCATACTGATCTATCTGCCGGCGAATGCGTTGCTGCTTGGCTCGTGGTACGGTTTGGCGGCCTCGTTCGTTCTTTCAGGCGGCATCGTCTTTCGGACGGCGATGGAGGACCGAGAACTGCTGCGCGGCCTCGGAGGTTACACAGAGTACGCTGCCCGGGTTCGATACCGACTGATACCGTTTGTCTGGTAAGTGGCGCGGTCTATTTGCGGCGCAACGTCGTGAGCGAGTCCCCTTCGCCGCGCGGCGCGCAGCACACGGCAGGGTGGTACCTTAAATATTCAAACGCTCACGGCACTCGCAAATACAGGAAACGGCCGCAGTAAACTCTGCTCGTCGAACTGCCAATCCTCCGGGCTACCGATAACTTCTATGCGGTCCAGTCTTCGTACCTCATCCAGCAGTGATTCGGAAACCAGAAGCTCAGCTATCTTGAGTGTGTTCTTTGCGCGTATAACCCTGGCTTCATGGAAGGGCACCGCCCCTATCTCCTTGAGGTGCCTTTAAATATGACAGTTCCATGGTTGATCCTTGGGGACGACAACTCGGATTTGGTCACCGCTCCGAGAATCTCGCAAATCAGCGTGAACCCTTGCGCTTGCAATGCATGTTGAGCGCTTTGGCTCACGCCGATTAAGCCCCAAAAACAGCTCTCGATGACGCTTCTTACTTGCCAGTGGCGGCTTCAACCTTTAAAGAAGGTTGCATTTTGCCATCGACGATCATCCCAATTCCAAACGGGAATGAGAGCTCCTGGTTGATTTTGAAAAAATCCTGACCAATCCAGAGTCCCTTTCCGAGGTTCGGGTCTTCCACCGGCAACGAACGAAGCGCTGCTGCTACCTTCTTCGTGTCGTCGGCAGTACCCGCCTTGGTGATGGCCTTCGTCACCATACGTGTCGCTGGCACATATTGATAGAAGAAGTTGTTCTCCGGTGGATTTGCGTGCATCAGGCGCTTGTACTCTTCCGCGATGCCCTGAGCCTTGCTGTCGATGTAAACCGCTTCGTACCAGTAGAAGTTCTTGACGACCTCCGGTCCTCCGGCAACACGCAAGATCTCCTGGTCTCCCGGACCGCCGAGGCGGCCAATCGGGCCGTTGAAGCCGGCCTGCCGCAACTGCTTGACCATGATGCCGGCTTCTCCCGGAGGCGAAGAAGTTGTATCGATAGCGTCCGGATGCATATTCATGACGCGAGTGACCAGCGGAGCAAAATTGGTTGTGCCGCGCTGATAGTACTCTTCGATGGCTTCGATCCCGTTCTTCTTGTAAGCCACCGCATCGACGCTGGCGATGTCGGTTCCACCCTGGTCGTTGGTCGCAACCAGAACCACCCGCTTGATGTTGAACTTCTGCTTTGCAACCTTCACAATGGGCTCGGCCCAGGCGCTCGGACCGGGACCGAGGTGGAACACCAGTGGCCATTGCGGACCGATCGCATCCTTGGCGAAGCTGTTGCCCATCACCAGCATGCCATTGCGGTTGGCAACCGGCTTGATGCCGGTCATCTCGGGTGCCCCGATAGGACCGATGATGAGCTTAATACTCTGGCTGGCCAAGTTGTTCGCCGCGGCGGATGCGCCTTCCGGAGTGTACTTGCCGTCTAGCGTAACCACCGACACCTTGCATTTCTTGGAGCCGACCGGCAGCCCGCCTTTTTCGTTGTACTCAGCGGCGACCATTTCCGCCGCGCCGCGCATGGCGATGCCCCATTGGGCCGCCCCGCCTGACATCGGTGCGACCACCCCCAGTTTTACCTCGCATTGCGCGAATGCCTGCGGAACAGCAAGACACAACCCGATTACGACCGCAACAATCATCACCGCAGTGGCGTAGAAACCTTTCATATATTTTCCTTTCCTCCAAGGAATCCCCGAGCGCGAACTTTGAATGCTGAACTCCGCGTTCGCGTATCTCATGGGAACCGTTCGATTGCGGAACGGCTGCAATGCCTCTCCTAACAGACTGAAGTAACAGTGATTTTTTCTTGCAAGCTGACGACCGCGTTACCCGGAAATCAAGGAGAACCGAGTCCAACAGAAACTTGAGCTCGTCCTGATTTGTCTCCCGTCCATCAAGAACCCAAAAGGTGTTGGCGAATCATAACATGGCACTAACGCGAGAGCGTGATAAAACTCCCAACAGCCTGTGACTTTAGCCAGCGAGCTTTCTGCTCGAAACCTGTGACCTGTCCGCCTTCTGCTGTCCTCGCTTTGTGCTCTGCTGGAGACTAACAAATGTCATGGGTCACAAGTTCTCGTGATCGATATCACATCCTGACGGAACGCGCGTGGATACGATTTAGCACTTCTAATTTGAGTTCTCGTGCTAATCGGGAGTTCGGGCTGGGCGGGCCGGGATACCCTCGATTTTAACCAGCGCGGCATCACCGAGGTGTGGGGGCGGAATACCTTGAGTTCCAAGTATAAGGCTCTAGCTTGGGCTCGTCCGGGAAGTTCTATCTGTCGGCAGCAATTCCATCAACGCAACGGCTCCGTCAACGAAGTGGACGTTGTGAAGATTCATTCATAGGGGATTACAAAGTGACGAACATCTATGAGTTATACGCAATCCGCTATGCAACCAACGGCAGGCGGCAGCGGCATGAGAATTTTATGTATCCAGCGCCGGACCCCCACGATGGTCCGATGCCAATGGATTTCTTTGTTTGGGTCGCGGTAAGAGCAGAGCGGACAATTCTTATCGACAGCGGCGCCAGTGCAAGCACCTGTAGCACCCGAGGGCACGATTTCCTGAGATGCCCGACAGAAGGTCTGGCTCAACTCAGGATCGATCCCGCCGCCATTAACGACGTCATTACTACTCATCTGCACTGGGACCACGCGGGCAATTTCGAGAAGTTCCCAAACGCCCGTTTCCATTTGCAAACGCGAGAAGCCCAGCACGCCGTCGGCCCGTGTATCTGCAGCCCGTTTCTCAGGCGGCCGTTTGACGTCGAGCAAATTTGCGCGTTCGTGCGAACGCTCTATGGAGGCAGAGTCGCCTTCCACGATGGCGAAGAGGAAATAGCTCCGGGGATTACGGTTCACCATGTAGGCGGACATACCCAGGGACTACAGTTCGTCCGTGTTATGACGGGTCGCGGCTGGGTGGTTGTCGCATCCGACGCCATGCACTATTACGCGAACGGCGAGACCGGTATACCGTTCCCCGTGGTTGTGAATGTGCCTGAGTACATGAATGGCCTGTCGCTGGTGCATCGCCTGGCGGACAGCGCAGACCACGTGATTGCCGGGCATGATCCCGCGGTTATGGCGATGTATCCGGCCGTATCGCCGCAATTGCAAGGTATCGCGCTGCGGCTGGACGTGATGCCGGAAGTGAAGCAAGAAGCAGCGAGGGGACAGGGATGAAGATTCGCGCTGCAGTGATGTATGAGCAGGGCAAGCCGACTCCGTACGTGGTGAGCCGTCCGCTGGTGGTGGAGGATGTCGAACTGGACGGGCCCGGCCCGGGAGAGGTGTTGGTGCAGATCGCCGCCGCGGGGTTGTGCCATTCGGACCTTTCGGCGATTGCCGGAATGCGTGCGCGGGCTGTCCCAACCGTAGTCGGACACGAGGCGGCCGCGATTATTCGCGAAGTTGGGGCTGGGGTTACCAACTTCAAGGCTGGCGACCATGTTGTGATGGTATTCGTGGCGAGTTGCGGGCACTGTGCCCACTGCTACGGCGGCCGCCCGAATCTGTGCGAATCGTCTTGGGACGCGCGGGCACGCGGCACTCTCCAGAGTGGAGCGCGGAGGCTTCGCGTCGGAGACACAGTGTTGAATCACTACACCGGTCTTTCGGTGTTTGCCGAATACGCCGTCGTCTCGCAGAATTCGCTGGTTCGTATCGATCCCGACATACCTCTTGAAGATGCGGCCATTTTCGGTTGTGCGGTCGTCACGGGTGTCGGGGCAGTCGTGAACACCGCCAAAATGCCATTTGGCTCTACCGTCGCCGTCGTCGGACTCGGTGGCGTTGGCCTGAGTGCGCTGTTGGGCGCACATGCTGCGGGAGCATCTCGGATCATTGCCATCGATGTCAGCGAAGACAAGTTGTGTCTGGCGCGCCAACTTGGCGCTACCGACACGTTCAACGCGCGCGATTCGAAGTGTGTGGAGGCGGTTCGCGATGCCACCTCCGGCGGGGTCGCGTTTGCGTTTGAAATGTCGGGGGCGCCCGCCGCCCTTTCTACCGCGTATTCGATCCTGCGTCGCGGCGGTTTGGTGGTTGTGGCCGGCTTGCCGGAGCCGAAGCAGACTTTCAGCGTGCCCATTGCCGCAATGGTCAGCGATGAACGCGGCATCAAGGGCAGCTACATGGGGAGCTGCGTTCCGCAGCGTGATCTTCCGGCCTTCCTGGAGTTGTACCGCCGCGATCGTCTGCCCGTGAATCGGCTGCGTTCGGCCACGGTCACGTTGGACACGATCAACGAAGGCTTTGACCGTCTTGCCCGTGGAGAAGCGGTGCGCGACGTCTTGGTCTTCCCGGGGGCCAAGGGCTGACGGAATTGGTCAGCCGCAAATTGCAACCTTACTTTAACGGTTCAAGCCGCGACCGGGAATAACAGGGAGGCGCTGTGGAAAGCTTTGTTTCGACTGGCTTAATCGGCGTGAGCCTCGGCGTTCAGTATGCATTATTGGCGCTGGGGTTCACGTTGATTTTCGGGATTCTCGGAGTGGTGAACTTCTCGCATGGCGGATTCTATGTGCTCGGCGGTTATGTCGCCTACGCGTCGGTGCACTATCTCGGGGCTCCGTATCCTCTGGCCGTGGTGCTGGCGGTGTTGGCAAGCGGAATTCTGGGCTACGTCTTCGAGTTGTTCCTGCTGGAGCGCGTGGTTGAAGACCACTTGTCGACGCTGATGCTTACGCTCGGCCTCTTCCTGGTGATGTCCACCGGCATACTGGTCACCTTCGGGCCGGAATCGCCGGAGTTCGCGTTTCCGGTCACGGGAACGTGGCGCTACGGAAATTACTATTTTCCGAAAGAGAACCTGATCGTGCTGTCCGTCTGCGTGGTCACCATCGGCGCAGTGTATCTGCTGATGTACAAGACAGATTTCGGCCGAGCCCTGCGCGCGCTCGCCGATGACCGGCATGTCGCCGCGGCGCAGGGGATACGGCCGCGATTGCTGTTTCCCCTGGCCTTCGCGCTAGCAACGGCTTTGGCGGGGCTCACCGGAGCGCTGGTTACGCCTATCCTATGCCTTGCCCCGCATTTGGCTGACCCAGTGCTTGCGACGTCGTTCCTGATCGTGATTCTGGGTGGGCTCGGCAGTGTCGGCGGAGCGACATTGGCCGCATTCATTGTTGGGATGGTCGAGGCCTATTCGAGCGTGTACCTCGGCGGTTCTAAAGGCGCTCTTGCGTTGTTCGTGTTTGTGCTGATCATGCTCGTCATTCGTCCCTCGGGACTTTTTGGCCAGGAAGTCCACGGAGCTTAAACTAATGGCAGACAGGTTCAGGTCCTTTGTCCGCTTCTGCGGCGCCGCGGAGCTCGCCAGCATCGGGATTCTCGTGCTTGCCTTCGGAATTCCCCTGCTGTCGAGCAGCCCCTTTCTTGTTTCTCTTGTCACGCAAATCCTCATCGCAATCCCCGCCGCCTTCAGTGTGTACGTGATGCTGCGGATGGATCTGATGACATTCGCGGTGCCGGCTTTCATGGCGATGGGCGCCTATAGCGCCGCCATCGTTGGCCTGCGCGCCGGCATTACAGATACGATTCTGCTGACCGTGCTGAGTTTCGCCTTACCGGCACTGGTGGCCCTGCCCCTGGGCGCTCTCGTGCTGCGTTTGCGCGGCGTGTACTTCGTCCTTGTTACCTTTCTGCTGGCGCAAATCACGCAACTGTTGTTGTTCGAGACTCCGAAGCTAACCGGTGGGTCGAATGGTCTGGCCGGAATGCCGGCGACCACGCTTTTCGGGGTTGCCCTGGAAGACAACCGCGCGGTCTTGTTCCTCGCGATAGCCCTCGCACTGCTGGCCGCGGCGATCACCATGGTTCTCACCCGGTACTACCGTCAACACTTCGCAGCCATCAAGGAGAATCAGATTCTGGCCGAGAGTCTTGGACTTGTGGTCTGGCATTACAAGATGCTGGGTTTCGCGGTCGCGGCCGGATTGGCGGGAATCGCTGGATTCTCGCTGTTAAACATGCTGCTCACCGCGCATCCTTCCTCGTTCAGTGCGATGTCTTCGGTCGATTACATCGCCTACACGATCGTCGGTGGCGCAGGTTCAATGCTTGGACCGATCGTCGGGAGCACCCTTCTAGTAACGGCGAACAACATGTTCAGCAACCGGGGAGAGTATTCGCCAGGATTTTTCGGGCTGTTGATCATCATTGTCGTTCTGGCCATGAAGGATGGCATCGTTGGAACCGCAATAAAGCTTGCACAACGCTATCGGGAGCGAAGTCGCGGGATCGTTCTTACCCCGACGCAGATCCCATTGCAGCCGGCAGCGGCAGCGGAACAGACGCCAGTGGCGGACCAGACGGTGGAGAGGTGAACATGGCCACAGCAAACACCAGTGTTACTGCCGGGAACGCGCACCACGAGAGCGAACTCCACGTCGATGCCATCGGCAAGCAGTTCGGCGGCCTCAAGGTGTTCGACCAGGTTAGTTTCAAATTATTGCCAGGCGACATTCTGGGTGTGGTTGGCCCAAATGGAGCGGGGAAGACCACCCTGATCAACATCATCTCCGGACTTCTTTTCCCCACACGTGGACGTATCACTCTCGGAGGCCATGACATCACGCGCACGGCCTTTCACGGGCGCAGTCGCATGGGGGTAATTCGAAGCTTTCAGCAGACCAGCACGTTTCGCCCCGCGACAGTTCGTGAAAACATCGCCCGCGCAATCCGGTTCAGCCATGGATCGAATATGCCGCCGCGCGGCACGGACGCGCTGATGAAACGTTTTGAACTCTCTGACCGGCTCGATGAGCAGAGCGACAAGCTGCCTTATGGATTGCAAAAGATGCTCGGGCTGGTGCTCGCCTATGTCACAAGCCCCAAGGTGCTGCTGCTCGATGAGCCCGCAGCGGGACTCGAGATTCGGGAGCGAGGGCGCGTGGACGACTTCGTGCACCACGTACGGGAGGAGTTGGACTGCGGCATGCTGATCGTCGAGCACGACATGGATCTTATACGCCGGCTTTGCCCGCAGATCATGGTGCTCGACTCCGGTCGCGTCATCGCCGAAGGGCCCCCAGCGGACGTGCTGGCACGCCCGGAGGTCATCGCCGCCTACATGGGTACAGCCGAGGAGGTGGCCGAACAATGCTGACGATCGAAAACCTGGAGGTCCACTACGGCGGGATCACGGCACTCCGTCGCGTCTCCATCGAGGTCAAGCAAGGCGAAACGGTACTGCTGGTCGGGGCGAACGGAGCTGGAAAATCCAGCCTCATTAACGCGGTGATTGGCTTGGTTCGTACCGCCGGAGGCCGGATTCTGTTCAAGGGCAAAGATCTCGGGCCGCTTTCATGCGACCGTCGCGCCCGCTCAGGCATCGGCTACGCGCCCGAGGGGCGCCGCGTTTTTCCTTCGATGTCCGTGAAAGACAATGTGCTATCCGGAGCCTTCGGACTCGGCCGCGTGCGACAGCGGCAGGCCTACGATTCGCTGTGCCAAATGTTTCCCTTGCTCGCGGAACGAACGGACCAACTGGCCGGCCAGTTGAGCGGTGGACAGCAGCAGATGGTTGCGATCGCGCGCGCGATGAGTTCATCGCCCGCCCTCCTGCTGCTCGATGAACCTTTCCTGGGGCTTGCACCTGTGTGGATCGGGCAACTTTCCGACGCCATTCGGCAAATGCAGCGGCACGGCACCACGATTCTCATGACCGAGCAGATGGCTGTTCCGGCGCTCAAGATCGCCACCCGGGGCTACGTAATGCGTGGTGGTGAAGTAAGGCGAAGCGGGACCGTCGCCGAGATTCGTGACGTTGCTCTCGAGGA
This sequence comes from uncultured Acidobacteriota bacterium, assembly GCA_963842345.1. GTDB lineage: Bacteria > Acidobacteriota > Terriglobia > Terriglobales > Acidobacteriaceae > CAWBRT01. The sequence continues at coordinate 18,434 of CAWJGD010000011.1, forward strand.
AGAGTACCTTTAGCTCTGGACATTCCGTTTACGCGTATCGGAAAGCGCCAATCAGATGAATCCGGACGCGATGCTGTGGAGATTGAACAGGGCGGTTTCAAATGCGGGGAGGAATTGTTATGGGCGGCTACATGGGAAAGCTGGCGTGGATCGATTTATCCGCCGGCACTGTAAAGGTGGAAGAAATCGCGGAGGATGTCCGGAGAAAGCACATCGGAGGCACTGGGTTCGCCTCGTACATCCTGCGGCAATTTCCATTCAGTAAGATCGATCCGCTCGGTCCTGAGAATGTACTGGTGTTCTCCTCGGGTCCGCTGACAGGTGCGAATGTTCCGACCTCTGGGCGCTATGCGGTGGCGGCGAAGTCTCCGCTGACTGGAGTCTGGGGCGAGGCCGATAGCGGAGGAAGATTTGGGATTTCGCTTAAAGCCTCGGGGTACGACGCGATTGTCATCACCGGCAGAGCGAGCGCTCCATCCGTGCTCTCCATCATCGACGGGAATATCTCGGTCGTTTCGGCTGAATCGGTGTGGGGGAAAGATACGTATGACACCCACGACATTCTGGCGCAGAAGTATGGAAGCAAGGCGGCGATCGTCTGCATCGGTCCGCCGGGCGAACGTATGGTCCCTTTGGCATGCATCATGACCGAAGGCTCGCACGCGAGGGCGGCGGGACGATGCGGTTTGGGCGCGGTGATGGGCTCCAAGCAGCTAAAGGCCATAGTGGCCGACGGAACGTTACGCACTCCCATCGAACACCCAAAGGAACTGCAGCAGAGTATTCGCGAGCATGTTCCGGTGATGATGGAAAAAATGAAACGCCCACGCGCGTTTGGAACCCCCGGCGGCACGGTCGGCAATGCTGTTATAGGAGACTTGAGCGCTTACAACTGGACTGATGGGAACTGCGGGAAAGCCACCGAGTGCCTCAGTGGCGAAATCATGATGGCAGAGTATGGCGCGGGAAAATACCACTGTCCACCATGCGTGATCGGGTGCGGGAAGGAAGTCCGGGTCCAGAAGGGACCCTATGCCGGAACAACTACGCCGCTGGAGTACGAGACGATTGGCGGCTTTGGCCCGCAATGCGGAGTATTTGATTGGAACACCATCATAGAAGCAAACAACCTCTGTAACCGGCTTGGGATGGATACCATTTCGGTCAGCGGCGGAGTCGCCTTCGTTTTCGAGGCAGTGAGCAAGGGCTTGATCGGAAACCCGTCGACTGGACCGAAACTCGAATGGGGAAATGGAGAGGCGGTTCTATCCTTGGTGCAGCAAATCGCTTCGGGTGAAGGCCTGGGATCTCTAATGCAAGGTGGAATCCGGAAGGCGGCGCAGCAGCTTGGTCCAGAGACAGACAAATTCGCCATGCACGTGAAGGGGCTGGAGCCGCCTTACCACGATCCCAGGGCTCTGGCTAGTTTGGCCGTAGCATATGCCACGTCACCGCGCGGCGCGTGCCACAGAGGTTGCACCCACACCGGGGAGCGCGTTGCCATGCCTGGCCTCGGATACCAGAAACCATTGGACAGGCTGGCGGACGAAGGCAAGGGAAAATTAACAGCCATATTTCAAAATTTCGCTGAGATGTTCAACAGCTTGAAAGTTTGTGCCATTGCCATGTCGGCATTAGATCTTCCGATCTTGCTCGAATGGACAAACCATGTAACTGGCTGGGACATGAGCGCCGAGGAGTTTCTCAGGGCTGGTGAAAGAAGTCTCAACATAAAGAGACTCTTGAATCTCTCTTGCGGCCTGACGAGGGCGGATGACACTCTGCCTTACAGGTTTACGCATGAGCCGTTTCCGGCGGGAGCCTCGGCCGGGCATGTTCCCGATTTGCCCAACATGTTGGATGAGTATTACGAATTCCGCGGCTGGGGCAAGGATGGAGTACCAACGCAGGGTAAGCTGGCGGAACTGGGACTCGTGTGAAATCTCCGGTTCTGCGAGGAGGCAGAATGAGCGAAAAATATCCAACAGTATTTTCTCCAATAAGAATTAAGAACCTGAACCTGAAGAATCGCATCGTTTTGCCTCCCATGGCCACTTGGTACGCGACGAGTTTCGGCGAAGTAACCCCGCGATTGATCAGTTACCACCGGGAGCGTGCTGCCGGCGGCGTGGCGCTCAACATTGTGGAATTTACGGTGGTCGAGTCCAACGGGAAACTGGATTCCCACATGCTGGGCATATACGACGATACGCATATCCCAGGGCTCAAAGCGTTGGCGCAAGCCGTTCACGACGCGGGCGGGAAGATCGCGGTTCAGCTCAGCCACGCAGGTCGAAGGGCTCGGAGTGCCAGCAATGGCGGCCGCCGGCCGTGGGCTCCTTCTCCGATTGCCGAGTTGGGGGGAGAGATTCCCAATGAAATGATTCAGGCCCAAATTGAATACGTTCAAGAATGTTTTCAAAAAGCGGCCCTGCGAGCAAAGCAGGCGGGGTTTGATGCGGTGGAGATACATTGTGCGCATGGGTATCTGATTCACCAATTCCTGTCTCCTCTGAGCAATCGACGTTCCGATCAATATGGAGGCACTCTCGAGAATAGATCCCGGTTCGCGTTGCAAACCCTGGCACGCGTGCGGCAAGCCGTAGGTGATGAATTCCCGATATTTTGCCGCGTCAGCGGAGATGAGTTTATAGACGGGGGATCTCGCTTGGCGGAGGCCAAGGTATTCGCAAGATCCCTCGAAATGGCGGGAGTGGATTGCATAGATGTCTCGGCTGGGGTGTTCGAAACTGCCGAAAGAACGGTACCTCCCATGGCGATGGACCATGGCTGCAATATCGGGTTAGCCAGGGAAATTAAAGCGCACGTGAATGTGCCCGTGATCGGAGTTGGGCGAATCAAGACCCTCGACGAAGCCGAGGCGCTTTTGCAGGACAGCGCCGCCGATCTGGTGGCGATGGGGCGTTCCTTGATTGCGGACCCTGAGCTTCTTAAGAAAGCGCGGGTCGGGGGCAACATCCGTCCATGCATCGCTTGTAATCAAGGGTGTATTGAGCGTCTTTATCATGGTCTCGCGATCGCTTGCCTCGTAAACGCAAGGGCTGGGCGGGAGTACCAAATTGTTGCTTTGGAGAAAACTACTAAGCCTAAGAGAATTGCGGTCATCGGAGGCGGCCCAGGAGGGTTGGAATTCGCCAGAGTCGCTTCGGAGAGGGGCCACAAGGTCACCCTGTTTGAGAAGGAAGCAGAGTTGGGAGGGCGATTCCGGGTCGCTTCCAATCCACCCAAGAAAAGCGACATCAAGGAATTCGTGCAATATTTAATTCGTTCGGTCGTGGAATCAGGCGTCGAGATCAAGACAGGCAGTTCCGTCCAAGCAGCAGACTTGGCTGGGATGACCGACTTTGATGAGGTTGTGATTGCCGTCGGCGGCGAACCTATGTCTCTGCCCGTGTCGGAGGCGCAGTCGCACGTTGCGCTCGCCGAAGACGTGCTGCAGAACAAAGTAAACGTGGGCTCAAGAGTGCTGGTGGTTGGCGGCGGAATGGTAGGGTGCGAAACCGCGGAATGGCTTGCGGCGGCAGGCAAACAGGCGATGATTGTGGAGCAATTGCCGCAGGTCGCGGTTGATGTGGAAGCGCGCACTCGCAAACTGCTGTTGAATCGTTTGGGAGCCCACAAGGTCGACATCATGTGTAACACCAGGGTCGAGTCACTTGAGAAAAATAAGGTGGTCTGCTCTCAGGCTGGAATCAGGTTCGAAATTGAAGGCATCGATACCGTCGTACTTGCCTTGGGATACAGGGCGAACGACTTTATTGCGCACATTGAATCAAAGAAGCTGCACAGGATAGGCGATTGCGTACAGCCGAGAACGGCGATGGCGGCCGTGCATGAAGGCTTCCTTTTGGGAATCGAAATTTGATGCTGCGAGGAGCGCCTCGCGACGAAAGCTCCCGGGTGGGGCAGGCATGCTTTCAACCCGCCTAAACTCCTTATTGCCACGCGACAATCAGAGCCGACCATATCGCCGGCAACAAGTCGACGGCTATTCATCTTGCTATTCGCACCAACACTTTTCCCATCGGTGCTTGTGCCAATCGGACAAACGCCTCTCTTAATTCTTCAAAAGTGAAAACCGAGTCCACGACCGGACGCTTCTGCCCTCTGTCCAACCGGGCGATGATTTGCTTCCAAGCATCTTGCGCTTCCTCCGCCGTATAGTCGCCAACCGCAACCCCGCCAATTCGAGCTCTTCCCGAAAATAGCGTGGCCGTGTTGAATTCCGGGACTACGCCGCCGCTCCGGCCAACAACACTCATTCGACCGCCGCGGCCAAGCATCGCAACCACCTCTTTGAACAACGGCCCGCCAACGTTATCTACCGCAAGATCAACTTTCTTTGGAGCGACTGCCGCCAATACCGCCTCGCGCAGATTCTTGCCTGCCGGATTGAACACGAAATCAGCTCCAAGTTCCTTCACGCGTGCGCCCTTCTCCGGGCTGCGAGAAAAGGCCACAACGGTAAGCCCAAATGACTTTGCAAGCAAGACTGACGCAATCCCAACTCCTCCGGTTGCCCCCGTCACCAATACCACAGATCCCGTTGAAGGAGGCCCGGGCGGGTCGTTCCACTGCGTCAGAGCCTGCCAAGCTGTAAGAAAAACCAAAGGTGCGCCACTGAGTTCTTCCAAGGACCAGCCAGTTGGCACTCGAATGAGCCTATCCGCTGGAACTACCACCATCTCTGCGAACGTGCCCCAGATTTCCACGCCTACACTGCAGCGCAGAATGCCAAGTGTCTCGCCCACCTTGATGTTCTTCACGCCGGCACCAACGGCCAGCACTTCGCCAACACCATCGCGGCCGAGGATGTGCGGAAGCGGCGGCTTCGCACCGTACATGGCCGTCGCCAGCAAATCGTCCGCCGGGTTTAGCGCCGCAACTTTCAACCTCAACAGCGCCTGACCCGGACCGGGTTTAGGATTCGCCACTTCGCCTAAACGAAGTTTGCCGACGCCTTCATATGACTCCATCAACCATGCGCGCATAGCCTATTGCCCCCGACCAGCAATATTAGTTTACCAAGAAGAGGCCGAGCATCGGCTTGAACAGGCGGTCCTCAACCACACGCTCCAGAAGAAACAACTCGAATTTTGGGGATCAGCTCCAAGGCTAAATCCGCGCCCCGGTCCCAGCCGAGCACGTGATGTTCGAGTTGTGACAATCTTACCGAGCCAAGCCGCAGGCCAGAGGCTCCGTGCCGGATGGAGGAAATCGAGGGTGGACCCACGCTCCAAGCCTGGCATCTCGTCTCACCCGGGTGCAACATCTGAATGGGAAGGATCAAATTCCTGCGGATCAGCGGAGGCATATCCCGCGGGCGGGTGCCCGATTCGCATGCAACTCACAACGGCGGCACCAGCCGCAAAACAGGCGGCCTACCACCAGCGCCACGGTGTTGCCGGAGCTGGAGAAACATATTGAAGATCAGTGCGACAAGCGCCGCTCCAAGGGTCTGGCCCGTCACGCGGGCAGTTCCCAGCATGCCGCTTGCCCCGCCGCTCCTCTCCTTTGGCGCAGCAGAAAGAATCTCGCGGTTGTTTGGTGCCTGAAAGAACCCAAAGCCCAGACCGCACAGCGCCATTCTCCAGATAATGGAGATGGAGGCCGGATGAGGCGATAGCAGCGCCAGCGATACCAGTCCAACGGTAAACGTCGCCCAAACCCATACCTCCCAAAATACCCGCGGAATACCGGTCAGCCAGATAGCCCGCAATCGGGGCGGCAATGAGGGTCGCCAATGGCCACGGTGAGATGAGCAGCCCGCTTTCGACCTGAGTGCGGCCCAGGACATTTTGCAAATAGAAAGGCAAGGACACGTAAGCCAACATTTGGGCGGTAAAAGAGCAAACGGAAGTCGCTACGGATAACGCGAAGATTGGCCGCCGCAGCAGATCGACGGCAAACAACGGGGCAGGCTGGGACAACTGGCGGCGTACGAATACGATACCGATGAAGATAGCCGCAGTAATCTCGACTGCTGCCGCCCATGCTGCTTGACCGTGCCCCAAGCCATCAATCCCGCTGATGAGAAGGCCAAAGGTCAACGCGCTGAGCACCGCGCTCTTCAGGTCAAAACGGTGTCCCGATCCGCCAGTCCGGGGCAGCGTGCGCAGTGAGATACCCAGACCCAGAATCCCCACTGGAACATTCACGGCGAACAACCAGGGCCACGGCGCGACGGATAGAATCGCCGCCGCAAGAGTCGGTCCGATTGCCGCTGAAACCGCGACGACCATGGCGTTGATGCCCAGTCCCCGCCCCAGGGTTCTGGCGGGGTGAATGGTGCGAATCAGCGCCGTGTTAACGCTCACGATACCCGCGGCGCCTAAACCCTGGATGAAACGGGCGCACGCTAACGAGAGAAGCGAATGGGATAACGCACAGCAGAGCGAAGCAACCGTGAAGACCGCGAATCCTGCCTGATAAATCTTCCGGTAACCGACAATATCGCCCAGTGAAGAAAGCGGCAGCAACGATATGACGAGTGCAAGCTGGTAGGCATTCACCACCCAGATGGAGGCGGCCGGAGCTAGCACCCACGTCGCGAGCAATTGTTGGCAGCGCCACATTGGCGACTACCCCGTCTACTACCGTCATCCCCACCGCGAGGGCAATCGTCAGCATCGCCCAGTACCTCTGCGGCAAAGGGAGCCCGTCAAAGGAGCCCACTTCCGAGGCGAAGTCCAATCCCGTTGAGTCGCTGTTATACGTCATTGGCTCAATATCTGTGCGGTTGTCAACATCGTTGGACGATCTCCGCGTCACCTTCCGGTTTTCCGTGCGCTCGGGGTCATTCCAGAAAGGAATTTTAGAGGCTGTTTACGGCCTGCACCAAGTCTTACCATCACTTGGTGTTTGCAACAATGCTAAAACCATTCTCAGGAGCAAATTGCCATCATTGTTCGTGGTGTGAGGTCGATTCCGACTCGATCCCAGGACAGCGGCGGCGGGGGCCAATCACCTTGAGGCAGTGGCATGCTTGCAGCAGAACGATGAACAGATGTTAAACTATGCCGACTCACGATCAGGAGAAGGCGGCGTGGCTTCGAATCCGATCCTTGTGCTCCACGGCGGAGCGTGGGCAATCCCAGACGACATGGTGCAGCCTCATCTGTCCGGCCTTGGCAGCGCTATGGCAGCCGGCTGGGCCATGCTGCAACAGGGACGTTCGGCTCTGGATGCTGTCGAAGAAGCGGTCGCGATCATGGAAGACGATCCGACCTTTGACGCCGGGCGCGGCTCCTTTCTCAACCGCGATGGACGGGTTCAACTCGACGCGCTGATCATGGACGGGGCTACTTTGCGTGCAGGCGGCGTGGGCTGCGTCGAACGTATACGTAATGCGGTGCATGCCGCCCGCAAAGTCCTGGAGGAGAGTCCGCACGTGTATTTTGTGAGCGAAGGCGCGGAGCGTTTCGCTCAGGAGCACGGGATAGAGCTTTGCGACAATCAGGATCTGGTGGTCCCGCGCGAAGTTGAACGCTGGCGCAGCGCAGCCAACCAACAGTACCTGCATATGCCGAGCGAGTTCGGGGGAGCGACGCAGTCGCACGACACGGTCGGCGCGTTGGCACTGGACGTTCGGGGGTAATCTCGCGGCGGCAACCTCGACCGGCGGCACGTTGAATAAAGCTCCGGGACGCGTAGGCGATTCCTCTCTGATTGGCTGCGGATGCTATGCCGATAACGAAACCGCGGCCGCCTCAGCCACCGGCTGGGGAGAACCGATTATGAAGCTGGTGCTGGCGAAATGGGCAACTGACCGCGTAAACGGAGAGCACTCGCCCGAGCAGGCCGCCGCTGAAGCCATTTGCCATCTGCAACATCGTCTTGGTGGAAACGGCGGCATTATCATGCTTGATCGCCTTGGCCGCTACGGCGTTGCTCACAACACTCCACGTATGGCCTGGTGTGTTCGAACCGAGCAAGGAACAAGATCAGGTGTCACCGCAGTGACGAGCTGAGGCAGCACCAGCCTCCTGCTTCGCTTCTTGTGGTGGTGACCGGCGCACAATAGGTGCGAATGGGACGCGCGTATGCAGCCTTTGGTGGTCCTGAAACTCCTGGCCCTGCTGACGGTGGCGAATGGCACCCCGGTGATTGCGAAGAACATTCTCCACAAACGTTTTTCACGTCCGCTCGATGGCGGCCTCAGGTTTGTCGATGGACAGCCGCTGTTTGGTTCGTCGAAGACAATACGCGGAATTGTTCTCTCAGTCCTGGTAACGGCGGCGTGTGCGCCAGTTTTCGGCCTGGCATGGAAAATAGGGGTTCTGGTGGGAAGCACAGCCATGGCGGGCGATCTTCTCTCCAGTTTTCTGAAGCGTCGCATCAAACTGCCTGCGGAAGGCATGGCGACTGGCCTTGATCAGGTTCCTGAGTCTCTGCTTCCGTTCCTCGCCTGCCGTAGTTCGTTGTCGCTGACGGCCATCGATATCGCTGTGGGTGTCGTGATCTTTTTCCTCTGCTCCATTCTCTTTTCCGGTCTGCTCTATAAGCTCCGCCTCCGCGATCGCCCATACTAGCGCGATGCAATCAGGCGCACCGCAAGTGATGCAGGGTAATCTCCGGAGGGCAGTTGAAGCGCACGGCAACAATACTCGATCCGACGCCAACCGAAGTGTAGCCCACCATCGTATGGTACTTCCATGCGCCAGATGCCATGCGCCTGGGTAGAGCGGAATCCAGCGTGATCGGAATAGAACGGGGCAGGCAAATCTGGCCCCCATGCGTATGCCCGCCTAGCAGCAGCTTGAAACCGGCATGGGCTGCCTGACGGTAAATCTCCGGCGTATGGGAAAGCAAGATGGAAAATTCGTCATGCGGGATTTGAGATGTCGCCTTTTCGATGTTGTCGGCGCGGTAGTAGTGGGCATCATCAATGCCAGCCAGATGTATGCGTTGATTTCCGCGCACGATCGACTCGGATTCATTGAGCAACATCCGTATTGCCATCGCTTCCATTCCAGGAACCATACAGATGGTATCGTGGTTGCCCAACACGCCATAAACCGATTCCCTGAGATGTGAGCGCACCCGCGCCAGGCCCTCTAGAGCCTCCTCAAACGGACCGAAGGTTTCTCCCCGGAAATCCCCGGTCAGAACGCAAATGTCGTAATTTACTTCCTCGAGACACTCTATCAAGCGCCGCATAGGACCAGGGTTAATGTCCGCGTGCATGTCGCTGATGTGCAGGACGGTGAATCCATCAAAGAGTGACGGCAGGTCCGGCAGCTTTATATCGTTGTGTCGCACCTGTATGCATTCCGTGTTTTTACGGCCCCGCCAATACAATCCTGTCAGCTTTAGCGCATTTCGAATAAAGGAATGAATCGAATACCAGTTTTCAGGATGGAAGAAGTTGATGCCCTGGCCGAATATGTTCTCATGCTCTTTCTCGATTCCGAGGCGTTGTCGTGCGTGCACTTGTCCGAGGCGCCGCTCCAGCTTCGCGAGAATTGCTCCCTGCGTTGATGGATCGTGCCTCAAGTTCTGTGCCACTGGGCTGCCCCCCATTGCTGACCTCATGTAGTGCCAAGTTTTCAGAAGCCAGTCACGGCGACCTGTACATGTCCTACCTGTGGAGGGCTGGCAAAAAAACCGCCCACAAGCCTCCGCCATTCCTGGAAATCTTGCGATTCCCTGAAATGCACCGTATGGTCGTCCAGGGTTTCCCAAGTCACCATCAGGGTATAGCGTGAAGGCTGCTCAATCGACTTCAGGAGCTGCACTCCATGGCATCCGCGTGCACGCTGAAAAAGCGGTGTGGCTTGTGCGACGCCGTGTTCAAAAGCTGACTCCATCCCGGGTTTAATCTCAATCTGAGCCATTTCAAAGATCATTTTGGGTTCCTCGCAATGCCTTTCCATTTTGTGCCAAGTATAGTTGACCAGATGAATGTTAGAAATGCCGTGTCCAGCGCTGCCATGCAGTTACGGGGAGTTGTAACCCGCGATACGTCCGGGCAGCCAGTCGCGTAGCGCAGGCGCCAAATAGAAGCGCGGGAACAGCAGATCGTCGTCGCGATCAATGATCCCCTCGGTCACCGCGCGGGCGGCAAGCGGCGTATTGGGGTAGATGCGGATTCCTACCGTGACCTTCAATCCATTGAGATGAAGCGACTCGGCAAACGCCAGGCTTTCCTCCACTGTCTGCCTGGTTTCACCGGGGGCGCCCAACATCAGGAATCCGTTTCGTTTGACGCCGATGGCGGCGAAGATGGCGGAGATCTTCGCCACCTCGGCGGGCTTGTATTTCTTGTTGAGCAACCGCAACACCGGTTCTGACCCGCTTTCAAAACCGAGGTTCAACTGCGTACATCCCGCCTGTGCCATCAAGTCCGCTAATTCCTTGTCAGCCCACTTCCATTTCGGGTAAATCTGTGCCCACCAATCGATGTCGAGCCGCGCATCGATGATCTTGCGGCAAAGCTCTTTGGCATAGGCCAAAGGAACGTTAAACGTGTTGTCGACGAAATGATAGTTGCGGAAACCACGGTCGCGGTAACTGACCAACCAGTTTACGACGGATTCCACAGACCGCCAGCGCACCTGTCTACCTTCGATTGTACTGGTCGAGCAGTAGGCGCAATCAAGCGGACAGCCGCGCCTGGTTTGCACGGGAATCCGCCATTCGGGATTGATTCCGGAGTTCAGCCATGCGTCAGGCGCCGGTAAAGGGACAGAATCAAGGTCAATGGCAATCGCCTTCGGCACATGCGTCTGCGGCTGTCCGGCGAGGTAAACCCCGGGAGGCGGGGAGCCATGGGAGCCCTTTTCAAGCCAGGACAGCAGATTGGGAAACGCTGTTTCGCCCTCGCCTTGGATACCCATATCCGCTCCCAGGTAAGCCAGCGCACTTTCAGGAACGATGCTGAAACCAGCGCCACCCAGCACAATCGGAGCGCTGCTGGCTCTTCTGCACAAAGCAACAACTTCCTTCAGCGGTTGAAGCAGAAACTTCGGGTTGATCATCGTCTGGTCGTCGATGTTCCTCACCGACAGACCAATCACGTCGGGGCGCAGCCGTGTGATTGCATTTTGCGTGGCGGCTTCCCAGTCGGGAGCTGACAGCAGGTCCAGGAAGCACACCTCGAAGCCAGCCTTCGCAGTGGCAGCGGCAACGCACGCCAACCCGAGCGGCAGCGGGGTCATAACCCCGGAGGCTTCCCGATTGCCTGATATGAGCAAAACCCGCATCGTCTGCTGCACTCAACTCGATGAGCAGTATCGTACTTCAATCTGCACCCCGCGAGCACGTAAATTGCGAGAGAATCGCTTACTGTTGCCGCCTGCTGGATTGCGAAAGGGAGCGCGAGGGCAGCCCCTTTTGCCTAGCTCGAAAATGCTCCATCGATCAAGTACGCTCACGTATCGATCATCTAGTCGAATGTGAGGTTAGGGATGCCCAGGTATGCGATAAGGGCGTTATTAACTCGTCTTTGAAAACCCGTACACTTCCTCTGGGTTCTGCACAAGGATCTTTCTGCGAGCCGATTCTTCAGGAACCCACTCGGCCAGCAAGTCGAAAAGGTTAGCATCGTTCGGCTTTTCCGTTTTTTCGGTTGGATGCGGCCAATTGCTGCCCCACAACATCCGCTCAGGAGCTGCCTGAGCGAAAGCACGGGCCACTGCGCCAGTATCGGCGTAAGTAGGAGCACCGACTTTGCTCAGAAGGTACGCGCCCGACAATTTGACCCAGGTTCGACCTCTGTCGAGCAGGCCGCGAACGACCGCAAATGCCGGATGTGAAATGCCGGGATCGGGCGGAATGCGTGCGATGTGGTCAAAGACAATCGGCGCAGGCAGCTTCGGCAGCACATCCTTGAGCTGCACGGTGACATCGGCCGGCATGCTAAGCTGCAAGTGCCAACCGAGTTCGTTGATGCGATGCGCCAACGGCTCAATCATCTCCATCGTGGCTCCACTAAGATAGACGAGGTTCACCCGGATCCCGCGCACCCCGAGGCTGGACATGTGCTTCAGCTCGGCATCGGAAATGCCGGTATCGACGAGCGCGATGCCGCGAGCGCTCTCACCAAACCGGGCAAGCGCATCCAGCAGACAACGATTGTCGATCCCGTAGGCCGCCGCACCCACCACGACGCTGCGCTCGATGCCGATCCGGCGTTTGAGGGCGCGGTAATCATCCACGGTTGCATTCCCGTCGCCCCCCAAGACCATACTGGGATCTTTAGCGAGCGGGAAGCTAGAACTGAAGATGTGATGATGGCAGTCGGCCGTGTGGACGGGGGCTTTGTGGTTCGGCGGCTCTGTCCCGCTGGACCACTTCACCTGGATTGTCTCTTGCGCCGCCAATTTACCTTGACCCGACGTATTTTCATGTGTATTCATCGATTCACCCGGGAGTTCAGGAGCGTTGATGCGCGTAGCGTCGAGCCATCACGCACGCCGAGCACGCCGCGCTCGAGTTTAGAGTGTACCCGGAAAACACCCGCTGGATTACGATTTTGTGTCGACTGACATAGGAGGGCATTAGCGTGAGACGAATCGTGGACCTCTCGCACGTACTCGACCCCGGCAAGGCTGGGCGGAAGTTTTCCCTGGAGATGATAGGGGCGGAGACTGTAAACCCGAACGTAGTGCGGCTGGAGAATCAGTGGTACATCATGCATAACGTGAACATGGTGAGCCACATTGGGACACACATCGAGGCGCCTTATCACCTGCTCAAGGATCGCGATGACCTGGCGGCGCTGTCACTTGAGCTGTTGATGGGGGATGCAGTGATCCTCGATCTCCGCGAGTCTCCCCGCGGCTCCGCGATAGATTGCATGCAGGTGCGGAAAGCTGCCGAGCAAGCGGGGGGATTCGCAAAGACGATATCGTGTTTTGCAATCTGGGCGGTGCCCCTTTCTATGGGACTGACCGCTACCGCCTGACTCCCTACTTTGCCCCCGAAGCGATCGGCTGGTTGGTGGATCAAGGGATGAAGATGATGGGCGTGGACGCGACCGGCGTTGAAGTTCCCGGCAGTGAGGAGCACGTAAACCACCGGGCGCTCTTCGAGAGGAATATTCCGCTGATCGAAAACCTGGCCAATCTCAATAGCCTGACGCAGGCGCGTGTCGAGGTTTTCGCGCTCCCCATCGCAGTGCGTGGTTTGGAGGCGTTTCCGCTGCGCGTGATCGCCATCGAGGGCGAAGCCTGATCCCACTTTTCACTTCGCGTAGGAAGCCGCTGCAGCCAGCGTCTTCTCCCTGGCAGCAGATTGGAGTGCGGCAATGTCTTGCTCCGCCGGCCTGAGGATTTCGAATATCCGGTCAACGCATGAATAGTCATGATAGCCGAGGCGAGCCAAGGGACGGATCTTAACGATGTCGACCTTGCCATTGGCGTCGATCACCTCATCCTTGATGTGAATGAGAACAACTTTGCCGATAATCATGTCGACCGACTGCGCGGTGGTGTATCCCGGCAAACGGATCGTCTGGTAATACCGGCATTCCAGGTGAATGGGGGATTCCGCCACGCGGCAGGGTTTGACCCGGACGGAAGGCGCCTTGGTCAACCCGGCAATGGCAAATTCGTCCACTTCCGGCGGCAGCTCGGCGGCACTGGCATTCATCGCCATGCGCAAATCATAGGTCGCCATGTTGTAGACGAATTCACCGGTCTCTTCGATGTTGGCCACTGTGTCTTTCCGTCTTCCCGTGCGGTGCTGAGCGCAGCCCACCATGACATAGGGGCACTCGGAGTTCACCATCTGAAATTGACTGTAAGGCGCCAGGTTGTGAATACCCTCGGCGCTCACCGTGGAGATCCACCCAATCGGTCGCGGCACGATCAGAGACTTGAACGGGTTGTGAGGCATACCGTGATCATTTTTTTCCGGGTCGTAAAACATTTCCTGTTTCCCTCCGCGTGCTCATCGACTGTTCGTCGTTGAGGTTTTGAACAGTTTAGTACAGAGTAGCTTCTGATCCAATCGATAATGGCACGGGTTCCGAAACCGGGTTCGCAGACGCCGCGAACGGAAGTCGGGTGTTATTTGGGTGCGTAGAAGGAATAGTCGGCGGAATACCGCACGCGGACTTCCCGGCCGGAGTGCGCCGCGTCGCAGCCGGACGCGGGTGCTTTGCCGCCTTTTGTATTCAGGCGCTGAACGGTTGTGACGCGAGATAGCAGGCCATTACCGTCGTGACTGACGATGTTGATGAGCAGCCAGGGAATGGAATCGGGATCGGGTGAAGGTGCGCTGGCAAGGGCTTTGCCGGTGACGCGACTGCCGTCGTTCGCTTCCCAGGACGGGCCGGCAAAGTGTTTGCCGAAGGGTTTGCCGTCTTTGTCGGAGAGCTGGGCGTCGGGTGCCTTCAGCGCCCACGTGAATTGCGCGCCATCCATTTTGCAGGTGTAGATCTGTTCGCCCTCCCCGTGGACTTGGAGAAGAAGCTGTTGGTTAACGGGCGGCTGGAGTTGCTGAGGCATTTGTTGTGCGTCAGACGAGAACGAAAGAACGGTACTCATGGCGGCGAGCAACATGGTGTATGTGAGCCTGCGAATGGGTTGGCGCATGGAATGAGCCCTCCTGTGGAGGCAAAGGTTGGTAGGGCGAAAATCTGGGCCGAAATTCGCTTCGTTGGGTGACTTCCTTCTTCCTCCAGCGCATCGCCAGAGCAAAGAATGTAGTTCATTCCAGCCACGCTGAGACAAGTCGCGAGCACTTAGGACGCCTTTCGCCGTCCGGTGTTTTTATCCTCGCGCGCGGACTTTAGGAACGTTCCCTCGCGTAGTTCGTCGAACGCCTGTCGGAGCTGCTCCTGCGTGTTCATGACGATTGGCCCATACCACGCTACAGGCTCCTCAAGAGGTTTCCCCGAGACCAGGAGAAACCGTATGCCATCTTCGCCTGCCTGCACCACCACCTCGTCGCCCCGGTCGAAGAGCACGAGCGAGCGGTTGTCCGCCTCCGTGGGAGGCGTGGTGTCCGCCCATTTAACAGCTTCAGTTGGCACCGCGAGCGGGCCGGAAGCATTGCAGAACTTCCCAGTCCCAGCGAAAACGTAGGCGAAGGCGTGGCGCGTCGTCTCGACTGGCAGCGTCTTTCTCTTGCCTGGCGGAACCGAGACATCCAGGTAGATCGGGTCGGCGGCGATCTGGTCTATGGGGCCGACGGTTCCCCAGAAGTTTCCGGAGACAACGCGCGCCCGCGTTCCGTCGTCCTCGGTGGCGACGGGAATGTCGCGCGCCTTTACCTCCTGATAGCGTGGCGCAGCCATTTTGAGCGACGCGGGGAGATTCGCCCACAACTGGAACCCGTGCATCCGGCCCGCCTGGTCGCCCTTCGGCATCTCCTGGTGGATGATCCCGCTCCCCGCCGTCATCCATTGCACATCGCCGGCAGCAATGGAACCGCTGTTCCCCATGCTGTCGCCGTGCTCGACCGTTCCGGCGAGTACGTAGGTGATGGTCTCGATGCCGCGGTGTGGGTGCCAAGGGAAGCCAGCCAGATAATCTTCCGGAACGTCATTGCGGAAGTCGTCTAGGAGGAGAAACGGGTCGAAGTCTGACGTGTTGCCGAAGCCGAAGGCGCGGCGCAGGTGTACGCCGGCGCCTTCCAGCGTTGGCTTGGATTTGATGAGGCGCTTAATGGGTCGAATCGACATGTCAATCTCCAGTGCTAAGGATAACCCTCAGAATGCAACTATTGTGTGGCAACGTGCCGCGCCGCGGTTCGTGCGTCGAAGAGAATCTCCTCAAACGGCTACACGGTTTTCCTTGCGAGCCCAATTCACGCTGACTCGGTAAGCACAAGAAATCGGCAGATCAGATGCGTTGTGCCCAGACCGTATGCCTAACCTTTAGATATGCAGATAATGAGAGTAGGGTTGTTCTTCAGGCTTGAAGTCCAGCACTCGTTTATCGGGAGTTGAACCCGAGGTTGCCGCGAGCGTTTACCTGTAGTGCCGTGCCTGGATTTCGAACAGGCGGGCGTAAGTGCCGTCGTAATCGAGGAGTTCTTCGCGGCTACCCCTCGATATCCTTCCCTCCTTCAAATCGTCAGGATTTGGCCGGGCCCGCCTGTGATGCAGGAGAAATCAGGCGCGCTGAAGCAGCGTCTAGACGGCGGCGGGCGGCTTCTAGTTCCTCTAGCCGTTCCCGCCACCAAGTCTCATGGCCGGCCAATCGCTCTTGACTGGCTTTTACGCTCCTTAGCACCTCACTGGGTGCCGGCCCGCCTGTCACTGAACGGACAGCCACGTTCTCGGCAGGAGAAAGAGCGCGCCGGAGAGATGCCTCGGTCAAGCCCAGCACGCGTCCGAGACGCTCCTTCGCAACTCGTTCCAGCAGTTCCAGACTGAGGTCTACCGTATGAGCACCTCGGTCGTGCAACTCGCTCACCGCGGTACCGACTACGATATGTGCTTCGCGGAACGAGATTCCCGTCTCACGCACTATTACGTCAGCCAACTCGGTTACAGTCGAGAAGTTCTCGGCCGCCCGCGCCTCTGCGATGGAACCTTTCACCTGCAGAGAGCGAAGCGTCGCCGTGGCAAGATTCAGCACCGCCTCTGCCTCGCGGAATCCCTCCCGCAAAGGGTGGGTTGATTCGAGGGAGACGTCGCGCAGGTGCCCATAGGGCGTGCCCTTCTGCGCGGCGAGGGCAGCAACAACCGCGCCGATCAAGTGGGAAGCTTTGCCCCGAATATGCTCAAGCGTGATCGGGTTCTTCTTCTGCGGCATGATGCTTGAGGTGGCAGCGGCATCATCGCCCACTTCGATCCAGCCGAACTCGTCAGTTGCCCAGATGTAGAGGTCCTGGGCCAGTCGGCTCAGATTCGTGCCCATGGTCGCCAAGGCTGCCAGCACCTGAGGAACATAGTCGCGGCTGGCGACGGCATCGATTGAATTCTCCACCAGGCCGGCGAATCCGGTCAGCTCCGCCAGCAGCTGGCGGTCGATGGGGAAGCCGGTTGCGTTAAAGGCGCAGGCTCCCAGCGGACAGCGATTCACAACTTCATAAGCCTGCTGCAAGCGGACTTCGTCGCGCTCCAGCGCTTGGGCGATAGCGTGGAAATAGTGTCCCAAGGTTGTGGGCTGGGCCGGCTGCATGTGAGTGTAGCCGGTCACGATGGTGCTGGCATGGGCCTCGGCCAACTGCAGCAGTGTCTGCCTCAATGCGTGCAAAAATGCAGCCAATCGCAACAATTGGTTGCGAACGGACATGCGCGTCAGCGCGGCAGCCAGGTCGTTGCGGCTGCGGCCTGTGTGCATCTGCCCGCCAATCGCCGCTCCCGCCTTCTTGATGATGTGCGTCTCCAGATTGTAGTAAACCTCTTCGAGCGCGGGGTCCCAGGCGATCTCTCCGGCGCCGCCCCGGCGAACTTCCTCTAACACCCGCATCAGTTTGCTGGCATTATCTTGTTGCACAATTCCCTGCGCCGCCAACATCACCACGTGCGCCCGGTTCAAGTCCATCAAGGGCTCGAACGAATCCTGGCTATCGGCCTCAAGCCTGGGGCGCATAACATAGTCAATCAAGACCTTTGAAGGGGGTAGCTTGACTCGTTCTCTCATGTGCTAAGCCTCCTGTGCCATGCGGCCCACGTCTCGAGAATGGTGTGCGTCCGACCGTGCTTAAGTCCAAATCTTTGGCGCTTCTACAAAAGAATGGACGCCAGTATGTATGCCACAATGACCGATGTGGTGATGGAAACCAGACCCGGACGTAAGAAGCTATGGTTGAAAACGAATTTCCCGATCTTTGTCGTGCCGGTTCGGTCGAACGACACGGAGCCGATGACGGCGCCTGTGCCGGGGATGATGTTGATGGCCGAAGCGGCGTGAAACATGCCAACCATGTGGCCCGCAGTGATGCCCAGGGTCATCCCGAGGGGACCGATTGCCCGCATTGCCGCGCCCTGGCTCATTAGCAGCGCAGCCATCACCACCAATGCTATCGCAAACAGAAACGGGTAGGCCTTCACAAATCCGCCCAGCGTTGCGATCAGCAATGCGCTATGCGCGCTGAAGAAGGTATCGGCCATCCACGCAATCCCGAAGATCGCCACCACTGCCATCATGCCAGTCGAAAAGATGGCGTTGTTGATGATCTTGGCTGGTTTGATTTTGAACAGGGTCGCCGTAATAAACGCAAAGCACAGCATGATCATTTCCAGGGCATTCGGTATCGAGAGCCTGGTGAGCTTGCCGCCCACGGTCCACGACGGCAGCAATTGCGGCGACGAACCCAGGGCAACGATGCTGACCACGGCGAACGCGAAGAAAACGACCGAAAGCTTGGCCTCCCGGGTGATGACGCGCTCCTGCATCTTTCTTGGAGGCGCAATTTCCCCCGCTGCCAATCTTCGCTGGAACTCCGGATCCTTCTCCAGGTCAAGCCCGCGCCGGTAGACCGACAACGCGCCCACCAGAATGCCGACCAGACCAGCGGGAACGCAGACGAGCAGAATTTGGCCGATGGTGATGCCATGCGAGCTGACCAGTGTGATCAGCACGGCAGTCGCCGCACTCATCGGACTGGCGGTGACCGCTTGCGTCGCCGCCACGGTGGCAATCGACAACGGCCGCTCCGGCCGCACCTTAGCGTCGTAGGCAACTTCCACGATCACCGGGTATAACGAGAAAGCGACGTAAGCCGTACCGCAGAAAAGGGTGAAGCAGTAGGTGACCAGTGGAGCGACGACGGTAATCCTGTTGGGGTTTTTGCGAAGGATTCTTTCGGCCAGAGCAACCAGGTAGTCCAAGCCGCCTGCCGCCTGCATGGTCGAGACCATAGTAATGACCGCCATGATGATCAGCATGACGTCGATTGGCGGCGAACTGGGCTGCAGCCTGAAGCCGAAGACCAAAATGACCAAGCCCAGTCCTCCGGCTAAACCGATCCCTATCCCGCTCAGCCTTGCGCCGACGAAGATGCAGCCGAGAACGACAGCAAATTCAATCCAAAACAATAAGCCCTTCCTTTCGCCGGAATCGCTCGTCCGACCCGAAGTATTGCATGCGGGGTTTGCGCGCGAATCGCCTTATGCTTCAGATTTCCCGTAAACTTGCAGGTTACTACCCAAGTTGTGTTTGAATCAATGACCGGCAAACACCACGGCCATTATCGCAAACCGTGAAATCCGGAGACACTGTACTCGAATCCTCAGTTCTGCTTGCATGCTCACAATTGACCTGCAGCTTTGAAAGTTGTATAGCTGATACCCTACTAATTACCAAAGGAGACTCCAATGGCGAGCAATGGTCCCACTTCTGAAATAGCGGCGCCAGTGGCGACGATGCCGTGGTGGAAAGAACCGACACGAGATCAATGGAAGACGTTGATCGCGACCTGGGCTGGTTGGTGTCTGGACATCTTCGATTACTTTCTCCTTGTATTAGTGCTGACCGAAGTCAGCAAGACATTTGGAGTAACTCTGGTTGCGATGGGGACCGTCATCACGGGAACGCTCATCTGCCGACTTTTCGGCGGCGTGATCTTTGGAACCTGGGGCGACCGTGTTGGCCGCAAGCTTCCGCTAATGGTCTCCATCCTTGCGTTTTCCGTGTTTTCCGCCTTGAGCGGCTTGGCCCCCAATTTCAAATGGTTCTTCCTCTGCCGGCTGTTGTTTGGATTTGGCATGGGAGGTGAATGGGCGGCTGGAACCCCGCTTGCGATGGAGAGTTGGCCGCAACGCTCGCGTGGCGTGGCGTCGGGCATTCTTCAGGGGGGCTATCCTTGTGGATACTTTCTCGCAACCGTGACCTATTTCTTCGTCTTTCCGATTTGGGGTTGGCGGGCACTGTTCTTGATCGGCTTCCTTCCCGCGTTGCTGCTCCTATACATCCGCACGGGTGTGAAAGAGTCGCCGGTGTTTGAAGCGCGACGCGAAGCACTGCAGAAAGCCGGCAAGAAGGAGAACGGCATTTCCGTCATTCGCCTGCTCAAGCCCGACATGCTGGGCACCAGCCTGCATGCCTTTCTGCTCATGATCGGCGCCATGCTTTCGCAGTTCTGCCTGGCGTCGTTGTGGCCCACGTATCTGACTCGGGAACTGCACCTCACCATTGGACAACGTACGCAGTTCTTGATCTTGCTCAACATAGGGAGCCTGCTAGGGTATTGGTCTGCGGGCGCATTGTCGGAAAAGACAGGCCGTCGTGTCGCGCTATCGGTTTTCGCGTTGGTAGGGGCTTTGCTGATCCCGCTTTATTGCCTTACCCACAACTACAATCTCGTCATGCTCGGCGGTTTGCTCGAGGGCTTCTTCGCGGTAGGCTTCTGGGGCGTGATCCCGGCATATTTGGCGGAGCGGTTTCCAACCAGCGTGCGCGGCGTCGGGCCTGGGACATCATTCAGCGTCGGCGCGGCAATCGGTTCTTTTGGACCAACAATACAAACGTTGTTGGTACAAAAAGCCGGCTTCACGCTGGGGCAGGCGATTGCACTGGGAACGGCGAGCGCTCTCGTCATCGTGGCAATTGTTGCGTTCCTTGGTCCCGAACCCAAGGGGCGCGTTTTTAGTGCCGAGAACTAAGCGGAGCCCGCGCGCGACCGCGAGTTTCGGTGGCATGCAATCAATACCGAGTCGAACATGCGAGAAAGTAAGAAGATTGCGGTTGTAAGTACGCTGGACACGAAAGGTGAACACGCCGCTTTCATTGAGCGGATCATCGAGAAGCGCGGGCATCAAGCTGTACTGATGGATATCGGCGTGCTCGGCCAGCCTGCGATGCTGGCCGCCATCTCTCGTCGTGACATTGCACAGGCAGGCGGCGCGGAGATCAATACCCTTGTGGCAGCCAGGGATCGCGGCAAGGCGCTTGCAGTTATGGCAACGGGCTTAACTGTCGTGTTGACGAAACTGCAACGGGACGGCCTCATCGACGCCGTTCTTGGGTTGGGCGGTGGCGGCGGCACTGCGGTGGCATGTGCCGCGATGCGCGCGTTGCCCATTGGGATTCCGAAAGTCATGATCTCGACCATGGCGGCGAGCAGCAAGGGACCGGCTTACGTCGGCACACGTGACATCGTGATGGTCAACACGATCACCGACATCATCGGTATGAACCCGATCCTTCGCGGCGTACTGAGCAATGCGGCTGCGGCAATCTGCGGCATGGCGGAAGGCGGCGCAAAGGGTGGCAACCTTCATGAAGCGGGCGGTCGCCCAACCGTGGCCATCACCGCTTTTGGGGTCACTACAACTGCCGCCATGAGCTGTCACAAGTTACTGGGCGATGCGGGTTTCGATACCCTCATATTTCACGCCAACGGTACTGGCGGACGTGCGATGGAAGAGTTGATCGATGAAGGAGTCATCAACGCGGTGCTGGACCTGACGACAACAGAATTGGCCGACGAGCTGTGTGGCGGACAGCTTAGCGCCGGACCTCAGCGACTCGAGGCAGCTGGTGAGCGCGGCATTCCGCAGGTGGTTCTCCCCGGCGCCATGGACATGGTCAACTTCACGACCCCCGAGACGGTCCCTTCCAAGTACGCCGAACGGCGATTCTACCGCCACAGTCCGAACACGACTCTGATGCGAACCACCGTGGAAGAGAACGCGATCCTGGGCCGCTGGGTTGGGGAGAAGCTGGCGAAGTCCAAAACGCGACCGGTACTCATCCTGCCAGTTCGCGGGTTTTCCGAGTACGACAAAGTGGGCGGAGTGTTCTATGACCCTATTGCGGACAAAGCGTTCATGGATGCCGCCATTAAGGCGCTGGGCGATCGCGGAGACGTAGTGTTTCTGGAGGCCTACATCAACGAGCAAATCTGCGCGGAAACCGCCGTCGCACGGCTGATCAGCCTGGTTTCCACGCACGCGCTCGAGGCAAGACAGACCAAGTAATTGATTCATGCCCGGAGTTTGTGAGGAGGCAATCATGGTAAAGCAGTACACGCGAAACGAAGTAGCGGCCCGCCTGCAAGCGACACTCGCGGCCGGCAAGGCCATCATGATGGCGGGCGCCGGTAATGGGCTCTCGGCCAAGTGCGCTGAACTCGGCGGAATCGACTTGATCGTCATTTATAACAGCGGCAAATTCCGCATGGACGGCCTTCCGTCGATTGCCGGCCTGATGCCATACGGCAATGCTAACGACATTGTGCTGGAACTCGGTGAAAGGCATGTTTTTCCCGCGGTGAAGGACACCCCCGTTCTGGCCGGAGTCTGCGGAACCGATCCGACGCGCAACATGCGCCGGTTTCTGCAGCACGTCCGGGATGTCGGGTTCTCGGGCGTTATCAACTATCCCACCGTAAGCCGGTTTGACGGGAACATCCGGCGGGACCTGGAATCAGTCGGACTGGGGTTTGCACGCGAAGTGGAAATGATTGCCACGGCGCGTGAAAGCGGTTTGTATACCACCTGCTACGTACGAACGCTGGAAGAAAGTCGCCAGATGGCGGAAGCCGGCGTGGACCTGATTGTTCCGCACGTAGGTCTGACGACCGGCGGCACAATCGGCGCTGGTCACACGCTCTCCATGGATGAAGCGGTTAAGGCCACGCAGGAAATGATCGACGCTGCGCGGGCGGTGAACCCCAACGTGATTGCGCTTGCGCACGGAGGTCCCTTCGAGGGGCCGGAACAGGTGGCGTATGTGCTGGAACGCAGTGATGCGCAGGGTTTTGTCGGGGCTTCCAGTTTCGAACGTCTTCCAGTGGAACAGGCGATCGTGGGTCTTGTGAAGGAGTTCAAGAAGCTACGCGTAGATGCCACCAGACGTAACCGTGTCGTGATATCCCCCAGGTAAGGATAAACCGACAGCCACGGACCACGATGCCGACGGCGTGTCCCTTCCTCCCGTCGAGCCCAATGCGGGGATAAGGGAGCAGTAATTGGGGAACGATCGATGCCACCAACCGATGATCACGGCTTGAACAGGTTGAGATCTATAGCCGTCCCCATCTCCAGGTACCCGGTTCGGTTGGGGTGCAACTTGTCTCCTGCGCCGCCAGTCGTGCTCTCCGGAATAAACTCGGCTTTGAGGCCGCCGTTCTGGGGGTCTATGGTCACCGCGTCGAAATCGATGACGCCATCGAACAGGCCCGCGCTACGAATGAACGTGTTCAGCGCCTTGCGCTTCTCGTCCTGCTCGACAAACCCGTGAGCCGGGCTAGAGCTGCCGAAAGCGCTGGTCACCGTCGCGCCGATGATGCGGACGTCGGGCCGAAGTTTACGGATACGAACCACGGTTTCCTTGATCGCCGCCTGTACCGTCTCCACGGTGGCATTGCCGTTTCGACTGAAGTCGTTGATCCCCTCCAGCCAGATTACAGTCTTGACGCCGGATAGGCCGAGCACATCGCGGTCGATTCGTTGCCTGGCCGCCGGTCCTCCGGGAATTGGCTTGCTAGGTCCATATTCGGCCGGCCCTGCGACTTGGTTGCCGCCAATCCCGGCGTTCACAACCGCGATGCGGTCGCGGTAAACGGCATGGAGACGCCGCGAAAGCACGTCGGGCCAGCGGTCGTCGCCGTTCATGGTGGAGGCCGTTCCGTCACTGATGGAGTCGCCAAACGCAACGACCGCCGACGTGTCGTGCGGCATCATCATCTCCACCGCATCAAGGAAATACCAGGATGCCGTGGTGTATGGGAACGCCGCCTCGTCCTCGCGCTCTCCCTTGACGCCAGCGCCCGGCGCGGTGAGATACGAGGTGGTGAGCGCTTTGGCGTGCCATGTCATTGGCCCACTCTCGCCGACGACATGAAAACTCACCGCGAGTTTGCGTCCGGCCAGCGCTTCCGTGCCCATCTTGGTAAAGAACGGCAATGTCACCGCGTCACTCCAGGCGAATTGGCCGGCTTGGATGGTGACCGTCGACCGGCTGCCAAACGTCACCGGTCGGTTGCTGGCAGCGACCAACGCGGCACTGCCGAGTTGCAGTCCGACGAACACGCCGTCAAAGGTCACCGGCTTGGTCCCGAAGACGTTCGAGAGTCGCAGCCGGACCTGTGAGCCCCAGACATCAGGCCGGACGATGAGCCGGAACGTCTGATCACGGGCTCCGGCCTCAGCGGAAGGAAACGCAAAGCGCAGATCGGGTTGCGCCGAAGGATTGCCGATAGGATAAGGTCCCTGGACAGACCCAGCCCAACTGACGACCCATTTCTCCCTTCCTTGCGCTAAACCGATCTGAGACAGTGTGGACAAAACCATGCCGATAATCAGTACAGGAGCGAGTGTTCGCACGAAGTTCTCCTCTGATGATGTTCCGACTTACGCCACTTCTCAGAATCCCCGAAGGCGGCTGCCGTCCCCGGCATGACACTACTCCCGGATGCCTATCGCATGAACCGGAGGAGGAACGGGAACCCGACCAACAGCAGCACCAGTAGGTACACCGCCCCTGTGATTGCGCCCAGTCGCCAGAAGTCCTTCGTACTGATGTAGCCAGCGCTGTACCAGATCGGCGCCGCGCCATGAGCATAGGGGCTGATCACGCCCTGGATTCCAAGCGAATATACCAGCACGAGTGCCACCGGCTTCAACGGAATCCCGCTGACGGTGACGATCATGGCAAGGAACACCGGCAGAACCGCCGTAGTGTGAGCGGTCGCGCTTGCAAAACCGTAGTGAATGACCCAGAACAATACGACCAGTGTAATGATCATCGGCATCATGCGAAAGCCAGCGATCATCGCTGCGCTGCGATTCGCAAACCACGAGAGGAATCCGACACGGTTCAGGCCATCGGCCATGTTGACCAGGGTGGCAAACCATACCCACACACTCCACGCTTGTTTATTCGCTATGATGTCGCTCCAATCGACCACCTTGGTGAGCACCATCAGTGAGATCACAAGCGCGGCGACCGTAGTGGCGGTCATCCATCGCGTCCCCAGTATCCATGCCAACAGCGCGAAGACGGCCAGCACGGCCATGGTCACTTCCCGGCGCGAAATGCGTCCCATTCCGCCCAGCTCACTCGCTGCCCACTTGGCGACCTCATCCCCCTGTTTTATCTCGGGGGGGTAGATGAAATAGGTCAACAGCGGAGTCACCAGAAAAACAATCATGCCCGCCGGGAGAAAGCCCATCATCCAACCGGTCCACGTGATGTCTACGTGAGCAATCTTCTTCACCAGCTCGACTGCGAGCAGGTTAGGGGCCAGCGAGGTCACAAACATGGAACTCGTAACACATGCCGTCGCAAACGCAGTCCAACATAGGTACGCACCGATCTTGCGTGGGTTCTCCGTGGGAGATGAACCGTAGAGCGGCGGGATATTCTTGACCACCGGATATATGGTGCCGCCACTACGCGCGGTTGCCGAAGGCATGAACGGCGCTAACACAAGGTCGGAGAGCGCAATGGCATAACCCAGTCCGAGCGTCCTCTTCCCCAGCGTCCGCACCAGCATGAGCGCGATCCTTCGCCCTAGACCGGTCTTTTCATAGCCGAGCGCAAACATTGCGGCCGCCATAATGAGCCATACCGTGTCATTTGAGAACCCGGCAAGCGCCCATCGCATTGCCTCGGCCGGCGTTTTGCCTACCAGGATGAAAGAGGCACCCGCACTTACGCCAATGAAGCCCACCGCTGGACTTGGAACCGGTTCGGTCATCAGCGCAGCGACCGTGGCTGCAAACAGTGCAAAAAAGTGCCAAGCCGAAGCAGGCAGACCAGCCGGCGTTGGTATAAGGTAAAGCACGATACCGATCCCAACCGGGACGAGCCATTTCAACGCTAGATTACGAGTGGAAGCCGGAGTGGAAACTTTGATCGGTTGAACGGCCGCTTTTGATGATGGCATATATCTCCAAGCGCACTTTTCAGCAGATTCAAACTGGCCTATAGTTTGACTGCGACTTCGGCAGCTTCGCACACAGCCGCCAGGATGTCGCGCGGTCTCTCGCAGTCTCCCACTCTTTTCCAAGCGATGCCCGCAAGCTCTGGAAATTTGAGCCGATTAGAGCGAGCACCTACGGCAATTACGATATTCTCGATGTCCGGAAAAAGAAGAACCGATCCGTCCCTCTTCCGAAGCAAGACTCCATTATGATTCCAGCGTTCGAGGAGCACCCCGGTAGTGGTCTGGACATTCAGGCTTGCCAAGCGTGACAGGAGAGTGGCTCTCACGGTCGGTGTAATCGTTTGTCCCAACTGGTCAAGCAGTTCGATCAAGACAACTTGTTTGCCTTGTGACGCCAGAAAGTCGGCTGTCTCTAAGCCGACCATCCCTCCCCCTACGACCAGCACTTTCTTCCCCGGAACCTGTTGCCCGGCCAAAATTGACCAGGCGGACACAACCTTTTCTGGAAAATCAGTGGAGATGTCCAGAGCCGCCGGCTGCGCGCCGGTAGCCTCTATCACCACATCGGCCTTCGCCGCTTCGATGTCGCCCGCTGTAACTTCCACTCCACATTTCACCTCGACACACAGCTTTTCCAAGTCACGCACGCGAGATCGGATCACCTCCTGCAATTCAGCTTTTCCTGGCGGGACACAGGCGAGTTGCGCCTGGCCGCCTAGATGAGCGTGCTTCTCCAGCAGCGTAACGTGATGTCCGCGTGCCGCTGCGACGCGAGCTGCTTCGAGTCCGGCCGGCCCGCCGCCTAAGACCAGCACGCGTTTCTTCAGCGGTGCCGGCGGTAAGACCGCTTCAAAATCGGTTCCCACCCAAGGATTCTGAGTGCACTTGACATCGTTCTGCTGCATAAGTCGGCCGATGCAGCCCATGTTGCAAGCCACGCATTTGCGTATGTCTTCCGGCCTGCCCTCCCTTGCCTTGCGAGGCCAGTAGGGATCGGCAAACAGGGCGCGCCCAGTGGCAACGAAGTCGGCATCGCCACGCGCAAGGATCGCTTCCGCTACTTCTGGGCTATTGATACGCCCCACGGCGATGACAGGAAGGCTCACCTTCGCTTTGATTGCGCGAGCGTACTTAGAAGCTGTTTCATAACCTGATTCTGAATCGAGGGCGGTACTTGGCGAGGCGGTTGGCATTGGGCGATAAGGTGGCAGGAGGAACTTTGAATGCCACGAGGCGGCCCGATGTTGACGGACCGGCAGTGGGAAAAGATCATGCCGTTGCTGCCCAAGTTGCGCAAGAGCAAGCGGGGAGGCCGTCCTTGGTCGGATAGCCGCCGGGTACTGGAAGGCATTTTGTGGATCGCGCGTAGTGGGGCGAGGTGGCAGGATCTGCCGGCGGAGTATCCTTCCCCGGCGACGTGTTGGCGTCGACTGCACGACTGGGAAGAGCAGGATGTGTGGCTGACGATCTGGCGGACGTTTCTGGGTGAACTGAATCGCAAGGGCTTGTTGGACTGGAGCGAGGCGTTTATCGACGGCAGTTTCGCCTCTGCCAAAAAGGGGGCGCTGGAGTCGGCAAAACCAAGCGTGGCAAGGGTACAAAGTGGATGGTGGTGGTCGATGGCAAGGGTGTTCCTCTGGGAAACCACTTGGGATCGGCCTCCCCGGCGGAAGTCAAACTCGCGGAAACCACCCTTGCAACGATCTGCGTCCCGAACCGATGTCGGCGCGGCCGTCCGCGGCAGAAACCGCAAAGGCTGATTGGCGACAGGGCCTACGACAGCGACCCGTTGCGAGCACGATTGAAGAAGCGCGGCATCGAGTTGATCGTGCCTCACAGAGCTGGCAGGGTTCGCCAGGCAACACAAGACGGACGTGCCCTGCGCCGCTATCGCAAACGTTGGAAGATCGAGAGAACCAATGCCTGGCTGGGAAACTTCCGCCATCTGGTGGTTCGATATGACCGCAAGCTGAACATCTACCAGGCCTTCTTTCAGATCGCCTGCTTCATGATCGTCTTGCGTAGGTTATGAAACAGCTTCTAGCCAAATTGCCGGGCTCATAATAAATCGATTGAATCACCTGCCCTAGTGTGAAGTCAGTCTCATTAAGCCCGACGCTTACGTGCAGTGCGTCGATGCCCTCGGCCTGAAGCGTTTGCGCGAACTCGCTCATTTCCTCCGTGGTGAGTCCGCCCTGCATGAACTCGGTGGCGCTCAAGCGATATATGACTTGAGCACTGCCATTCAACCGTTTGCGCACGGCCCGAACCACTTCCAACGGAAACCTTGCCCGGTTCTCGAACGATCCTCCGTACCCATCCCGACGGCGGTTCGAGTACGGCGAGAGAAACTGCTGCAGCAGGTAACCGTGTGCGCCGTGGACTTCCACCATCTCGAAACCAGCCTCAACAACCCTTGCCGCAGAGGCGGCAAAGCACTCAATCATGAGATTGATATCTTCGACGGTCATTTCCCGCGGAACCTCGCCCGTCATCCGGTGTGGAACCGCCGAGGGCGCGAGTACCGGAAGCCCACTGGACTTCGACGACATCAACCTCCCGGTGTGTATCAGTTGGATGGCGGGCACCACCCCTTCATCCCGAATGGTTTTCGCAAGCCTTTGCAACCCGGGAATAAAGCGGTCCGCGGCAGCTCCGATACCATTGGCACGGTGTTTCCCGCTCTGGTGGATGTAGACAGCTTCTACAATGATCAGTCCAACCCCGCCGCGCGCCCGCTCCCGGTAATAGGAAATATTACGATCACATACCATGCCGTCCGTACCCGTAAAGTTAGTGCCCATCGCCGGCATCACGATTCGGTTCTTGATTCGTAAGACACCTATGGTGCCTTCCTGGAACAGATGAGGGTATTGCATGTTTCATCTCCGGGCCGATCTCAGTACACGAAACTTTCACCTTGATGGTCGGCGCCAGCAGCGTGGGCCAGAGACGATCCGGCAGGTGGGGCCTCAACTTTTTAAAACGTGAAACTCACCACCTGGATCGGCCTGCAATGTTCTCGGCCTCAGCGAACCGTCGCCGATTTCGCCAGCGTGGGCCATTCAATCAATTTAATGCCGAACTCCTCTTCGATACGGATCAGCGCATTCAGTTTCGCCAGCCGTTCCCCGCCCTTGACGCCAGTCTTGATCATCAAAGCGTTCCATGACACCGCAAAATGAGCGATTGAGTCATCGACCGTCTCTCCCGAACGATGCGACAAGACTATCGAGACCCCATGATTCTGTGCCAGTCTTGAAGTGGTTTCGGCGCCCGTGATCGTGCCCACCTGGTTTGTCTTGACGATCATTGCTCCGGCCGACTTTGCCTTGATTCCAGCTTCGGTGCGCTGCGGATTGGTGGCATAGATATCGTCAGCGCAGACGAGGCACTTGGTTCCAATCCGCGCATTTAGCGCAGCAAAACCTTCGTAATCGTTGCTATGGAATCCATCTTCGACCCAAATCATCTGGAACCTGTCGACCAGCTCCGTAAGGTAGTCCAGTTGCTGCCGAGAGGTCCGGGTGGTGCCTTCACGCGTGTAGCGGTAGACCTTCCCATTGGGATCCCACAGGCGATCCGCTGCAAGATCCAAGCCTATTCTTAGCTCCACTCCCTGCTGGTCGGAGATTTTCTTGCAAGCTTTTTCGAGAATTTCAAACGCCTCGAAGTCGTTCAGGTTCGCCGTCCACGCATTCTCGTCGTCGGTGCCGCCCGCAAAGGCCGGGTCCTTCTTCTCCAGCAGCCTGCCGACTTCCTCATGCACCAGCAGATTGATCCGGATTCCCTGTTTTGCGCTCTTAATACCCAATGGAACTACAAGGTGCTCTTGCATATCGGGGGCCGGTCCCAGACTATGCGCCCCACCGCCGATGATATTGCCCAGAGGAAAAGGAAGGCTATACTTCGCCTTATCATCAACAAACTTGAACAATGGAATCTGCAACGACTCTGCCGCGGCTATCGCGCAGGCCACGGAGACCACGGTGGAGGCATTGCCGCCCATGCGCTCGAAATTCGGCGTGGCATCAACCTCGTGCAAGAACTGGTCGATCCGCCGCCGTTCGGTGGCATCCGTGCCGATGAGCGCGGGAAAAATACTTCGCTTCAGAAGCGAAATCGATCCCTGAATTCCCTCCGGCGAGTATGCCGGCGCCTCGAACTCGCCTCGGCTTCCGGGTGCGCCAAAAGGCGCCGCGGCCCTGCCGAATCCATTCTGGGTCTCAACATCTACTTCCAGCGTCTCCACGCCCCGGCTATCGAATATCGTTCTGCAACTTATCTTCTTTATGATCGTCATCTTTCAACGTGGTGCTCCCCTCCATTGCGTCACCATCAAACAAGACCGGCGCGGTTGAGTAATGCGGTCTTGCAATTCACATCTATTATCCGCAATGGCGATCGCCACCAGCAGCACGACGGCTTCTGGCACCGGGCGCAGCATCATGCCCAGGATGGCGCCAATGTAGATGGCAAATAGCTTCCAGGCGGCGACTGGAAGATCCGCGGGAACAGGTGCCAAAAGAATCAGGACAGGCACAAGAATCGTGATCGCCGCCCGAATTAGTTTCCCCCTCATCTCCTCGCGACCGATCGAGGTAGATTGAAGGGCAGGTTGAATCGCTTTTACGCCGGGGCCGGAACTCATGGTGAGTCCTCCGTTCGCATCTGCGTTCGCTAACCCGAGTTGTTTACTTCCAGAAACCTGTCACCGCCGCATCAACGCAGCGTTTCGCTTCTCCAAACCACACGCCAAATCCGTTGGATCCCGGGGCGTAGAAGGCCATCTTGCCTGAGTTCGTCGCTAGCGTCTTGAACCCGAGTGCCTCGGGATTTCCCAGGATGGTGCACAAGTCCTGGGTAACGATCGCTCCTGATTCTTCAATCGCCCGCACGTAGCCGAGTTGAGCAGCCATGGCCTTGATCGCCACGTTGGTATGCACCCACATGGTCACGTCCTTGGATATCTTCTTGCCATGCAAAATTCTTGCAAGCTCTTCCAGTTGTGACAACGAGTAGTGCGGACAGCCAAGCGCCACGTAGTCAACCTTGTTGTCGCGGGCAGAGGTGAGCTGCTGTTTGCCTTCTTCGATTTCGCGGTTGGTGATCACAATGGTGTCGTACTTCTTACCGCCAAAGGCCGCCTCTACCGTCGGCGCTTCCGGAGTGACGCCGGCGACGTGGAACATAGCGACGCCGCCGGAGGATGCCAACGCAGCCCCCAGGTAGACCAACGCTTCCGTCGAAGGATAAGAGATGCCGCTGAAGACCGGGATCTTCGTCCCGACTCTCTTTCCAACATAGGCACCTAGCCCGCCGTAGTCGGCGATATCGCGCAAATCGGCAGTTACCTTGTAGAGCACATCTCCCTTGCGGTTTTCGTCGAGGTGCAATCCGTACAGAGGAGTGCGTCCAGTAAGTCCCGAAGCCATGGCGGTCGGCCCGCCTTCACGATTATCCCGAGCGCCTAGTACGGAGTTAGTGAACACAACCGCCGACGACTCCGCCCACGCAATCGATTCTCCGAACTTCGGTATGAATCCCATGTAGTAAGGAACGCACGTCGAAGAACCATAACAACCCATGCATTCGTAGGCTTTTTCGATTCGCAATTGGTTTGTCGACCAGTCCACAGGTATTTTCAAGTCCCTGCTCCGATCGACTCCAATCACGTTCAACGTTGTCGGCACGCATACCTTCGCACCGCTCTTCGCGATGTCCTCGACCCATTCCATGCCCGCGATGCCGTGACTCTTCAGCGAGAGCCCCGCGATATGCGCTGTCTTAATCGGAATCAACTTTTCGGCCCCGTAGATCTCACCAATGGCCACCACGATATCCATCGCCATCTTCACCGGCTGCCCTGACTCGCCGTCGAGCATGCGTTTCTCTTCGTCTGTCAGCTTCATTTGCTCTCCACCTCAACTGTTCCGTTAACGGCGTCCACCTTCACGTAGTCACCGGTTTTGATAGCCTCCAGCGGGTTCTGTTCCAGGCTGTCCACCACGGGAATGCCGCCCATGATTGCGCCAACGGCAATAATCGTTTCCGTAGTCAGGTTGATCATCGCCTTGGGACCGCTCTTGCACTTCGCTAGTTGGTAGACAACGTAGGAACCGCCGGTACTGCCTTTACCGTGAGGGAAAATCAGGATTTTATCCTTGATGGACTTGTTGAGCAGCTCATGGCCATGTTCGAGAATTCTGCCGTCCGTCAAGTCGACCCCGAAGTTGAATCCTATCGGTTGATGGCAGACTAGCGCCTCTCCCTCCGCATACCCCTTGCTGATGGGTCTTCCCTTAATAACAAATGACATGTTTTTCACCGCTTCAGTTTTGCTGCCATGAAATTTGATAATGCTTTTTGTAGCTACTTATGGAATCTGTTTCTCTGCTGCAAATCTGCGGGCCTCTACCCGCTACTGGAACTGATCTTCACCGGTTCGGACAAATGCTTCTTCAAGTAAGCGACCAGACCGCCTTCCTGCACCAACTCAAGAATGTGGGGCGGGATGGCGCTGCAATCGTAAACTTCGTCCCTGGTTGTGTTGGCAATCCTGCCCCGCTCGAAGTCGATCTCAATGATGTCGTTCGCGCTGATCCGGTCCGCCTCGCGGCACTCGACCACGGGCAGGCCGATGTTAATCGCATTGCGATAGAAGATACGAGCAAAGAACCTGGCGACGATTGCTCCCACACCGAGGTAGCGCAAGGTCAACGGCGAGGTTTCACGACTGGAACCTGAGCCGAAGTTGACGCCGGCCACCAGAATGTCGCCTTTGCGCACCTTGCCGGCAAACTCCGGATCCAGCGCGCTGAGCGTATACTTCGCCGCCTCGGCGACACTAAGCTCCATGTATTGCGGCGGAGAAATGATGTCAGTATTAATGTTGTCGCCGTACTTGAACACCTTGCCGCGAACGATCATGCTACTCACAACCGTTACCTCCCTTTAAGAAGGCCCTTGGATCTCTAATCCGGCCCGCGATGGCACTGGCTGCGACCGTCATCGGCGATCCCAGGTAGATGTTGGCCTTCTGGCTGCCCATCCTGCCGACGAAGTTGCGATTCGTCGAAGAGATACAGGTTTCACCGTCCGCCAGTAAGCCCGAATGCACTCCGACGCAGACGCCGCAGGTTGGCGGCAGAATCACCGCGCCAGCGTCAAACAGAATTCCGAGAACTCCGTCTGCATTGGCCTGTTTCCAAATGGAACGAGAACTCGGTGACACCAGTAGCCTGACGTTCTTGGCCACTTTGCGCCCTTTCAGCAGGCGTGCGGCCGCCGCCAAGTCTTCGTAGCGCCCACCGGTGCAGGAGCCGAGGTATGCCTGGTGAATCTCAGTGCCTTCCATTGTGCCTATTTCGGAAACGTTGTCTACTTCATGCGGGCAGGCGACGACCGGTACGAGTTCATCCGCGCGGAACTCGTAACGCGCGCAGTAAGTGGCATCCGAATCGCTGAAGACCAGCGAGTATCCCGAGCTGATGTTCTGACTCTCCAGGTACTCGACAACTTTTGTGTCCGGCGACATGAGTCCGGCCTTGGCGCCCATTTCAACCGCCATGTTTGTGATGGCCAGCCTCTGATCGAGGCTGAGCGCGTCGATCGCGCTACCGGTAAACTCGACTGCTTTGTAGGTTGCGCCGGCGTGACCAATCGCCCCGATGGTCTTGAGCGCGATGTCTTTTGCCATAACGCCATCGGGCAAATTCCCGCTCCACTTCACCTGGATGGTCTCCGGGACCCTAAGCCAGGTTTTGCCCGTAAGCAATACACCGAGCATCTCGGTGGACCCGACTCCGGTGGCGAAAGCGCCTAATGCTCCTCCCATGCAGGTGTGCGAATCGGTGCCGAGCACCACCCGGCCGGGGAGGACATGCCCGTGCTCGACCATGATCTGATGGCACGGCCCTTCCGATTCGAAGTAATTGTCGACACCGTGGTCCCGGGCCCATTCTCGCGTGAACTTCACAATCGCCGCTTGCTTCACGCTTGCCGGTGGAGTGTAGTGGTCGGAAATGACGACAACCTTGCCCGGGTCCCACACCTCGTCCCGTATGGTTTTCATCTGGTCCGCGATTTCCACCCGCGGACCGAGGATGTCATCCATCATGGCCTTGGCAACATGGACCCAGAGAATCTCGCCCGCGGTCGTTTCCGCAATACCAGCCGCACTCGCCAGTATTTTTTCCGACATCGTCTTACCCATTCGAACACCTCGCTCGCAAACGTGTCCGGGACTGCGTAGCTCTACTCAAATACTGATTTCCTTACGTATACATAACCATCCATGATTCGACGAGCAGTGCGGTACACGCCGATTCGTGTCAACTTGACCTGGTCATTCTTGTAAGTGGCTTCCGCTTCGACCGGAATGACGCCGCCCGGATGTCCAATCTGAACCGTCATTCTGGACTTGGCTTCCTCTCGTAATACCTCGTAAGCAATCGTTCCCGGGACCCTCACGGCCGCGCCGGTACATACAGTTCCGGTCACGGGATAGGTCTTGTGCATTCTCAGCATGAACAGCAACCGGGAAACGAGATCGACATCGGCGGCCTTTACCTTCGATCCGCCGATGGTCTGATAGTCGGCTGGTTCGCTGACAATGGCGAAGAACGGTTGGTATGGTGTCTTGATGGCAGCGTCTTCCGGCTTATCGACCAGGCCGATCATGACGCAGGCCTCGCCGCGAATTCGCTCGATGATCCGCATCAGGTTCTTGTCGGCTTCGATTTCGGCGGGCGATTCGATTCCCTTCATGCCAAGGCTGGAGGCGTGAATGAAAACCAGCGGATTAGCCGCGTCGACGATTGAGACAGGATATCCCTTGCCATCTACCCGGATGCAGTCTTTGGCATTCCCCGTGGGCAACAGCTTGCCGGTGATTGCTCCCACCGTGTCCGACCAGTCGAGCGTGATCTTCGCGCCCGTTCCAGGACAGCCGTCAATTCTGAAATCGCCCTCCACGGCTGCGCGGCCATTCTTCACCGGAACCTCGGCAACCAGGATGTTGTTGCTGTTCGTCAGGTGAATTCTCACCGTCGTAAACGGCTCTTTGGGCTCGACTAGACCCTCATCGATGGCAAATGGACCGACGGCAGAGGAAATGTTTCCACAGTTTCCGCCGTAATCAACGAATTCCGTATCGATGCTCACCTGGCCGAAGGTGTAATCAACGTCCGCGTCCTCCCGTGTTGACGGAGAGATGATCGCCAGCTTACTGGTCAGGACATCGGCGCCGCCCAAGCCATCGATCTGCCGCACGTCGGGACTGCCGTAAATGGCGCGGATCACCGCGTCACGCTTCGTCGGGTCGCGTGGCAGCTCATTCTTCATGATGAAGACACCTTTGCTTGTGCCTCCGCGCACGATGGCGCAACGCAACATCTCCATGTCCGAATGCATTACAAACCTCCTCGAAAAGTAATTCCTGCAAGCGTCAAATCTGGTCTGGAACAGGTATTGCCCGATCAGCGACCCGAGCTCTTCAGTACAACCTGTCCTGTCGCATCGGTGACCCATTCCGGTTTGGGATATCTCCTATCCGCCTTGCCCGCCTTTATCACCTGGCCCGGAACATCATGGCCAACGATTCCCGGCAGATCCTGAGCGACTTCAATCAGTGCATCGAGATCGACAGCAGTGTCGTATCCCATCTGTTCCAGCATGTGCACCATGTCTTCCGTGCAGACATTCCCGGTCGCACCGGGCGCATAGGGGCAACCGCCAAGCCCGCCAAGCGAAGCGTCGAAACGGCACATTCCGGTCCCGAGCGCCGCCACTACATTCGCCAGGCCCATGCCTCGCGTGTTATGGAAATGCAAGGTGAATGGGACCTCAGGCCAGCGCCTCAGGACCACCTCGCACAAACGGCGCACCTGTTTCGGATTTGCCATGCCGGTCGTATCGCACAGCGTCACTCCCTGGAGGCCGGTATCGAGGAACTGCTGCACCAACTCCAGGACGCGCTCCTCGGGAATCCAGCCATCGAATGGACAACCAAAGGAGGTTGAAAGTGAACCGTTGATGAAGACAGATGATTGCCCTGCAAACTTGACGACCTCCGCGAACTGCGCCAGCGATTGCTCGCAACTCATGCGCATATTGGCTCGATTGTGCGACTGGCTGGCTGACATTACGAGATTGATTTCATCCACTTTGCAATCCAGCGCCCGCCCGCAGCCCTTTACATTAGGCACCAATACGGTATAGACGACCCCGGGGGCCCTCTCTATCTGCCGCATCACCTGCTCGGCATCGCGCAAATTTGGAATTGCCTTAGGTGACACAAACGATGTTGCTTCGATCTTTGCCAACCCGGTCTGGCTCAGGCGGTTGATCAGTTTGACCTTTTCTTCCGTCGCTACAAAGTTAGGCTCGATCTGGAAGCCGTCACGAAGGGCAACGTCATGGATGTATACGCGTTTCTTTTCCATCGCTGTCATAAGGCTGCTTTCTCGCCCGCAATGATGCCGCGCTGGCGCAGGCACTTACGCGTTGCGTCGTCAATGCCAATCGCCGAGAGCACCTCGTCCGTATGTTCGCCCAGGACTGGGCCCGCGCCGCCTATTTGTCCCGGAGTGTCGCTCAGCTTCGGCAACACGGCCGGCACCTTCAAGGTCTTGCCGGATGAAAGATTGATAGTCTGAATCATCTCGCGCGCCTGGTAGTGCGGGTCAGCGACGATGTCCGCGGCGGTGTAGGGATATCCAACCGGAACGCCGGCCGCGTTCAGTTTTTCCAGGACCTCCGAAACTTCATGCTGCTTCGTCCATTCCTCAATCGTGGTGTCGAGGAATGCGGCTTCCTGGGCGCGTCCGTCGTTGTGCGCAAAGCGTGGGGCATTCGCGAGGTCGTCCCTTCCTATCACGTTCATCAGGCGCTTGAAGATGCCGTCGCCATTTCCGCCGATCAGCACGTACTTGCCGCCGCGGCAGAGGTAGGCGTTGGTCGGAGCGATGCCAGGCAGGGCGGCGCCGCTGGGCTCGCGCACATCGCCGAAGTAGTCGTACTCCGGAATCAGGCTCTCCATCATTCCGAAGACCGACTCATATAACGCCACATCGATGCATTGTCCTTTCCCGCTGTGCTGGTTACGATGATGCAAGGCCAGCAGAACTCCGATTACGGCGTACAGGGCTGAAATCGAGTCGCCAATACTAATGCCGCAGCGCACAGGCGGCCGCCCGGGCTCGCCGGTCAGATAACGCAACCCGCCCATCGCCTCACCGATCACGCCGAAGCCCGGCAGGTCGCGATAAGGGCCGGTCTGGCCATAGCCCGAAACCCGGACCATAATCAGCTTGGGGTTCAGTTGCGATAGCTGCTCCCATCCCAGTCCCCACTTCTCCATCGTCCCGGGCCGGAAGTTTTCGATCAGGATGTCGGCATCCTGCAGCAGTTTGCGCAGAATCTCTTGTCCCTCGGGCACCTTCAGATCGAGCGCGACCGATTTCTTATTGCGCGACTGCACGTGCCACCATAGAGACGTCCCGCTCTCCAGCTTGCGCCATTTCCGCAAGGGGTCGCCCACATCAGGCGGTTCGATTTTGATGATCTCGGCTCCGAACTCTCCTAGAAGCTTGGCCGCAAACGGGCCGGCGATGAGTTGGCCCAACTCGATAACCTTCAGTCCACCGAGAGCGGCATAACTACTGTTGCTATTTATCATGATGGCCTTGTCCTGCTTTGTACGATTGAAAGATATCTGTAATGGCTCCGCCCAGCGAGGCCTTCTTAACTTTAGTGATTGAAACGAACTATTGAACATTGCATAATATACTTACAATGGAAATAGCTCTGCCTGTTCCCAAAAAGCCATAACCAGAGTAGGCCGTCGCCGCATCCGGCGCAGTGCCGTCCGGGCGTAGTGGCTCAGTTCGCCGAAACTCTTGGGACAGAAGTTCGGTAGCTCGTGCTGCTTCCAGTGCGACCACAGATACTCGACCGGATTCAGTTCCGGAGCATAGGCGGGCAGGAATTCCAACCAGATGCGCCCTCGCTGCTCGCGCACGAAGTCCCAGACCAAACGACCGCGATGGCTTTTCAGCCCATCCCAGATGATTAACAACTTGCCGGGAATGTGCCGCAGCAAATGGGAGAGAAACTCGACCACCTGCGGACTGCGGATGCTGCCGGGAAACAGTCGGAAGTAGAAGTTCCACCACGTTACCCCCGCCATGGCTGACAACGTCTTCCAATTAAAGTGGGACTGCAACACGGGCGTCTGGCCCCGTGGAGCCCACGTGCGGCAGCGATGCGGGCGCTCGCTCAATCCGCTTTCGTCGATAAAGACGATGGTGCGGCCTTCGTTTTTGGCCTTTTTTTTAACTCCGGCCAGCGTTCCCGTTTCCACTGCTGAATCTTGGCTTCGTCCCGCTCCAAGGCGCGTCCGGTTGGTCGCTGGCAACTCCAACCGAGTTGCCGCAAGATGCGCCATGCCTGCGAGGGGTGGTACTTCACCCCGCATTCGCGTTCGATCAGGTGGGCCACTCGCGCCGACGTCCATAGGCTGGTTTCATATCCGAGTGCTTGTGGGCCACGCTTCAGACCACGCTCGATTCGCCGCAGGTCTTCACCCTGTAGGCGCGGTTTGCGACCCGCTCGTCCGGCCTTCTTTAGCGCTCGCCGTCCGCCTTCGTGCAGTTGCCGAGCCCACTGACCTACCGATTGCCGATGTGCCTTTACGCGCCGCGCCACCTCGGACTGGCTATATCCCTTCTCCAGCAGCCGCGCCGCCTCCAGTCGCCGCTGCTCCAATGCGTCAAAATCTCTGCGAACTCCCGCTGGATTGCCCATGCACGGCAGAGTAGCACAATCTCCCAGAAATGTCAGTATATTATTCAATACTCAATAATCGCTTAGCCCTTTCCAAAATGGGAGCATCAATCATCTTTCTGTCGACAGTAATCACGCCCGCGTTTACATTCTCGGCCTATTGAACGCTTCCACGATTCTTTCGGCGAATGCCAACTCGCTTTCAGATGGAGAAAACTCGCGATTAATCACATCCAACTGCTTGGGATGGATGGCAAACTTGCCTCTGTACCCTAGTTGCCGCACCGCGCGGCATTCATTAACCAATCCCTCTTCATCGTTCAGGTCTGAATAAACCGAATCGATGGCGAGGACCTTTGCCGCGCCGGCAGCGACTGCAATTGCGGCCCGAGAGTAGGCTGACTCAATACCGTCTCGGGTACGCGGGGTCCCCAAGTCCAGAGTGAAATCCTCGGCGCCGAAACACACTGCTTCAACCCTGGGAGAAGCGCCGGCAATCGCATACGCATGAATGATCCCGAGACACGTCTCCAGCAAACACTGGACCTTCACGCTCCCTTCCGGCAATCCTCTCTGCTTCTCAACCCGGCTCAATACGCTGTCCAGTTCCTTAACCTGAGAGGACGACTCTACTTTGGGAAACAGGATTCCGTATACTCCTTGCTGAATGACGCTATCCAGATCAACATCCAACATCTTCGTGCCCAAACTATTGACGCGTATATAAATGGGCACGTGCGCTGACGGTATGTTCTGTAGCGTCTTGCAGATCGTGGCCCTCGCCGTTTGCTTTTCCGTGAGTGCGACAGCATCCTCCAAGTCCCAAATTACCGAGTCGGCTCCCAACGACAGAGATTTCAGCAGCATCTTTTCCTTGTCGCCCGGCACAAAAAGCATCGATCGCATAATTACCGTATCTCCCATTAGAGCGGCCTAGGAGTTAGTGCATTGTGGAGCCATCCGCCCTACTATTCACGCTTCATACATCGCGCAAAACAAGATCTGCTGTGTCGCTATGATGAACTGGCCACCATGGCACTCGCCCGCCTGGACACGAACTCACGAGTCAATTCCGCATAAGGGTAGATATTGTGCTCGAACACGAGAGGGTCGTGTCCCGGCAGAATATAGTCACAGATCCTTTCCATCTTCTCGAAGGTTTTGTAGTACTCCACCAAGTCATAGTGAATGCCGGACGGGATGTGCTTGTAGTGCCCCGTGCCCTCCCAGTTTTGGAATAGACCCAAGGTATCGCTGGCTATCAGGCAACGGCCGGCGGCCGTGTTGACCACCACTCCCTGGAAACCGGGCGTGTGCCCTGGAAGGGTAACAATGTCTATGCCGGGGAAGAGGTTGAAGTCGCCCTCGAGCGCCGTGATCCGCTCATAGCCTTTGAACCATTGCGGAACCATGCCGATCTGGTGCGTTTCGTAGAACGTCCACTGGGTCGGCAGCGGACTGATCGCGCATTTCATTTCGCGCTTCTGAACGTAAATCTTCGCCTTGGTAAACAGCCCGTTATTGAAGCAGTGATCCCAATGCAAATGCGTGTTCACCACAAGCTCGATGTCTTCGACATTCACGCCGATCTTCTTCAGCGCGGCGGCCGGAGCCTCATCGCCAGGGCGCCGGATGGGATGGTGATACTTTTTTGCCCATTCTTCGTCGCCCCCGCCTGTATCCACCAGTACCAGCTTATCTTTGCCCTTAATGAGATACATGATGACGGGAGCCACCATCTGAGTCATGAAGTCGACCTGATAGGTTAAGGCGGCTTTTTGCATAAACAGAAACTCGCCGACTCGAATTGGGATAATCTCAAAGGCTTCCATGTTGTTGCCGCGTCCTCCTGGTCTGAACGCTGTCCGCCCAAATTACGCCCATCAAAGCACCCGACCCAGCGCACCTTAGCAACTGGTTGTGAACGATTCGTAGAGTGCTTGCAACTGCAATGTGGTTCTGGTCTGTCAGGAGCGGAAGGAGCATGTCACAAAAGCATGCAATTGAGAATTACTATTTCGCTAAGGCCCAGTTCGTCAAACGCGAACTCACCGGCACTGCAGATATCCCTGCGTTTGGGCTGCCATGTAGAGCAAATTCAGCGTGATTCCAACTTCTCACTGCACTGATGATTCTTGCCGCTGCTGGCACCCGAGGACGAAAGATGGTCGACCAATTGCTTGGCGATAACGGATAGAGAGTTGTAGTCGCGAACACAGATATTAATCTTGCGTCGTGCCCAACTTCCTTCGATTGGAACACCGACAATCCGCATAGACCGGATATGCGACTGCGCAGCCTTGTCCGGAAGGATTCCAACACCCAGTCCAGCTTCGATCATTCGGCATATCGCGTCAAAGCTATGTACCTGGATACGTACCCGCAGGGCGATTTCCAGCTTCTGCGCAGACTGACAAACCAGCCAATGAAGTGAGCTATCCTGTCGCAGAGACACAATGTCGTATGCGGCGACATCCTGCAAGGTGACCACCGAGCGACTTGCTAAGGGGTGGTCGGTAGGCGCTATCAGTATCAGGCAGTCCTGGCGGTATGGAAACACCTCCAAGCCTTCGGCCGGAACGTGGCCGTTATATATTCCGATATCCGTCAGCCCTTCTCTAACGGCGCGAATAATTTCCGCGCTCATCTTTTCTTCCAGATCAATCTTGATCGCCGGATGCTGATGCAGGAAAGAGCTAAGATCCTCGGGCAAGAACTGTATGATCGAGGAGGTGTTCGCGTAAATACGCACGTGTCCCCTAACCCCATGACTGTATTCACTCAAGTCCGCATCGAGGCGCTCAAGATTGCTGAGGATGTTGCGGGCGTGATGCAGCAAGGCATGCCCACCCGGAGTCAATGCGACTCCCTTTGCAAGTCTGTAAAGAAGCTGCACGCCTAATTCGTCTTCCAAGTCGGTAATGCGTTTGCTTACCGCGGCCAACGCCAAATGCTCTCGCTCGGCGGCTTTAGTCAGGTTCAGCTCGTCTGCAATCGTACTGAAAAGCTTCAGCGTGATGAAATCTATCCGTCGCATGGGATTTAGTCGGGTGGTAACTACTCTGGCACGCTGATTGCACTTTGCCAAGTGGGAATTCGGGCGGAACCTGTAACGCAGCGGAGTTGACAAATCAGTGGATCCCCGCGCAAAAGTCCCGGCGATTCAAGAGCACCGCAGAACAGGCAAACCCAAATACCCTGAATCTAAAGAACTTATCTCGCGACCGCTCCCTGCTTCCCCGTTCCGGTATCGGGTATTTCGGTCGGCCTTGCCGGCATCGCTCACCTCTTCCGGCACCTCGTGACCGACGATTGCAGTTCCCCGGATCCTAATATGTCTAGCTTTGTGCGAGGTTGATCATTTGATCCAACTAGTAAGGGCACTTTCGGGCCAGCGTTAAGAGGACTTGAGTTCGCGGTGGACGAAAGGAGTCTTGGCGAGATGCTAATTGTGTTCTCCTGACGATTTGCTGAAACTCTTGCGCAACGCCGATGAAAATTGTTAATGCCTACCGAGACGGAGATGTTGCGTTGCGCCATCGTGCGTCATGATTTGCTCTGGTGGGTATAGTAGAGAGGACTAGACTGATGCTCCGCTGAAACCAAAACTGAGAGGCCATTTCGTGGGACGTTTATTGGAAAGCAGCAGCAAGCAATTACTGGCGCAGAACGCTATTCCGGTTCCTCGTAGTTTCGTTGCCGCCAGCCCGGCGGAAGCCCGGGAAAAAGCCGGGCTACTAGGCGGCGAGGTGGTGCTGAAAGCACTGGTCCCGGTCGGCAAGAGAGGCAAAGCCGGGGCAATAAAGTTTGCCGGCGATGCGGCGATGGCGGCGGAGTTGGCCGCGCAAGTGTTGGGCACCGTCGTCCGCCACTATCCGGTGGAAAAGATTCTAGTGGAAGAGAAACTGGCGATCGAGCGTGAGCTTTTTGTCTCTTTCACGATCGATAAGAAGCTGCGCCGGCATGCCGTTCTAGTCAGCTCGGCGGGCGGCATCGACGTGGAGGAGATCAGCGCCAAATACCCGGAACGCATGAAGATCGTTCACATAGACCCATACAAGGGGCTGGCGGATTTCCGGGCGAAAGAGGTTTGGGCCGATCTGGGCCTGGAGGGCACGGTGCTCCGCCAGGCAAGCGATATCCTGCTGAAGCTGTACCGCTTCTTCGTGAAATACGACTGCACGATTCTTGAAATCAATCCGCTGGCGATCACCAAAGACAACAAGGTAGTCGCCGCCGCTTCGGTGATGGCCGTGGACGACAGCGCGATGTTCCGCCATCCTGAACTGGCCGATGCGGTGCAAGTGGGCAGCGACCGGGCGTGGCGGCCGTTAACGGATCTGGAGAAACAAGTGGTGGAAGTCAACGAAGCCGATCCGTATCGCGGCACGGCTCGTTACACGGAGATGGATGGCGGCGACATCGGTTTCATGTGCGGCGGCGGCGGCGCCAGCCTGATGATGTTCGACGCGCTTCTCTCCTACGGCGGCAAGCCTGCCAATTACACGGAGTTCGGCGGCAATCCGTCGGAGAAGAAGGTCTATGGCCTGGTCATTGGAATCCTCTCAAAGCCGGGCGTGCGGGGCTTGGTCGTCTGCGGCAACATCACCAACAACACGCAAGTCGACGTCTGCTCTCGTGGCATCGTCGCAGCCATCAAGGACAAGGGCATCGATCCGCGGAAGTTCCCCGTGCTGGTCAGGTACGCGGGGGTGAACGACGCGGTGGGACGCGAGGTGTTTACAGCGGCGGGCATCGAGTACTACGGCGAAGAAATAACCATGACCATGGCTGCCAAGAAGATGGTCGAGAAGATGAAACAGACTTACCCGGGCACGGAAGACTCACAGGCCGCCCACGGCGCGTAAGGAGGGGGAATTTGGGAATCCTAATCGACCGCAACTCCAGAATCGTCATCCAGGGCATCACTGGCCGGGAAGCCTCGATGGTCACCCGGCACATGCTGGCTTACGGCACGCCGGTGGTCGCCGGAGTTACTCCCGGAAAAAAGGGTGAGCAGGTGTTTGGCGTGCCTGTGTACGATACGCTGAAGCAAGCCTGCCGCGCGCACGAACTGAACACCGCGCTGATCTACGTGCCCCCCGCCTTTGTGCTGGA
The DNA here is from genome assembly GCA_963842345.1 of uncultured Acidobacteriota bacterium. Taxonomy (GTDB): domain Bacteria; phylum Acidobacteriota; class Terriglobia; order Terriglobales; family Acidobacteriaceae; genus CAWBRT01. Next base: position 62,096 of record CAWJGD010000011.1, read on the forward strand.
TGCCGTGTTGGAGACTTTGGCAAATGGCATCAAGTTGATGGTCATCATCACGGAGAACATTCCGCAGCACGACGCCGTCAAATTACTAATGGAGGCCGACAACGCCGGAGCACGAGTCATCGGCCCCAATACGGTTGGAGCTATCAATCCTAAAGAACGGGCCAGGCTGGGCGCTATCGGCGGAGACAACGTGGAGCGCTGCTTCGTGCCGGGCTGCGTCGGCGTGATCTCGCGCAGCGGCGGCATGACGGCTGAAACCTCTTACATGGTCAAGCGCGCTGGATTGGGAGTGAGCACCGCAATCGGCATCGGCGGAGATTCCTTGATCGGCTCGACCCCCCGGGACCTGCTTGCGCTCTTCGAAAACGATCGTGAAACCCGGGCGGTGGTTACTTTCTCCGAGCCCGGCACCAGCTTTGAAGAGGACACGGCGGAATTCATTACGGAAGGCGGCTTCACCAAGCCCTTGATCTCCTATATTGCTGGAAAGTTTACGGAGAGCATGCCGGAAGGCACCATGTTTGGACACGCCGGCGCAATCATCGAGGGCGGCAAAGGCAAGCCTTCCAATAAAGCTCGCGCGCTAAGAGAAGCCGGGGCTCACGTGGTGGAGCAATACGACGATATCGTCAGCACATTGCAGGGGCTGAGGCTGGGATAGGTCAGGCAGCGTGGAGTCGAGCTCTGAGACTAAACTACCCCACGTTAGCCAACGACGGGCGAACGTGGGGCACCCGGCAAAAGGCCAGAGGCTTAATTGCCCATGGCGGCTGGTGGCCCACTCAACGCGTTGTTCGTTGAGTGGGGCAGTTGAGCGGTTCACTAATACAGCCCCACTCAAGCCAACAGAAGGCTTGAATGGGCCACCCCGAGAAATAGTCCGCGTAACTGTCGGTAAATCCCCTTATCGACATCTAGACCGTTATGTGTCCCAGCCGGTTAAGGACGACGCTCTGGCAATCCCGCATCCAGCAAAAATATCTAAAGCGGCTCGATCACCCCTATAGTGGGGAACCATATGGCACCTTTTTCCGGTGCTGCTCGGCAGGAGCTTACATCCCGGAGCCGCTGTTCTGCCTCAAACTAGAGACCAGGGAGGCGATTCAAGTCTCCCCAACAAGAGGTGAGCCGATGGAATGGATTTGTCCCGATTTCGAAGAAGTCAGCCTTGGCTGCGAAATCAACTGCTACGCGACTGCGGAACTTTAGACCGGTAGTTCCCGGTGATTATCAAACTGCTCGGCACGGCGGCTGGCGGCGGATTTCCCCAGTGGAATTGCGGATGTCGCAATTGCTCAGGGGTACGCGCCGGCCGGATACGTGCCACACCAAGACTACAGTTGCAGGTTGCCGTCAGTCTGGATGGCGTTTGCTGGATGTTGCTCAACGCCTCTCCAGACTTGCGCAGCCAGATTGAAGCAACGCCGGAACTTCATCCCCGCGGAGTGCGGGGAACGCCGATTGAAGGCGTGGTGCTGACTTCAGGCGACCTCGATCAGGTTCTGGGGCTGCTTCTGCTGCGCGAACTTACGCCTTTGCGGATCTATTCGTCCGCCTCCGTCAGGCGGATCGTGCGCGAAGACAACGCGTTCTTTCACATGCTCTCGCAGAACCCGGAACAATCAAGGTGGACGGACATCTGCCCGCAGCAGCCGTTCGCGCCTCTTCCGGGCTTGTGCTGTCGCGCCGTCCCGTTGGGTGGTGGCTATCCGCGCTGGGTCCCGGAGGATCGTGGACGCACGCTCAACCCACGCGAGTCCGTGTTTGGACTGATTTTAGAATGTAGTGCGGAAGGCACCCCGGAAGGCACAAACCGGGCCGGACGACCGCGCCGGCTGGCCTATATGCCCGCCGTTGCGCAATACACCGACGAACTGCTTGCGGAACTGGAACTGTGCGATGTGGTTCTGCTCGACGGCACCTTTTGGAGCGATGACGAGTTGCAAAAGGTCGACCCCGCGGCTCGAACTGCACGCCAGATGGGGCACGTCCCACTGGGAGGACCCGGCGGAGTGCTGGAGGTGGCGAATAGACTGCGCCGGCCGCGGAAGATTTTTGTCCACATCAACAACACGAATCCGATTCTGGATGAAGACAGCCCGCAATTTGCGGAAGCGAAATCGGCGGGCTGGGAGGTTGCAAAAGACGGATGGACACTAGACTGCTAACTCTGGAAGCCGCAGCGGAGACTACACCCCAACAAGTCAAAGGCGGGCTTGCCGGGGACCCCGTGACGGAGTTGCTCTCGCGCGAGGAGTTCATGGCAAGGCTGGAGGCTGTGCTTACGGAGCGCTACCACCACCGGCATCCGTTCCACCTGCTGATGCACGAAGGGCGGTTGACGAAGGGGCAACTCCAGGCATGGGCGCTGAACCGCTACTACTACCAGAGCGTGATCCCGCGCAAAGACGCCATCGTGCTCTCCCGCGCCGACGACCCCGAATTCCGCCGGGCATGGCGGAAGCGAATCGTGGACCACGACGGAAACCACAGCGGGGAGGGCGGCATCGAGCGCTGGATTCAGTTGGCGGAAGCGACCGGGCTTGATCGGGCTCGCGTTATGTCGTGCAGCGAGATACTTCCGGGGGTCCGTTTCGCGGTGGAGGCATACCTCCATCTCGTCTCGCGCGCCAGCTTCCTGGAGGCGGTCGCATCGTCGCTGACGGAGATGTTCAGCTATAAACTCATCGCTCTGCGCATCGACCGTCTGCAAGAGCATTACCCGTGGCTCTCCCACGGTCTCAGCTACTTCACGGCAAGATTGACCCAGGCTCCGGAAGACGCCGAGTTCGCTTCCAACTGGGCCTTCCTGCACGCGCCAACGCGCCACGAGCAGGAACTGGCGATTGCCGCGCTGCGGCGCAAGTGCGACATCCTTTGGGCGCAGCTCGATGCCCTTTATTACTCCTACGTGAACCCGGGATGGGTTCCTCCGGGCGCATTCAAGCCAGAGACGGAATAGATGTTCGCGAAGCAATCACCCTTCACGGGATATACTCTCGCGATACCGGTAAGTCGGAGATGTGGTAATGACTCTCGCTCCCGATGTTAAGTTGGCCCTCGCCATTGGCTGCCGCCTGCGTGAAGTGGAAGGACAACCGCCGGTGCTGCTGATGCCGGAGGCAGTGCTGCGACTGCGCGGCGCCGGGGCGGAAATCGTGCGCCGCATCGGCAACGGCCGAACCTTCGCCGAACTGCTGGGCGAGCTGCATGCGGCCTTTCCAGAGGCTGGCGAGCGCCTGGATCGCGAGACAGAAGAGTTCGTGCGCCGGCTGCACGAAAAAAGAATCATCGAAATCACAGCCTGAACAGTCTGGACAAAATGCAGCCCCGCATCAGAATGGATTTGTCGATATGAATGCGCCGCTTTCGATTATCTGCGAGCTGACTCATCGCTGTCCCTTGCGCTGCGTCTACTGCTCCAACCCGCTGGAGCTGGCTGCGCGCTCGCTCGAGATGACTACAGCCGAGTGGGCGAGCACCATGCAGCAGGCGGCGGAGCTTGGCATTCTGCACGCGCACTTTACCGGCGGCGAACCGCTGGCCCGCCCCGACTTGAATGCGATTGTCGTGGCTGCGCGCCAAGCCGGCCTGTATACGAACCTGATTACCAGCGGCATTGGCATGACCGAAGCGCGGCTCGACAGCCTGCTTGAGGCCGGTCTGGACCATGTGCAGCTTAGCTTCCAGGGCCGCGACGAATTGCAGGCGGATGAAATCGCCGGCACGCGCTCGCATGCCTACAAGCTGAAAGTGGCGGAGTGGATTCGCTCGCGAAGAGTGGCCTTTACCGTCAATCTCGTTGTGCATCGTCGCAACCTGGATGAGCTGGAGGAGTTGATTGCTTTCTGCGCATCTCTCGGTCCGCAGCGGCTGGAGATTGCCAACGTCCAATACTATGGCTGGGCGCTGGAAAACCGCGCGGCCCTGATGCCGACGCGCGCACAGATGGAGCGATCCATCGAGATCGTGGAAAGCGCAAAGCGAAGTCTCGCGGATAAACTGCGAATCGACTTTGTGCCGCCGGACTACTACGCCAGCCAACCGAAAGCGTGCATGGGCGGATGGGCCAGCCAAACGCTGATTATCGACCCGGCCGGAAGGGCGTTGCCGTGCCATGCGGCCGGCGTTCTCCCCGGATTGAACTTCGATTCCGTCCGCGAGAAACCGCTTCGCTGGATCTGGACCGACTCGCCGGCGATGAACAAATACCGGGGAGACGACTGGATGGCAGAGCCGTGCAAAAGCTGCGAGCGCAAGACGGTCGATTTTGGCGGCTGCCGCTGCCAGGCTTATCTTCTCACCGGGAACGCCGCCAACACCGACCCGGTATGCACTCTCTCGCCGCATCATGAGCTGGTGAAGTCGATTGCCGCCGCCGAATCCACCCCAACGTGCGCAACTACGGCGCATGTGGGGAACCGCGCCATCATTTCTCCACGCGCCGAAGCAGGTGGGAAGTCGTCCGCATGGGTCTACAGAATATTCAACCCTCCGCCTGTCACCTCGAAAGCTGACGCCCCCGAGACCTGCGAGCAGCCAGCGACCGTCTGAACCAAGACTTTCTTCCTTGAACTCTGCGGTACGCCTTCATGAAATTGCTCTGACTCCGGTACGCCCACGCGCAAATTGCAGTTGAGCATCCAGCGCTTCGGCGGCTCAAAATCGGCGCATATAATCACGGAAATTCTGATATTCTTGCGCAATACCTGGATGATAATCCGGAGGCCTTTCGGGACTTCCCTATCTGGCCGATACGATTTCTAAAAGCACTGCGTTCCAACATCGACGAACGTGGAGAGCCGTAATCGATGGAACAATTCTTTCAACAAGTGACAAATGGACTGGCGGTGGGCGGCATTTACGCATTGGTGGCGCTGGGATACACCATGGTTTATGGCGTGCTCAAACTCATCAACTTCGCTCACGGCGACCTCTTCACTGCCGGCGCCTATCTTGGCCTGACGCTGGTAACCACTTTTGCCATGCTGGGAGGCGCCGGAGGCGTGGTGGGAGTCGGTCTTCTCATTTTGATTGTTATGGGGCTGGTGGCTTTTCTGGGCGCCGTACTGGAACGAACCGCATATAAGCCGCTGCGGAAATCTCCCCGGCTTTCGGTGGTGGTATCGGCACTGGGTGCGTCCATCTTCCTGCAAAACGCCATCATGCTCATCTATGGCGCGCGTTTTCTGGTGTTCCCACAGGACATTCTCCCCAGTATCCCGATCCATATTTTCGGGGTCTACATTCCGCTGATCCGCATCCTCGTCCTCGGCCTGTCGTTTCTCATGATGCTGGGGCTGTACTTGTTCATTCAGAAGACCAGGATCGGCACGGCGATTCGCGCGGCGGCAATCGATCAGGGCGCGGCGAGCCTGATGGGAATCAACGTCGACCGCGTCATCCTTACGGTCTTCCTGCTGGGTCCTGCCCTGGGTGGCGCCGCGGGACTGCTGGTCGGTCTTCAGTATGGCAACATCAATTTCCTCATGGGCTGGTCCTATGGGTTGAAGTCGTTCACCGCCGCCGTTCTGGGAGGCATCGGCAACATACCGGGCGCGATGGTCGGTGGGCTTCTGCTTGGGGTTCTTGAAGCTTTGGGTTCGGCTTACATTTCCACTTCATGGAAAGACGCCATCGCCTTTTGCGTCTTGATTGCTGTGCTGATCGTGCGACCCACCGGACTCCTGGGGGAACGCGTAGCGGAGAAAGTATGAGGTTGAGCAGAACGGGGGTTTTTTATGTAGTTTTGACCCTGCTGCTCGCCGCCTCGCCGTTCGTCTTGAACACTTATTGGCTTGACGTGCTGAACAGCGTGGGCCTCTACGCGATCCTGGGGCTCAGTCTGAATATTATTCTGGGCGACGCCGGCCTGTTTAACCTGGGCCATGCCGCGTTCTACGCGGTGGGGGCCTACACAACAGCCATCCTGAATACACGCTACCAGATTCCCGTGGTGTGGCTACTGCCGGTCGCGGCACTGGCGGCGGGGCTGTTTGGCCTCATCGTTGTGCGTCCCATCATTCGCCTTCGCGGTGACTATCTATGCATCGTGACGGTTGGCGTGGGGGAGATCGTCCGGATTGCGCTCATCAACGACGTTTTCGGGCTGACCGGAGGGTCCAACGGGATTCTCGGAATTCAGCGTCCGCACCTGTTTGGCTTCATCATCCGGCGGCCTATGCATTTTTTCTTCTATATCTGGGCGTTTGTCGGGCTGAGCGTGTTCCTGTTTTCCCGTTTACAGCATTCGCGCTTCGGGAGGGCTCTGAACTATCTGCGGGAAGACGAGGTCGCGGCGGAAGGCAGCGGCGTCAATACGGCTCACTATAAACTCGCGGCGTTTGTTCTGGGAGCGGCTTGGGCGGGAATGGCTGGGAACATTTTTGCCACCAAGATGACCATTATCGCGCCGGAATCATTCAGCTTCTGGGAATCGGTGCTGATGTTCGCCGTGGTCATTTTGGGCGGAGCCGGAAGCGTGCCGGGCGTGCTGCTGGGCTCGTTTCTGATTATCGGACTTCCCGAGCTGTTTCGCGGGTTCGCCGATGCCCGCATGCTGATCTTCGGCGCCGCCATGATCCTGATGATGATTTTCCGCAATCAGGGGATCGTGCCAGCCCATGTGAGACCTTATTCGCTGCAGGGACTTGCCGAGGCGGAGAACGCCGTGCCGGCGCCACCGGCTGGCTCCGACGCTTCCGAGAACATGCAGCCGGTCAAGGAGGCGCGATGAGCCTCCTGGGTATAAGCTCGCTCACCAAGCGCTTTGGAGGACTGGTAGCGGTCAAGAGCGTCTCCTTCGAGGTGGAAGCCGGATCGATTGTCGGCTTGATTGGCCCCAACGGAGCCGGCAAGACCACGGTCTTTAATCTCATCACCGGCATCTACCGCCCCGATGAAGGGGAGATTAAATTCCAGGGAAAGTCGATTGCCGGGCTGACGACCCACAGTATTGTTTCCGGCGGTATTGCGCGCACCTTCCAGACGATCCGGCTTTTTCAGAACCTTTCAGTGTTGGACAACGTATTGGCGGGACGCCATTGCCGGATGAAATCCGGAGTACTGGGCGCCATGCTGCGGTATCCGCGTGAGCGCCGCGAGGAAAAAGCGGCGCTGGTCGCGGCCGTGCAGGCGCTGGATTTCGTGCGGCTGCGCGCCGAAGCACAGAACCTGGCGAAGAATCTTGCCTACGGGAATCAGCGGCTGCTCGAGATTGCCCGCGCCCTCGCGACCAAGCCGCAGTTGGTGATTCTGGACGAGCCCGCCGGCGGCATGAATGAACAGGAGACCACCAGCCTGATTTCCTTGATCCGCAAAATGCGGGATCAAGGGGTCACCGTACTGCTGATAGAACACGACATGAGCCTGGTGATGCGCGTGTGCGAAAAGATTGTGGTGCTCGAGTACGGCTCGAAGATAGCCGAGGGGAGTCCGCAGGAAATCAAGAATGACCAGGAAGTGATCCGGGCTTATCTCGGCGCCGAGCAAGAGGATTGAATGCTTCTTCAAGTAACCGATCTTCACGTGAAATATGGAAATATCGAGGTGCTTCACGGCATCAACCTGCAGGTTGGACAAGGCGAGATCGTCACCATCGTCGGCGCAAACGGGGCCGGAAAATCAACTACTCTGCTAACCATTAGCGGCTTGGTGAAGCCCTCCAAGGGAACCATCCTGCTGGAAGGCCGCCCGCTGGAAAAGATGCGAGCGCACGAAATCGTCGAGGCGGGAATTGCGCAGGTGCCCGAAGGACGACGGATTTTCGGCACGCTGACCACCCAGGAAAATCTCGGCCTCGGCGCATTTACGCGAAACGATCCGCGGAAAATCAAGAAGAATCTCGATTGGATCTATGGGCTGTTCCCGATACTTTCGGAGAGGAAACAGCAACTTGCGGGAACCTTGAGCGGCGGCGAACAACAAATGCTCGCCATCGGCCGCGGGCTCATGAGCGAACCCAAGGTGCTGCTCATGGACGAGCCGAGTCTGGGCCTTGCTCCGCTCCTGGTTCGGGCCATTTTCCGAACCATCAAAGAGATCAATGCCGCCGGCGTGACCGTCGTGCTGGTGGAACAAAATGCGCGTGCCGCCCTGAAGCTGGCTCATCGAGGGTACGTCTTGGATCTGGGCAGGATTGCAGCCGAAGACTCGGCGGCGGCCCTGCTCGCCGATCCCAAAGTCCAGAGCGTATATCTCGGAGGACACGCGCGCGCATAGCCTCTAAATCTTCCAGGGCCGCCGAGGATGGTTTCACGCGGCGATGATTTCACTGCTTCCGGCTGGAGCTGTCTCGATAGGCGACTCCCAGCAACTCTTCGAAGACGCGGATCATCGCGCCCTTGTCCTGATCGCCATAGCCCTTGAGCAAAGCCGCCTGGTAGGTCGCGGTCGCCGCCCCTAACACCGGCATGGGGATACACAGATTGGCGGAGATTTCAGCGCCACTGACCAGGTCTTTGTAGGCGTGTTTCATCGCGTATCCATCGGAGAAACTGTTCTTGAGAATTCGCGGCAGAAAAAACTCTGAAGCGTAGCTCTTGCCGGTGCCGCTATTGACTACCTGACCGACTTTCTCCGGGTCCAGTCCGAGTTTCACGGCCATGGGAAGAACCTCTGCCAGCGCCGCGGCATTGATGTCGAACAGGAGTTGGTTGATGAGCTTGGTAAGCTGGCCGCTGCCGGTGCCGCCCATGTAGAGGATCTTGTTGCCGATGCAATTGAGGAATGGCCTGACCGTCTCGAGAGTTTTCTCGCTGCCTCCGCACATCACCGTGAGAGTGCCTTCCTGCGCCCGCGCCTCCATGCCGGAGATGGGAGCGTCGAGAAAGCTAACGCCTCGCGCCTCCAGGCGCTTTGCCAACTCCAGCGTGGCCGTATAGCTCATGGTGCTCAGGTCCACGACAATCTGGCCTTTTGCGAGCTTATCGATGATTCCGTTCCGCCCCACCAGCACATCCTGTACCGCTTGCGTACCCGGAAGGCTGAGGAAGACGATGTCAGCCTGCGCGACTTCCGCAAGGTTCGTAGTCGTTCGAACACCCTTCTGCTCGAACTGCGGGAAAACATCTTTCTTAAGATCATTGACGGTGAGTTCAGCTCCGCTCTTGAGCATATTCATCGCCATGTGCTTGCCCATCTGCCCCAGACCAACAAAACCGATCTTCATGTCGCCGCGCTCCGTAGATAGGAAAAAATGTTCTTGCCGTCGTTCGGTTGTTGGCGCGCACTGCGCCGGGAAAAACTGTGGCTTCGGCCGAAACTCAGCCTGAGCAGGGTAAAACCTTGCCGGGGTTCATGATGCCCAATGGATCGAGCGCGGCCTTGATGCGGCGCATGGTCTCCAACTCCGCGCCCCCGCGCCATTCCTCCATCATGTAGGGCTTGATCAGGCCAATTCCGTGTTCCGCCGAAAAGCTGCCGTCAAACTGACGGACGAATTCGTTGACCGTGTCCATAATGGCGTGATCCTGGCTCATGAAACTTGCACGGTCGCCGCCGGCAGGCTGCTCGATGTTGAAATGAATGTTACCGTCGCCCATGTGCCCGAATGGAACGACGCGAACACCCGGGAACCGCCGTTCACACGCTGCCTTGGCGAGGGTAATGAACTCCGGCACCTTTGAGACCGGAACCGATACGTCATTCTTGATCGAAGCGCCCTCGCGTTTCTGAGCGTCCGGCATTTCTTCCCTCAGCTTCCACAGCGCCGCCCGTTGGGCCGAGCTCGCCGCGAGAACGGCGTCCACAACAATGCCGCTCTCCAGCGCCTTTCCCAGCACTTCCTCCAAGCCCTCGCGCAATCCGGAATCGGGAGAAGCGCCCGCGAGTTCCACCAGGACATAGTGATCGGCCCGCTGCTCCAGCGGAAACTGCGCGTCGGGAAAATGTTTCAGCACAAGTTCCAGGCCCGCGCCGGAGATGTATTCGAATGCCTGAATGGAGTCGTGATGAGATCCGCGACACAACACCAGCAGATCCAGCGCCGCGTGTACCGAGGGAACGGCGCAAAAAGCCAAGGCCAGATTGCGCGGCCGCGGCACCAGTTTCAAGACTCCGGCGGTGATGATGCCAAGCGTACCTTCGGCGCCGACGAACAGTTGGCGGAGGCAGTATCCGGTGTTGTCTTTTCGCAAGCGCCTGAGGCCGTTCCAAACGCTTCCGTCGGGCAAAACGACCTCCAATCCCAGCACCTGATCCCGCGCATTCCCGTAGCGAAGGGTATTGTTTCCGCCCGCATTGGTGGACAAAACTCCGCCAATCTGCGCCGACCCTTCCGAGGACATGGACAACGGCAGCATGCAATCCTGGGCGATGGCCGCCTCCTGCGCCGCCTTGAGAGCGACGCCGGCCTCGATCGTCATCGTCAGGTCCACTGGGTCCAATTCCCGGATTCGGTTCATCCGCGAAAGCGACAGCACAAGCTGAGTGCCGTCCGCGCTGGGCGTGGCGCCGATCACCATGCTGGTGTTGCCGCCCTGAGGAACAATCGCGATACGCCTGGCGGCGCATAGCCTGACGACGGACGCAACTTCAGCGACGGTCGCGGGGCGCACCACGGCAAACGTGCTGCCTTTGTAGAGCTGGCGCCAATCTTCACAGTAGGGGGCAGTATCGCTGGGATCGAAAAAACAACCTTTCTCTCCGACAATGCCGGTTAATGCCGAACGAAGTTCCGCGGATACGACAGATGCAAGTTGGCTTTCAGACATGTGACTCCTTCGAGCGCGACGCGTTCTCTGCTTTCAATTCCACGGTGACCGCAAAGTCCGGACAGATTAGGAAGCACTTCATGCAGCCATTACAGTTTTCGTCCTGCTTCGCGTTCATGTAGAGATAGCCGGCCTTATTGAACAAGCCGGAACTTTCAAAGACGCCCTCGTCGCACACTTCGCGGCAATAGTCGCACTCCTTGCACAGGGCTGAATTCACTTCGACTTTGAAACGTTTTTTTCCGGCCTGCGTCATACCGTCACGACTCTCTTTCGCTTGCCTTCCGTTTCCAATTCCACGGGCGAAAACTCCGCTTCATGCGCCAGCGGCAGCCTGCTCGGAAATGCCCTTTAAAGGCCGATCCGGGCGCACAAAAGCCCAAGCGGTTGCGCCGACGATCCCGGACAATGCAGTCACCAGGATGGCGGCTTTCCAACCCCAGCCGGTAGCAACCCAGGCGACAATGATCGGGGCCATGCCGCCGATCAGGTTGCCCAGGAAGTTCATCCAGCCGGAGACCGATCCGGAGAACTTGCCGCCCAGATCGGAGGCGCTCGTCCAACTGGAGTTCATGCTGAATCCCAGGAACGCCAGCGCCACCGACAGCCAGAAGATCGTCGGCACCTTGCCATCGGAGATGGCGGTCATATACAGGCCCAGGCAGCACATCAACTGGCCGAGGCCGCCGAACCAGGCGCGCACCTTTGAGGTCGCCAGCTTGCGCCCGATCACGTAGTCGGTCGCCAGGCCGCAGATGACGTTGCCGATGGCGAACGAGAGCTCCGGAATGGCCGCTGCGAATCCCATCGCCTTCAGCGAGAAGTGATGGGCCTCCAGCAGGTAAACGGGGAGCCAGGCGATGAACACGTAGGAGACGAAGTTGGCGGTGCCCAACTGACAGCCGATACACCAGAACTGCGGCGAGCGCAGGAACTGGCTCCAGGGGGCCAGCGCCTTTTTCTGTGTTGGCGCTGCCACCGGTTGACCGTCCGCAATGTGCTCCAGCTCCGCTTGGTTGACGAAACGGCTCTCGTGCGGATACGTCCGAATCATCACGTAATACGCCAGGGCGATGAAGACGCCGATTCCGCCGCAGACCCAGAACACGGAGCGCCAGCCGTAGTGAATCACCAGCATGGTGCACACCGGGATGCCGAAGACCGGACCGAGCTTGGAGCCCATCAGCATGATGCCTACGGCACGGCCGCGCTCACGCTTTGGAAACCAGTTGAAGATGGCGGTGTTCAGGCCGGGATAAGCCGGGCGCCTCGCCGATGCCGAACATGGCCCGAATCACCACCCACGTCCCAAAGGTGCTACAGGCCGCGGTCAGCGAGGTAAAGATCGACCACCATGCCAGCGAGAGAGGCACGATTCTGCGGTGCCCGAAGAACTCCACCAGCGTGCCGGAGGGTATCTGGAAGAGGGCATACGACAGGAAGAACACGGTTTGAAAGAACCCGAGCTGCACCTTGGTGAAGTGAAGCTCCTTCATGATCGACGGCGCCGCCACGGCCAGGTTGACCCGGTCCAGATAGTTCATGAAGATCATGAGCATGGCAAAAAACGCCAGCACCCAGCGGTAGTTGGTCCGCTTCACCGGCGGCACGGATTGCACCGACGGAACGGCGTCCGGTTTTTGATCGATAGTAGCGCCCATGTTCCCTCCGCGATCTCGCCTTTCTGTCGCAAAAACTAACCGCCGGCGGCCTGGCCCTTGGCCTGGAGCTGTCGCCCACGCGCTTCTTCAGTTGCGAGCGCCTCACGCACGGCAGCAATCATTTCGCTGAACGTCTTGGTGACGGTGACACCGGCTTTGGCCAAGGCCGTGTATTTCGACGCGCTCGATCCGGTTCCTCCCGAGATGATCGCACCCGCATGGCCCATTTTCTTTCCTTCAGGCGCCGTCTGCCCCGCGATGAAAGCGATGACCGGTTTCGGATAGCCAGTCTCCAGGTACTTGGCGGCCAGTTCCTCGCCGGTGCCGCCAATCTCGCCAACCATGACCACGACTTTGGTTTCGTCATCGGCGGCGAACTCCTTGAGCACATCGATGAAATCCATGCCGCGGATTGGATCGCCGCCGATTCCAATGCAGGTGGTTTGCCCGATGCCCATTTCCGTGAGCGTTGCCCCGATGTCGTGGGTTAGCGTCCCGCTGCGGGCAACCACGCCGACTGGACCCTCGCTGTAAATTGAGCCGGGCATGATGCCGACTTTGGTTTTTCCGGGGCTGATAACGCCGATCGTGTTTGGCCCCACAATCCTGACTCCGCGCTCGATGGCCAATTGCTTTACGTAAGCGGTATCGTGAATCGGGACAAACTCGCTGATGATGACGACCAGCTTGATGCCGCTTTCGATGGCCTCGATGGCGCATTCCTTCGCCGCGTACGGCGGCACCAGAACCAAGGTCGCATCGATGGCCGTATGCTCCAGCGCCTCCGGGACGGTGTTGTAAACGGGCACGCCGCCAACCTGGGAGCCGCCTTTCCCGGGCGAAATGCCGGCCACCAGATCTACGCCGTAATCGAGCATGTACTTGGTGTGCAGGCCTCCCATTTTTCCGGTAATCCCCTGCAACAGCACCTTTGTCTTCCGGTTGATCAGAATCGCCATGTCATGCGCCCTTTCCTTGAGGACCCCGGCACGCGCCGTAGTTGCGCGGGTTGGGGCTAACGAGCCCTACGATTTGCACGACCGCCTCTTCCGTGGTTCCAAATTTCACAACCGGAATATTCCGGTCTTCGAGCAGCTTCCAGCCTTCATCCTGTGAGTGGCCGCGCATCTTGACCAGGATTTTAACCGTGGGCTTGTCTTCGTCGATGACGTTTGCGATTCCTCTGCCCATCCATTCGCAGTTATTAATACCGCCAAAGGCGTTTACCAAAACCCCTTTCACGCCCGGGGTCGCCAGGCAGATGCGCAAAGCCTCCGCCATCTTCTCGCTTGAAATCCCGCCGCCAGTGTCCAGGAAGCAGGCAGGCGTGGCCCCGTAGTGCGAGATCAAGTCCATGGTGGCCATCGCCAGGCCGGCGCCGCTGCCCAAGACGGCGATATTGCCCTCCAGTTGCACGTAATTCAGGCCCCCGTTTCTGGCTCGCGCCTCCAGCGGCGTACCTGCCTCGAAACGCGGGACGATCTGTTGCCGGGCCAGCGCAGGAGTCATCAATCACCATCTTCGAATCGATGGCCACGACTTCTCCCTGGGGAGTGATGACCAGCGGATTGATTTCAGCCGTCGTGGCGTCGCTGCCGCGAAAGGCTTCGATCAGCTTTTGCATGACCTGCGAGACTTTCGGCAGCAGGTCGGCTTGCAATCCCGAGCCTCGAAGAAAGTCGACGATTCTAAAGCCTCGCACTGGCTGCGTAGGCGGCAGGTGCATTCTCAGAACCTTCTCCGGCGTTGTTCTTGCCACCTCTTCAATGTCCATGCCTCCGCTGGTCGAGAACATCAGCACAGGAAGCCCGTTCTGCGGATCGAAGGTGGCGCCGGCATAGAGTTCCTGGGAATCTCGATTTTTTCGCTGAGCAACACGCTTTCCGTTTTTTCGCCTTGAATGACCAATCCAAGGATTCGCCCGGTATGCTCGATCAATTCGGCCTGGTTGGCCGCAATTCGCACCCCGCCCGCCTTGCCGCGTCCGCCCGTCAGCACTTGCGCTTTGACCACCACTGGATAGCCGAGCGTTTCGACCGCTTTCAGCGCTTCTTCAACCGACCGAACCAACACCGCATCGGGAAACTCTTATGCCGTACTTGGCGAAGATTTCCCGCCCCTCATGTTCAAAAAGCCGCATATATTCCCTTCCTGACTCTAGAGCAATTCCATAGTCGTATACCCTACCGCCGGGCTTGGATGCCACCCCAGCAACGCTAACGCGCTTTCGATGGAGGGCGCCATCGCGCAAAGAACGAGCCCGCTCGCACCAGCCTCTTCTGCAACACCGAACTCGCTCTCTGAACTCGCAAGTATCTGCTTGGCATTACGTTAGCTTATTTCACCCCTGGCGGGTGCGGGAAAATGGCCCGTCCCTGCCGCCCTATAAGTGTTAGCAGGACCTAATCCAGAGGAACCGAGCCAGTGTACTTAAGCACATAGAGGCCGCCCGTAAAGCGGTCGATAGCGTAGATCAGCCCTTTCTCGTCCACCAGCGCGTGATTGATCTGCGCGGCGCCTGCGGGATTGCCGGGCAGGCCCGCGGGCATGTAGTAACCGATCTCCTCCAGGTGCGGAGGCGCGGCGGGAACGCCTGCCGGGCCATCGGTGACGTGGAAAATCCGAACTCCGCCGTTGAACCAGCTTGCGACGGTCGTGTTCTTCAGGTTAGCCGAGGTGGAACTGGGAAAGTTCGGGTGCAGGTTATGCGCCCCGAAGCGGCCGCCTCGCTTACAAAGTTCGCCGTCGTTGGCGTGTAGAGGCGCGGTGTCGATCACCATGGGATTGCTCTCCGCGCGAATGTCAAGCAGCCAGACCAGCTTCGGCGCGTCCTTGCAATTGTCCATCACCGCCTCGTCGGACACCAAGGCCATGCCACGGCTGATTGGTTGGAAGGTGTGCGACCAGGCCGTGTAGGGAGGCGAAAACTTGGCGCTGCCCACGAGCTTTGGCGTGAAGCTCTTGGCGCGTCCGGCTTTGACATCAGCCAGGCCCGAGATGTCCAGGATAATCGCACCTCCATCGATGTAGCCCAGATAGGCGCGATCCGGATGGTCTGGCCACACTTCGATATTGTGCGGCCGATAGCCATCGTCGAGCTTGTGCCGCTGCGGAAGACAGCCGGGCAAACAGCGGTCGCTCTGGCTGGTCCCCGGATACCACCAGCGCCCAACTTCCCTCGGGTGCTTGGGATCACGCAGGTCGACGATGACATAGAATTGGTCGTCCAGAGGATTGCTTGGAGTGAAATCCGACATGCCGGTCGTCAGGTGGGCAAATTCGCCGTCCACGAACCAGAGACAGTGCGCGCCACGAGAGTGCGGTCCCGAAGCATCAAAGAAGGACAATGCCAGATCCTGCAAGCCCTTTGCTTTCTGAATGCGGTTGAAGTCCGAGACATCAAGAACCCACATTCCCGCGCTCTTTTGCCCCACTTGAGTCGTCTGGTTGGCCACCGCCAGCAGGTTTCCCGAAAGGCTCAGCGAATCGCAGCGCGTGATGCCGGGGTGCGGAGATGGAATCGTGTTAATCAACACAGGGCTTTCCGGACGCGTCACGTCCACGACGCTGATGCAGTTCTTCGGCGCCTCGTGCGCGAGAAACAGCAGACGACGACCGTCAGGCCGCTGTTGAATCGCTAAACCTTCACCGCCGTCACCATTGCCGTTGAGATCGTGATGAGCAACGAGGACTACATTCCTGCCCTCGGCCGCAATCTGCGCCATCGTGGGCGTGGCCATCAGCGCCGCACTCAACAAGACCAGCGCAACCAAGATCAGCTTGACGCATCCACCGCGCCATGCGCCTTCCCCGCCACAATCAGGAGAGTCTTCCCGGAAACTGTTTACACGCGCACTAATCGGCTTCATGCCTCGCTCCTTCGGCCAGATGGAATCGCACAATTCTATAATGGGCAACTCTGGCGCAGCGGGAATAATATCCGGTTTCAAGAACCCAGATCGTACTTTTGAAAAGATGCACCTGCATGGTAGAGTTGCCGACGCAACTTGGGGCTGCGTATCCCTGTCCCGCTGGAGGCGATTGGTCATGGTTTCAACCTGGTCGCGACGACAATTCTGTGGCGATTTGCTGAAGGTGATTGCGTTTGTTCCCGTAGCCAGCTTTGCCATGCCGGTTCTGGCCGCGGCGCCGGCGGAGAGTGACTCCGCGATTCACGAGTTGGTGCTTGCCAATCGTGTTCTGGCGGCAAAGGAAGTGGTGGATGGTTACGGCCACGTCAGCGTGCGGCACCCGAACTTTGCCAACCGCTATCTTCTGGCCCGATCCATGGCTCCAGCACTGGTGACGGACGCCGATATCATGACCTTCGACCTGGACAGCAACGCGCTCGGAAACGACTCCCGGCAACCGTATCTTGAACGCTTCATCCATGGAGAAATTTACCGCGTGCGGCCAGACGTTAAGGCCATCGTGCACTGTCACTCGCCGGAACTCATCCCATTCGCTGATACGGGCATCCAGCTTCGCCCTCTCTATCACATGAGCGCCTTCCTTGGAGCCGGAGTGCCAATTTTCGAGATCCGCGATTCGCGCGCCGCAAGCGACAAGAGCATGCTCGTGCACAATCGCGAACTGGGACAGGCACTGGCACGCGTCCTCGGCAAGAGCGAGGCGGCTTTGATGCGGGGCCATGGGGCAGTGATTGTAGCCGGCACCCTGCCGCAAGTGGTTGGACGCGGTGTGTATCTGCAAATCAATGCGAAACTGCAAGCGCAAGCGATGACGCTAGGCAAGCCGATCAATTATCTCGAACCCGACGAAGATCCCGGCGGCCCTACGGTCAGTGGATACGGCCGGAATTGGGAAATTTGGAAGCACGAAGTTGAAGCGGACTGCGGCAAGCACTAACCAAGCACGGGGAACGTGGCACAGAACAGCAGGATCGGTGCGGAATTTTTCCCATAGCCTCTCCCTGCGGCGATAACCCGTTAAGACATCTTCGTGGAGAAGGTTGGGGAACTCATTTTTTCGGGATTACCTGGCAACCGTCGAACACGAAGTTGAAGACTCCGACGTTGACCACGCTCATGTTCAGCTTGGCCGGAATCGTGAGGCCTTCGAGGAGCTGGTACTCAATTTCGACATGCATCTCCTGGGTCTGCTCGGGCGGCGCTCCCGCCGGCAGTATGCGAGCCAGGAAGCCCACCACCAGCAAGCCTCTCTCAGTGGATTTATAGGACGGGGAAAACTTGACGTTCATGCCCTCCTTCATGATTACGTCGAATTGTTTGAGCAAGAGGTTGCTGTCGAGCACCTCGGTCACAGATGTATCGCTCTCTTCGGCGTGCAGCCTGTATCCGTTCTCTATTCTGGTTATCTCCAGTCCTTTGGATGAGGCTGGCACGGCGGAGCCGTCGACAAATGGTGTCCAAAACTGCAGGAAACCCATAAGAGTCTGTTCGGTCGCCCGGTGCATGCTATCGAGGTAGGTGGTGGAGTCCGGGTCGAGTGGCTTTCCAGGATGCGTGGGCACATTCCAAGAGAGGGTGGAGCCGCCCTTCAGGCGGGCGTGAATCGTGATGTTGACTGGCTTGAGCAGGAGAATGCGCGGATCGTCGGCGGCGACCGCGGAGCCTTTGTTGGCGCTGACAAAGAGCGTGTGCCAATCGGGATGAACGGCGCAGTCGAATCCATCGAGCCCGGACTTGGCGGTCGAGTAGTAAAGTTTTGCGGCCCTGGCCATCAGCTCGTCGTTGGCATTGGGTGCAGTCTGAACTTTATTTTCAGCGAAGCCAGACGATGCGCACAGCGACACCGCGATGATCACAAGCGTGAACCAGACGAGCTTGCGCAAAGAGTCCTCCCGAATAAAAAAGTTGATACCCAGCTACTCGCATTATGTATTACCGAGTCCTGAGTGCAAGCGACAAGTCACCTCCCAGCCGTAACCCGGGCAGACGCTGCTCGATGGCTTTCTGAATGCGGTGAACAGCTCGCATTCCCGTCAGCTAGACCATTTTCAGGGTTGATGTCCCCAGTTACTGGCGCCGCCGGGCCGGATGTCACCCCAGCATGCGAACTGCTGCATGTGCCGGAGACCTCGGCTCCTTCGCTGGATATACCTTCCGCGAATCCAGCTCTCGGCAGGCAACGTTCTTCCGCCAATCGCATTCTTAACGCAGTCGGCAAAAGATTAGCACTGCCCAAGCACACGGTGCCGTGGTGCGGAACTTTGAATGTTGGCCGCTGAAAGCCATCTTAAATCGCAGAGTTAAAGATGTTCGAAAAGCGCGAAAACACGCCTGAATTCCGCCCTAAAGACTACGCGCAGCCCTCGCTGGAAGCCATCATGGCATTGCAGAAGATGCTTGAAGACGGGCTGTTAGATCAGTTGGACGAAACAAACGAGGCTCCGCCGCTTGAGGTTCGCCCCTCGATGGATCGCGCCGGGCGCACGCGGCAGGCCGAATCCGTTGAAAATACCTCCCGGACTGTGCGTAGTTTTTTCAGAGATCTCGCCCACAAGCTCTGCTTGGCGTTTGGACGCAAAAAGCCGATCGGCGGTAAATCCGCCAGTGGGAGTGGGTGAGGCCTTGGTCTCCCGATTTGTTCCGGATGCGGTTTACGGTTGATTGAGCACAGATCCGTCCTTGTAATCTTCGTAATCTTCCACAATACTTAGGCATCGCCACTGACAGTTGGAGCTGTGCCTGTGCTGGTTGCACCATTTACGGTGCAGATATTGGATCTGCCGCCAGTGCCTTGCACAGCGCGGGAAAGCTGTGGGATGTGATGCTTACGCCGTATGAATTTGCCATAGTCGAGAGCTGCGTGGGCTGCAACATCCGGCCGGCTCACGGGTTCTGCGATCTCCCACAGTCCGCCGTCGAACGTCTGGACCAGATCAAGCACACCCTGACTTATCCCAAGGGCGCTTTGCTGTTCGTTCAAGGACAACCGCCGCGAGGCATGTTTGTGCTGTGCAAAGGCCGTGTAAAACTGTGGATGTCCTCGCGGGATGGGAAGACTCTTATCGCCAGAGTGGCCGACGCCGGAGAGGTTCTCGGCATGGGCGCTTGCATCACCGGAAGAACTTACGAGCTGACGGCGGAAACCGTCGAACCCTCGCAAATCACTTTCGTCCGGCGTGACGATTCTCTGCTGTTCATTCGCGAGCATAGCGAAGCGTGCCTGCGGGTTTCCGAAATGCTGAGCGAGAAGTATCACTCCACCTGCGAAATCCTCACGGCTGCGCTGTCGTACTCGGCTCCCGAGAAGCTGGTCAAGCTGCTGCTGGAATGGACCGCCCGTGATGGCCAGGGGGACAAACAGAAGCCCCGCTTGAAACTGAATTTCACGAACGAGGAATTGGGGCAGATGATCGGGAGTTCGCGCGAGACGGTGACGCGGCTGGTCGCCGAACTCAGGAAGCGGCAGATCGTCCAAATAAAGGGATCGACCCTGATCATTCGCGACAAGGCCGCGCTGAAATCCTTTGGAAATATCGCCGGCGAGGACGTAGCGTTGGTGCAAACGTCAGCGTAAACCAGGTACGGCAGGCACGTCATGGCGGAGAACGCGATCATTGGCGGCGAAGACCCTGCCGGGGACGGCCCGCTGACTGTAGCCGACCTGTATAAGCCCCGTCGAGAGTTCTTAAAGTCTTCGCTATTCAGCCCAGTCTCATCCGAATCTTCCCAAGCATGCCCGCGGCCTCCGCTCGTGCCCTTCGATGAGAATATCGACTGCATGACAGGCGGCACCTGCGGCCCTAATTGCCGACGCCGCCGGAAGTTAGGGAACCGCCGATTGAGGCGGAAGTGCGGACTCCGGTCACCTGCATAGCGTGATCTTAATCACACGAAACGTGATATTCATCACCGCATGGAGTGCGGTACTGGCATAATGTCCTTACCGCCAATGCAAGGCCTTATGCTGCCGCCACCGCCGGTCATGACCGGGCGGGACGAATCACAAGCGCGGTGTCGCCTTGGGAACGGCGTTCTGCTGCGCGATCTTAGCTTGGAGTGGCAGGCGGCAGCGCACAGGTTGGCACTGCTGATAGCGACTTAACCGGAGGAAGAGGAGAGCAAACATGAGCGAAACGCAAGCTGCGACTCGCAAGTTGACCATGCAGGATATCCGCAACGCCGCAGAACGTCTGAAGAACTGGGGGCGCTGGGGCGCAGACGACGAAATCGGCACGCTCAACTTTACGCAGCCCGAGGACATCGTTGCGGCGGCGCGACTGGTGCAAAAGGGAAAGGTTATGTCGCTTGCGGTTCCCTATGACAACGCCGGTCCGCAAGGCGGCAAGACAAAATATCCGGCCATTGGCCGTTTCAATCCGATACACCTCATGCTGCGGGCCGGCACCGATGCGTATTCCGGCGTTCTCGATCATCGCAAGATCCGGGGGGCCGACGACATCGTCATCATGCCGCTGCAGTGCGGTACTCAATGGGATGGTCTGGGGCACATTTTCTACGGCGACCAGATGTGGAACGGCTACGACTGCCGCACCGTGACCTCCTTCGGCGCGCAGAAGTGCGGCATCGAGAAGACGAAGGAAAAGATGGTCGGCCGCGGCGTGCTCTTCGACATTCCGAAGATGGTCGGCATGGAATTCCTGCCGGACGGTTTTGCCATCACGAACGAGATGCTGGACAAGGCGGAGGACTTCTTCGGTCTCAAGGTGCGCCGGGGTGACTTTTTGTTGGTGCGCACCGGGCAGATCGATGCCATGCTGGCAGGCAAGACGTGGGATGGCTATTCGGGCGGCGATGCTCCCGGACTTGCTTTCGAAACTCTCGATTGGCTGCACAAGAAGCAGGTGGCTGGAATCGTGACCGATACCTGGGGCGCCGAAGTGCGGCCCAACAACAGCGACGAAGCGGTGCAGCCCTGGCACTGGATCGCGATTCCGATCATGGGGCTTACGGTCGGGGAGATTTTCTTTCTAGGCGAGCTTGCCAAAGATTGCGCCGCGGACCGGCGTTATGAGTTCATGTTCGTGGCGCCGGCACTGCCGATCACCGGGGCCGTTGGCTCGCCGCTGAATCCGCTGGCGATCAAGTAGAGATGGTCCACCCCGGCAATCGCATGAACGGCGCTTGCCGGGGACGAGGATCGATCCGAGCGTTCTCAGCCTGAAAATGCAGGGGAGAGGCGCCGAATGTCAGAACTTGCTTTCATGTAAGGCTTAAGAGAGGAGTCTTGGGAGATGAATGAGGTCACGGGCGCGCAGGTTCTTGCAGAGATGCTGCAAGAGTATGGAGTTACACACATGTTCATGGTGCCGGCGATTTTGCGCCGGACGTTGTTGGAAATAGAGAAGCGGACCAAGATAAAGATTATCCGTACCCACGGCGAGAAGTCCGCCGTCTACATGGCCGACGGCTACGCCCGCGCTTCGGGCCGGCCCGGCGTCTGCGGCGCGCAGATTATTGGCGCTCTCAATATTGCAGCCGGTTTGCGCGACGCTTGGCTGGCGCATTCGCCCGTCATTGCGTTCACGGGGGGACGCGATCCGAAGACCAAGTTCAAGAAGGTCTACCAGGAGGTCGATGACATTCCTTCCTTCGAGCCGGTGACGAAGTTCAACGCCACCATCGATTCCGTCGAGCGCTTCCCCGACATGGTGCGCCAAGCCTTCCGCGCGGCCGTTTCGGGAACGCCGGGGCCGGTGCATCTGCAGTTCCGCGGAAACGAGGGCCAGATCGATCAAGAGTCGGCGGCGATGGAGCCGCTTTGCGAGAATCTCTATGCCCAGGTGCCTCCCTTCCGTCCGGAGCCTGAGCTGAGCAGCATTCTCGCCGCCCTGGAATTGCTGCAGAAAGCGGAGCGGCCGCTCATCGTTGCCGGCGGTGGCGTGCGCTGGTCCGGCGCCCAGAAGGAAGTGGTGGCACTGGCCGAAGCCCTTGGCATTCCTGTCGCTACATCGCTCAACGGCAAAGGCACGATACCGGGTTGCCACCCGCTGTCGGTCGGGGTGATGGGAAGCTATTCCCGCGAAAGCGCCAACCGGGTGGTGCAGCAGGCCGACCTCATTTTCTACATCGGCAGCGAGGCCGGCGGCATGACGACCAACTTCTGGACTGTGCCGGCGGTTGGCGTTCCCACGATTCAGGTGGACATCAATCCCGAGGTGCTGGGCCGCACTTATCCGCTGAAGGCGGCGATCTGCGGTGACGTGAAGGTGACGATGCAGAGGATGCTGGAACATGCTGACCGGTCGACGGCCAGCCGGCGCAAGGCTTGGAAGGAGACCTTTAGCGCGATCTGCAAGGAGTACTACGAGAAGTACAAGCCGATGTTCGAGTCGGATGCGATGCCGATTCGTCCGGAGCGTATCTGCCGCGAGCTGACCAAGAATCTGCCGGACGACTCCATTGTGCTGGTTGACACGGGACATGCCGGGATGTGGATGGGCGGCATGTTCGATACGCGCACCTTCGAGCAGAAGTATCTGCGCAGCTCCGGACATCTAGGCTGGGCGTTCTCGGCTGGACTGGGTGCCAAGTGCGCCTGCCCGGACCGTCCGGTTGTGGTCTTCACCGGCGATGCCGGCTTCTGGTACCACATCGCCGAGATCGAGACGGCGGCGCGGCGCGGCATCAACTCGGTGACGGTGGTCAACAACAATCACAGCGGCAATCAGTCGAAGCCCGGATTCGACCGGGTATATGGCGGGCAACAAAGCGATTGGGCCCGTGAGATTTGGACCTTCAGCAAGGTTAACTTTGCGCGCATCGCCGAGGACATGGGCGCCGTAGGCATCCGCGTTGAAGACCCCAAAGATTTGCCCGGAGCCCTGCAACGAGCCCTCAAGGCCGGTCGCCCGGTCGTCATCGATGTCGTGACCGATATAGAGGCGATAGCACCCTTCCCGGTGAAGTAGGAGTTCGTCATCACGGCGGCATAGACGAGCTGCATGTTGGATCGCCGGGACCTCGCGAAGCCGAGGGTGTATTGTTGCCTTACGAAGCGTTCCGCGGGCGAATGCCTGAATTTTCGTTCGCGGGCGCCCTGGCCGTAAATCGTGGGTCTCGGGTTAAATGGCCCGGCGTGGCAAATGCGGCCAATGGGCGGGATATTCGGGATCTACGCTCGGTGGCGGCACTCGCAAATTTAGTCATGCTTCAGGGGGGATTATGCTGGAATACCTCGATACGCAGACGAAGCTCACGAAGAATCAGTACAAGATTATAGGGGCGGCGATTCTGGGCGACATGTTGGAGTTCTATGACTTCTTCCTGATCGGGTTCGTCCTCGCCATCATCATCAAGCCCTGGCATCTCACCTTCGGCCAGTCCGCGGTCATACTGCTTTCCTCCGGCATCGGCGCCATCATGGGAGCCTTTTTCTGGGGCTATGTTGCCGACCGCATCGGGCGTAAAGCGGTTTTCATGGCTACTGTCATCAACTTCTCGGTGGCAACCGGCATCCTGGCATTCACGCCCGATAACGGGTGGCTCTTCCTCAGCTTCTTTCGCTTTCTCACAGGGTTTGGCGTTGGCGGTCTGTATTCAGTGGACTTGCCGCTGGTGCAGGAGTTCGTGCCAAGCGCCAAGCGTGGCTTCATCGGTGGCATGATTACCTGCACAGTGCCGATTGGCATCATGATGGGCTCGGTCATGGGAGCCTTTCTCTCCCCGTATATTGGCTGGCGTGGATTGTTCGCAACGGGTCTTCTTCCGGCCTTCTTGACATTGTTGATCCGGGCCTGGGTACCGGAATCGCCGCGCTGGCTGGCTCGCATGGGCCGCGCCGAAGAAGCGCGCAAGTCGCTGGCCTGGGCTCTTGAAGTCGATCCGGAGAGCATACCGCTTTCCGCGATGACGTTCTCCGCTCAGGAGAAGCCGCGGTTTCGGGATCTGTTCCGTTATCCGCGGAGCCTGGTGGTGTCGTGGTTAGGAAATCTAGGTGCGCAGACCGGCGTTTATGGCATCAATCTGTGGGCTCCGACGCTGCTGTTGCTGGTGCTAAAGACGACTCCGCAACGCGCTTCCTTCTTCATGATTTTTGTCGCCATGGGCGGATTCGCTGGACGTCTCGTTTTCGCGTGGCTCTCGGATGCAATCGGGCGGGTCAAGTCGGGTGCCCTGGTGGGGTTCGGTGCGGCGACAGTAGTGGCGTTGGCGGGCATCTTCCACAGCTATTTTCTCGGCGGTCTATCTGTATTCTGGATGCTGCTGACCGTCGCGCACTTCTTTGGCGATGGCGGCTTCTCAATCGTCGGTCCGTATTCGTCAGAGGTATGGCCTGCGCACTTGCGGGCGACGGGGATGGGCTCGGCTTACGGCTTCGGCGGCCTGGGAAAGATCCTCGGTCCGCTGGGGCTCGCCATGATCATTGGATCGTCGAACGTCGTCAAGCCGGAGGTATCGATGGCGGCGCTTACACCCGCATTTCTATATCTAGCCGCCTGGTACCTCATGGCAGGTATTGTGTACGGCTTCTTTGGTATCGAGACGCGGGGACGTTCGTTCGAAGCAATTGAGGAACAGCTTGAAGCCGGCCGCACCGACAGCGCCAGTCTGGCCGCTACGGCCGGTGCCGGAAAGACGGGCGGCCCGGACACGCGAAAAAGGGATTGAGCTAGTGGTTTTGCGTAGCCCCAGCGAATCGTGTTCGGGGGCGAAGCCTTCGATAGCTGCAGCCTAGCTATTTACCAGGCTGGCAAAGTTGAAGTGCGGTGAAATCAGGCTGGAAGCATCGTTGACCTCTGCCTGGCAAAGCACTTGCGAGCCGATGACTCCGGCCTGGCGAATGTCGCCCAGGCAGAGGACGCCGCGCACTCTGCTGCCGCGCAAAACCAGTTTGCGGTAGGAAGTTCCCGCGCCTGATATCTGCACCTCGTCGCCAGCCTCTCCTTCAAAATCGCCGATTGAGACAAGCGGGACGCCGGCGATTTCAATGGCGTTCATGGCAACGCCGCCTTTGAATTCAGCTTGGGCGCCGGTCATGTTGCAAGCGGCCACCTCGCCTTGTTCGACCGCGACGGGCCAAATCGCCGGGACCACACGTTTTCCCGTAAGAGGGTCGATGGTTTCGGCAACATCGCCCGCGGCATAAATATCCGCCACCGATGTCTGCTGAAACGTGTCAACGGTAATGCCGCGTCCGACTTCGATTCCGGCCGCTTGCGCCAACTCCACATTGGGCTTGACGCCGACCGCCATCAGGACCATGTCGCACGCCAGTTCTCTTCCCTCGAGTTCGACGCCGGTCACCGCCCCGTCGCGCATGGTGATCGCTTTTACTTCCGTGCCGAGCATCAGCGCAACGCCCTTGCCGCACACAGCATCGGCGATCACCTTCGCGGCGGTGTCGTCCAGTTGCCGAGGCATGACGCGGGACAACTTTTCGACCACCGTCACTTCCAGCCCGCGCGCGGCCAGGGCTAGAGCGCTTTTCAGACCGATCAGGCCCGCCCCAATCACGACGGCGCTGCGCGCCGACTGCGCCGCCTGCGCGATTTCGCGGGTCTGCGCCATTGTCCATAGGGCATAAACGCCTTTGGCTTGCTTTCCCGGCAGAGGCGGTATAACCGGCAGCGATCCGGTGGCAAGCAGCAGCTTGCTATATTTTTGCCGCTCGCCGGATGCCAGTTCCACCGTCTTTTCATCCGGGTGAATCGCCGTGACCCGTTCGTTCATACGGCAAACGATGCCGAGTTCACGAAACGCCTCCGCTCCTTGCAGTTCGGATTCCGCGGCTTCGAACTTGCCAGCAACGATGTCAGGCAAATCGATACGGCTATAGAAATAGTCCTGCTCATCCGTGATCATCGTCACTGGTGTGGCAGGTTCCCGGCGCTTCAGCGTTTTGGCGGCGCTGGTGCCGGCCGCGCCCTGGCCAATTATGATGTACATGTCATCGCTCTCCGGCGCTTACTTGCCGACAACCACTTCCGCCAGCACCTGCGGCAGTTGCGCGACACCTGCGAAGGCACGGATATTGCCGCCCAGCAGATCGGCCGGCAAACTCATCTCGCCGAGATTCACCCAGGTAGGAATCTCCTGGCTGGCAAAACCTACGGCGGTTGCCAAAGTCTTGTTGTGAGTCAGCTCCGGCAGAACCGCAAAGACGGGGAGCCCGCTGGCTTTCGCCCGCCCGGCAAGTTCGAGAAATTCTCCCGCGTCATGGCATGACCCCAGGTTGATCGTCGAGGTCGCGTCGCACATGCCGGCTTTGGCCAGAGCTGTCCCGGCGCATCCCGCGGTCACCACGGTGAAACCCTTCTCGATCAAGAACAAAGCCGCTTTGAGGAAACTTGCATCCTGCGTGTTGGCGACGTTGCCGCATCCGCCAAGGTAGACCAGCCCCTTGGAAACCGCGACCCCATCGTGGCCGATATAGCTTTGCTTCTTACCGGCGGCAAAGCTGCCTGCCTTGCCGGCGCGGCGATGGAAACCATTCCGGGCGATCACGACCGCCTGCTCAAAGGCGGCCTCATCGCCGAGCGTAGCTGCGGCGGTAACCGGAACCGAAAGCTTCTCCGCCAAGGCAATCAATGCCGGGGTGACGCACTGGCTGCCGACTACGAGCAAATCCACCAGCCCCGTCAACAAAGTGGTTTCCTGCGAGTCGTAGTTGGTGACCACGGGAAGTGTTTTCTCGTTGCCGCAGATACTCACGACGTTGGCCTCAGCTCCGGCAGCCTTTACCAGAGCCTCGACCTTTGCGGGCGGAACGTGGCCATGGCAGACGATATTTGGCTTGCCGTCTTCGAGTACGCCCATGCCTGCCGCCAACACCCGCCGCTTGCTTCCGTGCGCGTTGGCAATGGCAATCAGGGTGGCAACCACGGCTCGCCCAAGTTGGTCGAAACGCTGGCTGCAGGGAATCATGCTGTCGCTGGTCAGCGAGATCGACCGCCAAGCGGCAGGATCAAGATCGCATCCAAACTGCCCTGCCAGATTTGCCAGCGCCGCCGCGCCATCGGCGGTCTTCCTGAGAAAGTAATTCGCCACCAGCGCCTGATGGTCGCGACCACAGATCGCCTTTTGTCCGCTTTCAGAAAAGGGGTTCACGCGGCAAGGACCTTCCAGACAGTCGGTACAGCAAATCGCCATTCGACCAAAACCGCACTGGGGTTGCGAGGCTTCCGCACGGTCCCACACCAGCTCAATTTGCTCCCGGTAGGCTTTTACGATCATTTGATTCACGGCGGAATCCGCGGACTTCTTCCGTAGCTCTTTCATTTCTCAGTTGCCCTCCCGGACAAAATCAAGGCTGATGATCTTTGAATCCGCCGCGGCAAACAGCGCAATGCGCCCGCGCCTGCCGGCCAGAACTTTTTCGTAGCCCGCTTCATCGCCATACACCAGCGCTCCCGTTGGACACGATGCGACACATGCGGGCTCTTCCATGTGCATGCAGGCGTCGCACTTGATCGCCACTTTGAACGCGGCACTGGGGACCACGGCGCCGAACGGGCAAGTCATGACGCACATCCAGCAGCCGCGGCATTTCGCCTGATCGATAAAGACGTTTTCTTTTTCCGGATCGCGTTGCAGCGCACCCGACGGACATGCCTTCAGGCAAGTGGCATCTTCGCAATGGCGGCACTGGATAGGAAAGCTCTGCCCGGTCGCGCCAAACACCCCCACCCGCGCCACCGGCTTTGGATCCTCCAGGATCGCCCCGGCCAGCGTTCTGGACGCGGAATTACGCTCCACTGCGCATTGCAGTTCGCAGGTCTTGCATCCCAAGCATTTGTCTCTGTCCACCCAAACACGCTTCATATTCGTCCCCGTTTAGCAAGCTGCTGAAAAACGCCGCCCTGCTTAGACAACGTGTATCCCCCAGAGGCACATGATTTCTTCCACCATGGCAGCGGCCCGCACAGGATTGAAGACGCCGCACTGACAGGGTTTGGCCAGTTCCCTGCCGGCTTCCGGCAGCGTCAGTTTGCCTTCTTTCACGTCTTCGACAATCTTGTTGACCAGGTTGAAGGGAACCTGTCCGTGTCCGCACATGGTGGTGAACCGCAGGATGTCCTCATCGGGGAGGCGCTCCGTATTTCCCCAAACGCCGAGCGAGGTCTCGCAGGTGTGCGGCTTCACGCCGGCGACGCTGCAACAGTCATGCACATCACTCATTAGCCCGGAGATGATGACCGACACTCCCAAATCGGCTTCTTTCAGATCTTTCAAAGCGCTAATCAGGTCCTCGCGGTTTTCAAATACACCGTGCACGATGGACGTGTCTTGAGTGTTATTGACGATGGTTTCGCGCGACGTGATAAAGCTGTTGCCGGTCTTCATGTCGCCCATGTTGACCGGGTTGTGCTGCTGGATGATCTCCAGGAAACGTTTCAGCTTCGTCTTCGAACCAACCTCGTTGACGCCTTTTGCCGACATGGCGAACAACACGTAATCGTTCTTGAAACTTTCGGCCGTTCCGCGGCGGTGAAGGGTGTGCGTCATGCGTTTGCCTCCTCGACGAATAACGGTCTGCCGAGGCCGACGTTGGCCTTGCCGTTAAGCGTGGGCTGGATGCCGGCCGCTTTCGCCAACTCGAACGCCGCAATTCCACCGTCCGGATCCACTTTCGTTGTCAGGTCGAAACTGCACACCGTCGAAATCTCTTTGCTGACCTTGCGGACGGCGGCGACGATTTCCGGAATCCTCCGTTGCGGAACCATCAACTCGATGATTGCCGACAACACCTTCTCCCCCATGACCTCTTCATTCATCTTGCCAGTCTTTTTGTCGGCCATGAGCCCGGTGAGCGGATTCTTCGGCTCGAAGGTAATGCCGCCGACGGCGGCGATGGCCATGGCGACCTTCTCGATATCAGAAAAACGCGCGCCAACGCCCGGGCGTCCCATCTCGACCGCCATTCCGGCCTCGCCCCACTTAAAGCGGCCCGTGACCTCGTTGGTCTTCATTTCTTCGGTTCCGCGGCCGGGGACGCGGGTCTCTTTGTGCTCCACCAGCGGATTGCTGAACGTGCCGCGCACCGATCGCGGCCACTCCGGCTTCGGTTCATAGAGGGCATCGCTGGCGCAAACGCGGGCGCGGTAACAGACACCGCAATCGACGCACTCGTATTGATCAACACTGGAGCAAATGCGTCCACGGCTATCGCGTACAAGGCCTATGGCACCCATGGTGCAATAGGGCCGGCAGCGTCCACAGCCAAGGCATAGTTTCTCGTTAACTTTCAACTCGACTCCTCCGTTCGGCACCGCGCTGAGACGCTACCGCAGGCGCAAACAAACTTGAAGGTGCGGCTCGACCCTGGCCGCTATGTCACCCCAACAAACGCTAAAAGCTGCGTTTGCCGGGGACCCCGACTGCCAATCTGCTTCACGGGACATACCTTCGTGAACTGGTCTACTGTCGCGGATGTCATTACGGGAATTCAGATCGCGTTGCCAAAATAACACGCGAGAGAGAGGCCGTTACATAAGGTATTCAACCTAAAGTTAGGAGAGAAGAATACTTCCCACGCAACCAAGAATTCACACAAAATACGATAGTTACTCCGATATCGCAAAGTGGGCTTGCATTGCGTTGACGGAGGGTTTCCTATCTTCAGAGTTGGTTCGGAAGGCGACTCGATGAACGGCGCAGCCAAATACTTCAATCCATCGCATCTGACTCAGTTCACGATCGACATATTCAGCCAGGCGGGCCTGCCCGAGAACGACGCCGCGATCGTCGCCGAGGGGCTGGTCAAGGCCAATCTGCGCGGCATCGATTCCCACGGAGTTTCTCGCATTCCGATGTATTTGGAGCGCCTGCGGCGCGGCGTCGTCAACCCGAAACCGGAAATGAAGGTCACGCGCGTAGCCGGCGCGGTGGCGCTGGTTGACGGCGATGACGGCATGGGATTCATCTCCGGCCGCATGGGAATGAATGAAGCGATCAAACTCGCCGGCGAATTCGGCATCGGCATGGCCGGAGTACGCCACAGCACGCACTACGGAATGGCGGCGTTGTATGTGCTCCAGGCGATCGAAGCCGGTTACATCTCGCTCGCGCTGACAAACTCTTCTCCGGCTATCCCTGTCTGGGGAGGGCGCTCAACGTTTCTCGGCGCGGCCCCGCTCGCCGCCGGTGTTCCCGGTGGACAAAGCGAGCCGTACGTTCTGGACATGGCCATGACGGTAATTGCACGCGGCAAGATCCGCTTGGCGGCAACCCACGGCAAATCAATTCCAGCGGGACTGGCGCTGGATGCCGAGGGGCGGCCGACCACGGATGCCAAAAAGGCGTTCGAGGGCGTCTGCCTGGCGTTCGGCGGCGTGAAGGGTGCCGCGCTGGCAATGCTTATGGATTTGCTGGCGGGTCTATACACTGGAGCTAATTACGGTGGAGACGTGAAGAGCCTTTATTTCGACCACTCCGCGCCACAGAACGTCGGCCATCTGTTTATCGCGATGCGTCCTGATCTGTTCGTCTCACGCGAGGAATTCGAGCACCGCGCGGACACTTTCGTCGAGCGCGTGAAGACCCTGCCGCGAGCCGCGGGGTTTGACGAAATCCTGATGCCGGGTGAACCGGAGGAGAGAACCGAGCAGATGCGCAGACGTACCGGTATTCCCATCTCCGACAAGGTGGCTGGCGAGCTGCAAGCGGAGGCGAAGCATGCGGGTGTTCCCTTCCCGCAGTCGTCGCTCGGGGAACTCCAGTTGGCGCCTTGATTTTCTTCAGCCCACGGCTGATGCGACTCACGATTCCGCGGGGTGATCCGTCCGCCGCCACAAGGCCTCGCTCACGCTGGCGGCAGAACCGAGCCCGGCGAAACCATCCGACTAGGTGCTGAGTACCTCAACCTTGAAACTGCTCTAACAGGAAGGGCACGCCACAGCGCTGACAAATGCCGCGGATCTTATCGGCGAGCACCGGCGTGATCGGCACCCCCTCCTTCAATCGACGCTCGCGAGCTTGCAATTCGGGATCGCCGGCAACCAGGACAGGCTCGGCGGGATCAATGGCCGGTACGGCGTGCAGGTAATCGATCATTTCATCCAGATCGCTCTCGAACGCCCCGTCGGGCCGGAACGCCTTGGGGTCCAGGACGAGGAAAAAATGTCCAAGATGATCTGGTCCGTCGGCGGTTCCGCGCTGCTCCTCCAGCGTTGGGAAGCAGCCTCCAGCCAGAGTGCTTCCGAGCAGTTGCGCAATCATGGCCAAGCCGTATCCTTTGTGACTGCTCAGCTCCGGTGTGCCGCCAATGGGGGTCAAGCCGCCCTTGCCGCCTCCCCAGATGTAACGCCCGGCGACAGCAGCGTCGCGCACGGAGTGTCCATTCTCGTCCAGGACCCAGCCATCGGGCAGGGGTTTGCCTTTGAATTCGTAGATTCGAACCTTGTTGGCGGCGACCGTGCTCGTAGCCATGTCCAGAAGAAAGGGAGGATTGCGGCGGGCGGGAGCGGCGAAGGCAATCGGATTAGTGCCGAACACCTTGGTCGAGGCACGTGTCGGCAAGACGGCGACGGTGCGGGCATTGCTGGTCACCATGCTGATGAAACCGCGCTGAGCCGCCATCTTTGCGTAATAGCCAGCCGCGCCAAAGTGGTGCGAATTGGTCACCGACACGGCTGCGATTCCGCTGGCGCCCGCCTTCTCTATGGCGAGGCGTGTTGCCATGACGGCAGCCGGATGCCCCAATCCCGCACCCGCGTCGATCAAGGCCGTCACCGCATTCTCGCGAATGACCCTTGGCTCCGCCTGCAGCTTCAGTTTTCCCTGGCGAAGCTTCTCCTCGTAAAGGATGAGCATTTGAATACCGTGCGAATCGATGCCGGCCAAATCGGTGTCGACCATTACATCTGCCGTGACATCAATCAGGTGCGGCAACATCTTCCAGGCGCCCAGGATGGCAACAATCTGTTCGCGAATAGATTTGGCGGCGACGTTCACTGTTTGTCTCTCCCCTAGAAACTACAAATATAGGCTTCGCTTGCGCGCCGGGTACGGGCGACGGATCTCCCTTCGGCTCGCGGCGCAGGCGAGCGACGCTCAGCAAAAAGGCCGGAGTTCACCCCGGCCTTTGCTAGTCGAATTGTAACTCCCGCACCTCGACACGGCGCAGTGATAACCGCACGCTACCAACACGCCCGACAATTACTTCAGAGTCGCAGCTTTCTTCAGCCTGCGGTTGATCTCGTCCCAGTTCACTACACTCCACCACGTCTGCAGATACTCCGCGCGGCGGTTTTGGTAATTCAAATAGTACGCATGCTCCCAGAGGTCATTGCACAGGATGGGAAACATACCTTGCGAGAATGGACTGTCCTGGTTCGGCATGCTGAGAATCTCGTAGCTCCCGGCGGCGGTGCGGACCAGCCAGACCCAACCGCTTCCGAAGTGCTTCAGCCCCAGGTCGTTGAATTTTGCCTTGAAGTTATCGAAACCGCCGAATGCATTCTTAATCAGATTTGCGATTTCGCCGTCCGGTGCGCCGCCGCCGTTCGGTTTCATCATCGTCCAGAACATTGCGTGGTGCACGTGGCCTCCGCCATGGTTACGCACGGCGGTGCGGATGTCCGCGGGCACGGCGTCGAGTGCGCCCAGCAAATCCTCCGGGTCTTTTTCTAGCAGCTCCGGATACTTCTCCAGTGCGTTGACCAGATTGGTGAGGTATGCGGCGTGGTGCTTATCATGGTGCACGCGCATGGTCTGCTCGCCGATGTACGGTTCGAGCGCATTGTAAGCGTATGGCAACGGGGCGACTTCGCGAGTCAACTTCACCGAAACCACCTGAGACATTTTTTCTCCTTTATGAATCGGCTCAAGACATCACGACGTGAACTGCATTGCGCGCAAATGCGCCGCGCGAAGATTGGACCGG
The DNA here is from genome assembly GCA_963842345.1 of uncultured Acidobacteriota bacterium. Taxonomy (GTDB): domain Bacteria; phylum Acidobacteriota; class Terriglobia; order Terriglobales; family Acidobacteriaceae; genus CAWBRT01. The sequence goes on from CAWJGD010000011.1 coordinate 95,244, forward strand.
ACTGTTGTACGGAAAAACCAGGAACCGGAGCGGAATCGCTCAATGAGGACCGGGGGCGACACGGGGTCCCCAGCAAGGCTTGCTGGGGTGCCAACCTGCGTGCCCACGGCAGCGAATCCATTGTACAACGTCAGAGACACTGGAGTCGGTAACGGGCAGACGCACCTCTGCACCGCCGTTGACAGTGGCGCGAAAGCGGCATGAGCGGGCCGGCAGATGTGGGGCACCGAACACAAATGGAGATATAGCTTCCGGCCGGATTACGTGCCGGCGCTCCAGAGAACCAGGGCTTCGCGTACAACGCGACCGCATTCCGCAGCGGAAGGCTCTTCGCTGTGCGGGCTATGGCCTCCGTTTTCGATGATGTGCATGCGACTGGCGGGTGCGGAGTCCCCAGCAAGCCTGCATTTGGCTTGTTGCCGGGGTGTCAATTCGCAGAGCACGGCATCGAGTTCTCCGGGTTCGGTGCGGGGGTCGCGGGCGCCGTGCACAACCAGCGTTGGAACCGTCAACTCAGAAAGCCTGCCATCGTACAGATCGCGGCCCGCATCGCTCGCCGAGCGCGCAATATCAAGCCAGACTTGCCCTTCGCTGCGCATCAATTCGCGCCAATAAGGTTCGCCGTGCTCGCTCGCCAGCACTCTGCCGATGTTTCCGCCGAACGACTCCGGAGCCGAAACCATGGCTTCGAAGAACGCGCGCGAACGCGGCTTGTCCCGATAGTAATGCAAAGCTTCCAGAATCAAGCCGAGGCAGCGCTCGGGAGCCATCAGTCCGAGCCACGCGGCGATCACCGCGCCGTCACTGTGTCCCCAGAAGATGCACTTTCGGATGCCGAGAGCATCCAGACACCGTAGCGTCTCCTCGGCTGCGCGGCAATGGAAATCAAGGCGAGAAGACCGCCGGCTTGGTCGAGCGTCCGTAGCCTGAGCGGTCCGGAACGATAACCTTAAAGCCTTGGATCGCATCTCGCTGCCGGTCCAGCGGATAAACTTCATAGCCCCAGCCGCCGTGCAGAAAGCACAGGCACGCCCCCTCACCTGTCTGGCGATAGTGAATCTCGGCCGTACGCCCAGCTAAACGAGAATCAATAGTGATAAATGGCATTGGAAAACGCGCCGCAACCGGCGTCCCCGGCACACACCGTAGTTGCGTGCGTTGGGACAGAACGAGCGACGCCGCCCCAACGCCTCAACTTCGTTCGCTGCGCCCGCTCAGAATGACACTTCAAAAGATTATTGCTGTCGCCCTAGATTCCAATCTCGTAGTCGTCCGTTCCAGTGCGGCGAGACTCACGCCGGGCATAATCGTAACCGCTATAGGGCAGACGCTCAATACGGCGGCGGCGCAGCATGACGCCGGCCCACAGCCCCAACCCAAGAACGCCGGCGACGGCAGCAATCGTGGCGGCGGTGGCTCGCGGGTGTTCGACGACCGGGGACGCCAGGCGGCTGCTCACGAGCGCAATTTCCCCGGGCACTCCCAGCTCACGCCGGAACTCGCCGATTGCGCGTTTGCCTCCGCGCTCCAGCGCCCGATACGAGTACAGGAAGCTGCGCAAAGGCGGCCACCCTCGGTCCTCACCTCCGCGGACGACCGCATGATCAACTTTGCGCGTCTCCTGGCGCTCGATCAGTTCTTGCAACGCCTCCCGCACGGCCTCGGGCCGCGTGGAAAGAGAACGGAAAGCGATGCGGCCGCTGCGGTCGATGATATAGGTCGGGTTGGGAAGCGAGCCATATCTGCGATGCACTTTGCCGCTCAGTTCGTCAATCAGTATCGGGAAAGCGATCTCTTCCTCCTTGCGGAAAAGCTCGGCCGCCATGACCTTCGCGGCGAGGCTGCGGTGAGCCGGGAGCCGCTCTCCGGGATGCGCTTCGCGCACGTAGACGAACAAGAATTCGACGCCTTGGCCGGCATATTCCTTGTAGAGTGCCTGCAAAGCGCTGACTGAGGCGGCTGTCGGCGGGCAAGTTGCCGACCCGAAGGTCAGAACCACATTGCTCTTCTGCCGGAAGTCGTCGAGTCGAATCTTGTTGCCGTCCAGCGTCCGCAGTTCAAAGTCCGGGGCCTTCTCGCCCGGTTCGGGAGCAGCGCCGAATTTGGTTTTGGCCATGTCCTTCATCAGGCCGGAGCGGCGGAATTCTTGGTAGTTATAGCGCGATAAACCGAACATCGAAACCTCCTTATGAAGCGGCTTTGCCGGGGTCCCCGGCATGCGAGCGGCGGCCTGGCTCTTGGGACCCAAGCCACCCCTTTTCGATGCCGCGCCAATCGCTGCCGTTGCAGTTTGCACTGCTCTGCTTGTGGAGCAAGGACCATCCCAAGCTGCTTGGTGTCCGCGCGCCGCGCTTGCCGACCCCGGTCCGCGCCGCATACAATTCCGGACATCTCGCGCTGCAAGCGAGCCGATGGAGCGGAACGATGATAGCTTTGAAAGCCGGTGACGTGGCACCCGATTTCGAGGTGCCCGCCGTGTTGGGCGACAACCAAGACGCGGTTCAGGCTCAGCGACTTCAGGGGCAGACGACACGTGGTGCTGGCCTTCTACGCGCTCGATTGGACCCCGACCTGAAGCGCCCAGATTCCGGCGACGAACCTGGACGTGGAGAAGTTCGCCGGATACGATGCCCAGGTCGTGGGCATGAGCGTTGATTCCATTCCGAGTCACATCGCGTGGCAGAAGAAAGACATCGGGTGGGTCAATTTTCCGCTGGGCAGCGACTTCTGGCCGCACGGCGAAGTCGCGATCAAGTATGGAGTGCTGCGGGAGGGAGATCCGGTTCCGGGAATCTCCGAGCGCGCTGTTTTCATCATCGACAAGCAAGGCGTGATCGCCTTTGCCAAGGTCTACCCCTTGACCACGCCGCCCGAGAACGAAGAATTATTCGAGGTGCTGCGAGGGCTGAACAAGAAAAATTAGCTCTCAGAAGAATCTCTCCGTGATCTCGCTGCGTCGTCGCGTTGTGCTCTGGTGTGCGCGCAATGGCAGCAGCCTGAATCTCTGGCTGCGCTCAACATGACGCCCTACCGCTTCAGCGTGGCCATGGCAGCACCGCGGGGTTCACTGTGCGGGCTTGCCAGTGCGTACTGACGAGCTCTTCGGCCGTGGCGCGGGGGCCTCAGCTTTCACCAAGGCCTTCATCTGGTCGATGGTGCTGAACAGTTGGGATTGCTCCTTTACTTCAATGTAAGGCGTTTGCCGCGACTCGCCCACAATGTAGATGGTCGGGGTGTGATCGATGCCGACCTTCTCTCCGATGGCCCTATCTGCATTCACTTTAGCAGCCAGCGTACCGCTGGGATCGATAGGGGCGGGCAAGGGGACATGGTGCTCGGTGGCGAATCGTTCAGCCATGCCGCGCACGTTCATCTTGGTGATGAAGTTCTGGTTGGCAAAGACCCAGCTACGGAATTCCTCGCCCAACTGTTTCGACTTGCTGTCGAAATAGCGGGCGGTTACATGCGCCTCAAACGACCAGGGGTGCTGGGGCAGTGAAAAATCGTAGCGCACCAAGGGAATCTTGTAGTTCTTGACGGCGTCTTCCAGCAGCGGTTCAACGCGGGCACACTGCGGACATTCCAGGTCCTCAAAAACTATAATCGCCAATTTGGAACCCTTAGGCGGATGAAGCACGGAAGTATCCCCGGCCTGGGCAAGAGCGGAAAAGGTCATGAGCGCGGCGATCATGAGCGTGCGCAGAGCAGTTTTCATCGTCGGAGAAGAACCTTTCATCAGCATTCAGTATAGAATTCCGGTGCAAGAGCGGAATTCCTGGCTGCTTATTCCATGGTAACTGAATCCGGCGTCCGGCAGAAACCCTCATCATGATGCAAGGCCATGGATTACAGGGAATTTCCGGTGACACTGTTTTGCCCACTCTGCACGGATCGCCAAGGCGGGTGGGGGGCCCGGCTCGCGCCCGTGGTTGCACGTGGCGGGTTGGAGGCGTTGAGTGTTTGCAAAGGTGGGCCGAGATTTCCGGGCGCTGCCAGCCCGTGTCGCTGGGCGGCACGGACGGACGCCACAAACCAGCGATTGGCGCTACTGAGCGCTTGTGCTACGATTTTTCTTCTTATTTTTGCTCTCCGCCATGTGCCAAGGCACGTGGGGTTCCTGCCTTCCGCCCTTGGGTTGGCCTCGGGATGCGGCATCAGCAATCCTGATGTAGGGTTGCGCGAGGATTGAGGCGACCAAGGTTCCCTGAGAGCTTGCGGGGCACGGCCGACGGTGGTTTTGTGCGGCCTGGGGTTGCTTGGCGCGCAGAACGGCGATTTGAGGAGTTATTGTGAAAAACTACGAAGGCGCTAATGTCCGTAACGTCGCTGTCGTGGGGCACTCCCACTCCGGCAAAACCTCTCTTGTTTCGGCCATGCTGTACACGGCCGGCTCAACCCAGCGTCTGGGCCGGGTGGACGAAGGCACCACCGTCACCGACTACGACGAAGAAGAAATTTCCCGCCAGATGACCATCTCCGCCGCCATGTCGTTCGCCGAGTGGGGCAAGACCAAGATCAACCTGATCGACACTCCCGGCTTCAACATGTTCACGCACGAAGCGGAGATGGTGCTGCCAGCCGTGGAAGCGGCGCTGGTGGTGGTCGATGCCGTCAGCGGGGTGCAGGTGGTCACGGAAAAAATCTGGGGCTTCGCCGAAAAGTATTCGCTGCCCCGGATATTGGTCTGCACCCGCATGGACCGCGAACGAGCCGATTTCCAGCGCTGCATGGAATCTTTGACGACGGCGTTTGGCCGCGACAGTGATTCCGGTGCAGTTGCCCATCGGCAGCGAGAAGAGTTTCTCCGGTGTGATCGACCTGGTGCGCATGAAAGCCTACACCTACGAGATGGGCGGCAACGGAAAAGCCAAGGTGGGCGAGATTCCCGCGAATCTGGCTGGCGAGGCCAAGGAAGCCCACGAGAGGCTGGTGGAACTGGTCGCCGAAGGCGATGACGCCCTGATGGAGGAATTCTTCTCCAGCGGGACGCTCGCCGAGGAGCGCATCATTGCCGGACTGCACGACGCGGTTCGCGGCCACAAGGTCTTTCCCGTGCTATTCGCCTCCGGGCTGGGCAATATCGGTACGGACGCGCTGCTCGATTTCATGGTCGATTACGCGCCAACGCCGGCGGAACGCGGAACGGTGCAAGCCGCGGCCGGATCGGGAAACGGCGAGCCTGCGCAACGCAAGGTTGCCGACAGCGAACCGGTTTCGCTTTACGTCTTCAAAACGGTGAGCGATCCGTTCTCGGGACGCATTTCGTACTTCAAAGTGTTCTCGGGCGTTTTGAAGAACGATGCCTCGATGCAGAACTTCACCCGCAACGCCTCTGAAAAATTTGCCCACCTCTCGATCATGCAGGGCAAGACTTCGGTTGCCGTCAACGAGTTGCATGCCGGCGACGTGGGCGCGGTGGCCAAACTGAAGGAAACCTTGACGGGCGACACACTGGGCGACAAGGCGGGGCCAATCCAGTATCCGGTCGTTAAGTTGCCCGAACCGGCCATCACCTTCGCAATTGAGCCGAAGACCCGGGCGGATGAAGACAAGCTGGGAGTCAACCTTTCCAAGCTGATGGAGGAAGACGCCATGCTGCGCTTCTTCCGCGACCCGCAGACGCAGGAATTCCTGATCGCGGGCACGGGCCAGCAGCATATCGAAGTAGCCGTTGCGAAAATGAAGCACCGCTACCACACCGAGGTCAACCTGAAAGCCCCGAAGGTGCCCTATCGCGAGACCATACGCGGCCACGCCGACGTGCAGGGGCGTCACAAGAAGCAGTCTGGAGGCCACGGGCAGTTTGGCGATTGCAAAATTAAAATGGAGCCGCTGCCACGCGGCGGGCAGTTCGAGTTCGTCAACGACATCTTTGGTGGCGCGATTCCCAAGAATTACATTCCAGCCGTTGAAAAGGGCATTCTCGAAGCCGCCGCACGCGGATTCCTGGCCGGTTATCCGGTGGTCGACTTCAGGGTGACGCTCTACGACGGCAGCTATCATGATGTCGATTCCAACGAACTGTCGTTCAAGACTGCCGGGCGCATCGCCTTCCGGAAGGCCATGGAGCAGGCCAAACCCACACTGCTGGAACCGATTATGAGCGTCGAGATCACGGCTCCCGACGAGTTCGCCGGCGCCATCATGGGCGACCTGAACTCGAGGCGCGGCCGCATCCAGGGCATGGACAATAAGGGCGGCAACACCATCGTCAAGGCATCCGTTCCCATGGCCGAAATGCTGACCTACGGCACCGACCTCACCGCGATGACGCAGGGCCGCGGCAGCTTCAACATGGAAATGGATCACTACGATATCGTTCCGTCGCTCATCCAGGAAAAGATCGTGACGGCGGCCAAAGCCGCCAAGGGCGAAGAGACGGAAGAAGAGGAATAGGTCTGCCCCAACACGCGCGGCCGAATTCCTTTTGGTGCCCCATATCTGCCCGCTTTTGGCAGATGTGGACGGCGCGTGGCGGCGTCCCTAACTGCTCGTGACTGTCGTTTGGATTCCAGATGCCCCGATTGCTTTTTCAGCGGCTGGGGCTATTCTGTTCGGAGCCGCCGATGCGTGGAGGAACAAGATGCACGTGATCGTCTGGGAGTTCGTACCGAAGGCGGATTGCGAAGCGGAGTTCGCGAGGATCTACGGTCCAGAGGGCCAGTGGGCCGCTTTGTTCAAGCGGGCGCAGGGGTTCCTCGGCACCGAACTGCTGCGCGACGAACAACGTCCCGAGCGTTTCGTGACGGTTGACCGCTGGACCTCGGAAGCGGCTTTCCGGCAGTTCCGCATGCAGTTTGGAGAGCAGTACGAAACGCTCGACCACGAGTGCGAAATCATGATCGAGCAGGAGCGCAGAATCGGATCGTTCATTCCGGTTCTCGGGGAGTAGTCGCTACTTTAAAGACGCTGCGGACCGATCAAAACTTCTGTTGCCGCAGCCACTCGCGGAATTCCGCACCAAGGTCGTCGCGCTTGAGGGCGAACTCCACCGTGGCCTTCAGGAAGCCGAGTTTGTCGCCGGTATCGTGGCGCTTGCCTATCGAACTGGTAGCCATACATCTTTTCGTACTTCAGCAGCTCGCGCAGTCCGTCGGTGAGCTGCAACTCGCCGATAGCTCCCGGCGTGATTTTCTCCAGACACTCGAAGATGCGCGGCGTCAGGATGTAGCGGCCGATGATTGCCTGGTTCGACGGCGCTGCTTCGGGCCGCGGTTTCTCCACCAGGTTCCTGATCTCGAATAACCGGCCGTCGTAACCCGGAACCGGGGTGGCGTCGAGCACGCCGTAGGCGGAGATGGCTTTGCCTTCGACCACCTGGGTGGCGATCACCGAGCACTGCGTCTCCTCGAAAACGTCGATCATCTGCTTCAGGCAAGGCGTTTCGGAATCGACCACATCGTCGGCCAGCAGCACCGCAAAAGGCTCGTTGCCCACCAGTTCCTTGGCCACGAGCACCGCGTGCCCCAATCCCAGCGCCTCTTTCTGCCGCGTGTAGCAGATGTGGATCATGTCCGAGATGTGGCGCACGATAGCCAGCAGTTCAAGCTTGTTCTTCTCCTCCAACTGCTTTTCCAGTTCGTAGCTGACGTCGAAGTGGTCTTCGATCGCGGTCTTGTTGCGCCCGGTCACGATGATGATCTGATCGCACCCGGAAGCCACGGCCTCTTCCACGCCATACTGAATGATTGGCTTGTCGACCAGCGGCAGCATCTCTTTCGGCTGCGCTTTGGTCGCCGGCAGAAATCGAGTGCCCAGCCCCGCGGCGGGAAAAACTGCCTTCCTGACTTTTTGTTTCATTGCGTGCTCTCGCTGAAAGTTTTCAAGCTAACGGCGAAGCGCAATTGTACAGGGTCAGAGCGCTTCCCGCAGTGTCGTTCAATCTTGCGCGACTCGCCTAAACGGTACGAACAAAAATGCGCCATCCCGAAAATCTGCAAACGAGCAGCGCTCCTGCCAGTACAGGTATCGAGCCATAGAGCCCGAGCCAAGCCCAAAATGGAGTTACAAGCACAATTTCTCCTAGCACCACACCGAAGACAAACAGTGTGGTGGTGAGCAGGCGCAGCTTTCGAATTGTAAAGTAAGCAAATGGGAATGAGATGAGTCCGACGACGATCGCCCCTGATATTGAAACCCAAAGAACGAAAGGATCAGAGAAGATTCTTGGAAACGGAATTCCGTATGCTCCATCGGACAGAGGGAGGCTCAACTGAAGCATCGCTACAAAGACAAATGCACATATAAAAGCTGCTCCAATACAGAGGCCGAGAATCGCCAGCGCACGCATGAGCATTTCCCGAAAACCCAGATTATCGAATCGCAACGTAGTGAAGCAAGGGAATTACCTCCCGGTGATCGACCTCAACCGGCGGCAGTCACCGAAGCGTTGGCAATATTTTCCAGTACTTGCCGCAAGCTTGCCAGCACCTCGTCGGCCTGGTTGGACTTGATGCTGAACTTCAGGATGCCCTGCGGAGTGAACTGGGTTCCGCGATTGCGCGCCACGAACTGCGCCAGCTTCGCCGCGTCCACCTCCGCCTTGCCGTCGAAACGAATGCTGACCAGGTCGCGTTTGCGCTCGATCTGCATCACTCGCACGCGCTGTGAAAGCAGTTTCAGGCTGGCGTAATCGAGCAGGTTACGCACGCTCGCAGGCGGTTCGCCGTAGCGGTCCCGCAGTTCGGCGGAGACATCGGCAAGCTGGCTCTCGTTTTCCACGCCGGCGATGCGCTTGTAAATTCGCAGGCGGTGGTTTTCCTGGTCGATGTAGTCGGCGGGAATGCGGATGTTGAGGCCCAGGTTGAGTTGGGGTTCGGCCGCCTCGGCGACTTGCTCGCCGCGCATCTGGCGGATGGTGTGCTCCAGCATCTGGGTGTACATCTCGAAGCCGATGGCTTCGATGTGTCCGCTCTGTTCGCCGCCGAGCAGATTGCCCGCGCCGCGCAGTTCCAGGTCGAGCGCCGCGATCTTGAAGCCCGCGCCGAGATCGCTGAATTCCTTCAGAGCCGCCAACCGCTTGCGCGCCAGATCCGTCAGGTCGCGTTCCGACGGGATCAGCAGGTAGGCGTAGGCACGGCGATTGGAGCGTCCAACGCGCCCGCGCAATTGATACAGCTCGGAAAGCCCGTGCCGGTCCGCCCGGTTGATGACGATGGTGTTGCACAGCGGAATATCGAGCCCGTTCTCGATGATCGTCGTCGCCACCAGGATGTCAGCCTCATGCCGCATGAAGGCCAGCATGATTTTTTCCAGTTCGCCTTCGCTCAGTTGTCCGTGGCCAACCAGAATGCGGGCCCGCGGCACCAGCTCGCGTATCTTCGCCGAGATGTCGTGAATGGATTCCACCCGATTGTGCACGAAGTACACTTGGCCGCCGCGTTCCAGTTCCTGCTCGATGGCCGAGCGGATCAACTTGTCGTCCCAGCCGGCAACCACCGTCTGGATGGCCATGCGATCCTTGGGCGGTGTTTCGATCAGGCTCATATCCCGCAGGCCAACGAGAGACATGTGCAACGTGCGGGGGATCGGCGTCGCCGACATGGTCAGCACGTCAACCTCTTTGCGAAGCTGCTTCAGCCGCTCTTTGTGGCGCACGCCGAATCGCTGCTCCTCGTCGACGATTACCAGGCCGAGGTCAGGAAACTTGATGTCCTTCGAGAGCAGGCGGTGCGTGCCGATGAGGATGTCCACCTTGCCGCCCTCGACTTTCTCCACGATCTCCTTCTGTTGTTTGCTGGTGCGGAAGCGGCTGATCATCTCGATGTTGATGGGATACGCCGCGAAGCGCCGCTTGAAAGTTTCAAAATGCTGGAAGGCAAGCACCGTGGTGGGCGCGAGCACGGCAACCTGCTTGCTGTCGCTCACCGCCTTGAAAGCGGCGCGCATGGAGACTTCCGTCTTGCCGTAACCGACATCTCCGCACAACAGGCGATCCATCGGCGTGGCGGACTCCATGTCCCGCTTCACGTCCGCAATGGCGTAAGTCTGATCATCGGTCTCGTTGTATTCAAAGGCGTCTTCAAACTCTCGCATCCATTGCGTGTCCGGCGGAAAGGCATGGCCCTCGGCGGTCTTGCGCACGGCATAGAGCTTCAGCAACTCGTCAGCCATGTCCTGCATGGCCTGCTTGACGCGAGCCTTCGTCTTAGCCCACTGCTGCGTGCCCAGGCGGCTGAGCAGAGGCCTGCCGCCTTCGGCGGAGCGGTACTTCTGAACCAGGTCCAGCCGCGTCAGCGGGATGTACAGCCGCGCAGCCTCGGCGTATTCCAGGATCATGAACTCGGCGCTGCTGCCGTCGGCCTGCGCAATCTCCCGCAAACCCTGGTACTGGCCAATGCCGTGCTCGACGTGCACCACGTAGTCTCCCACGGCCAGGTCGCGAAAATCCGAAAGGAACGCCGCCGTCCTCGACCGCTGGCGCGGAGCGCGAGCCACCGTCGCATCCGACTCGTCGAACAGATCGCAGGAGCCGAAAATCACCAACCTCGACTCAGGCAGCGCGACGCCATGCGGCACAAAGGCGCGCACCAGGGTGGTCACCGAGAGATCTTCGCCGAAATAACCGGCCTCATCGGCATAGCTTCCGCCGCCGGGCCGCTGCGCCCGGCTGCCGAGCCGGTAAGGCACGCCGTATTCGTTAAAGATGTCGGCCAGCCGCTCCAATTCGCCGTTGCTGCCTGCCGACAAAAGAATCTTCTCGCCTTCCGCACTGAGCTTCTTTACTTCCTCGATCAGCGCCGGCACCGAGCCGTGGAAGCGTGTCGTAGGCCGCGAAAGCAACGCTATGTCTTCCACTTCGCCGCCGGAAACCCCGAGCTGTTCGACGTTGGCTCCGCCGCGGCTTGCAACCAGTGCGCGCCACGAGTCCGGAGTCAGATACAATTCCTCCGGCCGCACCAGATTGCCTACTCCGCTGCGCTCGTGCGCAGCCATAACGCGCTCCCACCAGGCATCCTGGTCACGCTCGATCAGCGCGGGTTCATCGACCAGCACGCAGGCGGAAGGCAGGTGTTCGAAGATGGTTTGTGCCGCTCCCGCCACCGACGCGTAGAACTCCCACCCGGGAAACACGGTGACCCCGGCGTTTTGGACCGCCGCGTGAATCGCCTCCTCGGTCCCGGCAATGCGCTGTCCCGAGAGGCGCGCGTGAATCGCCGTCAACAGCTTTTCCGAAACCGGGGTCTCGGTCAACGGCAGCAGCACCACTTCATCGACATCGCCAGAGGAGCGCTGAGTCGCGGGATCGAACTTGCGGATCGATTCCACCTCATCGCCAAACAGCTCTATGCGCAGCGGGCGATCGGTTTCCGGAGGAAACACATCGAGAATTCCACCGCGTAGCGCGTATTCTCCCGTCATCTCCACCACGTCGGTGCGCGTGTAGCCGACGATGTTGAGGTGTTCGACCAACTCTTCCAGGTCCAGGCTCTCGGGACGCCGAACCACCCGTCCCAGGTCGCGGTAATATGCGGGCTCGCGCAGCAAAACCGCGCTGGAGGCGAATGGCGCCACAACAATCGAAACAGCGCCGGTGGCAATCCGCCACAATGCTTTCGCGCGTGCTTCCTGGATTTCCGGGTGCGGAGACAGGTTCTCGAATGGCAGCACGTCGCGTGCGGGCAGGTAGACCACCGAGTCGGCGCCGGCCGCGCCCGTCAGCTCGCAAAAGCTCTGGAGCACGGGCAGCATTTCCTCGGCCACGCGATTGTTTGCCACCAGAATAATTAAGGGCCGCGAGATGGCGTGATGCAGTTGCGCGTAAAGCAGCGGCTTGGCTGTGTCCGTCAGGCCAGACAGACGAATCCTGCCCGCGCCGCCCTTCAGATGGGCCGCTGCTCGCGAGAATGCGGGGAGAGTTTCAGCATCCGCAAGAAGATCGCGGACGAATGGCAGGATCATCGCTCCCCTATTTTATCAGCCTCGCCTACAGGTCAATATGCAGCCGCAGAGTCGGGACCAGCACAGGTCCGCGATCCCGGTTGTAGCCGGGATTGTTGATGTGCTGCAGGTCAAACGAAGCAAAGATGCCGCGCCAAAGGTGCGCCGTGTAGTAGAACTCGAGTATGTTTTCGCGTCCATAGTTCAGGTTGCCGTCTCCCAGCAGAAAGCCCAGCCCGCCCAGCCGCAAATACTGCTGGTGATCTTTCGAGATGCCATTGCTGACAAACGCCAGGCCCACCTTGTCCAGGCTGCGCTTCCAGCTTCTGCCGACATAGTCGGCGCACAACTCGACGGTGCTGTCGACCTCTGTATAGACGAACGACTCGTGCCGTCCTTCGTTCCATCCCCAGCGTGCGCCAAGGCGCAGGTCGCGGGTCAATTCCTGCTCGGCATTCAAGCCAAACCCATACTTGATAGTTCCCTGGCGGCGCGTGTTCTCGATGACCGGTGGAGCACCGGTTCCCTGCGCGAGGGCAATCGATTGACGGTAGTCGCCCATGTTGGCGTGATTGACGAACGAAAGCGCGCGGAAGACCGTTTTGCGGTCCTTCAGCAGCCTGGGGCGAAGCTCAAATTCCACGTTCTCCGCCCGCGCCCGCGCCAGGTTGGCGTCGAGATTCTCGCCGTTGGCGACCTTGGGCATCAGCAGCTCGCCGAAGCGCATTCCCCAGTTGCGCTCTTCATAGTCGAGAATCGCGCCATAGGTATAGCCGCGCGTGTTCGCCGCGTAATCGTACGCTCCGTTGTTGTCGACCGCCCAGTTCATGAACTGAAGATGGCTGTCGCTTCCCACCGAGTTCACGTCGAAGAAATCGGCCGTGGTGAACTTGCCGATGCGGAACTCAAGCCGGCGTGCCGGCAACTGCGTAAACAGCGAAAACGGGTTTCTTTCGGCGGCAATGTATTCGCGGCTCAAGGCGAAGATGTGATGGTACATGACACGGGCCATGTACGGGGCTTTGCTGAGCGATGGATTGCGTACAACGTCGAGATTGGTGAATCCCGCCAGCCCCAACCCATCGCTTATGCCGTGGCCGCCGGCTTCTTCCATGTCGAACAGGAGTTCGTCAGTTTGCGTGATTTGCCATCCGGTGTAAAGCGTCAGCACCCGCGAGGTGGCGCTTTCCCCGTAATTATGCAGGCTGTTGGTGCCGCTGTATTTTGCCGGAAACGACGGTTGCGCCTGGAAGATGCAGTTCATCTGTCCGGAAACCCAGAAGCGGCTCGTGTCGGAATGAGGAAAGATGGTGACGGGTGGTTTGTTTTCGGAGTTTGGCTCCTCAGACTCGCCGGATTGCGCAAGCGTGGGGGAGCACATAATTGCGAGAACCATGAGCGTAAGCGGCAGGCGGAGTTTCAATAAGCAGCGAAGATTCAAGAGAGCACCTTGCAAGAAGGCGTGAAAATAGCGCCTTCGAATGAGATCAATCATCGAAAATGAAAATCATGTTCGAAATTGTGAATTCAGAATACCCGGCCCGTGCTGCTCTCGCAAAGCTTTTTCTCGCAACACTCCATGATTCTAGCCTTAGCCCGCCGCTCGGCTATTCACCTTACCCGCCGCAGTGCTGGGTCGACCGTTGCGTACTACCCGCCAGATCGTGCCCGCTGCGGAGACCTGGCGACCGCCAATAGCGATCATAGCGCCTGCGAACAGCGACCCGGCAGCACAAGGCGACTGCTATATTGAAATCTTGATGAATTCTTGCGCGCCGTTTCGATCACCCCGGAGCGCAGTTCAGGACGGCTTATGGCCCGAAATCTCGATCTCTCACGCAAGCTTCAGCAAAGAGCCGAACGACTAATCCCAGGCGGCGTTAATTCGCCGGTACGCGCCTTCCGTGCGGTCGGCGGTGAACCGCCCTTCCTGGTGCGCGGCGAAGGTGCCTACGTATACGATGCCGACGGCAACGCGTATATCGACTATGTTGGTTCCTGGGGGCCCCTGTTGCTTGGCCATGCGGCGGCGGAGGTTGTCGAAGCGGTCATCAACGCGGCCCGCAAAGGAACCAGCTTCGGCGCCTCGACGCCATCGGAAATCGAGCTGGCCGAGGCCGTCATCGAGGCGTTTCCGTCGATCGAGAAGCTGCGCTTCGTCAGCTCCGGAACCGAAGCCACCATGTCGGCCATCCGCCTGGCCCGCGCCGCCACCAAGAGAAAATACATCATCAAGTTCGTCGGCTGCTATCACGGCCATACGGACGCGCTGCTGGTGAAGGCCGGCTCAGGGGTTGCCACCCTCGGCATTCCCGGCTCGGCCGGTGTGCCGGAGGAATTCGTTCAGTTCACGCTGGCGCTGCCCTTCAACGATCCCAAGGCTGTCGAGGAAGCCTTCCACAAGCTCAAGGGGCAGATTGCCTGCATCATTGTGGAGCCCATCGTCGGCAATATGGGCTGCGTTCTGCCGCAGCCGGGCTACCTGGAATTTCTGCGCGAGATCACTCGCCGCGAAGGCGCGCTGCTGATCTTCGATGAGGTCATGACCGGCTTCCGCGTCGCCTTTGGCGGGGTGCAGGAGTTGTACAAGATCAAGCCGGACCTGACGACGCTGGGCAAGATTATCGGCGGCGGACTGCCGGTGGGCGCCTACGGCGGCGCGGCGGAAATCATGAACCTGGTCGCCCCGCTCGGACCGATGTACCAGGCCGGCACGCTCAGCGGTAATCCGCTGGCCATGGCCGCCGGACTGGCGATGCTTTGCACGCTGCGCAACAACCGCCAGCAGCTTTATCCGCGCCTGGAGAAGCTCACTACCATGCTCGTCAACCGTGTGGCGGATGCCGCGCGCGAAGCCGGCGTCCACATTACCGCCAACCATGCGGGGTCGATGTTCACGTTCTTTTTCGTCGATCACGCGGTGACGGACTGGGACAGCGCCGCCGGCTGCAACACCGGGCAGTTCGGCCAATTCCACCGGGCAATGCTGAATGCGGGTGTCTGGCTGCCGCCCTCGCAATTCGAAGCTGCCTTTATGAGCGCCGCGCATACGGAAAAAGAGATCGAGCAGACGGCGGCCGCAGCCAGAGAGGCGCTGGCGCTGGTCAGTGCGTAAGCCCACATCTGCCCAGTCACCCCAGCAAGCAGAGCCTTGCCGGGGACCCCGACGCGGGCAGATATGGGGCACCACGGCTTCTGACTGAAAGATCTATCCCAGGTTAGCGCCGAACAGCCAAAGGAGCTTTTCGCTATAGGCGGCACAGCCAGCCTGGCTGTGCGGATTGTCTCAAAAGAGTTTCTTGGCGGCGCGGAACCTGGGACACCCATCGGTTTTCTCGTCAGTCTGCGCTACCGCCGTCCATCATCTCCGGCACGGTGACGAATGGTAGCCCTCGCCCTGGTAGCGCCGCACGATCTCGTCGGTTGCGCGTACGGAGTGCGAGCGATCGGTTCCCATCCGCAGGTGTCCGCCGTCGTGCAGCAGGATGACGTCTCCGCCCTTGATCTGCGAAACGGCACGCCGGACGATGCTTTCGTGCGACCTGGCACTCCAGTCCTGGCAACTGACGCGCCACATGACCGGCACCATGCCATAGTTGCGCACCTCGGAGAAGGTTCCCGGACGCCGCCCGCCGAACGGCGGACGAAACAGTTTGGGGCGTACGCCGGTGGCCGCTTCAATCGCCCGCGACGCTCTCTCGAGCTGCTGCCGAAGTTGCGCTGGGGAGAGAAAAATCGGGTTCTGATGGGTGTAGCAGTGGCTGCCGATGGCATGGCCGGCTTCGGCGACAGCGCGCGCCAGCGCGGGACGCTCGGAGACGAACTGTCCCAGCAAAAAGAAAGTTGCCTTGACGCCGTGCTTTGCCAGGACTTCGAGCAATTGCGCCGTGTACGGGTCGTTGGGGCCGTCGTCGTAGGTGAGCGCGAGGGTGCGCGTGCCCGGAGGTGCGCCGTTGAAGTTCGCGCCGTAGAGCTGCGACCACGGAACCATGGTGTGCAGTCCGGCAAACGTAGCCCCTGCGGCAACTGCGGCGATCCCTGCGAGTGCGCCTACCATGCTGCACCGATTGTACTTCCACTCCCGACGACGATAAAAGCAGCAGCAGCCGGCCCCGGTGAGCGCCAAATGGGTTCGGCGGAAACCGTCGGCCCAGCCGTTTACCGATGTCGTATGATCGAACGCAGCGGCGTGCGTGCAGGAGAGTCCGTAAATCGAACCTTGGGCGTTTACTAATCGCGCAATTGCATCCGCGCACCAGCAGAGATATGCTGCCCTCACACCGGTAATTTAGAATCGAGCATGCCGGGAATCCTGTGCAGGAAAACTGGCTAGAGCGTTCCAGAATAGGTGAATCCCGGGGCTATCAACGTCGGGCCGCGCGCCCGGCTGCTTCATGGGAAACACCTTTCGCGAAATTGGTCTAAGCTGGAGGCTGTCTCCGTCCGATGGCGAACTTTTTTGAACCACCGCGCTACATAGCCGTTGAAGGTCCGATACGAGTCGGCAAGAGCACGCTTGCGCGGATCATAGCCGAGAATCTGCGCGGGCAATTGATCCAGGAACCCGAGGACAACCCGTTTCTCGACGCCTTCTACGAGGGCGCGCCGGGCGCCGCTTTCCAGGCGCAGTTCGCCTTCCTGGTCAAGCGCTTCGAGCAACTGCGCACGCTCGACATAGGCCCGAAATCACAGCGCGTGATCGTGGCCGATTATGTTTTCGAGAAGGACAAGATCTTCGCCAACCTCAACCTCAGCGATACCGAACTGGAAATCTACGACCGCTATTACAAGTTTTTCCGCGGCCAATTGCCTGCTCCCGACCTGGTGATCTACCTTCAGGCTTCCACCGATGTGTTGCGCAAACGTCTGCGCAAAAAGAACGCCGCCGGGGAGCGCGCCATCGGCATGGAATACATTGCCGAGGTCAACAAGGCGTATGAGCATTTCTTTTTTCACTACAGCGCTTCAGACCTGCTGGTGGTGAACACCTCGGAGATCGACTTCGTCGAACACAGCGACGACCTGCAAAAACTGCTGCGCCGCGTGAGTGAACCCATACGCGGGACCCAGTACTTTCTCCCGCTCGGCGGCGCCGAAGACGCGGGGACGGCCGGAGCGTAGTTTCCGGCGCGGAGTGGCGGCCACACGCCTGTGTTAAGCTGTCGCACTTGGCTTTAGGCTTAGAGCGCGCGGAGAAATTGCCATGCGAAGAAATACTTTTTGTTTGTCCATCCTGCTGCTGGTGCTGGCCATTTCGCTTCCGGCTTGGCCGGCATGCATCAACGACCTGCCCGAGCGGGTCCTGCTATTTGCGAATCCCGGCGACACAGTAATGCTGGTGCAAAGTCCGGCGCCGGGAGACTTCAAGACTCTGGGACGCCTCCGGCTGAACTGCAAGTTGAGTATTGATGAATGGACGAAGCTTCCACTTTCGAAACAGCTTTGTACCGGTACGACCATCAAGAAGGACGATGGCGGCCAATGCCGAATCATTGAGGCAGTCCCTGATAAGAAGCCGTTGGATCCAGCGAAATTCGATTCGGTAATCGTGCGGAGAATACCGCGCTGAGCAAGCGACGCTTGGGCTGGGCGGCGCACCCTTTTCTGAGTCAACACGATTCGGGCGCCTTTCCTTGCGTCGCGATCTTCGGCAGAGGGAGACGATAATGGCCTTCAAATTCAATGGTGCGAGTAAAGCACAGCTTGACCAGCTTCGCGAAACGCTTCAAAAGCAGAATTCACGAATCCCGTTGATGATCATTGTTACACGCCAAGGGGACGATGCGGATTTTTGCGTTCACACGGAATCACCTTTGCCAGAGGAAGAATTCGTTGTGCAGCTTAATTTATACATCGAAATTTTTCGAACGATGATTGCGCAGATAGAAGCACAAAAAGCGAAACTCATACAATAATCGCTCCTCGCTAATCGAATCCTCGCTTTGATCATTACCGAAAATGGGTGGGTGGCCCATTCAAGCCCGCCGTTGGCTTGAGTGGGGTAGTTTCCTGGTCTGGTGGCCCACATTCGCGGAGCCGCAGGCGGAGCTAATGTGGGGATGTTTCGTTGGCAAATAAGTGCGCTCGAATGCATGGATTCCTGAACTACCCCACCCTACCCAAAGTCGGGGTAGGATGGGGCACTCGCCGAAGCGACGATTCATTTATTTCAGTTCGAGCGTCTGGCTGAAATCGGGCACATTGACACTGTTGCCCAGACTGGGCGTAAATCCCAGTTGCTGTTGAAGAAACCGCGCCAGAGTGTCATGGTTCGACGATGTCGGGTCCTGGTTGTTGGCCTGAATCCCCGGCCCTATCACGATCATTGGGATTCGCCCACCGCAGCTAAGCCCATCCGGTCCGCCGCAACCCTTGTCGCTCATTGCAGCCTCATCCCACCAGATGATCAAAATGCCATCGCCGCCGGGCTGGAAGTAGCTGGATGCCAAAAGTGGGGTCAGGTACTTCGCCATGAAAGCATCCATCTGTTGCAGGCTGCCGTCATGTCCGTCGCTGGTTCCATCGGGCGTAATCCAATTCAAATATCCGAAAGATTTGTTAGCCAGATCGGTGGTGAACTGGCTTATGGGCCACCAACCGTTTCCACCATTCTTACAGGTGGTTATGGTCGCCGTGCCGACTGCATACCAGGGGAATCCGGTGTGGCGCTGATAATAGTTCTGTTTGCCATTGGAATCCGGGTTCATGATCCAGTTCGAGG
Source organism: uncultured Acidobacteriota bacterium (assembly GCA_963842345.1). Taxonomy (GTDB): domain Bacteria; phylum Acidobacteriota; class Terriglobia; order Terriglobales; family Acidobacteriaceae; genus CAWBRT01. The sequence continues at coordinate 113,845 of CAWJGD010000011.1, forward strand.
ACGGAGGGGCAAGCTGGCCGCAACTGCTTAGCCCGTCAAAGTATCCTTTCCAGGCCATCCCCTTGGCGTTCATCAGGTCCATCAGGCTCGGTCCAGTGAGCGACCCGCTGGCGCCGCAATCGTTCCCGCTGCAGGTGAATGACGTCCCGCTCAACGTCTCGATATAGGCATGCATCGACCCATGAGCATTGGCGTAATAAGTTCGACCACAGCGTGCCCTTGGAAAGCAGGCTGTTGAGAAAGGGCATCTGGCTGGTGTTGCCCACCACCGAGTTGTAGCTGGTATTTTCCTCGGACATGATGAAGATGTGCCGCGGGGAGGGCTTGACCGCCGTGGGTGCGGAAGGTGATGACGCGGAAGGCGATGACGTGGAAGCCGCAGGTGTGGAGGCGGTAGGCGTGGAAGCCGAAGGCGCACCACTGGGGCTTGTGGAACTAGGATCTGACCCAGCCTGCGGTGTTGCCGCTCCCTGACTTTGACTGTTTTGCGAGGCGGCGGCCGTGCTGTGACTCCCGCCGCAACCGGCCAAATACATAAATGACGCCAATATCATGCCGACCAAAATGTTTTGAATTACCGCTCTGCTCAACTGAAACCTCCTGGCGAGCCTTGATTGAACAGAGCGTACGAGGCTATTCACTTCCTCGATATCCGGAAATACCTGTAGGCATGTTCGGGGAAGTGCTTTAGATCAGGCCTTCTTAACCTCTAGGAAGAAACTAGGTCGAATTGTGAAAACCCGGTGAACGTGAACGGCTTTTTCGGCAGCCCACTATCTCCCGGCGCGCCTGGTTGCGCGCGAGTTTCCCCGCGCCTACAATGTCTTTGAGTTCGCGAGTCGGCGCCACAGGCTGCGGAAAAACAGGTCTCCGGTGAATGAACCCCAAGCTCGTGTTCAAGAGTATTGGGGTGCTCACATCGTTTTAGCGCCTCGCTTGCTGCTTCGGCGCATTTTTCCGCAGCTTGTTGAGCCGGCCGGGACAAGGCAGGCGGCATCCGCTGGGCGGAGCTGCACTGGAGGCTGTGTGAGCATTACTACTGCCGATTTCCGTTCGAAGATCACCACCCACATTCTGGCGGAGAAAAAGCTGAACCGCGAGCGGATCACCGCTCTCACCGCCTACGACTATGCAACCGCCCGCCTGCTCGACGAGGCCGGGGTTGACGTGATCCTGGTCGGCGACTCGCTGGCGCAGACCATGTTGGGTTACGAAAACACCCTTCCGGTCACGGTCGACGAAATGCTTCACCACACCCGTGCCGTACGCCGGGCGGTAAAACGTGCATTTCTGATTGTCGACATGCCATTCGGCTCCTATCACGTCAGTTGCCGGGAGAGTCTGGCGAATGCCGTGCGCCTGGTGAAGGAAGGCGGCGCCGAGGCGGTCAAGATCGAAGGCGGCGAAAAGCGCGTCGATTTGATCGCGAAAATTCTGGACGCTGAAATTCCCGTCTGCGGACACATTGGGCTTACGCCGCAGTCTGTACACAAGATGGGCGGCTACAAGGTGCAGGGCAAAAGCTTGCCGGCCATCGAGGGATTGAAGCGCGACGCCGTGGCACTGGATCGCGCCGGAGTTTGTCTGCTGGTGCTGGAAGGCATTCCGCGCGAGGTGGCAGCCATGATCACCGCCGAGGTTGAAACACCCACCATCGGCATTGGCGCCGGTCCGGAGTGCGACGGGCAGATTCTGGTTTTTCATGACCTGGTCAATCTCACCTTTGCCGCACCCGCGAAATTCGTGCGCCGCTATGCCGACGCCGGCGCGCTGATCGGCGATGCCGTAAGGGAGTACTGCGCGGATGTGAGGTCGGGAGATTTTCCGTCGGATAGCGAGAGTTATCATCTCCCAAAAGATGCGCAGGCTTCGTTGGCGATGGCCGTCGGTCGGCGTACAGTGAATAAGCGATGAGTTTGCCAAGGCGTGCGTTTCCGGTCTTGTTTTGTCTGCTGCTGGCCACGATCTTGCAGGCCCAGCCGGCGCCGCGCTGGACCCGCTATTGCTTGCAACTGGGCGGCTTCTGTTTCGACCACCCGGCCGGGTGGACCGATCTTGGGGCTGTCTACAACGGCGCGGGCGTGGTGTTTGCCGAACCCAGCAAGGAACGGACGCAGACAGACTGGAATCACATTACGGCCGCGGCGCTCGATCTTCCCGAGCCCGCCGAAGGCAGCGAGCGCCCGTCCATGAACGAACTGATCAATCAGGTGATGAAGCCGCCGGAGGGCGCCGCGATGCATACGGTTGAGCGCAGGGAGACCGTGGTGGGCGGCTACCCCGCGCAGGTGATCACTGCTGAAGTGCAGGAACAAGGGAAAGCGGTTGCGACCGAGCAGGTGGCATTTATCGATGCCGACGATGTTCTTTACACCGTGGCTTTGCGATGCGCGCCCGCCGACTACCGGCGATTAAAGCCGGTCTTCCTGCAGGTGTTGAAGAGCTGGCGTGAGCTGCCTCCGCCGCCATCTCAACCGGGCGCCGGCTCCGCTCCGAAGTCAGACGCCGAACAACCGAAGTAGATTCACCTCCGTGGAGGACTGAATGCAGGTTTTCGAGCAGGTTTCGGCCATGCAGCAGGCGTGCCGGGAGCTGCGCCAAAGCGGCAAGACCCTGGGCTTGGCGCCGACCATGGGAGCGCTTCATGCAGGTCACCTGTCTCTGGTGCGCGCCGCGCGCGCGCAGTGCGACGTGGTTGCCACCTCTATTTTCGTAAATCCGCTTCAGTTCGGACCGAAAGAAGACCTTGCCAGGTATCCCCGAAGCTTCGAGCGAGACTGCCGGCAACTGGTCTCCGAGGGCGTCGAACTGCTGTTTGCACCGACGGTCGAGGAGATGTATCCGCCGGGAATGACCACCGTGGTTCATGTCGAAGGGTTGAGTGAAAAGCTGGACGGTAAGTCGCGTCCCGGCCATTTCCGCGGAGTGGCCACGGTGGTAGCGAAGCTCTTCGAAATCGTGTGCCCGCATTATGCCTTCTTCGGACAGAAGGACGCGGCTCAGGTCGCGGTGCTGCGCAAGATGGTCCGCGACCTGGACATGGATGTGCAAATCGTGGTCTGTCCCACCATTCGCGAAGCCGACGGTCTCGCCATGTCTTCACGCAACGTTTGTCTTTCGCCCGAGCAACGCCAGCAGGCGCTCTGTCTTTGGCGTGCGCTTAGCCGCGTGCAGAGTCTGGCCGCGGCGGGCGAACATGACCCCGGCGAGCTTATCGGCGCAGCCCGGCAGGTGATTGCCGCCGAATCCGCGGCACGCCTCGACTACGCCGAGATTGTCGATCCTGATACGCTTGATCCGGTCAGCGATCTGAAACGCGACACGCTGGTTGCGGTTGCGTGCTTCATCGGCAAAGTGCGGCTGATCGACAACATTCTGCTGCCGGCGATTCACCTCGACAAACGCTAAATGCAGCGTTTGCCGGGGACCCCTAACACACCTAGTGAGTGTCATCCTGAGCGAGCCGGGGTCCCGGCGACGGCCGCTTTTGCCGTTGCTGGGGTGGAGGAGCGAAGAATCTGCTTTTCCCGCATTTAACAAAAAACAGATTCTTCGCTTCCCTTCGGTCGCTCAGAATGACACCTTTAAATATTTATTAAGGAACAGTCGGGACGCACCCCTACAAAACCATCTTTCCGGAAACGAAAGGGTTGCCGGCGATGACGTAGCGCAAGGGTCTCTCGGCAGCCTTAGTCACGTTAATGCGCGGAGTGGTGACGATGCGCTCGGGACGCCAGCCGTCGTCGGTGAGAAACAGCTCGGAACGCGCGCTGGTCAAAGCCATGCCATTGTGCCGCTGCCGCGTGATCGCCATCGCCTGCGTCAGCCTGCCGGGGCCACTGGAAATCGAGCGCAGCAGGGCGTTGCTGGCCGGCGACGCCAAGTCTAAGCCGCGTAAATCTAATCCACGCAAGTTCAGGCCGCGCAGCTTCGCCATGCTTGCCAGTCCCGCCACGGGCTCCAGGGCGCGGAATAACACGCATCCGGCGTTGCCCTCAGGCATGCACGAAACGTTCAGGCAATAGTGATTGCCGTAGATAAAGTAAACGTAGGCGACCCCAGGCGGGCCAAACAGCACGGCATTGCGCGGCGTCTTGCCAATATAAGCGTGGGCGGCGGGATCAGTTTGTCCAAGATAGGCTTCAGCCTCGACCACCCGCCCGACGAGCAACTCGCATTTGGGGTCCCCGGCACGCGCCTTAGTTGCGCGTGTTGCAGCGTAGCGGCGTATCAGGAGTTTGCCTAATAGTTGCCGGGCCACGATGGAAGCATCGCGATTGAAGAAGGCAGCCGGGAGCGGCTCCTGCTGTCGAGCTTGGATGGCTGATTGCTCCATACGCAAGATCACATACGCAAGATCATATATCGCGGCAGCTCCCGAACTGCTGCTCCCGCATCTTAAAATGCGTGTGGTGGCACTCCTTCTACGTGAAGCTGCCGGGTTCGCGCCTTGGAGCAAACGGTTAATCCCCTCAGGGGCTAGTGGCTCTGGACGGCGCGGCTGAAGCGCCGCGCCCCTTCAAGGAACGATGAAACACAGGGCAAGGCGTGCCGGAGCGCCCGGCTTCCCTGCCCCGATCTGAAGCTCAGCTCGCTTTTTTTGAAGTGCCCTTTACGTAATTGAGCACCTCTTCCGCGTGTCCTTCGGGCTTTACGTTTTCGAACACGTGGGTGATGGTGCCGTCGGGACCGATCAGGAACGTAGTACGCGCGATTCCAATCACTTTGTTGCCGTACATATTCTTTTCTTTCAGGACTTCGAATTGCGCGGCAACTTGCTTTTCTGGATCGGAGAGCAAGGTATACGGAAGTTCGTACTTTTCCTTAAAGTTTTTCTGCGCCGAGGGAGTGTCGGCAGAGATGCCGAGCACAACTAAACCGGCCTTCTGTAGTTTTATATATGCGTCGCGGAACCCGCACGCTTCTATCGTTCAACCGGGAGTGTTGGCCTTCGGATAAAAGAAAAGCACAACGTTCTTCCCGCGGAACTGTTTCAACGAAACACTTTCGCCGTCTTCGTTGAGCAGAGTAAAATCGGGTGCTTTCATGTTGGCTTCCATGCGTAATAGTCTACATCCAAAACTGCTGGTTGGGTTGCTGGCGGTGCTGCTGGCCGCTTCCCTGTCCGCCCAGTACACGGGGCAGGCAAAAACGTCCCGCATGCGCGCCGTCGGCCTGCTCCGAATCGACACAAAGGGCAAGGCCCGCCTGTTTCCGGTAACCCTGTTCATCGACGGCAAGTACTATGATGCGCGTTTTTACGAGGCGAATCCCGTTCCCTTCGCCATTGCCGGAGACATCCTTTACCAGGCGCAAAAAGAAGGCGTGCCGGAAGGCAACTTCGTGATTCAGGCCGCCCTGCACACTTCGACCGCGTGGTGGGCCGAGGGAATCTGGAAGCCGGGTACCGGCGGAGGCGCGCCGCCTGCCAAATCCGCCGCCGCCCGGTCAGGTGCGGACTCGAGATCGAATGACGATCGCCCGGTGCTGCGCCGACCCACGCCTTCCGCGAGTTCGCCAGTCTCCGATGCGGCGCCCGCAGCCACGGGTTCAGCCAATGCAGCACGGCAAGCCGAAGAGCAGGATTCCGGCCGCCCCACGCTACGTCGCGGTAAGTCTGAACAGGTCCAGGCCGATGTTCCGGTTGGCCGCTCCGGTGCGATCGCCATTACCGCCGCCGCTCCGCCCCACGCCGCCGACGACAAAGTGCTGCTCGCGATTGCCGACATCGGAAACATCGAATCTCGTCCCTACGGCTACAACTCTTCAGCCGACGAGCGCCAGCGCGATCTGGAGACCCTGAAAAGCATGGCGACGGAAGCCATTCGCAAGACTGCCAAGGAACGCACAAGCCTGCACGGCGTCGATCCGGCCAAGCTGGACGACGTGGATGTGCACGCGCTTGACCCCGACTACAGCAATCGCCCGGTCGAGATCTTCACTGCAACCATAACCGGCGCGCAGAGCAAGCTCTGGCTGCCGCCCGGCTCCGTTGTCAAATCGCCGCCCAAGGTTACAGTCGCGCTGGTTGCGCGAAAAGACTCGGCTGGACGGCTGAACCAGATCTTTTTGATGATCGCCGACCCGATGATGCTGGACGTTCGCCCCGCTCTCCAGTACCTCGGCGCGGTGGATGCCGACGGCAGCGGACGGGCGCAACTGCTCTTCCGCAAACAGGTCGACGTCCATTCATTCGCCTACGTGCTTTATCGCGCCACCCCTTACGAGTTGGTCAAGACCTTCGAGACGAAGGCGGCGGAAGAATAGAAACGGGTTCCGTCAGCAGCCTCTTCGAATCCCACATTAGCCAACTGCGGCAAATGTGGGCCACCATCAGAATTCCGGCACAAATCCTCCACCCGCGCCACTAGCCGCCTGAAGGGACTACCCCAGGTGAGCCAAAAGCAGGCGGAACCTTGGGCACCCGGCACATCATGCCGGCGGCATGAGTTTGGTGCCCATGTTTGACAGGCCAATGGCGGCCGGCGGTCTCCGGTTGATACAATGGCTGGACAGGTATAGTTTGCGATCTTCCAGGCTTGGCAGGCGTCAGGCCGCCCAGGAATCTATGCGTAAAGTGTCTTCCCTAGTTTTGGCCCTTATCCTCGCGCCAGGTCTCGCCTTTGCACAGGAGAGCACGGTGATCGAGGAGATTGTGGCGCGCGTCAACAATGCCATTATCACGCGTGCCGATCTGCGGCGCGGCGAGGAGACAATGGTAAACGAGGTTCACCAGCAGTCGCCCGGCAATGCCGACGCGATTATCAAGGATCGCGAAAAGAACGTACTGCGAGATTTGATCGACCAGCAGCTACTGCTTCAGAAGGCTGAAGACTTGGGGATTTCCGGCGATGTCGAGCTGGTGAAGCGGCTGGATGAGATTCGCAAGCAGATGAACGCAAGCTCCATGGAGGACATGGAAAAGATTGCGCAGCAGCAAGGCATATCGTTTGAGAATTTCAAACAGAACCTGAAGAGCAACATCATCACCCAGAAGGTGATCAGCCGGGAGGTCGGCAGCCGCATCCAGATTTCACAGGCCGAAGTGCAGAAGTACTACGACGAGCATCACGCCGAGCTGGACCGCCCCGAAGAAGTGCGGCTGAGCGAAATCCTGATCAGCGGCAGTACCAGCCAGGGAAAAGACTTCGACCAGTCGGTGGCCGCGGCCCAGGCAAAGGCCGACGATTTGCTGAAGCAGCTTCGCGCCGGCGCCTCATTCCCGGAACTGGCGCGCAACAACTCAAAAGGTCCCACGGCTGCGCAAGGCGGAGATCTCGGCTACTTCAAGCGCGGCATGCTGGCCAAGGAGTTGGAAGCCAAGACCTTTGACCTCAAGCCCGGCGAGACCACGGACGTCATCCCCACAAAGCAGGGCTTCGTGATTCTGAAAGTGACCGAACACAATGCGGCCGGAGTGCCTCCGCTGGAGAAGATACAGGCACAGCTCCAAGATATGATGTACTACGAAAGAGTCCAGCCTGCTCTGCGAGCTTATCTGACCAAAATGCGGGAAGATGCTTACATCGACGTCCGCCAAGGCTTCGTGGATAACGGCGCCAGCCCAAATCAGAGCAAGCTGATTTATACGATGGCCAGCAGCGACACCACCAGCACAACCGCGAAAAAGAAGAAGAAAAAGCGCATGGGGCTCTTCTAGAGCGGTGTAGTGTTGGTATATCCCAAGAACGATTATTCCAGCGTGTCACCCTGAGGCGCGTCCGTTAGGACGCGACGTGAGGGTCCATGTATTTGTCGTTTCCGTCTTCAGGTGACTTGAAATGCATAGATCGTCACGTCGGTTCGCAAACCGGGGTCCCCGGCAACGGCTGTTTCTGCCGTTGCTGGGGTGGAAAAGCGGCGAACCTCCTCACGATGACACCCGCACCTTTTGGAAGTCCAAGCAATACCCTCAGGGGCTGACGCCCCCATTCTTGTTGACTCTGGTGAAATTCCCAGTGTAGGTATTTTCATTTGACGTAACCGGCAGCAATGTGGGTTAGGATAGGGCTTGCCGCCGGCGACGCGGTTTTTGCCCGCGCCGGCGAAATGCGCCGCTTTCGCGGGCTGACATCCCGCCGAACGAGGCCTTGCTTAGCAGGTGTGCATGAAGGAAATCTACATCCGCGATGCCGCGCAACAGGAAAACAAAGTCGTCAGCGCCTGTTTCCTGGTTACCGCCAAGCAGTTGAAGCCGAAGAAAAGCGGTGAGCCGTATCTCGATCTCACGCTTTCCGATTGCAGCGGCCAAATCACTGCCAAGATGTGGGACAACGTGGCTCCCGCCTCGGAACGCTTCGACGTCAACGATGTCATCCGGACCAGGGGCGTTTTCAACCGCTACAACGGGCGTTTTCAGTTCACCATCCGCGTGCTCGAAGGCAAGCTGGCCGAGCACGAGATTGATTTCTGCCGATTTCCTTCCGAAGACGACAAAAGACATCGATGAACTCTGGCGCGAATTAGGCGAGTTCATGGCGACCATCGAGGAGCCGCATCTGCGGACGCTGGTGCAAGCCTTTATGGCCGATCCGGAGATCGCCCGCGGCTACCGCAATGCGCCCGCGGCGAAAACCCTGCACCACGCCTTCATCGGCGGCTTGCTCGAACACGTCGTCTCGCTGTGCCGCATCCTGCGACCTGATGGTGCGCAATTATCCACTGGTGAACCGCGACCTGCTGCTGACGGGAGCGTTCCTGCACGACATCGGCAAGGTCCGCGAACTCTCGTATGCGCGCTCGTTCGCTTACACCACCGAGGGCCAGTTGCTCGGCCACATGGTGATCGAGTTGGAGATGCTGCATCGCAAGATTGCGCAGGTGCCGGATTTCCCCGACGACCTGAGAATCGCCGATCGAGCACCTGATCATCAGCCATCACGGGCAGTACGAATTCGGCTCGCCCAAGCTACCCATGTTTCCCGAGGCGCTGATGTTGCACTACCTGGATGACTTGGATTCGAAGATGGAAAGCATGCGGGCGCAAATAGAAAAAGACGGAGAGTTGGAGTCCCCGTGGACCAGTTACAATTCGTCGCTGGCCCGCCCACTGCTGAACACGCAGAAGTTCCTGCGCAAGCTGGAGAAGGCGCAGGCGGCGGTGGCCGGAACCAAGACTCCCGCGCCGGAATAGGCGAAAGCCGGCACGCCAAACCCGCGGGCCAATATCCGCCTACTGGTTCACCGGAATCTTAATGATCTTCTTCTGAATCGCGTAGGTGACCAGTTGCGCCTTATTGTGGATGTCAAGCTTGCGCATCAGGTTGAACTTGTGCGCCTCCACGGTTTTGACGCTGAGCCCGAGCAGCACGGCGATTTCCTTCACCGAATTTCCTTCCGCCAGCAGCTTGAGGATTTCGCGTTCGCGCGGCGTAAGCGTCGAAATGCGCGGGCGCATCTTGGCATCGCGAACGCGCGAGCGGAAGTCCTCCACCAGTTTGCCGAGCACCTGCGAGCTCAAATACTTGCCGCCCTTGTAGACATCGCGGACCGCCGTCACCAGTTGCGTGGCCGGGGTATCCTTCAGCACGTAGCCGGCGGCGCCGACCTCAAGGCATTGCACAAGGTAATCCTCATCCTCATACATGGTGAGAAACAGGACCTTGGTTTCCGGCCGGGTCTTACGGATGTGGCGCGCCGCCTCGAACGACGACAAGCCGGGCATGCCGATGTCCATCAGCACGATGTCGGGACGCAGTTCGCGGGCTTTTTCAACGGCATCGCCGGCGTCGGGTGATTCTCCCACCACCTCGAAATCGCTTTCCATTTCGAGAAGGCGCCGAACCCCCTGGCGGAACAGCGTGTGGTCATCGACCAGGAGACATCTGATTTTAGGCATTTCCTGAACTCCTAACTATTGGTGCCTGAACTGACGATTGGCCTTGTCGCCCCGGCGCTCAAATCGCCGCCCGGGACGGATGTAAGGCGCAAACTGGGTGACAGTTGCGCCGACGAACCGTTGGCGGGAACAGGAACGCTAACCAGAATCTTAGTTCCTTTTCCCTTGCGCGACTCCACTCGCAAGGTTCCACCCAACGTACTGATTCGCTCCCGCATTCCAGCCAGCCCGAACGTGGGCCGCTGCGAGTTGGGAACATTGCTGATGCCCACGCCATCGTCTTCAATACGAAGCCGCAAATGGCTTTCCGTGCGAGTCATTTCAATAGTGACGGTGTGGGCATTGGAGTGCTTGCCGACATTGTGCAAAGACTCCTGCACGACCCGGTAGATGGCGGTTTCGACTTCCGGCGCTACCCGGCCGACATCGTCGGAGACAGCAACCCGGGCGTTGACGCCTGAGCTTTTTGCCAGATCCTTGGCTTCCTTGCGGATGGCGGCAATCAGCCCCAACTCCTGCAACACCAGCGGCGAGAGACGGCCGATGATGCGCCTGATACCTTCGATGGTGCGATCGACGACTTCCAGCAGCTCCTGAATTCTTGCCTTGCCCGTGCGCGTGGTGACAGCTTTGTCGAGCATGCCAAGATACAACCGGATGACCATGAGAGCCTGTCCGGTTTCATCGTGCAGCTCGCGGCTGATGTGCTTGCGCTCTTCCTCCTGCGCCTTCAGCAGATGGCCGGAAAGTTCGGCAATTCGCATCTCGCGCTCGCGCAGGGCGTCGGTCATCTCGGCGCGATTAATGGCAAGCGCGGAACGGTCGGCAATGGCCCTCAGCAGCTCCCGTTCGGTCGGCAGCCAAACGTAAGGCCGCGCAAAGCCGATCATCAAAACGCCGATGACCCTGTCGCCTTCCTTCAGCGGCGCACCCCAGAGCGACTGTGAGTTGCCGCGCAGCAGCGGGTTCAGCACTCCGTGCGACTGTGAAATATCGGGCAGGATGTCGGATTCGCCGGTGGCGGCGATGTGCCCGGAAAAGCCCTGTCCGATTTCCACGCTGAGGGCGCTCAAATCGCCCTCGAGCCCGACCGCCGCCTTGATGCGCAGACATTGAGTACTTGGATCGAGCAGCAGAATGAGTCCGGTGCTGGCATTGAAAATGCGCGTAGTGATGCCGAGAACGCGTTCCAGCAAGGCGGACAGATTGCGCGCCGACAGCTCCGCGTCCAAGACCTCCAGCAGCGCATTGCCGGCATTGCGCTGGGTGTCGAAGTAGGCTCCGGATACAGCCACGAAAGTCGCCGATGAAAGCGTGTCAAGGGCGGCAAGAATCGCATACTGGCGCTCGGCAAAAGCTCTGCGATCGGCGAAAGCATTCCGTATGTGGGGCTCGCAAAGTTCGTGGTAAAGCTCCAGCGAGCGGGCCACCGCGCGGGTATCGATCTGCAATTTCGCCAGCCGCGTCCCAAAGTAATTCAGGTTTTCGAAGAACGCCGCAAAATCGGATTGGGAAAACAAGGCAAACCCGGTGGCAAGGTTCAAACGCTCCAAGGCCGCCATGGCGCGTCCTTCGAATTCGAACTCGGCGAACATCTGCTTGCGCCAAGCGGCGGTGATTTCCGAGAAGTGCGGCTGCAAAGCAGTAGTCGCATCCAGAATCAAAGCCCGCACGCTCTCTTTGATGGGCAGCAGAGCCGACACCCGTTCACCCCTTAGGCGAGGAAACCTTAGTGCTTCCACAGTTTACGGGAGGAGCATTCACTGACTCGCCACCCGTTAAATCACTTAGACACTTAATTCTACAGTGTTTGTGATCTGTTTCCTAGAAAAGAGCAGAAAAGTTTACTTTTTGGGAAACTGTGAACTGCCGGAGTCATCCCCTTGAATGGCCTGCCTTTCGGCACTTGCGAGCCATCATCTGGCAGAAGCGCGGGCCGGAGGGGCCATCGGCTACAATCCTTATATGCTTAGGTTTTCGACTGCCGGCGAGTCACACGGAGAGGCACTGGTCGCCTTGCTCTCAGGCCTGCCGGCCGGAGTTGCCGTACCTCAGGCGTTCGTCGACCGCGAACTCTGGCGCCGCCAGCAGGGCTACGGCCGCGGCGGCCGCATGCGGATCGAACGCGATGCGGCGCGCTTCCTTTCGGGAGTGCGGCACGGAAAGACCATCGGGTCGCCGATCTCGATCCTGATCGAGAACCGGGACTGGAAGAACTGGCAGGAATCGCTGCCGGTTGAGCCCGGCGATCCGCAAAAGCACCGGCGGGTGGAATCGCCGAGACCGGGGCATGCCGATCTGGCGGGCGCGCTGAAGTTTAATTTTCCCGACGCGCGCTACGTGCTGGAGCGGGCATCCGCCCGGGAATCGGCGGCGCGGGTTGCAGTCGGTGCCGTTGCCAAGCTGTTTCTGCGGGAGCTGGGCATCGAAATCCTCAGCCACGTCATACAGGTCGGCGCGGAGCGGTTGACGCGAACCGTCGAGTGGGAAGAGATCGTCTCCGTCTGCGCCAAGGACGAGGTGTTGCTGAATTGTGTCGACGCCGAGGCGGAAGAGCGCATGAAGCAGCAGGTCGACCAGGTTCTGCGCACCGGCGATACGGTCGGCGGAGTCTTTGAGGTGGTGGCGCGCGGAGTGCCTCCCGGCCTCGGCACCGTGGCCAACTGGGACGAGCGGCTCGATACGCGTTTGGCCGCGGCGGTCATGTCGTTGCAGGCCGTCAAAGCCGTGGAGATCGGCGACGGCGTGCTGGCGGCTTCTTTGCCCGGTTCGGCTATTCATGATGAAATAGGCTACGACCATGCGGCGGGCGGCTTTACGAACTTTACTCGCGCTTCGAATCATGCCGGGGGACTCGAAGGCGGCATTACGAACGGCAACGACGTGGTGGTGCGCGGCTATCTGAAGCCGATCTCGACCCTGCGGCGCCCGCTCGGCTCGGTGGACTTTGCCACCCGGGAACCGGTCAAGGCTGCCTACGAGCGCTCCGACGTTTGTGTAGTGCCGGCGGCCGGGGTGGCGGCGGAAGCCATGGTGGCGCTCACGCTTGCGGGTTCGGCGTTGGAGAAGTTCGGCGGAGACTCGATGCTGGAAACGCGGCGTAACTTCGATTCTTACTGCGCGCAATTGCGGAACTATTAAGCGGCGGAACGATTAAGCGAATGATCTACAGCATTGTTAAATATGGCAATCCCGTGCTGGAAACCCCGGCCAAGCCGGTAACGCGAGTTTGACGACAAACTGAAAACGCTGGTGCAAGACATGTTCGAGTCGATGTATGCGGCTCACGGCGTTGGGCTGGCTGCGCCGCAAATCGGCATTCCGCTGCGTCTGGCGGTGGTCGACATCAGCTTCAAGGAAAATCCCGAGGCAAAACTGGTGCTTGCCAATCCGGAGATCGTGAAGGCCGAGGGGTCGCAAACACTGGAAGAAGGCTGCCTGAGCATGCCCGAATTCCGGGAGAAGGTTTCGCGTCCCAGGCAAGTGACCGTGCGCGCACAGGACGAAAACGGCGAATGGCACGAGCACACCGGCGAAGACCTGCTGGCGCGCGCCTTCCTGCACGAGACCGATCACCTCAACGGCAAGCTCTACATTCACCATATCAGCGGCTTGAAACGCGACTTTATCCGCCGCAAGGTTCGCAAGCTGCAGAAGGCCGGCGAGTGGTAGGAAGAAGAAGTTTTACGTTTCGAGGTTTCACGTTTCACGATATAGACGGCGGCGTTGGCTGCCGATAAGAAGGTTTCGAAGTTTCAAGGTTTCAAAGTTTCGTGTGCCCTGGACTGTTCATCATCGAATAGTTGTAGTAAAGATCGGGCAATCAACGTTATTGTTTTTTTACCCAACCTTGAAACTTTGACACCCCGAAGCCTTTTAAACGTTTTTTTAGTCGTGAAACGTGAAACCTTGAAACGTGAAACCGCTTTAAACATGGACTTGATTTTCTGCGGCACTCCCCAATTCGCGGTTCCCACGCTGGAGAAACTGGTCTCCGCCGGACACAAAGTGCAGCTTGTGGTGACGCAGCCGGACCGCCCGCGCGGGCGCGGCATGGAGGTCGGCTTCTCGCCCGTCAAGCAGAAAGCGCTCGAATTCGGCTTGCCCATCACGCAGCCGGACAAGATCAAGAACAACCAGGAATTCCGCGCGCAATTGGAAACGCTCGCGCCCGAAGCCATCATCGTGGTCGGCTACGGCCGCATTATTCCCGGCTGGATGCTGGAGTTGCCCAAACATGGCAACATCAACCTGCACGGCTCGCTGTTGCCGAAATATCGCGGCGCGGCGCCAATTCAATGGGCCATTGCCGAGGGCGAAACCGTCACCGGCGTCACCACCATGCTGCTGAATGCCGGGTTGGATACCGGCGACATCCTGTTGCAGGAAGAGTTGGCGATCAAGTCCGACGACACCGCCGTGACCATCGCGCCCCCGCTGGCCGCCATCGGCGCCGACGCTGATGTTGGAGACTCTGCGCGGCTTGGCCGGCGGCACCATCATTCCACGGCCGCAAATTGAGCGCGAGGCGACGCTGGCGCCGATCCTCACCAAAGAAGATGGCCGCATCGATTTCCGCCGGACGGCGACGCAGATTTTCAACCGCCAGCGTGGCTTCCAGCCATGGCCGGGCGCATACACCAGCTTTCGCGGCAAGAACCTGACGCTCTCGGGGCGTCCAATGGCGCGTCCATTGGACGGCGCGCTCAGCCCGGGCGCGATTGCCATCGCGGGCGATTCCCTGCTGGCCGGTTGCGCAGAACAGAGCGCGCTCGAAATTCTCGAACTGCAACCGGAAGGCAAACGCCGCATGAGCGCCCGCGAATTCATCAACGGCTACCATCCGCGTGCGGGCGAAAAGCTTGGCGAGCCGCCACAGTGACGGGCAGAGCAACCCCCTTGTTTGGCGTAACCAAAGCATGAACAAAAGGTGGCTCGACTTCGCTCGCCATGACAAACTGAATTTATGTCGGGATACACCTATCGTGGAACCGCGCTGACGGGGGTCGAGTGATGCCCATCTCCGCCGCCCGGCTTGCCGCCTTTGAGATTCTTTTGCGAGTGCAGGAGCAGGGTGCGTATGCGTCGGAGCTGCTGCATTCCGAGCGGCTGGCCCCGCTCTCCGCCGCCGATCGCGGCCTTTGCACGGAACTGGTGATGGGCGCGCTGCGGTGGCAATCGGCGCTCGATGACGACATTCAGGCGGTCTCCTCGCAAAAGCTGAACCGGATTGACGCTGAGGTGCTGGTCGCATTGCGCCTGGGCGCGTATCAATTGCGCTTTCTGGACCGCGTCCCCGCGCACGCGGCAGTGCATGAGAGCGTCGAGTTGGTGAAGCAGGCGCGCAAGAAATCGGCTGCGCCGTTCGCCAACGCGGTGCTGCGCAAGCTGATCGGCAAGTACCAGTCCGGCGAGTGGAAGCCCACGGCTGGCGGGGGCCTCAACGCGGAAACCGAATCCCCCGCAGCGCTGGCCGTCGCTTTGGCTCATCCGTCATGGCTGGTGGCGCGCTGGGTGGTCGAGTTCGGCATCGAGCGAGCGCGCCGCATTTGCGAGTTCGATCAGCAAGCACCGCCGGTTGCGCTGCGCATGCCGGCAAGCGGGACGTTCCCACCCCAACAAGTCAACAGCGGGCTTGTCGGGGACCCCGGCGAAGCCCTTGAGGCCCAACTGCGGTCGGGGGGCGTTCGGTTGGCGCCGGGGCGGCTGTTGCGCTCGGCGCGAGTGGTGCTCTCCGGCACGGGGTCACCGACACGCGCCGTAGTTGCGCGGGTTGGGATGGAAGGCGATGTGGTACACACGCCCGCCTACCTGGAGCATCGCCTGGCTATTCAGGACGAGGGCTCACAACTGGTGGGCGCGCTGGTTGGCAAGGGCTCGCGCATTCTCGACTGCTGCGCCGCGCCGGGTAACAAGACGGCGTCGCTGGCGGAAGCAAATCCCCAGGCGGACATCGTTGCCGTGGAATTGCACCCGCACCGCGCGGAGCTGTTGCGAAGGCGAATTGCGGCGCAGCGGCGAGCGACCGCCATGCAGGTCGAGGTGATCACGGCGGACGCAACCGCGCTTTCTCATGGACGCGAGTTCGACCGCATCCTGGCCGACGTGCCCTGCTCGGGAACCGGTACGCTGGCGCGCAATCCGGAGATCAAGTGGAAGCTGCGCCCGGACGATCTCACCGACCTGCACGCGCGGCAGAAAGCAATTCTCGCGGCGGCGCTCCGGCATCTGGCTGCCGGAGGCGTGCTGATTTACTCCACCTGCTCGCTGGAGGCGGAAGAGAACGCTGCGGTGGTCGAAGAAGTCTTGCGCGACCACCCGACAGCCAAGCTGCTCGACTGCCGCGCGCGCTTGCATGAACTGCAAGCCGAGGGCGAGTTGACGTGGCCTGACGTAGAGAGCCTCACCAGCGGCCCATATCTGCGCACGCTGCCTGGAACGCATCCCTGCGATGGCTTCTTTGCGGCCATGATCACGACTTAACGCATGCGGCTCCGCTTTCAGGCGCCGGGATGGCAGTGACTTGGAGGCATTCCGAGACGGCTGGCCGTGTCGCCTTCGAAATCGAATTCAATTAACACGGCGGGCTCGCCGCCCACCACCCAGCCATCATGACCCGGGTCGATCACGACAACCGCGGGAGCCGCGAACTCCTGTTTGCAGCCGTCCGCGTATTCAATGTGAATCTGGCCGCGTGCCAGGAATCCCACATGCGCGTGCATGCAGAGATCGGTACCGGTGGTTGGTTTCATATGAGTCGACCAGCGAAATCCGGGCTGGTAGACGACCCGCTTGACCCGGCTGTTGCCGGCCCGGACAACATCAAGCTGAACGCCATTCAGATCACGATGATCGGCGCCTTTGAGCGGAGCGAGCAGTGGATCGATGTTACTCATTTTCATGTCCTCGATATCAACCCTTCGACGGCAGCCGCGACGGCTGAGCGCAGCATTTTATCAGACACGGCCGAGATGGTCTCGAAACCGGAGCGGGACTCTCGTACAATCATGCGCATGACTCTGCAAGGAATAACTGCACTGGTGACCGGCGGCTCGCGAGGAATTGGCAGGGCTATCGCGCTCCGTCTGGCAGCGAAGGCGCGGCTAGTAGCGGTCAATTATCGCGAACGCGGCGGCGATGCGGAATCCGTGGTGACGCAGATTCGGGGCGCGGGCGGACGTGCACTGGCGGCAGGCGCCGACGTGGGAGACGCACTCGCGGTAGCGGACATGGTGAAACGGATCGAGCAGGAGTTCGGCCCGGTCGCGATCCTGGTGAACAATGCCGGTATCACCCGGCGCGGCGATCTGTTGGATTTCGATTACTCGCAGATGGAAGGCATGCGGCGCACCAATGTGGATGGCCTGGTCAACGTGACCCGCGCGGTTGTCCCCGGCATGCAAGCACGCCGCTACGGAAGGATCGTGAATATAACCTCCATCGCGGCTCATGGCACCGCCACTGGCCGGAACAACTTTCTATGCGGCCACGAAAGCGGCGGTCTCGGTGCTGACGAAAAGATTCGCCATGGAATTTGGGCCGCACGGCATTACGGTCAATGCGGTGGCTCCCGGTTTCGTGCCCACGGAGCTGACGTTCCAGAATCGCACTCCCGAGCAGGTTGCGGCGGTCATCGAGCGGCTCTCGGCAATCACGATGGTGCGCCGCGCGGGCACTCCGGAAGATATTGCGCATGCCGTGGCGTTTTTGGTTTCACCTGAATCCAGCTTCATTACCGGGCAGATTCTCACCGTCGACGGCGGGCGCCTGGACTATATCGGCCATCCCTGATTCACGACATTCAGGGCAATTCTCCAGCCGGATGCCCGACATTTTCAGACTGTCATGGCGAGCCGGGTGCCCCAGGTTCGCGCCGTGTTGTTCGGGGTCCCCGACGAGGCTCGGCTCGTTGGGGTGATTGTTCGGCGCTAACCTGGGAGTAGAGTCTCTTGCGGCGCCAGCGTCGTGTCCTTCTCCGGCCACGGCGGCAGGAGTTTCACCAGCACCCCCAGGATCAAGAGTGGAAGGATTGACAGCACGATGGCCACCAACAGTCCTTCGCGCGTAACAAAGCCCATCTTGTAGGTCGTGTATCCGAGAAAGCTCTTGGAGAATAGCTGCCCGCCGATGACGACATTCCAGCGCATGGCGAAGATGCCGATCAGGGTCAGCAAGCCCGCAAGCGGAGTAAATGCGTTTGCGCGCCATCTCCGGCAGCTTCAGCACCTGGGTCAGTGCCAGCAATCCAATAGGAAGCACGGTGCCCGCCAGAATCTGGATGACCACTTGCGACGTGAACAGCCGGGTATGGACCATGAAATCGAGGCTGCGGAACGATTCGTCCGCCTCGTAGATGCGGTGGATGAGGTCCAGCATCTCGAGGCTGAAGTCGATGATGAAGGTGTAGAACAGGTATCGTGCCACCGTGTCCACGCAGCGCATGTCAATCGGCACCCGGCGGAGCCAGTTCAGAAACATGTAGAGCAACAATACGGCGGCAATGCCCGAAACCATGGCCGAGAAGAGAAATACGACGGGCATCAATGGCGTGGACCACCATGGATTCGCCTTCACCGAACCAAAAATAAAGCCCACGTATCCGTGCAGCAAAAACGCGGATGGAATTCCGATCACCGTGACCAGCCAGCCTACTCGTTCATCGATCTCCAGCGCACGCTCGCTGATGTTGTCCGAGCCGAGCGTGAGCGCGCGATAAATCAGCCGCTTCCAACCGTGGGAGGATTGAGACATCAAGACAATGTCGCGCCGGTAGTCGAGCCAGATTTCGACCACCAGAACGGCCATCAGATACCACAAATAGACGAAGCCGAACATCGCCATGGCCGAAGACCGGTGCGGGGTCAGATACATTTCAGGGAGCGCTCCGGGTGTCCCAAATGCAGTTGCAGCGGCAGTGGCGCGACCAGCAAAAATGCGAGCGCCGTCAGCAACGCGAGCCGGTATGTCGGCTTCACCGCCTCGACCCGGAACACCCTTTCGAGCGACGCCAGGATGAACGCGCCGGCCACCAGTCCGGTCAGGTACGGATAAAGGACGATCAGTACGCTCCACTGGAGTTCCACTTCATTGGGGTACATAAAACCATCGACCAGCGGCACTACGAGCCTCCTTATCGCACCGAACCATCCAACCCGTTGTAAAAGACCTTTGAGTTGGTGGCCATGTATGGTTTCAGAACCTGTATGCTGTGAGTCCTCAAGAACTCGTGGATCGGATCCTTGGGATTTTTCAGGTCGGCAAGCTGCCGCGCCCCGGTCGGACACGACTCACAGCACGCGGTCGTCAGTCCTTTGGTGATCCGGTGATAACAAAGCGTGCACTTTTCGGCGGTTTCCTTTTGCGGATGAATGAAGCGGCAGCCGTAGGGGCACGCCTGCACGCAATAGCGGCAGCCGAGGCAGTATTTCTGATCGATCAAAACCACGCCATCGGGAGTGATAAACGTCGCGCCTACGGGGCAGACCTGGGTGCAGGGTGAATCCGCACAGTGGTTGCACAACTTGGGGACGAAGAAATTTTTCCCTCCGCTTTGATTGCTGGGCGGAAATCCATTCTTGCCGCCGTCGGGCGAATCCACCTTGGGGTTTTCGAAAGCCCAGCCCTCCAGATGGTACCGTTCCACCCAGGTGCGGTAATACCCGTCGGGAACCTCGTTCTCCGTCTGGCAGGCCCGGACGCAGTTGCCGCAGCCAATGCACTTGGTAACATCCATCAGCATGCCCCACCAGTGTTCCGTCAACTTGTAGTTGGGCGACGCTTCCGGCGTTCCCGCCAGAATGTGCTTCCAGGCGATGGCGGCGGCAGGCAAAAGGATGAGTAGTCGGCGGCGGGTAATGTTCATTTGCTTTTTCCCGAATCGAGTGCCGGGCTATGTGGCTGGTGGCACATATCGCAGGCGGCTCCGCCCGAATGCTCCGCCGGGACGACCTGCGGAAACTGCTTCGGTTTGGCGATGTTCGCTTCGTGACAACGGGCGCAAAGCACGGCGGCTTGCAGTTTCGCCGGCTTGACCGAGCCAGGGTCTTCCGCATGATTTGCCAGCGCCCCATGGCACGCCTCGCAGTTCACTCGCGCATGCCTGCCTTTTTGTTTCAGTTCGAGCACGTCGGAATGGCACGTCTCGCAGGTTTGGTGGCCGGCAAAGGCAACCGGACGCGCGGCGATTTCGGCAATTGCGTTGCCCCGGTAATGGCCGTATTGCCCAAAGCTGCGCGGGACGAGGAAGCCTCGCGCCAATAAGAACAGGGTTATGCCCACGAGGAAGACCGCTGCGAGCCGCAACAGATGTCCTGAATCTTTAGGTATTTTCACAGGGGTATTCGCAATGCGCTCCGGGCAACAAACTGTGTTCGATAAGACTCCACCAACCAATGCCGCAACGGCGCCCAGGTCCAAAACCGCCTTCGTTTCCGTTCAACTGCCATCCATGTTCCCCAGGTACGCCGGGCGGCGTACGAATGCAAAGTGTTGCTTCTTTTATCCCTTATCGGCAAACATCCGGCAGTGACGTCCGTCACATTGTGGGCAACGCAAAAACAAAATCCGGGCGCTCGGAAAAACGTCCGGTGCAATCCTACCACCCGGAGGCTGATTCGGCTCGCGCCGGCCAGCCGAGGCAACTGGATGGATTGGGTCTGCATGCGGGATGGTGGACCGGGTTCGCGCGCTCCGACGTGCTTTGCCGGCGCAGACGTTACTAAAGTGAGTTCCGGCGGTGATGTTTCTTCTTGTCCGGCGGCTGGCTACTATGAGACTTGTCGGTTCAGGTGAATTTGCAAATGTCGAAGCATTTCAGATTAAAAGGCTTTCGCTTCTTTCTCGTATGTGCGCTCGCATACTGCCTTGCGGTTGCTCCGCTGCAGGTTGCGGCGCAGACCGCGGATGGCCGCAGCCTGGGCGACATTGCGCGCGAGATGCGCGCGAAACAGCGGACCGAGATCCGGGTTACTCCGGAAGACGCGAAAGAGTTCTTCGCCTCTGTCGATGAAATCCTGGACTTCGCCAGCAAAGACACGGGCTTCCCCAAGCGCAGCCAAGTCAAACGCCAATTGATCGGCAGAGATCGCCTTTTCGCTCCCCCGGCACAGGAGCTTCCCAAGCAGGCGGCAGTTGAAGGATTCGGATCCGACGGAGCTGGTGCTGAAAAAGATCGGGCTGCTGCCCGCCGACTTTGTGCTGAGGAGTTTTCTCCTGGGGTTTGTCGGGGCAGCACCTGCAAGCGTTTTACGACCCGCGCGACAAGACAATGTACCTGCTGAACTGGGTTCCGCTGGAGTTGCAGCGGCCGGCGATGGCGCACGAACTTACTCATGCCCTGCAGGACCAGAGTTACGACCTATCGAAGCTCCTTCAACCCCAGTCTTCAGCGAGGGCGAAATCCGCCGCCGACGCCTCCATGTCGGTGAACGGCACGGATGAGGATGAGCACAGCGCCGCGCGGACGCGCCGTGATCGAGGGCCAGGCAATGGTGGTTTACATCGATTACCTGCTGCGCCCCCAGGGCATTACTCTAGCCAGTTCGCCAAACACTCAGGATCTGGTCAGCAATAATCTTGATAGCTACGATGGACCGATGCACCTTCACGACGCGCCACGTGTTCTGAAGGAAAGCATGCTGTTTCCATATCACGAAGGGCTCGCCTTTGAAGTCGCGCTGCTTCGCCACGGCGGCAAGTCAACGGCTTTTGCCGGTCCATTCGCCCGCGTGCCCAGCAACACGCACCAGATTCTCCATCCGGATGCCTACTTGGCGAAGGCCGTTACGCCCAGCGTCAAAATTCCTGATCTCCGCCCGATTCTCGCCGCCGGATATGAACTGCTTGACTCCGGGATGATGGGAGAACTGGACGTTCGCATTATGGCGCGCGAGTTCGGACGCGAAAACGATCTCTTCTCCGTCGCGGCCAACTGGGATGGCGGCGGCTATGTGGCGGTTAAGCGGACCGGCATCCCGAACGAGAAGCTGACGGCTTCTGACGTCTCTTTGCTCTACGTTTCACGCTGGAAGACTCCGAAAGCCGCCAGACGTTTCGCGGAAATCTACAAAACGGCACTGACACGACGATTGACAGTCTCCCGGGAGCAGACGATTGACAACACCGATTGTGTTCAGAGCGCACCCTGCAACGGTCCGCTGTGGTCGTCGAAACTCCTCACCAACGAGGGGACAGACTACCTGGAGATTTTGCCGAATAACACGGTAATGATCACGCAAAGTTTTGACGAAGCGGTGGTGTCCCGTTTACGAGCGTTGATTCTTAATCCCGCGGCCGCGCAACTGAGCGCCTCCAACTTGCACGAACTGAGCCTTTCTCTTTATGAGTCTCCAGCTTTCCTCAATTTCCAAGAGCAGGTGCTGGACGATTTGAAAAAGGACCTGTTGGAAACGGTCGGCGGGTGGGCGAAATCGACCCCGACTGCTCAGGCCAGATAGGAAAGAGATCACCAACCAAGCGCCCGCCTTTGGCGGGCGCAAGCACCGAGATTGAAATCCGGGTGATAGGTTTGCAGTCCACACCAGGAACCGGCGGCCGTTCAAATAATCTCCCTGTCGCAAAACTCTGCTGCGAAACCTGTTGTGAAACAACGCTCTTCGGCCGTATCCTGCTAGACCCCCGCCAGTCGCCGCCTTCCACGACAGTCACTAGCTATTGTGAGGAAGGTCACTGCAAAGCCCACCTACCTTTGATTATTTAGTGCCCGCAACATCGGCAAGCGAAGCAGCGTTACTGGCTTCCCGGACGGGATGAGAGTTGTTGTCATACAGGGGGGGCCCGTTCGTGGTGTCGAAGACCATGGCATTCTCGCTTGTCGGGACAGGTCACGGGACAAAGAAGCGAGCTTTTGCGGTGCGGTGGGCGGCTTACGTGCTTACGCCCGGGCATCGCGGTTGAAATCGGGTGATGAGAACGCCTGTCAAAGGCGGGTCTCCCGGGATTTTCGAGGTGCGGCATGAATGTTCTCCTCGCGCTCGGCTGCTTGCTCGCAGTTCTCTTGTGTGTGGCAGGAATACTTCTGCGCGACGTGGTTCGTTCCCGGAGTTTGCAGCAGCGAGGCCGCTCTTTGGGGCTTTCGTTTGAACCGATTTCCGAACCGGTGACGGGACCTCAACTGAAAGCAACATCGTGCCTCCAGGATGGGTGCTCCACTGTCGCCTTCAATGTTTTAGCCGGCCGCGTAGGCGGGTTCCAGGTTCGCGTTTTCGATCTGCGCGACGAAGGCGTCGAAACCCCGGTTTTGACCACGGTTGCCGCCTTCCGCTCGCAGACCGCCAACTTGCCCTCGTTCGAAATTGGCCTGAAGGGCCTTTTCGGGCGAATTGCCGAAGCGCTTAAAGCGCGCCCTGCGGCCGCCGGCGAGGAAAACCTTTCCAACCAGTTTTTCATTCGCGGTGCGACGGACGAGAAGCAAATTAATGATTTTCTCATCCCGCCGCGGCTGGAACGGCTTCGACTGTCTGTGAACCGGTACCGGCTGACCTGTAATCCGGAGTGGGCTTTTATTTATCGGCCCGGCATAAAAATCAAGGCAAAGGAACTTTCGCACTTTCTCGAGGAGACGACAAAAATCGCGGAAGCCGCTGCTGACGTGCGCGTCCGATTTGCAGAAGACCGCATCTGGCGCGGCTGGCAACAGGCTTTCCATCTCGACGCAGCGCCGGCGGTTGACGGACCGGGATGCTCACTTTGAGGCGTGAGGTACGTCACTGCATTGCAAATTCGAGAAAGGGCATGATGCGATTGGTCTGATGACCATATCAACACACCAATTGCAAAAGCTGTAAAGGGGACCCCCGCGGGCCAGATGTTAACGCACCCAAAAATCGAATTCGAAGCCATTCACAGGAACAAGCTGTACGAGGAAGTGGCCGACAAACTCCAGCAATGGATCCTGGACGAAATGAAACCAGGAGACAAACTTCCGCCGGAGCGCCAACTGGCGGAGATGTTTGGAGTCGGTCGCAGTTCCATCCGTGACGCGGTTCGCAGGCTGCAGGCCATGGGCCTCGTCGAGCCACGTCAGGGCCACGGAACCGTGATCTGCGAGGTTTCCGATCATTCGATCATCAGCCCGCTTAGCTCCGTACTGGTCAGGAAGTGGAAGCTCGTTGCCGAACTGCTTGATGTTCGCAAGATCATTGAGCCAGGAATCGCCGCCCGCGCAGCCGGCAATGCCTCGCCTGAACATATCTCCGCCATGGAGGAGATTATGGAAAGGCAGGGTAGAAAGCTGAGCCGCGGCGAGTCGGCGATCGCAGAGGACTCCGAGTTTCACTATTGCCTTGCTTTAGCCGCCGACAACTCCGTGGTGTTGAGAGTTTTGGATGTCTTGATGGATCTGCTGCAGAAGTCCAGAGAGCAATCCTTGCAACTCAAGGGACGTCCCGCAAGGTCGCTAGCCGGTCACCGGCGGATCGTTGCCGCCATCAAGCGGAAAGATGCAGCCGGGGCCGAGGCCGCCATGCGAAAGCACCTGGAGGAGATTGAAACAATCATTGTGCAAACAAGTGTAACGATTGAAACGCAAAACGACTGAATCGCAATCAACGAATGGAGGTTGCAAATGGGCCAGCTTTTCGCGGTCGAGATTAGCTACCGAGGAGTCTTCCAGAAGAACCTCGCAAAAAACATATGCCGCGGGATCGTTTTGGCTGCCCACAACGAGGGCAGACCAGGGATCTCGTTCGGACGGTATTCGGACTCTCCCGAGCGTAATGGCATTCCGGCCAAGAGCTTTGCTATCGTGGCCAGCGATGACGAGACGCTCGAAATCGGCATGGCACAGTACATGCCAAAGCAAGTTGATTTAACCGTGGTATTGGACGACACGCTGTGCAAGGGGCTGGAGCCTTGGGCTTGGTCCGGATTGCAACCAGTCAATCAGACGCTGAAACCCGGCAAGACGTTGATCGTCGTCTCTACCGAGCCAGCGGCCACCCTCCTGAAGATGATCCACAAGAAGGATGCACCCTACAAACTGGGAATTCTTAAGGGCCTCGCCAGCTTCTCCGGCATGTGGAACTACAAGGACGACCACACCGACATGCGCGTGCTTGGCGCCATTGCCAAGGCTTTGCCGGAATTGTTCAAATTAGCGTCACTCGAAAAGTACATTACGGAAAAGCTGAAAAACCCCGCCAAGGTACAGTCGGCCTTGATGGCATACAAGCGCCTCGCGGTCACCGATGTAAAGGCCGGCGAAGGCAACCAGGAAAAACCGTTCAGCTTCGTCCAGCCCGGCGCCTCGCAGATGAGGGAAGGCGTTTCGATCGAGGCAGCACCGCTTGGCGGTCCGTATAACAACGCCGGCGGGTACAAGTCGGGACGTCCCGACAAGCTGATGAAGTTCAGTTCGCGTACGCTTCGTCCGGTCGTCGATTTCTCGGTCTGCACCAAGTGCACGCTCTGCTGGCTGCAGTGCCAGGACGGATCGTTCGACGTCACACCGGACGGTTACTACGACGCTAACATGGAGTACTGCATGGGTTGCGGCGTTTGCGAAGCCGTGTGCCCGGTGCCGAACTGCATCACCATGGTCAGCGAACTCGCTTTCAGCGACAACGCCAACCAGTGGGCGGCGTACACCAAAGACAAGGTCGCCTACAAGGCGTGGCTGAAGACGAAGATTCAGAACGTCCCGCCCCGCGCCCATGGTTACCGTTATCGCGGTCAGTACAAAGAGGAAATTCCAGCAGCACTGGAAACCGCTAATAAAGCATAGCCCAGAGAAGGAGATTAGGTCATGGCAGTGATGGCACAAACGCCTGTCGAGCAGGAATCGGAACTGCTGATCACAGGGTCGGAGGCGATGGCAATCGCCTGCAAGCTGGCCGATGTCGATGTGGTGACTGCTTTCCCGATTCGTCCCTACGACACCGTAATGCAATTTATGTCTCAGCTCATCGCCGACGGCAAAATGGATTGCGAATTCATCCCCGCCGACGGCGAGCATTCTCAGTTCGAAATCGTCAAACACGCCTCCACTTGCGGTGCCCGCGTTTTTGTGGGCAGCAGCGGTGTGGGTTGGATGTACGCCATGGAAGCGCTGACGGTAACCCCGGCCCTGCGCGTTCCCATGGTGGCCATCGTCGGCAACCGCGCTCTCGATGATCCCGGAGCCTTCGGCACCGAGCACAACGACGCGCTCTCGGTCCGCGATCTCGGCTGGCATCTCGTTTGGGTGGACAGCGCTCAGGAAGCGTTCGACACTAATCTGATTGCCTACCGCTTCGCTGAGGACAAGCGCATTATGACGCCCGTTGCCATCAGCCTCGATGGCGCGTTCCTCACTCACTCGCAGGCGCTGGTCAAAATACCGACACAGGCGCAGGTAGATAAGTTCCTGCCTCGCTACGATCGCGGCAACTTGCTGTTCCATCCCGACAACCGAATCTCGATCGCCCCGCAGTGCAACGAAGACTGGGTGATGGAGATCCGTCTGCAGCAGTACGGCATCACGCAGCGCTCCAAGGATGTGCTGCGCGAAGTCTATGCCGAGTACGACAGCATCTTCGGCCGCAATTACGGCCCCAACCCGTTCTTCGAAGAGTACATGACCGAAGATGCCGATGTCGTTCTGCTAGGCATGGGCACGCTCTCGATGCCGGTTAAGGTTGCCGTCCGCAAGATGCGCGCACAGGGCAAGAAAGTCGGTTTCGTGCGCCTGCGCTGGTTCCGCCCGTTCCCGGGCGAGGAACTGGCACAGTGCCTCAGCCGGTTCAAGGCCGTGGGCGTCATCGACCGCGATTACTCGCTGGGTTCGCCGTATCTCAGCGGCGTCGTGGCTACCGAAGTGCGCACCGCACTGTATCCGGGCAACGGCCCGAAACCGCCGGTGCTGGGCTTCATCTGCGGTCTCGGCGGGCGCGAAGTCTACGAGGCCGATATCGAAAAGATGACCGCCGCGTGCTTCGATGCCGCAGTAGGCAAACCGCAACCGCTGACTCAATGGTTCGGGGTGCGGGAGTAATTCCGGCGCCGGAAAGGATGAGGGACAAATGAGTACCTTTATTGACGAGAAACCGACACAGAATCTCGAGGCCTTCAAAGGGGTCAAAAAGATCCCCAATGAAGAGTATTACACCTCCGGCCACCGCACTTGCCAGGGTTGCTACTCCGCAGAGACTATGAGGCTGGTGGCAAAAGCCGCCGGTCCCAGAACAGTCGTGCTGAACTGCACCGGGTGCATGTACGTAGCCAACACCAGTTATTACACCACTCCATACGCCGTTCCATGGATGCACACCCAGTTGTTCGCCGCCGGCGCAGGCGCCCTGGGCATCGCCGCCGGTTACAAAGCGTTGATGCGCAAGGGCAAGATGAAGGACGAGCCCATTAACGTCATCTCCATCTGCGGTGACGGGGGCGGCTCCGATGCCGGGTTGGCCGGCATTTCCTCAGCGATGATGCACGCCGAGTACAACCTCCTGGTCTTGATGTACGACAACGAGACGTACGCCAACACGGATATCCAGGTTTCCGGATCAACGCCGTGGGGCGCGCACACCTCGTTCAGCACACCCGGCTCGGTGAAGCGCATTATGTACCATTGCTGGAAGAAGAACATGGCTGGCCTGATCATTGCCGGTCATCCAACCGTTAAATACGTTGCCACCATGTCGACGTCGTTCGCGCTGCAGGGGATGAACAGCATCCGCAAGGCGTTGACGATCGGCGGTCCCACGTTCATTCACTGCCTCAACCCGTGCCCGAAAGGATGGGATTTTGATCCGATCATGGCTTACGAGTTGGGCGAACTATCGGTCAACACTGGCATTTGGCCTTTGTTTGAAGTGGAAAACGGCAAGCTAAAGCTGTTCGGTAAGACCAGAATGATCGCCGACGGCAAGGCAGTTCGTACGCCGGTAAAAGAGTACTTGCTCAAACAGGGCAGGTTCTCCCACTTCACCAATGACGATGTGGATTACTTCCAGAGCAAGATCGATGATATGTGGAACAAGTGGTTGGTTCCCGGTATCATCCCAATTCAAAAAGAGGTTGATGCTTCTGAATAAACTTTGGCCCGCCCGATAAAAAGGGCGGGCCTCTTTAGTCCGCAGTGCACCGCCTCAGGTTGGACAGGGTGGCCGGGAAAGGGAGCTTTACCCGATCGCCACTTAGGAGGTATGCCAATGGCTGCATCCACGGTCCCTGGGCCCCACGCTGAACCTCGTGTAGTCAATCGCTGGCTACAAATGTGCGCCGGCATCGTCGCCATGATGGCGATCGCCAATCTACAGTATGCCTGGACGCTATTCACCAAACCTTTAACTACAAACTTCCGCGTAACGCTTGCGGCCGTCCAAGTGGCCTTTGCCGCTTTTATCTTCGCGGAAACCTGGCTAGTGCCGTTTGAAGGGTATCTGGTCGACCGGCTTGGACCACGCCTGCTGATCGCAATCGGCGGCGTGCTCGTCGGAGCCGGCTGGATCGGATCCGGATATGCCGGTTCTATGACCGGAGTGATCGTGTGGTATGCGATCGGCGGCATAGGCGCCGGTGCCGTTTACGGCGCATGCGTTGGCAACGTGCTCAAGTGGTTTCCCGATCATCGCGGCCTGTGCGTCGGCGTGGTCTCCGGCGCGTATGGCATAGGAACCGCAGTTACCGTGGCCCCCATAGCCTCGATGATCAAAACCTCTGGATACCAGCAGACGTTTATCACCTGGGGATTCATCCAGGGGACGATCGTGGTGATTGCCGCGCTGTTCATTATCGCACCGCCGGACGGCTGGTTGCCGGAGGGCTGGAAGCCCAGCAGAGTGGCAATCGCGGCCATAGACATGACATGGGTGCAGATGATTAAGCAACCTTCGTTCTACATCATTTACATAATGATGACGATGGTGGCTTTCGGCGGCTTGGTCGTCACTGCCCAGATCAGCCCCATTGCCTCTTTCTATGGCGTTGACAAGGTGATTATCGCCTGGGGTATGTCCGCGCTCGTGTTGGCAATCCAGCTTAACCGTATCGTCAACGGTATAACCCGGCCCTTCTGGGGTTGGATTTCTGACCGGATCGGCCGCGAGAATGCCATGTTCCTGGCCTTCACGATCGAAGGCGTTGCCGTATGGGCTTTGCTGCAAACGATCACCCGGCCGATTCTGTTCGTAATGCTGTCCAGCGTGGTGTTCTTCGCCTGGGGCGAGATTTTTTCCTTGTTCCCGGCGATTACTGCGGACCTGTTCGGCAGGAAATGGGCCACTACTAACTACGGCATTGTCTACACCGCCAAGGGCACGGCCTCGATTTTCGCTGGACCGGTCGCAGCTATGGCGAGTGTTAAGGAGGGCTCGTGGGTCCACGTGTTTTACGCCATGATTGCCTGCGACATACTCGCGGGGTTCATGGCGCTGCTCTGGCTTAAGCCTTACGCCAAGCGCACGATTAAACGCGCCAAGGAGATGCAGGCAGAAGCCGCAGCAGTGGCAGTAGCTCAGAAAGGCAAGGCAAAGGCCGCTGGAGCCGGACAATAGAATCGGCTTAGCAGCCAACGGTCCGGACAGCAACTTGGAGGGAGTCCTCGAGGCCACGAAGGACTCCCTCCCGTTTCAGCGTTCTGTTGCCCGGCCAGTTGCGGTGAAGCTGAGTGAGCATATCCTTTCGTCTGTCTGGAATTAAGGAACTTGCGATCCAGGGGTTATGACGAATCCGAGGCGGCAATCCCCGGCAAATGCGGCCAGCTTTTTCTTCAGTCGCGACGAGTTCGAATACGCCGCCGGAGCACTGACGCAAAAACTTGAAAAGGGAGTCGCTGTCGATCCTTCGTGGCTTCCGCAGCTAGTCACCATCGGCGGCTTTCAGTACGAGCGCGGCCGTCGAGAGTTTGCGGAGTGGTCAGATTCCATTCAAACCCTCTTCGGCAGCCGGGTGCAAGCGCTCTTGCGCGAGACCTGGGATGCCATTCCGCGCAGCGTGGCCGAAAGATTCGGCGCTGCCATCAACGGCGGCATGGCGGATGTCGAGTTGGCGCGACTCGGTCACGCCTACAAGCAACTCCAAATCAGCTTCCGTCAAGCCCGCGGGGACTCGATTGTCGAGATGATGTCCGACCTCGCCAAATTCAACGAGGCGGTTCACTCACCCGAGCAACCAGCCGAATCCGGGAACGGTATAAGCGAGGATGCGCACCGCCACCTCTGCATCCATTGCGGCATGCCGTATGGGCACGAGCCATGGCAATGCGAGCCGCCCGACGACCAGCTTTGCCCCATGTGCGCTGAGAACGCCGGCGGACCAATCCCCATCTGGATCGAACGCTGGACGGAACCCGGCGACGTGGAGCCCGCCGTGACCGAGCCGGCAGAACGCAAACTGGCATCCGCTGGTACCGGCACGATTACGGCCGTTGCAGAAGCCGCCTCACCCGCGCCAGTGGAATCAGCGGCAACTCCCATAAACGTGAACGTCGAGACAAAAGACGACAGCCCGCTCCCTAACCCCACCAAGCATGGTCTCGCGAAGGTGGGGGGCATGGACGAACTCAAGCGATTGCTGTACGAAGAAGTCGTTACCGCCATGCGCGACCCCGAGGACCTGAAAGCATACGGCTTAACGATTCCTAACGGCATTCTGTTGTTCGGTCCCCCCGGATGCGGCAAGACATTTATCTCACGCGCGCTGGCCGAAGAGATGGGTTACTACTTCTCGGAAGTGTTCCCTTCCGAAATTGGCAGCACCTTCATACACGGCACCACGCTGAAGATTCGCGAGCTGTTTGACACCGCCGCCGAGCGCGCGCCGGCGATTGTTTTTGTAGACGAATTCGAAGGCATGGTTCCCGCGCGCAGAGAGCTTGCCGCCCATCAGCATCAAACGGCGGAAGAGGTAAGTGAGTTTCTCAAGCAGTTGGAAACCTGTGCCGAGCGCCGCATCCTGCTGATCGCGGCCACCAACGAACCGTGGAAAATCGATCCTGCGGTGCAGCGGACCGGCCGGCTCGACAAACGAATCTATGTCGGGTCGCCCGACGCCGCTGCACGTTCCTCGATCTTGCAATTCCATCTTTATGGACGCCGCATGACCGCCATTGATGCCGACAGCCTAGCTAGATCGCTGGATGGATACTCGGCGGCCGATCTGAAAGTTCTGGTGGACGAAGCTGCGCGCCTGGCCCGCAAGACGCGGCAACCCATCTCGGAAGAACATTTGAGCAAGGCGGCGCGCGAACGTGTGCCTCCATCCATCACCGCGCAGGATGAGCAGAGGTTCCGGGCATTCGAACAGCGCGGCGTGGATGGGCCGCGACGCACGTCCCATGTCTTGTTGCCCGACGACCCCTCTATCCGGACACAAAGACGCGCGCCAACCATGACGGATCCCACTCGAAGAAAAAGCTGATGTGTACAACGCTCGCCTGCTCCGCCAGTGCCGAGGTGTAGCACCAATTGTCGCTTGCTCCGCTCCGGCTTGGATTGCCCGAACCAGCTTAACCGCCGCGAGTTTGCGATCATAGCATCTCGTAATTATGAATACTCTGTAACACGAGGGGCGATAGGTGCCCAATTCCCTCCGCCGGGGCGCTTATCGTTTAGCATGAGATTGGGTTAACAGTGGAGGCGTGAATGAATCGTTCGGTCTCATTCGATTGGCAACGCGTGCGGCTCGGCCTGTCTGTAGCAGTCATCGTACTCTTGATATGTGGCTTGGCAGCCAGGGCAGATGCGCGCAGCGTGGTTCTCATCTCGGTGGACGGAATGCGCCCCGATTACGTGACACGGGCGGAGCAGCTTGGGCTAAAGGTTCCCAACCTGCGGCGCATGATGCGCGAGGGAGTTTACGCTGAAGGCGTGGCCGGCGTCGTCCCTACCGTAACGTATCCGAGCCACACCACGCTGATCACCGGCGTTTGGCCCAGCAAACATGGCATCTGGGCGAACACGACGTTCGACCCCGAGCAAAAGAACTTCCAGGGATGGTACTGGTACAGCGAAGACATCAAGGTGCCAACCTTATGGGACGCCGCGAATGCCGCGGGATTGATAACCGCAAGCGTGAACTGGCCTGTCAGCGTGGGCGCCCCTGTCAGGTATCTCATTCCGGAGGTATGGCGCGCGGGAACCCCGGACGACAGCAAACTGCTGCGGGCGCTTTCGACTCCAGGACTGCTGGCCAATCTGGAGGCGAAGCTGGGACCGTACGCCAATGGGGCAAACGCTGATTTGCCGAACGACCGGCTGCGTGCAAAGTTTGCGATTGCGATCATCAAGAAATACAAACCGAACTTGATCACCGTGCATCTGGCAGCGCTCGATCATGCGGAACATCAGCACGGACCGTTCAGTCCGGAGGCGAACGCAGTTCTCGAAGCCAGTGACGAAATGGTCGGGCAGTTGCGGGATGCGGCTTTGAGGGCAGATCCCGACGCGATTATCTGTGTCGTATCGGACCACGGCTTCGCTCCGGTCCATCGCCGGTTGAATCTTGCCGCGGCCTTCGCGTCGGCCGGGCTGATACAGACTGCCGCGGCGAAGACGCAATTTGGCACTGTAACGGTTGAGCGTTGGGAAGCAATGCCTTGGACGAGCGGCGGCTCGGCGGCAATTGTGCTGAAGGATGCGCACGATCCAGCTTTAGTGAAAAAAACCGGAGAGCTACTGAAGCAGTTGGCCGCCGACCCGGAGAATGGCATTAACCGGATTGTGGAGCACGATGAATTACTGAAGCTGGGCGGCTTCCCAACCGCCAGTTTTCTGGTTGACCTCAGGCCTGGCTTCCAGATGGACTTCAGCTTCTCCGGGCCGGTGCACCGGGACAGCGCGCCGGGCGGCACGCACGGATATTTGCCGGAACACCCTGAGATGCGCGCGTCCTTTTTTGTGGCCGGGGCTGGAATTGCGCACGGCAGAAACCTTGGGGTGATCGATATGCGGCAGATCGCTCCGACCCTGGCGGAGGCTCTTGGGCTAAGTTTGCCTTCGGCTGAAGGCAAGTCTTTGGCGCTTCGAGGATCTCGGGTTCACACCCCCGAATAGGCAGCGAAGCCACCGTCGATCGGCACGACTACGCCATTGACAAAACTGGAAGCCGGTTCGCTGGCCAGCCACAACAAGGTTCCGATCAACTCTTGGGCGCCGCCGAAACGGCCCATCGGTGTGTGCTCGATAATCTTGCGGGCGCGCGCGGTAAATTCACCGGTGGCGTCGTCGATCAGCAGGCTGTGGTTCTGATTGGTCAGAAAGAAGCCCGGCGCCAGGGCGTTGACGCGGATGCCGACCTTGGCGAAATGGACGGCTAGCCATTGAGTGAAGTTGCTCACTGCCGCCTTGGCGCCACTATAGGCGGGAATCTTGGTCAGCGGGCGGAAGGCGTTCATGGAGGAGATATTGATGATCGAACAGCCCTTCCTGCCGACCATTTGACGGGCGAATACCTGCGAAGCGATCAATGTGCTCAGAAAGTTCAGATTGAATACGAACTCGATTCCCCGCGGATCGAGATCGAAGAAAGTTGTCAGCGACTTATCTTCAAGGTCGCTCTCTTCCAGCCATTCCTTGGTGGTGGTGCCTTTCGGATGGTTGCCGCCGGCGCCGTTGACGAGCAGGTCACAGGGGCCAAACTGAGCCCGTATGGCCTCGGCGGCCGCTTCCAACGAAGGGCGCTCCAGGACGTTGGCGCCGAAGCCCTCGGCGATGAAGCCGTCGGCTTGCAAGGCCGCCGCAACCGCCTTGGCGGAGTCCAGGTTGAGATCGAGAACCGCAACTTTGGCGCCGCATTCGGCAAGCGCGCGCGCCATCTTCGAGCAGAGCACGCCGCCACCGCCAGTAACGACGGCGACACGTTCGCGCAGATCAATCTTAAAAGGAACAGACATAAGAGACGCCCCCTTGCAACAACCTTTCAACGCTCACTGCCACAAAAGGCTCTGAACAACCCGCTCTAAACTAATTCGCGGAAGGTATACCCTGAGAAGGAGCCGGGGCCCCCGGCACGCGCAGTGGTTCGCGTGTTGGGGTGTAAGAACCGGATGTTCAGCCCGGCGGTTATATATAAGGGCATTCCAATTATGGAATTGCTCTAATAGGCTGCTGAAAAACTCTTCTCCGAGGGTGTCATCCTGAGCGCAGCGAAGGATCTGCTGTTTGCGCGCGTTAGAAGTAAAGCAGATCCTTCGGTCGCCGCAAAACCGGCGCGGCCTCAGGATGACACTGTTACGATTTTTCAGCAGCCTGCTAATAGGTTAACTTCTTTCTTCCGGAAGGCGGGACTTTGACGTCACGCTCCCACTTCAATACCGGAGGCACAAACCCTGTAGGCCGCTCGATGGCGACATTTAGAAACGTCGGTTTCTCTTGCGACGAGCGCCCACTTAATGCCTTCCTCGATGTGCGCATTGTCGCTGATGTTGATGTGCATCGATGCCGAATCCTTTGGCTACGGCGACTGAATCAATCGGGCAGAAATCCACGGCAAAATATTTCTCGTCAAAGTAAAGCCGCTGAATGGTCTTGATCCAGCCGTAACAATTGTTTTCAAAATTGACGAATATAATCGGCAAGCCCAGCCTCTTAGCCGTTTCCAAATCACCGAGAGCCATTCCCAAACTGGCATCGCCCATCAGAGAAAATACCGTGGCATCGGGCTTCGCCACTTTGACGCCAATGGCGGCCGGCAAGGCGTAACCTAGACTGCCGTGGGCTCTGGGCAACACATTCCATCTGCCGGCTTTCTTCAACCTGACATAAGACGAAAGATATGGGGTGGGAGTGCCCGCATCGCCCACAAAGATCGTATTGTCATCGGTCAATTGTTCCAACGCGCCGAAAAACCTGCATGGAAGAACCAGGCTGCTATCGGTGAGCATTTCCTGCTCAATTCTTTTTCTTTTTTCGATAATCTTATTACGGACCCACGAGTTCCATGTGTCATATCGAGTCAGCCAAATGGCCTTTTGCCGCCAGCATTTCACGATTCAAGTGACACCAGAAACTCGTTAACATCGCTCACGATAGCTACTTCTACGGGTATATTCAGTCCTATTCCATCCTCGCCGATGTCGACTTGAATCACCTTGGCATCTTTATTGATTGCTATCTTGCCCATCGTGGTCACGTTGTTCAGCTTCGACCCCAGCACTAAGACAAGGTCAGCCTGCTGGATAATAGTCTAAGCCTTCCTCCGAGCCGCCGTTTGATCCGATCACTCCAACGGCGTTATTCGCGAATTCCTGAACACTGCCTTTTCCATTCACCGTGGTGACTACCGGAACATTAAAGCCGGCCCTGAACTGTTCCAACTGCTCATAGGCGTCGGAGAGGTGCACGCCGCCGCCGGCCAAAATTATCGGTCGAGAGGATCGGCAAAACAGATCGACAACTCTGTCGATATCCTGGCTGGTCGGCCCACACCTGAAAGGGGCCTGGGCCGATGTCGACTCAAGTGCCCTCAGCTCTTCGGCGGAGAACTCTACCGAGTGTTCCAAAATATTTTCCGGCAGGGCAAGATGTACTGCTCCCGGGACGCCTCCGGTGGCCATTCGAAAAGCTTTTCGAAATAGCTGGGGGATTTTGGAAGCCAATCTGAATTTTGGTGTTCCACTTGGTGACAGACTTGAACAGCAATTCCTGATCAACATCCGTCAACGCGTTCGTCTGTTCGCTGCTCATCGTGAGGTCAGACGACAGGCAGATCATGGGAATACAGGAATTGTTGGCCTCGCTTACGGCGGGAATCACATATAGAGCTCCCCCGCCGCTGGGCGTCTCAACCACGCCCGGCTTCCTCGATACCCGCGCATAGCCATCGGCCATGTATCCCGCATTACGCTCGTCCCGGGTCAAGATATGTTGAATCTCCGCGGTTCGGCCGGCGAAGGAATCGTGGACATTCATGCTGGTATCCCCGGGGACTCCAAATACATGTTTAACCTTGTGCGCAATTAACATCTCGACGACTGCATCCGAACCCCTCATGAAACATCCTCCTGATGTATGCAGGCACCCATTCGCGCTGGCGCGGAACGCAGCAACCGAGCTGTGTTCAGCTCAGTTTGCGTGGCGGCGAAGTTTCGGCGGAGAGGCCTGCAACTACAACTATGCTCGCAGTTTGCGGCTCTCGACACAACCGTTATTTCGCTCGATCAGGATTTCCGGCCGCGCAGAGCACCCCTGCTCTGGATGGCACGTCAGAACAGGCTGCACCGGTGGGCTATCGACATCGCCGTTTTCGCGATGCCGGGCACTGCGATGTTAGGATTGTGTTATTCCGAGAATGCCCGCGCCGCAAGCCTGGGCCCCCAGCGACGGTTCTTTGCGGTCGCTGGGGTGGGAGCCGGGGGGCGATCTGTCGCCCGTACCCGGCGCGCAAGAGCGCTGGGAGCACAGTCGGGACGGAAGTGAGCGCGATGAGATTCATCGGTCGAATTGTCGATCATTGGCGATGGGATTATCCAGGAAGCCATTCCGCGCCGATCATCTCCCGCGATTATGCAGGCAGGAACCATGCACATTCCTGATGGCTACCTGAGCCCTTCCACTTGCGCGACATGCTACGCGTTGGCGGCTGGTGGCTGGTA
This sequence comes from uncultured Acidobacteriota bacterium, assembly GCA_963842345.1. Lineage (GTDB taxonomy): Bacteria > Acidobacteriota > Terriglobia > Terriglobales > Acidobacteriaceae > CAWBRT01. Next base: position 150,216 of record CAWJGD010000011.1, read on the forward strand.
CGCGGCGCTCAAGCGCATCAGACGTGTATTGTTCACTCGCGCCATCCCTCTTATCTCCGTCTTCGCGGCTTTCTGTTTTGTGCTCATGATGTTCAACCTGCCGCTTCCCGGAGGCACTACCGGCCACGCGGTGGGCGTGACTGCGGCAACGATCGTTCTGGGGCCCTGGGGCGCAATTCTGGCAACTTCGATTGCTCTCGCCATTCAGGCGCTTTTTTTCGGCGATGGGGGAATCACGACCCTGGGGGCGAACTGCTTCAACATGGCGATCGTCGGCGCCTTCGTGGCCTACGCTGCATATCGTCTGGTGTCGACCTCTTCGGAATTGAACTCCCGGAGGCGCGTAGTCGCCGCGGCGATTGCGGGATATCTCTCGATTAACGCTTCGGCTTTCATGGCCGCCGTGGAGTTCGGGATTCAGCCGATGCTCTTTCGCGATGCCAGCGGAACTCCCCTATACGCGCCCTATCCGCTGCACATCGCCATTCCCGCAATGATGATCGGCCACCTGACCTTAGCTGGATTCGCGGAGGCGTTCATCGCGGGTGGAATGGTTTCCTATTTGCAGAAGGTAAATCCAGGACTGCTGCAGGGGCTTGCCGGTTTGCAGCAGGAAAAAATCGAATTCCGTGTCCCTGCCAACACGGGCATCAGGAATCTTTGGCTGGCCGTCGCGCTGCTGATGATGATTACTCCGCTCGGAATCCTTGCGGTCGGTACGGCTTGGGGTGAATGGTCGCCAGTCGATTTCTCCAGCCTGCAAGCACGCGCTCAAATAGCCTCTGCTTCTCAGGGTCAAGCACTTCCCGAGGCCGTCCCGTCCGGCTTGCAGAAGTTATCGTCTTTTTGGACTGCACCCTTTCCGGCCTATGCGCCCGCGTTTGTCAGGAACCCCCATTTGGGATACCTGCTATCGGCAATGTTTGGGGTGGGGCTGTTCGGCGCGCTCTCGTTTATTGCCAGCGTAGTTGCAAAGAAGCGGAATCACCGCGAGTTGGAGCCATGAGCCGCCACTTCTTCATCGAGTCCACAATTCGCGCTTTCGCCCGGGCGCTTTCGCGTGCGCTTGCCTCAGAACAGTTGGTTACCCAGCGCGGAGTGCTGCAAGCCTTCGACCCGCGGGTGCGTGCGGCCGGCGTGTTTTCGCTCGTTGTGGCAACCACCGTGAGCAGGCGCCTCTGGGTAATCGCGTTCCTGTTCGTTGCGGCCGTGCTGATTGCCTTGTCTTCGGGCATTCGCCTGCAAACACTGATTACGCGGGTCTGGCTGATCGTGCTCGGCTTCACCGGCGTCATCGCATTGCCGGCAATTGTGATAACGCCAGGAATCACCGTCGTCAGCTTCGGCGGACTTTCGGTGACTCAGCAGGGATTACGCACCGCCGCGTTGCTGATTCTGCGCGTCGAGACCGCGGTAACGCTCACCACCACGCTTGTGCTCTGCACGCGATGGACACATATCCTCAAGTCGCTGCGAACGGTGCGCGTGCCTACGGAGGTCATCACGATGCTTGCGATGACGCATCGCTACATCTTCTTGTTCATCGAAACCGCGAATCAGATGTTCGAATCAAGGCAGAGCCGGATGATCGGAGCGCTGAGCGGCTCGGAGCAGCGCCGGGTGACTTCGAGAACCGCGGGCGTTCTGCTCAGCAAGAGTATCGACCTAAGCGAAGAAGTATATCTGGCGATGCAGTCGCGCGGTTTCCGTGGCGACATGCAACTGATCACGGAGTTTCGAATGCGGGCTCTTGACTATGCCGGGCTCGCTGGTTTTCTCGCTCTCGCCTGTGCTGCCGCATGGATGGGGAGGTGATGCGATTGGCGCCGATCTTCGAGTTGCAGAACGTCAGCTTTGACTATGATGGCATCCCGGCGTTGCAATCCCTGTCTCTCGTGTTCGAGCAGGGGCAGCGCGTGGCGCTCATTGGGGCCAACGGTTCAGGGAAGTCCACATTGTTGCGGCTCCTCGATGCGCTCTACTTTCCGATGGCGGGCTCCATCGAGTTCATGGGCGAACCGCTCACGCAAGAGCGCCTCCAGAGCGACACGTTTAACCTGAACTTCCGGCGTCAGGTGGGATTGGTTTTTCAGAATCCGGATGTCCAGCTATTCAACCCCACTGTCTTTGATGAAGTTGCATTCGGCCCTCTGCAATTGCGCTGGCCGAGAGCGGAAGTGTTGCAGCGAGTGAATGAAACGCTCGAATTAATGGGGATACTCCATTTGAAGGAGCGGTCTCCGCACCGGCTTTCCGGCGGAGAAAAAAAGAAAGTTGCACTAGCCTCCATTTTGGTGATCGATCCGCAGGTGCTGTTGCTGGATGAGCCGACGGCGGCGCTCGACCCGAAAAGTCAGAGTCAACTGGTTGACCAGGTCCAGGAATGGAAAAGCACCTCCAAGACGGTCATCAGCGCCACTCACCAACTAGAGCTCCTGGAACACATCGCCGACGTGGTTTACGTGATGCAGAACGGCAACATCGTCGCCAGCGGCACGCCGGCGCAAATACTATCGCACAAGGATCTGCTCACCCAAACAAACCTGATCCACGCTCACCGGCACTCACACGGATCGATCGTCCACTCGCACGCGCATTCTCACAGACATCTGCACGACGATCACGGCGACGAAGTCAAATGACAGTAGCCTCATGTGCGGGCGCTATAGCATTGCCGGAGATACTGTGTCCTTCGCTGCGGGTGTCATCGTGAGGCGGTTCGCGGCTTTTGCGAACCGACGTGACGATCTATGCATTTCACCGCGCGTCACCCGAAAGGCATAAAAGCAAATACATGGACCCTCACGTCGCGTCCTAACGGACGCTCCTCAGGGTGACACGCTGGAATAATTGTTCTTGGGATAACCAACTCTGGAACTGCCCTAAAACTTCAGTCCCAGGGCCTTGGTCGTGAATTCGACCAGCGGCACCATGGTCCGGCAGGCGGCGGCAAAATCCCTCATGAACCGCCGACTGCACACCTGCGCATCGTCGAGCGCAACGGATGCGACGAAGTCCTTGCGCTTGAGATCTTCAATGAACGGGTGTTCCGGGTCGTATCCGCGGGGAGGCCGCGTCAGGCTGTCGCCTTCAAGTTCCAGCTTCCGGGTCGCCTTTGCCCATTGCTCTGGCTCGCGGACAATCGCCGTGCGAATCCTGGTGAGGACGCGGTTATCCGGGTGCCATACTCCGGCCGCCGCGAAGCATGCCTTGGGCTCCAGATGCAGGTAGAAAACGGGCGCGTGCGCATCCTTGCCGGTGGCATGAGAAAAATGCATGCCCACATGGGTCTTGAAGGGACGCTTGTCCGCGGCGAACCTGGTATCGCGGTAGATACGAAATAGAGAACCCCGCGTAGGACGCGGGTCGGCAACGAAATGGAGGCTGATGCGGGAGAGCGGCGATTGGAACTCGGCGATGAACCGCAGGGCCGGATCGCGCACGACCTGCTCATACCGCGCCTTGTTCTTGGCAAACCATTCCCGGGCGTTGTGGCGTTTCAATTGCCGCAGAAACTCGAATAGCTCAGGCTGAAAGAACGCGGAATCTGGCATGATGTCTCCTGCAAGCACTTTACTCTTTCGCATAGACGCAGGCTTGCGGAAATCGCGATCGGGGTGCGTATCGGGATGCTCGGGGCTGGAGGACTTAATTCCCTGAGATGACGCACCATCTAGGCGCTCCCCCAAATGAAAAGGCCGATATCCATTGGATACCGGCCGCTTGATAACAGATTAACGTTAAAGACCGACATCCTCCCCCAAGAGCATCGGTCTAACTGCACAGTCAGTTGTCTGTGCAGTATGGAAAATATCTCCCGTCACTTGCCCTTGCAAGTTACGTCGGTAACCTCTCAAGCCGCACCGCGGATTACAACAAGAACCGCCCAATCGCCTGCCTTGAAGGTCCGCAATCTGTGTCTGGATGCTTCGCACCTGCGCTAAAAGTGCTGTCGCGGCGGCCAGTCGAATTGTAATTTTTCTGTAGTTTCTTTCTTTATCACGTCGCGCTCGTCCGAAAGATGACTACGATTCAAACAGCACATCAGCTACATAGCAGGCTGCGGAAAAACCGGTTTCAGGCGAGGTGAGTCTACAAGTTTGTGTAAGTATTTTGCCGTACCCACTTCACATAGCGCCTCGCTCGTTGCTCGGCGCGTTTTTTCGCAGCGGTTAGACAAGGATCGCAAGGTGGCAACCCATCCGAAGGCCGGCAGCGCTCGCGTTTTGCTGAGCTCCGTGTTCGGCCCATATTCGCAAGACGACCAGTTCGGCAGTCGAGCCATCAACCCGATGGAGCTTTACCAAAACCAGGTCACCCGCGCACAGGGAGCGTTTTCGCCCAGAATATTCCATCGTTCCTGGGGCATCATGATGATCCAGGAGAATATTTCCGCTCCCTGCACGGTACTCGACTTTCCCACGCGCGAGGCATTCGCGCGCGAGCTGACCAGCCACAATTACGACGTGGTCGGCATCTCGTCGATCATCGTGAATGTCGGCAAGGTTCGTGAGATGTGCCGCATGGTGCGGCAGCTTTCTCCGCAATCCAAGATTGTCGTGGGCGGGCATGTGGCGGCCATTCCCGGCATCGATCAGATGATTGACGCCGATCATATCGTGCAGGGGGAAGGAATCTCCTGGATGCGGCGCTATCTCGGGGAAGACCCGAATGCCCCGATACGGCATCCGCAAATTGCTTCCGGATTCAATTTCCGTATCATGGGGCAAGCGGTTCACGAGAGACCTGGCGACGCCGCGGTGACGATCATCCCTTCCGTCGGCTGCCCCATGGGCTGCAACTTCTGCACCACATCCTCCTTCTTCGGTGGCAAGGGAAAATTCACGAACTTCTACGACACCGGGCGTGAGCTGTTCGAAATTATGAGCCAGATGGAACGCGCCATGCAAGCTCGCTTCTTCTTCATGATGGACGAGAACTTTCTTCTCCACCGGCGGCGCGCGATGGAGTTGCTCGCCCTCATGAAAGAGCACAACAAGAGCTGGTCGTTCTACGTCTTCGCCTCCGCCAATGCGCTCCGCCAGTACACGATCGAGGAGCTGGTGGAATTGGGCGTTACGTGGGTGTGGATCGGGCTGGAATCGCCGCACTCGAATTACGATAAGTTGGACGGCACAAATACCCTGGAACTCGCGCGCGAGTTGCACCAGCATGGCATCAAGCTGTTGGGGTCGACCATCATCGGCCTGGAACACCATACCCCCGATAACATCGGTCACGAAATTGAGCACGCCATCGCTCACCAGACCGACTTTCATCAGTTCATGCTGTACACGCCGGTTCCGGGCACGCCTTTATACCAGCAAATGCTGGCAGAGGGACGCCTGCTGGATGGCATCGACCTGGCTGACATTCACGGCCAGCACAAATTCAACTTCCGACATGCCGCCATTTCGCGCGATGACTCGAAGCGGTTCCTGGATTGGGCATTCCTTCGCGACTATGAGCTGAACGGACCCAGCCTTTACCGCATCTGCGAGACCATGCTCCAGGGTTGGAGGCGTTACCGGGATCACTCCGATGCGCGGGTGCGCGCCCGCTTCGACTTTGAAGCCCAGCCACTCAAAACGTGGTATACCGCGGCCTTGTGGGTCATGGAGCGCCAACTCAAGGATGCGAACACAGAGATCAGCCAGCGGATTCACGACTTGCGGCTTGAGATCGAGAGCGAATTTGGCGGGGTGACAAGGTGGATGTCACGAGCGGTTGGTCCCGTGTTGTTGTGGAAGCATCGCCGCGAAGAGCGCCGCCTGAAGAACGGCATCGTCTACGAGCCGCCGGTCTTTATCGAGAGGCGCAACTGGGGCGCACTTTGACCGGGCGCGGCGTCACCGTGCAAGATTCTGCACATCTTTACTCATTCCAAGCATGGATACTGGCCTGGTTTTAACGTTAACTCCAAGGGGTTCAATAGCTTACTCTGGCACGAAACGTGCACGTATCAATCTCGCCCAGGCAGCAGAACCCTTGTGCAAGGATCGGTGCGCGATGACCACCCCCGAAGTAGGCATCTGTCACACGCCAAATAGAAGGCGTAACTCACGCATTCCGGTCAAGCCCTTGGTCTACCTCACGAAAACGACGGACACTCCCGGCTTTTTGCTCAACCTGAGCGAAAACGGCATGGCGATTCAAGGTATGGAAGTCTTGCAGCAAGGTTGGCGAATAGATTTCCAGTTTGCCTTGCCGAAGACGAAAGTCGAGATTTCGGGGGCAGCCGACGTTATCTGGTGCGATTCCACAGGCCGGGCAGGACTGAAGTTCGCCGGCCTCTGTGAGTTTGACCGCCTCCACCTGCGTCGCTGGATAATAGAAACTCAAATCAATTGATTTTGGCAGGTTGCGGGGAAAAAGGTTTTGCGCAAGGCGAACCCGCCACCATTTGTACTTTGGGCATCCGGCTTACACATTCGCCAGGGCCTTGCTTGGATTCTTGGCGAGGGATACGGCACAGTCTTGTCGCCGCCAGTCAGGCTTTTTTGACAGCGACTTTCAATGACCCAACCAGATCCGACAGGTGCAGCCGCTTGCGGCGGCAAAAATCGAGGATGCCATCCACGATCCGCAACGAGGTTCCGGGATCGTAGAGATTGGCCGTGCCCACCTGTACGGCACGCGCGCCGGCAATGATGAATTCCAACGCATCCTCAGCGCTGGCGATGCCGCCGATGCCGATGACGGGAATCTTTACCGCCCGCGCCGCCTGATAGACCATGCGCAGGGCCAAGGGTTTGATGGCCGGCCCGGAAAGCCCCGCCGTGACGTTTGAGATGCGCGGCGTGGCCGTTTCGATATCGATGGCCATGCCGATGAACGTGTTGATGAGCGTGATCGCGTCGGCACCCGCGTTTTCCGAGGCGCGCGCGAACACCGTTATATCCGCGACATTTGGCGAGAGCTTGACGAAGAGGGGATAGCGCGCCGCCTTTTTCGCCGCCGCTACCACTTCCTCCGTCAGCCGCGGATCGCTGCCGTAGACGATGCCGCCAGCGCGCGTGTTGGGGCAGGAGATATTCAGTTCATACGCCGCGATGCCTTCGCCCTCGTTCAGGATTTCGATGCAGCGCACGTAGTCCTCGGTGGAAAAAGCAAAAACATTCACCACAACACGTGTCTTGAGCGTACGCAGGAAAGGCAGCTTCTCGCTCAGGAAGCGCTTTGCGCCCACATTCTGCAGGCCGATGGCATTCAGCATTCCCGATGCGGTTTCGTAAATGCGCGGCTCCGGGTTGCCTTCCATGGGGTCCGCCGAGATGCCCTTCACGCAAACCGCGCCGAGTTGATCGAGGTCGATGAGGTGGGCAAATTCCTTGGCATAGCCAAACGTCCCGCTCGCCGTCCACACCGGATTCTGGAAGCGTACTCCGGCAATTTCGGTTTCAATCTGCGGCGTGAATGTTTCAACCGGCGACCGCTGCTGCCGCCGCGCGCGCCTGCCGAGCGGTGCGCCCCGCGCCTCTGGCGGCGCTTTGAACCTTGGTCTTGCCCGCGGATTCTCTTCTAGTCATGCGCAATTCCCGAATCTTTCATTTCAATCTTGAATCCTGAATCCTACTTCCAGACAATCTTCTCCGCCCAGAACACCGGCCCTTCCGTGCAGACACGCTGGTAAGCTTCGTGACCTTCGCTATGAACCCGGATGCAGCAACCCAGACACGCGCCCAGCCCGCAACCCATGCGATTTTCCATCGAGACCAGGCACGGGTGGCGGAAACTTTTGGCAAGTTCCACCGTGGCGCGCAGCATGGGCCCCGGACCGCATGCCATCAGCAAGAATTTCTTGTTGGTGTGCGCGGCCAGATACTCTTCCAGGGGATGCGTCACATAGCCGTGGTGTCCGGCCGAGCCGTTCTCGGTCGCCAGCAGCGTGGCACGCACCAGCGGCTTGAATTCCGCCGTACCCACCAGATCTGCTTTGGTCCGCGCTCCGAAAAACAGCCGCTGTTTGAATCCCATTTCCGCCAGGCGCTTGGCGGGCAACAGCAGCGCTGCAATGCCAATGCCGCCCGCGACGTGCAGGATTTCGTCCGCCTCGCGCGCCTGCGGCAGGTATTCCTCTTCGAAGAAGCCGTGGCCGAGCGGCGCCAGCAGCCCGACCTTATCGCCCTTCTTCAGCTCCGCAATCAAGCGCGTGCCGCGCCCCACGGTCTTGTAGAGAAGCTGCATGATGCGGGGCGCTTGCCCCGGCCGCGACTTCCCGCGGCGCCCATCGGTTGCCATTAGATTGAAGATGCTCATGGGCCGCCGCAGCAGCACGTCGGAGCGGCCAAGAATGCGCAGCATGGCGAACTGGCCCGGCCGCACGGCCGACGCTTGCCGCGGAGCATCCAGACTCAAGAGGTAATGGCCGCCGGTAAGAGGACGATTCTCAAGGATGGCCACCATGTCATCGTGCATCGGCATTATGCTAAGCACCACCTGTAAATTATTACTTCAAACTTGCGACACGCCACCATGCTCGGCAGACCAGGAAATCGGATCGTGCAAAAATCTTTCTACCTCATCCAAAGCCGCCGGGGCAAGATAATTACCGCCCTTCGCCACGCGAAGGATGTCCCACCACGTCGCCAGCGCATGCAGAGTAACCCCGATCTCAGCCATGGTTTTCGAGCTGTCGGGATAGATCCCGTAGTGAAAAACCACGAAGGCGTGCTCCACGATTGCGCCCGCCTCGCGCAGCGCTTTGCAGAACGTGACTTTGCTGCGCGCATCCGTCGTCAGATCCTCGACCAACAGGGTGCGCTTACGGCCACGCAGATCGCCCTCGATTTGGGCGTTCAAGCCGAAGCCCTGTGGCTTTTTGCGGATGTACTGCATCGGCAGTATCAGCCGATCCGCAATCCATGCGGCGAAAGGAATGCCCGCCGTCTCACCGCCGGCGACGCCGTCGACGCATTCGACTCCGATCTCGCGAATGATCGTCGAGGTGGCGAAGTCGATCACGGTCTGCCGCAGGTGCGGATACGAGATCAGCTTGCGACAGTCGATGTAAACGGGACTCGCCCAGCCCGAGGTGAAGAAAAAGGGATTGGACGCGCTGAACTGAACCGCCCGAACCTCGAGCAGCATTTTCGCAGTCCGCTCTTGGATCAATTCCCGATCGAGAAAAACGCCGGAAGCCGACATTCGTGAACGTCTCCCTGGATTATCTCGCCGCGACCAACGGTTCGCGGCACGGAACGACAGACCGACCAATTTCTTCCGCGGCACGGAACGGAGGCATGGCATCTTCGTCAACGGCAATTTTACCTTCGACAACCCGGCAGCTTCGACACAACGTTACCGGGTTGAATATCTGAGCATAGCATTCGAGAGCCGCCGGCCGACAGGCGATCGCGCCGATCATTGTGCCTCCCGGATCGCGTGGTAAAGCAAATCAGTGCCCTTCATGAAGTCTTCAAGCTGCATCGCTTCGCGGGGATTGTGCGAGCCGTTTTCGTTACGGATAAAGATCATTGCCGAGGGCACGCCGGCGTTGGCGAAAATCGAAGCGTCGTGGCCGGCACCGCTCGCTATCGTCTCGGTCGGAAGCCCCAGCTTTTGCGACAACCCTCGGAGGCGCTCGATCCAGACCTCGTGCATCCTGGCCGGCGCGGTATCGATGCGGCGGTCGAAGCGGAATTCCACTTTCCGGGCCACGCCAATATTGCGGCACTCTGTGCGCATGAGGTGGTAAAAAGCTTCGAGAGTCTCCAGGCTTTGGCTGCGCACTTCGAAGCTGAACGTGACCTCGCCAGGGATGCGAGACATGGCATGCTCGGCGGCGTTGGTGGCAATGATCCCCGTTGTCACCACCAAATCCAGGCCGCGCTCGAGCAACACCCGCCAGTGCTCGTCGAGGCGGGAGATAAGATCAGCCGCGGCAAACACCGCGTCGCGGCGCAACCAGCGCGGCACCGCGCCGGCATGCCCGGCCTCTCCGACACAGACTATCGACCGGTGGCGAATGTTACCCCGGATTCCGGTTACGACCGCAACCGGGAATCCGCGTGCGACCATCACCGGCCCCTGCTCGATGTGAAGCTCCAGGTACGCTGCGACGGAACGTGGCTCAAGCAGTCTCTCGCGACGTGCGATGCGGTCGACGTCGGCGCCGCATTCACGCATGCAGTCCGCCAGAACGCGGCCGGTGGCTGGGTTGGTCGACGCCAGATCGTCCTCGGTGAGCTGGCCGAAAAGTGCGCTCGATCCGAGATAGGGCCTGCCGAACCAGGCGCTTTCTTCGCCTCGCAGCGCGATCACCTTGACGGTGCGAGGCGGAACGATGCCCTCGCTCCGCAAGCGCACAAGACAAATGATACCGGCGATCACGCCGGCTGCGCCGTCGTAGTTTCCCCCTGTGGCACGGAATCCAGATGAGAGCCGCAGGCAACGAATGGCAGATCAGGCTCCCGGCCCTCAAGTGTCACCACGAGGTTGGCGGCCGCATCCCAAGACGCCACCAGCCCGTGCTCCTCGGCAATCTTCTTGACGAGTTCCATCGCGCTCTGCTCGCCGGAACCGTAGCTCTGGCGGGTCACGCCGATCCCCTGGCCGGTTGCCAGGCGCAGATCGTCGAAAAAGCGCGACGCCAGCGCCGCCGGATCGAAGCCGCCGGCTTCACTCCCCGCGGACCTGGCAACCACGTTCATTTTATCGCCCCGCGGTTCTCGACGACTGCGATCCAGTGGGGGGCCGCTCCGCGCACATCATCTGAGGCAATCATTGGAGCGCTACTCCCTTGCGTTCAGGAATGAGAAGCGCCGTCGCCAAAATGTCGATGACATAGATCACGGCCAGCAGGGCGATCGTCAGATGAAAGGAGTACCGGACGGCCAGCGTACCGACCACGAGAGGTCCGAAACCGCCGACTGCGCGGCCCAGATTGAACAACACGTTCTGCGCCGTTGCCCGAGCCTGTGTCGGGTAGAGTTCCGACATCAGCGCGCCGTAGCCGCCAAGCATGCCGTTGACGAACGCACCCATCACGGCTCCTCCCACCAGCAGCGCTATTGGTGTAGTGAGGTTGGCGTACACAATCACCATAATGGCGGCGCCCGCCTGGAAGGCGAAGAACACAGGCCGCCGGCCAACTCGGTCGGCAAGCTGACCGAACATCCAGATACCGCAGCACATGCCAAGAACCGTGACCGCCGTCCACACGGCGGACCGGGTCAACGTGTAGCCGAACCGGCGCGTCAGATATGTCGGCAGCCAGATCATCAGGCCGAAGTATCCGAAATTCTGCACCGAGCAGAGGATGAACATGCCGATACTAATCTTGGTGGTCGCGGCATCCTTGACGAGCAGCCACACTGGCATGCCCTGCGCGCGGCCCCCGTGAGCGCTGAACGAAAATCTCGGGTTCGCCAACCGTTCTCCGCATGATGAACGAAACGATGGCCGGGACCAGGCCGACCGCAAACATGCCGCGCCAACCGATGTGCGGCAACAGGATCGGCGTCACCAAGGCGGCGGCCAGAACTCCACTTTGCCAGCCGAGACCAACATAGGAAGACACGCGCGCCCGCATGTTCGCCGGCCAGGCTTCCGCCGCCAACGCCATGCCGATTCCAAACTCGCCACCCAATCCAATACCAGCGATGGTGCGGTAAGCGAGCAGATCCCAATAACCTTGAGAGAGGGCACACAGGCCGGTAAAAACAGCGAAGAGAAGGATCGTCCAGCTCAGCACCTTGATTCGGCCGACGTAGTCGCTAAGCACGCCGAACACGAAGCCGCCGATAACCGCGCCGAGCAACGTCGCAGTGACGAGAGAGCCTGCTTGCGCCGCACTCAAGTGCAGGCCGGCGGAGACGGCACTGAGGATGAAGCCCAGAATAAGCAGATCGAAGCCGTCCATGGCGTAGCCTACGGCTGAAGCCAGAAGCGCCTTCTTCGCATAGCTATCCGGTTTGTCAACGTTTTGAATGGAGACGGGCGGGGAAGGCGATCCTTGGGAAACGGCCGGCATCAAACTCTAGCTTCCTGTAGCCGAGCATTTAGGATTAAGGAAGGCCGCATCATAAATTCTGCTGGCCGAGGATGCAAGCAAATTCCCGCCGGAACGAGGCACAACTCCCGGTTTTCGGTGCAGTCCGCAGCGGCTTGTGCATCCGTAGCGTCAGGTTTCGATAAGGGCTTGCCTGGCACATTACGCTAGGATACTCTACAGGTCGAGGAGCTGAAGAAGCACACCAACAACGGCGGTATGCGAGCGAGCGATATTACTTGCTGCCGCGTGCGCCTATGCCGGTACGATAGGTGCTTTGTTGAGCAATCTCCGTTCCTCAATCAGATGTCCTGACGAGTAGCGATCCAACTCCAATGACTACTTCTATCAGCAATACTGCTCCTATCGATGCCCGCTCACGGCTGATGGTCGCCCTTGATGTACCGACGGCTCGCGATGCGAGGCGCATCGTCGACCAACTGGATGCCCAGGTAGATTTTTTTAAGGTTGGCCTGGAGCTATTCACCGGCACCGGGCTCGAATTTGTGCGTGAACTTCAGTCGCGCGATAAGCAGATATTCCTTGATCTCAAGGTTTTCGATGTTGGTGAAACCGTCAAGCGTACAGTGAAGGTTGTGGTTGACGCCGGCGTGAGTTTTTTGACGATTCACGGCAATACCGAAATCGTCATGGCGGCGGCTGAGGCCAGAGGCAACAGTGGCCTGAAGTTGTTGTCCGTCACCGTGCTCACCAGCCTGGATGTTAAGGATATTAGAGATCTAGGATACGAGTGTTCTCTGCAAGAACTTGCTCTCCATCGCGCCATGAAAGCGCTCGAGGCAGGCTGCAACGGGGTTATTTCTTCCCCACGGGAAGCCAAGCTCATCAAGGATGCGACGCACGGCAATCTTTTGGTGGTCACGCCGGGCATTCGACCTCTGGGCACGCAGCTCCAGGATCACAAGCGAGCCGGAGACCCGCGATCCGCAATCGAAAACGGGGCGGATTATCTTGTCGTCGGCCGTCCGATTACGGCAGCGCCGGACCCTGCCGCGGCAGCCGGTGCGATTATTGCGGAGATGCAAGCCGGTTTTAATTCTCGCGTGTAAACGATTCGGGCCTGGAAGCGGCACAAGCTCTGTGATCCCTTATGCGGGCCGGCCCGCCCGCGCTTCCAGTAGATCGCGGTAACTGGTGATGTAACCTGCCAGTCCGCTGGCCGCGACCGTATAAGGACTGCCGAGCCAGACCTTGCCGGGTCCGGAGCGCCCGGGGAAGTTTCGGTTGATGGAGCTGATGGTGACCTGGTCCTCGCTCGTCGATTGACCGGGGCCGCAGTTGGCGCACGCACCGCATCCCGGCGAGATGACTTCGGCGCCGACCGCCTTGAACGTCTCAAGATAGCCCTTCGATATGCAATAGTCTCTAACTCCCACGGTGCCGAACTGCAGGAACAGGCGGGTGCCCTGCGGGACGCGCATGCCGTGATCAAGCCCCACTTGAGCACCTCGTGATAGAAATCGAAGTCCTGGCGTTTTCCCCCAGTGCAGGAGCCGCCCAACGCGATGTCGATCTTGACACGCTCCTTGATCTCGGCCAGCGGCAGCGAGTTTCCTGGATCACCCGGACGGGCCACCATCGGCGACAGCTCGTCGCAGTCGATGCGAATCGTTTCCTTGTAATAGGCACCCGGGTCCGAGTGCATCCAATCTTCGACCTGGAAATCGATGCCGCGGCGTTCGCGCAGGAAGGCCACCGTGGTTTCGTCGGGCTCGACGATTCCGGTAAACCCTCCCATTTCGGCAACCATGTTGGTCAGCGTCGCGCGTTCGTCCATCGACATCGCCTTGACGACCGGCCCCGTGTACTCGAAAACTGCTCCGATTGCGTTACCCTTCCGCACCGATTCGGTTTGCAGCAGGTATTGCACGATGTCCCTTGCCAACACGCCGGGCCGCAGTTTTCCAACGAGGTCTATGCGGATCGTCTCCGGCATCTTGCAGCGGATGAGCCCGGTCACCCAACTATTCGCGATGTCGGTCGCACCGCCGCCAAAGGCAAGGCATCCCAGCGATCCGGAGTGCGGAGTATGCGAATCGGTGCCGACGACCACCTGTCCCGGCAAGGCATATTGTTCCGCCATCATCTGGTGACAGATTCCTTCCGACCCTGCTTCATCGCGCAGTTCACCATGGGCACGTACCCCGTAAGTCGATACGAACCGCTGGTGCGCAGCGTGCAAATCGTTGACGTCCGCAACCAGGTTGTCTTTCACGTGAGGGAAGCTCTGGCTGGCGAGGATCAGGTGATCTTTGAAGGCTATGATCTCCTCCGGTCGCTCCAGAGTAATCCCGGAGCCGAAGGCATCGTGCATGAAGTGGACGGCCATGCCAGTGAAGTAATCGTGGCTGAAGCGCCAGTCGGCTGAGAGAAACATGCCTTCGCCCGGTTTCACCGCGCCCCTGGGCATCACTTTCCGGCGAACGATGATCTTCTCAGCCAGCGTCAGTGGACGGGCCCCGGATCCGGTCTCGCAGGTTCGCGTAACTTGTTTCCGTGACAGATGAGTCATGCTGTACGGCAGCAGGCCGCCGGAACGAATGACATCCTGCGTGACTTCGTCGCGGTCTTCCAGAAACTTCTCCAGCGGAATCGTCTCTTTGGCGGCAATGCGCTCTAGGATCGAGAAATCAGTTGTCGTCAGAATGCCGAGATTGTCGCAGTTCTGCCGATAGATGCGCTCGAAGCTGCGGGCGACAATCAGCCTGATGCCGGCCGATTTCTCCGCCAGCGGGCTGTGCTCGCGCGAGGAACCTTTGCCGTAGCGCTCACCCGCGACAATCACCTCGAAGCCGCCATTTTTGACCGCGTCAATGCCGATCGGCAGTTCGCCGCCCACCCTCAATCCAACGTGAGCATAGCGTCCCAAACGCGCGTCGTAGACGAGCATGACGGTCACGGGCGTGATCTCGTCGGTCGAGACGTTGTCACGCAGCGGAGCACAATCCTGAAGAGTGCGACCGGTTCCGTTGAGCTGCGCGCGTATGTCCTCGGCACGAGAAGACAGAAACAGTATGCGTCCGGTGAATCGAATGGCTTGGTCAATGGTCACTACCTCATCCAACATGAATGCCCCGTTAGAGAGTTTTCAAAGTTGATGTGCCCTGAGCTATCACCGCCGGGCTTAACGCCCGGTTCCTTAACATGGGGACACCCTCCGCGAATCTCGTCTAGCGTGAAAGTTTTTCGAGCGCTATGTCTTTGGTGCGCGGTCCCATCAGGCCGATCGCCAGCATCACCACGAGCATAGCCCCCGCAATGAACACAAACACGCCGGTCACGCCGAAACGGCCCAGTGTGAATGCAATGATGAATGCGGTGAAGATCGCTGAAAAACGGCTCCACGAATAAACAAAGCCGACAGCCCTGGCACGAATCCCGGTCGGAAACAGTTCGGTCTGGTAAGCGTGATAACTGTACGAGATGACGTTGCTCGCAAGCGTCAGGCAAATGCCGAGTAGAATCAGCAACGCCTTGGTCCTCACCTGGCTGAAGATGAGGCCACACACGACGTTCACTCCCGCCATGGTCACAATGACCGTCTTGCGTTCGAACTTGTCGGCGATGAACAAGCCGATGATCGGTCCAAACGGCGCGGCAATCGCAATGATGCTTGTGTACAGCAAGCTCTGCGTGACCGTGATGCCCTGCTTGATTAAAAGCGTCGGCACCCAATTGGCGAATCCGTAGAAACCGACGGTCTGAAATACGTTGAAGATAATCATCATGATTGCCCGCTTGCGAAAGGGCGGCATCCACATCTCGCGGAACTTGCTGTGTGCCACGACCGGCTCCGCGGCCGCGGGAGACGGTAGCGGGCGGCCATACTCGGACTGGACACGGCTCTCAAGCTGCGTCATGATGCGGTCCGCTTCCTCGATCCTGCCTTTCTGTGCAAGCCATCGCGGGCTTTCCGGGAGGCCGCTGCGGACCCACCAGACGAAGAGAGCGCCGTGCGCCCCGATCAACACCACCCAACGCCAACCATCAAAACCAAACGGCGCTCTCGGTACCAGCAGGTACGACAGGTAGGCCACGACCGGAACCGCCGTAAAACCGAAAACCTGTTCGCAGGCGAAGGCGCGGCCGCGGATATGCTTAGGCACGAGTTCGGAGATGTAGGTGCCGATGGTTACCAGCTCGACGCCGATGCCAAGGCCGGAAATGAATCGCCAGAGATTGACTCCGAAAGCGGTATGCTGAAACGCCATGACCACGTTTGCGCCGCAATACCAAAGCAGGGAGTAGGTAAAGATGGCCCGGCGTCCAAATCGGTCCGCGAGAAAGCCGCAGGCGATCGTACCGATGAACAGGCCGGAAAACAGCGCGGCAATGAAACTGGCAACACCGGAGGTGCCGAAGAGTCCGGGCGTTGTCGCCGTGAGAATCCCGCTCTTGACGAGTCCCGGGGCTACGTACCCGGTGTACAGCAGATCATAGAGTTCGAAGAAGAAACCCAAACTCAGTAATATAACCAGCTTCCAGACCGAGCGCGTTGGAGGAAGCCGGTCCAGCCTGGCGGAGATCGCGCCTGCAGCCGTCGCAACGCTTTCGGCCGGAACAGAGGGGACCGCCTTAGCCGATTTCATACTCATGTTCCTCCTGACATCCAGTTAGCAGGCTATTGGATTATACGTGGCCACCTACGAACGCCGGCCTTTGGCCTTCCGGCTACCGACTAGTTGCGCAACTCCGTAGGCATGCCGGTGAAATGCTTGGTTCCCTGGGTTAGAATTAAGCAGAATGCAATCGATTCGGCTTATCGCCATCGACATCGATGGAACCCTGCTGGATTCCAATCATCAAGTTTCGGACGCCAACCTCACGGTACTGCGCCGCGCTCATGAACGCGGTGTTGAGATTGCGCTCGTTACCGGCAGGCGGCACACGTTTGCCCTTCCCGTGGCGCAGTCGCTTGGCTTTGGTGTAACGCTTATAAGCTCCGACGGTGCCGTCACCCGCTTGAGCGACGGCAGCCTGTTTCACCGTGACCTGCTTCCGGCGGAAGCCGCCCGGGCGCTCACTCGGCACATGGCGGCTTTTCGGGGTGATACGGTCTTGATCTTCGACCGGGAGACCACAGGCGCTCTGGTTGTGGCACCAGTGCTTGAGTTGAACGCCACCATCCGCCGGTGGAAGGAGCATAACCCTCTTTACCTCGAGTTTAGAGAGCCGTTGGAGATGGCAATAGCCGAGTCGCCGATTCAGGTCCGGTTTTGCGGCACCATCGATCGCATGCGCGAAGCCGAAGCCGCTTTGTTAGCCTCAGGGCTTGTTGAACGGGTGACGATACTGCGCACACAGTACGAAGAACGTAACTTTTGCCTGGTTATTGTGCTCAACCAAGCCTGTTCGAAGGGACATGCCTTGCAACGCTGGGCCGAGTATCGCGGCATCCCAAGGCAAGAGGTAATGGCCATAGGGGACAACTACAACGACATTGAAATGCTCCACTTTGCAGGCGTGCCCGTGATCATGGGCAATGCTTGCCATGAGTTGAAGCAGAACGGTTGGGCGGTTACTCTGGAGAATAATCGGGCTGGAGTCGCGCATGCGGTCAGCGTAATACTCGGCATGTGACTTCGCTAAGCAGTGCCGAACGCCATAGGAATCATGCAATAACGCGGCCGTTCATAGAGCTGCCCGGCACCACGCGTCCGAGGTAGAATAAGCACTCCGTCCCTGATAACTCTACTTGCGCGTTTGGGAAAAACGCCGAGGCGCCTTGCAAGCGGCAATTGAGATTGAGGAAGATATCGAAGCTGCCGCGCGGCGGAAAGAGCGGATTGATTGACGTCGTAAACAAATCGGGCGGGGTGCGGAGCGCTGATCAGGCGGCCATTCGTGGGCTGCTGTGCGAAATTGTCGCCCGCGTTTGCCTCCAGCAAGAGGGCAATCGCTTGCGAACCTTGCTTCTGACCGGCAGCGTTGCCCGTGATGAGGCGACCATTGTTGCCCATCCCGGCGGTTGGCGGGTGTTGGGCGATGCGAATTTCATGGCCGTGTTCCAGCGGAACATGCCCCTGCCGGCAGCCGGCGTCGTGGCGGCCCTGACCGCGAAATGCGAGTCCGAGTTGCGCGCCGCCGGGGTGGTTGCCCATGTGGGCCTGGCCGTCGTTCACGACGATTATTTTTGCCGGCTTCCCGCCCGCATCTTCACTTACGAACTGCGTTGCTGCGGGCGCATCGTCTGCGGAGATGAAAAAGCTGACAATCCCCTCGGGCTAATTCCCCTTTTCCCCGCGTCCGCTATCGATACGGAGGATGCGTGGCGGTTGCTGGCCAACCGCACCATTGAATGTCTCGAACTATCTGAAAATCCCATGCCTGCGGCCGCTCCTGAAGAGCTGCACTATCGTGCGGTGAAGCTGTTTCTGGACATGGCGACATCGCTCCTGGTGTTTCTGGGCGCCTATGAGCCCACGTATGGCCAGCGGGCGCAGAGGTTGCAGCAACTAGCGGAGGGCCCGGAGAAGCCAGCGACACTTCCTTTTGAACTTAAGGCTTTTGCCGGACGTGTAAACGAGTGTACCCGGTGGAAAATAGCCGGCGGCGGAGGTGATTGTAATTCCGCCCCTGAAATTTCCCGGGAAGCGCTCGACTACGCTTGCCGGTTGTGGCGCTGGGAGTTGGCGCAGCTCACTTCAGCGGGACCTGAAGCATCGCCGGAATGTTTGTTCGCCGCGGTGGCCGCACGGCAGGGCGCTTTGCAGAAGCTGCGGGGATGGCTCTATGTCGCCCGGCGCACTGGTTGGCTGCGCGGCGTGCGAAGTTGGCCGCGCTGGATAGCGATGGGCCCACGGTGTACTCCGCGTTATTACATTTATGAGGCCGCTTGGCGGTTGGCGGCAAGCGCTACTTGTTCCGCCAGCGAGCCGGAAACGCGCCAGATCAGGGAGCTGCTGCCCGTTGCCGGCGGAGATGGCAAAGGCGATGGCGGCGGCAGGCAGCAACTCACCCGCGAAGTGGCGTGGAATTATCGGACTTTTCTGACCGAGACGCGCGCATGATGCTCGTCCCTCGGCACGGTCGTAAGCGGAAAGCGGAGTGACACTTCCGCCAGCGGAGAGGTGCGCAAGAGACCGTTTCGAGGTTTCTCTCGAACTCCAGGAAGAGCCAGATTAACGAATCGTTCGGTTATAGTCCGCTCCAGGCGTGAGCACGATGTTCCAGTACTCCCCGGAACCGCGAATGAAGCGACAGGAATGGTTTAGCTTGGGAGGAATTCGCACTGCTTTAGGTGACTCGATCCTGCACCAGCGGTCGCCCAGCAAGACTTCCACCTCCAGCCCAGTCATGTCCGGATTGTTCCCCTTGAAAATGAACAGGCTTTCATGTTCGTGAGCGTGGGGCTCGATATGGGCCTCTGGATTGTCGAGATTCTCCACGCTTCGCACGATGACGTAGATGTTCCCGTCGGGATTGTTGTTGTGGTCGGAAAAGACGAACCGGGTTCCCGGTCCCTTCTTGTGCTTAACCAGTTCATCAGCACTTCTGGCCACGACGTTCAGTATTAATTCTTCCAAAGTGCCTCCTTTGTCGTCTCGCCATTGTACAAAGAGCAGCGATGGCGGGCTTCACCGCGGCGACCTTTCTCCGGTGCTGAAGCCAGTGGAGCATGTTGATCCGATTATGAGTGCCACAAGCCTATCATCGGCCAGTACGTAAACATGAACAGCACAATCAGACCAAACATGAGAACCGTGAGCGGGATCGAGAGCCTTATCATGTCCTTCGCGGTAAAGCCGCCGGCCCCATAGGCGATCATTGCCGGCGCCGAGGTCACTGGTATAACCGCCGTGCACTGGGCCACCAAACATACGCCCATTACTATTCCCGTTACCGGGATGCTTGCATTGTTTAGCACCGTCAGGAACCCAAGGATTGCTGGTGTAACCGCGGTCAGGCACGATGTAATGCTGGTAAAGCAAAAACGGACCAAGAACACCAAGACGAAAATGGACAGAGCCAGCCAGGTTACGGGAAGCTTACCCACGCCGGAGTCGACGAAAATAGCCTTCGAAAGCCACTTGTCCGCCGCTGTCTTCGTGAATACTTCGGCCATTGAGATCCCGGCGCCAAACAGGAGAATCGAGGTCCAATCCACCTTCTTATAGAGTTCGTTCCAAGTCGATACCCCGATATAAGGAAAGAGCAACATCAGCACCGATAAAACAGAGATGGCACTTGCCTCTATATGGTGTACCTTGTCTGTCGCCCAGAAAAGAATCGTCAAGGTCATAATGATCGAGACTTTTTTTTCGCGAATCGACATCGGACCGAGATCGTTGATGCACTTGTTCAGATATTCCCGGCCGCCCGGAAGCTCGTCGAATTCGAACTTATACATTTTTGCCATCAGGAAATAGAGTCCGATTCCGAGTAGCACTGTGTAGGGAAAGGCGTAGTAAAGCCATTCCATGTAGCCAACCTGGGGATGGCCCGCGTTCACGAGAAATGTTACGACCACCGGATTCGGTGCGGCCCCTGTAAGTATGCCAACTCCGGTTACCGATGGGAGTATTCCAGCCAGCAATAACATGGCTTTTCCGATTTTACTGGTCGCCGGAAGTCCAAAAGAAGCGGTAAGACCAAGCACGATTGGAACTAGTGTCGCCGCGCGAGCGATCACGGAAGGAATTAAGAATGTCAGCACAAATGCGGTGATGATGATTCCAGCGATGATCGACTTCGTCTTGGTTCCGACCATCCTGATGATCAGATATGCTATGCGCTTCTCAAGACCTGTGCTGGTGATTGCAGCGGCTATGAACAAGCCTGCTGCCACGAAAACCCACCCGCCGCTTACAAACCCGCTCATCGCCAGGGGGATGGCCCTGCCGGTCCCGAGCACGGGGCCGCTTGTACCTTGCGCCGGGGCAAACCCCAGAAAGACAATGGTCATGCCGATCAAGGATATGGCGCTGACACCGTATGGGACGGCCTCCGTAATCCACATGAGCACGGTAAAAGCCATGATTCCCAGCATGCGCTGCCCAGCCACGGACAAGCCTTTAGGGGTTGGGGCCATCATGATAGCAACCATGATCAGCAAGCTTACGATGATGATGATCGGTTTCTTATCGAACGATCCCTTGCTCGTTGCCATGCTCGTCGCGGGTGCGTTTTGCATTGTAGACCCCTCCCGCACAGTCTGATCCAGATCAGCACAGAGCTGCCTCAATGCCCGTATCGGCAGGCACTGAGGCCGCTCCGCTTAGACGGTGCTCGTCAGTCCCGCCCATTTTCGAAAATACGCTTCGGGACAAATGCATATCCCTCCAGCAGCCGCCGGGCAGTTCTGCCAACACCAACACGCTGGATCATTTTCTCCGGATCGCCGGCATTCGATGTAACCTTTACGTCCATCACTCCATAAGGATGGCCGATCCTGAAAACATCCAACTTTCTAGCCGATTCGTCCAGCACATCCCACACCACGGTTCCCTCAATTTTGCAGGCTGCTCCGGTGCACACGCCGCCGGTCACCATGTACGCCCGATGCATCTTCTGCATCGAAGCGAGGCGCGCCACAAAATCGATATCCTTGGCTGAGATGGTTTTGCCGTCGACGTTCTTGTAGTCGCGCTTCCTGGAGACGAAGCCGATCTTCGGAATCGCGGGGCTCTCCTTGGTCGCGACTTTTGCCTCACGCACAATCCCTATCTTTGCGGCTACAACACTGCGGATCTCCTCGATCAACGCGAGTATCTCTGGCATGCCTTCGACTTCCGTCGGCAGTTCCGTGCCTTGTAGCCCAAGTTCGTCCGCCTTACAGAAGACAACCGGGTTCGCGGCATCGACAACGGAGACCGTGAATTTGCCTTTCGAGCCAAGGTCAATCGTGTCCTTCGGACTCCCGGTTGGGAGCAGTTTTTTCGTAACCGATCCGGCGGGATCATCGAATTCGAGCAGGATACGAGCGCCGGTACCGGGAACGCCGGGGATTTCATAGTCGCCCTCGGACAGACCTCTTCCATGCTTTACCGGGACAGTGGCGTAGATCATCTTGTTTGTGTTGGTGTTGTAGATGCTGACCATGGTTGTCGGCTCCGCCGGCTTTACGAATCCTTCGTCGACTGCATAGAGTCCGACCGCCGAGGATATGTTTCCGCAGTTGCCGCGCCAATCGATAACGGATTGGGTAACCGACACTTGACCAAACGTGTAGTCGACATCGACGCCGGGGCGGGAAGATGGCCCGATGATAGCGACTTTGCTGGTCAGGGAATTTGCGCCGGCCAATCCATCGATCTGTCTCTGATCGGGGCTGCCGAAGATTCTCAAGATGACTGCATCGCGAAGTTTTCCCGCCGGGGGAATTTCGTGTTCCTTAAAGAAGATCCCTTTGCTGGTGCCACCGCGAACAATTGCGCAGGGCACGCGTACCCATTCTCTATGCACGGTCATTCTCTCCTTCTCAGTTGAATCCGCTCCGAGGATTCGATTAGGTTCAGCGCCAGTCTGACGCAAATGAGGCTATGTCGGCAAGGCCGGTGCGGATCGCGGATCGATTCGAAGCGCTCCAGATAAAAATCGTTTTTCATAACGCCGCGAGCAGGCGAAATGGGTGTACAATCGCACCCGTTCGAAACCAAAAGGAAACTCCGGGTGTTAACTAAGACGCCACCCACACAGGTGCTCACAACGAAAGGCGTTTGTGGCTCGGGTATTGGTGCGCCCAAATCTTAATATCACGCCAGTGAGCAGTCATACAGAGCAAAGCGTCCCGCATTTCCTCTTTTGCAAATCTTGTTCGACGTCGGGGGCAGTTTATGGCAGAGGGCACTATTAAAGAAAAAATCCGGGCAGGGCTCCATGATGAAAGCGCACGTGTCGGCCGTGATCGAGCGCTCGGGGTCATTAAACCAGCAATGAAAAAGATGACGGCTGCCTATCCGGATTTGCGGAGCCGTTTAACTGCGGTCAAGAAATACTCGATCGATCACCTGCAGCAATTGCTGCCGCAAACCGTGAAGGTGCTGCGGGACAGGGGCTGGCAGGTACTTGTAGCCGATACTCCCCAGGAAGCGTTGGATTACATAGGCAAAATTGTGGGGAAAGGTCTGGTCGTAAAGTCCAAGACCAACGCGGGCAAAGAGATTAATGTCCCTCACTATTTGGAGGATCAGGGCGCGAAAGTTGTCGAAACCGATTTGGGAGATCGCATTAACCAGCTCGATGGCGGGGTTCCCAGCCATTCGTTAGCCCCGGCTATCCATGTGCCGATTGAGCGCGTAGCGGAATTGTTCTCCAAGGAAGTTGGCGAAAAGCTGGAGCCCGAACTGGAAGCTTTGGTTACTGCCGCGCGAAAGAGTTTGCGCAAGTACTTGGAACAAGCCGATGTTGGTATCTCAGGGGCCAACGCCGTGATCGCCGAAACGGGAGCGATTATAGTCACCGAAAACGAAGGCAATATTCGAGCCGTCACCAGCATACCGCGAATTCATATAGCCATTGCCGGCGTGGAAAAAATCGTTCCTAAACTGCTGGACGGCATTGCGGTGGTTAAAGCGGCGGCAGCCTATGGCGTCGGCCAGGATATCGGCACCTACGTCAGCGTGATTTCCGGTCCGAGCCGCTTTGAGAATGACGATTTTGCCTTTCTGGGGGCGGCGCAAGGTCCTCAGGAATTGCACATGGTATTTCTGAAACCTGGTCGCGAAAAAGCCATAGCCGACGATTACAAAGAGACCTTGTACTGCATAAATTGCGGGAGCTGCCTGAACTTCTGTCCGGTTTACTCGGCGATTGGCGAAAAATACGGGTACAAATACTTGGGTGGGCGGGGAACGGTCTTTACGGCCATGCACGCCAGTCTCGACAAAGCCGAAGAGGCCGGCTTGTCTCTTTGTATTGGCTGCAAACGATGCGAAGAAGCCTGTGCCGTGGAAATGCAAACTCCGGGCATGATTGCCCGTTTGCGGACCACCGCCGTGAGTGAGAAAGGCTTGCCATGGGCGAGGAAAACGATGTTTGAGATGCTCTCGGCCAATAAGCTTCCTCGCTATGCGCGCTTGGCTGAAACGCTCCAAGGCATTGCAACCAAGGCGTCGGGTGATGGTACGGCCAAGCCGCGGATGTCGCTTTTCGACGGCTTGCCCACAGACCGATTAGTGCCCCTGCTTGCCCCGGAGCATTTCTCCGATATCGTCAAGAAGCGCAAGCCAACGACGGTCGCTCGCAAGGGTCATAAGGTCGGATTTTTTGCCGGCTGCCTGGTCAATTTCTTCCGTCCGGACCTGGGAGGAAGTCTGCTCGACGTTTTAGAACGTGAAGGAGTCGAAGTCATTACGTTTCCGGATGAAGCCTGCTGCGGCATCCCCGCCCTTACGAGCGGCGATGAAAGCGACGCCCGGAAGATGGCGACGGCGAATGTGGAAATGTTGTCGCAACAGACCCTCGATCAACTGATCTTCCTATGTCCCACTTGTGCCAGCACGGCAAAGCGGGAATGGCCGCGTCTGTTGGCACAAGACTCCAGATTGGCGCAAGCAGCGAACACACTGGCTGCGAAGGTAATGGACATCAGTGAATACCTGGTTAAGGTTATTAAGATATCGCCTCCGCAAGGCAAACTGGATTGCAAGGTGACCTACCATGATCCCTGCCATCTTGTACGCGATTTGAAAATCAAAGATGAGCCGCGCCAGCTTATCAATTCGATTCCGGGAGTGGAGATGGTGGAAATGAAGGAGCCGGATAGTTGTTGCGGCTTCGGCGGCAGTTTCAGCCTCTTTTACTATGACCTGTCCCGCAAGATCAATGACGACAAGGTAAAACAGATTATGGACACCGGCGCCGATTATGTGGTGACTGGTTGCCCGGGTTGCATGGTCCATCTCGCGGACGGGATTTCGCATGAAAATGGCCGGCAAAAGCCAATGCATGTAATCGAATTATTGGCTAAAGCTTACAACCAGTATGGAGGCGAAAATCAATGAGCCGCCGCTTAGAGCAAATCGCAAGCTGTCGCGACGCATTACTGAAAGATTATCCCGACCTAGCCTCCCGCGCTACGGCGATTCGGGAAAGTGCGGTGGCAAACCTGCCTGCGCTGGCGGAGAAGGCCAAGCAGAGCTTAACCGGCAAGAAATGCATCGTCTATCAGGCCAAAGACAAGGCGGAAGCAGCGACCATTCTTCGCAGTATCTTGCAGAACCAAGAGCAGGTCGTGAGGACCTATAGCAAGACGCTGCGGGAAATTGGATTTGATGAGTTGATGTCCGCTCAGGGGACAGTGGTTAACCTGTCGAGAATAGAAGAGATTGTGTGGGCCGGCCAGGGCTCTCCGTTTCTCGGGCACCCGCGTCTTCCGCAATGGGATTTGTCTCCTCAGGAAATCGAAGCGGCACTGCGAAAATTTGTCTCTGTTCAGGGCGAGCTTTCTCCGCAGCGCCTGAAGGAAACCGTCTATCGACGGATCAAAGAGGATATTCTGCGCTGTGGATACGGCATAACCAGCGCCGACAGTGTGGTTGCGGAAAATGGTGTATTAGTGCTGCCCGAGGATGAGGGCGATGGCCGCGCGGTGAGCAACTTGCCCTATCATCACGTGGCGGTGGCCGGCCTGGACAAGCTTACGTGGCTGGCCGAGGACGCGGTCACGCTGGCCCAGACGACGGCAGTTTATGGGACGGGGCGCAATACACCCAACTATTGTTCTCTGATCGCCGGCCCCAGCCGCACTGCCGACATCGAGTTCAGGATGGCTTACGGAATGCACGGCCCGAAAGAGGTGCATGTCATCCTGTTGGATAACGGGCGATCGGCTTTGCGCGACCAGGGGCTGGGAGGTCTGCTGAAGTGCATCGACTGCGGCTCATGTTACGGCGAATGCGCCGCACTGGCGGCAAAGTGTAAGTGGTCCGAAGTGGTGCTCACACCGAAAGGAATGGCTTTGGGTTTGGTCCAAGGCCGATTGGCCCCACTCAGTTCCGCCTTGGCCATGTCTGATTTCGTTTGCCCGGTCGGACTGGATGCCAAAGGCGTGGTCGATATGTTAACGCAAGTCAGATGCTAGACCAGAGAGGCCTTATGGAAAATCAAGTATTGATAGAAG
Organism: uncultured Acidobacteriota bacterium; assembly: GCA_963842345.1. Taxonomy (GTDB): domain Bacteria; phylum Acidobacteriota; class Terriglobia; order Terriglobales; family Acidobacteriaceae; genus CAWBRT01. Next base: position 176,291 of record CAWJGD010000011.1, read on the forward strand.
GCGTCGCCAAGGGGAAGCAGGCGGGAAGTCAAGATACTGGACCGGACGACACGGATCAGAGGCCTACTAAATTCAGGTGGAATCTGGCATTCCTCATGTTCTTTCTCTCCTTCATGGTTTACATGGATAGAGTGAATCTATCGGTCGCAACCCCCGCGATTATGAAAGAATTTCACTTTACCAAGATGCACATGGGTTATGTGCAAACCGCTTTTTTCCTTGGCTACGCTCTCATGCAGGTTCCTGGGGGAATCTTTACGGAACTGTTTGGACACCGCAAGGTTGTGCCGGCAGCCGTCACGCTTTGGTCGGCCTTCACGGTGCTGACCGCATATTGCAGTAATTTCGTGTGGTTTCTTATCGTGCGATTCTTGTTTGGCTTTGGTGAAGGCCCAATTTACCCGGCCTTTAATAATTTTGCCGTGCAATGGTTTAACCGGAGTGAACGCGCCAAAGCCAACGCCTTTCTCCTCGGCGGAACGTTTTTTGGTCCGGTGGTTGGACCGGCGGCTACCGTATCGATCATGCTCGCCTTTGGCTGGCGGTCGGTATTCGTTGTTTTCGGCCTGGTGGGAATTGTTGCGGCAATGTCCTGGTACTGGTTAGCCAGCGATTCGCCACGAACCAGCAGCCGCATCAACGCCGCGGAATTGAAACATATTCAGGGACCGGAACGGGTCGATGACAAGAAGGAAGTTGCCCCATGGAGCAGCTTTATAGGTTCGACGCAATTCTGGGCAATTGCCATCCAGTATTTCATCGCCGACTACATCATGTATGTGTTCCTTGCCTGGCTGCCTCTGTACCTGATGGAGGTCAACCACTTTTCTCTACAGAAGATGGGCTTTGCCGCTGCCCTGCCGTGGCTGGCGATATGCACCATGGTGTTTGTGACCGGCTTTATCAGCGACAGATTGGTTGCCAGAGGCGTCTCAAAGTATAAGGCGCGGACATATTTTGGAATTCTCGGGCTGGTGCTTTGTTGCGGGGCGCTCTATCTGGCGGCGGTGGCGAAAAACCCGGCCTGGAACGTGTTGTGGATGACCGTATCGCTTGGGTCGTTAGGATTTACCTTCAACGCCTCTTGGACTGCCTGTAATGATCTTGGCGGTAAGTTCTCCGCTTCGGTCTCCGGCTGGATGAACCTGTTCGGCAATGCCGGCGGAATACTGGCACCCACGTTGACTGCCTGGCTGGCCACGCAATATGGCTGGAAGGCGGCTATCATGGTTACTGCCGCCAGCGCATTGATCGGGGTGGTGGCATGGTTTGCGGTTAAGCCCGACGTGCCTTTGCGCTTGCGGCGTCCCGCGGACAGTGTAAGTGTTTAACACTTGGTGATCGGCAATGCCGGACAGCAAGCGGTCAGGCAAGGGCACGGCTACAGCCGGGCCCTTGTTTCATCAGTTCGGCTTCCGAGGAATCGCACTCAGTTTCTTTCCGTCGACGTCAATTGCCACGAACTCTTGATCACATTGGACAAGCAGCCGGTTTTCGTCGATCCAACCGTATCCGGCGGCCTTGAGACATTGAAAACGCGGTTTCTGATCGATCCAAAGCACACGAGTTAAGCTGCCGCATCTATCCGGTATTTGCAGATAGGCGAGGTGCGATGCAGCGGGAGATCGCGATGGCCGCTGAAACTCGGTAATACAGGCGCCTTCGGGAGAGACCGTGCTCTCAGTGCCTGCGCGGATATCGCATTCAATGATTCGACTGTGATCGTTGCCAATCTGAGTGCACGTTGCAAGGCTTCCATTTGCCGCCAGCGTGCAACTGGAAGCCGCGGCGCATCTTGGGGGCAGAGCGTCGAAACTGTTTGCCGGCAACTTCAGCAACCCGAGTACGTCGCCATAAGCGCCGACGCTGGCGATGAACAAGCGATCGCTCGCCACAATATCAAAGACGCGGGTGCTCTCCGGCACCTGCTGCTTCCATGCCCGCCGGCTGCGAAGGGTGTAGAGGAAGAACCCATAATCCGCCTTTCGGCGAAGCAACTCTGTGCGTTTGCAGTCCGGACACTCATCTTTGCCGGGAGCGATTGAATACATCAGTTGCTTGGAATCGGGTGTGAAGCCGACGAGAAATACCTTCACTGGCAAATAGCGTCCGGCCGAATCCTTTCCTGCTGTTGTTAGCTGGATCGTTTCACCCGTCCCAGTGGGGCGTACCCAGGCATTCTGGTCTTTAATGTAGGCGATCCAATGCTGATCGGGCGAGATTCTGGGCAGGTTGGAACCGAAGCGCAGATCGAATTCAGCCGGATCAAGGTGCAAGACTCGCGTCAGGGCGTTATCGCGAGAGACTCGGAGTACGTCTGCGTCCACGGCGACGAAACGTTCCTGGGCAAAGGCCGCCGAGACGAACAGCAATGTGATTCTCAGATAGCGTCGCCACATGCTCAGCAGTGTACCCGAACCGAAAGACGAATGTGGCACAGCTCTTCCGTCCCGCCCTGCGACGACCTGTGCAAGCGGGAGCCACAACCCACGCTGTGGTACGAACGTTCACACATTGGGTAATAGTCTACCAATAAACGCCCCTGTGTTCGGGCTTAGGTTAACTTTGATTTCATTAATCGCACTGCATTCATTTTTTTGTTCGCCTTCAAGCACCCGTAATCCTGAGATCCTCATGCCTTTACGTGATTTCCGGCCCACCTGAATTTTGTCCGGCAGCACAGGTCGGAGTGGCAGCTAACCTGCCCCCGGTAATGTGGGAAAGTCGGTGTATGGAGGGCCAGATTGCGCTTGACACGGTTTTTTGCTCTGTTTGTTTTGGCGGTACTGCCAACGATGATCGTAGTTAACTCCGCCAGCGCGCAGACCAGTTGTACGCCGGCCAGCACGACTGCGGTGACCGTCTGTACGCCGACGCCGAACGCCACGGTGGCCTCACCGATGACCGTGACCGCATCGACCAACTCCTCGCCCGCGGTACAGTACATGCAGGTGTACGTCGATAATCAACTGCAGTACACAACCCACACCACGAGCCTGTCAGCCAGCATCCCCCTGACTGCGGGCAAGCACAACCTCACCGTGCAAGCCTACAACGGCGGGTTCATGAAAACGCCGCTGAGCGTCACGGTTACCGCGCCCCCGACGCCACCGGGCAGTTGCACGCCCGCCAGCACGACCGCGGTGACCGTCTGTGCGCCGACGCCGAACGCCACGGTGGCCTCACCAATGACCGTGACCGCATCGACCAATTCCTCGCCAGCGGTACAGTACATGCAGGTATACGTCGATAATCAACTGCAGTACACGACCCACACCACGAGCCTGTCGGCAAGCATCCCCCTGACTGCGGGCAAGCACAACCTCACCGTGCAAGCCTACAACGGCGGGTTCATGAAAACGCCGCTAACCGTCACGGCCACGGCAGCACCGCCCACGCCGTCGATCTCGATCTCGCCGAGCTCAGTCACGCTGGCGTTGTCAGGTACGCGGCAGTTCACTGCTTCGGTTACGGACGAACCCAGTACGGCAGTTTCCTGGACGGTGGATGGTGTTGCCGGGGGCGATACGACAACGGGAATCATTACCGCGAATGGCCTGTATACAGCCCCCGGCACGCCCGGGACGCACACGGTGATGGCAACCTCAAACTCTGATGCCGGGTTGACCGCCAGCGCCCCGGTAACCGTGGCGAATGCCCCTCCATCCTCGGGCGTTTACACCTACAAGTATGACATTGGGCGGACGGGGCTGAACCCGAATGAGACGAAGCTGACGGTTGCGGCGGTAACCAACGGGGCTAATTTCGGCAAACTCGGTACCTGGACCCTGGATGGCAGCATTTATACCCAGCCTTTGTACGTGCCCGGTGTTTCCATCAACAGCGGTGCCAATAGCGGCACTTATAACGTGCTCTACGCGGGCACGGAGAACGACAGCGTTTATGCGCTCAACGCCGACGTGCCGGGGAGCGTGCTGTGGAAGCGCAGTTTCCTGACGGCGACGGCTACCATCGGCCAAGGCTATACGGGCGGGCGCACCTCAATCGGCGGCAATGTCGGCATCACCGGCACGCCGGTCATCGACCCCGTCACCAACTGGATGTATGTGGTTGTACGCACCACCGAGGGCGGCAACCAGGTGCAGCGCCTGCATGCCATCGACATCACGACGGGGGCTGACGTACTAAACGCCGCGGTGATCAACCCCGTGGTCAACGGAACCGGACTGGGCAATGACGGCGCCGGCCATGTTCCTTTCCTGCCGCTGACCCAGAACCAGCGTCCGGCGCTGCTGCTGAATAACGGCATCGTCTTTGTGACCTTTGCCTCGTTCAGCGATAACGATCCGTATCACGGTTGGGTGATTGCCTTCAATGCCTCTTCCCTCGACTTCATCGATGCCTATAACGCGACCCCGAACGGCGGTGGCGGCGGCTCCTGGATGGCGGGCGCCGGTCCGGCGGGGGACAGCGATGGCAACGTTTATTTCGCCACCGGCAACGGCCGCCCGGACGCGACCGCGCTCTTCGATCCGCCCAACGATCTGCCCAACAGCTTTCTGAAGTTGAACGTGGTTGCGGGCAAGCTGACCCTGGTGGATTATTTCTCTCCCTACAACGCCAAGTGCCTGAGCGCGGACGATCTTGACTTAGGCTCTTCCGCCCCGACGCTGATCCCGGATCAGTTCGCCGGACACAGCATCATTGCCCTCGGCAGCAAGGAAGGACGGGCCTATCTGCTCGATCAAAACGCTCTGGGCAAGTTCCAGCCGGGCAGTGACAGCCAGGTTCTCAGCTCGGTGCTGTTTAATCCGGCGGCTTGCGGACAGGCGGGCTTCGACGCCAACGCCCCGTTGCGCGTCTACGGGTCACCTGCCTACTGGAACGGCAACATCTACTTTGGATCGGCGTTCGGCCCGCTGCGGCAGTACAACATCAGCAACGGAACACTGGTGAAAACGGCACTGTCGGCGCATCTGTACCCGGGCAACGGACAAACCGGACGCGGTCCGCTGACCATCGTCTCGGCCAACGGGACTGCCGACGCCATTGTCTGGACGGCGGAGAACGACCTCAACGGCAATGGCTGGCTGCGCGCCTTCGACGCCACCAATGTCGCCAATCAACTCTACTTCACCAACTTTGGCGGGGGCGGCAACTTCATCATCCCCATGGTCATCAACGGCAATCTCTACGTCACCGGCCAGAAGATCGTCTACAAGTACGGAGTGCTCCACTAGAGCGGTTCCACAGTCGATGGTGCTGAAAAACTCGTAGCAGTGTCATCCTGAGGTCGCGCTGATTTTGCGCGGCCGAAGGATCTGCTTTGCTTTCAACTCTCGCAAACAGCAGATCCTTCGTTCCACCACCCCAGCAACGGTAAAAGCGGCCGTCGCCGGGGACCCCGGTTACACTCAGGATGACACCCGCAGAGAGCAGTTTTTCAGCAGCCTGTTTAACCGCTAAGGGACCACCGTTCGCCGAAGGCGGTTCCTGCCTGCTTTCATATTAGAATGTAACCTTGACGGAGAACTCGGAAAACAAATACGATGACGACCCATCCCCTTCAAATTGCGCGGCTGACGAAATCCATCGAACTTTCCGATCAAACCAAGCACCTCGAATTCGAGATCCCCGAAGTGGAGAGCTTTGACTTCAAGGCAGGGCAGTTCGTCTCCATCCGCGAGCAGCGAGCCGATGGCAAGTGGATCACCAGGGCGTACTCGGTGGCTTCCGCGCCGCGGCGCAATTGCTTCGACGTTTGCTTGAACCGGGTCGAGAGCGGATTCATGTCGAACTACCTTTGCGACATCGAGGTGGGCGCGGAGGTTCACTTCCACGGACCGCACGGGTTATTCATGCTGCGTGAACACCGTCAGGACGCTTTATTTATTTCCACCGGAACCGGGGTGGCGCCGTTCCGCGCCATGGCACAATGGCTCTTCGCCGATCCGGCCCGCAACGCCGGATATTGCTTCTGGATGGTCTATGGAACGCGTTATCCCAAGGACATCTACTACCGCGAAGAATTCGAGCGGATGGCTGCCGAGCACCCTAATTTTCATTACGTGGTGACTTTAAGTCGCGCCCAGGAAGAGTGGAAAGGATATCGCGGCTATGTGCAGGATCGCGTCCGCGAAATCGTGGGCCAGCGCACCGACATGCAAGCCTATATCTGCGGATTGAATGACATGGTCTCCGCCACTCGCGACCTGCTGCAAAACGAAGTCGGATGGGACCGCAAACAGATCTTCTACGAGCGCTACGACTGAGGAAGCGGCGCACGCAAGAAAGCAATCTCCCATCGGGCAAACAAGTGAGAACGCCTGTGGCTGTTGAAAAACTCGCTCGCGGAAATTGAGCCGAAAACCCGTCGCTCCAGGAAGCGCTATAAACGATTTTCTCCGACTTCGGATACATTTCTGGTCACCCATTTTGAGCCGGATTTCGACAAAATGGACTTTTCAACAGCTACGCCTGTTATCGACAGCTATCATCTACAGAGGCCCCACAGAAGGTTTCGTTTGCCTCTGTGGGGCGTAGTTTGCTTGACTCTTCGGAAACGGTTCCGCTCAAGCCAAGAGAAAGCTTGAATGTCCCACGCCTTATCTAAACACGGCGGTTTTTGGCTCCTTATTTGGCTGTTCCCTTCATTTCGATCTGCACAAAATGAATCTCCGCAGTGCTCACGTTTTCCGCGGCGTGGGTCACTGGCTTGTTCCACAAAGCCGTACCCGCTTTAATCTCGGGTAGTGCGGTTTTCCCGTCAGGAAACGTGATCTTGAACTTTGCATCGCTGACGTAATAGGCAACGTTTGCCGGATGCGAATGCATTGCTACTTTCTGTCCGGGTTGTATTCGAACGTCAAGCACACGAACTTGGTCATTGTCGAGGAGTACTTTGTGGGTTTCCGCCCCTCCGGCCACTTTCATCACGTCCTGTGCGAGAGCCGTTGAGACTGCCAAACACAAAGCGCACGTCAGCAACAGTATTGGGCGCATCTTTGCCATGTATGTACCTTTCTGGCTGCGAATCGGCAGCAGGACGGAACAGATTCACCACTGCGAAACGGAGTTGTCCAGAGCGGCCCCATCGGCTAGCTGCTTCGCAAGGACATGCAATGGAGAGTTGCTGATGCGAAAACAACCGCGTGGAAGCTGTGTAAAGTGTAACTGTCGAAAATCGCCATCTCACCAATTACGCCCAGGGCGAGTACGACTCGACAGAAAAGCTGGTCACGCGACCAGCTATTACATCTTGTCCATGGGAATCTTCACCCCGGCGCGGCGAGCGAAATCACGCGCCTCCTCGTATCCGGCATCTGCGTGGCGGGCAATGCCGAAGCCGACATCGTTCGTCAGCACGCGCTCGATGCGGCGGGCCATCTGGTCTGTGCCGTCGGCAACCGTAACCTGTCCCGCGTGCGTGGAGTACCCGATGCCCGTCCCGCCGCCGCCCGTGAATGGAAACCCACGACGCGCCCGAGGCGGTGTTAAGCAGGGCATTCAGCACGGCCAGTCGGCGATGGCGTCGCTACCGTCCTGCATGCCTTCGGTTTCGCCGAAGGGCGAAGCCGCGGAGCCGCAGTCGAGATGATCACGGGCGATTACGATCGGCGCCTTGATCCTTCCCTGCTTGACCAGGTCATTGATCGCCAACCCGAACTGCGCGCGTTCACCGCATCCGAGCCAGCAGACGCGCCCCGGCAGTCCCTGGAACCTGATGCGCTTGCGGGCCAGATCGATCCAGCGCTTCAGCCTGAGGTCTTGCGGGAACAGTTGCAGCGCGAGGTCGTCGGTCACTGCGATGTCGGCCGCGTCCCCCGAAAGCGCCACCCAGCGCAGCGGTCCCCGCCCCTGGCATAACAGCGGCCGGAGGTAGGCGGCGACGAATCCCGGGATATCGTAGGCGTTCTTGACGCTCTGCTGGAAGGCAAAGGTGCGCAGGTTGTTGCCAAAGTCGAAGGTAACCGCGCCCATCTTTTGCAGGCGCAACATGCCTTCAACGTGGCGGGCGATGGCAGCCAGCGAGCGCTCCGTGTAGGCATTGGGGTCGCGTTGGCGCAGTTCGAGCGCCGCCGCCAGCGGCATGCCGTTTGGCACGTATCCGTTCAGCGGGTCGTGCGCCGAGGTTTGGTCGGTGAGAATGTCGGGCAGCACGCCGCGCTCGGCCAGCTCCGGAATGACGTCGGCGCAATTGCCGATCAAACCGACCGAGACGTTTTCTTTCTTGCGGATGGCGTTCTTGAGGATGCGCAGCGCCTCGTCGAGCGAATTGACCATGAAGTCGAGATAGCCGGAGCGCAGACGTTTCTTGATGCGCTCGGCGTCGACTTCAACTCCCAGAAAGCACGCTCCGGCCATGGTTGCCGCCAAAGGCTGGGCTCCGCCCATCCCTCCCATGCCGCCGGAGACGATCAGCTTCCCCGCCAGCTCGCCGCCGAAGTGTTTGTCCGCGGCCGCCGCAAAGGTCTCGAACGTCGTCTGAATCATCCCCTGCGAACCCAGGTAAATCCAAGAACCCGCGGTCATCTGGCCATACATCGTCAGTCCCGCGCGCTCCAGTTCGTTGAACTTCTCCCAATTCGCCCAATGGCTGACCAGATTGGCGTTGGCGATCAGCACGCGCGGCGCGTATTCGTGGGTGCGGAATATGCCGACTGGCTTGCCCGACTGGATGAGCAGAGTCTCGTCGTTTTCCAGAGATTTGAGCGCCCGCACAATAGCGTCATGACACTCCCAATTCCGTGCGGCGCGCCCCGTGCCGCCGTAGATCGCCAATTCGTTGGGCTGTTCGGCCATTTCAACCGTGTTCATCAGCATCCGCAGCGCCGCCTCCTGCTGCCACGACTTGCAGCAGATTTCGGTTCCCCGCGGCGCCTTGATGGGCGAATCACTACGGCGAGGCACTTCGCCTTCAATGGGCATTTTCGCCTCTGTCGGCGGAAAGATTGTCAAGGTTACCAGGTATTGTAGGGGGTACCGTCGCTGCCGACCCTGTCGGAGCCGCTGTGCACATCGGCAATTCCGGGCTGCGTCTGGTCAAGGCTGCGCATAGAGTCTTCCATCTCGGTCGTCCAGGTATCGGTTGAGTTGGTGAAAGGATCCTTTGGGATCGACTTGACGTAACCGGCCTGCGCGACATCCGCCAGCGTCTGCGGCGCCCTCTGCTTATCCAGCGTGTACTGGTCGATGGCATTGCGCAGCGTGTAGAGGTCCTCCCGCAACACGGATTCACGGGCACGAATTAGCGACTGCTGATAGAGCGGCACGGCGATCCCCATCAAGATAACGATGATGGAGATCACGATCATCAATTCGATGATCGTGAAGCCCCGCTTACTGCAACAACACGGGGTACCCGGCACGCGCCACACCAAGAAAGCCTTTCGCTGCGGAATTTCGATCCCGCTCAAACGCTCGCTCTGTCCCAGAGGAGACCATGTTTGCGCGAGTTGGAGTGGAAGCGGCTCTGCCTGCTTCCCCGCATTTCCGGTTTTACGCCTGAGGATCATCACCAATCCTGGTACTTAGAACCGTCAAGAGCGGTGTCGGTTGACTTCGAATAAACATCGAAGACGCTTTGCCCGCCCCACGAGGTCGAGTCCGGACTGTCCTGCATCGACCGTAAGCCCCAGTCGGTGCTCTTCGTCATCGGATCGATGGGGATACGGCGCAGGAAGCGGATCTTTTTCCCCTGCACGTCCACGCCTTTGGCCAGTGTCTCCAGGTCGGGCGGATAACCTTGGCTGTCCAGTTTGATCTGGAAAGCGCCCCGGTCGGCGGCGTCCTTATAACGATCGATGGCGTCGCGCATTTCCCACAGGCGAGTTCGCAGTTCACGCTCCCTCTCGCGCTTGATGGCCGTACGAACCATGGGAATCGCAGTCCCGGCGAGGAGGGCGATGAGAGCAATCGCGACGATCAACTCGACAAGAGTGACGCCGCGAATGCTGCGATCGGATTGCCGTCTGCGGTTACTCACAGCTTCTATTGTAGCGGTTCATCAATTCGAATTCCCGCTCTGCCTCCCGCGAATCGCTTTTCGCCCTGCCCGCCCTATCATTGGATGCTGATAATTGCCTGGGAACCAGCGGCGTTTTGCGACCCTTGGGCGGCGTCGCGCAGTACCGCCCGGTTCACGTTCAATGTTGCCTGCCCGGACTTCACGGCCAGGAATGTCAGTGTGAAAACACTTCCATTCCCCGAGACGCCGGGGGTGGAGGGTGGGCGCGAAGCCGTCATCTGGATGCTCCCGGACTGCGTGTCCTCGCGGTGGACCAGCGCTACGGGCTGGCCATCCTTGCTTAATAAATCGCCGTTGGAGACGTTGACCAGTTGCAGCATCTTCGGGTCATAAGCCACCTGCACCGGGACCGAGGAGATGTTCTGTGCGCCGCTGAGCATCACGTTGACGGCAAAAGTGCTTCCGACCTTTTGGCTGATCATTGCCGGATCAAAGCTGATCACCGGTCCCGCCCCCATCTGTCCCATCCGTTGCACAGCCGGAGTCATACCGGCGTTTGGCGGGGATGCGGACGCCTGTTGTGTCGGCGATGCCGGGGCCGGAGCTGCCACTGGTGGCTGCCCAGCGCCACTCGCGGGCCTCTGCAAAGCGCCGGACGGAGGCAGAGCTGGCGCAACCGGTGGTGCCGACCCGCCTTGTGGGCCGGGCTGCGCAGCTCCAGGCACGGGCTGCACGGGAGCGGAAGCCGGGGCCACTACCGGCGGGATACGCCGAATCTCAATCGCGTTCGCCGTCCCTATGTTGACGGCCCGCGTATTAAATTCTGTCACATCGAGCGAGCGCACGATGTGTGGCGTCAGCACGAAAAGAATTTCGTTCTGGATGCGTTCAGTCTGGCTCTGGCCAAACAGATACTTAAGAACGGGAATCTGCGAGAGCCACGGCATACCGCTCATTGCGCTGGTGTTCGAATCTTCCATCAACCCGCCGATCAGGTTCACCTCGCCCTCGCGCAGCCGGATCTCGTGTTCGATGCGGTCCTGCCCGATCACCGGCTGATTGATCCCGCCGATGTTCTGGAAACTCACCACCGAGGAAATCTCGAACAGAATCTTCATGCTCACTTCCCGGTTGGCATGAATGTGCGGGGTCATGTCGACGTTTACGCCGACATCGATGTAATTGAACTGCGTATTGACCAGCGGATTGACGCCGACTCCACCGATGCCGGGCTGAAACGAACCGGTGGCCACGGGCACGCGCTGACCGATTTTTAGAGTCGCCTTCTGGCCGTCCACGGCGCGGATCTGCGGCTGCTGGATGACCTTGGTGCGGCTGTCGTTCATCAGGAATTGCACGCTCATGGAAGGAATGCTAACCGCGAAATTGCGCGCGTTAAGATTCGCCAGGTCGTTGAGACTAAGCCCGCTGGTGCTGCTGGTGGTGCCGGTCGTGCCAGTCGTCGTAGTGCTGTTGGTGGTGGTAGTGGAGTTCAGTGGATTGGTGCTCTGCAAAGTGACCGTGGGATTCGAGGTCGAGCTGAACGGCTGCTGAATTCCCAGTTGGCGCAGCTTGTCCCGCGAGACGTTCATGATCGCCACTTCGACCACAACTTCCGGCTTTGCCTTATCGATGTCGTTCAGAATCTTTTCCGCCAACGCGATCTGGGCGGCCGTGCCGCGCACCACGATCGCGCCCGAGCTCTGCAACTGCTGCACTCGCGGAAGCTCCAGCAGAGTTCGCAGCGTGTTGGTTGCATCCTGTATGTCGGTGGGGGTACTCCAGTTGGAAAGATAGAAAGTGCGAATGACCTGCTGCTCGATCTCGGTGCGTTTGTTCTTCGTATCGGCGGCGATAAAGATGGTGTTCGGCGTCACCGGCCGCCAGAAGGTTTTCGACTCCAGGGCTACTATCTGCAACGCTTCGTAGAGACTGACGTTATTCAGTTCGATCCGTATGCGTCGCGAGGTGTAATCGGGATCGAACAGCACGTTGATGCCCGCCAGTTTGCCTATGGTTTCATAAATAACCTTGGCGTCCTCGCTGAGCTTCAGGGTGATCGGTACATTAGAGATCGGCGCCAGCTCAACCGGACCTGCGGCCTGCGCCGCCATCGGGCTCAAAGTGTTAGGCGCCGGCGGCGGCTGGCCGGGAGCCCGGCCAAGCTTTTCGATTAGAGCCTGTGTCCGCCGGATCTCCTGATCGGTGATGGGATCGGCGGGATCAATCAGTTTGGCCGCCTGGAACTCGGCCAAAGCCTCCTGAAGTTTCCCCTCATCGCGCAGCAACTGGCCGCGATGCACATGTGCGGCCGCCGCCAGAAACTTCGCGCGCGTATACGCAAGGCGATAGCTTATGTCCTTGGGTTTCAGGTCATAGGCTTGTTTGTAATAGTTGTAAGCTGCTTCGTAATTCTGGCGGACTTCGGCGTCCTGCCCTTTTAGAAACAGCGATTTGGCGTTGTCTTTGCTTTTGGTGGCGGCGGGCACGGTTGTCAGGATGGCGAGCAGCAAAACCATCCCAACGCGCTTCAGGCGTCTCATCCCACTCCTTAGCTTGCTCGCGTGGTGCGGTTTTCAGAACGGCCTGCCCGGTCGCAGACAGGCCAGGACTGCTGGAGTACGAATTATATCAGCTCACGGTTAAGTTCTTCGTCTGTGCTAGCATACAAACTTCGGCCATGTCGCCGCAGGCTTTGCGCGCGGTCGTATGGTCTTGAAACGGCATTGGATAATGGCTCGTCATTCCCCACAGCAAACCCGGCCCGAAAAGCCCAAGAACGTCCGCCGTGACCCCGTAGCCGCCGGCGAACGCGATGCCACCAGCAACCGGGCCGCGTGGCACAACTACTTTCTGGAAGATCGACTCGAAACCGGTATCGTGTTGCAAGGCACCGAAGTAAAGTCGGTGCGCGCGGGCCAGGCCAATCTCAAAGACGCCTACGCTCTCGTGAAAGATGAAGAGTTGTTCCTGATCAATGCGCATATTGGTCCCTACGCTCACGGGAACCTATCTAATCATGAACCCCTGCGCAGCAGAAAGTTGTTGGCCCATAAGAACCAAATCTTGAAACTTTCCAGCAAGGCCCTGCAGAAGGGCTTGACCCTGATCCCAACGCGCATGTACCTCAAAAACGGGCGCGTTAAGGTTGAAATCGCGGTCGCGCGCGGCAAACAACTCTGGGATAAGCGCGAAACCGAACGCCGCCGCTCCGCCGATCGCGAAGCCCGCGAGGCGGTAGCCCGCGGCAGAAAAAGTTGAGGCGTTAAGGCGGCGTCTGAGCCGCCTGCCGAAATCCTGAGCGCAGCGAAGGATCTGCTTCTGTTCTCACGGACGTCATCCTGCGTGGAGCGAAAGATCAGGATCTGCTTTTTCTTGCCGTGCCATCACTCATGGTGGTGCCGGCGCCACTCAATGGGATTTCTGAGTTCGCGAATTGTTATGCTGTAATAGACAAGCCGCGCTTGCAGTCACCCAGCGAGCCGAGCCTCGCCGGGGCCTCCAGCATTGGCGCGCCGAGAGATGTTTGAAAGAAAGGAAGCAATGAAGACCGTTCTTTCCACGCAATCTCCTTCCCAACTTGAAACCGAGTGTCTCATCGTCGGCGTGCTCGACCACGGCGACAAACAGAATCCCCAACCGGAGCTGCAAACCAGCGACAGCGCCATTCGCCAGGTAGCGCAGGATTTGATCGCCTCCAAGGAAATCACCGGCAAGGCATCCGAGACCCTGCTGCTCCATCGGCCGCAAGGGCTGAAGGCAAAGCGCGTCCTGTTCGTTGGCGGCGGCAAGGCCAAAAACTTCGCCACGCCCGAGTTGCGCAAGCTGGCCGGAACCGCCGTACGCTTCCTCAAAGGCAAGAACATCAAGAGCTTCGCCCTCCTTGCCCCCGACCAAACGAGCACACGGGCAAGCCGCTCCGAGTTCGCAGCATCGGATGCCGTGCGGGTCATGGTGGAGGGCGCCTACGTCGCTGACTTCGATCCTGACTATTACCGCAGCGACCGCAAAGATCAGAAGGTGCAGGAGTTCACGATTCTGCTTGGCGAGGGAACGAATCGCCCCACGCTTGAGCCCGCCGTCGAAGAAGGGCGCATCATCGCCGAGTCCCAGAACTTCACCCGCGACCTGGTGAACGAGCCCGGCAACCGCATGACGCCCACCATCCTCGCCGATCGCGCCAAAAAGATGTGCGAAGAAGTCGGACTCCCCTGCGAAGTCTACGGGCCTGACAAGATCAAAGAGCTGAAGATGGGCGCGTTCTGGAGCGTGGCCCAGGGTTCCGACGAGGAGCCGCGGCTCATCGTCATGCGTTACGAACCGAAGAACGCGCCGCCAGCCCCCGTGCTCGGCCTGGTCGGCAAGGGCATTACCTTCGATACCGGCGGCATCAGCATCAAGCCCGCCGATGGCATGGAAAAGATGAAGTACGACATGGCCGGCGGCGCCGCCATGATCGGCGCCATGCGCGCCATCGCCCTGCTCAAGCCCAACGTGCGCGTCATTGGCATCGTCTGCGCCAGCGAGAACATGCCCAGCGGCAAGGCGCAGAAGCCCGGCGACGTGCAGATCGCCATGAACGGCAAGTCGATCGAGATCATCAACACCGATGCCGAAGGACGCCTCGTGCTCGCCGACGGCCTGCACTACGCGCGCCAGCTGGGCGCTACCCACCTGCTCGACGCGGCCACCCTCACCGGCGCCTGCGTCGTCGCCCTGGGCTACGTCAACGCCGGCATCTTCTCCAACGACGAAAAATTCTTCGAGCAGCTTACCCAGGCAATCAAACTCGCCGGCGAAAAGATGTGGCGCCTGCCGGTCGATGCCGAGTACCAGGAGCTGATCAAGTCCGACATCGCCGACATCAAGAACACCGGCGGACGCTGGGGCGGAGCGATTTCGGCCGCCATGTTCCTCAAGGAATTCGTGGAAGATACTCCCTGGATTCACCTCGACATCGCCGGCACCGCCTGGATCGAGGACAGCAAATCGTGGATCGCCAAAGGCCCCAGCGGCGTCGCCGTGCGCTCGATTATCGAGCTGGCAAAGCTGTTCGCCGGAAACGGAAAGAACGGAAAGAAATAAACGAGAAGGCTATTTCTCAATTCGATTTTGGAGGGGCGCGGCTTTACAGGCTCTGAAAAATTATTCTTCGAAGTGTCATCCTGAGGTCGCGCCGTTTTGCGCAGCGAAGGATCTGCTTTTCAGCACGCGCGAACAGCAGATCCTTCGCTGCGCTCAGGATGACACCTCGGTGAACACGGCGGGTGCCCCACGTTCGCCCGCTTTTGGCTAACGTGGGGTAGTTCTCAAATCCCACATCTGCCAAGCAGATGTGGGGCACCAACTCACATCACTTCCGGCGCTTCGATGCCCATCACCTCCAGTGCGCGGATCAATTCGCGTTCGACCACGGCGGCGGTGGCCAGCAGGAACTGCTTGCGCCCGGCGTCGGCCTCGGTCAGGATGTGGTGCCGGTGATAGAAGTTGTTGAACTGCTGCGCCAACTGGAAGGCATGCTTGGCGAGGTACGCCGGTTCCGTGGTCGCAATGCACTGCTCGATGATGTTCGAAGTCTGCCCCGCCAGCAGCCATAACTGCCAGATTTCGGTGCCGGTCTCGCCCTCGAAATGCGGCGAGAAGTCGGCCTGGGCGGCGCCGGCAAGCACCTGCCCGGACGAGGTGCCGCCCTTGCGGAAAATGTTGCGGGCGCGCACGATGGCGTACTGTGCGTACGGCCCGGTTTCGCCCTCAAAGGCCAGCGCCTCGCGGAAGTCAAAGGCGATCACCGACTGCTTGGTGAACTTCAGCATGAAGTAGCGCAAGGCCCCGATGGCGATCTGCCTGCCGATGGCGGCGCGCACTTCGGCCGTCAGTTCGGGATGGCGAGTGTCGACCTCGCCGGTGGCGGCCGTGATCAGCCGGTCCAGGAGATCGTCGGCCTTCACGCCGAAACCTTTGCGGCCCGAAACCTCTATATACGCTCGCTGCTGGTCCTCTGCGCTCACCTGGTAGCCGAGTTCCATGGCGCAGCGCGGCGTGAGCGCAACCATTTCGTAAGAGAAATGCGTGTAGTGCTCGGCCTGGTCGGTGTAGCCGAGCAACCGCAGCGCCTCGATGACCGTGTTCTGCGGGTCCGACTGGCGCGCATCGATCACGTTATAGATCTCCGAGACGCCGCCGAAGTGCGGATGATCCGGCTCGCCGTGCTCGGCGGAGATCCACACATCGTGATCGTTCGCGTAGCGGAAAAACTTGCGATAACCGAAATCGCGGCCGAGCAAGCCGAACTTCCACAGGTGATAGGCAATGTCCTTGCCGACGTAGCCGACCGTGCCGTTGGAGCGCACAATGACCTTGGCATCTTCGTCCGGGCCGGTCGTTTCTTCTGCAGTCCGCCGCAGCGTTTGCACGCTGTTGCCCTTGCGGGGCTGTGGGCCGGGTCATCACCCAGCAGCCTTTGTTCTTGCCCTCGGTCTCGAAATAGAGAACCTTCTTCTCTTTGAGTTGCGCGAAGGCAAGGTCCCAGAAGTGCAGGCGCAGTATCTCGCTCTCCCGGGGCAGAAAGTCATATTCGATGCCGAGCCGCTCCATCGTCTCCAGATGGCGGCGCAGCACGGCGGTCGAGATCAGCTCGGCGATTTCGGTCAACTCGTTACCGCCCTGCTCGATGGCGTGCAGCGTATCCAGCCGCGCCTTCAGATTGGCCTTGTCTTGCTCGTACCACTGCGAAACACGCGCATAAAGATCCCAGCAGTAGTAGTCGATGCTCGGTTCACCCGGAAGCCTGCACGCTTCGATCAACTGCCGGACTGCGGCGGCGGTTTGCTTGTGCTCAAGCTGCGCCAAACCCACCACCACGTCAGCCACCTGCACGCCAGTGTTGTCGATGTAGTTCTGCACGTCGACCTCGCGGCCGGCGGCGCGCAGCAGGCGAACGAAAGTATCGCCGAGGATGGCATTGCGCAGATGCCCGATATGCGCAGCCTTGTTAGGGTTGATCGACGTGTGCTCCACCAGCACCTTGCCGGGGTGCGGCGGCGGCACCGCTTCTTCCACGCCACTGACGATCTGGCGCGCCGCTTGCGCGCGGTCGATTCGGGCATTGATGTAGCCGGCTCCGGCGACCTCGAAGCGACCGAATCCCTCCGGCGGCGTCAGTTCAGCGACGATCTCTTCGGCGATCTTGCGGGGAGCCTTGCGCAGCCGCTTCGCCAGCTCAAAGCAGAGCGGCAGAGCATACTCGCCCATCTCGGGCTTGGGCGGCTGCTCGACCACAATGTTCTGAATTTCTACCTGATACTTGCGGCGCAGAAAATCGCGGATGTGCTCGATGAGACGGCGTTGTAACTGGCGATACAATTTCTTCCCCTTTTTTCCTGCTCGTCAGGGCCAAAACGCCGGGCCGGGGCTCTCCGTTTATGGAACGTGTCGGCGAGTCATGGGATCGTGAGCAAAGGCGATTATAAATGGCAACCCCGCCGGGCGCTGGCATTGTGCCCTCGCGGTGCTGAGGTAAGACAGGCGATTGCGCTCTTCGCACCGGCATCAGCCTTGTGGCTGCCCCGCCTTGGATTGACCCTAAGGCCGCAACTCCCTATGATGAAAGTTCCCGTGCGCAACGCCTGCTCCGGCGGACCAGGCTCATGTCGGCGGCGGCGGCGAAGTCAGGAACTCATGAGAATTGCTTATCTGGACTGCTTTTCGGGGATCAGCGGCGACATGTTTCTGGGCGCGCTCGTCTCGGCCGGGGTCCCGGCGGAGCTGCTGCTGGAAACGGTTCGTGGCCTGGATATCGGAGCCGCGCTGGATATCCGTGGCGTGGACCGCAACGGAATCTCCGCGACCAAGGTCGATGTGATTGTCGATGGCCAAAAAGATCTGCCCAGGGAAGAGTTCCTCCACCAGCACGATGACCCGCACGGGCATGAGCATGCTCATCCGCCGGAACACGCTCATGGACACGAGCATCATCACGAGCACGACCACGCGCATCCCCACTCACATCAGCATCATCCCCACCGCGGGTTGAAGCAAATCCGCGAGATCATTCGGCAGGCCGCGATCCCGGAAGCCGCCAAACAAACGGCCACGGCGATTTTTCAGGCGCTTGGTGAAGTGGAAGCGAAGATCCATCACCAGGATGTCGAAACCATCGAGTTTCACGAAGTCGGCTCGGTCGATGCCATTGTCGATATCGTGTGCGCGGCGGTTGCAGCCGATGCGCTGCGCGTCGAGCGCTGGGTTTGTTCGCCCCTCAACGTGGGCGGAGGCGTCGTAAAATGCGCTCACGGCACGTTGCCGGTCCCCGCGCCGGCCACCCTGGAACTATTGAAGAACGCTCCCGTGTACTCCTCCGGCATCCAGAAGGAGCTGGTGACGCCGACCGGGGCTGCCATCGTGCGCACGCTCGCCGCAGCCTACGGCAGCTTTCCGTCGATGAAGGTCGAGGCGGTGGGTTACGGCGCCGGCGGACGCAATCTGCCGGGTATGCCGAACGTCACCCGGTTGACCGTGGGCGAGAGTTCTGAAGAGCGGCGGGCCGCTCCGCTGGAGAGAGTCACCATCATCGAGGCCAACCTCGACGATATGAGCCCGCAGCTCTTTGGCTACGTGATCGACCGCCTGCTGGAAGCCGGAGCGCTCGACGTATTTGCCACGCCCGTGCAGATGAAGAAAAGCCGTCCCGGCCTGGTGCTCACGGTATTGGCGCGCAACCAGGACGTCGAGCGGCTGTCAAAGATGATTTTTGCCGAGACCACCACGCTCGGCATGCGCATTCGGCAGGAGCAGCGGCTTACGCTCGAGCGGCAACACGTCACCGTGACCACGCCATGGGGCGAGGTCCGGGTCAAGATTGGCAGCCTTGACGGCGTGGTTTGCAATGCCGCGCCGGAGTTCGAGGATTGCCGCCGTCTTGCCGCCGGTCATAACGTGCCGCTCAAGCGGGTGATGCAGGAAGCTCTGCGCAGTTATTTTTCGCGGCAGGATCAAGTCGTAGCACTGAAAACGCCCTAGTAGGTTTTGCTGGATCAATCGATGGAAAACGCGAAGACTTCGAAGCAGTTTTACATAACGACTCCCATCTACTACGTGAATGCCCGTCCTCACATCGGGCACACCTATACGACCATGGTCTGCGACACCATTGCACGGCGTCAGCGGCTGCTGGGTCGCGACACTTTCTTTCTCACCGGCACCGACGAGCACGGCCAGAAGATCGAGCGTTCGGCTGCCGCCGCCGGCAAGTCTCCGCAGCAATTCGCCGACGAGATTTCGGGCGAATTCCGCGCCTTGTGGGATCGGCTGGGGATTACCTACGACAAGTTCATCCGCACCACCAGCGAAGAGCACAAGCGCGGCACGCAGGAGATGTTCAAGCTGCTGCAACAGCGCGGATACATTTACAAGGGCTCCTATAGCGGCCAGTACTGTGTCAACGATGAGCTCTACGTCGAGGTGAACACTCCCGGCGCTCCCTGCCCCGAGTGCGGACGCCCGACCGAGACCGTGCGCGAGGAAAACTATTTCTTCAAGCTCTCGGCCATGGAAGAGCCTCTGTTGAAGCTCTACGCCGAGCACCCGGATTTTATCCGTCCGGAGACCCGCCGCAACGAGGTGATCGCTTTCGTGCGCGGCGGATTGCGCGATCTTTCGGTCTCGCGTACCACCTTCAAGTGGGGCATTCCCGTGCCGGGCGATCCCGCGCATGTCATCTACGTCTGGCTGGACGCGCTGTGCAACTACATCACCGCCCTCGGTTTCGGCGCGCCCGAGGCCAGCCAGCGCACGCTCTACGAGCGCTATTGGCCGGGCATGCACATGGTTGGCAAGGAGATTGTCCGCTTCCATTGTGTCTATTGGCCGGCGTTTTTGCTCGCGGCGGGGCTGCCGCTGCCGACGGGCATCGTGGCGCACGGCTGGCTGCTGTTTGAAGAGAACAAGATGTCGAAGTCGCGCGGCAATATCGTGCGCAGCGAGACCATCCTCGACGTGCTCGGCGCCGACGCCCTGCGCTATTTCCTGATGCGCGAGATCGTTTTCGGCCAGGACGGTTCGTTCAGCTTCGATGCCCTGGTGCAGCGCTACAACGCGGACCTGGCGAACGGCCTGGGCAATCTCGCCAGCCGTACGCTGTCGATGATCACCCGCTACTTCCGCGGGGAAGTCCCGTATCCGGCGCGTGCGCGCACCCCGGGCGACGAGTCCATCGCGCAACTGGCGGCGAAGGTGATTGCGGATTTCAACGAATCCTTCGACGCCTTCCAGTTTTCGCGCGCGCTGGAAAGCGCCTGGAGCCTGGTGGGCGCCGTCGATAAGTACATCGTCGAGAACGAGCCCTGGGCACTGGGCTGAAAAGCAGGATGAGGAAAGCCGCTCGCGTCTGGCGACCATCCTTTACACCTCCGCCGAAGCCCTGCGTATCGTAACCGCGCTTGCCCACCCGGTGCTGCCCGATTCGACGGCCCGCATCTGGTCGCAGCTTGGCCTTGGCGATATCGGCAAGCTTCAACTCAACGAGCTGAAGTGGGGACAATTGAAGATCGGCACCCAGCTCGGCAAAGTCGAAGCGGTTTTCCCGCGCGCCGACAAAAGCGCCATCGAAAAAATGCAGCAGCTTGAAACGGAAGGCAGAAGCATGAGCGGCAGCGACCAGTGCGGCGCAGCCCGCGCCTGCCCTGCGCAACGGCCGGGGCACAAGTCAACCAGCCGGCCACGCCCGCGCCGCCAGCCGCCGGCACCGCCGCAACCGCACCGGACACCATCAGCATCGATGATTTTGTCAAGGTTGATCTCCGCGTCGCGCTGGTCAAGGTGGCCGAGCCGGTGAAGGGCACGGATAAATTGATGCGGCTGGAAGTCGATCTGGGGACGGAAACGCGGCAGATCGTGGCCGGCATCGCCAAGGCGTATACACCGGAGCAGCTTATCGGACGCAAGATCGTCATCGTCGCCAATCTCGCGCCGCGCAAGCTGAAGGGGTTGCAGTCCAAAGGCATGCTCCTGGCCGCCTCGATTGGCGAGCAAGGCACGCCGGTGCTGGCCGGATTCCTGGAGGACGTTCCGGTGGGCGCCCGATTGAAGTAGCGCGGCCAGGCTTTTGCGGACCCGCCGACGGCAGGTCTTTCAACGGCAGGCCTTTCGCCTCGCTTAGGATGGCACCGCTTGTACGTAGATTCTCACGCCCACATCGAGGGCCGTCAGTTCGACCGTGACCGCCCGGAAATGCTGGCCCGGGCGCGCCAGGCCGGCTTGGCCGCCATGCTTGCGATTGGCAATGGCGACGGCCCGGCGGAGGTCGATTGCGCCATCCCCTATGCCGAGCAGCATGATTGGATCTGGGCCAGCATTGGCATCCATCCGCATGAGGCGCGTCTGGCCGACCGTGACGCCTACGAAAAAATGTCGGCCCTTGCCCGGCACCCGCGCGTCATTGCCTGGGGCGAGATCGGGCTTGACTATCACTACGATCACTCTCCGCGCGATGTGCAGCGGCGGGTTTTTGTCGAGCAGATGGAGCTGGCGGCCGCGGCCCGCAAGCCGATCATCATTCACTGCCGCCCGTCTGACAACAGCCAGAACGCCTGGGACGATCTGCTGCTCCTGTTGCGGCAGCATTGGCTGGGCAGCGGACTGGGCGGCATCCTGCATTGCTTCACCGGGCAACCGGAGCACGCGCGCGCGGCGCTTGATATGGGATTCATGCTCAGCTTTGCCGGTAACATTACCTACCCAAAGGCGCAGAACATTCGTGAAACTGCCGCTAAAGTGCCACTCGACCGCTTCTTCATCGAGACCGATTCGCCCTATTTGGCGCCCATTCCTCATCGCGGCAAGCGCAACGAACCGGCGTTCGTGGTCGAGGTCGCCCGGCAAATTGCCGAGTTGCGTGGCAGCACGCAACCGGAGGTCGCGCGCCTGACGGCGGAGAATTTTTTCCGCTTCTTTGGGCTATCTCAGCCCGGGGAAGGCACCACGGCGACATAGGGCTGTGCGGTTCATCCGCTTTGTCATACACTATTGGCAATGGCAGCCGAGAATACATTCGATATCGTCAGCAAGGTTGATTTGCAGGAAGTCTCGAACGCCATCCAACAGGCGTTGAAAGAGATTCACCAGCGCTTCGACTTGAAGGACTCGCGCTCCGAGATCACGATCGAGGGCAAGGAAGCTCTCATTCTGGCCTCGCAGGATGACTTTAAGCTCAAGGCGGTCAATGACATCCTGCAGGCGAAGCTGGTCAAGCGCGGGGTTCCGCTCAAGGCTCTTTCTTACGGGAAGATCGAGCCGGCGGCAGGTTCAACGGTCCGCCAGAAGGTGACCATGCAGCAGGGGATCCCCACGGAGAAGGCGCGAGAGATCGTCAAGACAATCAAGGATTCGAAGAAGAAGGTCCAGGCGTCGATCCAGGGTGATTTTGTGCGGGTCAGCGGACGCGATCGCGATATCTTGCAGGAGGTCATGGCCTTGCTCCGGCAAAAGGACTTCGGAATCGACATGCAGTTCACCAACTATCGCTCACTTTGAGCTTCACCACCGACGAACACCAGGAACCCTTTGAACAGCTCCGCCACGGTGAACACGAGAGAGATTTTCGAACTGCTGCGCGACGATCTGGCAGCCATCGAGCAGGAGTTCGGCCGCGACACGGTCTCCAGCGTCAGTGTCATCACCGAGATCGGCGAGTATCTGCGCGAAGGCGGCGGCAAGCGCCTGCGCCCAGCCCTGCTGCTGCTGGCCGCCAAACTCATGGAATACCGCGGGGCCGGGGCCGTGCGATTGGGCGCCGTCGTGGAGATCATTCACACCGCCACGCTCGTCCACGACGACATCATTGACGACGCGCGAACCCGCCGCGGGCGTCCTTCAGCCAACACGCGATGGGGCAATTCCAAGTGTGTGCTCGCCGGCGACTGGCTTTACATGCAGGCCTTCAAAATCGCCGTGCAGGAGCGCAACTTCCGCGTGCTCGACCTGCTCATCGCCCTCACCCAGCAGATGGTGGAAGGCGAACTGCTCCAGATGGAAAAGCTCGGCCGGCCCATCACCATGGACGAGCATCTCGATCTCATCTACCGCAAAACTGCCTGCCTGTTTGCCACCTGCACCGAGTTGGGCGGGGTTCTCGGCGGCGCAACCGAAGCGCAATCACGCGCCCTCGGCTCATACGGCAGGAACGTCGGCATGGCTTTTCAGATCGTCGACGACGTGCTCGATCTCACCGCCTCGGAAGAGGTGCTTGGCAAACCCGTGGCCAGCGACCTGCGCGAAGGCAAGGCCACTATGGCCGTCATTCATTCCATGGAACGGTGCATTCCGGCCGAACGGCAGTTGATCGAGAAAGTATTGCAGGAACGCGCGTTCAACGGCATGAAGCACGCCGACGTTCTCGAGGTGCTCAGCCGCTATCGGTCGCTGGAGTACGCTACGTCGCAGGCAACCGAATACGCACAAGCGGCGATTCGCGAGTTGCAAAGCTTCCCCGATAACGAGTTCAAGCGCGCTCTGCTATGGGTTCCCCAGTTCGTGGTGGCACGCCAGAAGTAGGAGGGCGTGTACGGCGCGGAAGGTTCATCCACAAACCGACTCCCACACGGCAGATGTGGGGCACCGTCGATTTAACGGGCAGTCCCTCGACTGCGCCGCCACGCCCTGCGTGACCGCCCCAATCACGAAAATGGAGTTCGCCGGTCATGTCTCGCAACACTGGCACGGTTTCGCGGACCATCGTGCTCGCCCGGCTGATTTTTAGGTCACCACTCACACCACGTTGTGACCAGTGTCACTTCCCGCATGGGCATAAACGCCTGAGAATGTATATACACGGGGGTGTGGTCTGTACATAACATCTCTGTGACCGATTTCACCAATCGCTGGCGCTCTGTTGTACTCCCCTGAATTTTCAGCGGACCAATCACGGCAGAGGGTAGGCGCCTGAAAAGAGGCATCATGGCACGTGGTTCCGTGTCAATTGTGGTCGAGCGATGTAAGGCCTGTGGTTTCTGCGTGGAGTTTTGTCCAACCAAGGTTCTGGCACTCTCTTCCGCGTTCAACTCCAAGGGGTATCATCCACCGCACATGATTGCTGCCGACAAGTGCAGCGGGTGCGATCTCTGCGGCATGTACTGCCCGGATTTTGCCATTCACGGTTACCGGCTGCCCAAGGAAGCCGGCGCCGCGGAAGAAAAGGAAGACAAGAAGGAAGACAAGAAGGAGGCTCCCGATGCACGCTGATCCTCGCGGAGTGATGACCGGTTCACATTTCCTCGACGGCGATCATGCCGCCTGCGAAGGCGCGCTGGCCGCCGGCGCGCGCTTTGCCGCCGGTTACCCGATTACTCCCTCCACGGAAATCGTGGAACGCTTCGCCTCGCGTGCGCCCATGGTGGGCGGGACGTTCATCCAGTTGGAAGATGAGTTGGCCGCTTCCATCTGCATTCAGGGCGCGGTCTGGGCCGGGGCCAAATCCTTTACGGTGACCTCGGGACCGGGCTTCTCGCTCATGATGGAGCATATCGGCTTGGCGGTGATGACCGAAACGCCTTGCGTTTTCATGGACGTACAGCGCGGCGGACCGTCCACGGGCCTGCCGACTCTGCCGGCGCAAGCTGACATGATGCAGGTCAAGTGGGGATCGCACGGCGATTACGAAACCATCGCCCTTTGCCCGAGTTCGCCGCAGGAGTGCTTCGACCTGGCGATCAAGGCCTTTAACCTGGCGGAAAAATATCGCGTTCCCACCTTCCTGATGTTGGATGAAGTCGTCGGCCACATGACGGAAAAGGTTGTGATCCCTCCGGCTGACCAGATCGAGATTGAGCCCCGCCGCTTCACCACGAAAAAGCCCGGCGAGTTCAAGCTGTTCGAACCCGACGCCGACGGCATCCCTGAGATGACGAAGGCCGGCGAGGGCTATAACATCCACGTCACCGGTCTGACGCATGACGAACGCGGCTACCCGAACATGTCTACCGCCATGCAGGACACGCTGGTAAGACGTCTGCAAACGAAGATTTTGAACAACGCCGAGAAGATCTGGATGTACGACGAGCAGAACACCGACGACGCCGATGTCGTGGTGGTCTGCTACGGCATTACGGCGCGGATCGCGCAACGCGCGATCGATATGGCGCGCGCCCAGGGCGTCAAGGTCGGCAAGTTCCGGCTGATCACCGCCTGGCCGTTCCCCGATAAGCCAATTCGTGAACTGGCTTCCAAGATCAAGGCGTTTGTCGTGCCCGAGTTGAACCTCGGACAAATGGTGCGCGAAGTCGAGCGCGCCGCCGCCGGTCAGGCCAAGACTGTCCTGGTGGGGCACGCCGGGGGCAGCGTTCACCGTCCGGAAGACATTCTGAAGGCGATCATGGAGGTGGCGCGATGAGCGATTGTCAATTAACTTGTCCGGCGAACCCTTCTGAGCAGTTTCTGCGCTCCGAGCGAATCCCGCACATCTGGTGTCCGGGCTGCGGCATCGGCACCACCGTAAATTGCTTCACCCGCGCGCTGGTGGAAGCCAAGGTCGATCTCACCAAGACCGTCATTGTCTCCGGCATCGGCTGCACTGGCCGCGTTGCCGGTTACGTGGATTTGGACTCCTTCCACACCACCCACGGCCGCGCTATTCCCTTTGCCACCGGGCTCAAGATGGCCAACCCGAAGCTCGACGTGGTGGTCTACAGCGGCGATGGCGACCTGTTCGCCATCGGCGGCAACCACCTGATTCACGCCGCCCGCCGCAACATGGATCTCAAGGTCATCTGCGTGAACAACATGATTTACGCCATGACCGGCGGCCAGACAGCGCCCACCACGCCAAATGACGTCACGACCTCGACCGCGCCTTACGGAACTTACGATCCGGCCTTCAACCTGCCGTACTTGGTGGAAGCCGCCGGCGCCTGCTACGTGGCGCGCTGGACTACCTATCACGTGCGCCAGTTGGCCTTGTCGATGAAGGAAATGTTCAAGAAAAAAGGCTTCTCGTTCATCGAGATCCTCTCGCCCTGCCCGACGCTTTATCAGCGCCGCAACAAGATGGGCGACGGGCTTGACGCCATGAAGTTCTACAAGGAACACAGCAAGATCAAGCACGGCGCGCCGACTAAAGATGTCGGGCTCACCAAGGCGGGCGAAATTATTCTCGGCAAGTTCGTTGATCGCGAGCGCCCCGACTATCAGCAGATGATGAACGCGCACTTCCACGAAGAGCTGGGCGACCGTTACATCGAGGTGGAGGAACCCGTATGCAGCTAACCGAAATCCGTATCGCCGGCTTCGGCGGACAGGGCGTGATTCTTTCGGCAATCGTAATCGGCAAGGCCGCTTCGATCGTCGATGGCAACCATGCGACCATGACCCAGAACTTCGGTCCTGAGGCGCGTG
Organism: uncultured Acidobacteriota bacterium; assembly: GCA_963842345.1. Classification (GTDB taxonomy): domain Bacteria; phylum Acidobacteriota; class Terriglobia; order Terriglobales; family Acidobacteriaceae; genus CAWBRT01. The sequence goes on from CAWJGD010000011.1 coordinate 202,602, forward strand.
GCGGCGCTTGCAGTGCTCAACTCGTTCTCTCCGATCGCCGGTGCTCTATCCCTACCTGACCAAGCCGGACATCCTGGTGGTCATGTCTCAGGAAGCCTACGTGAAGTTCTCGCCCGAGCTTCGGCCTGGCGGCCTCATGCTGATCGAGCAGGATCTGGTGCGCGTCTCCAGCATTCCCGAGGGCACGCGTATCTACGGCATCCCGGCAACCCGCATCGCCGAGGAAATCGGCAAGCGGATGGTCTCGAACATCGTCATGACAGGCTTCTTCGGCGCCATCACTGGCGTGCTGAAGCGGGAATCGCTGCGCAAGGCCATTGAAACCTCAGTTCCGAGCGCATTCCGTGAATTGAACCTCAAAGCCTACGACCGAGGCTTTGATTATGGGCTCGAACACCTCCAGACCGGCGCTTTGAAGGTAGAGGAGCTGGAAGCGGAATTGGTGCGGGAGTAGTCGCCTGCGGATCTGTTTGACGGTGCCCCACGTTCGCCCGTCGGGGCCCCGCTCGCAGGGGTGATTGGGCTAACGCGGGGAATTTTCCTTCGGGCGGGACGAATGTCCCGAACTCGACGTTTTGTTATGCGCTCCGGTCGATGTGAACGCCTACTTCTTCTCTTCCACTGCGGGCTTTGTCTCTTCGACGATGACCTTTGTCTCCGCCGGGGGGCTCGGCGGAGCAGCGCTGGGAGGTTTCGCCTCGGGCTCCGGGGAGCCACCCAGCCCACTTTTGAAGTTGCGAATCCCCTCTCCCAGTCCCTTACCCAGATCGCCTAGTTTTTTCGGCCCAAACAGCAGCAGAGCGATCGCGAAGATCAACAGCAGCTCCGGCATGCCAAGGTGCATATTCTGGTCTCCTTTTCAGCGAACGGAACACGGATCGGGCCAGGAGGGTTCCGCTTCGCCCCGTTATTCATTGTACCCACTTGTTGCCCAGAGCGTCAGATACGGGAAAATGGGTAGCGGGTTAACTTCCGAGCCGCCGCAATCGCCTTGACATCGACATCGTTAACCGTCAGGCCAAACTGGATTCCCTTATCTATCCCATCACTCAGTCTTGATGACAAGCTTCAGCATGAAAGCAAGCGCGGTCGAAACAAAGAGGAAGCCGGACAGCGCCAGCAATCCGGTATTGAAAGACCCGGTCGTATCCCTCAAGAAACCCATGATCGAGGGGCCGACAAATCCACCGATCGTGCCCACGGAATTGATCAGGGCGAGACCGCCCGCGGCACCGATGCCCGAGAGGAAGCGCGTCGGAATTGTCCAGAGAATGGCGCGGGCTGTATTGGTCCCGACCACGGCAGCGGTCAGGCCGGCAAGCGAGATGACGAACGAGCGCGACCAGATTGCAAGCACCAATCCCAACGCCGAGAGCAGACAGGTCAATGCAAGATTGAATATCTTGCGCCCGCTTCGATCGACAACCCCCGCCCACAATACCATGACAATGCAGGCAATAAGGCTTGGAATGGCGGTCAGAAATCCCACCGTGAAATTCGAGAAATGGTGCGATTTGATGATCAACGGAAGGAAAATGGCGACGCCATACGCGCCCACGGTGAAGGTGAATTGGACAAGTGCCAGCAGCAGTACGCGGCTGTCTTTGAGGCTCGCCCACAAATGCCGGCGCTCGCGCTCTTTCTTCTCTCCTTGCAGGCGCTGCCTTACAATCTCCTTCTCCTCCGCGGTGAGCCAGGGGGCTTGTTCGGGACTCTCGACCAGAACAAGCAGGAACACAATGCCGAGGACTACGGCCGGGAACCCTTCCGCGAGCAAGAGCCACTTCCAGCCGGCGAGGCCCGCGACGCCATTCAACTCCAGCAACAGGCTCGCCAGTGGGCCGCCAACCAGCGACGACGCAGGTATGCCGATTAAGAACCAGGCATAGATTTGCGCGCGATATTGCGCCGGGAACCATTGCGCCAGGTAATATGCGGCGCCTGGGAAGAAGCCGGCCTCGGCCACGCCCAGCAGGAAGCGTAGCAAGTAGAAACTCTTTGGCCCGGAGATGAGCATCGTCGCCATGGAGATGATGCCCCAGCTGATCATGATCCGCGCCAGCCAGAGTCGCGCGCCGAAGCGATAAAGAGCGACGTTGCTGGGCACCTCGAAGAAACAGTAGCCGAGGAACAGGATTCCTGAGCCATAGCCGAATGCGGTCGCGCTCAACCCGATATCATGGTTCATCGTCAGCGCGGCGAAGGCGACATTCGTGCGATCCAGAAAGTTCACGATATAGGAGATCGTGATGAGCGGGAGAATCCGCCACGCGATCTTGCTGAAGACCTGCTTCTCGCGCACCTCGCTCCCCAGGTTGGGGGCCATCCCGGATAATTCCGTGTTCACGCTATTGCCCATGGCGCGCTCCCTTTGCCGGCGCTGTTCATTGTACCCACTTGTGGGACAGGCGGCCCAGAAGTCATTAGGAAGCGATGGTGTCCCACCGAAAATTCACGGCGCAAGGGTAGAGTGCCCCGAGTTCGCTTTGACTGTCAGTTGTCTTCGACCAAGACTTAGTGATCCGAATCACTGACCTCATGCACAATTAAGCCCAGATTGAACCAACTGTATCGTGGGGGTGAGTGTCGCGTCATGTACTCTGATTCCGCAACATCAAATTCCCCGAAGCAACTGCCCGTGGCCGCAGCGCGACTTGAGTGGTTTCTGCCTTTGGCATTCGGAGCCATTGTCCTGTTGACCGCCACTGGGCTCGATTTTCTCTTGCAAAAACGTTCGCAGTCTTTCTTAAGCAACATCGACGCCTCGGCAGTCGTGGCTGCACTCGTTGCCACGCTGTTGTTCTACCGGATGTTGTGGTACGAACGTCAGCGGCGTAAGGCCATCCGCCACCGCTTGGAGATCATAGGTGAGATGAATCACCATGTCCGCAATGCCATCCACACCATTATGCTTACCACCCACTTCTCGCAGAACGAGGAAGCCGTGACGGCCATCAGAGAGTCAGTGCAGCGGGTTGACTGGGCGCTGAAGGAAATTCTCCCCAAGCTTTAGCTTAGTTTTCGGCCCTTTCGGGCCGGAGAGGTCCAAATAGGCTGCTGAGAGTAGCGGGACAAAAGCTCGTCACTGCGAACGCCACGTCATTTCCGCGTGGACCGGAATTTCGTTTATAACCGGCATCGTCAAGAGCGTGGAACCGCCCCACATCTGCGCCCAACGGAAGGCGCCGCAGATATGGGCCACCGTCGAATTTGCGTTCAAATCTGGAGCAACCCCAGTGCTTCTCATTCTCCAAACCTGGGCTACCCGCCATTTATCGAATCATCAGCCCCTCTAAGGTTAAGACCTAGAGGCAATCCCTCACTTTAAGTTACGACAAAATACAGGGAAACACTTAGGTACACGCTCTATATTTCCTGAGTACGTCCGCCGATAGCTTGGACTTTGACAGGAAGAAATTCCTGTGAGGAGTTCAAGCTGTGAGAAAGATATCTTGGATCACACTCATAATTGTGGTGCTGCTTTGCCTCGCGCTGGTGACCATCGGCTGCGGCGGAAAGGCGAGCAACAGTTCGACATCCACTCAAGCTGCCGCCTCCACGCCGGATACCACGGCCCCAACCTCGGCTGGCACTTCAGCGCCGAGTACGGCGACTGCGCCTGATCCGGCATCGACCACGACGACCACCGCGACCCCAGCTTCAACGGTTCCAGCTTCAGCAGCCACGGCGTCGGCTAATTCCTCTGCATTACCAACTCCACCTGCGGGCGCAAAGGTATTTAGTCAGGTCGAGCAGATGCCGGGATGGGCGTCGTGCGGTACAGCCTCCTGTGCTGGAGGCAGCGGCAAATCGACTTTCTGGATGGCACAGAATCAGACCACTCCGTCGCTCTCCGGCAGCAGCATGGAGGTATTCAACTCCGGCAATAATGCCAACGCCCTTTGGTGGATGCACCTGGGTGCTGACAACAGTGTGTCGAATTTTCTTTGGGACTTCTATGTGCAACTGGATAGCGCATCAACGTCTGCCGCTCAGGCTCTTGAGTTCGATGCCTTCCAATTCGTGGGTGGCTACAACTACATGATTGGAAGCCAGTGCGCGTACGCGTCCGGGGTGTGGGATGTGTGGGATGAGTTGAACGGTAAGTGGGTCCATACCACCGTTCCCTGCAAACCGCTTGCGCCAAATGTCTGGCATCACATCCAGTGGTACGTGCAGCGAGTGCCCAACACGCATACCTATCACTACGTCACGCTGGTCGTGGATGGAACGCCATATACGATTGATAAAACCTATTCCGCCATGAATAACGGTTGGTCGGACAATCTCGGGGTCCAGTATCAGCTAGATGTGAATGGAACCGGTACCGGGTACCACGAGTGGATTGATCAGTCAACGTTTACGGCGTGGTAGAGGGGTACCCCATATTTGCCTTGGCAAATGTGGGGTTGTTCGTCCCTGTTTTTCAGTTCCTCGATCTCCGACGGACGAGCAATTCCCACGCTCATACCAAAGCCAACGTCCCACATCTCAGCTTGGCCATCACCAAGTTGAGCGCCCAGCGGCCAACGGCAGGCGCAGATAGATAGCTTTCAACGGCCTGATCGGTTTTCGATAGCGACCCATGGACGCGCATCGATACTCGCATGTCAAGTGCGATAATCGAACTCTGTGGCCCGCGGGCGGCTCGAACCGACGGGGATATTACCCCGCGAACAGCTTCCAAGCCCTGCTGCAATACTGATACCTTGGATATACCGCCCCCGGAATTGCTCTATCGCCCAGCGACTGGAGCAAGGCAATTACTTCTTATCTTGTACGGAGGACTCTTGGCTCGCATACAACTCACTCCCATGGCTGAAATGACGCCGCAGCAACGCTCTGTTTACGACGAGGCGGCGGGCGGAATTAGAGGGCACGCCCCGGCGCCGATGATAGCTTGGTTGCAGAACGCCGAGTTGGCGCGCCGCGCGCAGAAACTCGGAGAACTTGTTCGCTACCAGACTAGCCTGCCGCCCCACCTGTCGGAATTCGCTATCCTGGTCGTTGCCCGTCATTGGACGGCGCACTTCGAGTGGCAGGCACATAAGAAGGAAGCGCTCAAGGCCGGCATCGATCCCGCGGCGATCGACATGATCGCCTCTCGCCGTCGCCCGGTCTTCGCGGACTACGCGCAGCAAACGGTGTTCGACATCAGCAACAGCCTGCTCGAAACCAAGTCCATCGCCGACGATCTTTACCAGGCCGGCGTTCGTGCCCTCGGCGAGAAGGGCATAGTTGAGCTGGTCGCCATTCTTGGCTATTACTCGCTGGTGGCGATGACGTTGAACGCGTTTGAAATCGGTCTGCCCGAATCTATTCAGCCTGAGCTTATGGGTGGTCCGGCCGGCAACGCGAAGTAAGCGGGGCGCGCCGCGTGGCAAGCGGCTTGCCACGCGTTATGCCAGACGCCTGATCGCCTGTCGCTTGCGATAGCGCCCCTGTGCCCCGCTGAATCCATCCGGCTCCGCGAAGCCCGTCCGCCAAAAAGATTCCGGCGCCGACCTACTGGAAATCAATCTGCCGGTAGATCACTTGCCCGTCCAGAATTGTCATCTGCGGAACCAGCACGTTTTCTCCGGTGATCGAATCTCCCAGGATGTCCTTCACTTTCAGTTTCTTTTTTCCCAGGCGGAAGACCGCAACGTCGGCAAGCGCTCCCGGTGAGAGCGTGCCGAGTTTTCCTTTCATTCCAATCAGGCGCGCCGGGACCGAAGTGCATGCGGCGACCACCTGTTCGAGTTTCATCCCCATGTTCAGGTACTTCATCATGACGAACGGCAAACTGAAGACAAAGTCTCCGTAAAGAGTTTTTTTCGTCACGTCGCTGCTGATAACGTCGGGAATGAATCCCTCCGCCAGCGCGGCTTGAGCAACCTTGAAGGAGAAGTTGTTCCGTCCGTTGCAAGCGTCGAAGACCACCCCGGCCTTCTGCGCGGCAAAGAGTGCGGGCCTGATCTTGCCGTTCGCGCCGACGATCGTCTCCCCGTCTCCCTGGTGGGTGTGGCAGTAAACGTCGCCGGAGCGCAACATGGCGGCAATCTTCTCCGGCGCTGCCACGGGGTTGGTGGTATGCACCACAACCGGGCAGTTCAACCGCCGCGCAATCTCCAGGGTGACTTCCAGCGGCTTGATTCCAAACTCGCCGACAATCTCTTTCGATACCCTGATCTTGATGCCGAGCAACTGCCCGCGATAGCGGCTCAGCAATTCACCGATCGCGGCCTCGTCGTAATACTTGGGGTTGAGTTCCTCGGGGTATCGCGATGCAATCAGACCGCCCGAAGAAATATTTACGAAGCCGAAGAGACGCGTCCTGCTCGTGGCTACGGTCGTGCGCATGAAATAGTCGAAGTTCCCCGATCCGCAACTACCCGCGTCGACGCCGGTTGTAACTCCCATCGGAAGCAGGGCAATATCGGCATCAACGCCGGATTCCGTGCCTCCTCCAGACAGATGCGCGTGGAAATCGATGAGTCCCGGAAGCACCAGACATCCTTTGGCGTCGATGGTTTTCTCCGCCTCCACGGCTTCCCCGCCCTTGGCTTGACCGACAATTTTGTTTCCGCGAATAAGCACTTCGCCCAGGCCGTTGATGCCTCGTTCCGGGTCGATGATGGTTCCGCCAATGATTCTCAAATCAACTTTCACGTCGGCACTCCTCCCAAATTGAAGTTCCAAATTGAAGTTAGATCCGTTTTCTACTCGCACCTATCCCGTACATTCGTGAAACGCTCTGGCAAATCCGGGGATGGATTTCGCAATCATCTCTCGCGGAACGGTCACCGACAGTCTCATATACCCGCCGCGGCCGAATCCAATACCCGGCACCGCGAGCACGCCTTCGGCGGCAAGACGGCGGACAAAGGCGATGTCGTCAGGGATGGGTGTCTTCACGAAAATGAAATACGAGCCCTCGGGCCTTTTGAGCTGGTAGCCGATCCGCTCCAGCGCAGCGCACAGCAGGTCGCGTTTCTCCTGGTAGCCGCCCACATCCACGGTGGCGTCGTGCGCCTCGGCCACCACCCTTTGCCAGATGGCTGGAGCGTTGATGAACCCCAGGATACGGTTGCTGAAAGCGCAGGCGTTGCGCAGCCCAGCCAGACCGGGAAGCCTGGGCGAAAGCGCAAGGTAGCCGATCCGCTCGCCGGGGAGGGCCTGCGACTTCGACCACGAATTGCAGATGACGGTATTGGAAATGATGGACGCCACTTCCGGTTGCCGCCTGCCGTCGTACACCAGATGCTTGTAGGGCTCGTCGCTGAGGACGACAATCGGGTGGCCGGCTCGGGCGAGCATGCTCTCCAACTCGCCGAGAACGCTTGCGGAATACACGCGACCGGTCGGGTTGTTGGGCGTATTCAGGATGATGGCTTTGGTTCGGGGAGTGATCGCCGCCGCAATGCGCTCCGCATCCGGCAGAAACTCTTCATCCGTATCCACGCTCACCATCCGCCCACAGTGGTTGCTGATGTAAAACGGATATTCGGAGAAGCAGGGCAGCAGCACGATGACTTCATCGCCCGGATCGAGAATCGACTTGAGCAGCACGTTGCATGCGCCCGCCGACCCCACGGTCATGAAGACGTTTTCGGCGGTAAAGTCCAGGCCGGTTTCCTTGCGCAATTGCGCCGCCAGGATTTCGCGCACCCGCGGAAATCCCGCATTGGGCATATAGGCATGTAATCCAGGACTATTTTCCGCAACCAACCGGCGAAGCGTTTCGATCACCCTGGGCGGAGGCTCGACCTCCGGGTTGCCGAGCGTGAAATCATAAACCTTGTCGGCGCCGCGTTCCTGTTTCAGCCGTGCGCCCTCCTCGAACATGCGGCGTATCCAGGAAGCGCGCTCCAGTTGCTCGGCGATCGTCTTGGCAATCAGCATGTCGTCGAAGCATACACCTGCTCTCGCCTCCATGCCATCCACCCCAACAAGCCAAAAACAGGCTTGCCGGGGACCCCGGCGTCCACCCCAACAAGCCAAAAACAGGCTTGCCGGGGACCCCGGTGGCGTGGCCGCTACTTTTTCAGGATTGCGCCGCTTTCGAGCACGTTGATCCCGGACGCCTGCAAGCGCTCGATCGCCGCATCCGGATCGCCGAAGCGGAAGATCAGGATCGCCTTGTCGCCATTGCCGAACGGAAAGGCGTACATGTACTCGATATTGATCGAGGTGCCTTCGAAGATGGCCAGGATCTCCGCCAGGCCGCCCGGTCGATCCGGCACTTCGACGGCGAGCACTTCCGTCACCTTGACGAGAAATCCGTTGTCTTGAAGCAGCCGGTTCGCTCTGGCGCAGTCGGAGACGATCATGCGCAGAATGCCGAAGCGCTGCGTGTCCGCCAGCGACAGTGCCCGGATGTCGATTCCCTCCCGCGCCAACAGCCGGCAGGGTGCAATGATCGTTCCCGGTTTGTTTTCCGCGAACAACGACAACTGTTGGATTTTCATGATGACCGCCGGTCAATAACTCGTTTTGCTTTGCCTTCACTGCGCTGGATGGACTGCGGCTCGACCAGCGTTACCTGCACCCGGATTCCGAGAACATGGTCGAGCGCATCCACCAGTTTCTCATTCAACGCCTCGAGCGCGCCAATCTTGTCGCTGAACATCTGCGGCGTCACTTCGACCTGCACTTCCATCTGGTCGAGTCCGCGCTCGCGGGTGAGGATAATCTGGTAGTGCGGCAGCGTGCCCTCCACCTCGAGCAGAGCGGTTTCCACCTGCGACGGGAAGACGTTGACTCCGCGAATGATCAGCATGTCATCGCTGCGCCGGCCAATGCGACGTATGCGCCGCAGAATGCGGCCGCAAGCGCACGGGCCGGGAATGATCGCCGTGATGTCGCGCGTGCGATAACGAATCATCGGCATGGCCCGCTTGCTGAGGGTGGTCAGCACCAATTCGCCCTCTTCACCATCGGGCCGTATCTCGCCAGTCTCCGGATCGATGATCTCCGGGTAGAAATGATCTTCGAAGATGTGCAAACCGTCGTGGCAATGGCATTCGATTCCCACGCCCGGCCCAATGATTTCGGAAAGCCCATAGATGTCGAATGCCTTAATGCTGCTCAGCTCCTCGATATGCTTGCGCATCGATTGCGTCCACGGCTCGGCCCCAAAAACGCCGACGCGCAGCGGCAGATCTTTGATATCGACGCCTAGTTGGCCGGCGCGTTCGATCATGTGCAGAAAATAGCTCGGCGTGCAGCAGATTGCCGTGACCCGGAAATCTTTCATCACCATGATCTGGCGATCGGTATTGCCTCCCGAGATCGGAATGACCGTCGCGCCCAGCTCCTCGGCTCCGTAGTGCGCGCCCAGCCCGCCGGTAAAGAGTCCGTAGCCATATGCATTCTGCACCACGTCGCCATGGTGCAGACCACAGCAGGCGAAGCTGCGAACCATCACCGAAGTCCACACCTCCAGGTCTGCTTTCGTGTAAGCCACTACGATTGGCTTGCCGGTGGTTCCGCTGGAGGCATGCAGGCGCACCACCTCCTCCATTGGGCTGGCAAACAGCCCGAAGGGATAGGTGTCCCGCAGGTCGGCTTTGGCCGTGAACGGCAGCTTGCCGATGTCGTCGATCGAGTGCATGTCGTCCGGCGAGAGTCCGCGCTCCCGCATGCGCGAGCGGAACCATTCCACTCGCTCCCAAGCCCGCTCCACAACATCCCTTAAACGCTTGAACTGAAGTTCGCGAAGCAGCGGGACCGGAACGAAATCCGGCGCACTGGCCGGATGGTAGATACTGCCAACGGCGTTTGCAATTGACGTCATACCGTGTTTTATCACCCCAATGCCAGTCTGGAAAACAACTCTCGGCGCGATCACTCCACCAAGCACGCTTCCGGAAGCCCCCGATGCCGATTCAACAATAGCTCAAAACACAACCGCGTAATCCCGGTGCTTGGCAAAGAGAGTAGTTTCAGACTGTCAATCCGAATGTCTCAACGTATCATGGTTTGTCACTGAAAAGGAAGAACGTGGGGCGATTTTGAATCCGCCTTTCTCTTGACAATGATTTAAGTTTACGTTCGAAATCCAGGGTAGTACACTGTGCGGCCAATAGGAGCTCTGGCGGCACGAAATAGGCCGGTTCCTTTCGGGTTCGCCACTTGCTGTTGGCCGCCACTGCGGCTGGTCCGCGGGTTCATCTTATGGAAACTTCTATCAGCGATATTCATCGTGCCATCGAAAGCGGCAAGCTGACCTGCCGCAGCCTGGTTCAGCAATGCCTGGATCGCATTCAGGCCTATGACAAGCAGGGTCCCGCCCTGAACGCGATGCTGTATGTAAATCCGAAGGCGCTCGACCAGGCCGATGCCATGGACAAAGAGTTTCATCGCACCGGCAAACTCAAGCCGCTGCAGTGCATTCCGGTGGTGCTGAAGGATAACTACGATACCGCCGATATGCCGACCACCGGAGCATCGCTCACCTTGCAAGGTGCGCAGCCTTCCAAAGATGCCTTTACGGTTGCGCGATTGCGGGCAAACGGGGCCTTGATCCTGGGAAAAACGAATCTGCACGAGCTGGCCCTGGCCGGGATAACCGTCAGTTCGCTGGGCGGACAAACGAAGAATCCCTATGAGCTGTCGCGGACTCCGGGCGGTTCCTCGGGAGGCACCGGCGCTGCTCTGGCTGCCAACTTCGCGACCGCCGGCACCGGTACCGACACGATGAACTCGAATCGGTCGCCTGCATCCGCCAACAGCCTGGTCGGGTTGCGGCCCACGCTCGGCCTGGTCAGCCGCACCGGCATCATCCCTGTGTCTTTCACGCAGGATGCCGCTGGCCCGATGGCGCGAACGGTTGCGGATGTGGCGGTGATGCTCGACACCATGGCCGGCTATGATCCCGCCGATCCGGTGACCGCCTTCAGCCTCCGCAAGATCCCCAAGACCTATACCGCTTACCTGGATAGCGGCGGTTTGAAAGGCATGCGCATCGGAGTCTTGCGCACGCTGTTCGGCAGCGGCCCGGACTACGAAGAAGTGAATCGCGTGATGGCCCGCGCGATTGAGGCACTCAAGAGGCAGGGCGCCATCGTCGCCGATGTGCAGGAAGCCGCGTTCGATACCGCCAAACTCCTGGTCAACCTCGACGTCCAGAAATACGAGTACAAAATACAACTCAACGGCTATCTGAAAGCCGGCGGAACAAACGTTCCCGTACATTCACTGGCGGAAATTCTGGCCTCGGGGAACTATCACAAGGCCTCCCTGGAAAAGTTCCTTACCTCGGCGCAAGCTTTTGACAATGGACTGAACGAAGCGGACTACAAAGACCGGCGGTTAAAGATCGACGACCTGAAAATTCAGTTGGCCAACTTCATGGCGAAGAACAACCTGGCCGCTCTCGTGTATCCCCACCAGAAGCGGCTGCCGGTGATGATTGGCGACATGAATCAGGTGGATCGCAACGGAATCCTGGCGTCCTTGGCGGGGTTCCCGGCGATTACGGTTCCCGCCGGTTTCTCGACGCCGACCGCGAGCGCCCCGATTGGCGTTCCGATAGGGATCGAATTCCTGGGACAGCCATGGAGTGAGCCCCGGCTGCTGAAAATTGCCTACGGGTTTGAGCAGGCCACTCATGCTCGTAAACCACCGCAGTCCACGGCCTGAAACGGTCTACAACTAGGGCGGGAGGCAGGCGTTCGCGGCGCGTGCCAAACCCCTCCGTCCTGGTCTGCGCTTCAAGTCTCCGACGCCGCAATCCACTTGCGAACCACCACGGGCTCGAACGCCTGCATTTTTTCCAGCAGCTCCTGGCAGCTTGCCGAGGCCAGCACCAGTTCGCGGTTTTCGCGCTTGAGAAACCCTTCGGCCACGGCGTGGTCGAACAACTTCAGCAGCGGGTCGTAGTATCCGGCCACGTTGAGCAGCCCGCAGGGCTTGCGGTGTATCCCGAGCTGGCTCCAAGTGATCATTTCGCAGAATTCCTCAAACGTGCCAAATCCGCCTGGAAGGGCAATGAATGCGTCCGCCAGCTCTGCCATCAGGGATTTGCGGTCGTGCATGGAGGGAACGATGCGCAATTCCGTGAGGCCGGAATGCCAGATCTCGCGCGCGACCATCGGTTGCGGGATGACCCCGATAACGCGACCGCCCTGGGCCAGGACGGCGTCGGCGAGCACTCCCATCAGTCCAATCCGCCCCCCGCCGTAAACCAAACCCAGCCCCTGCTCGGCCAGAAACCGTCCAAGCTCCACGGCCGCAGCCCGATAAGCGCCGGAAAAGCCTGCACTGGAGCCGCAAAAGACACAAATCCTCTGGAAAGAGTTCATCCAAACTCCCGGAAATCATTCTCGTTGGACAAGCCGGGGCCGATCAGCCAGTGTCGTGTCCAAAAATTTGCGCTATAAGTCCAAGTTGTCACCCTGAGCACAGCAAAGGGTCTATGCATTTCGATCAGAATGACGGCGGACGATGGCCCTAGTTCTTGCGAGCACTCCAAAACGAACTCACGCCGAAGTAGACGAACAAAAAAGCGAAAAGGCCGGCAACCGCGGCACGCCCGGGTCCGACCTTGCCCGCCGCGTAGGCATGATACTCGCGCCAGCAAGCGATGCCGCCGACCAAAGCCAGCCAAAGGAACAAGAATCCAGTGATCTCCAGCCAAAGAATCTTGCCGACCCGTCGAAGCGTCTGGAGAAAACTACCGATTCCCGCCGAAACGCCCTGAAAAATCCGCCGGCCCTTTTGCCCTTTTTGGAAAGATCTGGCCGCTTTGCCCAGCATGCTGCCAACCGCGCCTGCCGATGTAGGTTTGGCCCGCAAAGGATTAGGGAGACCACTCACATAGCGATTCTAGACCAGTTTCGCGAAAGCTGTATCCCGAAAAGCAGCCGGGGCGTTTGCTGGGGCGACATTCAGCCCGGCGGCGATATCTCAGGCATACACCAACTCCGAATTGCTCCAGCGGCCCGGCAAACCCGGTTTTGAAAAACCTCTAAAACTTCCATACCGGCCGTGGCATCCAATACAATTGTGGCATCAGTACGCAGAGCTTGAGATCCGCGGTACGCCGGCGGATTCGGGAGCAACTTGCCCGGGTTCCGGGTACGGCCATCAAAATTGACTCCAGATCGGGGATTTCAAAGTGGAGCAGCGCCTACAAAAACTGATGAAGGAGCTCGGCCAAGCGATCAATGAGTCAATCTCAGACTCGGAGCAGATCGCGGAAGTGATCGCCAAGATTAAGTCCGGCGGTTACGATGTGTTTCTCGTGCTGGAAGCCACCATCGGGTTCAACAAGCGTGAAGAAGAGGAGACGAAACAGTCTTCGCTGGTGAATTTCAAGAAGTCGGACCCCGATTTCAAAGTCAGCCCTCAAGATATGAAGTTTCTGAAGTCGTTGCGCATCAGCATCGATCGTCCCGACAAAACCGCCTGAGCTGGCCGCCACGAAGGCGGCTCTGTCTCCCCTGCTGTGATAGGATTCTTAGTCCAAAGTGTGCCTGACGCGTCTGGAAGTCACCGACTGAAAACGCCGAGGGAAAGCTGCAAGCGTCGTCGCACCTGGCACGAAACTACGGGTAGGAACAGAGATGAAAGACACTCTTGGAGTTCTGCTGGCCGGCGGTGCAGGCGAGCGTCTGTATCCGCTCACTCGCGACCGCGCTAAACCTGCGGTGACTTTTGGCGGAATTTACCGCATCATCGACATTACCCTGTCGAATTGCATCAATTCCGATCTGCGGCGCGTCTACATTCTCACTCAGTACAAGGCTTTGTCGCTGAACCGGCACATTCGCGAGGGGTGGAGCATCGTGGCCGACCCGCTCGGCGAATTCATCGAGATTCTCCCGCCGATGAAGCGCGTCAGCGAGAACTGGTACATGGGCACGGCCGACGCCGTCTACCAGAACATCTACTCCATCGGATCGGAGGAACCCAAGCGCGTTCTGATACTCTCCGGCGACCACATCTACAAAATGAATTACCGCCGCATGCTGCAACAGCATGAGGATTCGGGCGCCGATGTCACGATTGCCACAATTCTTGTCGATCCGGCCGAAACCAGAAACTTCGGCGTGGTCGATATCGACAGCGTGGGAAGAGTGGTGGGATTCGAAGAAAAGCCGCTCACCACGAACCTCAGGTCGCCCTACAACCCGGAGATGGTTTCGGCCTCGATGGGCGTCTACCTGTTCAATACCGATGTGCTGATTCCGGTGTTGCTCAAGGACGCGGAAGATCCCGATTCGCAGCACGATTTCGGCCACAACATTCTCCCCAGAATGGCTGACGACTACCGCGTCTATTCCTTCAACTTCATCGATGAGAACCGCAAGGAAGCTCTCTACTGGCGCGATGTAGGCACGCTTGAGGCCTATTACGATGCCAATATGGATGTTGCGGCGGTCTCGCCGGTATTCAACTTATACGACGAGCATTGGCCGATTCGCACGCATCAGCGGCAGTACCCGCCGGCGAAGTTCGTCTTCGCCGAACCTGGCCGCACCGGAACCGCCTTGGATTCGCTGGTGTCGAGCGGCTGCATCGTCAGTGGCGGGTTCGTGCGCAACAGCGTGCTCTCGCCCAATGTGCGCGTAAACTCCTACGCCGAAGTCGAATCCAGCATCGTTTTTTCTCACGTGGACATCGGCCGTCACTGCCGCATTCGCCGCGCCATCATCGACCGCGACGTGCACATCCCGGAGGGTACGGTGATCGGCTACGACACGGAATCCGACCGCCAGAAGTACTTCGTTACCGAAAGCGGAATTACCGTGGTGACGCGCGATTACTCGTTGTTCGAGAGCCCGGTTACGGTGGACTACTTCACCTCGGAATAAAATCGGCTCGCCACGTTCCACCCCGGCGACGTGCCGGGAGCCCCGGTTCGCCGCTCACCCAATCCAGGTGCTCTTCACCGCTATGGCCCCAACGCACCACAGGATCGCGTCTTCCACCGTCTCGCGATCGATTCCCTGCTCCGCCAGAAAGCTGCCAAACTCGGAATTGCGCTCCAGCCTCTCGGCGAGCGCACTGAAAACGGCGATATAGTTCGCCGGGACGTTGAGTTCGGTGGCGCGCAGCAGGTCGTCGAGGCAGGCGATGCAATCGAGCAGCACACCGTCGGAATCGTCCGGCTGCGAGTTGACCAGAAACAGACTTTGCGCCACGTCACACAAAACGTCCATCTGTTTCGGCACCGGTAGAGAGGTGGCGATTGTTCTCTGCGGGCCGCCAGCGGCTGCCTTGTCGGCCAGTTGAAGCGCGCGGGCAGCGAGAGCTGGGCTTGAGAAAAGCAGTATCCGGCCGTTCGCCGTGATCGTCCGGCTTCCGCCTTCACTCTGCTCGATCAGGGCGAACAGTTGCGGACCTTCGGTGGTCGGGTCCAGACGGAGCCCGATCAGGCACAACTCATGGGGCCGCCGTATCGCCGGAAATGGAACAAAATCGCTCAATTTGTATTCGGGACCGCAACTTTCCTGCCCAACACAGGTTAACAATGTCACGTCGAGTTGTGGAAACCCGAAGCCGTTTTCCGTTCAGAACTCGGGACGCCCCCCTGAACCAGTTGCGGCGAAGGACCAGGATATATCGATTGAGCCCGGCTCCGGGATACACCTACTCTGAAACCGCTTTGGTGCGGGAGTTGAGGACAATATGAAAGCCATTTGGACATCGTGTCTAGCTCTCCTTCTGACAACAGCCTTGGTCGCATGCGGCGCGCAGCAGCAGCAGTTCCCCGATAGCGCCGCCCGCCCCAAACAATGCGGGATACAGCAACGCGAATTTGAAGGGCAATTATGTTTTCAGCTTGCATGGAGCGGGCCCTAGTGGAGAGGCTTTTGCCGCGGTTGGCGTATTCACGGCCGATGGTAACGGCAATATCACCTCGGGCCAGCAAGATGTGAATGATCCTGTTTACGGGCTCCAGCAGCAGGCTGCAATTTCCAGCGGAACGTATTCGGTCGGCACCGATGGCCGCGGACAGGCGACTTTGAACTTCGCCAGCGGCGGCACGCGCCACCTTGAGTTTCGTGCTGGTTTCCTCCAGTAAAGCACGCATCATCGAACTGTCGAACGCCGAGCTTTCCAGCGGCGCTGTTCGAGCTACAGAGCACCGCGCCTCTCAGTGCGCCCACCGGTTCTTATGTGCTGCGCATGGACGGCACAAATAATGTTGGATTCGGGGAGCCCGTCTCCCGCGTCGGCTTGCTCACCGCAAACGGCATTCAGCGTTCAGGCGTCCTCGACGAGAACTACAACGGAACTTTTACCCCGACGATTGCCGTTCCCAGCACAAATTTTGGCAGCTTTAGCACAACTACGGGTCGCGCGATCGATGCAATTCACCACCACCACAGGCGGCGCAAGCGCCAGCGGGACGGTTATCGACTTGGTGTTTTATGTAGTCAACTCCACGCGGGTCGAATTCCTGTCGGTGAATACCGTCGGAACAGCTTTCCGGCTATGCCGACCTGCAGAGCGGGGCTTTCACAACTGCCGCCAGCGTGAACAGCCCGTTACGTCTTTTCCATCTCGGGAAGCTCGGCGACTGGCTTCATCACCGAGACCGGAAGCTTTACTTTAAACAGCGGTGCCGTAAGCAACGGCCTTGAAGATTTCGTCGACACCGGAGCCTACTCCGCCTCCGTCCCATTTACCGGTGCTTATGCTGTCGACAGCACAAACAACGGGCATTTCACCGGCAACTTCGCCGCCAGCGGCAGAACGGTCAACTTCGTGCTTTGGTTCAGCAGTTCGCAGAATGCCGTGCTGATGGCCTACAACAGCGCGTACGTTCCCCTGCTTGAAAGCGGACTGGTCGCCGTGCAACCGGCTGTTCCCACTACCAGCACCATCACCGGCAACTATGCACTCCACCTTGGAGGTTTGACAGCCAATGCCGGCCTCACGGTTTTTGAGGGGCAGTTGCTGGCCGATGGTCTAGGGCACCTTTACCGGGCTCGAAGACTTCAATCAGGGAGGCAGCGTGGCGATCGGCGCCTCGGCCGTAGGAAGCTATAGCGTTGCTTCCGGCCGCGGAACCGGCACAATCGGCGGGATTCCTGTCGTTTTATATCCCGCCAGTAGCAGCACAACCTACGTCATGAGCACCGACGGTACGCCGCATGCTGATTGGCTCGCTGGAGGCACAGCATTAGTTCGTGGGCCGGGCGGAAGTTCGGCCTGCGGCTTCATCTCCGATCGATTTTAGGATCGAGCGCGTCGCGCAAGCCGTCGCCGAACAGGTTGAATGCGAGCACGGTGAGGAAGATGGCCAGGCTGGGAAAAATAGCCTCATGCGGCGCGATTGCCATATCGGCCCGCGCGTCGTTCAGCATCGCGCCCCACTCCGGCGTTGGCGGCTGCGCGCCCATGCCCAGAAAAGAGAGGCTGGCGGCGGTAATAATCGATGTGCCGATGCGCATGGTGAAATAGACCACGATGGCCGAGATGGTTCCGGGAAAGATATGACGAAAGATAATCGTGAAGTCTGACGCGCCGATGCTCCGTGCCGCCTCAACGTACGTGAGATGCTTGACCGAAAGCACATTGCCGCGCACCAGCCGCGCGAATGCCGGGATACTGAAGATGGCAACCGCGCAAATCACGTTGGTCATGCCGCTGCCGAGGATTGCGACTACGCCGATCGCCAGCAGAATGCCGGGAAAGGCGAAGAGCACGTCGCAAATGCGCATGAACACGCGATCCCACCAGCCCTCGTAGTAACCCGCCACCAGGCCCATGACGGTGCCGACCACCGCGCCCAGCGCCACCGAAAAAAATCCGGCGGCAAGCGAGATGCGCGCGCCCATCACGATGCGGCTGAAGACATCACGGCCCAGCGAATCCACGCCGAACCAATGTTTGGCGGAAGGCCCGGCGTTCAGCGCATCGTAGTCGAAATAATTCTCGGGATCGAATGGCACCAGGTGCGGCGCCAGAATCGCCACCAGCACCAACAGCAGCACGAATACTCCAGCCGCAACCCCGGCATGCTGCCGGCGAAACTTGCGCCAGAATTCGCGCCATGGCGTGCGCACCTCGGCGGAGGATTCAGCCACGCCCCCTGCTGTTTCGACTGTTGCCATTTCTCCCCTACTTGTAGCGGATAACCGGATTGATGACCGCGTACAGCACATCCACGACCAGGTTGATCAGGATGAACTCCATCGAGAACAGCAGCACTTCCGCCTGAATGACCGGGTAGTCGCGCATGCTGACCGAATCGACCAGCAGCCGGCCAAGTCCCGGCCAATTGAATACCGTCTCGACCACAATCGAGCCGCCCAGCAGAAAGCCGAATTGCAGGCCCATCATCGTCACCACCGGGATTAACGCATTGCGCAGGCAATGCTTCGCCACCACGACGCTTTCGCGCAGGCCCTTGGCGCGAGCCGTGCGGACGTAATCTTCCTGCATGACGTCGATAAACGATGACCGGGTAAAGCGCGCCATGACCGCGGCAACGCCCGCTCCCAACGTCAGCGAAGGCAGGATGTAGTTGCGCCAGGAATCGGCGCCGATGGCCGGCAGCCAGCCCAGCCACACCGAAAAGATTTCCATCAACAGCATGCCAAGGGCAAAGGAAGGAAACGAGATGCCGGAAACCGCGAGCGTCATTCCCAGACGGTCCGGCGCGCGATTCCGCCACACCGCCGAGGCTATGCCAATTCCCATCCCGAACACCACCGACCACGCCATGCTGGCGATGGTGAGCAGCAAGGTCGGCATAAATCGATCGCCGATTTCGACCGAGACAGGCCGCTTGGAGCGGATCGACATGCCAAAATCGCCGCGCAGCGCATTGCGGAAAAAACGCGCGAACTGCTGGTGCAATGGAAGGTCGAGCCCGAGATCGTGCCTGACCATGGCGACCGTAAACTCGTCCGCTTCCGGACCGGCCGCCAACCGCGCCGCATCGCCGGGCAGCAGGTGCACGAACCAGAACACCAGCACAGCCACGATCATAAGCGTGGGAAGCAGGCCGAGCAGGCGTTTGCAAAAATAGTTGAACATGAATCCGTTCAGGTGCGCGGTTGCCCGGCTCGGAGCGCTGGAGTCGCGATTAGACCGCTTCGCCCGGGTTACTGGGGAGATAAGCTCCGGCGGCGCTTGTGACCTGCGCCACCGGGCAGGAACCGTACGGCTGTTACTTCATGTCGATCTCGGTGAAGTTGAACGACGCGTCAGGCATGACGTAAATGCCTGAAATGTTCTTGCTGTGCGCGGAGAGGTTCTTTTCGGTGACCAGAAAGGCCCATGCCGCATCGTCCCAAATCCGCTTTTGCGCATCGGCATACAGGCTGGCTTTCTTGGCGTGGTCGGTCGTCTTGAGAGCATTGGCTATGTCGGCATCGACTTGATCGTTCTTGTAGTAGCCCGCGTTGAAAAGCTTCGGCGGCCACGACTGTGAGGCCAGCAACGGCCGCAGCGCCCAGTCGGCCTCGCCGGTTGAACTCGACCAGCCCGCGTAATAGAGCCTGACCGGCGCGGTTTTCGGATCGGGAGCGCCCAGCACCTTCTCTACGTTCTCGCCGGTCTCCAGGGCGCGGACACCTTCACCTTGATTCCGACCTGGGCCAACTGCTGCTGCACAAACTGAATCACTTTATTCGCGGTCGTGTTGTTATAGGCCGACCACAAGATCGATTCAAAGCCATTCGGATACCCCGCTTCTTTCAGCAGAGCGCGGGCCTTCGCGGGATCGTACGGCCAGGGACCGAGCTTGGTTGCGAACTCCACGCCCGGCGGCACCACGCCCTGCGCTGGCACCGCATAGCCGGTGAAGGCCACTTTGCACAGGGCCTCCTTATCGATCGCGATAGTTGATGGCCTGTCGCACCTTGAGGTTATCGAATGGCTTTTGCAGTTCGTTCATGGTGAGAAAGCGCGCCACAATCGACGGCGTAGCCTCGACCACGATGTTGGGTTTAGATTGCAAAACAGCCGCTTGTTCGGGAGGAATCCGGAAGGCAAAATTCGCTTCGCCGGTTTGCATCACGACCGTGCGGGTGTTGTTGTCGAGCACCGGCTTCCACACGATGCCATCGACCTTGGGATAACCCTTCTTCCAGTAACCGGCAAATTTTTTGCCCTTCACGTAATCGGGCTGCTTCCACTCCACGAATTCAAATGGCCCGGTGCCCACGGGGTGGAACGATATTTCCTTGCCGTATTTCTGCAGCGCGGCCGGAGAAATCATGACGCCCGAGGGGTGCGCTAGCGTGTTCATGAACGCCGAAAAGGGTTCCTTCAGCGTAAAGCGGACGGTGTAGGGATCGACCGCTTCGGTCTTCGCGATCACCTCATACAGGCTATAGCGCTTCAGTTTATTGGCCGGGTTGGTCACGCGGTCGAAGTTGACTTTCGCCGCATGCCGCATTGAAATCTGTGCCGTCGTGAAACTTGACTCCATGGCGCAGTTTGAGGGTATAGACCAGCCCGTCCTTGCTGACCGTGTAACTGGTGGCCAGCACGGGCACCATCTTCATGTCCTTGTCGAAGCCGTACAGCCCCTCGTAAAACGATTTCGCGATGGCTTGCGAGATGGTGTCGTTAGCGTCGTAGGGATCCATCGTGACCGGAGCCTGCTCGGTGGCTATCACCGGAACCTTTTCGGCCCACGCCGGAATTGCGGTGGCGAACGTCACCGTCATCGCCAGCGCCGCCACTGCAACCAAGCCTGCATGTGATCTTATTCTTCGCATCTGTCGTCTCCTTATCGAGATCCCCGGCAGAGGCACCAGTTGCCGCCGTTTGGGGGTGACTGCACGAAAGTTAATACATACCGCTAATTCTGTGAGTGGCGACAAAATGTCCGGGGCTCACCTGCTTCAGGGGCTGAATCTCCGGTTCGTCGCCGACGGCTCGAATCGGACTGGGCATTTCGTCCGCCAGCAATGAGCGCGGCAAATGACGCCGCGCCGGATCGGCAATCGGCACGGCGGAAAGCAGCGCCCGCGTGTAGGCATGCCGCGGATCTTCAAAGATGGCGCGGCGCGGGCCGATTTCGACGATCTGCCCCAGGTACATCACCGCCACGCGATGGCTCACCCGTTCCACCACCGCCATGTCGTGCGAGATGAACAAAAACGAAATGCCAAGATCGCGCTGCAGATCGAGCAGCAGGTTGATGATCTGCGCCCGGATCGAAACGTCGAGCGCCGAGACTGATTCATCGGCAATAACGATCTTGGGATTCAGCGCCAGCGCGCGCGCAATTGCGATGCGCTGCCGCTGTCCGCCCGAAAACTCATGCGGATAGCGTTGCGCGTGCTCCGGCAGCAGTCCGACGCGCTCCAGCAGCCACGCCACCCGGCGCTCCGCTTCATCCCTGGTTGCCACGCGATGCACCAACAGGGGCTCCATAATCGTGTAACCAACCGTAAGCCGCGGATCGAGGGAGGCATATGGATCCTGAAAGACAACTTGAATATTCCGGCGCAGCACCTGCAACCGTTTGCCGGAGAGCTGCGTGATGTTGCGGCCGTCGAACTCGATTTCGCCGCCGGCGATATCGACCAGTCTGAGCAGCGATCTTCCGGTGGTGGACTTGCCGCATCCGGATTCGCCCACCAGGGCCAGCGTCTCGCCCGCGTAGAGATCGAAGCTGACCTGCTCCACCGCATGCACCCGGCTGGTGACCCGGCCGAAGATGCCGGTGCGAACATCAAAGCGCGTAGTGAGCTTGCGAACCGCCAACAGCGGCCCGGGCCCGGTCCCACGATCGATGGAGACTTCGTCCGGAGCCTTCCGGGCGCTCGAAGAAGATGTGTTTACCTTGGATTCCGCCGGCGGCGCATCGTCCTGCGCCAACAGCGGGAACCTGGCCGGAGCATCTGTCCCCTGCATCGCGCCCAACCGCGGAACCGCCGCCAGCAGCGACCGTGTATAAGGATGGCGCGGTTCGGCGAAAATCTGGTCCGACGATCCTTCTTCGACTCGCTCGCCGGCGTACATCACCAGCACGCGATCCGCAATCTCGGCCACCACGCCCATATCGTGCGTGATGAAGATCACGCCCATGCGCATCTCGCGTTGCAGTTCGCGGATGAGTTGCAGAATCTGTGCCTGGATGGTCACATCCAGCGCCGTCGTGGGCTCGTCCGCGATCAGCAGAGACGGCCGGCAGGAGAGTGCCATGGCGATCATCACCCGCTGCCGCATGCCGCCGGAGAGCTGGTGTGGAAAGCGGCCAAGCACTCGCCGCGATTCGGGGATGCGGACCAGTTCGAGCATGCGCAGGGCCTCCGCGCGTGCTTCCGCTCCATCCTTGCCCTGGTGCAGCCGAATCGATTCGGCAATCTGTTCGCCGACGGAAAAGACAGGGTTCAGCGACGTCATCGGTTCCTGGAAGATCATTGCCAGGTCCGCGCCGCGCAGCTCGCGCATGGCCGATTGCGTAGCCTGCGCCAGGTCCAGCACGCGGCCGTCGCGCCGATGGAATTGTATCTGGCCGCCGATGATGTGCCCGCCGCCGTGCTCGACCAGCCGCATGATGGCCAAAGCCGAGACCGACTTGCCCGAGCCGGATTCACCAACGATCGCCAGCGTTTCGCCGCGGTCAACCTGCAGGCAGAGATTGCGCACCGCCTCGACCTTGCGTTCCGAGGTCGTAAAGTGCACCGTCAATTGCTGTACGTCGAGAATCCTGGCCGACGCAGCGGTCTCCGCACTGTTCAATCCCGGCCCCCTGGCGTCCTCGTCGATGAAGCTCGCGATGAAAGTCAGTCTGTGTCATGACATCACAGGTGACTTGTACCGCGATAATATCCGTTCCGATGGCTTTGTGCCGCTTATTCGTTGCCGTAGATGGCTGTTTTCGGGGACTGCCCGGCGCGCGCGAAACCCCTGTACATGCCTTCGGTGTTGAACGGCATGGCAACGTTCCCGAAATGATCGACGGCGATCAATCCCCCGCGCCCCCCGATGCTCGGCAGCCTCTCAAACACCACGTGCTTGGCGGCTTGCTGCAGCGTTTTTCCGCCGTACTCCATCTGCGCCGACACGTCGTAAGCCGCCACCGCGCGCATGAACATCTCGCCCATGCCCGTCCCGGAGACGGCTGCGGTGCGGTTGTTTGCGTAGCAGCCTGCGCCGATGATCGGGGAATCTCCAACCCGTCCCTCCCGCTTGTTGGTCATGCCGCCGGTGGACGTAGCCGCGGCCAGATTGCCTTCCGCGTCGAGCGCAACCGCGCCGACCGTGCCATATTTGCCCGAATCCAATCCGCTCGGTGTCCGCCTCGAATCGGTTTGGGCATCGTGATCGAGCAGGGTACCGGAGCCGCCGCGGGCGCGCTGCCATTGCCGGTAGCGAAACTCTGTGTAGAAGTATTCCGGCTCGACCAGCGGCAAGCCCAGAGCGTGCGCGAAGGCTTCGGCGGCCTCGCCCGCCATCAGCACGTGACTGCTGTGCTCCATGACGGCCCGCGCCGCCAGCACCGGATTCGGCAGCCGTCGCACGCACGCCACGGCGCCGGCCGCCAGCGTCTTGCCATCCATCAGCGAGGCGTCTAATTCGTGCGTGCCGCCGGCGGTAAAGACGGCTCCCTTGCCCGCGTTAAACAAAGGACAATCCTCGAACAGACGGACGGTCTCCGTGACCGTGTCGAGCGCGCTCGCTCCCTCGGCGAGCAACCTCTGGCCGGCAAGCACAATCGCATGCAGTGCTTCCAGATAGTCTCGCTCCTGTTCGGCTGTTATCTCGGAGCGGGCAATGGCCCCGGCTCCTCCATGGATGGCGATAATCGGATTGGGTTTGTTCACGAAGGTTCGCTTTCGTTTGCCTTCATAGTTTCTCAGCTACGCTGGCTTTCGCGAAACTCCAAACACAAAAAAGCCCCGCATTGTGTGACTTTTTCTGGCCTCACGGTGCGGAGCGGAGTTATTGTTGTTTGGAATGCAGATTTATATCTGCTATCGGCAGCCTACCAATCCTCCGCCATTTCGACAAGAAATGATTATCTGACGTGCCTCTATTGACATCGAACGGCTGCGAATGAAGGTTGAGCCGCTCCGGATGGAGAACCTTACGGAGCCTGCAAAAACACTGCCCGATTACGCATTTAAAGGGCCGTTCGTTGTTAATCAAAGAGTCAAATCAGAGCCACTGACCAAAAATCATAATGTGATACGCAACCAGCGCGTGCGCACCCAAAAAAAACGCCGCCCCGCAAAGGGCGGCGATGAAAAAACAACTACTGTCCGCTACTGCGTCGGCGCAGTGCCGGTGAAGTAGAAGAGCACGTAAGCCTTGAGGCGGCCGTTGCCGCTACTAGCTCTCAGGCACACCATAAACCTTCACCAGGGTACCGGATGCCAGGGCGGTGTCAAGAGCGGCCAAGTTGGCCGGTACGCTGATATCCCCTGCTGGAGATGTAATGGTGATGACGCCGGCGCTGTTCCTGTTGACCTGATACACCAGTGTCGCCTGTCCTGTCGTTGTGTCCAGGTCCACGGTGATCGGCGTACTGCAACCAGTAGTACCAAGACTATTAATCGGGGTCATGGTAAAGCTAGAGCCACTCGCCGAGCCCACCGTGGAAAGCGGAGCCGGCGTGGGCAACAACACCGCCCACTGCGCAGACCACGCGTTGCTGGTGTTGGCGGGATCATTCCAAGTGGCATAGCTCACACCCACAACCGGTTGTGTCGCGCTCAGAGCGGCGCTGAAACCTACGGGGATACAGTTGGTGCCGTAACTCACGCTCCCGCCGGCGGCGGCGATGAAGTTTGTAATTGCGCTGCTGCCGGACTGGAGCGTGCTGGTTGGCTGCGCAAAATCCCACCACTTAAAGCCGGTGATCGGGTTGTTGTTGGCGTCGTATCCGTTGGCCGTGCTGCTGGAGATGTAATCCAGATTAACGTGTAGTTGTCTCCGGTGTAGGGGGCATCGAAGGTGCGAGTGTAGGTGAAGCCTGTATTGTTCGCCCCTGAAATGCTGCCACTATATCTGGCGATCTCGATACTTACGGTATCGGCCACTAGTGGACTGGCAGTAGGATCCACCGGGTTAACGTGCACCTTGAATCCACGCACGAAGTTGAAACTATTGTTCGTCAGGAAGGCGGTCCCGGTGGCGACAACTGCGTTATTGAACAGGAATTGCGTGCTGCTGTTCACCGTAATCGGAGCTCGACGCGGTTCCACTCTCGGTGACGATGGTGAAGGTCGGGGGGCTTGCCGCGCGATTTACATCCAGCACATGGCCCTCGGGGCTCACAAATACCTTGCTGAAGCTGGTGCTGGCCCATACCCGCACCGCGACCAGCGTGCCGTTCTGCTGATAGCGCGCCTGCACGCGGACGAATTCACCCGGCTGCGAAAGTATGCTGGCGACGCCGTCCAAATCAAAGTTTGTGACGACAAAGCGCTGCGGGGGGCTCGCGTCGAGATTCCAAACGATGGTGCCATTGTTGCCGTTGAGATTGTTGGAGTCCGCAAGAATCGTCAGGCTCTGCGTCGAGGTCACGGAGTTGGTGGCGCTGGCCGGAACCCCAAGAAAGATTTTGTTCGTCGTAAAAGATGTGCCGTCACTAGAGACGGCAATGTTTCGTGCCATACAGATGACGCAGCACCAGCTTGGTGATGTCGGCAATCGGATGATGACGTACCGTCGCCGATTGAAGTTGACCGTCCAGAGGGTGCTCCCACCGTGCAGCCACGTGCTGCACGATGAAGGCCGGATGCGAGAGATCAAACTCCAGGTCCAGAGCATTGCTGGAACCGGCAGCTACCGTCAGCGCCGGTGAAAGGTAAGGGTGACCGCAACGGTCAGACTCCCACAGATCCTGAAGTACTAGCGACCTGAATCTGGCTCGAATTAACGTTGTCGGTGTTGTGCTATGGGAAACCCGCCTCGGGATCGGGAGCGGAGGTCAACAGGATGTCCGATGGGTTGCCGCTGACGGTGATCGTGGCTTGACTATAGGTTCCTGACGGTATCGACGCATTGCCAATGATCTCGCCCAATTGGTCGAGCTGCACAAGATTGATAAACGGCGCGCCCGACGAAGGAGCGGTATAGATCGAAACCGGGGTGCCACCGCCCTGCGGCGTCAGGGTAATGCTCTGCACCTTCACGCCGATGGTCGCCCAGTCCTGACTGGCGTCGTCGCTCACGATAGCGTTCACATTGCCCGTGCCGGGGGTTGAAGAACCACTGCTGGAACCTCCGCTGCATGCCATTAGCAGCAGCAATACCGACAACATTGCACATAGCAAGAAAATGGTCGACCGCCTCATAGCTCGTTTTTCCTCTCAATTCTGTTCGTCAGTTTGGCGTGGGGGCCTCGGAAAGTAAAGTTCCTGTAAACTTCTGGTAAGGCCCTCGCAGGGTCAAACACTGCGAGTCTCGCTCAGTTTCGTTTGAATGTGCAAAAAGAGCTAAGCGCGAGTTACGAAAGTTCCAGGCAGCGGAACAGCTCCACGAAAAGCGAGGCCGACTTCAGCGCGACCGCAACGGCCGTGCCCGGAAAGAGTCGGGGGCGGTCCGGCGGTGGATAATTTCGGGTTATATCACTCTCGAAAACGCTCTGGTTTCCACGCCAACATTCACGGAACGCTATAATTCTCTTGCACTTGTCGCGAGGCGGCGAAGGTTTCGAAACCACATGACGATTTTGGTTTTCACAGTGCTGGTCGCTGTGTCGTCTTTTATGGCTGGATTGGTGGGAGCTCTGACCGGCTTGGGCGGCGGAGTTGTTCTCGTCCCCCTGCTCACAATGGCCTTTGGGGTGGACATTCGTTATGCGATCGGCGCCTCGCTCATCTCGGTGATCGCCACCTCTTCCGGTGCGGCAGCCGCTTACGTTCGTGAAGGCTACTCCAACATTCGCATCGGCATGTTCCTGGAGATTGCGACCACCATGGGCGCGATTCTCGGCGCCCTGCTCGCCACCATGGTATCCGGCCGGGTAATCGCGGTGATCTTTGGCGTGGTGCTGCTGGTCTCGGCTTATCTCTCCAGCAGGAAACAACGCGAGCAGCCGACGGCGGAGGAATGCGGCTCGCTGTCGGCAGAAGCTGCGCTTGAGCGGAAGCTATCCGACCCCCAATGGGCCGCAGTCGTACTGCGTATGCAATGTGCCGGCTGGATTCAGCCTGATGTTTACGGCGGGAACGCTGTCGGGCTTGCTGGGTATTGGCTCGGGTGCCGTAAAGGTGCTTGCCATGGACCAGGCCATGCGCATCCCGTTCAAGGTTTCGACTACCACCAGCAACTTCATGATCGGCGTGACGGCGGCGGCAAGCGCCGGGCTGTATCTCAGCCGCGGCTATATCGATCCCGGATTGGCGATGCCGGTGATGCTGGGAGTGCTTGCCGGCTCACTCACCGGGGCAAAGCTCCTGGTAAAAGCGAAAACAAAAT
Organism: uncultured Acidobacteriota bacterium; assembly: GCA_963842345.1. Classification (GTDB taxonomy): domain Bacteria; phylum Acidobacteriota; class Terriglobia; order Terriglobales; family Acidobacteriaceae; genus CAWBRT01. Next base: position 229,938 of record CAWJGD010000011.1, read on the forward strand.
CACTGCGTCTGGTTTTCAGCCTGGTGATCGTCGTGCTTGGCATTGAAATGATCATCAACGGAATCAGAGGAACCTTATGAACGCACACGAGTGGGGCGACCGGCGAATGGAATTGATTATTGGCATCCTGCTTCGACTGGGAGTTATGATCGCTGGTGCCGTCGTGTTCTTCGGGGCGGTCGTCTACCTGATTCGGAATGGAGGGGCGCCACTGCCCGATTACAAGAGCTTCCATGGCGAAACCCTTCAGCTCAGCACCGTCGAAGGCATCCTTGCCGGCTGCCGCCAATTCCGCGGGCGCGCCATCATTCAACTGGGGGTACTGCTGCTGATCGCCACGCCTGTGGCGCGTGTCGTTTTTTCGGCCGTGGCATTCGCGTTTGAAAAAGACAAGCTCTACGTTTGCATTACCTTGTTCGTACTCGCCGTACTGCTGTTCAGCCTGGTTGGCTCCTCGCTTGGGTGAAGCGGAGGCGCAACCTTCGTCCCTCGGACTCCGCCTCTTAGGTTGTCGTGCTGAGCGCAGCGAAGCATCCCGGAAAACTATCCCACACTACCCCGCTCTAGGCTTTTTATGAAATCCTTCGGCTGTGCCTCAGCCCCACGCCGTGCTGGGATTCTTCGCTCCCGGTGGTCGCTCAGAATGACACAGCAAGAGTTGCCACACGAAGTTCCACGATAGAACATCAGATTCCGAGGTATGCCGCGCGAACCTCTTTGTTGACCGCGAGTTCTTCGCTGGGACCTTCCAGCACTACCCGGCCGGTTTCGAGCACATAACCGCGGCTGGATACCGCCAGCGCCTCCACCAGATTCTGCTCGATCAGCAGGATCGAGACGCCCTCGATCGAGATCTCCTTGATGATCTTGAAAACGCTCGCCACTACGATCGGAGCGAGTCCGAGCGATGGCTCGTCGAGAATCAGCAGTTTGGGATGACTCATCAAGGCCCGTGCAATGGCCAGCATCTGCTGCTGTCCGCCACTGAGCGACCCGCCAAGGTGTTCCTTTTTCTCCCCCAGCATGGGAAACAGCCCATAGACTTTCTCCAGCGTGGCGGCGCGTTGCGGTTTGGCCGAGGGGGTATACGCACCCAGTATCAGATTGTCCTGCACCGTCAGTTGGCTGAGCACTCCTCTGCCCTGCGGAATGTGGGCGATCCCCAACCCGGCCAGCGTGTGCGCCGGAACCTTCGTAAGTTCCTTGCCGTCGAACATGATACTGCCCGACCAGACCGGAATCAGTCCTGAGATGGCCCGCAGCAGGGTGGTTTTGCCGGCGCCGTTGGAGCCGACCAGCGCTACCGCCTCGCCGCTGCCGACCGTCAACGACACGCCGTCCAGCACCTTCATATCTCCATAGCCGGTTATGATGTCCTTGATCTCAAGCACGTTTGTAGCCCTCGCCCAGGTAGGCTGTAATCACCTTTTCATTGGCCATGACTGCTTCCGGGGCTCCCTCGGCGAGCAGTTCGCCCTGATTCAACACCACCAGCCGGTGGCAAAGCGCCACCACCGCTTTCATCACATGCTCGATAAAGATGACGCTGATTCCGCTGCGATTGATTTCGCGCACCAGTTCCAGACCCTCTTCCATTTCGTGAGGGTTGAGGCCGGCCAGGCATTCATCCAGCATGATCAGCTTAGGCTTCAGTGCCAGCGCTCGGCACAGGTCCAGACGCTTTCTTTTTTCCACCGGCAGGCTCGCGCTCTTAAGGTGCATGGAATCCTTCAGGCCGGTCATCTCGATGCATTGCAACGCGACCGCCTCCGCCTCCACCGTGCGGTTGGTGTGGAGCAACGCCGCTATGGTCACGTTCTCCAGCACGCTCAGGTTCAGGAAAGGCCGCGACGATTGGAACGTCCGGGCAACCCCGTGGCGAGCCATTGCCGGCGGCGCCTGCGCGGTGACATCGACGCCCTCCAACATCACGTTGCCGCCGTCCGGCCGGTAGAGGCCGGCGATCGCGTTCACGAGCGTCGATTTGCCCGAGCCGTTGGGCCCAATCAAGCCGAGAATCTCGCCCCGCTCGAGCTCCAGGGAAATGTCCTTGAGCGCATGCACGCCGCCAAAAGACTTCTTGAGGTTGGTAACCTTAAGCAGTGGTTCCATGAGCAACCTGTTTCTTGGGCCAGAATCTGTCAAATAAGGAAATCAGACCATTCGGTTTCACGAGGATGACCACGATGAGAAGCATCCCATAGAGCACCAAACTGGCTCCGCCTCTCACCGCGCCGAGATACATGTTGGTCAACTCCGTCAGCATCACAACCACGGCCGCGCCCAGGATGGGCCCCCACAGCGTTCCGATTCCTCCGACGATCACCACCACGGCGATTTGAATTGACAGGTCGACGCTGGCAACGCTGTCGGGATCGATGTAGCCGACCGTGAACGCGTAGAGAACTCCGCAGGCAGCCACGATCGCCGCACTGAGCATAAAAGCGGCCATCTTGACCCATGCGGTCTTGACGCCGAGAGACTCGGCGGCGTCCTGATCCTCCCGCACCGCCGCCAGGTAGCGGCCTATCTTCGCGTGCTCCATCGTGCGAACAATCATGAAAACCACAGCCAATAGAAGCAACGCCAGGTAGTAGTACTCAGCCTTGGACGAGAATTGCAAAAACAGCGGGTCATTGCCATGGAAGGGAATTGGCACCCCGTTGGCGCCCGCCGTGAAGTCCTTGAAGTGCAGCAGCAGCGTACGCGTGATCTCGCCAGAAGCGATGGTGGCCAGCGCAAAGTAAGGTCCGCGCAAGCGGAAGCAAGGCAGGCCGATGATGACCGCTGCCACCACTGCCAGCGCCATGCCGATCACTCCGCCCACCAGCGGCGTTAATCTCTTATAGACAACGAACAACACCGCAGTGTAGGCGCCGATGGCGAAAAACACCGAATGCCCGAGCGAGAGCTGCGCGCCATAGCCGCCTATCAGGTTCCATCCCAGCCCCATGGTGGCAAGTAGAAAAATCATGAACATGATATGCAGGTAATAAGGAACGGTTACGAAAAGCGGAATGGCAAGCACCACCACGATGAGTGCCGGCAGGACGAATTTTGCCGCCTTGGGGTTCATTTCGCAGCTTCTCCGAATAGTCCGCTTGGACGTAAGAAGAGCACGGCGAGGAAAATTAGGAAGGTAAACAATTGCGCCAGGTCCAGCGAAATATAAGTGCTGCTGAGAGCCTCGACGACGCCGATGATCAACCCGCCCAGCAATGCGCCGGGTACCGATCCCATTCCGCCAAGCACTACCACCACAAAGGCCGTAAGGTTAAAAAGCGTGCCCACGCCGGGAAACACATAGAACATCGGCGTCAACAACACGCCGGCGATGCCCGCCAGAACAATACCGATGGCGAACGCAATCGTGAAACACTTGATCGGGTTGATGCCGAGCAGGGTTGCGACCTCACGGCTCTCGGAGGTCGCCCGCATGGCGCGCCCCAGGTCGGTCTTGTTGAGCATAATCGTCAGCGCCGTAACCATCAGCAACGCCACCACAAAGGCAATCAAGCGTGGCACGGAGAGGCTGAGGCTGGCCATGTGGAACGCCTCATCTTTGATGGGTGTGTCAACCGTAAAATACTCAGCTCCGAATATGACCAGGATCAGGTTCTGCAAAACGATGGACAATCCGAGGGTCAGCAGGATGAAGGATTCATCAGGCTTGCCGATGACCCGGATAATGAGGAACTTGAAGACGAGATAGCCGAACCCGAACATGACAGCCGCTACGATCAGCAATCCTGGATAGGGGCCGATATGGACAAAGGTTGCGAGCATCCAACTGACGTACATGCCCAGCATCACGAACTCTCCCTGGGCAAAGTTGACGATCTTCATGACGCCGAAGATCAGGGTCAATCCGACGGCAACCAACGCGTAAACGCCGCCCACCATCAACCCATTGATAGTCGTCTGCAAAAAGATAGTAGGGTTCACTATCCTGTCTCCTCCGGCTTGAGAAAAGTGGGGTGCCTGAGCGGCACCCCGGATGCAATTTGCTCTTATTTTTTAGGGGGCTGATAGCTGCGCGTTGCATCAGCCTCAGGGTAAATGGTCCGCGGCTGGTTATCCTGCCACTGGATCATGATCGGATGAACGACACCGTTGAAGCCGGTGCTGTCAATCTTTATCGTCCCAGGCTGCATAAAGCCGCCAACCGGGCCGCTGTCGTTGAAAGTGGCCAGGTAGTCGCGAATCTTCTTGCTGTCGCTCGACTTGGTCGCCTCCATGGCCTGGGCAATCATGCGAATGGCCGCGTAGCTGGGCCCGGCATGCTCGCCCATGAATACCCCAAACCGCTTCTGGTAACGGTCAGCGACCGCCGCCAGTTCCGGTACGGAGGAGATGCTTTTCGAATCCCAGTTCCAGGAAGCGACCGAGACAAAGCCGTTGGCCGCGGCTCCCATTTCGGTAAAGAACGCCGGCCAGATGAAGCCCGCGCCACCACCGACGAGGACCGGGTGTACGTTCATCTGATTCATGGTGCTGGTGATCAGCTTCGCGTCCGTGGTGTAAGCAACCGGGAACAGTGCCTGCGCCTTCGACGCCTTAACCTTTGTCACCAGTGATGAGGCATCGGTGAATCCGTGCGGATACGACTCATAAAGCACCAGGTTGAATCCACCTTTGGTCACAAAGTCCCTAACGCCGCCGGCCGTCGAGACCCCGTATCCGGAGTTCTCGTAGACCACGGCAACGTCCTTAATCCCCAGCTTGTACTTGTCATTCAACCATTTCAGGAACTCAACCTGAGTAGCGCCAAACTGGCTGCCGTGCGGCGCAATCTGAAAAGTGTACTTATAACCCTGACCGGTGATCTGATCGTTGATCGAGTTGCAGATGACCGGAATCTGCGCCTTCTCCGCGATCGGCAGCATCGGCAAAGCAATTCCGCTGATGCCGGGGCACTTGGCGGCGACCACTTTTTCGGTGCTGAAAGTGCGCTCGGCGGTGGAGGCGGCGTTCTTCGGATCGCTCGTCATATCCACCGCTACCAGCTTTATTTTGGCGCCGCCCAGCGCCTTGATGCCGCCGGCGGCGTTGATGTCGTCCACGGCAAGCTGCGACCCATTCAGGTCCTGTATGCCGGCGTCGGCGTTGCTGCCCGACAGGCAATCCATGTCAGCAATTCTGATTTCCTTTTCTCCGCCACCTTGGCAACCGATCAATGCGAACCCAAGGACGGCGAGTAGCGTCATAAGCACTACTGCCCACAAAACTCGGTTTTTCATTCTGTCGCCTCTCGTAGATTGATTCTCTATTTCTTCTCGGAATAGTTGTAGAAACCACGGCCGCTCTTGCGGCCCAGCCAACCCGCCTCGACCATCTTGACGAACAGCGGACAGGGGCGGTACTTCGAATCGCTCATGTTTTCGTAAATGCCTGTGATGGTGGCAAGCGCAACGTCAAGGCCGACAAAATCCAACAGCTCCAACGGACCCATCGGATGATTGCACCCCAACTTCATGGCGGCATCGACATCCTCCGGCTTCGCCCCTTCCATCACCAGGAATACGGCCTCGTTCATCATGGGCAGCAGCAGCCGGTTGACGATAAAACCCGGATAATCATTGGCAAGGACCGGCGTTTTACCGATCTTTTCGACGTAAGCCCGGCATTCGTTGTAGCTCTCGTCGGAGGTCGCTAGGCCACGAATCATCTCGACCAGCTTCATCCTGGGGACTGGGTAGAAAAAATGCAGACCAATGACTTTCTCTGGCCGTTTGGTGACGGAAGCAATCTCGGTGATCGACAACGCCGAGGTATTGCTGGCCAGTATGACCCCCGGCCTGGCGATGGCGTCCAGCTTCTTGAAAACCTCTTTCTTGACCGGCATATTCTCGTAAACGGCTTCGACGATGAACTCCGCCGATGCTAATTCGTCGTACGATTCGCTGCTCCGGATACGGGAGAATACATCCTGCGCGGCGGAAGCCTGAAGCTGGCCCTTTTCCACTGACTTGTCGAGACTGGCTTTGATGCGGACTTTGGCTTTTTCCAGGGCCTTGCCACTGACATCCACCAGCAGGACGCTATAACCCCCTCTGGCCGTCACCTCGGCGATACCCGCGCCCATGAGGCCGGCGCCCAACACGCCGACACTGCTCTTATCCATGCTCTTATCCTTTCGGGACACTAAGGTACGACTTATGAACGCACGTGAAAATCCACGGCGCCCATCCAGACAAACTTAGGTTACGGTCGCGAGATAGCTTTTTCCGATGACACCCAGATGGCGGGAGTAGTGTACCAACTTTCCCACTTCCAAGACTCACATTTTTGGCAGCGCTCCCCGGCAGGCCGCAGAAAGCCCGCCGGGGGCCCCGACAAGCCCGCTGGTGGCTTATTGGGGTGGGGGCCGGGTCCCGGCACGCTCCGTGATTGCGCGTGGCGGAATATGTACGCCCACGTGCATCTCGGTCACAACAGAAAACCCCATCCTTCGCCCCGAGGGCGCAAAAGATGGGGTCTTCGCAATGTAATGCCGGACGTCGAAAAGGTTTAGCCCCCGAGCGCGCCCTGGGTATTCACGTACACCGAGTAGAGCGAGTGGGCGGCAGCCATGAACAGGCGATTCCGCTTCAGCCCGCCGAAACAGAGGTTGGCGCACCTCTCAGGCAGTTTAATGTGGCCAATCAGCTTGCCCTGCGGTGAGAAGATGCTCACGCCGTCGAGCTCTTCGCTGCCCATTCCCCAGCCGCACCACAGATTGCCGTCGACGTCCACCCGGAAACCATCGATCGTTCCAGGCCCGGCATCCAGGTACACCCGGTTGTTGGCCAGCTTCGTGCCGTTGTCAACCACGTCGAACACGCGGATCAGGCGCGGCGAAACCATGTTCTCGCAGATATACAGTTTCGATTCGTCGGGCGAGAAGCCCAGTCCGTTCGGTCCTTTGATATCGCCGGTTGCGACCGTGGCCTTTCCGGTTTTTCCGTCGATGCGGTAAACGTTGAACGGCAACTCCGCCTTGGCCACCGTGCCTTCGTACCAGTTGAAGGTACCGAACGGCGGGTCGGTAAACCAGATTGAGTCATCGGATTTAACAACAATGTCGTTGGGCGAATTGAGGCGCTTGCCCTCGAAGCTGTCCATCAGCACGGTAATCGTGCCGTCGAATTCGGTCCGGGTCACGCGACGGGATTCATGCTCGCAAACGACGTATCGTCCCTGGCGATCGCGTGTTGTGCCGTTCGCTTTGTTGGAGGGCTGGCGGAAAACGCTTACCGCACCGCTCCCCTCATCCCATTTCATGACCCGGTCGTTAGGGATGTCGCTCCAGAGCAGGTAACGCCCAGCCGGGAAGTAGGTGGGGCCTTCGCACCAGCGCATTCCAGTCGCAAGCCGTTCGATGCCGGAATTGAACACCTTGTATTTCGCGAAGCTGGGGTCGATGACCTGCACGTTTGGTTCGGGATATCGCTCACTGGGCGCCCACTCAGCCATCGCAAGCGGACTCAACGCCACCACCGCGGCAGCAGTGGCGCCGGAGGCCAGGAATGTTCTCCTGTTGATCTCGACGATGCCTCGTCCAGACGCCGGCTGATTGCCATGGTTCTTGGTTCTCTGTTCAAACGAGTCTTTCATTTCCTCATCTCCTTCCGTTACGGCCAGATGAACACCGGATGTCGCGTGAATTTGAATTTCTCAGGGCACGAAAGTCAAGCACGAAGAACCTGCCGATCGTCTTCGTCGAGTTCCCGTTGCATCAGGACGCTGTCGTACCAGCGGTCGAACTTGAACCCAACGCTCCGGAGAGTACCCACCAGAGAAAAGCCAAGTCTCTCGTGCAAGCGTATGGAAGCCTGGTTGGCGGAATCGCCAATCACGGCAATAACTTGGCGGAATCCCCTTTGTGCGCATTCGGCAAGCAATGCCGCCATCAGCAATTGACCGACTCCTTGCCGAAGGTTGCCGGGACGAACGTAAACCGAGTTTTCGACCGTAAACCGGTAGGCAGGCCGGGTCCGGTAAGGCCCCGCGTAGGCATAACCGATCACCTCGCCAGCCCGCTCCGCCACCAGGTAGGGAAATCCCTTCTCCAAAAGACGTGTGCGCCGAGCCCTCATCTCTTCGACGCCAGGCGGCTCCAACTCGAATGTCGCCGGCGAGTGCAGCACGTGATGGTGGTAGATGGCAGTGATCGCGGGCACGTCGCGGTCTTCGCTGGCACGAATGCTTACGCTCGACGAGTTCACCGAATCCCTCCCGCGGGAGTTCCCGACACGCGCCGTGGGTGCGCGTGTCGGGATGGAACTATCCTATCTAGCCGGCCAGGCCAAGTTCGGCGGCCACGCTTCGCATGGCGTCAACGCAGAAGGCGATGTGCTCCTCAAGGTCGATGCCCAGATCGGCGGCGCCCTCGGTGATGTCGCTGCGGCTGACGGCGCGCGCGAAGGCCTTGTCCTTCATCTTCTTCCTTACACTCTTGGCTTCGACTTCGGCCAGCGACTTGCTCGGCTTAACCATGGCGCAAGCGGTTATGAAGCCTGCCAGTTCATCGCAGGCAAACAGCGTCTTTTCCATCTTCGACTGCCGCGGCACGCCGCTGTACTGCGCGTGGGAGAGAATGGCGCGGCGGATCTCCTCCGGGTAGCCGCGTTCGGCCAGAATTTTTTCACCCACAAACGGGTGCTCTTCCGCGGTCGGGTGCCGTTCATAGTCGAAGTCGTGGAGCAGCCCCGTGATGGCCCAGGTCTCTTCGTTTTCGCCAAACTTGCGGGCATAGGCGCGCATACAGCTCTCGACTGCCAATGCATGTTTCCGCAAACTTTCCGACTGGGTGAACTCAGTTAGTAACCCCCACGCTTGTTCGCGATTCATCCCTGTTTTCTCCCTGTTTTTGCTGTATTATTTCTGTTTTTATGCGTTCGATTCATAGTTTCAAACGCAAAATACGCGCCTTGCCGCAGAATCATCTTGACATTCAGGGTGCGTTTGCCGCAAATTACGCCCAGCCTGAGGTTTACCACGTTGATGCGGATCACGATGGTAAACCTGAGGTGGAGTGCCCGCTCTGGCAGCTCCGTTACTAATGAATGGCCACGCTTCTAGCGCCTGTTGACTCCAGAGAAGTCCTGCGTTGTGATCACTGTGAGCTGGTGCAATTCCGGACGGCTAATAACCTTTGCCGTAAATGCAAAACCTCCTTCGATGAAGAGCCGGAACCAGTCATAACTATGCCGATCGCCCAGCCGGTGGCGGTTGCCGAACCGGGCAGCAGGCCACTGAGCGTGGCGGGAGCGATTCGCGCCTTGCGAACCCGCGCCGGCTTGAGCCAGCGTCAACTGGCGCAGCGCATGAACGTGCCGCGCACCTACGTCTCAAAAATCGAGAACGAAAAGGCCTGTCCCACGCTTTCATCCATGCAACGGCTGGCCGATGCGCTGAACGTCACCATATGCGATTTGCTGCGCAATGGCGAACCGTCGTTGGAAGACCAGATCCGGCAGCTCCAGGGCGACGATTTCATTGCCGAGCTGATTCCCTATTTACGGAAGCTGAACTCTGTGCAGTGGACCAGCATACTGAACGAGATACGGGGCATGACGGCGCAGACACGCCGCACCGCCTAACCTTGGGGCCGCAGCTCTGCCACACGCTTGGGTGCCCCACGTTCCGCCCGTCGGGGTCCCCGGTGAGCAGCGCTCGCTGGGGTGATTGAGGCTAACGTGGGGCAGTTCCATCGGGTAACGGACTCTTCACGCAATGCCGGCCTGGTTCCTGTTGGGCGGCGCCGGTTTGGACTCAGTCGCCGAGATCGAGCTTACGCGCACCCGTTCCACGCGGCGGTTCGTTGACTCCAATACCTCGAAGCGCAGACGATCCTGTTCGACGATTTCCCCGGGCAAAGGTATGTGACCGGCAATCTCCGTGACCAGTCCGGCAACAGTCGTCGATTCCCAGTCGCCCAGACGGATGCCAAACAGTTCGTCCAGCCGATCGACATCCATGTTGCCGGGCACGACGTAGGAAGTGTCGCTTTCGCGAATGATGTCCGACTTGCTCTCGCCTTCCTCTCGCAGTTCGCCCACGATCTCCTCGACCAGATCCTCCACCGTCACCAGTCCGGCCACTCCTCCGTATTCATCGATCACGATCGCCATGCGGGTATTCTGGCGCTGCATTTCACGCAGCAGTTGGCTGCCGCGCTTGGTCTCTGGAACGAGGTAGAGATCGGTCTTCATCAGCTCCTTCACCGTACGATGGTGGGCTTCTGCATCGGAAACCTGGAGCAGGTCGCGGGCCAGAACAATGCCGACAATGTGGTCGAGATCGCCCTCGTAGACCGGGACCCGCGAATACGGGTGCTGCTGCAGCATCTCCGTGAGTTGCGCAACCGTCGTTGAGGCGGGAACGGCAAAAATCTCCGGCCGTGGGCGCATGACTTCGCGCACGATTTTGTCGCCGAATTCAACCACCGAATGGATGAGTTGACGGTCGCTCTCTTCCAGAATGCCCTCATCCTGCCCGGCCTCGATGAGCGCATCGACGGCTTCGGAGGGATGCTCGGGCTGCTCACTCGTGTTCTCCGTGCGGGTGAGCGAAACCACCGATTGCAGAAACCCCAGCACCAGCGTCAAGGGCAAGACAAGGTAGATGAGGGCGCGAACCACGGGAACAAGCGCCAGCAGCCAGGCACCGCGAGTGCCGGCGAAAAACAAATAGGGCAGAAAACGATGGAAGACAAGAATGATGATGACGATCAGCAGGCTCAACTGAGCGATTTCGGCGGCGCCCCAGCGGCCGTGATAAGCGGCGGTTACCAGCAGCAGGGTGATGGCGGCGGTGGCAAGCTGCTCCAGCACGGCCATCGAGAGCGCCGCTCGCCAGCGGCTGACCTTGATCCGGGGCTCAATCTGCTGCTCGAACAGCTCGATGTTGTCCTGAAATTCGCGCGAAAGAAACTTGCCGGCTTCGCTGTAGAGCCGGGCGACGTAGGAAACCAGCGTCAGCACACCAATCAGCAGAATGAGCACGAAGACGAACATGGCGCTCATCGCTCCTTGCCCCGGCGGCCAGACAACCCCAACAAGCCAACAACGGGCTTGTTCGTGCGCTCGATCAGTCCCTCGGGAAGCCCGAGAGCGCGGCGCAGGAGAGCCTCCTTGCGTGCCATCCGCCCGTTATCGCTTTCGTGATCGTAACCGGCGAGGTGGAGCAGGCCATGCAGGATGAGGGTCTTGATCTCGATGGCCGCGCCGTGTCCGAGTAGTCTGCCGTTCCGCCGCGCGATGTCGGCGGATATGGCGATATCGCCCGCATACCCGGCACGGGTCCCCGGCGATGGCAGCTTTTGCCGTTGCTCGGGGCCCCACGTCCCGTCCCGCTTTTGTCGGGGCCCCCGGCGAGTTCTGCTCGCTGGGGTGATTGGGACTGACGTGGGGTAGTGCCGTTGCGGTGGAACCTCGGAGGGAAACGAGAGCACATCGGTTGGGTAGTCCTGGCGGCGGAACTCGCGATTCAAGCGTCTGAGTTGCGCGCTTGAGGTGAGCAGCAATGTGACCTCGCCTCCGAGTTTGAGCGTTCGGCGGCCGCAATTCAGAAAACGCGCCAGCATCGCAACGTTTACGCCTTCCACCGCTTTGTGAACGATGACCAAGAGTGCTCCGGGGGTTACGGACTGCATTGAGCAGTCGAGGGCACGCCGTCTGAAAACACCAATGGGAGGGCCTGCCGGATCCCTCCCATCCATGGTATATCGAATTTCTATTCGCGCGCCGAATGGGACTCAAGTATGGAGTCCCTGCGAACCGACGGCAGTGCCGAGCCGCCATTGTCATTGGCGCGCGCCTCCGGGCCGAGATCCAGTTGCAGCGACATCTGCTGCTCTTTCCAGACCTTGTGCTCTTCATAGGCGTGGACAATCCGCTGCACCAGGTGATGACGCACTACATCGGTCTCGTCAAAGAACTGGAACGAGAGGCCTTCGACGTTCTTAAGCACGGTAATGGCCTCGATTAACCCGCTGCGGTTCGCGTTCGGCAGGTCGATTTGCGTGATGTCGCCCGTGATCACGGCCTTGGAATTGAATCCCAGGCGGGTGACAAACATTTTCATCTGCTCGGAGGTCGTATTCTGCGCTTCGTCGAGAATGACAAAGGAATCGTTCAGGGTGCGTCCGCGCATGAAGGCGATGGGAGCGATCTCGATGACGTTCTTTTCCAGGAAACGGTCCACTCTCTCGGGCTCCAGCATTTCATACAGCGCGTCATAGAGCGGGCGGAGATAGGGATCGACCTTTTCCTGCAGAGTGCCGGGAAGAAATCCCAGGCGCTCGCCGGCTTCAACCGCCGGACGCGCCAGAATGATGCGGTTGACCCGCTTGGAAAGCAGCGCCGAGATCGCCATGGCGACCGCCAGGTAGGTCTTGCCGGTGCCGGCCGGACCGATGCCGAAAACCATGTCGTTGTTCTCAATCGCATCCAGATAGCGGCGCTGATTGATGCTCTTGGGCTGCACCTGGCGCTTGCCAAACGAGCGCTGGCGGCCGGCTTCGGCAAGCCCGCGCAGGCTGGCACTGGGATCGGCCGTCACCACGCGAAGCAGCGAGCCCAGGTCACCGTTGTTGAATTGGTGACCGGCGCGCTGCAGGTGGTCGAAGTCGACAAACACCTGCTCGGCGCGCGCGACATCGCTCGCCGCACCCTCGATCTCGATCGAATCAGACTTCAGGTTGATGGTGACGCTGAATCCATCCTCCATCAGGTGCAGGTTTTCATCGCGAGTGCCAAACAGGGTTTCGATCTTGGGGCTGATTTCAACGTTTTTCTTCATCGAGGACTCGATCACCACCTCAAGCGCATACGCGCAGTTGTGCCGCCGGACGCGACTCGGCGGACCATGGATTTGAAGATGTATTGAAGGTATGAGAAAGAGACGCGAGATAATTCGCCAGCTGACGGAGCAGGCTGGCCGGCAAACAGGACCCGAAATGCTCTCCCAAAGACGTGGAGCACTCCCCCTCTGGCGAGAGAGTAGCCTGAGTTATCCCTCCAGTCAATGAAACTATTCGTTAAAAGGTACAACCTTGATAACGTGGTACAAACCTCCACCGACCCTGCATGTAGTTGGATGAACCAGCCGACGGAAACGCTCACGTGCACTTACGATTTTAACCCTTTTTTTCACAAATTGATCACCCCGATTGTGCCCTGGCAGGCCGCCTTCTGCCCTGATTCGGAGCTCGATCGCCTCACTTCACCCATCGGGTCCCCGGGCGAGCACAGCTCGCTGGTGGGGGCACCTCGGTGCTCTCAGGCCTACACGGTCTGACGGAGCCCTGACCGATGGTGAGCTAGCGGCATGTGCCGGCTTAGATTCCTTACCATCCTTGTGATCATCTGTATCTGTATCTGTGGTTTCGCATGCCCTCTGCACGCGCAGGAAGACTTTCCCGTTGGGACCGTTGCCGCAATCGTGCTCGACCACACCATTGATTCTCGCGACAGCAGGCCGGGACAGCTTATCGTCGCGCGCATCGCGCAGGAAGTTTCGCTGGAAAATAAGCGCGTGATCCGAGTCCAATCCAAGGTGGGGCGAAGTAGTTGGCAAGCCCGTTGATGGTGGTGTTCTCGCCGCGGTCATTAATCAGGCGGGCTCCAAGTGTGCAGCCATACCCGTGAGTAAGACTCCACAAGCTGTCTGGCTATTCTCGCCGAGTGCGTGTGGCGTGTATGGGTCCAGCAATCTTCAGTTTGAAAATGGAACGAATGTGAAGGCGGGTGGGATTCTCTTCACCAGAAAAAATAAAAAGGAAAAGCAGACAAACATAGAACTGCGGGCTGGCTCGGCGTTGTTGCTTGCCATTACCGAAGTGCCTCGTCGTTAGAAAGTTCCGCGGTGCTCTTCAATCCGGATGGTAAACAGCTCACTGAAATTGCAGCCACAAAACGAAAAGGCCGCCCGGCAACTGGGCGACCTTTTCTTCAAGGGAGAATAGTTCCAACGGAGGCTTAAACCGTTAAAACTTTCTAAGAAAATCTTATGAGCCTAAGAAACTGAGTGTCAAGGAATTTTTCCGACACAAATCTATTTGTTTTCAATTACTTACGCAATTGATCAACAATTTCACCGCAGTGCAAAAAACTCCTTAGCCACGGTACTTATCTTCCTAATTCATTGATAATTAGAGCTTTATCTCATTTCCGCAGGTTCAGGCGGATAAAGTCCGCCTCCTCGCCTGCCGGACGGACCCAGCGAGGGAACAGTTTCGAGGCAAGGGGTCTGGCGAAGCCAAAAATCGCTCCCGTGCCGAGTGAGAAGACAACAACGATGCCCGCAAGCGTAAGCGCTGCAATCACCAGGTTCCCGATGTTGTCCTTCTTGCTCAACCCGGTGTTTTCGTTCCACGTAACTTCGGCTTGGTAGTTGATCCGGGCCAGCAATGAATTCGCATCCTGCGGGGGAATCGAACCGTAGACTACTTTTACGATCGGGCCAGTTCTCTTCACGACGAAAGAAGCGTCGGGCAGCGGATTCGTCTTCCGCATTGCATCCATTTTTTCCATCGCAATCTGCGGCGTCGGATACGCGATCAACAGCAGTGTGGCGTCGGTGTCTGACTGCGCGATTTTTCCGGTGAGAATCTCCGGTCTGAGGCCGAAGTCGATGATGCTATCGGGGATCGGCGCCGCAAGGGATGCGTAAGCGGCGGGTCCGAGCACGAATTTGGCGGAACTCGGCGCGATCTTATCCTTGGGCAGATAGTTGGGCAGCACAGGAAGATTCGCGGCCGGCCCGTTCACCACCGGCAACGCCGCGGCGAGTTCGCGCAGTTCGGATGCGCTCATTGCGGTAAGCCGATCGAAACGAGCTTCCACCAGGACGGTGCCGCGGAAAAAAAGCACGCGATCGTTGTCGGAAGCAGCCAGATTCCCAATTCGTTCGGGAATTGTGCCGGGTGCGCGATAGAAGGTGAAAGCGCCGTAGGCTCCGGTGGCATCTTGAAAGCGGGCGGCGCGCACGGTAAGTTTGCGATTGCCCTGCGAGTAGGTCGCGATCTCATATCCAGTGAATCCGTACTCCCGCAGCGCGGCACTCTGGGCGTGATCGATCGTGCCCGCGTCGATTCCTTTGCGCACGCTGCCGGAAAGCTCCCATCCCGCGAAAGCGTTCGGCAGAATTGAAATCTCCAGCTTTGAGGAAGCCGTGGCGGCTTGATCGCCAGGACTCGAGGCACTCGCTGTGTCAGCCCATGCCGGGCCGACAAAAACGGCCGGAGCCATAACCGCAAGCGAAATGAGCAGGATGACAGGAAACAGCTTCATGGAAAATCCGCAACACCCGGCGAACCTTCGCCTTGGCACACTTAATATTAGACTGGATCGCAAAGCTGAAGGATGCGCAACCGGCAACGCCCGGTCAATTGGCGACCCGAAATGGTCCGGGACTATTGCCCCACCTGGTCTTTTCCGCGTGCCGCCAACTTTACGCCGCTCAGTCCGCTGACGTACTTGGTCACTCCCTTGTAGAGGGCTTCGGCTATCTTCTGACGGTACTCGGGTGTCTGCAGCTTGCGGGCGTCGGTTGGGTTGCTGACGAAGGAGATCTCGGCAAGGATGGAGGGCATGTTGGCCCCAATCAGTACGATGAAGGGCGCTTTCCTCACCCCGCGGTCGCGCAACCCGCGATCCCGCAGCGACAGATTCTGGTAGAGCGACGCCTGCACGTTGGTCGCGAACTCGCGCGACTCCTCGATCTTGTCCCGCAGGGCGATCTTCTTCACCAGATCCTGAAGCTCGTGAATCGATTTCTCCGAGACCGCATTCTCGCGGGCGGCGACTTCCAGCGCGTCGGCCGAGGAGGTGAAATTCAGGTAATAGGTCTCGACGCCGCGAGCCCTGCGATCGGCGCTCGAATTGGCATGGATCGAGATGAACAGATCAGCCTGCTGCTGATTGGCGATTGCCGTCCGGGTCTCAAGCGGAACGAACGAGTCGTCGTCGCGCGTGTAGACTACTTCGGCGCCCATACGCGCTTGCAGCAGGCGTCCCAATCGCCGCGCCACGTCCAGCACCAAGTCTTTCTCCATCAGTCCGTTGGGTGCTATGGTGCCGGTGTCATGCCCGCCATGGCCGGCATCGACGACGATGCGGCCGATCTTCAATCCAAGCGCGCGAATCAGCGAACGCTCGCCATCGGCGGTAGGCTGAGCGATGTGCGCCTCAGCCGTCGTACTCTTGCGTTGCTGCTTTTCCGGTGCGCGCGGCGCCACCGCTTGGAACGTAGGCTTGCTCGTTGGCCGTTGGGTCGCTCTCTGCTCCTGGTTGGCGTCAATGCCGTTGGCATCGCCCTTGCCGGTGGTGTTTTCACCCGCTGATTTATTGTCCGGTCCCTTGCCGGCGGCGGTTTTAGCGGCCTCGGTCTTTCGTGGAGTGCTGTCAGCGGCAACCGTCTTCGTCGCCGTCTTTGCGGAAGCCGCGCTGGAAGTCTCCTCGCTTGTGGTGTCTGTAGCGGTAGTTGCAGCTTTTGCACTCGCCTTGGTCGCGCCCGCGGCAGTCGGCTTCGATGTCTCACCCGTTGCCTTTGGTGTCGCAGCCGTTTCCTTCGTTTTTGCGGTTTCCTCTACCGGTTTCTTTCCCGGAGCTTCGGCCTTCGCCACTGCGGTCGTCTTCTGCGGGTTGCGGCCGTGTATATCAATGATCAGGCGATACGGATTGGGAAGCAGGAACGCCGAGTAGTCGCTGACATCGTCGACATCAAGCACCACCCGGGCCATATCCTTCTGGAACTGTGCGACACGGATCTTTCGCAGGAACCCATCCGATACATCGAAGCTCTTGCCCACCAGCACCGACGCCAGCTTGGTGTCGTGAAGGTCAAAGAAAATCCGGTCGGGATTCGGAACGCGGCCAGCCTCGTACTTGACCTCGGCTTCCAAGTCGATGGCGACTCGAGTGTAGTCGGGGGTCGACCAATAGCGGATACCTGTCACCAGCGGCATTGCCGCCTTTGCCTCCACCAGTTTTGTCTCCCGCTGCGGCTGCGGGCGACGGCTCCTGCGGGAGACTTCGGCATCGATTTCCTGGATCGCATCCCGCGCCTGCAGTGCAAGACGCTGCCGCGGATAACGCTTGAGAAACTCCTGGAATGTCTGCTTGGCCTTGTCCAGCTCGTCCAGATCTTGCTGATAGACCTGTCCGATGGTGAATAAGGCGTCGAAGCGGTACTTGCTGCCCGGATAGTCGTGGCGCAAGAACTCATATTGCGCGATGGCGGCGCGCAGAGCTTTTTCGTCGTTGAAGGAACGGCCCTGCTGCACGAGCAACTCGGCAACCGCTACTACGCTGGAGTCGGCCCTGGAACTGCCGGGCGACAGGTAGTACACCCGGCGATAGGCGTCGCCGACCTGCTGGTATTCGCGGCGAGTGCGCTGGGTGGAAGGTTTGCCGTTCAGAGCCTCGCGCATGCGTTCGGCAGTCTGGAACTGGGCACGAGCCAATTGCCTGCTCTGTTGCGTGTCGTGCGCCGGCGAGCAAAGCGCAAACAGCACGACGGCGGCGCCGATTACCGCCTGGCACATCCGCCGCTTTGAGAGAATCTGGGTCATGAGACAGAAATGCGCCTGGTCCCTACTCCACATTCGTGATCGTGAGCACACCGTAGGCGTTGCGCGAAACACGAATCGGCGCCGCCGAAATCAGAGTGCTCGCCTCACCGCCATAAAACCCCGTGATCTGACGCACGTATCGCCGCGTCTCCGGGTATGGCGGAACTCCGTTATTGCGGTTCACTGCTGCCTCTCCCGCATTATAGGCTGCCAGAGTCAAACCAACATTACCTCCAAAGTTGTCCAGCAACCGTTTCAGATGCCGAACTCCAGCCTCGACGTTCTGCCGCGGATCAAAAGGGTTACTGACGTTGAATTTGCGCGCCGTGGCGGGCATCAACTGCATCAATCCCATTGCTCCCTTGCGCGAAACGGCCGCCGGGTTGAAGTTTGACTCAACCTTGATCACCGCCCGAACCAGATTGGCATCGACGTGGTGCCGCGCGGCAGCTTCTTCAATAATGCGGTCGATCTCAGCCGGGCTGGAGCCTTGGCTCTGTGCCGGATGCCGGTAATTCAGAGTAACCGCCAAAGGTTCCTCAATTGCGGGCTTTGCCGGCGGACGAGCTTCCACCAAACTCTGCACTTCGGCGGCGGCAACCCGCGCACGCCGGAGCAGGCCCGAGGAAGCCGGCGGCAGAGGTTTCCATCGCCGTTCCGTGTTGCTCCAATATTCGAAGGCAGGTAGATTGCCGGCGGCCGTCTTGATGGCCGGTTTGGAGGCAACTGTGCCATCGTTGACGAACACCGTGCGCCCATCTTCCTGAAGCGGATGAATTATTTGCGCGGAAATCGGCGATATCAGCAAAACGCACAGCAGCATACACGCCAGCAGTGTCGCCTGGAGGGTTCCACCCCGACACGCGCAACTTCGGCGCATGCCGGGGACCCCGGCAGTGCGAGCCGTCCTTTTCTTTGCGCCGAATTGCGTGGACCACATGTGCGTCGCCGAGGTCATCATGAGCCAGATTGCGCTCCATCCAATACGCGACCACTACGCCGCGTCCGGGAACCCTGCGGACCTTCGCCCGCGGAAAAGCGCGGTCGCGGTGGCGGCCGAAAATCGGCCAGAGTACAGGCATTTTAGGACGGTTCGGCAACCATAGCAATCGGTACTACTACCGGGAATCTACTAAGTGAGGGGGAAAATACAGGAGAAATCCCTGGAAAAACCGTAGGTTAGCCCGGGCGGGTAAGCGTCGGTGCATGTACCAACGAGGCCAGCTTCTGCCAGGGTTTGTGGGGCGCAAGCAAAACGGCAGGTCTGAACCTGCCGCTCTGCGAAAAGCTGGGAAGGTTACTTGCTGGCGATGGCCGCTACGCGCACCGTCAGGCGGGCCTTGTAGCGTGAAGCGGTATTCTTGTGGACCACTCCCTTTTGCACGCTCTTGTCCAAAACCGAAGTCGCGGCGCGAAGCTTGCTCTCAGCCGCAACCTTGTCGCCCTCGTCCATGGCGCTCCGCAGTTCGCGCAATGCCGTGCGCAGGCGGGACTTGCTGGCGCGGTTTACTGCGGTCCGTTTTACCGTTTGCCGGGTGCGCTTAAGCGCCGAAAAATGATTAGCCATACCTTCCAGTCATCCTCTTTAGATAGAAAAATCTTTGGGTCAGGCCCACAGGCATATGCCGACACACCGCAGCCTCAGCTCGCGGCAATGGCCATTGGCCGAACTTTGATTGTACGGGAAATGCCGCTCCTCTTGCAATCGGAGGGTGCCGGCCGCAGCCGACCTCTCTGCAATGGCTTCCCAGCTGTTCTGAAAGTAGAACATTATTCATTTCTGGCAGCGGTCTCAAATTCATCGATGTAGCATCGCCGCATGCGCGTGCAAGTATTGTTGGGGATAGCTTTTTGGGCTATCGCACTGATAGCCTTTCTTACGGCCCATGCCCGACAGAGGCACTGGTATCAACGCCGAACAAAAAAGCACCTTTCCCCTCGCGAACAGACGGACCCCACCTCATTGCTGCCGAAACTTGTGCAGCGTCGCCAAAGTTCTCGTATCGACGCATCGGTCCAACTCGTTGTCTCCGGCGTTTTCCCTAACGATGGCTCCTCATTTACGGTTGACGGAATGACCAAGGTGGTAAATAAGCATGGCGCGCTGATCCAGACCGAGGCAGGTCTGCGCCTCGGGATGCAAGTAGCCATCATTGTGGTGCGGACCAGGGAATTCGGAACTGCGCGGGTGGTGTGGTCGAGTCCGCAATTTGAAGGGCATTACGGAATTAAACTGGAGGAACCTCGAAACATTTGGGGAGTATACTTCCCTCCGGCGGATTGGCAAACGGTTGAGGTGCGTAGCACCGCCAGTTTATCTCGCAGGAATTAATGCGGGTCTCGATCCACGGGACGGCATTGACGCCACGCTGATGTCCCACCACTCACAAGCATTACAACAAGACCGTGCCACGGCAGGTGACGGACGCCATGCAACAACTTGCATCCCGACTGGATGTAATGTGATCATGGAACTTAGGCTGCTTTTCGGTGTGCAACAAATGGGCAAAAGAGCAGTCGATTAATTCGTGGTAAGCTGTTGAAAGCAAAAGCAAGCCGACGTAGCTCAGTTGGTAGAGCAGTCGATTCGTAATCGACAGGTCATCGGTTCAAGTCCGATCGTCGGCTCCACTCAGTTGCTGAGCATCTGCAATCTGCCCGCCCCGCCCGGCCGTGTCCGGCCACGCCAAATGCAGCATGAATTTCCGGATCACATATGGAATACTTGTCCGTTTACAAGATCAACTTCGGGTCGGATGAGTTACTCGCCGGCGGCAAAAGGGATGGCATGCTAGTGCCAACATGGATTGGCATTGATATTGGAACTACAGGCGTCAGGGCAGTGGCCTATGCGCCTGACGGCCACTGCCACTGTGCGGCGTCCCGCGAGTATCGGTTGAATACTCCTCAGCCTGGTTGGGCGGAACAAAATCCCGACGAAATCGTGGCGGCGATGGAGGAGGTGCTGCGCGAGGTCGCGTCACACCTGGATCGCCAGGGACGAAAGCCGGATGGCATTGCTTTCAGCTCCGTGTTCCACAGTTTTCTCGTTTACGATCAAAAGCTTCGCCCGATCTCGACTCTGATGACTTGGGCCGATAGCCGCAGCCAATCGCTCGTTGCCGAGATGAAGATGAGCGGGCTGGACTTCTTATCCGTCTACCGGCGTGTCGGCTGCCCAGTTCACCCCATGTATCCCATGACCAAGATAGCGTGGGTACTGAAACAACGGCCCGGGCTAGCCGGACAGTCACCGCGCTTCGGGTCAATTAAAGACTACGTGTTCATGCTCTTGACTGGGGAGTGGGTGATTGATCGTTCCATCGCCAGCGGCTCCGGGTTGTACAACCTCCTGAGGCTGGAGTGGGATCGAGAATTGATGCACTTTCTGGGGATTTCGGAAGATAGTCTCCCTGAGGTTGTGCCCACCACTTACAGTCGGGCTCTCAGTGCTGAAGCGGCGCAGCGGACAGGCCTGCCGTCGGGGATACCCGTGGTGATCGGCGCTGGCGATGGCGTGTTGGTGAATGTTGGAATAGGGGCGGTACAGCCTGGACAAATGAGCGCCACCATCGGCACCAGCGGTGCAGTCCGCATCCTGTCTGACCGTCCGCAAACAGATGAAAAAGGACGGACGTGGTGCTACAACCTGACCGACAGCACCTGGGTGCTGGGAGGAGCGATCAACAATGGCGGCATAGCCTTGCGCTGGTTACGCGACAACTTAGGCGAAGCTGAGCGCTTGGAAGCCGCAAGCCGGGGGGTTGATCCTTACGAGGTGTTGATTCAAGCGGCCAGTAAAATTCCGGCTGGCTCCGACGGTTTGATTCTGCTGCCGTTCTTTCTCGGCGAGCGAGCGCCTAACTGGAACGCCGATGCGCGCGGCGTGTTATTCGGGTTGAACTTGAACCATGGTAAGAACCACATCACAAGAGCGACCATCGAAGGGGTGTGCTATCGCATGAATAGCATTCTGCGAGCGCTAGAGCAACTGGCTGGACCGGCCCGCGAAATCAGGTTGAGTGGAAGCTTCACCAGGTCCGCGATATGGTCGCAGATGCTTGCCGACGTCTTCGGGCAACAGTTGAACGTGGCGAATATCAATGAAGGAGCGGCGTTTGGGGCCGCCGTGCTGGGATTCGTGTCGGCCGGAGCGTTGCAGAGTATTGCTGATACCGGTAATCTCATTACGGTTGCGCATTCATTTCAGCCGGAGCCAAAGGCCGCGGCGCGATATGCGCGCCTCTACGCTATTTACGAGCAGGTGTACTGGAGCCTGCAGCAAGCATTCTCTGAAATTTCCGCCTATCAAGCTGAGCATACGAAATAGCTTGAGAGCAATCCGATTGTTGGAGCTAATGCCTTGGGAAAAGTATTGATCACTGCCCGTTCCGTCGCGGCCAGCAAAGAGGGAAGAGCGGTCCTTGAGTCGGCAGGACATGAGATTGTGGCGCATGCGGGCGAAAGACCGTGGGGCGAAGATGAAATGCAGCATGTTATTCAGGGCATGGATGCGGCCATCGTTGGCTTGGACACCATGACCGCCAAAGTGCTCGCGGCAGGCGCTCCGCGGCTAAAGATAGTAGCCAGGAATGGCATGGGCTACAGCAATGTGGACTTGAAAGCTGCCGCCGAGCTTGGCATTGCAGTGACCCTTACACCCGGCGCCAATTCCATCTCTGTAGCTGAACTGACTGTCGGATTCATGCTGTCTCTCGCCCGCCATATACCGCAGCAGGATGCGACCGCGCACAACGGTGGCTGGCGACGAATGATGGGGTGTGAGTTGCACGGCAAGGTATTGGGAGTGATTGGTACCGGCCAGATCGGCTCCGAAGTCATCGCCCGCGCACGCGCCTTCGGTATGAGCATAGCGGCCTTCGACGTCCAGCAGCGTCCTGAATTGTGCCGCCTGCACAAGGTAAATTATGTTCCCATGGATGAAGTCTTCCGCGTGGCCGACTTCCTGACGTTGCATGTACCGGCCTGCACCCAGACAAATGGCATGGTTAATTCCAGGACTCTCCGTTTGATGAAACCTGCTGCTTGCATCATTAACAGCGCAAGAGGAGAGCTAGTCAACGAATCTGACTTGTACGAGGCCCTGAAAGAAGGCCTCATAGCTGGATACGCCGCCGATACTTTGCTCGAAGAACCTCCACCGAGGAGTCATCCGCTGCTGTCTTTGCCGAACGTTATTCTTACACCGCATTGCGGTGCCTACACCACGGAAGCAGTTGCACGCGCCAGCGTAATGACTGCCCAGGAGGTTGTGAGAGTTTTGTCGGGCACAATGCCGCTGTATTCCGTCGCTGGAGTCAGAACTTAGAGCCTGTTACGCAAATAGTTTTTGAAGGTGTGCGGATTCACAGACTGCTGAAAAAACTCGTAGCAGTGTCATCCTGAAGGTTGCGCCGGTTTTGCGGGCTCCCCGACAGGCGCCGTAGTTGCGCATGTTGGGGCGGGCGACCGAAGGACCTGCTTTTTCTTTAGCTCGCGCAAACAGCAGATCCTTCGCTACGCTCAGGATGACACCCCGAAGAGTAGTTTTTCAGCAGCCGGTCAGGCGATTGTCTCAACAACCGGGGCCCCCGACACGCGCCGTGGCTCCGCGTATTGGGCGAAATGGGCTGGACAATCAGGTTTCCTGCCGCATCGAAAACCATCTCGGCAGGCGGACCTATCACTTCGATCTCCGGCTTGGTAGCGGCCTCAGCCAACATCGACTCAGAAATGTAGATCTCGCCAATGCGCAACGTGTCCTTGATGCGGACGACCCTGGCCTTGCTGAGATCCCGGGCGTTGCACGTCTTCATGGCGGCGAGGATCGCATCGCGATCATCCTCGAGAATGATGGGCAGTTTGCCCGGCTGACGCCACGGTAGAGGTCAGGCAGTTGGCGTAGGTCATCGGGAAATCTATTTTGTTAAACAGCTTGCGGGTGGTGAACTCGGCATGACCGATGCCGTTGGCGTTGCCGTGAGTCGCTTCCGTCAGGTCGAGTATCACCATCTTGGAAACCTTGGGTCCGCCCGATGCGAAAGGCGTCGGATAGCGGCCCATAATATTAGGGTCAGCTCCGTCGCCGGAGATATCCTTGCCAATCTGGTCGATGATCAGCACGTCGATGGGGTCGTCAAAGCAGATGCGAGCCATGCTGGCTTTGGCTTCAAGCAGAAGCGCTGTGTCCGTTTCAATCAATTCGACTGGCAGGCATGGCGACGATCTTCGCAATGCGATCGTATGCGTTCTCCACCGTGGCTACTCCGAACAGGATCGGCGCCTTGGCAAGAGTGATTCGCGCCATCGCCGGGATGAATTCCGCGGCCACACCAAAACCATACGCGTGACACGATTCGGCGCCCTTTTGTTTGCCGAGGCCGATCGTGATCATCTTCGCGACTCCGCTTTCATTGGGGCCGCGGAAGGCGGTATGCGGTTTGACGCGGTTAATGACCACGATCCCGTCCGCCCCATAGGCGTATTTGTCGATATAGACCGGCAAGCCAACCGGCAACCGTCCGAGTTCCACGACTTCCATGGACGACAGAATCTCGCATCCGGCGGTGGCCTCGGTCACCCCCAGGTTCGCCAGGACATCTTTCTGACCTTCGGCGGTTGCTCCACCGTGGCTCCCCATGCGCGGGCACAATAAACGGACGCCCTCCGCGGCGCTTGATTTCTTCCGCCGTGACTCGCGCCAGGGTAGGAATTTCCGCGACGCCCCTGCTGCCAACAGCAATTGCGATGCGCATGCCAGGCTTAATGCGGTCGCCAACTCCGGGTTTGTTCAGTTGCTCACGCAAACTGGCTGGCACGTCCTTGATCTCCGAGACGGGAAAGTTCTGGCGAACTTTCACCATTCGCGGCAACGGAATGCCCCGAAGCAATTCTTTGATGATATCCATGATCGTGCCCTCCCATCTTCTCAACCAACACACATTTGCCGTCGACCATCTGCAAAGGCTCACCGACCAGGTAGAGCCGGGTGAAACCATCGGCAAGCTCTGCGGAAGGCAACATTGCGTGGCCGCCATGCGGCACCAACTCACGGCGCGCCGCGTTTCCCGGCTGCATATGTTAGAAGGGCAATTTACAGATTGGAACTAGTCGAGTCAAATGGTATTTTTAGTCGCTCATGCGCACACCGCAAGGTAAAGATCGCTAGAAGGCCTTGCCAACTCACGCTGGGGGAGAGCTGGATGAAGATCACGAAGGTCGAAACATTTATTGCCGGGGATCCCTGGAAGAACTGGTTATTCGTCAAAGTCCACACGGATGAAGGCGTTCACGGCATCGGCGAAGGAACGCTCAACGGTTTCGCCAAGACCGTGGAAGCGGCCATCCATGAACTCAGCCATCTGGTGATTGGACATGATCCTTTCAATACCGAAATGTTGGCCTTGAAGCTATTCAGAGACGTGTACTCCGACGGCGTACTTCTTCTAGGTTCGGCGCTTGCCGCAGTGGAGATGGCGTGCTGGGACATTATCGGGAAGGCGTGCGGACAGCCGCTGTACAAGCTGATTGGCGGGCGCAACCACGACAAAAAGCTGCGGGTGTACGCCAACGGATGGTATCGGGGCCCGCGTACTCCGGAAAGTTACTACGAGAAAGCCAAGCTGGTAAAAGCGCGCGGATATACGGCGCTAAAAGTTTGATCCGTTCGGTAATGCATGGCGCACCGTTGAACCGGCGGATTTCGACCTGGCAATCTCGATCATCAAGGCAGTTCGGGATGCGGTTGGCCCCGAAATTGACATTTTGGTGGAGGGGCACAACCGCTTCAGCGTCCATACCGCGTTGCAGTTTGCGGAGGCGATGGCGCCGTATCGCCCGGCGTGGTTTGAAACCCCTGTTCCGCCTCAGAGAATTTCATCGATTGTCGAGGTAGCCAAGCTGAGCCCTGTTCCCATCTCGTGCGGAGAAGATTATTACTGCCGCGAGCAATTCCTCGAGCTGCTCAGTCACGACGCAGTTCATATCATCCAGTTAGAGCCGCAATGGCTGGGCATTTCCGCGGCGAAGCAGATTGCCGGAATGGTGCACGCCGCCAATGGGGTGACCGCCCCGCACAGCGCGCAAGGGCCAATTTGT